>CAWABZ010000011.1:0-168254 GCA_963780425.1 uncultured Chloroflexia bacterium | reverse complement strand
GGGCCGAGCGGCAGCGCCAGCGTATCGACGGGCCGCAGCGACCCGGCCGCCTCCTGAGCGCTGCAGATCTTCACGCGGAGCTCCCATCCCACATCGCGCCGGCGCGTCCGGGCCGCGCAATCCTGCGCCATCCGGGCTTGAGACGACAGCCCGGCCAAAGCTTCCGGCACGCGTCAAGTCGGGCTTCCGGAGGCCCGATGACCCTGCGGGCCGGCGCGCGTGCCGGCGGGGACACGGGTCCGCGTGAAGCTGATCGCCTGCCAGACCTGCCATACCCAGTACGACGTCAGCGACGTGGCGGCGGAGACGGTCACCTGCCGCTGCGGGGCGGTGCTCGCGAACCGCCCGCTGGTGGCGGTCGACGCGAAGATCCACCGCTGCGCCGCCTGCGGCGCCGCGGTCGGCGAGCGGGCCAGGAGCTGCGAGTTCTGCGGCGCCGCGATCGTGCGCGAGGGCGATCCGCGCAAGCTCTCGTTGATCTGCCCCGAGTGCTGCGCGCGCAATCTCGCCGACGCGCGCTTCTGTACGGCGTGCGGAGTCGGATTCCACCCCGAGGCGGTGCGTCCCCAGGGCTTCGAGACCCCCTGCCCGGGTGCGAAGCGCTGATGCCGGCCCAGTCCGTCGCCGGGATTCCGGTCAACGAGTGCACCACCTGCCGGGGTCTCTGGGTGACGGGGGATCACTTCGATCGCCTGGTCGCCCGCGCGATCGAGGCGCGCAAGCAGCGCGAGCAGAGCGCGGGGAGCGCGGCCGCGCCCCGCTCCAAGGGGGCCAATCCGGCCGCGCAGCGGGTCGAGTACCGCCGCTGCCCGAGCTGCGGCGACCAGATGCTGCGCCGGAACTTTCGCAAGTCGTCCGGGGTGATCCTCGACGTCTGCAACGAGCACGGCACCTGGCTCGACGCCGACGAGCTGGAGCAGATCACCGGCTTCATCCTGTCCGGCGGCGCGCCCTCGCCGGTGCTGGCGGATCCGCCCCCCCGTGCGCGCAACGAAGCCCGCGCGCTGGCCGAATTCACGCGCATCCGCGCGCGCCACACCCCACGTGAAATCGGGACGCTCGATCTCGCGGGCGGACTGGTCAAGCTGATCAAGCAGCTCCTCGACTGAGGAGCAGGAGGAATCCGAGATGGGTCTGCTGGACAAGCTGCGAGGCGAGCTGGTCGACATCGTCGAGTGGATCGACGACGGCCGGCACACGCTGGTATGGCGCTTCCCGCGCTACCACAACCAGATCAAGAACGGCGCCGCAGCTGATCGTGCGCCCGGGCCAGCTCGCGCGTGTTCGTGCGCGAGGGCAAGCTCGCCGACGTCTTCGGGCCGGGCCAGCACCGCCTCGAGACGCGCAACCTGCCGGTGCTCTCGACGCTGCGGGCTGGGCGAACGGTTTCGACAGCCCGTTCAAGGCCGAGGTCTACTTCGTGAGCACCCGGCGGTCACCGATCTCAAGTGGGGCACGCCCTCGCCGGTGCTGCTGCGCGATCCCGACTTCGGACCGGTGCGCGTGCGCGCCTTCGGCACCTACACGCTGCGCGCGCTCGATCCCCGGCGCGCTCAGCAGCTGGTGGGCACCGACGCGCTTTCGAAGCGGACGAGATCGGCGAGCTGCTGCGCGCCATCATCGAACCGCCTTCGCGGATCTGGTCGCGAAAGCCGAGATCGCGTTGCTCGATCTCTCGAAGAACTACCAGTCCCTGTCGGATCAGCTCCGGGACCTGGCCCAGCGCGGATCGACGACGAGTACGGACTCGAGATCCCGCAGCTCTTCGTCGTGAACGTCTCGGTGCCCGCCGAGGTGGAGCAGGCGCTCGACTCGCGCACCAGCATGAACGTGATCGGAGATCTGGCCGCGTATCAGGCCTACCAGCTCGGCCAGGCGATGCCGGTGGCCGCTGCCAATCCAGCGGGCGGCCTCGCGGGCGCGGGCGTCGGCGTCGGCATGGGCATGGCGATCGCGTCGCCGCTGCTGGGAGGCGCGGCGAGAGGCTTGTCGCAGGCCCCGCCGCCCCCGCCCGCCGTGGTGTGGTGGGTTGCCGCGAATGGCCAGACCCAGGGGCCGTTCACCCCGGAGCAGCTGGCGCGCTCGGGGCTCCTCCACGCCGACACGCTGGTGTGGACAGCGGGGATGGGGGACTGGCAGCCCGCCTCGGGCGTCGCCGCGCTCGCGGTCTTGCTGCGCCCTCCCCCGCAGCGATAGCCTGCGCACTTCGCGAATCTCCTCCAACCCCAGGAGGGCTTCATGAAGAAGCTGCTTCTCGTCGTCTGCTGCCTGCTGGTCCCCACCGGTGCGGCGTTTGCCGACCCCGACATCGGCTGCGGGCCGGGCACCTCCGTCTGGCAGGGGAGCAAGGGTGTGATGCCCAAGGCCCTCGGCTCGACCACCAACGCATCCTTCGGGTTCCAGACCTTCGGCATCTCGTTCGGAACGCTGGGCTGCCACCAGGGCGGCACGGTCACGGCGGATGCACGCCTGCGCATGTTCGCCGGCGCCAATCTCGATCGCCTCGCGCGCGAGATGGCCGTCGGCGAGGGCGAGGTGCTCGCCGCCTTCGCGCACCTGAAGGGCGTCGCCGAAACCGACCGGCCCGCCTTCTACGCGTTCTCGAAGGCGCACTTCGCCGAGATTTTTTCGGGCGACGACGTCACCGAGAACCAGGTGATCGAAGCGCTGGATCGCCTGCTGGCCTCCGACTCGCAGCTCTCCGTCTACGCGAAGAGCTGATCGCTCGCGTACGCCCCGCTCTCGCACCAGGGCGGGGCGTCGCGTCGCCCGCTTGCTGCGCGCGCGCGTCGCGCTCCTGCTCGCCGTCTGCTGCCTGGCCGGAGCGGCGTCCGCCGAGGCCGACCCTCGCTACCTGGCGGAGCTGATCCTGCGGTCCCGCGAGCAGCGCCTCGCGGACGCGGCGCAGTGGCGCCGCCTGCTCCACTATCACGAGAGCTGGTTCCGTCCGCGCGCCGCGAGCGGCGCCGACAGCGCGGGCTTCTTCCTGGCGGAAACGGGCCGCACCGATCCGCAGGCGGAGCTGGAGGCGACGCTCGCGAGCTTCTTCGAGCTCCCGCCCCCGGCCGAACCGAACCAGGAGCCTGCGCAATGCGCCTTCATCGCCCGGCGCGACTGGCTCGCGCGCGAGCTGGCTTTCGACGCGCGCCGGCTGCCGCTGCAGCCCTGTCCGCGCTTCCAGGCGTGGTACGCGGAGCTGGATCCGAGCGGCGTCACCTTCGTCTTCCCGGAAGCCTTCTTGAACAACCCGTCCTCGATGTTCGGACACACGCTGCTGCGCCTCGACACCGCAGTCGGCGAAGGCAGACACGACCTGATCTCGTGGGCCATCCATTTCGCGGGCGCCACCGGAACCGACGGCGGGGCCGCCTACGTCGTCAAGGGAATACTCGGCTTCTACCCCGGGTACTACTCGATCGGTCCCTACTACGAGAAGGTCAAGGAGTACGGCGACTGGGAGAGCCGCGACATCTGGGAGTACCGGCTCGACCTCACGGGCGCCGAGATCGAGCTGATGCTGAAGCACCTCTGGGAGCTGCAGGGCATCGCCTTCGACTATTACTACTTCGACGAGAACTGCTCCTGGCAGCTGCTCGGCCTGCTCGAGGTCGCGCGGCCTTCCCTTCGGATGACGGATCGCTTTCCGCTCTGGGTGATCCCGGCGGACTCGCTGCGCGCCGCGATCGAGGAGGCGGGGCTGCTCGGCGAGGCCGTCTACCGGCCCTCGGCGACGACACAGCTCCGCGACGCGGTGCGCCGGCTCTCGCCCCAGGAGCGTGGGCTCGCGCTGCGCGTCTCGGACGGAGAGCTGGCGCCGGGAGCGAGTGAGCTCGCCAAGCTCCCGCCGCGCCGCCGCGCCGCCGTGCTGACGGTCGCCTACGACCAGCTGCGCCGCGAGCTGATCACAGGCGAAGTCACCCGCGAGGCGACCGCGGCGCGCGCGCGCGCGATCCTGATCGAGCGCAGCCGGATCGACGTGCAGGGCGCGACGTTTTCGCCGGTCGCGGCGCCGCGCGTGCCGCCGCACGAGGGACACGCCTCCGCGCGCGTCGCCTTCGCGTCCGGCTACGAGGACCAGCGCGCGTTCCTCGAGCTGCGGGCGCGACCGTCGCTTCACGACCTGCTCGATCCGCTGGGCGGCTACACGCGCGGGGCCGAGGTGCAGTTCTTCGAGACCGCTCTGCGCTGGTACCCCCAGGACGGTCTGGTGCGGCTGCACGAGCTGGTCGCGCTGGATCTGCAATCGCTCACCACCTGGGATCGCTTCTTCCAGCCGCTCTCGTGGCGTTTCGACACCGGTCTGCGTACGCGGCTGGTGCCCAAGAACGGCCGTTCGCGCTCTCGACCCGGAGGGCGTCTTCCGGACCCACGCGGGCGCCGGCCTCGCCTTCGAGCTGCCCCGGCAGGCGACGCTCTACGGATTCGCAGAAGCCACGCTCGACGCGGGGCCGCGCCTGGACGATTCCGTCGCGTTCGGACCCGGGGCCGCGATCGGCCTCTGGATCGGCAGCGAGGCGGACCGCTCGCGCGCGCACGCCTTCGCGCGGACCACGTACTACGCGCTCGGCGACACGACCGCGTCGGTGAGCGCCGGTGTCGAGCAGCGTCTCACGCTCGGCCGCAACGCCGCGCTCGAGCTGGAGACCAGCTTCGAGCGCGACTTCGGCAGGAGCTGGGCTCGCGTCCTGCTCTCCTGGAGCTGGTTCTTCTGATCAGATGAAGGGATAGGTGGAGCGCCAGAGGCGGGGAACCCGCAGGCCCAGCTTCTCGATCACGGGCTCGGTGGCGGCGCGAAAGGCCTGGCGTGATCCTCGTTGGTCCGGTACTTGAGACCGAGCTTCAGATACAGCGGCGTGCGGCGCGTCTCCGGCGGCCCGAACATGTTGAGCCCACCCGCCACCACTTGTCGAGCGCGCGCTGCACGCGTTCCGGTCCCAGCTTGCGGACCTGCTCCTCGAGGAATTTCGCGCCGAACTCGGGATGGCCGACCTCGTCCTCGAGGATCTGGTGCGCGACCTTGCACCAGGGTGCGTAGCTGCTCTGCGTGAAGTCCTCGACCAGGAAGTAGGCGCCCTGGTCGATCAGCCATTCATCATCAGGATGTCGATCCAGCGCAGGCGCACACACTAGCCAACCGAGAAATATCCAGCAGAGGCCGTCCCGTCGCGAGTGCAACGCGCTGGACATCGACGAACTCAGGCTTGGCTCGTCGATTCCCATTGGGCAATGTGACGAGCTTGGCGGCGATCTCGTGACCCAATACAACTAGTGTGATCATTTGTCTCGGCAGTGCTCGCCTGATTACCGAGCGCCGCCTTACGCCGATCGTCGTTGTTTCAGTCAGCAAGATGTCTTCGATGGTTGCCACGTGATTCGGCGAACAGAGCACTTCGACGCGTATGCCAGGGCGTCCGCGCTTCATCGCCGTTTGCAGAAGGACTACGTCGAGTGCGCCGAGCTCGCGCAACTGATCCGCGACATGAGCGATGTACTCAGCGCTCATGTCGTCGAGGTCGCAGACGACTTCGACCAACTCCTCGGCATCACCCCCAGTGCTTTGGGCAATTTCATCGGCGAGAATAATTCGCAACGCGTTTGCGCGCCCTCGAAAATCCTTCGTGCCGGCCCCGAATCCACTCTTCACCGGCGTGTAGCGCCGGGCCTGAGTGCCGGCCGGCCCGCCCGTGGAACCTCCTGATGTTCCGATCAGCGGCCGGGCGGCCGGAGGATGGGCGAATCTAAGCCCTCCTCTGTCATTTGGAACCTTCAGGGTGTTCCAAACGACGTCTGGGCGGTCGTTTCTACCGCGCTAGCCGGGCGCCCCTTCGTCGATAGGAACATGGGGATGTTCCACAGGGGCCGGAGAAACCGCCGGGGCCGCGCCGTACCGGCCACGCTGCCGCTCGGGCAGCAGCTCCGCGATGCGCCGCATGATCAGCTCGGTCGCCTCGGTTTTTGCTGCACGGCGGTCCAGGCCCGGCGGCAGGACATCGGCCAGGCGGAACGGGGAACCGACGCGGGCCGTGACGCGACCGCCCGGGTGCGGCAGCTTCTGGCCGCGTGGCCAGCGCTCGTACGTGCCGGTCACCCCGACCGGGACAATCGGAGCACCGGTCCGCAGGGCCAGCACCGCCACCCCGTCGCGCCCCTCCCCCAGCGTCCCGTCACGACTGCGCGTCCCCTCCGGGAACACGAACAAGGCGTGGCCTTCCTCGAGGATGCGCGAGGCGAGCCGGAATGCCTCGACATCGGTGGACGAGCGATCGATCGCGTGGACCCCGCCGTTCCGGGCGATCCAGCCGACGACCGGCCAGTCGAACAGCTCCTTCTTGCCGAGCCACTGCAGCCGCCGGCCGAGCTTCGGCATCAGCGACGAGCCGAGCACGGGCACATCCAGGTTCGAGCTGTGGTTCGCCGCGATGATGACCGGCCCAGTTGGCGGGATCTCGTCAATGGCGCCCTCGATCCGCACCCGGGTCAGGCCAGCCAGGCCGACTCGCACAGCCCCCGCCAATGCGCTCATCCACGGCGCGATGTCATCGACGATCGGCGTCGTCGGTCGCTGCGCTCCGGTCACGATGAGCGGGCCGGCTCCAGCCGAGCCTCGGCATCCCGGATCGCGCCGACCACCGCATCGACCGTCTGCTCGAAGGTGTTGCCGTCGGTCGTGATCACCCGCGCGTCCGGCGCCACGCGCAGTGGCGCCACCGCCCGGGTCGTGTCGAGCCGATCGCGGCGGCGGAGCGCCTCGAGGATGGCGATCCCCGCAGGCGCATCCGGATCGAGACCACGCTCCTCGGCGCGCCGTCGGGCGCGCTCATCGACCGATGCGTCCAGATAGATCTTCAGGTCGGCGTCGGGCAGCACGACGGTCCCGATGTCTCGCCCCGCCATCACGATCCCGCCGCCGCCGGCCAGATCACGCTGGCGCGCCAGCAGCGCCGCGCGGACCTCGGGGACGGCCGACACCGCGGACACGGCCGCGTCGACCGCGGGACCGCGGACATCGGCAGTGTGGTCGACGCCGTCGACCCGCACGCTCCCGAGGCGGCCGGCGGCATCCTCCCCGAGCTCGACCTCGGCGACGAGGTCGACCAGCCCCTCCGGATCATCGACCGGCACGCCGCGCGCTTCCGCCAGCCACGTCACGGCGCGATACAGCAGGCCGGTGTCGCAGAACCGGTAGCCGACCTCGCGCGCCGCGGCGGCGCCGACGCTGCTCTTGCCCGACGACCCGGGCCCGTCGAGGGCGACGACCAACCGCTCCATGGCCGGAAGGATAACGGTCAGCGGCCCTCGTTCCGGGCGATGACAGTCTCGAACACCGCCAGCAGGCCATCCGGCGGCATGACCGTGACATCGCGGCCCTTGGCGTGGTGCGGGATGACGACGAGCTCTCCGTCGTGCCACCAGTACGGCTGGTCGCTGATCGAGCCAGGCCCTTCGCGGAAGAGCTGCGCGGCGAGCCGGTAGATCGGCTGCATGGCCGCGACCGCACCGCCATCGACGATCGGGTGGACGATCAGCGTGTGGCGGTTCGGGACCGCGACGAGGGCATCGGTCGTGCCGGGCGGCAGGACGTCACCGAGCCGCAGCGCCTGGGTCGCGACGTAGAAGCTGTCGCCGTACAGGATCCGCACCGATGTCCCGGCCTCGACCTCCATGTCCTCGCTGAGTGGCTTCGGTTCGTGATCCAGATTCGCCAGGGCCTGCGCGAACGCCGCGTCCTCGTCCACCGGCCACTCCCCGAGCTGCTCCATGTGGACCGAGGCAGTCGAATCCGGGAAGTCGTAGACGAGGACCGCCTGGATGCCCGGCGCGATGGCCCGGACCGTGGCGCCGGGGACGCCCACGCCGCCCATCGACTCATCCGGCATGAGGCGGATCCGCAGGATGGCTCGAACCTGGTCGTAGTCCGCCGCGAGGGCATCGAGGTCGCGGCCCTGGATCGCGAAGACGCTCGTGAAATGCGTCGCGATGATCCGCGGCCAGTCCTCGCGGTCGTCGGCCGCGCACTGTTGCGACAGGTTCGCGAGGCCGAACTGACCGGGTTCGTCCTCGCCCTCGGTGGGCACGAGAACGACGCCTTCGTCCATCGCGAACGGGATCCCGCGCCGCCGCAGGTCGGCCTCGACCGCGTCGAGGAACGCCTGGTGCGTGCGCCCGTCCTCGAACGGCGACCAGTCCGGGAGCGGCGGCTCAGCGCCGCCGAGGACGCGTCGAAGGAAGCCCATCGTCACTCCTTGCCTGGTCGGATCGAGGTGGCGCGGACCGCGAGCGCCCGCCGCCGGCTCCCAGGCCACGCATCTCCGGTGCCTTGAGAGGCCGGATCGCGCCGCTGCGGAGGCCGTCGATGCGCACCGGGCCGATCCTGACGCGCACGAGGCGCGCCACCGGGGCGCCGATCGCGCCGAACATCCGTCGAAGCTGCCGTTTCCAGCCCTGCGTCAGTGTCGCCCGGTACCAGACCAGCGCGGGCGGGGTCGGTCGGAGCAGGTCGCCGAGCCGCTCGACCTCGATCTGGGTCATGGCCCGTAGGGCGCCCACCGTCGCACGACCCTCCTCCAGCCGGATCCCGGCTTGCAGCGCCGCCACCTGATCGTCGCCGAGCGGCCGTTCCAGGCCGATCGCGTACTCGCGTTCCACGCCGTGGCGCGGGTGCAGCACACGATCGGCCCACGCCCCGTCATTGGTCAGGAGCAGCATCCCTTCGCTGTCCTGGTCCAGGCGGCCGACCGGGTAGAGCAGCGCCCCGTCGGGCACGAGGGCGGTCGGGACGAGGTCCAGCACGGTCGTCTCGGCATGGCGGTCGCGCGTCGTCGACGTGACCCCCGGCGGCTTGTGCAGCAGCAGATACGCGTGAGCCACCGCCGACCCGATGACGCGCCCGTCGACCGCGATGACCGATCGATCCGGATCGGCCTGCGTGCCGAGCGTCGCCACCTTGCCGTCGACGGTGACGCGGCCCGACGCGATCATCGACTCGGCCGCGCGGCGAGAGGCGACGCCTGCCGCCGCGAGCACCTTCTGGAGTCGCTCCGACGGCATCAGGCCTCGGCTGGGACGTCGTCCGGGAACATGGATTCCGTCACGGCCTCGCCGCCCTCCTCGGCCAAACGCGCGGCGACGTCGACATCGACCGGTGGGAGCTCGGTGAGGCTCGTCAGCCCGAACCGCTCGAGGAAGTCGAAGCCGGTGCCGTACAGGAACGGCCGGCCCGGCGCATCGGACCGGCCGAGCTCCACGATCAGCCGTCGATGCAGCAGCGACCGGACCGTGTAGTCCGAGTCGACGCCGCGGATCCGCTCGATGGCCGCACGCGTGACGGGTTGGCGGTAGGCGACGATCGCGAGGGTCTCGAGGCTCGCCGGCGACAGGCGGATGGCATCCACGCCGACGTACCGGGCGACCAGCGCGCCGGCCTCCGGCGCCGTCGCGAGCTCGACCCGGTCGCCATCGACGATGAGGCGGATCCCGCGCTCGGCGAGCGTGACCTCGAGGTCTCCCAGGCGTTGGTCCACGGTGTCGAGATCGACGCCGACCAGCGATGCGATCTCGCGGCGGCTCAGCGGCCGCTCGGCGACGAACAGCAGTGCCTCGAGCGCGGTCTCGGTCAGCTCGAGCGGCGGACGATCGCCCGGCGGCGCCGGCCCGTCCTCTGGCGACGCGAGCTCGTCCTTGGGCTCGAGGTCGTCGTCCGCGACGCCCTTCTCCAGGTCGAGCTCGTCGGTCATGCGAAGGACTCCAGGGACTCGTCGAGCGGCGAGTCGTCCATGACGTCGCCGGTCGCCCGGGCCACGATCGGACCCCACGGCTCGTCCTGCTCGACGACGATCTCGCGTCGTTTCATGAGCTCGAGGAGCGCGAGGAACGTCACCGCGACGACCACCCGGTCGCGCACGCCGGCGAGCAGGTCCTGGAGGACGATCGCCGGTGCGTCCCGCAGGGCTGCCCGGATGATCGCGGCGCGCTCGGCCAGGGTGATCGTGCGCGGCATGACCTCCGGCGGCGGTTCGGGCGGTGGCGCGATCAGCGCGAGATGCGCGAGCGCCCCGGCGAGACGACCCGGATCGATCGGCGGCGCGTCGGACGGCCGGGCACCGGCCATACCGGCGGCGCGGGCCGCGCCGGGCTCGCGCCGGAACACGCCGATCCGCTCGAGCGCGCCCTCCGCCAGCCGCAGTCCGGCGTCGCGATGCGCTCGGTACAGGATCAGGCGCTTCCGCAGCTCAGCCTCGGGGTCGGGCGCATCATCGCCGTCGAGAGAGCCCGGCTCGACGGCCGGAGGCCTCGGCAGCATCGCGCGGCTCTTGATGAGGATGAGCTGCGAGGCCACCGCCACGAACGTGCTGACATTGCCGAGCCTGTCGGTATCGAGACCGGCGAGCGCCTCGAGATAGGCGTCGGCAAGACCGCCCAACGGCACGGTCAAGACGTCGAGCTGGCGCGCCTCGATGAGCGACAGGAGCAGTGCCAGCGGCCCGTCGAACGTCGCGACCTGCACATGGGTCGAGCTCTCGGGCCGCCCGTCACCGATACGGACGGCCGTCGTACCCGGGGCCATCACGGGCACGCCGGGCGATCCGGTCACGTCCGTGACCATCAGTTGGCCTCGTCGGCGAGTTGGAGTGCTCGTCCGGCGTCGGGGTCCACCGGGGCGTCCTGGTGCCGGATCAGCTCGACGGTCCGTGCCGAGCAGCCGGCCTCGCCGGCCAGCCGCGCGGAGATCTCGGCATGGTCGCGGAGACGGGCCAGGACTGGCCGCCAGCCGGGGACGATCCCGGCCACACCCCATACCCATGACGCCGTACGCCTGCCCGAGAGCGTAGGCCACCCTCGGCCCGACGCCGGTGTGGCCCTTCCCGGCGTCGTGGAGCAGACCCGCGAGGAGCAGATCGTCGTCGGCCGCGCCGTCCCTTCGCAGGGTGGCGACCACGTCGAGGCCGTGGCGACGGTCGGCGACATGCATCGAATCGAAGAGCGCGAGCTGTGCGGGAGTGAGCCAGGCCGCCAGTCCGGCGCGCTCCTCCGGGCCGACTCGAGCCCGGACGTGCGACCGGAACTGGCGGGCCTTAGCTGCCCACCAGGAGGTTGAAGAGGCCATCGAGGATCGGGCTGATGATCCGCCCGCCGATCGAGTCACCCGGCGGGAAGAAGAAGAGCAGCAACAACAGCACGAACCCGTACTGCTCGAGGACCGGCCTCCAGCGCCACGCAACCTGCGGAGGCAGCAAGGCGAAGAGGACCTTCGATCCGTCGAGCGGCGGGACGGGGAACAGGTTGAACACCATCAGCACGAGGTTTATCAACACGAAGTAGAACAGGACCAGGAGGACGATGGACGGGATCTGGGCCTCGAGCTCAGGGTTCGCGATGATGTAGCGAACTGGCAGCGCGGCCGCGACGGCCAGCACAAGGTTCGAAATCGGTCCTGCTACCGCGACGATGGCCTCGCCCGTTCGTCCGCCCTCGAGATTATTGGGGTTGACCGGGGTCGGTTTGGCCCAGCCGAACCCGAACGCTCCCCCGGATAACGAGCTGCCGATGAACGTGACCGCCAGCAGGATCCCGCCGAGCGGGTCGAAATGGACGATCGGGTTGAGCGTGAGCCTGCCCATCAGACGCGCAGTGCTATCCCCGAGTCGATAGGCCGCCAGCGCATGCGCAAACTCGTGGACCGGGAAGCCCACGAGCAACATGATGGCGACGACGATGATGGACGCGAGCAGTTGGTCGGACACGGGGTTCCTCTAGCGGGTCCCGCGTATCGTAGCCGCGCGGTCGGTCAGGGTCAGAGACGCCCGAGCAGGTCGGCCTTCTTGCGCTCGTACTCGTCGGCGCTGATGGCCCCGCGATCGCGCAGGTCGGCCAGGCTGTTGAGCGTCCGGGTCACCTCGTCGCGGGAGAGTGGCGCGGCGGCCGGAGCCGGCGGAGACTGTGTCGGCGGCACGGGCGTCGACACCGTATCGTCGGACGGGGGCTGGCCGACCACCAACGGCTCGTTGCGGAGCGGCGGGCTCGCGGCATAGCCGCTTCCCTCGATGTCCCGCTCGTATTCATGCTTGGCATCGAGCATGGCGCGCTTGAACCGGACGGGCTGAACGAGCATGCGGAAGCGGCTGATCCCGGATTCTGAGGCGGTCAGGATGTCGAGATCGCCGAAGCCGAAGATCCGCCCGAAGATCGACTGGGTCAGGACCGCGTCGTTGATCTTCTCGAGCGACGAGTCGGTCGTTCGCTTGTTGAGGACGCCCGAGACCTCGATCACTCGCCGGTTCGTGACCACGTACTCGAGATTGATGTACTGGAGGATCGTCCAGAGCAACACCACCAGGCCGCCGAGGAACAGCGCGATCGCGGCGTAGTTGAGGATGTCCTGCCACGGCTGCGACAGGGGGCCCTTGATGAGGAGCAGGATGACCGCGATGATCACGGCCAGGATCGTGTAGCGCGCCCCCCAGATGAACACGAACCAGTGCTGCTTCTCGCGGTGCAGGATCCGCTCCCCGGTCGAGAGCAGCCCGTCGGCGTAGCCCATCTCGCGCGTGTCCCTCCTGCTCAAGCCCGCGGATGGGCCCGACGATAGACGTCCCGGATCCGCTCCCCGGTCAGATGCGTGTACAGCTGGGTCGTGGAGATACTCGCATGCCCGAGCAACTCCTGGACGACCCGGAGGTCGGCGCCGCCCTCCAGCAGGTGGGTGGCGAACGAGTGGCGCAGCGTGTGCGGGCTCACCCGACCGCCGAGCCCCGCTCGGTCCGCTGCCGCGTTGACCGCCGACCACGCCTGCTGGCGCGCGAGGCGTCGGCCGCGGTCGCCCAGGAACAGCGGGCCGCCGCGGACCGGATCGACGTGGTGGCGTGCCAGCAGGGCCGGTCGTGGTCCGTCCAGCCAGGCGCTCAGGTGGTCGATCGAGATCTCGCCGATCGGCACCAGCCGTTCCTTGTCGCCCTTGCCGATGACCCGCACGAAGGCTCCGTCGAGCGACAGATCCTCGCGATCGAGCCCGATCCCCTCGCTCACCCGCAATCCGGCGGCGTACAGCAGCTCGAGCAGGGCCCGGTCCCGGACGCCGCCCGACGACGCGGCCTCGAGCAAACGCTCCACCTCCCCGACGTCGAGCGTGTCGGGCAAGCGGCGACTCTGGCGGGGCAGGTCGAGGTGGGTCGCGACATCGACCTCGATGATCCCCTCGCCGAAAGCGAATCGGTAGAAGCCCTTGAGCGCTGCCGCTCGCCGGCGCAGGCTCGTCGGCGCCAGCGAACGCTCTCCGGTCTGGCCGCGGCGGGTCCGTGCAGCCAGGTAGCGGACCGCTGCGTCGGCGGAGCGGTCCCAGGCCTCATGCCCGGTCGCGATGTCCTGCTCGAAATCGCGCAGGTCGCCGCGATAGGCGCGGATCGTCGCGTCCGCCAGGCCGCGCTCGACATGCAGGTACGACAGGTAGTCGTCGATCGCGCGGTCGAGGTTCACGCCGAGCGATCGCCACCCGCGGCGCCGACCGGCCCGGCACGCCACGCCTCTGCCCGGTCGAGTAGCTCGCGCGCCGACGCGAGCGCCGCCGCGTCGCCCGGCCCGCCGCCGAGCATCGCCGCCAGCTCGACGATGCGGCCCTCGCGGTCGAGTCGTTCGACCTCGGTCACGGTCCGGCCGTCGCGCTCCCGTTTGACGATCCGGTAGTGCGCGTCGGCATGGGAGGCGATCTGCGGGAGGTGCGTCACGCACAGGACCTGATGACGACGCGCAAGGCCCCATAGCGAGCGCCCGATCGGATCGGCGCTGCGGCCACCGATCCCTGTGTCGACCTCGTCGAATATGAGCGTGGGGGTCGCGTCGGCCTCGGCGAGGACCCGCTTGATCGCCAGGGCGACCCGTGACAGCTCGCCGCCCGACGCGATCTTCGCCAGCGGTCGTGCCGGTTCTCCGGGGTTCGGGGCGAGCTGGTAGACCACCTGGTCGATGCCCGACCCATCGAAGGCGACGGCATCGCCATCGACCTCGATCGCCGCCTCGCCGGGTCCCGCCGGCCGGCGACCGATCGCCACCTCGAACACCCCGGGCGGGAACCCGAGCTCCTCGAGCACGGTCGCGACGGCGACCGTCAGCGACGCAGCGGTGCCTCGACGGGCCGCTGATAAAGCCCCGGCGGCGCTGCCCACGTCGGCCAGGAGCCGGGCGTCCTCGCGCTGGCGCCGGGCGCGTTCCTCATCGAGCCCGCGGAGGCGCTCGGCTTCCGCCGCCGCACGTTCGCCGTGCGCGAGCACCGACGCCTCGTCGTCGCCGTATCGGCGGAGCAGACCGTGGATGACACCCAGTCGCGCATCGAGCTCTGCGACCGCCCGTGGATCGTGATCGACGTCTTCGGCGAGCCGACGCGCCTCGTCAGCGACGTCGGCGAGCTCCGCCTCGAGACCGGCGAGCCTGTCGGCCAGGGCCTGGAACCGCGGGTCCAGCCGTGCGATCCCGCGCGCCTCGTTCAGGGCGATGGCTGTCGCGTCACGGGCGCCCGCACCCTCCTGGGTCAATGCCTCGCGGAGCGCGGCCGCTCCCCGGGCGATCGCCTCGCCATGCTGGGCCGCGGTCAGCCTGGCGCGGATCTCGTCGGCCTCACCGGGCCGCAGGTTCGCGCGGGCGATCTCGCTCGATTCGTGCTCGAGCAGGTCGAGGCGTCGGGCCACCTCCCGCGGATCCAGCGCGGCCGCGTCGAGCACCGCCCGGTTCTCGCGCCAGCGGTCGACCGCGGAGGCCATCGCCGTGCGCAGCGCCTCGTGCTCCCCGAACCCATCGAGCAGGTCGCGCTGCCAGCGCTCGTCGAGCAACCGTCCCTGGTCGTGCTGCCCGTGGATCTCGACGAGACCGCCGACCTCGTCGGCGAGACGGGCCGCGGTGACGGTCGCGTCGTCGAGCCGGGCGGTCGATCGGCCGCTGGCCGCGACCTCGCGGACCGCGATGAGCGGCTCCGGCAGGCGGTCGAACAGGGCCTCGACCCGCGCCGTGTCCATCCCGTGACGAACCAGCGTCGTGTCGGCGCGGGCGCCCATCGCCAGTCCGAGCGCGTCGATGAGCAGGCTCTTGCCTGCCCCTGTCTCGCCGGTGATGACATTGAAGCCGGCATCGAACTCGAGCCGCAGGCGGTCGATCAGCGCGAGGTCGGTCACGGTGAGCTCGACCAGCCGACCGGCGTCCTCCGTGTCCGGCACCGTCACGCTCACGACGGCAGGAGCTCGACCTTGTGGCGGAGCAGGTCCCAGAACGGCTGCGCGCCACGCGGCTCGATCAGCCGGATCGGCCGCTCCATCGCACGAACCTCGACGACGTCGCCGACTGCGATCGGCAGATCCTCCCGCCCATCGACCGAGACCAGCGCCTCGTGCGCATCGACCACCCGGCAGCGAACGACCTGCTCGGGGCTGACCACGACCGAGCGGATGGCCGAGAGGTACGCGGCGATCGGCGTCACGACGAGGTTGCGGCTGATCGGGTCGAGGATCGGGCCGCCTGCGGAGAACGAGTAGCCCGTGCTCCCCGTCGGGCTTGCCACGACCAGGCCGTCGGCGATGAACGTGGCGAGATGGGTGTCGTCGATGCTGACGTCGAGCCGGCACACGCGGGCCAGCGAGCCACGGGCGATGACGATGTCGTTGAGGGCGATGTGGCGCGGCCCCTCCCCTGCCGCGCCGCTGCGCAGGATGTGGCCCTCGAGGACCATCCGCTCGTCGAGCGTGAACTCTCCGGCAGCGATCTTCTCGAGCACGGGCTCGAGCTCGGCGGCCTCGGCCTTCGACAGGAAGCCGACCTTGCCCAGGTTGATGCCGAGGATCGGGACGTCGATCTCGGCGACGGCCATGGCGGCCCGCAGGAACGTGCCGTCGCCGCCGAGCACGACCAAAGCGTCGGTCGTGGGCAGCTCGCGGCGGAGTGCCTCGAGGTCGCCGCTCTGTGCCTGCCATTCGTCGATGCCGCGCTGGCGACACCAGCCCGACGCGCGTGCCGCGAGCTCGACCGTCGCCTCGATGGTCGGGTTGTACGCGAAGCCGATGCGGCTGATCGTCACGCCGCCGTGACCTCGGCGATCCGTGCCGGCAGGTCCGCACAGCTCGGACCGGCGGCCATGTGGACCAGGAACTCGCGGTTGCCCTCCGGACCGAGGATCGGCGAGGCGATCACATCGCGCGTGCCGAGGCCGAGCGTGCGCGCATGGCCCGTGACCCGCTCGAGCACCTCCCGATGGATGGCAGGATCCCGGACGACGCCCTTGTCCGTTCGGCCCTTGCCGGCCTCGAACTGGGGCTTCACGAGGGCGACGATGTGCCCGGTGGGGGTCAGGGTCGTCTGGACGGGGGCGAGGACCTTGTCGAGCGAGATGAATGCGACGTCGATGACCGCGAGGTCGATCGGATCGGGCAGGGTCGTGGCGGTCAGGGTGCGCGCGTTGGTCCGCTCGAGCGAGGTGACGCGCGGATCGCGACGCAACGACTCGGCGAGCTGAGCGCGACCCACGTCGAGAGCGTAGACGTGGCGCGCGCCGCGCTGCAACAGGACGTCGGTGAAGCCGCCCGTCGAGGCGCCGACATCCAGCGCGGTCATGCCCGCTCGGATCGATCCCGAACGCGTCGAGGGCGGCCGCGAGCTTGTGGCCGCCGCGGCTGACATAGGGCTCGGGCGCCTCCACGCGGACTGTGGCGGCCGGATCGACCTGGTCGCCGGGCTTGCGATCGCGGCGGCCGCTGTCGCCGTCGCCGACGAGCACCTTGCCGGCCAGGACAAGGGCCTGGGCCTTCGCCCTCGTGTCGGCGAGGCCGCGGTCCACGAGGAGCTGGTCGAGTCGGACCTTGCTCTGCCGATGCGTGACGGTCGGGCTCACCGCCCTATCGTGGCACAGCCCGCTTCACGCGGACTCACCGCCGGCCGCGCCAACCGTCGATCAGGGATGGTCGGCGGCCAGCTTCCTCGACATCGAGGCGAAATACGGGTCGCCGCTCATCGCCGACAGGAACCTGAGCTGCCAGATGAGCACGCGGTGGTACTTGACCTGAGGCCGGCCGTGGCGGAGGCAGTACCTGCTGAGCCCGCCGGGCACGCGGAAGTCGGCGACGTGATGACGCATGGTCGTGAGGCTCGCACGCAGGATCCGTAGCGCGGCCGGGTCGCGGGTCGCCTGGTAGTAGTCGTAGATCCCGAACACCGCGAAATTGAAGCCGTTGGCGGTGTGGTCGGACGGATTCGTCGGCTCCGGATACTCCTCGAGCCACAGGAAGCCATCGTCGACGTATGTCACCCACGGATCGCGGCCGCGGCCCAGGGTCAGGAAGGAGGCGAAGAGACGATCGGCGTCGTCGCGGAAGCCCGCTTCCCCGGTGTCCCGGTGGAGCCGGACCGCGAGCGACAGGGCCAGCCCCTGGGCCATCGCCGAATACCACGGCGCGCGCATGACCTCGTTGTCGATGCCATGCATCGCGAAGTCGAACCTGTACGGGATGAACACGCCGCCGTTCGCCTCGATCCCGAGGTCCATGAGCTTGCCGAGGGCCTTGCGGGCGATCTCGAGATGGGCCGGGTCCCGTGTCCGCCGATACGCGTCCTCATAGCGCAGACCGAACTGCGCCAGGCCGGACGGGCTGTAGTGCCGCCGCTTGTCGACGATCTTGATGGGCAGGCCGTCGCGGTCGTGGAGCGGTGGCGGCCCGGTCGATGGGACGCGCGTGTCCGCGTACGGCAGGTCGTCCGGTCCGAGATCCTGGATGTCGAACGCGGTCATGCGGTACGGCAACGCGGCGCCGGGCGGCGGCGTGGTGGTCGGCGTGAGCAGCGGCCGGAGGACCATGGCCGGGACACCAGGGGCCGGACTGCGGGCCGTTCGCGGGAGCTGAGAGCTCACGCCGACGCTCGTCGCCTGGGTCCCCGGCGCCAGCCCGATGTCGCCGACGATGCCGGCAACGCCGAGCGCAAACACCAACGACACGCGTCGGATCGATCCCCAGCCGCTTCCGATCATGGCCCCTCTCGCCGGGTCGAAGAGACGATCACGCCTCTATGACGCCTATCGCGTCGCGACCTTACGAGCCCTGGCCGCGCTCCCTGGCGATGGTCAATCCGACGATCCGCGAGATCACCAGTGCCACGTACATGAGTCCGGCCACCTGCTCGATCATGACGATCGAGCGCGCCTGGGCTGTGACGGGGATGACGTCCGACAACCCGGTGCTCGTGAGCGTCGTGAACGAGAGGAACAGCAGCTCCATCCAGCTGCGTGGAGCCTCCGGGTCGACCGCAGCCACGAAGGACCCCGGCCACAGGATCTGGATGGCGACGTACAGGTTGGCGAAGGCCCATGCGACGACCGTGAACGTCGCGCCGGTCGCGAACAACTCGTCGAGGGTCACCTCACGGTCGAGGAACATGTACCGGATGAAGCCGTAGCTCGTGTACAGGTAGAACGTGGCGTGGACCACCGACGACCAGAACAGGATCGTCTGGTTGGTCGGGAACAGCGCCTCGAGGATCGTCAGCACAGCGACCGGGGCCGCGAGGACCAGCAGCACCCGCGACCAGCCCGGCGTCGCCCGAACAGCGCGCACCGCCAGCAGTAGCACGACCAACGCGAACAGCGAGATCATCGCCCGTCCCGTCGGCGATTCGCCCATGAACGGGTACAGGACGACACCGAACAGCTGGACCGCCAGCAACACGGCCGACGGGTGACGCCACAGGGTGCGCGCGATGTCGTTCATGCTCGCCGCGGCCCTGCGCCGAGGCCTAGGCGATGTCGGAGGTCGACCGACCCGGAGCCAGGCGGAGCGTCGCGAGCGTGTCGCGCACCTGCTCGACGAGGCCCGGCACGTCGAGCCGCAGGACGCGACGGAGGTCTGCCACGGACCCGTGGTCCACGAAGCGATCTCCGGGGATGCCGACGATCCGAACCGCCACATCGCGATAGGCGGCGTCCGCGAGGCGCGCCTCCTCGATCAGCTCCAGCACCGCGCTCCCGAACCCGCCGCTGACCACGCTCTCCTCGAACGTCACGACGAGGCGCTTGCCGCGCGCCGCATCGAGGATCAGCTGGCGGTCGAGTGGCTTCGCGAACCGGGCGTTGATGACGCCGATCGACCAGCCGTCGGCGGCGAGCGTGGCCGCCGCATCGACGGCGCGCGCGACGATCGGCCCGAACCCGACGAACAGCAGGTCGCGGCCCTCCTGGACGGTCTCGCCCTGCCCGACCGGCAGCACGACCGGATCGACCGGCTCGAGCCCGAATCCCGGGTCACGCGGGTAATGGAGCGCGAACGGATGGTCCTGGGCGAGCGCGGTCCGGAGCAGCGACCGCAGCTCCTGCTCGTCCTTCGGCGAGGCGATGACGAGGTTCGGGAGCTGGCGCTGCGCCGGAAGGGTGAACATGCCCTGATGGCTCGTCCCGTCCTCACCGACGAGCCCAGCGCGGTCGACGGCGATGAGGACCGGCTGGTCGTTCTGGCACACGTCGTGGACGGTCTGGTCGAACGCCCGCTGAAGGAACGTGGAGTACAAGGCGACGACCGGGCGCATGCCACCCATCGCCAGACCGGTCGCGAGGGTCATCGCGTGCTGCTCGGCGATCCCGACGTCGAAGACACGCTCCGGGAAGACCTGCGCGAGCTTCGACATCCCGGTGCCGGTCGGCATGCCGGCCGTGATCCCCACGACGCGGCGGTCGTCCCGTGCCGCCTCGATGAGCTCGGCCGCGAATACGGCGGTGAAGTTCGGGTTCTTCTTCGGCGCCGCGGGCTCCGGAGTCGGTGAGGCCGCGTCGTCGGCCATCGATTCGGTCGGGAGCCCTGCCGGCGCGGTCTTCGTGCCGTCGTACGCGTCGGTCTCGGGCGCCAGCTGCATCGGCGGCAACGCCGCGCCGTGGAAGCCGACCTGATCCTCGATCGCGGGCCGGTATCCGTGCCCCTTCTGGGTGCGGACGTGCACGATGATCGGGCCCGGCAGGGCCAGCGCCGCCCCGAGGGTCTCGAGGAGGGCGCGGAGGTCGTGCCCCGGCACGACGCCGATGTACGTGATGCCGAGGTCCTCGAACAGCTGGCCCGGCTGGGCGAAGCGGACGACCGAGGCGCGCAGCCGCCTCGACAGCTCGAGCAGGTGCGGGCCGAAGACGGGAACACGGAGCACGGTGCGGTCGTACGCGCTGCGGCTCTGGCGCCACGCACCGGACAGCTTGATCTGGGAGAGGTACTTCGAGAACGCGCCGACCGTCGGGCTGATCGACATCTCGTTGTCGTTGACGACGATCAGCATCTGGGTCTTGCGCTGGCCGATGTCGTTGAGCGCCTCGAGCGACAGACCGCTCATCAGCGCGGCGTCACCGACGACGACCGCGATCCGCTCCATCCCATGACGCAGGTCGCGGGCCTCCGCGAGGCCCTCGGCGATCGACAGACCCGTCCCCGCGTGCCCGCCATCGAACACGTCGTGTGGCGACTCGGAGCGTCGCGGGAAGCCGCCGACACCATCGAGCGAACGGAGGGTCCGGAATTGGTCGAGCCGACCGGTCAGCAGCTTGTGCGGATAGGCCTGGTGACCGGTGTCCCACACGATCCTGTCGCGCGGCGACTCGAGCAGTCGATGGAGGGCGATCGTCAGCTCGACGACACCGAGCGACGAGCCGAGGTGGCCGCCGGTCTCGGCGACCGTCGACACGATCGTCCGGCGGATCTCGACGGCGAGCTGCACGAGCTCGGGCTCGGTCATGCCGCGCAGGTCGGCCGGGCCGTTGAGCTGGGAGAGGGTGGTCACGCGGGCGGTTGCTCCGATACTCGGTCGCTGGACGGGTCTGGCGGCCCGTGTGTGATGTCGGTGCGTAGGGTCGCACGTCTGTCGACCGGGGGCGACAGTCTAAACCTGTTCCTCGGCGGTCGCTAGTTTCCGCCCCGGCAACCTGTTCCGCGGCAACCTCGATATCGTGCCCGCGGAAGCCTGATCAGCCCTCGTCGACCGTGCGGTCCTCGGTCACCGCGACCGTCTCGAGACCGCCGCCCTTGGCGACCAGCTGGCGCATCCGGAGCTCCGCGCTGCGCAGGAGTGTCTCGCACCGCTCGAGCAGGGCGGCGCCACGCTCGTGCAACGCGAGCGTCCGCTCGAGGGGCAGGTTGCCGCTCTCGAGCTCGGCGATGGTCCGCTGGAGCTCGGCGAGGGCGTCATCGAAGGAGAGATCCTCGATCGGTGGCGCGGTCTCCTCGATTGGTTGCGTCTCAGTCGGTCCCGTCACCGGCGTCCTCATCGATGCGCTCGGCAAGCCGCCCGAGTCGCGGGGCGACCAGCATACCGATGGCGACCCCGACGATCGCGAGAACGGCCACGGCGATCACGAACACGACGAGGTCCTGGCTCATGCTCGGGGCTCCTCGTCGACGGTCGCGGCGATCTCGCCACGCGCCACGCGGATGCGCAGGCCTGATCCAGTGGGCGCCTCGTGCGGATCGCGGACGATGGCACCGTCCGGGCTGCGTCGGACGATCGCGTACCCGCGCTCGAGCGTGGCATTCGGACCGAGGACGGCCAGCGCGGCCGCCGAGGCGTCGAGGGCCGACCGCGCGGCAGCGACCCGGGCGGCAGCGTAGCGCGGCAACGCGGATGACGCGGTCGCGAGCCTGAGACGTTCCTGGGCCAGCCGTGCGTCGACGGCGCGCGTCGCGCGGTCGAACAGGAGGCCGACCTGCTCGCGCGCCGCCGCAAGCCGGGCGGCCGGGCTCGCGCGGTCGAGAGCACGCCGTTCGACCGCGAGGTCGCGCGCGGCCGCGGCAAGACGACGTTCCGTGGCGGTCGCGAGGCGGTCGGCTGCGCGCCGCAGGGCGCCCGCCATCTCGAGACGGTCAGGCACGACGATCTCCGCGGCGGCGGACGGGGTCGGAGCCCGGACATCGGCCGCGAAGTCGGCAAGGGTCACGTCGACCTCGTGCCCGACCCCGCACACCACCGGCAGTGGATGCGCGACGACGGCGCGCACGACCCGCTCGTCGTTGAACGCCCACAGGTCCTCGAGCGAGCCGCCGCCGCGGGCGAGGATCGTCAGCGCCGGCGCGTCGTCCGGGCGGCCGGCGTCGTGCATGGCCTGCGCGTAGCGAGCGGTCCGCCGGAGGGCGGTCACGATGCTCGCCGGCGCGCCGTCGCCCTGGACCTGCGCGGCAACCAGCACGACCTGGACGAGCGGCCACCGACGCGCCAGGACGTGGCTGATGTCGCGCCACACCGCTCCCGACGGGCTGGTCACCACGGCGATCGTCTGCGGACGGGAGGGCAGCGGGCGCTTCCGCGCGGTCTCGAAGAGGCCCTCCGCCGCGAGCCGCGCCTTGAGTGCCTCGAACCGCAGGGCGAGGTCGCCGAGCCCAGCCGGCTGGATCGAGTCGACGTAGAGCTGCATCGAGCCGGTCGGTTCGTACAGGTCGACGCGCCCGTGGACGACGACCCGCAGACCGGCCTGGGCCGCGAACGCGGAGCGCACGCGGTCGTCGCGGAACCAGACGCACTGGAGCTGGTTGCGCTCGTCCTTCAGCGCGAAGTAGGCGTGGCCCGCGCTCGATACCGTGACGCGGCCGATCTCGCCTTCCACCCACAGGTCGACGAGGCGCGGGTCCTGCCGGATCGCGGTCCGGACCGCCCGGGTGACCTCGCTGACCTGCAGGATCCGCAGGCCGAACGTGCCGGGGGCCGCGAGCGGTCCCGAGGGCCGGCCGGCTTCCGCGGGCCGAGCGGCCTCCGTCGGACGAGGCGCGGCGGGGCGCCCGACCACCGGCTCGTCGGGATCGACGGCGTCCCAGCCCGGCAGGGCCCAATCGGGTGGCGCGGTCCGCTCGCGATCGCTCATCCGAATCCTTGCTGGATGTAGCGCCAGCGGTCGTCGCCGTCGAGCAGGCTCCGGACATGGTTGATCTCGCCCGCGTGGTAGGCGTCATGGGTGATCATCGCCGCCACGATCCAGCGGGTCGGTTCCTCGTCGCCCCAATTGGTCATCCGCTTGCGCTCGAGCTCCGCGTCGTCAGCAAGGGCCGTGACGGCCTCGACGAGCCGATGGTGCGCGGCCTCCAGCCACGGCATCAGCTCCTCGCGCGGCACCGCATCGTCGGGCCACGGCTCGACCTCGGGCGTGCCCCATTGGAGCGCTCCCGGGCCGAATGCGTAGTCGACGTACATGACCTTGCAGGACGCCACATGGAGGGCGATCGAGCCGATCGAACGCGACGCGCCGGCGGGCAGCGCCGACCATGCCTCGTCCGGCACGGTGGCGAGGTTCGGCAGGAGCGCCTGGCTCTCGTCCGTCTCCTCGATGCCGCCGCCGCGAAACGCCTCGTCGAGGAGGTAGAGGTACGCGTCGATGCCGCCGCGGCCGGTCATCAGATCCGCGTCTGGTACTCCCCGGTCCGCGTGTCGATCCGGATCGTGTCGCCGCTCTCGACGAAGATCGGGACCTGGACGACGAGCCCGGTCTCCGTCGTCGCCGGCTTGCGGGCGCCCGTCTGGGTGTCCCCGGCGAAACCTGGCTCGGTGTCGACGACCGACAGGTCGACGGTCACGGGCAGCTCGACGCCGATGGTCTCGCCCTGGTAGCTCGTCCGGTCGAGCGTCATGCCGTCCTTGAGGTATTGCGCGGTGTCGCCGAGTTGGCTCGCGGTGATGTGGAACTGATCGTAGGTGTCGTTGTCCATGAAATGGAAGTCGTCGCCGTCGCGGTACAGGAACTGGACAGGGCGCTGCTCGAGCTGCGCCCGCGGCCATTTCGTCCCTGCCTGGAACGAGCGTTCGATGGTCTGGCCGCGCTTGACGTTGCGCAGCGTGATGCGAACCTGGGCTGACCCGCGACCCATCTTGATGTGGTGGTAATCGAGGATCTGCCAGAGCTCACCGTCGAGCTCGATGGTGACGCCCTTGCGCAGTTCTCCGGTGCTGATCATGTCGTCGGTGGGCTCCTGGGCTCGGTCCGCTGCGCAGGGGCTGACGGGCCGCATTCGTTCGGGATGAGGCGCCCATTCTAGCCGCTACCATGCGCTGACCATGGACCCCGTCCTCGCCGCCGCCCGCCCGGCATTCGATGCGGCCGCCGCCGTCGACATCGCCCGGCAGACCTTCGATGTCGAGGCATCCGCCGCGCGGGACCTCGGCAGCGAGCGCGACCAGACATTCCTGCTGCTCGGCCCCGACGACACGCCGCTGGCGGTCATGAAGGTGTCGAATGCCGCCGAGGACCCAGCGACGCTCGACATGGAAGCGCTGGCGGTCCTCCACGCCACGCGCGTCGATCCGGAGCTGCCGCTGGCCATCCCGCGGCTGATCCCGGGTGCCTCCCCGGGCTCCGGGGACCCGGCCGCGCGACGCGCGAGCGTGCGCGCGGACGACGGCGCGCACCACGTGCGGATGTATTCGGTGTTGCCGGGCCGCGCCCGGATCGACGCGCTGGACCTGTCCGACGCGGCGCTGGCGGGCTGGGGCGAGATGGCGGCGCGCATCGGTCGCGCACTGCGCGGATTCTTCCACCCCGCCGCCGAGCGGACGATGCTGTGGGACGTCCAGCACGCGGCGCAGTCACGCGAGCTGCTCGGCTCGATCCGCGACGAACGCCACCGGCGTTTGGTCGAAGAGGTCCTGGACCGGTTCGAGACGACGGTCGCGCCGGTCTGGCCGTCGCTCCGGGCTCAGGCGGTCCACGGCGACCTGACGACCGACAACGCCCTGGCCGACGACGCCGGTCTGATCAGCGGGATCGTCGATTTCGGCGACATGAGCCACAGCGCGCTCGTCACCGACCTCGCGTCGCTGCTCGATTCGCTGCTCAACGACCGGGTCGGCGACGAGCTCTTCCGCGTCGCGCGGCTGATCCTCGACGGGTACCAGCGCGTCACCCCGCTCGAGCCGATCGAGCTGCGGTACCTGGGCGAGCTCCTCGCCGCGCGGGCGGCGGTGACGATCGCGATCTCGTCGTGGCGCTCGGAACGTGGCCTCGAGGACGCCACGTTCGCGGAGCGCTACAACGGCCCCGTCGCCCAGACGATCGAGACGCTTCTCGCGGTCGGCTGGGACGAGGTGGCGCGGCGGTTCGGGGCGGACGACGGGGACGTTCCGGACGCCGGGCTGGCCGCTCGACGCGAGGCGGCGCTCGGTCCGGCGATCGAGCCGCTCACCTACGACGAGCCGATCCACGTCGTCAGCGCCAATGGCGTGTGGATGACCGCAGCCGACGGGCGGCGCTACCTCGACGCCTACAACAACGTGCCGTGTGTCGGGCATGGCCACCCCCGGGTGGCCGAGGCGATCGCGCGGCAGGGCCGCCGACTCAACACCAACATGCGGTATCTGCATCCCGCGGCCATCGAGCTCGCCGAGCGGCTCATCGCGACGATGCCGCCCGGCTCGGGCCTCGACACGGTCATGTTCGTCAACTCGGGGTCCGAGGCGAACGACATGGCCTGGCGCCTGGCGACCGCGCATACGGGCAACCTCGGTGCGCTGTGCACGGTCTTCGCGTATCACGGCGTGACCGAGGCGACGGCCGCCCTGTCGCCCGAGTCGTGGCAGGCCCGACGACGCCCCGACCATGTCGAGACGTGGTCACCACCCGATCGCCTGCGCGGGACGGATCTCGACGACGCGTCGTTCGCGGACGCGCTGGCGCGGCTGGCCGGCCGCGGGCTGGCGCCGGCCGCGGTCATCCTCGACAGCGTCCTCACCAGCGATGGCTTCCTGGACGCCGAGCCGGCGCTGGCCGCCGCGTGGGTCGAGCGGACCCACGCCGCCGGCGGGCTGTGGATCGCCGACGAGGTCCAGGGCGGCCACGGGCGGGTCGGCGAGGCGATGTGGTCGTTCCAGCGGCTCGGCATCACCCCAGATCTCGTCACGCTCGGCAAGCCGATGGGCAACGGCCACCCGGTCGGGGCGGTCGTCACGCGGCGCGAGATCGCGGCGCGGTTCGCGGACGAGACCGTGTTCTTCAGCACGTTCGGCGGGAATCCCGTGTCCGCGGCGGCTGCGCTCGCCGTGCTCGATGTGCTCGACGACGAGCGCGTCCTCGATCGCGTCATCGAAGCCGGCCGCGCGCTCCGGGACGCCATCCGCGAGACGGCCCGGGCCTACCCCGTCGTGGTCGACGTCCGGGGCGCCGGCCTCGCCATCGGGGTCGAGGTGGCGGACGCCCGGTCGGCGTCGGCGATCAAGGAGGGCCTCCGGGGGCACGGCGTCCTGATCGGCACGTGCGGCCGCGATGGGAACGTGCTCAAGATCCGCCCGCCGCTGGCTTTCACCACGGCCGAGGTGCCGGTCTTCATGTCCGCCCTCGACGCGACCCTCGCCGAGCTCGGCGCCAGCCTTCGAACGCGAGCCGGCCTAGCCGGCGGCCTTGCCCACGACCACGATCTCGCGCGGGAAACGCGTGAGGCGGTCCAGCCGCCCGGCAGCCGCGTCGATGCGGACCAGATCCTCGATGCGGACGCCGGTCTCGCCGTCGAGATAGACACCCGGCTCGACCGAGAACACCGTCGGGCTCGGGAGCGGCGCCTCGGGCGCTCGCACGCTCAGCGCTGGAGCTTCGTGCGTCGCGAGCCCGATGCCGTGGCCAAGGGTGTGGCCGAAATGGTCGGCGTGGCCGGCGGCCCCGATGACGTCGCGGGCCACCTTGTCCACAGCCCGACCCGAGGGCAACTCGCCTGCCCCGGTCCCGACCCGCTCGACGGCCTCCTGGAGCGCCGCGATCGCCTCGGCCTGTGCCCGGGCGACGAGCTCGTACACGTCGAGATCGCGCGCGATCGGCTCACCCACGAACAGCGTCCGCGTCATGTCGCTCCGGTAGCCGGCGACCTGCGCTCCGAAGTCGAACAGCAGGACCGCGCCATCGCGCACGGGTCGGTCGCCCGGCGAGCCATGCGGCAGCGCAGCCTCTGGACCGGACAGACAGGCCACGTCGAAGGCCAGCGCCTCGGCGCCGCCGGTGCGGATCAGCCACTCCAGGCGAAGGGCGAGGGCGGCCTCGGTCGCGCCCGGCATGATCTCGGGGAGCAGCGTCGCCAGGGCACGGTCGGCGACCGCGCAGGCGGCTGCGATCCGCTCGATCTCGGACGGCTCCTTCGTCGCCCGGTCGCCTTCGACCCACCCCTCGATCGGGACGAGTTCGACGTTCGGGGCGGCCGCCGCGAGCCGGCCCCACACGGCGTGCGGGACGAACCCGGCCTCGACCCCGACCCGCCGCGCCCCGATCGAGCCCACGAGGTCCGGCCAGTGCGACGGCAGGTCGCCATAGACGGCCTCGAGCCGGGCCTCCGGCGCCTCGCGCCGTGCCTGGATGGTGTACCGCGAATCGGCGAAGACCACGACGTCGTCGCCGCCGACGAGGAACTGGCCCGAGCTTCCGGCGGCCTTTTCCTCGCCCTCCGCCAGCGTGAATCCCGTCAGGTAGCGCATGTGCTCGCGGCGGACGCCGTAGTAGGCGTCGATGCCGGCGTCCGCGAACCGCTCGCGCAGACGGGCGAGGCGGGCCGGTCTGGCAGCCCGGTCGGCGTCCTCCCATCGGGCGAGGTCGGCAGCGCTCGGGACGGTCCCGAAGTCAGCCGGCGACGGCCAGTCGGCGCGGGCGACCGTCACTGGATGTAGCCGTACTTCTTCCTGTTCGCCTCGTGTTCCTTGGCGGTCTTGGCGAAGGCATGCTGCTTCGTGTCGGGGATGGCCAGGAAGTAGATGTACTTATCGGCCGTGTCGGGGTGCAGCGCCCCGTCGACCGAGGCGACCGTCGGGGTCACGATCGGTCCTGGGATGAGACCCGGCTGGGTGTACGTCTGGTAGCCGATCAACTCCTCGGGCAGCGGCACGTCCCGGAGAGCGACGCCCTCGGGCACCGTCCAGAAGCGGTAGTCCTGCCATTTCTCGAAGTCGAGCGCGCGCCAGCTGGACCGTATCGTTGGCATAGATGACAGTGGGGTCGGCATTGAGGATCTTGTTCTTGATGCCCGGGATCCCGTCCAGTCGGTTCTGGTACACGCCGGCGATGAGCGGCCGCTCCTCGTCGACTGCGGCCTCGCGCTCGACGATCGATGCGAGGCTCAGCACCTGGTAGAACGACATCCCGCGCTCGGCCGGGACCTTCATCTTGTCGTCGCCGATCGCTTCGTGGAACCCGTCGAGCATCTTGCGAATCAGCTCCTCGGGCGTCGTGTCGGGCAACACCCGGTAATTGCCGGCCCACAGGAAGCCTTCCAGCGAGGCGCCCTCAGGCGCGTCGGCCAGCACGCGTCGGAGCCACGGATAGTCGGCGAGGAGCGTGGCCGGTGGCTCCTTGGCCAGCTCGTAGAACGCACGGACATCCATCTCGAGTGGAAGGGTCTGCAGCTTGGCCGTGATCTGCTCGAGGCGGAGGCCCGTTCGCAGGTCGACCTCGATGTAGGGATCTTCTGGCGGGGCGAGCACCGCGGTGACGACTTGATCGGGTGTCATGTTCTTGCGCAGCACGAATGTGCCGTGCTGCAGCGACCCGGTCAGCGCTCGCTCGCTCGCGATGAAGATGAACGCCCGGCGGTCACGGATCAGGTCCTGGTCTTCGAGACGCGTCGCGATCGACGAGGCGGTGTCCCCCTCCGCGATGACGAACTCGACCTGTTCCGGGTCGCTCGAGACGGGCTGGGTCAGCGACGTACCCAGGTCCTCGCGGACGATGTCGGCGACGAAGGGCAGCCTCAGGGCAGCGGGACTGTCCTCGGCCCACGACAGGATCGCGTTGTTGACGACCGGCCGGAGGGCCGTGAGCGCCACGACGAGGACGAGCCCGCCAAGCAGCAGCGCGAACAGCAGGAACTTGACCAACCCTCCGACGCCGCTGCCGCCCGCCGCCCCGTCGCTTGCCGTTGCCGCCACCGGTGCCGTACCGACGCGACGGCTCGAAGTCCTCGGGCACGTAGTCCGTCGCATAGGCATCGGCCTCGTAGCGGCGGGCGTGCGGAGGTCGTTGGTCGCGCGGGCGTCCGCCGGAGCGGATCGTCATGGTCGGCTCTCCATCGTCGGTCGGGTCGGAGCGGACCCGGTCGCCCGGCGGCTGTCCAGCTCATCTTGCAGGATGATCGCCGCGGCCTCACGGTCGACCCGGGCACGGTACGCGTCGCGCTGCTGGCGCGACGGCGGGCCGCCCGAGCGACCGCGCGGCATCGGACCGAGCCGCGTCTCCGCGACGTGGCTGGTCAGGCGCTCGTCTCGAAACCCGATTCTGACCCGTTCCCCGAGATATGTCTGGAGCTCCTCGACCCAGGCGCGGGTCGCGGCAGCTTGCGGGCCCTCGTGCCCGGCCGCGTCGAGCGGCAAGCCGACGACGAGCTCGTCGATCGCGTGCGTGTCGATCAGGGATCCGAGCGCCGACGCGTCCGTGTCGATCGAGCGTCCACGGCGCATCGTCGCGAGCGGGCGTGCGCCGACGCCCGGGCCGTCCGCGATGGCGATGCCGATCCGCCGCTCCCCGAGGTCGATCCCGAGGAATCTTGTCACGGCGCTGGCTCGGTCGAGCGGACTTCCACGCGAGCGTCGAGCGTCGGGATCGTGCCCACCCAGTCCGGCCAGACCTCGAGCTCGGCCCGGCCATAGCCGTCGAGGATCGACTGGGCATCGGCCAACGACTTGCCACGGATCTCGGCTTCGATCGCCGTCGGGTCGACCAACAGCACCTGGCGGGCGGTGATGATCGCCGGGAACGAGATGACGCCGTCCTGGACCTCGCCTGGCGACGCGTCGATGGTGCTGGAGCCGTCGACCAGGGCATAGCCCGACTGGACCTGGCTTGCGATGTTCGCCTCCGCGACGACCTGCACCGAGCCCTCGTCGACCGTCAGGACGGTGCCGCTGGCCGACGCGCCCATGTCGAACGTCTCGATCTCGTCGCCGAGCAGTGTCGCCGGGTCGACTGTGTACGTCGGCGTGCCGAGGGACGCGGTCTCCCCGAAGACGGTGGACCCATCGGCGACGAGCGCCGGGTCGGCGAGCTTCTCCTGGAAGGCGGTCGTTAGTCCCTCTCCGAGCGCCTTGGTCGCGGCATCGATGTCGGCCTGTTTGACCTGCGGGAACTCGTCCCGCTTGCCGCCGCTGGTCTCGTCCGGGTTCGTGACGTCGAGCGTCAACGGATCCTCGCCGCGCGGGATCACCAGGATCGTGTTCGGTTCGACGTTGCCGTCGGTGCCGGCCTTCACGGCCGTCACCTTGACCGTCGCGGACGCGGGGAAGACCTGGAGCCCGACGAGCTCGGCGCGTGCCACCGTCACCGAGCGGTCGGTCCGGAAGCGGACGCCCGACCGGGTGCTGACGATGCTGCCGCGCGGGATCGTGTTCGTGGACGTGAAGTCCTTGTTGCGGAACCGGACGGTGCCCTTGGCTTCGGTCTCCTCGACCCGCTTGCCCGTGACGGTGAAGGTCTGGCTCGTCTCGACGTCGAACGTCTTGGTCTGGGCCGGAACCGTCTTGGCGACCGGATCGGGCTCGGTGGCGGATGGGCTGGCGACGATCCGCAGTGGAACCGGTCCGATCGCCGCTTCACGGGGCGTGATGACCGCCGTGGCTGTCGGCAGGAACACGTAGGCGCCCACGCCACCGACGACGAGAGCGAGCGCGAGGACGGCCAGCCCGATGACGAGTGGCGTGCGCAGCGTGCCCGGCAGGAGTTGCCGCCCCATCGGTGCGGGCAGGACGCGCGAACCAGTCACGCGGGAGGGCGCCGCGGGCATGACATCGGGGGGCGTGTCGGCCATGACCCGCGCCGCGGGGATGGCCGCAGGCCCACGCGGGACGGCCGCTTGGCCGCGTGTCGCGGCCACGAAGGGCGGCGGGGCGACCTCGGCCTCCGGACGATCGGGGGTCACCGTCGCGGCCGCCACTGCCGCGGCCACACCGACCGCCGCGGGACCCGCGGGCACGTCTCCAGGCGACGCGGGTGGCGGGAACAAACCCATCGTCTCGTCGCCGGTCTCGATCGGCGCTCGCGGCTTGCGCCTCGACCGGGCCGATCGGACCGAGGGCGCCTTCTCGGGCTCAGGCGCGCCCGTCACCCTCGCAGCGCCCTCGACGGCAGCCGCTCCTGCGGCGGCCGCTCCTGCGACGGCGGTCGCACCCACGACGCCGCCGGTGTCTGCGGCGTCTGCGCTCTCCGCCGGCTCGGTCGCCTGCGCACCCTTGGCGTCGCGCTCGGACTCGAGCGCCGCCTCGTATTCCGCGACCGACGCGAAGATCGGCAACCCGGCCGATGCGGCCAATGCCCGCGTGGCGGCATCGCCGGAGACGATCGAGAGCCGTTTGCTGTTGAGCGTCGCGTCGCGCGCCAGGAGCCGGAAATTGATCCGTGAGGTCGCCACGCGCGATCCGTTGGGCAGCACGATCGCGACCCGGGTGCCCTCGGCGCCGCGGACGCGCGCAGCCGCCGTCGTGATCTCGTCGTCGATGTCGAGGTAGAGGATGCGGACTTCCATCGTCAGACCTTCATCGCGCGCAGGACCCGCCGGAGGGCGACTTCCAGGGGATCTGCCGTGGTCTGGAGCTCGATCGCCTGGTACGCGAGCCCGAGCGGCGTGACGTCCTGTTGGTCCACCAGGAGGTCGGTGGCATCGACGACCGTCTCGATCTGGTCGGGGTTGAGCACGGCCACCTCGGGCGGCCGCGCGAACGGCATGCGCTTCCAGAAAGTCTCGGCCGCCAGCGCCTCGCGGATCTCCGGCAGGCGCGACCCGCCACCGCACAGGTAGATGCGGCCGGGCAGCAGGTCACCCCCCGACAATTCCTCCATCACGAGCTCGACACCGGCGGCCCACACCCTGACATCCTCGCCGATGATGTTCGCGATGTCCTCCCGGCGCTCGATCGCGACGCCGCGGGCATAGTCGACCTTGAGCGATTCCGCGCGCGGGAACGGCAGGTCGAGCCGGTCGGCCAGCGACTTCGTGAAGGCCCGTCCGCCGAGCGCGAACATGCGCGTGCCTTCGATCCCGCCCTGGCGGACGAGCGCGACATCCGTCGTGCCGCCGCCGACATCGACGAACATCGCCCCGGTCTGGCGGATCTGCTCGGTCCCGAGCACGCGAGCCACCGCATACGGCTCGGCGACGATCTCGAGCAGCTCGAGGTCGAGCTGCGAGGCGACGCTCTGCAGCGCCCCGAGGTGGACGAGCGGCGCGAAGGCGTTGAAGATCCCGATCTTGACGTGGCGTCCCTGGAAGCCGACCGGGTTGGTCAGGGCATAGCCGTCGATCGACGCGCCCGTCACCGCCGCGTGGACGAGCCGCACGTCGACATGGGGCAGGCCGGTCTCCCAGGTGATCGCCCGCTCCGCCTCGCCCAGCGCCTCGCGCTGGACGCCGTCGATGAGCTTCTGGAGCTCCGCCTCGGAGATCGGCTGGTCGGGCTTCTTGCGTTCCTGGCTGTGGGTCGTCGTGAACCCCTTGACGAGCTCGCCGGCGATGCCGATCACGACCTGGCTCGGCCGGAAGCCGGCCATCTCCTCGGCCTCCTGGAGCGCGACGGCGCAGTTATCGACGACCGCCGCGATGTCCGCGACGGTCCCCGACTGCATGTGCGACAGGCCCTGTCGTTTCCTGCCGACCCCGCGCACGGTGCCCAGCCCCTGATCGTCGATCTCGAAGACGAGCGCCTTGGCGAACTCCGTTCCGACGTCGAGCGCTGTGCACGCTGCGAGACTGTCGGCGCCATCGCGCTGCCAGATCCGGCGCCAGAACGCCATCAGCCCCCCGCGCCGAGCCGCTCGGCGATCGAGCTGCGGAGCGCGGCCTCTGCCTCCGACAGCCCCTCGCGTCGCGTGCCCATGCCCTGGGCCATCTGTGGCCGGCCGCCGCCCTTGGCCCCGATCGGCCCCGCCGCGACCTTGACGAGGTCGCCCGCCGACAACCCGCGGTCGACCAGGTCGTCCGACACCGTCACCCACACCTGGGGCGCCTCGGCATCGAGGAACATCGCGATCACGCCGCTGCCGAGGGCAGCGCGCACCTCCTTCGAGGCGGCCTTGAGCGCATCCATCGACTCGTACGGCACGGTCGCGGCGACCAGCCGGACCCCCGGCGCGACCTCCTCGGCTCGGGCGGCCAGTTCCGCCGGCTTGGGGACCGTGCTGCCCGCGCCGGCCCGCAGCCGACGACGCGTCTCACGCAGCTCCTCCTGCAACGCGGTCACGCGGTCTTCGAGCCGGTCCAGGGATGGCGCCCCGACCGTGTCGGCAAGCCGATCGAGCGACTCGAGACGCTCGCGGATGAGCCGGTCCGCACCGACGCCCGTGACGGCTTCGATCCGCCGCTGGCCGGACCCGATGCTCCGCTCGCCGGTGATCACGAACCCGCCGATCTGCCCGGTCGCCCGGCAGTGCGTCCCGCCGCACAGCTCGAAGCTGTAGTCCTGGACACGGACCGTGCGCACGGTCTCGCCGTACTTCTCGTCGAAGAACGCGTCGGCGCCCTGCTCGATGGCCTCGGCCATCGGCATGAACTGGACGGTCACCGGGCGATCGTCGCGGATGACCGCGCGGACCTCGTCCTCGATCGCCCGTTTCTCGTCATCGGTGAGCGCCCGGTCGAACGGGTAGTCGAAGCGCAAGTAGTCGGGATGAACGAGCGAGCCGGCCTGACGCGCCTGGTTGCCCGCCACGTTGCGGAGCGCCCGATGCAGGAGATGCGTCCCGGTGTGGTTGCGCATCGTGTCGGCGCGCCGCACCGCGTCGACGACGGCTTCGACGGTCTCGCCGACGTTGAGCCGGCCTCGCAGCGTGCCACGATGGACGATCAGCCCGCCGACCGGTCGCTGCGTGTCCTCGACCGTGAAGAGGGGGCTTCCGCCGCCGGGCTCCCGTAGCACCCCCTGGTCGCCGACCTGTCCACCGCCCTCCGCATAGAACGGCGTCCGGTCGAGCACGACCTCGGCCTCACCGAGACCTGTCAGCTCGTCGTACTCCATCCCGTCGCGGACGATCGCGACGACCCGGCCCTCGGCGGTCGTCGTCTCGTAGCCCAGGAACTCGCTGTCTCCGCTGCGCCCGTGGATGGCGCTGTACAGCGACGTCGACTCGGCGTGCCTGGCGAGCTCGGCCTTCTTGCCCGATCGACTGCGCTCTCGCTGGCCGGCGAGCGCGGTGTCGAAGCCCTCGCGGTCGATCGCCACCCCGTATTCGGCCGCGAGTTCCGCCGTCAGGTCGACCGGAAAGCCATACGTGTCATGCAGCCGGAAGGCGATCTCGCCGGCGAGTCGCGGAGCGTCGGCAGGCAGGTCCTCCGGTCTGCGGCCGATGACGCGCTCCGCCCCGGACAATGGCTCGAGCGCCTCCTCGAGCTGACTGGTCCCGGCATCGAGCGTTCGCGCGAACTGCGCCTCCTCGCGCTGGATCGTGGCGAGGATCACGTCGCGCTTCTCGGCGAGGTGGGGGTACGCGTCGGCCATGATGTCGATGACGACCCCGGCCGTATCGGCCATGAACGGCTCTCGTCGGCCCAGCAGCCGGCCGTGGCGGACGGCACGCCGCAGGATCCGTCGCAGGACATAGCCCCTCCCCTCATTGCTGGGAAGGACGTCGTCACCGATGAGGAACGTGACGGCGCGTGAATGATCGGCGATGACCTGGTAGCTGAAGCGCTCCTGCTCGAACGCGTCGGGATCGTGCCCGAGCAGCTCGCGCATGCGTGCGTGGATCGGCGTGAAGAGGTCGGTGTCGTAGTTGGTGGGAACCTGCTGGACGACGCTGGCGAGGCGCTCGAGGCCCATCCCGGTATCGACGCCGGGCGCCGGCAGCGGGGTCAGTGACCGGTCGGGATGGAGCTCGAACTCCATGAACACGAGGTTCCAGATCTCGAGCCAGCGAGGACACGTCTCGCTGTGGTCCGGGATGCACTCGGGACCCTCGCTCAGGTACGCCCCACGATCGAAATGGATCTCGCTGCACGGCCCGCACGGACCGATGTCGCCCATCCGCCACCAGTTCTTCTCGTCGCCGTTGGGGAAGTCGCCCCAGCGCACCAGCCGTTCCGGCGGGAGGCCGATCTCGTCGCGCCAGACCTCGAAGGCGAGATCGTCGGTCGTGTACGTCGTCGCGGCGAGCCGCTCGCCCGGGATGCCCAGGTCGCGCGTCAGGAAGTCCCACCCGTAGTGGATAGCATCCCGCTTGAAGTAGTCGCCGAAGCTGAAGTTGCCGAGCATCTCGAAGAGGGTGTGGTGGCGCGGCGTGCGCCCGACCTCCTCGAAGTCGTTGTGCTTGCCAGCGACGCGCAGGGAGCGCTGATAGTCGACGGCGCGCGTGTAGCTGCGCGTCTCGGCACCGGTCAAGGCGTCCTTGAACTGGACCATGCCGCTGTTCGTGAAGAGCAGCGTCTGGTCGCCGGCCGGTACGAGGCTCGCGCTCGGAACGATCGTGTGGCCGCGCTCGGCGAAGAACTCGAGGAAGCGGTGACGGAGCTCCGACGCAGGCCGCGACACGATCCGGGGATCCGGGGTGACGGGTGGGGTCGACATCGGCCGCAATGGTACCGAACCGAAGCGGCGCGGCTATGCAACGGGACCGCAACTCCCTGAGCGTGGGGCGTGATGCGGTCGTGCGCGGCGCCGGGCCACGGTGGACGGCGTTGGAACGAGCGTAGACGAGGAGACCCCATGGCCTTCGTCAGGAAATGCGAGAAGTGCGGCAGCATCGACAACCGCGAATCGTGGTCGTCGGCGACCGAGGCTGCGGACAAGGGAGCGTTCCAGAGCTGGACCTGCCCGTCGTGCGCCTGGACCGAATTCGACCTCGTCGAGGAGGCAGAAGCGGAGGCGCAGCCGACTCGCTGATCATCCGATCCACCTCAGCACCGTCTCAGACGGTTCTCACCTTGGGCTCCGAGCGTATCCACCTGATCGACCCGCTCGGAGCTTCTTCATGACCTCGCCAGCGACCCCGCCGCCCACGCCGGCGCTCGACGATCTCGACGACGACGATCGACCGATCGGTCGGATCCTCACCCGGCGCGAGATCCTCGCACTGATCGGCGCCGGCGGCGCCGCGGCGTTCCTCGCGGCTTGCGTGCCGGGCGGAGGTTCATCGCCGGCGGGCTCGGCCGGGGCGTCGGCCGCACCGTCGGCGACGGCCGGTGCCTCCGCCAGCGCGGCCGCCACGGCCAGCGCTTCCGCAGCCGTTGCGACGGCCCTGCCGGCCTGCGTGGTCGCGCCGGAGCTGACCGAGGGTCCGTACTACCTCGATGTCGACCTCGACCGCTCAGATATCCGCGCGAACACGTCGGACGGCGCCGTCTCCGAGGGTGCCGCGCTGACGCTCGATTGGATCGTGTCGCAGGCGGACGGTTCCGCCTGCGTGCCGCTGGAGGGCGTCGTCGTCGACGTGTGGCATTGCGACGCGCTCGGCGATTACTCCGGTGTGAGCGGGAACACGGGCAACTTCCTGCGCGGCTTCCAGCGCACCGATGCCAACGGCCGTGCATCGTTCACGACGATCTATCCCGGCTGGTACCAGGGTCGCGCAGTCCACATCCATTTCAAGATCCGCACGGATCCGGACGCCGAGGCGGGCTTCGAGTTCACGTCGCAGCTGTTCTTCGACGACGAGCTGAGCCGCACCGTGTACGCGACCGGCGTGTACGCGCAGAAGGGCCCGCAGGACCAGCCCAACGAATCCGACCAGATCTTCAACCAGAGTGGCGGCGCGACGCTCCTGGCGGTCACCCAGGACGGCGACGGCTACCTTGCGACCTTCCCGATCGCGGTCCAGCTGAGCTGACGCTCGGGCCGACTGTTCGGTCGGTGGCGACTGACAGTCACGTTTTCGGTCCGAAGCGCGCCTTCCTCGGCCTTAGCGACCTGATCCGCGTCTCACAGTCACGTCAAGGCGCCGTGGATCCTGGAACGCTTCGGTCCGGCAAGGATTCGTGACGGACAGTCGCGCCGCCAAGGTCCGGAGCCCGCCGCGCTAGCCACCTCGGTTCGCGTAGCATCAGGCCGTGGGAGGCCAGACGACCAGTGAGCCGACGCCGAACGATCCGGCGGTAGACCCTCCGCCTCCGTGCCTCCGTCGCCCGGCTGGGTGACCCCGGCGTCGACAGGTGACGATCCGGCCGTCGCAAGGTCGACGAATCCCGTCCTGCTTGCCCTCGCATGGCTGATCGGCGTCGTGGTCGTCGGCTTCCTGGCGTGGCTCCGAATGGCGCTCGCCGACGGTTCGGATGGGTACCGGCTCGGGGTCGCCATCGGCGCATTCGTCGCGCCGTTCGCGGTCGCGATCGGACTGCGCTGGCTGCTGGTGCGGTTCCGGCGCGGCCAGCCGAGCGCGAGTCGCGGAGTGCTCCGGTCGGGATGGACCCCGCTCGGCGCTGCGTTCCTCGCAACGCTCGCGGCAGCCGGGACCATCAGCTCCGCGGCGGACGAAGCCACCCTGCGGGCCATCGTCGCGTCGGTCCTGGCGACACCTCGTTCCTGAGGCGCTTGCGTAGCTCAGCCCTGCGGCCGGCGCTCCTGGCGTTTCGGGTCGCGACGCTCCAGGGTCCGCCAGATGCGCGATCCGGCGATCAATGCGCCGAGGATGGCCCCGATCGTGAGGCCACGCAGGAACTTCGCGGTGGATCGGTCGTCGGTGCTCACGCCGGCCGCTCCGGGTTGGGGCCGAGGACCGCGATGACCGACACGATCGCGATGCCCAACCAGGCCACGATCGACGCCCCGATCAGGTTGTAGTCGCCGAGCGTGAGGATCCCGATCCCCAGCCGACCGAAGATCGCATCGCCGGCCCAGGCGCCGAGGATCGCGGCGGCGACGAGTACCGGAAGCCGGCCGCCCGCTGAACCACGGATGGCCACCGAGACTGCGGCGTGGAAGAGGCCGACCAGCACGGACAGCACCAGCGACGGCTCGATCGTCACGCGCCGGCGAGCGCGGGCTCCGCGTGGGCCGGCTCTGGATGCGCCCCCGCCGAGTCGATCGAGGGACGAGCCGGGATAGCGATCCGCCCACCGCCGAGCGCCTCGTCGCCGTCGTAGAACACGGCTGCCTGGCCCGGTGCAGCGGCCCAGACCGGCGTGTCGGTGCGGACGGTCCAGCGCCGATCACCGACCGGGCTGACCGTCGCCTCGATCGGCGTGGCCCGGTGCCGGATCCGCACCGACGCACGGAAGGCGCCGGCCGGCGTCTCCGGTGCGATGAACGATGCCCGCTCGACCGTGAACGAGCGCGTCTCGAGATCTTCGCGGCGGCCCAGCTGGATGGTGTTCGTGAGCGGGTCGATGCGCGAGACATAACGCGGCTGCCCCAGCGCGACCCCGAGACCCTGACGCTGCCCGACCGTGTACGACGCGGTGCCGGCGTGCTCGCCGACCCGTGTCCCATCCCCGTCCAGCAGCGGGCCGGGCTCGGGCCGCCAGCCGGCTCGGGTGCGCAACGCGTCCCGATAGTCGCCGCCGGGCACGAAGCAGATCTCCTGGCTCTCGGGCTTGTCGGCAGTCACCAGGTCGAGCGACCGCGCGACGGCGCGCACCTCGGGCTTGGTCAGCTCGCCGAGTGGGAACCGGGCGTGCTCGAGCTGGTCCGTCCGCAGGCCGTACAGGAAATAGGTCTGATCCTTGTCCTCGTCCCGCGCGCGATACAGGCGGGCGCGACCGTCGTCGCCGACCAGGCGCCGCGCGTAATGACCGGTCGCGACGGCATCGCACTCGTAGAGGTGCCGCGCCCGGCCGAGCAACGCCCCGAACTTCACGTACGTGTTGCAGTCGACGCACGGGCTGGGCGTCCGTCCGTCGAGGTAGGCGTCGAGGAACGGCTGGAGGACGCCGGCATCGAACTCACGCTCGAGGTTCATGACGTAGAACGGGATGCCGAGCTGGCCGGCCACCCGGCGCGCGTCATCGGCCGCGTCCAGCGAGCAGCAGCTCTTCTTGAACTCCGAGTAGGAGTCGGCCACGTCGTGCAGCCGCATCCACACGCCGACGACCTCGTGGCCCTCTTCGTGCAGGATCGCCGCAGCCACAGACGAATCGACCCCGCCCGACATCGCGACCAGGATCCGGCTCACACGCCGACTCCCTGGCCCAGCGGGTCCCGGGCCACGGAGGCCGATCCGACCTGCATCGAGGCGACGACCCGCGGGACGACCTCGACGGCCGTCGCGATCTCGTCGTCCGTGTTGGTCCGGCCGAGGGACAGTCGGAGCGCGCCGCGCGCCTCGTCATCGGGATAGCCCATCGCGGAGAGCACGTGGCTGACTTCGGTCGAACCGGTCGTACACGCGGATCCGACCGAGGTCGCGATCCCCTCGAGGTCGAGCGACAGGCTGACCGCTGCCCCGTCGGTCCCGCGGGCGATGATCGACAGCAGGCCCGGCAGGCGCTCGGTCGGGTGGCCGGTCAGCTCGGTCTCGGGAACGGCGAGCACGGCTTTCCTCAGTCGCTCACGACCGGAGCGCAGGCGCTTCACAGTGGCCGGACGCTCGGCGACTGACAGCTCGTAGGCCATCGCAAGGCCCACCGCGCCTGCCACGTTCTCGGTGCCGGCCCGTCGATGTCGCTCCTGCTCGCCGCCGTGCTGTTGGGCGAGGATGTGGGTCCCGTGGCGGACGTACAGGGCGCCGATCCCTTTTGGCCCCTCGAACTTGTGCCCGCTGATCGAGACCAGGTCAGCCCCGAGCTCGGCGAGGCGCAGATCGACGTAGGGTGCCGCCTGCACCGCGTCGACGTGGAGAAGCACGCCCTTCCGACCGCGCACGCGCTTGGCGATCTCGACGATCGGCTGGATCGTCCCGACTTCGTTGTTGGCGAGCATGATCGACACGAGGATCGACCGATCGGTCAGGGCGGCCTCCAGCTCGTCGGGGTCGACCCGGCCGTACCGGTCGACCGGCAGCTCCACGATCTCGAACCCGAACTTCTCCAGGTAGCGGAGCGCGTGCCCGACGGCGTGATGCTCGATCGACGACGTGACGATCCGATGGCCACGCGCCTTGCCCGCCCACGCGGCGCCCTTCAGGGCGAGATTGTTCGCCTCGGTGCCGCCCGAGGTGAAGACCACCTCCCGCGGCTCGACGCCGAGGCTCGCCGCCAACCGGTCGTGGGCGTCATCGAGTCCCGCGCGGGCGACGCGACCGTACGTATGGGCCGACGACGGGTTCCCGAAGGACTCCGTCAGGAATGGCAGCATCGCATCGAGGACTTCGCGCCGGACCGGCGTCGTCGCAGCGTGGTCCAGGTAGATCGGCATCGCTGCGGGATTGTACGTCCAGTAGGGACGGGCCCTAGATCTGCTTGACCTGGTACAGGTGACCGTCGATGGTGACCGCGTACAACTCCCCGTCATCGCCCTCGCCGAACGAGGTGATGTTCAGGGCCGTATCGCGGCGCTGCCACAGGCTCGAGCCGTTGGCCGCCATCGACCAGATCCGGCCACTGCAGAAGTCGGCGAAGAAATACGACCCGACGAGCTTGGGCTGGGTAGTGCCCCGGTACACGTAGCCGCCGGTGATCGAGCAGCCGAAGGAGTGGCCGTACTCCGCCACCGGCAACGTGTCGCCCGACAGCGAGCAGCCGCTGCGGAGGCAATGCTTGCCCTCCATCACGCCCCAGCCGTAGTTTCGGCCGCCGTGATAGCCGGCGGGCTCGCGGTTGATCTCCTCGTAGCGGCTCTGGCCGACATCGGCGATGAACAGGGCGCCGGTGGCGCGGTCGAAGGAGATCCGCCACGGGTTGCGCAGGCCCCAGGCCCAGACCTCGTCCCGGCCCACGATCGAGCCCCGGAACGGATTGGTCGACGGGATGCTGTAGCGGCCGTACGGACCGGCGCCGGTTCCGTTGACGTTGATGCGCAGGATCTTGGCGAGCAGGTTCTTGGTCTTGCTCTGGCCGTTGCGAAATTGATCGTTCGACCCGCCCCCGTCGCCAGTCCCCAAGTACAGCAAGCCGTCCGGTCCGAAGGCCATCGCGCCGCCGTTGTGGTTCGTTGCCGCGCTGTGATCGATGGCGAGGATGTTCTGGCCGGTCTCGTGGCGGACGGCCGTTCCGGCGGCATTCGTCAAGTAGCGGGCGACCACGATGTCGCCGTCGTTGCGGGTGTAGTACACGAATAGCCGGCGGTTGGTCTCGAAGCTCGGGTGGAAGGCGAGACCGAGCAGGCCCTGCTCACCGCCGCTGTCCCGGACGAGCGAGCGGATGTCCATGAAGAAGCCGGGCTGCACCGCGCCGCCATCGACGACGCGGACCGTGCCACGCCGCTCGACGACGAACAGGCGCCCACTCGCGTCGCCCGCGTTGGTGACCTGGGTCAACGCGAAGAAGGTCTGGCTGGTCACGAGCGGCAACGAGATCGTGAATGTCGCCGCGCGTGCCGTGGCCAGAGGCCCGGCGAGCGTAAGCAGGAGGACCGTGAGACCGATGACGATGGCCGAGCGACGCCGGCGGGCAGCTGGGTATGTCATGACCTCACCCTACAACGCCCCGCCAAGCCCCGTTACCCACACCATGTGCGGGTGGCCACCTCCCGCTACGGTCCGAACCCGCTGCGCAGGTAGCGTGCCATCGGGCCGCGCAGGACCGTCGAGGACGGGCAGAAGAGGCCAGTGCCGCAGCGTGGGATGAGGCCCGCGTCGGCGACCGCATTGATCGCGGGCTCGGACGCGCTGCCATCGTCGTCGGTGAAATGGTCGGTCGAGCTGGGCGGCAGGTCGAGGGCGCGGGCGAGCGTGACGGCCGCCAGCGCCCGTGACACGCGCACAGTCGGGCAGAACCGGCGGACACCGCAACCGCTCATGATCCCGGCTGCCCCGACCCGGTTGTTGTAGGTCTCGAAGCGCGAGCCGTCGTCGTCGTCGTACAGGTTCTGGGTCGTCGCCGGCAACCCGAGCAGACGAGACATGAACACCGCCAGCTCGTCGCGCAGCGTCGCGTTGTATGTGCAGAACAGCGTCGGGTCGCAGCCCGCCGCGAGCCCGGCTCCGAGCGCCCACTGGACGTCGGCGGCATAGGGCGTACCGCGGTAATCGTTGACGCACGACGACCCACTGCTCGCGACCCGCACGGTGGTGCCGCTGATCGACAGTCGGACGTAGGAGCAGTTATTGGTCTCGGACAATTCGACGAAATAGCCGAACAGGTCGACCGCCGACCGCAGGGTGTACGTCCCGGACGGCAGCCCCGTGATGTCGATCCACTGGTACGCGAAGTTCCACGGATAGCGGTCGCCCCAGCCGACCGAGATGCCACTGCGCGTGCTGGTCGCTGAGCGCGTGCCGCAGGTCGATTCCCGGTAGCGCGCCGTGCGAGGGGCGCCCGGTAACGAGAGCCACCGCGGGTTCGTGTCAAAGAAGCAGAACCCGATCTTCCTATCGCGCAGGGTCCCGCGCGTCGACCACAGGTGGTAGCTCATCATCCGCCGGACGTGGTAGTGGTTGTGCCCGTCCCCGGCGTACGCGAGGCTCGCGTTCGTCTCGACCCGCCGGGTCGTGCCGTCGGTCCGGTACAGGATCTGGTCGAGGTCGAACGCGACGTTTGGGTTGGGCCGGTTGCCGCGGACCTCGAACGGGCCGGCGCCGTAATTGCGGATCTCGCTCGTGAAGCGGAGGAGCTTGCGGCCGCTCGAGGACCGGACGATGCGCAGGTCCCGGATCGCGGCCGAGCGCAGGTCCGGCAGGCGGTCGCTGGCGGCGGCCGCCGGCGTGGGCGGCACGATGACGACAAGGGTTGCGACCAGGCAGGCGATGGCGCCGAGCCGACAGGTGGCCGTTCGGACGCCTCCCCGCCTCATCGCCCCCACCCTACCCGCGTGTCGGCGCAGCGGCAACCTGTGGTTCCGTGGGGCGACGGAGGTCATCGGCCCGGCCCGCTTCCCGCCGCCGGTCGTGCTGTGACAGCACGCGCTTGCGCAGGCGGATCGACTGGGGCGTCACCTCGACCAACTCATCGACCGCGATGAACTCCAGGGCGGTCTCGAGCGTGATGGGCCGGGGCGGCGTCAGACGAAGCGACTCGTCGTGGGAATGGGTCCGGATGTTCGTGAGCTTCTTCTCCTTGGTCGGGTTGACGTCCATGTCGTCCGGCCGGCTGTTCTCGCCGACGACCATCCCCTCGTAGACCTCGACGCCCGCACCGATCAACAGCTGCGACCGCTCCTGGAGGTTGAACAACGCGTAGGAGTTACTCGTGCCGGCCCGGTCGCTCACGAGCACGCCGCTGGTCCGGTGGGTCACCTCGCCGGCCCACGGTCCGTAGCCCTCCCCGATCTGGTGGAGCAACGCGGTGCCGCGCGTGTCGGTCAGCAGCTGGCCGCGATAGCCGATGAGCCCGCGCACCGGCAGGACGTACTCCATCCGCACCCGACCGTCCGCGTCGGTCGTCATCTGCTCGAGCCTGCCCTTGCGACCGGCCAGCGCGCCCTGGACCTCTCCGATGTACTCGGGTGGGATGTCGATCGTCACTCGCTCGTACGGTTCCTGGACCTCGCCGTCCACGGTCCGGAGCAGCACCTCGGGGCGGGAGGCGGTCAGCTCGAACCCCTCGCGCCGCATCTGCTCGATGAGGACGGCCAGCTGGAGCTCCCCGCGGCCGCGCACCTCGTAGGCGTCGGCGCTTTCGGCCGGCTGGACCTCGATCGAGACGTTGCCGAGGACCTCCTTCTCGAGGCGGGTCTTGATCTGGCGGCTGGTCACGTACGTGCCCTCGCGGCCGGCGAGCGGCGACGTGTTCACGCCGAACGTCATGCGCAGCGTGGGGGCATCGACATCGAGCCGCGGGAGCGGCCGCGGGTCGGCCGGATCGGTGAGCGTGTCGCCGATCGTGACCTCGGGCAGGCCAGCCACGCTGACGATGTCGCCGGGGTTGGCCTCGCCGATGTCGACCCGCTCGATGCCGTGCGCGGTCTGGAGGCTCGTGACGGTGCCGGTCAGCGTCACGGTTCGGCCCGGCTCGACCGAGCCAGCGGTGTCATCGGCCTCCTCGCGCACGACGCTGATCCGCTGGCCGACCTTGATCGTGCCGTTCCACACGCGGCCGACCGCCATGCGGCCGACGTACTCGTTGGCGCTGAGGTTGGTCACGAGCAGCTGGAGCGGATGATCCGGCGTGAAGGTCGGTGGCGGTGTGACGTCGACCAGGAGATCGAGGAGGGGCCGCAGGTCCTCGCCCGGTTCGTCGAGCGACGTGGTCGCCGTCCCGGCCCTGGCGTTCGTGTAGACGACCGGGAACTCGATCTGCTCCTCGTCGGCGCCGAGGTCGATGAACAGCTCGTAGACGGCATCGAGCACCTCGGCCGGTCGCGCGTCGGAGCGGTCGATCTTGTTGAGGGCGACGATCACCGGCAGCCGCCGGGCCATCGCCTTCTGGAGCACGTAGCGGGTCTGCGGCAGCGGCCCTTCGGCCGCGTCCACGAGCAGCAGCACCGAGTCGACCATGAGCAGCGAGCGCTCGACCTCACCTCCGAAGTCGGCATGGCCGGGCGTATCGACGATGTTGAGGCGGATGTCGCCGTACTCGATGGTGGTCTGCTTCGCGAGGATCGTGATGCCCTTCTCGCGCTCGAGGTCCATCGAGTCCATCACGCGATCGACCACGGCCTGGTTCAACCGGAAGGCGCCGGTCTGGCGGAGCATCGCGTCGACGAGCGTGGTCTTGCCGTGGTCGACATGCGCGACGATGGCCACGTTGCGGACGTCGTGGCGGGTTCGGGTGGGCATGGCGACGGAGTGTCGCACATCGGTCGGCGGTGGGCTCCCCTGCTAGCATCGACCCCACGATGACCGTCGCCGCCGTGATCCTGTCCGCGACCGCCGAGGGTGCTGTCACGGACACGCTCGGGCAGCCGCGCGTGCGCCGCCTCGTCGACGTCGCGTGGTCGGGCGGAGCATTGCCGGTCGTCGTCGTCGCGCCGGATCCGGACGGGGCCGTGGCCCGGTCGCTGACCGGCAGCGAGGCCGTTTACGGCTCCCCGGCCCCCGCCGAGGACGGGCCAGTGGGGCAGATGCTGCGCGGCGCGGAGCTGGCCCTCGACGAGGTCGTGGACACCTCGGCCGTGCTCGTGTGGCCGGCACGGATGACCTGGGTCGGCCCCGAGACGATCACCTCACTGATCGAGGCGCACGGGACGGATCCGGCGACGGTCCTGCGGCCGGGCTGGCAGGGCGAAGCCGGCTGGCCGGTGCTGGTTCCGGTCTCGGCGCTCGGCCACCTGCGCGCGGTCGGCACCGATCGGATGCCACCCGACGTCATCGCTGATCTCGCGAGCGCGGTCCCGACGCGGACCGTCGAGGTCGGCGACCCGGGCGTGCAGTACGACGCCGACACGCCCTACGCCGACCTGCCGGAGTACGAAGGGCCGCCGGAGCCGCCCGCCGGGCACACCCATGAGTGGGGCGACGACATCGCCGAGGGCGGCGTCGACGAGGACGTCCCCGGCGAGGGGCGCGGTCTCGCCCCGTTCCCGCAGGCAGCCGACGATACGGCCGTCGACCTCGGGTAGCGTTCCCCGGGATCTCTCCTCCGGGCTCTCGTTTCCGGTGCTAGCGGCCGGCCACCTCGATGAGGAGCGGGATGAAGTAGGCGAGGAACAGCACCGCGGTGATGAGCCGGACGCGGCGGCGGTCGTCGTCGCTCGCGATCGGCAGCAGCTCGGGGCCGTGCGGACGGCTCAGCACCAGGAGGGCCGCGAGCGCCTCCAGCGGGATCAGGAGCCCGCCGCCCGCGAGAGACAGCAGCAACCGAACCATGCCGGACGCGATGAGGACGTAGCACACCGGAGCGACGGCATGGAAGGCCCATGGCGCGCCATCGCCGAGTCCCCGGATGAGGCTCACCAACACGATGAGCGTCGCGACGACGTTGAGGGCGATCACGACGACGAGCGGCCATGACGCCAGCAGGCGATCCACGTCGAGCGGGGCGCTGACCAGGAGAAGCACGAAACCGACGGCGGCCACGATCGCGAGCAGGACGAACAGGAACCTCGCCCAGCGGCGGTACTGGTCGCGGCGGGCCGCCGCCTCGGCCTGCTGCCGGGCTGCGTCGGCCTGCTGCCGGCCTGCGTCGGCCTGCGCCGGGTCTCCCTGGTGCGGTTCCCCTTGTTCGACGGTCATCCGGGCGATCCTAGTCGGCGGCGCTGAGGGGCTCGCCGCTCCCCGCACGGAGTGCGTCGCGGACACGGGCGACCGGCACCGTCGCGACCGCGATCCCACCGACGACCAGGACGACACCCGCGAGCTGGGCGATCGACGGATGCTCATTGAGCAGGACGACGGCCAGGCCGATCGTGACCACCGGCTGCACGAGCAGGATGATCGAGGTGACGACAGCGGGAAGGCGTGGCAGGGACATCGAGATGAACAAGTAGCCGAGTGACTGCGAGGTCAGGCCCAGGAGGGCGAGCCAAGCGAGGCTGGCGAGCGTCGGTGTCAGGTCGAGGTCGCCGACGACGAGCCCGGCCGCCGCGCCGACGATCGCCGTGCTCAGCGTCGCGACCGCCACCGGGCCGGCGGGCCGGCGGGGATCGCGCCCGCCGAGACGGATGATCAGCAGGTAGCCGGCGTAGCACAGCGCGGTCGCGACGCCCAGGACGACCCCGAGGGCCGGATCTGCGCCGTAGGCGCCCGCACCGACGACCCCGCTGATGAGGACGACGCCGGCGAGCACGATCGGGACGGCCAGCAGGATCGCCCGCGACGGCCGCTCCCCAAAGACCAGCCACGCGACGACGCCGACGATCAGCACCTGCAGGTTGCCGAGCACCGTCGCAAGCCCGGCGCCGACGTACTCGATCGCGTGGTGCCAGAACGTGAGGTCCCCCGCGAAGAACACCCCGGCTATGGCGGCGAGCCGCACGGAGCGCTTCGGCAGCGGGCCGTAGCGCCGCTGCTCGGCCATGGCGACCACGACGAGCAGCGGCAGCCCGAACAGTGCACGGAACACTGTCCCGGTCGAGGGCGACACCTCTGCCCAGCTGTAGAAGATCCCGGAGAACGCGATGCACAGCGCACCGGCCAGGGCCGCCAGGCGCGGTCTGGCGGCGATGGCGTCGAGAGGTGGGATGCCGAGACCTGGGGCGGTCGTCAGCGCCTGGTCCCGGCCGGTCACACCAGCGGCGCCTTCGACGGTTGCCCGACGAACCGCAGGCCGAGCTCCTCGTACTGCTCCGGGTCCGGTGGCGAGGGAGCCTCGAGCATCGGGTCGCTCCCCGACTGGGTCTTGGGGAACGCCATGACCTCGCGGATGTTGGTCTGGCTCGCGAACAGCGCCGCCCAGCGGTCGATGCCGAGGGCGATCCCCCCGTGCGGTGGCGCGCCGTACTCGAAGGCGTCGAGGATCGCTCCGAACTTCTCGCGCATCCCGTCGATCGTCTGGCCCTGGAGGAGGAAGCTGCGTTCCAGCAGGTCGCGGCGATGGATACGCACGGAGCCTCCGCCCAGCTCCCAGCCGTTGAGAACCAGGTCGTACTGCATCGCGCGTGCCCGACCGGCCGGATCGTCGGGCGACGGCCTGGCGGGATCGCCCGAGGCGGTGACGAGCAGCTCCTCGTCCTCGGGCAGGACGCCGCTGAACGGGTTGTGGGTGGCGTCCCAGCGGTCGTTCTCGGCGTCCCACTGGTACATCGGGAAGCGGTGCACCCAGGCGTACGCGAGGACCGTCGGGTCTGCGAGTTGCAGCCGGTCGCCGAGCTCGACCCGGAGACGGCCGAGGGCCTCGGCGGTGACGGCGGGCGTATCGGCGACGACCAGGATCAGATCGCCCTCATCGGCGGCCGTGCGCTCGATGATCGCCCGCTGGACATCGTCCGACAGGAACTTGGCGATGGGGCCCCTGACCTCGCCGTCTTCGAGTGCGAGGTGGGCCAGGCCCTTCGCGCCGAACCGCTTCGCGAGCTCGGTCAGTCCATCGATCTCGCGTCGCGTGATGGTCGCCTGCCCGGGCGCGACGATCGCCTTCACGCGTCCCCCAGCGGCCAGCGCCTCGTCGAACACGCGGAAACCGGATGCAGGCTGGCCGTCCTCACCGAGGAGCGCGGGTGCGATGTCGACGAGCTCCATCCCGAAGCGGACGTCCGGCTTGTCGGAGCCGAACCGTTCGATGGCCTCGTCGTACGTGAAGCGCGGGAACGGGTCGGACGCGATCGGACGGTCGGGCGTCGTGGCCTGCGAGACCTCGATGGCCATCGATTCGATGAAGGCCATCACCGTCACCTCGTCGACGAAGCTCATCTCCAGGTCGAGCTGCGTGAACTCCGGCTGGCGGTCGCCGCGCAGGTCCTCGTCGCGGTAGCAACGGGCGATCTGGAAATAGCGGTCGACGCCGGCGACCATCAGCAGCTGCTTGAGCTGCTGCGGACTCTGCGGGAGGGCGTACACGCTGCCCGGCTGGAGCCGCGACGGGACGATGAAGTCGCGCGCGCCCTCGGGGGTCGACTTGATCAGCGTGGGCGTTTCGACCTCGACGAAATCGTTCGCGTGATGGACCCGCCGGATCGCCTGGACCATCCGGCTCCGGAGCAGGAGCCGGTCGACCATCGGCTGGCGGCGGATGTCGAGGTAGCGGTACTTGAGCCGCAGGCTCTCGTCCACCGGCTTGTCGGGCTCGTTGATGTAGAACGGCGGCGTCTTCGCCTCGGACAGGATCTCGATATCGCTCGCACGGAGCTCGATCTCGCCCGTCGGCATCCGCTGGTTCTCCGTACCGGGAAGGCGCCTGGCGACCTCCCCGGCGACGGTCACGACGAACTCGATCCGGACACGGCTCGCGATCGCGTGCGCGTCCGGCGAATCGGTCATGTCGATGACGACCTGGGTGATCCCGTGGCGATCGCGCACGTCGAGGAAGATCAGCTGACCATGGTCCCGACGCCGATGCACCCAGCCGGCGAGGCGGGCTTGCGTGCCGGCATCCGACGCTCGCAACTGTCCCGCGGTGTGCGTCCGATAGGGCGTGGCGAGGCTAGGGCGGACGTCGGTCATGGCCGGCGTATCGTACGGGAACCGTCACGCCGAGGAAGGCGGATGGCTCCCCGACGGGCGGCCGGGCCTCAGTCCTGGCCGCCCATTCGGGGCGTGTTCAGCCTGCCGGTCGCGGCCCGTGCCGCAGGAACCACGCGACGGTGATCGTCACGGCACCGACGAGCGCAGCGACCGTGTTCGGGATGGCGATCACCGCGTTGCCCAGGGCGATGCCGTAACCGATCCACAGCACGAAACCGAACTGCAGCACGGCCAGGTACGCGATCGAGACATCGGCCGACGATCGACGTTCGACCATGCGGTGGATCTGGAGGATCGGGGAGATCGCCATCAGGAGTCCCCACGTCGCGGCGGCGACCCCGAGCGTATCGGCCACGCGCCTATCCCCCGTGCCGGTGAGCGGCGTGCGCCCGGGCGACCTCGCGGGCGAGATCCTCGATGCCGACGAGCTTCTGCGTCCCCGCCGGCAGGTCCTTCACCTGGACCTCGCCGTTCGCGAGCTCGTCGCCGACGATGATCGCGAAGTGGGCCTGGTCGCGGGCGGCCGCCTCGAGCTGCTTCCCCAGCTTCCGATGCCCGAGCTCCGCGCGCGCCGTGACGCCGGCAGCGCGCAATGTCGTGGCGATCCTGAGGCGTTCCGCGGTCGCCTCCGGGTCGGCGCCGACGACGACCGCTGTGGGCGCATCGTCCCTGGCCTCGGTGACCTCGGTGCCCTGCTCGGCCAGCGCGAGGATGAGGCGGTCGAGCCCGATCCCGAACCCGATGCCCGGCGTCGGTCGTCCGCCGAGCAGCTCGACGAGGCCGTCGTAGCGGCCGCCCCCGCCCAGCGCCTGCTGCTGGCCTTCGCGACCGCGCACGTAGAACTCGAACGCCGTGCGCGTGTAGTAGTCGAGCCCTCGCACGAGCCCGGGCTCCAGGCGGTAAGTCACCCCGATCGCGTCGAGATGCGCACGGACGGCGGCGAAATGCGCCGCGCACGCGTCACACAGCCGATCGATGAGCCGCGGGGCATCGGCGTTGATGGCGGCCATCGCCGGGTCATGCGAGTCGAGCAGCCGCAGGACGTTCCGCTCGAGGCGATCCCGCTCCAGCGCCGGCAGCTCCGCGGCCCGGGCCCGGTAGTAGGCGGTCAGCTCCTCGATGTATGCCGGCCGGCAGGCGCTGTCGCCGATCGAATTGAGCAGCACCTCCACGCCCGCCACCCCCGCGTCGGCGTAGAAGCGCAGACCGAGCTCGATGATCTCCGCGTCGACAGCCGGGCCGGGGTCGCCGATCGCCTCGATATCGAACTGCCAGAACTGCCGGTAGCGCCCTGCCTGCGGGCGGTCGTAGCGGAACATCGGCCCGATCTCGTAGACCTTGACCGGCTGCGGCCAGGTCTGCATCCCGTGCTGCACATACGCCCGGACGATGCCGGCGGTCGGTTCGGGTCGGAGGGCCCAGGCCTCGGCTTCCTCGCTGCGCGGGACGATCCGGAAGAGCTCCTTCTCGATGATGTCGGTGACCTCGCCGACGCCGCGCTCGAAGAGCGCGACCTGCTCGAACAGCGGCGTCTCGATGCGCCTGTAGCCGTAACGGGTGCAAGGTCGGCGGCCAGGCGCTCGATCCGCGTCCACGTCGGGGTCTCGTCGGGCAGGAGGTCGCGCGTGCCGCGTGCAGCGCGGAAGGTGGGCATCGGGCGAAGTCTAGCGGTCGCCTTTCGGCGCATCGCGATCGGCGGGTAGGGGATCGGCCAACTTGGCATCGCTCGCCGCGAGTCGCGCCTCCCAGTCCGCACGTCCAGCATCGGCTCCGCGACGTCGTCTTCCTGCATCGGCCGGCCCCGAAGGATCCGCCCCGGTCCCGCGGCAAGGAGGGCGATGTCTCCGGTCGTCGCACGGCCGAACGCTGCACCAACGACGGCCCGACCCAGCGTCTGGCGGTCGCGCCGACCCTTGGCCCAGACGAAAAGGACGGCCGCCATCGACGCCACGACCAGGCCGAACGCTACCCTCGTCCCCTGGTCGGCGTCCAAACCGATCGTGCCGAGCACACCGACGAGCATCACGGCGACGAAGCCGCCAACGACGATGGCGAGGGCGCCGACGACGGCTAGCGTGGCGAACCACTGGGTCAGGACTCGAAACGACAATCCCGACTGGGCGGCGATCCCCTGCATCCAGGCAAGCAAGGCGAGGACGGTAAGCAAGAGGAAGCGAGAGATCATGGGCGGATCGGCCAGGGCGAGCACGGTCAGCGCGGCGAACACCGGCGTCAGGAACAGCCCGAGGGCGCCGATCACCTGCCGGACCTTCGCGACCGCGGCACGCCCCTGCCCTCGGGCACGGATCCCGACAACCACCAGCACGGCGGCCCCGAGGGCGACGACGACCGACGTCGATGCGCTCGCTTGGTCGACCGAGGCGTAAAGGCACGCCCACGTCCCGGCTGCCACCAGGACGAGGAGACCCACGGCGATAGCGATCCCCCAGAGGCGCCGCGCGTTCACGCCGGTCCTTCGATCGTCGCGGAGATGTCGGTCATTCCCTCCCGACCTCCCCTGCCGCCCGGGGCCTACCCGAGGTCGCGCTGCACGCTGATGACGTCCTTGAGGTTCTCGATCCGGCCCATCACCCGGGCGAGTTGCGACACGGAGGCGACCTGGAGCGTGGCCGTCACGACCGCCGTGTGGTCCGGTGTGACGCCGACCGACGCGGCCACGATGTTGACCTTGTTCTCGGCGACGACCTGGGTGATGTCGTTGAGGAGCCCGGTCCTGTCGTACGCCTCGACGCGGATCGCGATCGGGTAGGTCTGGGTCGGGGCGGCCTCCCACTCGACCTCGATCAGCCGGCTGATCTCACGCTCGTTGGCCACCGTCGGGCAGGACCGCAGGTGCACGGTGACACCCTTGCCGCGCGTGATGAAGCCGACGATCGGGTCACCCGGGATCGGATGGCAGCACTTCGCGAACCGGACGAGCAGGTCGCCGACGCCCTTGACCCGCACGCCGCCGGCGCGGGCGACGTGCTGAGGCGGCGCGACCGTCGGGAGCTGGCTCTGCCCGTCGTCGACGACACCGAGGCGCATCACGACGGTCTGGGGGCCGACCGCCCCGTAGCCGATCGCGGCGTAGAAGTCGTCCGGGGTGTCGTAGTTGAGCTGACGCGCGAGCTCGGCGATCTTGTCGTGCCCGACGGCCGCGATCGTCGTGCGCGCGAGACGCCGGAGCTCGCGCTCCAGCAATTCCTTGCCATGAACGATGTTCTCGTCGCGGTCCTTGCGCTTGAACCATTGGCGGATCTTCTCGCGCGCATGAGAGGTCCGGACGACGTTCAGCCAGTCGCGCGACGGGCCGTGCTCGCCCTTTGTCGTGACGATCTCGACGATGTCGCCGTTCTTGAGTCGATAGTCGAGCGGGACGAGCCGATTGTTGATCTTCGCGCCGATGGTCCGGTGACCGACGTCGGTGTGGATGCGGTACGCGAAGTCGAGTGGCGTCGCCCCGGCCGGCAGGTCCTTGATGTCGCCCTTCGGCGTGAACACGAAGACCTGGTCCTGGAAGATGTCGAGCTTGATGCCCTCGACGAACTCGGTCGCGTCCGATTCGGAGACCTCGCGCTGCCAGTCCATGAGCTGGCGCAGCCAGGCGAGCTTGGCGTCGTACTCGCGGTCGGACTTGGTGCCTTCCTTGTAGCGCCAGTGCGCGGCGATCCCGACCTCGGAGATCTGGTGCATCTGGGTGGTCCGGATCTGGATCTCGAGCGGCTTGCCGTCGAGCGCGATGACCGCGGTATGGAGCGACTGATAGAGGTTGTTCTTGGGAACCGCGATGTAGTCGTCGAACTGGCCCGGGATCGGGCGCCACAGGCTGTGCACGATGCCGAGCGCCGCGTAGCAGTCGCGGACCTCGTCGACGAGCACGCGGATGGCGTAGACGTCGTAGATCTCGCCGAACTCCGCGCCCTTGCGCTGCATCTTCTTCCAGATGCTGTAGATGTGTTTCGGGCGGCCCTGCAGGTCGGCGTCGATGCCGGCGGCTTCCAACCGCGGCGTGAGCTCGGCGATCGCGCGGTCGATGTACGACTCGCGGCCTTTGCGGCGGGTGTCGAGCAGCTTCGCCAGCTCGCGGAAGCGTTCGGGTTCGAGCACCTTGAACGCGAGATCCTCGAGCTCCCACTTCATCTGCCAGATGCCGAGGCGCTCGGCGAGCGGCGCGTAGATCTCCATGGTCTGGCGCGCGATGCGGAGCTGCTTCTCGGACGGGAGGCCGTACAGCGTGCGCATGTTGTGCAGCCGGTCGGCGAGCTTGATGAGGACGACCCGGATGTCCTCCGCCATCGCCAGCAGCATCTTCCGGATGTTCTCCGCCTGCTGCTGCTCGTGGCTGTGGGTCGAGAAGCGGGACAGCTTCGTCACGCCGTCGACGAGATGAGCGACCTCGGCACCGAAGCTCTCTTCGATGTCGGTCAGGCTGTACTCGGTGTCCTCGGGGACGTCATGGAGCAGCGCCGCCTCGACCGCGATCGGATCGATGCCGAGGTCGGCCACGATCTGGGCCGACGCGATCGGGTGGGTCACGTATGGCTCACCGGTGGCCCGTGGCTGGCCCTTGTGCGCGTCGACCGCGAGGTCGAACGCCCGGTCGACGCCCGATAGGTCGGCCGTGGGGTGGTGGTCGGTGATCGTCGCCTTGAGCGCGGAGCGCAGCGCCTCGAGATCGATCTCGCCCGGTCCGCCGGGCCGGACGGCCGGCGTACGGCGGGGGCCGCGCCGAGCCGGGGTCTTTGGCGCCTTCTTGGCGGGTGCCGCGGGTGCGGCGGGTGCGGCCGACGCAGCATGGCGTGCGGGCGCGGCGGCGCGTTCCGTGCTCGCGGCAGGGGTCGCGGTTGCGGTCGTCGAGGACTTCGTTCGGGGCGTCGCCATGGGCCGCAAGGATAGCAGCGGGGCTCCGTCGATCAGGCCGGCGCGGGTCCGGAACCGGCATGACCCATCGCCTGGAGCAGTTCCTCGGCGACCGCGCGCTCGTCCCACGGCTGTTCCCCGTCGCGGCCGATGATCGACCGCTCGTGGCCCTTGCCGGCGAGCAGGACGATATCGCCGGGCCGGGCAGCCTCGAATGCGGCGGCGATCGCCTCGCGCCGATCGGCGATCAGCAGCAGGTCCTGGCCCCGCCGACGACCGGCAGCCTCGGCGCCTCGCGCGATCTCGTCGAGGATGGCATCGCGGTCCTCGCCGCGCGGGTCCTCATCGGTGATCACCACCAGGCGAGCGCGTTCCGCGGCGATACGCCCCATCTGCGGCCGCTTTGCCGTATCGCGCTCCCCTGCAGAGCCGAACACCGCGATCAGGCCCCCGCCGCGTGCAACAGCGGCCGGCGCGAGGAGGTCGAGCACGGTCGCGAGCGACGCCGGGCTGTGCGCGAAGTCCACCACGACACCGAACGGCTGCCCGGCGTCGATGCGCTCCATCCGCCCCGGCACGACTTCCAGCGCGGCCATGCCCCCACGGACGCGTTCCGGGTCGAGCTCCAGCGCCTCCCCGAGGGCCACCACCGCCAGCGCGTTGTGGATGTTGAAGCGACCCGCAAGGCGGAGGTCGAGCGTCACCTCGCCCGACGGTGTCGCGACGTCCGCGTGCAGACCGGCCGTGTCCTCGGCGATGCGTGTCGCCCGGACGTCGGCGGCGGGCTCGGTGCCGTAGGTGATGACGGTTGCGCCCGCACCCCGAGCGGTCCCGACGAACAGACCGGCCGACGGATCGTCCAGGTTGACGATCGCCGTGGCTGGCACGGGATGAGGCTTGACCACGCCGCGCGGAGCGCGCAGCCGGTCGAACAGCGACAGCTTGGCGTCGCGGTAGGCCTCCCACGAGCCGTGCAGCTCGAGATGCTCGTGGGTCACGTTCGTCAGGATGGCGATGTCGTACGCCACGCTCGCCACCCGATCGAGCGCGAGCCCGTGCGACGTCGTCTCGACGACCGCGACGCGATCGCCGGCATCGGCCATCGCGCGCAGGGTGGCCTGCAGCTCCGGTGCTTCGGGGGTGGTGGCGTGGACTGCGTGGTCCTCGGTCCGTCCGCCGACGCGCGTCGCGATCGTGCCGATCATGCCGGTCCGGAGCCCGGCGGCCTCCAGGGCCGCAACGGCGAGATAGGCCGTCGTCGTCTTGCCGTCGGTGCCGGTGATGCCGACCACCGTCATCTCGTGCGACGGATCGCCATACCACCACGCGGCGGCACTGGCCAGCGCGGGTCGCGCGGCGGCGACCACGAGCTGCGCCGCGGCGACCCCGGCCACCGGCCGCTCGACGATCACCCCCGCCGCGCCTGCCTCGATCGCCGCCGGCACGAAGTCGTGGCCGTCGGCGTGCTGCCCCGGAATGGCCACGTACAGCATCCCCGGCCGCACCTGGCGCGAGTCGTGGGTCACGCCGGTCACGTCGATGCTGCCCAGATCGGCTGAGGGAACCGCATGGCCGTCGCGACGCGTGCCGCGCAGCCTGTCCTCCGCCGCGAGGCGCTGCACCAGCCCCTCGAGCCGACGCCTCTCGGGCTGACCGGTCATCGCTGAAGGACGCGCGCTGCGCGCGCCGTGAGACGCCCGAGCGCGTAGGGAAGCGGCTTCGTCACGCGCTCGTGCGCCCCGGTCATCTCGACCCAGCGCGCCCCGAACGACCGCTTGTGCTCGTACAGCCCGGACATCGGATCGCCCTCCCCCGGTTCGCGATGGTCGGGTCCCGAGTCGACGCCGCCGAGGTCCATCTCCGTGCAGCCTTCGCGGATGGCCAGCTGGATCGCGCGCCAGCGGAGGAGGTGCATGACCCCAGGATGGGTGTCGCGGACCCCGGGTGGGTCACCTGAATGGACTGTCGACAGCCGGCCGCCGTGGCGGTACAGGATGAGCCCACCGAGCGAGTGGGTCGGGTCGGCGCCGTCCCTCGCATCCAGGTAGACGAGCAGGCCGGCCGGATACGCGGCTGTCCACCAATCGATGAAGACCTGTCGCGGCCCGAACCGGAAGCCAAGCCGCTCGCCGGTGCCCTCGAGGAGCGTCGCGAAGCTGCCGATCGCCTCGTCGAACGATCGGGCAGGCGCCTCGAACAGCGGGTGCGCGCCCGACCAGCCGCCCGTGTCGTGACGCTCGACGATGACGCCGTCACGCTCGGCGCCCGCGATCCGCTGGCGGGTGCTCTTGGTGAACCCGGCGCGGACCGCGGCGTCATCCGTATCGCGCGCCAGCTCCAGGCTCACCCGATGGCGCGACGGCTGGATCTCCGGGATGGGCCGGAATCCGGCCGACCGAAGACCGCGGCCGTAGGCGGCATCGGCGGCCGGGATCTCGGCATCGGTCGCGATGACCGCCACGCCGCGCCTCGCCAGCCACTCGGCCAGCGCGCCGACGCGTGCCGCCGCCGCCGCACCGTCCTCCTCGGCGGCGATGACCGGCCCGCGCGGGATGTACGCGCTGGCCCCGCCGATCAAGGGGAACGGGCGCAGCAGGACGAGCGCCGCGTGGTCCTCGTCGAGGAGGACGTGGAGCGGCCGCCAGCCGAGACGCGCGCGCTGCTCTGCCCAGACCGACGACTGGTACACGTGACCGCCGGGTGTGCGGACGGTGCGCTGGTCCCAGTCGGCGCGCTCCGCCCAGGTGGCCTCGCGCGGCCAGGCGGGTCCGGTCACTCCGCGCCCTCGCCGGCGAATGCCGCCGCCGTCCCGCCGCCGCGGAGGCCATGACTCCGGCGCGCCCACCACGTTCTGGCGGTGCCGGCCGCGCCGTACACCGTCCGGCCGAGCCGGTCGAGCACGAGATCCCAGGCGCCGATATAGCGGACCTCGCGCCCGCCGAAGCCGGTCTTGAAATGGGCGATGCCACCTGTGGCCAGGCCCCACAGGTCGTACGTGGCTGCGCCGGCCTCGCGAGACGAGCGGATCGCCTCCCACTTGAGCAGGTAGTTCGCGCGCGTGTCGGCGCCGGTCTGGGTCATGCCGCCGTACGGCTCGACAACACGGTTCCCGCTGCGCACGAGGAACAGGGTCGCGAGCGGCTCGCCATCCGGGGACTGGGCGAACAGCAGCCGGGCGCGGCCGTCCGGCCGGTAGGCGTCCCAGACGTCGCGGTACGCGTCTTCGGTCCGGATCAGGAATCCGGCCCGGTCGGCCGTCTCGCGGTAGATGCGATAGAAGTCCCCGAGTCGATCGCCGTCTGCATCGACGACCACCACACCCGCCGAGCGTGCCTTGTTGACGTACTGGCGCCACTTCTTGCGCAGGTCACCCCACAGCGCCTCCTCGTCCGCGGCGAGGTCGATGATGCGCGTCGACGAAGGCTGGATCGGCGGTGCCGGCCGCCAGCCCTCGGCGGCCAGGGCGCCCCGCGTCGCGCCCGCGGCGTCGTGTGGGCCGTCGATCTCGATCTCGGGGTCGATCCGCAGGTGCGACACGCGACCGGTCATGCCCGTCAGCCTCTCGCGCACGGCCGTCGAGAATGCCCCGATCTCGTCGCGGGACCAGTCCCCGCCGACCGGACCACGCGGCGCGTAGGCGAAGCCCCACGGCAGTGGCCGGGGACGTCGGACGAGGACCTGTGCCCCGACGCGATCCGTGGCCAGCAATCGGTGCGCCGACCAGCCGTTGACGGCCTTCACCCGCGCCCACGGGCTCAACTGCAGGTACGAGCCCGGGTCGCTCGCTTCGACGAGGGCGTCCCATGCGCCGGCGTCGATCGGGGCCGTCACAGCCGGGATGGCCGGCGAAGCGCGTCGACCATGATCGCGACGATAGAGCGCAGTTCCCCGATCCGCAAGGCGAGCGCCGCGACGACGAACGTCGCGCCCATGACCGTGGATACCACGACGATGACTGCCACGATGCCCGGGATGCCCGCTCGTCCGAGCGTCGCCGGGTCGGGCGCGAGCACCGGTCCGACGATCCCGTGGACGAAGATCGCGGCGGCTCCGGCGACCACCGCCGCCAGCAACGTCCGGACCGCCACCCACGCGACGGTGGCGAGGCCGAGGGGGCCCTCGCGCCGGCGGAGCAGCACGATCAGGGCCGCCGCCTCGAGCCAGGCCGCGATCGCGATGGCGAAGGCCATGCCGGGCAGCCCGTACGGCCCGACCAGGACCGCGGCGAGCGTCGTGTTGATGATCACCGCCCCGATCGCCGCGAGCACCGGCGTCAGCGTGTCCTGCCGCGCGTAGAACGCGCGGGCGAGGACGGCGATCAGGGCGTGCGCCGGGAGGCCCGGCAGGAACGCGAGGAACGTGTCGGCCGTGAGCTGGATGGCCGCCGGGTCGAACCCGCCGAAAAGCAGCGCGACGGTCTCCACGCGCAGGATCGCGGCGAGGACACCGACGGGCAGCATCACGAATGCCAGGAGGCGCATGGCCCGCGTCAGCAGGGCGACGAACTCGGCGTGGTCGCCCTCGGCCGCCTCCTGGGACAGGGACGGGAACAGCACCACCCCGAGCGGGACGCCGATCACGCCGATGGGGATCTGTAGCAGCGTGAACGCGATCGTGAAGGCCGTCACCGCCCCGACCCCGACGGTGGTGGCGAGTGACGTGACGACCACGAACGTGATCTGACTCGCCCCAAGCCCCACGGCACGGGGCACCATCAACCGGATCGCCGTCCGCGCCGCCGGATCGGCGGTGTCGATGCGTGGCGTGTACCGGAAGCCGATCCTCTGCAACGGCCTCAGCTGGACGAGGAGGTGGCCGACCGACCCCGCGACCACCCCGATCGCCAGGCCCGTGACACCCAGCCGCGGCGTCAGCAGCAGGGCGGCGCCGATGATCGCGAGGTTGTAGAAGATCGGCGCGAAGGCCGCGGCGGCGAACCGCCCCTTCGTGTTCAGCACGCTGGTGGCGACGGCGCCCAGGGCGAGGAAGATCGGGCTGAGGACCATGATCCGCGTCAGCTCCACGGTCCGGGCCATCGTGGCCGCGTCGAAGCCGCTCGTGTACAGCGGCACGAGGCGGTCCGCGAACACGAGCACGAGCCCTGCGAGCACGAGCAGCGCGACGAGCACCAGGTTCGTGACGGTCGACACGACCCGCCAGGCGCGCCCCTCACCGTCGGATGCCAGTACGCCGGCCACGACCGGGATGAGCGCCGAGGACAACGCCCCAGCGGCGACGAGCTGGAACAGCAGGTCGGGGATCCGGAACGCCGCAAAGAAGGCATCCAGCTGGGCCGGGTCCTCGACCGCGTTGGCGATGACGACGAGCCGGATCCAGCCCAGCACGCGGGAGACCAGGAAGAACGCCGAGACGATCAGGCCGGCCCGGGCCAGCGTGCGGGCGGTGGTCACCCCTTGTCGACCCGCCGCGCTCGGGGGTGCGCGTCGCGGTAGGCGGCCGCCAGGCGGCCGGGCGACACGTGCGTGTACACCTGTGTCGTCGCGAGATTCTCGTGGCCGAGCAGCTCCTGCACGACGCGCAGGTCGGCGCCCCCGTCGAGCAGGTGGGTCGCGAACGAGTGGCGGAGCGTGTGCGGCGAGACCCCCTCCGGCAGACCGGCCGCGCGGCACAGGCGGTCCAGCCGGTAGCGCAGTCCGCGCACCCCGAGCGGCGCGCCGGCGTGGTTCAGGAACACCGCGGTCGGCACGGATGCGCTCGACGCGCGGCGCTCTGCGAGCAGCGGCCGGCCAAGGTCCAGGTACGACGTCAGCGCCGCGATCGCCGGCCGCCCCAGCAACCCGATCCGTTCCTTGCGGCCCTTGCCGATGACGCGGATCTCACCCCTCCGCAGATCGAGCGACGCGAGATCGGCGGCGGCAAGCTCGCTGATGCGCAACCCGGCGGCATATGCCGTCTCGACCAGAGCACGGTCACGCATCGCAAGCGCGGTGGCGAGCGCCATCCCATCGGGCCGGGCTGCCTCGGCCGCCTCGAGGTCCGCCTCGACGACCGCGAGGAGCCGCGCCACCTGGTCGACCTCGAGAACGCGGGGTAGCCGCCTGGGCAGTCGCGGCGTCGCGATCGCGCCCCACGGGTCGCCTGCAGCGAGACCCTCGCGTGCCGCCCAGCGGTGGAAGGAGCGGATCGCGGCAAGACGCTGGGCGACGGTCGAACGGGCGCCCCCGCTGCCGAGCCGGGCGAGATAGCCACGGAGCTCCGGCCGGGTCGGGCGGGTCCAGTCGACGCCGCGCTCGGCGAGCCAATCGAGATATGCACCGACCGCGGTGTCGTAGGCGCGGATCGTGTGCGGCGAGGCGTCGCGTGCGGCCAGCGACCGGAGGAACCGGTCGAGAGCGAGGTGGGTCGGGGGGTCACCCGCGACCGCGTTCACGCCTCGGAGGCCGGCTCTGCGGAACGCGTCGTGCGGGACGAGCCTCGGCCACCGGAGCGCGCGCCGCCGCGCGGACGACCCGTACGTGCACCTCCCCGGCCACGCGCGGGTCGCGCCAGGGCCTCCGGATCGGGTGGCCCGCCCGCGTACTTCTCGCCGGGAACGATGGCGTCGGGCGCGGTCTCGACTCGTGGAGCCGCACTTCAGGCAGATCGCCGCGTCGCCCTTGCGCGCGAGCGGCCCGTCGTCGATGTCGTGCAGGCCGCCGAGCGGCTCGTAGTTGGTCGTGAAGTCGCAGCGTGGGTAGTTCGAGCACCCCCAGAAGACGTTCCCGGTCCGTCGTGCGCGACGCGGGACGAGGTGCCCGTCGTTGTTCTTGGGGCAGGTCACCTCGAACGGCAGCGGCTCCGGCGGTGGCGGCCCTTCACGCTTGATGTAGTCGCACTCGGGATAGCGCGAGCAGCCGAGGAACGGGCCGAACTTCCCGCGCCGACCGACCAGCGTTCCTTCGCCACACTTCGGGCAGACCTCGCCGGTCCCCTCCTGGGGCGGTGGCTCCTCCCCGGGGAGTGGCCGCGTCTCCTTGTGCTCCGGGTACATCGAGCACGCCAGGAATCGGCCGTTGCGCCCGAGCCGGATGACCATCGGGTGTCCGAGCGAGCAGACCTCGTCGGTCTCCTCGGTCGTGAAGTCGCTGCGACGCAGCTCGCGTCGCTTCTCCGCAACGCGATCGCGGAGTGGCGCATAGAACGCCTGCAGGAGTGGGACCCAGGCGCGCTCGCCGCGCGCGATCTCGTCGAGCTCCTCCTCCATCCGGGCGGTGAAGGCGAGATCCACGTAGTCGCCGAAATGCTCCACGAGCAGGTCGGTCACGATCCCGGCGACGGGCTCCGGATGGAGACGACGCTCCTCGACCCGGACATAGCCGCGATCGATGATCGTCGAGATCGTCGCCGCGTATGTCGACGGCCGGCCGATGCCGTGTTCCTCGAGCGCCTTGATCAGCGTCGCCTCGGTGAAGCGCGGCGGCGGCTCGGTGAAGTGCTGGGTCGGCGTGACCTCGCGGACATCGGTGCGGTCGCCTTCGGCGAGCGTCGGGAGGCGCCGCGCAACATCGTCGTCGTCGGCATCGGCGTCGTCGCGACCCTCGGTGTACACCCGGGCGAACCCTTCGAACAGGGTCCGCGTGGACGTCGCCCGCAGCTCGTACGGGCCGTCGGCCAGGTCGACGGTCGTGGTCTCGAGCTCCTTTGGCGCCATCTGCGAGGCGAGCGCGCGCTGCCAGATGAGCCGGTACAGCCGCAGCTCTTCGGGCTTGAGCGTGCCCTCCAGCGAGTCCGGGTCGCGCCGGAAGCTCGTCGGCCGGATGGATTCGTGCGCCTCCTGGGCGCCCTTCGCGGTCGTCTTGTAGACCCGGCCCTTGGGCATCGTGAACGGGTCGCCGTAGCGCGCGGCGATGACGTCGCGAGCCTCGCCCATCGCGATGCCGGCCATCGCCGTCGAGTCGGTCCGCATATAGGTGATCAGCCCGACGTGGCCGTCCGGCGTGTCCGCGCCCTCGTACAGCCGCTGCGCGATCGACATCGTCCGCTTGGGACTGAACGACAGCTTGCGGCTGGCCTCCTGCTGGAGAGTGGACGTCGTGAACGGCGGCGCGGGCGACCGCTTCTGGGTCCGGACACCGATCTTCCGGACGACCGGGTGGGCGTCGCGGAGCGCCGTGGCGTGCTGTTCGGTCGTGGCTTCGTCGGCCAGGGCGAGTGGCTCGCCGTCGATCCGGACGAGCTCGGCGGCGAACGTGTCGCCGGCGGCCGTCGCGAGGATCGCCTCGATCGTCCAGTACTCGCGCGCTGTGAACGCCTCGATCTCGCGCTCGCGCTCCACGACCAGACGGACCGCGACCGACTGCACGCGGCCGGCCGACAGCCCGCCGCGGACCTTGCGCGATAGCAGCGGGCTGAGCGTGTAGCCCACGAGGCGATCGACGATCCGGCGGGTCTGCTGCGCATCGACCAGGTTCTGGTCGATCCCACGCGGGTGGGCGAACGCCTCGCGGATGGCCGGCTCGGTGATCTCGCTGAACGTCACGCGCCGCGTCTTCTCGGACGGGACGTGCGCGGCCTCGGCGACGTGCCACGCGATCGCCTCACCCTCACGGTCGAGGTCGGTGGCGAGGTACACGAGATCCGACCCCTTGGCGGCCTTGGCGATGTCGTTGACCTGCTTGCGGCGGTCGTCGTTGATGACGTACTCGGGCTCGAAGTCATGGTCGACGTCGACGCCGAACTTGCCCTTGCCCGGGTTCTCGGGCAGATCGCGGACATGGCCATAGGAGGCGAGGACACGGTAGTCGTCGCCCAGATAGCGCTCGATCGTCCGCGCCTTTGCAGGCGACTCGACGATCACGAGGTTCTTGGACACGGCCGGGAGTGTAGCACCGGGTCCTTCACCAACCCGTATCTGGCGCGGGGCGGTCGAGGGGTGCTCCGGGACGCGCCCGAAGGGCGCGTTCAGACCTCGCGGATCCGGCGGAGGAAGTCCTCGTCGATCTCGAGCTCGCCGTCGTCGGCGGTGTCCGCTGCGTCATCCTGCCCGGACGCACCGACCGCCACGGGCACCGGCATGGCGTCGCCCATCTCGGCGGAGAGGGCCGCCTGCGGCGGGATCTCGATGAACGTGACGCGGTGGTACGGGAACACGAAGACCGACTTCAGGTCGTCGACGAAGATCGGCCGTTTGCCATCGAGCGTCCGGAGATTCGTGAGGCGCACGGTCACGTCGCCGGAGGTCGGCATCTCGAACAGGTCGGCCAGGAGCGGTTGCTCGTTGGCGAGGTGCAGGACTGCGTTGCGGAGCATGGGCGCATCGTGCGCCGTGCCCGGCGGGACGGGACTAGCCCGATGGTCCCCCTACGGGTGGTAGAAGTCGACGACGAGGCGGACCCGGCCGCCAGACACCCAGACGCCGATCCCGACACGGTCGTAGGCGCCGTTCATCAGGTTCACGTAGTGGCCGCCCTGCGGGCTCCACGACCGCTCGCTCTGGAAGTAGCGATGGCTGCCCAGGACCGCGCTGTACGGGTTGCCCGACCGGCACCCGAGGTTCTCCGCCCAGCGATAGCTGCTGTACCCCGCCCGGCGCAGACGATCGCCCGGGTTGCCGCCGCTGAAATGGGTGCACATGTTGTTGACGGCCAGCTTCTTGGCGTACGGGCGCGCGACCTTGGTGCTGATCCCGGCGTCGAGCTTGAGGGGGGCCACGCTGCGCCCACCCGGGCTGCTGCAGTCTCCGCCGGATGTCACGAGGCCACCGGTCCGCGTGCAGTTCATCAGGTTGAGGTAGTAGCGCTCGACGGCGCCCCAGGTGCCGCCGCCCACGGACCCGCCGCCTCCACCGCCGCCACCGCCCCCGCCGCCCCCGGAGCTGATCGCGCGCTTGACCGCCGGCTTCTTGACCACCTTGAACGTGCCCTTCCTGGCGACGCCCATCGACACGCCGTCGGCGCTCCTGGCTGTCGCGGCGACGGTCGCCACGACCGAGGCGCCGTACGGGAGGTTCGACGAGGGGTCGAAGATGAGGACCGAGTCGTTCTCCGCGAACGTGACCTTGCCGGCGATCGCCTTGCCGTCGATCGTGACGCGGAACGCGTTCTTCGTCGCGACCCGGTCCATCGACTGCGTGAACCGCACCGAGATCCCGGCATCACGGGCGACGTTGGTCGTGGACGCCTGAGGCCGGAAACGGACGACGGCCGGGGCCTTCACGGTGCGCAACGCCATCGCGATCGGTGGCACCTCGACGCCGGCCGCGTCCCGGGCGCCGGCCACGACCAGCTGGTAGCGCGTATCGGGCAGCAGCGGCTGGGCCGGCGATGAACGTGTACGTCGGCAGGCCGGCCGCGTTGGTGGTGCGCGTCAGGGCGCCGCTGAGGGCCGGCTCGATCTTGATCGCTCCGGCGACCGACCCGAGGTCGACCGCATGATCGAAGGCCACGGTGAACGATGAGTCGATCGCGACGCGCTTCTCGACCTTGGAGGTCGCCGCGACCGCGGCAGACGCTGCCTCACGGGTCAGGAACGCGGCGCGGGCCGGCTGGGTCATCGGCCGTCCGGTGGTCGCGAGCGCGCCCGAGCCGACGGTGACCGTGTAGTACGTCGACGGCGCCCAGTGCTCGGTCGGGACGATCTCCACGCTCGTGCCGTCGGCGTTCCACTGGAGCGACACCCCGACGGCGGGTTCGACGGACACCGCCGCCTCGACCGATTCGCGCTCCATCGGCGTGCTGAACACGATCGTCGCGGGCGACAGGAGGTCGAAGTTCGTGCTGACCGCCGTCCGGAATGCCGCCTGGGTCAAGGGCACGATGTCGCTGACCGGCGAGGCCGTCGTCAGCGTCGGCCGGGCGAAGGACATCGCTCCGAGGGCCACCACCGCGCCGAGGCCGATCGCGATGCCGCCACGTACGTACCGTGACCGGCCGAGCAGCGACGCTGCGTACACGCCGAGCAGGACAGGGACGGCCAGGATCGCGACGAGGTACTTCCGCAATACAGAACTCGGCTGCAGTCCTGGGGAGCGACGGGGATGGGGGTCCCGCACGGTCGCCCGCATCACGCTGGGGCGGATGCGCCGGTCAGGGTAGCACCGGGTGTCCAGGACGGGCAACCGCACCGGACCGGCCTGGAGCGGCTCCCGCCCAGAATGAGGTCTGCTCACCGACGAGCGTACCGGCCGGTCTGTAACGACCGTGAGCCCCGCTCGTGAGCCCTCGCCGCTCGAGCAGCGTGAGCGCCGCGAGGACGGTCGCGACCGGCAGATCCGTCGTCGCCACGAGCTCGTCGACGGTGGCATGGCCGTCGACGAGGCCGCGCGCAACCGCCGCTTCCGTGCGGCCGAGGTCCTGCGATGTCGCCGCAGCCAGGGCGTCGCGATCCGGCTCCGCAGCACCCGCGTAGCCGAGATCGGCGATGAGCTGCGGGACCCCCGCCACGATATGGGCAACCTCCGGGAATTCGCGCAGGAACGCCAGACAGCCGGCTGACGTCCGACTGTCGATCGGGCCGGGCACGAGGAAGCAGGCCCGTCCCTGCTCGAGCGCCCAGGACGCGGTGATGAGCGCTCCGGACTTGGCGGGCGCCTCGACCACGACCGTCGCGTCCGTCAGCCCGCTGATGATCCTGTTCCGCCGCGGGAATGTGCCCGGTCGACGGCGGGACGTCGGGCGCCAGCTCGGACACGACGGCGCCGCCGCTGGCGACGATCGCCTCCGCCAGACGTGCGTGCGTGGCGGGACCCACGCGGGCGTGGCCGCCACCGATGACCGCGACGGTCGTGCCGCTCGCCCGCAGCGTCGCCTCGTGGGCGGCTCCATCGATCCCGAACGCCAATCCGGACACGACCGTCGCGTCGGCGGCCGCGAGTGCCGTGGCGATCCGGACGGCCGTTGACCGTCCCGCGCCGGTGGCTCGTCGCGTGCCGACGACCGCGACCGCCCGTGCGCGCGACATCGCGGCGTGCCGGCCGCGGAGGTACAGGACGTGCGGCGGCATCGCGATCGCGGCGAGACGTGCCGGGTACGACGGTTCCTCGACCGTGACCACGCCCACCCCGAGCGCGCGAAGCCGTCCCACGATGCGATCCGCGCGCTGCGCGGCATCGGCGATGGCCTGCGCGACGGGTTCGATGATCGGCCGATCGCGGCGGCCGATCTCGGCACCCGGCGTCGCGATCAGCCGCTCGACACCGGCGGACCCGGACGCGACCGTGAGCACATCCTGCGCCGAGCCGTAGCACGCGAGCAGGGCGGCGAAACCGATCGGCCCGAGACCGTGCACCGACGCGAGGACCGCCCACGCGTCGCGCTCCGGCGCATACGGGTCCGCGTCCAGGGCCGCGGTCGCGCCGAGCATCCGTCCGACACCGAGGCTCATCAGGACGCCAGCGCCCCGACCGGTCGGATGACGGGCGATCGATACCAGGCCGCCTCATCGAGATGGCCGATCTCGACGGTCGCGGAACCGGCCAGGTCGGCGATCGTGCGGGCGACACGCATGAGCCGCTCCGTGCCACGCCCGCTGGCCGACTCCGCATCGGCGAGCTCGACGACGCGTCGTGTCGTCACCGCCGACATGCGACACGCACGACGCAGGAGCGGCCCACGCAGGCGACCGTTCGACCGCCCGCGGTCGAGCGCGGCCCATGCTCGCGCCACGGCGATCCGGCCCGCGACAGTCGCCGAATCCTCCGGGTCGGTGGCGCCGACGAGCGTCCCTGCCGGCACGCGCGGCATCGACACCCACAGGTCGAGGCGGTCCCGCAACGGCCCCGAGACCCGCCGCGCGTAGCGATCGATCTCGCCGATCGTGCACCGGCAACGATCCTCGGGCAACGACCCGGCGAACCCGCACGGGCACGGGTTCATCGCAGCCACGAGCTGGAAGCGCGCTGGGAACGTCATGACCCGGCCGGCCCGCGCGATGAGGATCCGGCCCTCCTCCAGCGGCTGACGGAGCGCCTCGAGGACGTCCCGATCGAACTCGGCCAGTTCGTCGAGGAAGAGCACGCCCTGATGGGCACGCGTGATCTCGCCCGGGGACAGGGTCGGTCCACCACCGACCATGGCCGCGTAGGACAGCGTGTGGTGCGGCGTGCGGAACGGCGGCTGCCGGCGCAGCGACGTGATCGGTCCCTCGCCTGCCGCCGACGCCACGATCGACACCGACAGCGCCGCGGCGTCGTCGAGCGGCGGCAGAAGACCGGGGATCGTCCGCGCCAGGAGCGTCTTGCCCACGCCCGGCGGCCCCGTGAGCAGCAGGCCGTGCCCGCCGGCGAGGGCGATCTCGAGTCCGCGGCGCGCCTCGACCTGCCCGCGCACCTCCGCCAGGTCGGGCACGGATGAGGCCGGCACGGTCGCTGCCGGTCGTGCTCCAAGGTCCGCCGAGGCGCCCGCCGGTCCGGTGATCGTCACGCGGGGCATCGCGACCGGTACGCGGCGTGGCCGGCGACCGCGAACGAGCTCCGCGGCATCGGCCAGGCTGGCAGCGCCGATGACGTCGATGCCCTCCACGAGACGCCCCTCGTCCACGGCCGACGGAGCGACCACGACCCGCCCGATCCGGCGCCCCGCGAGCGCCGCGACCATCGGCAGGATGCCCGGCACCGGGCGCACCTCGCCGTCCAGGCCGAGCTCGCCGAGGAGGGCGACGGGGAGCGGCCCGGCACGCACCTGCTCGGAGCCCAGAAGGATCCCGATGGCGATGGCCAGATCGAGCGACGCACCCGTCTTGCGCAGCTCGGCCGGCGCAAGGTTGACCGTGAGACGGCGCGGCGGGAAGGCGAACCCGGCGTTCCGGATCGCGCCACGGACGCGCTCACGCGCTTCCTGCACGGCCGTGTCGCCCAGGCCGACGACCGTGAAGCCTGGCAGGCCGGGCGCGACGTCGACCTCGACGCGGATCGACCGGCCGTCGAGACCGTGCAACGTGGCGGACGGGACGACGGCCAGCATGCCGGCACCCTACCGGCGGCCGCTCACCCCTGACTTATCGGGCGATCACCTGCGGCGCACCAGGAGACGATCGGCGAGCCGGCGCGAGCCGCCGCGAGCTCTCGATCAGCGAGCGCCGACCGGTTGCGCCTGGGCCGCCGCCGCGACCTTGTCGACGCCGCGCACGAACTGCAGCAGCGACGCGCCGAGCGGGGAATCGGCCTTGGTGAACATGAATGGGGCGCCGGAGTTGAGGGCGCTGATGGCGCCGCGATATTCGTTCACGACCTGGTGGTCGATGGTCCGGCGCAACGCGCCTTCGGCGTTCTTCACGTTGATGCCGGTGAACGCATTCGAGCGGTTGAGCACCAGCTGGACCTTATCCGGCGGATACCCGAGGTGATGCATCGTCTCGAGGATCAGGCGGACGTTCTTGAGACACGACAGGTCCGCCGTCATCACGACGAAGACCACCTCGGCCGCCTCGAACACGCCGAGGTTGACGTCGTCGAGTCGCTTGTCGACGTCGAGAATGATGTAGTCGTACATCGACGAGAGCTGGTCGGCGATGAACGGCAGATGCTCGGGCCGGACCAGCTCGGCGGTCTCCGGAGACGGCGGCGCCAGGAGGAGGTCGACCCCGGACTCGTGCTTGACGATGACGTTCCGGATGAGGTCCGCGTCGATCGACGGCGCGGTCACGATATCGACGATGCTCTTCTTGTCGAGCCCGAGGTCGAGGAACACGCGGTGGTCGCCGAACTGCAGGTTGCCATCGACGAGGCAGACCTTGCGCCCGAGCTCGCGGTGGAACGCGATCGCCGCGTTGATGGCGATGGTCGTCGTCCCGACGCCGCCCTTGGCGCCGTAGAACGCGAGGATCCGCCCCATCGGCGGCCGGGCGAGCAGCGTGTCGCGCGGCGCGAACCGGGCGAGGAGGCTCTTGATCCGGGCCAGCAGCTCGGCCGGATGGAACGGCTTGATGAGGTAATCGTCCGCACCCGCGCGGAGCCCGCGGACCTTCTGCTCCACCTCCCGCTCGGCGGTGAGCATGATGATCGGGACGTGGGAGGCGCCTGCTTCCTGCTCGCGGATCTTCTGCGCCACCTGATAGCCGTCGAGCTTGGGCAGCATGACGTCGAGCAGCACGAGGTCGGGCAATTCCGCGCCCCACAGCCGAAAACCCTCTGCGCCGTCCCCGGCGATGACGACGTCGTATCCCTCCTGCTTCAGCGTGTACTGCAGCAGTCGCTGGACGTTTGGATCGTCATCGACGACGAGGATCTTGGCGGCCATCAGTCCTCCACGGGAATCGCGCCGGGAACCGGGACACCGACAGCCACCCCGGCGCCGCGATTATAGGTCGCGCTCCTGGTTGAGCAGATCGTCCCCGCGCGAGCGGCGGAACGCCACCCGCAAGAAGTCCACGACCCTGCGCTCATAGTCCTGCCCCGCCGTGGCATGCGCCTGGCTGTGATCGGCGCCCGCGACGACCCACTGTCTGGGCCGATGGACCGGCCAGGCTGGCCAGCCGCTGCCCGTCGGCGAGCGGCACGGTGGTGTCCGCGTCGCCGTGGATGAGCAGGAGCGGCACGGGTTCGACGAGGCCGATCACTCGTCCGGGCTCGATCTCGCGCGGGTCGGCGCCCAGGCGCCGCGCCGCGGCGTCGAAGACGCGGGCCGCCAGGAAGCGGCGGAACGGCGTCCGCATGCGATTGGCGACCGGGATCTCGGCCTCGGGCGGCGTCGAATCGGCGACGACCGCGACGATCGCCGGCCGCGGGGCGTCCACCGGCGCGTGCGTCGGCGACGGATCCATGTCCGCGGCCGTCAGGCTGCCGTCGCCAAGGATGGCGACCGAGGCGATCGCCGCCATGCCGCCCATCGACGTCCCCATCAGCGCCACGCGCGTGACGCCCCGCTCGCCGAGCCATGACAGGGCACCAGCGACGTCCTCGACCTCGAGCATCCCGAACGTCGACGGGCCGGGATCGGAGTCCCCGTGGCCGCGGAAGTCGATGCCCAGCACGTTCGCGGTGTGGCGCAGGAACGGTCCGTATTCGACCAGATCCGGCACGATCGACCCCGTGTAGCCGTGGAGCAGCAGGATCGCTTCATGCGGATCCGTCGTCCACGACGCGTCCTCGGGCTCGGCCGGGAGCCAGCGGCCCGCGAGGCGCAGCCCGTCCCGGGACCGGAACCGGATGACCTCGCCCCCGAGCGCGTCGAGGTCCGACACGAGTCGGCCTTCATCGGGCCCGACGCGTGGCGCGGTGAGCAGCCCCTCCGCGGCGCGTCGCCCGACGAACCGGAGCGTCACGGCGGAGATCAGCGCCGCACCCGCGGCACCCGCCAGGCGTCGGATCACGCGCGCCCCGGACTGACCGAGGTCGCCTCGAGCGCGTCGAACACGATGCGGCTCCACGTTTCGAGGCGCTCGGACCCGTCCGCGACCTCGGCCGGTGAGGCGAACGCGCCCGACAGCTTGTCAGTCTCGCGGACGGCGACCGGCCGCCCGCCGGCATCGGCCAGGACGACGACGCCGAGATGGACCGCGCCGACGTCGGTCGTGTCGTCGTTGAGGAGCGCGAACGGCGTGAACGCCGGCTCGAAATCGGCGACGAGCTCCTCGCGCCATTCCCGCTGCAACCCGCCCGACAACCCGTCGTCGCCCGGGTTCAGGTGACCGCCGACACCGATCGACCAGCGGTCGTGCAGTCGCACGTCGCCGCCGGCGCGCGTGCGGCGCATCAGGAAGTAGCGATCGCCGTCGCGCAGGACGAGGTACGGGATGATCTGCTTGAACTGCAGGGTCCTGTTCCATCTCGGCGCGCGGCTCGAAGCGGGCATGGGCGGCGACGATCTCGAGGAAGTCGTCGATGTCGTGCGTGCGGAGGCCGTACCAGCTTGGCGTCGTCGGGGACGAGCCGGCGCGGCACGACGAGGACGCGCTCGCCGGACGGCACCGGACTCACGCCATCGCCTCCAGCCGCTCGCGTGCGGCGCGCAGGCGCTCGGCCACCTCGGCCTCGTCCGGCCCACCGGGCCGTTCGAGCTCCGCGAGCCATGCCTCGAGCACGCCGATGAGATCGCGGATCCTCGAGGCGATCGCCGGCGCGTTGGTCGACACGATCCCCGCCCCCATCGCGACGTCGCCACGAGCCAGCCTGGTCATGTCCCGCCAGCCGCTGGACGCAAGCTCGGTCGCGATCGCCCAGTCCTCGCGATCGGTCGAGTTGCCACCGGCGACCGCCTCCACCAGGGCGGCGGCGACGACCAGGGGCAGGTGCGAGATCGCGGCGACCGCCTCGTCGTGGACGGCCGCGGTCATCCGCACGGGTCGCGCCCCGGTGGCCGTCGCGAGGGCCTCCACACGCTCGACGGCCGCCTCGTCGGCGCTCGGGACGATGACCCACGGCCGGTCGACGAACAGGTCCGCGCTCGATGCGCCGTAGCCGCTGGTCTCGCGCCCCGCCATCGGATGGCCACCCACGAACCGGAGACCGAGCGCGGTCGCCCGAAGCACGATGGCTGTCTTCGTGCTGGCGACGTCGGTGATGACGACCCCGGGCGCGAGAGCGCCCCGCCAGGCGCCGGCGAGGTCGTCGAGCTGCGCGAGGCAGACCGATGCGGGGCCGGCGAGGACGATGAGATCGGCGCCTGCGATCGCGCCGTCCGGGCCCGCAGCCGCGACATCGATCACGCCGTCACGCGCGGCCGCTGCCGGCCCGTCGCCCGATGGCGTCCATGCGCTGATGTGGTCAGCGGGCGACGCCCCGCGGCGCTCACGCAGTGCACGTGCGATGGATCCGCCGATCAGCCCGAACCCGAGGAGCGCGATCCGCATGGGCCCGAGTATCGCAGCCGGCCCGAGCCGGCGCCCCGTTCTCGGGCGGCGCGATCCGTCCGATGCCGGTCCGTCAGCTGGGGGCGCGCCGGCGGCGGACCCGACGATCGGTCGTTCGCCGCTCCTCGTCGTCCGTCGGCGGGCCGGGATCATCCGGCGGGTTCATCCGCCGCAGCTGCTCACGCCGTTCGCGCTCGCGCCGCTCGATGTTCATGTACGCGCCACACCGTGGGCAGCGCCGCTCCTCGGCGAACAGCGACTCGAGCGGCGACACCGTATAGATCTGGCGGCCACATGACCAGCAAGCGAGACGCGGCACGGTTCCGTTGACCCCCTGCGCGATCAGCCGATGGCGGGCAGCCCCGCGAGCGCCGCCTCGACCTTCTCGCGTGGATACTCATAGTCCTCGAGCGTCCCGTCGAGGTAGCGCTCGTAGGCGGCAAGGTCGAAATGACCGTGCCCGCACAGGTTGAACAGGATGACCCGGGCCTCGCCGGCCTCCTTGGCGGCGAGCGCCTCGTCGATGGCGACCCGGATGGCGTGGGTCGGTTCGGGCGCCGGCAGGATGCCCTCAGTACGAGCGAACGTGACTCCGGCCTCGAAGCTCGAACGCTGGTGGACGCTGCGCGCCTCGATGTCGCCGTGCTCCTTGAGGAGGCTCACGAGCGGCGACATGCCGTGGTACCGCAGGCCGCCGGCGTGGATGGGCTCCGGGATGAAGTCGTGCCCGAGGGTGAACATCTTGGCCACCGGTGCCATCTTGGCGGTATCGCCGAAGTCGTAGGTGTAGACGCCCCGGGTGAGACTCGGGGCGGCCTCGGGCTCGACCGCGATGATCCGATGCGTGGCTCCCTCGCGCAGGTTTCGCCCCAGGAATGGGAAGGTGAGCCCCGCGAAGTTCGAGCCGCCGCCGGTGCAGCCGATGATGATGTCCGGCGATTCGCCGGCCATGCCCATCTGCTCGATCGCCTCCTGACCGATGACGGTCTGGTGCAGGAGCACGTGATTGAGGACCGATCCGAGCGCGTACTTGGTGTCGTCGCGGGTCGCCGCGTCCTCGACCGCCTCGCTGATGGCCATGCCGAGCGAGCCCGGGCTATCGGGATCCTCCGAGAGGACCGACCGACCGTAGTTCGTCGTCAGCGACGGGCTGGCGACGACCTCGGCGCCGTAGGTCTCCATCAGGATCCGGCGGTAGGGCTTCTGGTCGTAGCTCGCGCGGACCATGTAGACCTTGACCTCGAGGCCGAACAGCGCGCCGGCGAACGCCATCGCGCTGCCCCATTGGCCTGCCCCGGTCTCGGTGGCGATGCGCGCCACGCCCTCTTCCTTGTTGTAGAACGCCTGCGGGATCGCGGTGTTGGGCTTGTGGCTGCCCGCCGGACTGACGCCCTCGTACTTGTAGTAGATGTGCGCCGGTGTATCGAGCGTGCGCTCGAGTCGATGGGCCCGGTACAGCGGGCTCGGCCGGTACAGGCGGTAGGCGTCCCGGACGGGCTCCGGGATCTCGATCTCGCGCTCCTGCGAGACCTCCTGGCCGATGAGCGCCATCGGGAAGAGCGGCGCGAGGTCGGCGGGACCGATCGGCTCGAACGTGGCCGGGTGCAGGTACGGGGACGGCGGGACCGGGAGGTCCGCGGCGATGTTGTACCAGGACCGCGGGATCCGGCTCTCATCGAGCACGAACTTCGTCTGACGGGGATCCGAGGGCGCCATCAAAACCTCCAGTCGCCCCTGCCGCCGGTACCCCCTGCGGTCGGGAGGGCGAGCCTAGCGCGCGCGCCGTCGGGGACGCAACCGCTCCGGCCGGACGACATACGCCGTGCCGGTGGCCAACAGGGGCAGGATCAGGAAGATCCCGCTGTTGGAGCTGTTCCCGTTGCTCGTGCCCTTGTCCTTGCACGGCTTGTGCGGGTCGGCAGTCTTGTTATGCCCGGGTGGAGGCCCGCCCTCCGTCGGGCATGGCGGCCGTACCTTGACCTCGCCTGGCTGTGCCGTCGACACGATCGGCTTCGGGGTTGACCTGGGTGTCGGCTTCGGCGTGGGGCGCGTCGTCGGCCGCGCGGTCGGGGTCGGTGTCCTGGCGGGGTTGGGCGCCGGCGTCGGCTTGGCGGTCGGCCGCGCTCGCTCGGCGGCGCGGCCGGTCGCTGGCTGGCCGTCGGGCCCTGCGTCCCGGCCGGAACGACGTTCGGAGCTGGCGACGCCGCGCCGCTGGGTGACGGGATCGGGGGTCCCGGAGGCGTCGACGGCGATGGCGCCGCGGATCCGACAGGCTGGCCGGAGCCCCCCGTCGTACCTGGCCCCTCGCTGGGCGTCGCGACGCTCGTCGAGCCAGGTGCCGGCGTCGTGACGACGGCGACCGGCCCCTGCCCTGACCCTTCCGATCGCTGCTGGAGTCCGACTCCGCCGATGCCGATCGCGATCGTCGCGAGAACGAGGTTCAGGACACCGAGGCTCAGGACGAGGCGGGCGCGCTGAGCGGTTGTCACGGCGATGGGGGGACTCCTGTCGACCCGGTCAGGACGGGTCCGGGGCGATCAGATGGTACACGTGTAGTTCCGATCCTCGCCCTAGGCGAAGTTCCGTATCGTGACGGGCACGTAGCGGGCCGGGCCTCCGCCAGTGACGCTTTCGAACAGTCCGACCTGGTCGATCGTCGCGCGAATCCGTCGATCCGCCATGGCCGCGGCCAGACGGTCAGCAACCATCCGACCCGCTGCGACGCCGTCGGATCGAGCCAGGGTGAGGTGCGGTCGGAACGGACGGCCGTCGGGCTGCCAGCCCGCCTCGACGAGGGCTGCGTCGGTGGCCGCCGCAAGCTCGGACAAGGCGTCGACCCCGTCGCTGACGCCGATCCACAGCGTGCGGGGCCGACGACCTGGCGGGAAGGTGCCGCTGCCGGCGAGCTCGATCTGGATCGCGCCGGCCGCGTCCCTCGCCACGGTCTCGACGGCTGCCATGGACGGGGCCTCGAGCGTCTCCGGGGTCGGCCCGAGGAAGCGGAGCGTGAGGTGCAACCCATCGAGTCGGACCCAACGGACGTCACGGGCGCCGTCGGGCAACGGCATCGCCCGGACCTCGTCCACCACCTCCCGGATGACCGCGGCGGCGTCCTCGGGGAGCGGCACGCCGACGAAGAGGCGTCGTCCCGGCACGCCGGCGTGGGGGTCCCCGAAGCGCTCTCGCCGCTCCGTCAAGGCGCCCCGGCCAACGCCTCGCGCTCCCGCAGCCACGCGGTGCGATCGTCGCGGAGCACCTGGAGCGCGGCATCGTGGTCGCGCCAGCCGACGACGTCGACCGCCTTGTCCTCGAGCGCCTTGTAGGTCTGGAAGAAATGCTCGATCTCGACGAGGCGGTGCGGGCGGACCTGCTCGAGCCGCTCGATGTGCTGCTGATGGGCGTCGCCCAGCGCGACGCACAGCACCTTGAAGTCGAAGCCCTTCTCGTCGCGCATCTCGAGCCCGCCGATCGGGCGGGCCCACACGTGGCAACCGGTGAACGTCGGCTCGTCGATGACGAGAAGCGCGTCGGTGTGATCGCCGTCGCCGGCGCGTGTGTCCTCGATGAAGCCGTAGTCGAAGTTGTAGAAGACCGCGCTACTCAGGACGCGATCGAGCCGGAAGACGCCGGCCGCCTCGTCGAACTCGTACTTGTTGCGCGATCCGCGGGGGATCTCGACCACGATCTCGACGACATCGGGGAACTCGCCGGGGCTGCGCATGGGTTGAGTGTACGGGTGTGTCCGTGGCCAGGTAGGCGGCTCTTCGACCCGTTCGCCAGTCGCTTCCCTGCCACATCGTCACCCCATGACGCTTGGGCACGATCGGTGGCCGGATCCGGCGCCGTTCGGGCCGGAACTTGGCCGAGCAGGCCCCGCATGCCGCACGATCCTCCAGTCGCGACGGCCGCGGCCGTGCCAGATGCCCAAGCGATCTCGCCGAAGCGTCACCCAGTAACGATCTGGCAGGAAGTGTCAGACCAGTCGCCGGGCAAATCAGGTGGACTCGGCGACCTCGTCGCGATCATGAAAACGAAGGACGACGCTCCGCCGTGGCTTATGCCGCCGGATCGCCACCCTGACACCATCGAGCACTGCCACGCGGTCGACCGGCGAATCCTCCTCGAGCACAGGGATGATCAGCGAATCCTCTTCCACTGAGAGGTCGCCCGGCACGGCGCCCAGCGGCGCGATCACGCGTTCGATGGCGAATACGATCGCGATCGCCTCGAGATCGGCCGATCCCGGCGCGAGCCCGAATCTGCCGCCAGTGACTCGATAACACCATCGCCAGAGCGCGACCGGCGCCCGCATGACACGCGATCGCATGAGCCACTCCGCGTCGGCGGCGAACGCGATCCGATAGGCGGTGACAGCTTCGTCGTATCGACCCACGGATAGTCCGCTGTACGGACGTGTTGCGTGCGGCGATCCCAGCGACACGAAGCGACCGATATCGACCTCGGCGATCCGTCCGTCGTCGGAGAGCCGCTGCAACCCGCCGTCGAGCTCTTCGAATGTCAGGAGCCAGCGCTCGACTGAATCCACGCGCTCGAGGACGGTCGGAATATCAACGATGGACGAGCCGGCACGACTGGAGATTGCTTCGAAGATCGACTCATCCAGGGGCCGGCGCGGGATCTGGGACACCGCCCGACACGACCTCAGTCGTTGTAGAGGCGTTCCTCGATCAACTTCTCCTGCACTGTCCGGCCGTTCGGGTCGAAGCAGGAGAATTCGAAGTGCTTCTCGAATTCGAGGTCGACGTTGTCCTGACCGCCGCGGTTCTTCTCGACCGAGGCGACCACCCAGTCGCGGAACCGCTGCGCCTGGTACGGGTTGAACTCGATGTTGACCTTGGCGACGATGTGGTACTTCTCGTTGAGGATCAGGATGATGTCGGCCTCGTAGTTGATCGCCGACGAGCCGCGCAGGTGGAAGTTGCGGAGTCGCGACGCCTTGAGGCCTTCCTTGTCGGCGGCGACGATCGCGACCATCGGCACGTCCTCGGACAGGGCGATGTCCTTGAGGCCGTTGACGATGAACGTGACCTTCTCGGACTCGTTCTCGGGCTCGGGGATCTGCGGCACCTTCTGCATGTAGTCGACGAACACGACCAGGCGCCGTTCGCCGGACAGCGCGCGATGCTGCTCGACGAGCTTGCGGATGTTGTCGATCGTGCTGGCGGTCTGCGACCCGCGCAGCAGGAACAGGTTCTGACCGTAGCGAGCGATTCGGTCCAGCGACGGGCGGAGGCGCGGGTTGTTGGCGAGCTGGGGCGTCGCCGCTCCCTCGGCCATCCAGGTCCCGAGGATCTCCTTGCGGACATCCTGGATCTTGATCGCGCCGGTCTTGTGCGGGAGGTGCGCCAGGGCCGACTCCATCGCGATAAGCCGGTTCATCAGGTACGCCTCGTCGTGCTCGAAGCACAGGTACAGGACGTTGGCCTGACCGCCCGAGGCGATATTGCGCGCCATCTGCAGGGCCATCGTGGTCTTGCCGGTGCCCTGGGCGCCGCCGATCAGCATCAGTTCCCCGGCGCGCAGGCCGGAGCCGATCGTCTTGTCGAGCGGCGTGAAGCCGAGCGGGACGGGCTGATACTCAGCGAGATGGCCGGTCGTGACCCGTTCGTTGAGATCGACGAGGACGTCCAGCGCGGACCTCGGAGCCATGCTCCCGTTGGCGGTGTCGAGTCGCCAGTCGCGCGCAGCGGGCGCCTGGACGACGTTGGTTTCGAGATCGGTGCTCACGCGGTCGGATCCTCCCCGGAGGCCGGCGCTCTTGGCGCTCATGCGGCGAGATTAGGGTAGCACCGGCCGAATCCCGTATCACCCATCCGTACTGCGCCAGTCCCCTCCCGTACGTTCGAGCGCGGCGATCTCGTCGAAGGTCGCGACGATGGCCCGGATCGCCTTCTCGTAGTTGCCGAGATCGAGCCATTCGTTCGGCGCGTGCGCCCGCTCGTGGGGTTGGGTGAAGCCTTCCAGCACGACCGGCAGCCCGAGCACCGACTCGAACGTCGCCGCCACGGGGATCGAGCCGCCTTCGCGGCGGTAGACGGGCGCTCTCCCGAACGCTGCCTCCAACCCACGGGCGGCGGCCTGCGTGATGGGATGGTCGATCGGCGTGACGGTCGGCCGACCGGTCCCGATCAGGTGGACGCTGACATCGACGCCCGGCGGGGCGATCTCCATGACGAAGTCCCGCAGCTTCTCGAACACGTCGTGGGGGTCCTGGCGCGCCACCAGCCGGGTGCTGACCTTGGCATGCGCCCTAGCCGGGATGATCGTTTTCGAACCCTCGCCCTGGAAGCCGCCCCAGATCCCGTTGACGTCGAGGGTCGGGCGGGTGGCCTTGCGCTCGAGGGTCGTGTAATCGGCCTCGCCGACGAGCGCCGGGACACCGACTGCCGCTCGGTATGCCTCCTCGTCGAACGGCAGTTCGGCCATCGCGGCTCGTTCCACGTCGGTCAGCTCGAGCACGTCGTCGTAGAAGCCGGGGATGCGGATACGACCGTCCGGGCCCTTGAGCGCCGCGATGATCTGGGCGAGCGCGATCGCCGGGTTGTTGACGGCGCCCCCGTAGCTCCCCGAGTGGAGGTCGACCGGCGACAGCTCGACGTCGATCTGCGCGTACATCAGCCCCCGCAGGCCGACCGTGATCGCCGGGAGGTTGCCGTCGAAGAAGCCCGTATCGCTGATGATCGCGGCGTCGGCCCCGAGGCGGCGCTGGTTGGCTGTCAGCCATCCTTCGAGCGGCTCGCTCGAACTCTCCTCGTCCCCTTCGAAGACGTACTTGACGTTGATCGGGAACCGACCGCGTGTCGCGAGGAGCGCGGTGGCGGCGACGACGTGAGCGTGGATCTGCCCCTTGTCGTCGGCGGCGCCGCGGGCCAGGATCCGGTCGCCATCGACGACCGGCTCGAACGGCGGGCTCGTCCATTCGTCGAGCGGGTCGACCGGCTGGACGTCGTAATGGCCGTAGACGATCACGGTCGGCGCGCCCTCGGCGTGGAGCCAGTCGCCGTAGACGACGGGATGGCCGCTGGTCTCGGTGACCTCCACGTTCTCGACCCCTGCAGCTCGGAGGGCATCGGCCAGCCAATCGGCCGCGCGCCGGGCGTCGGCGGCGTGCTCCGGCAGCGCCGAGATGCTCGGGATCCGCAGGAACTCGTGGAGGCTGGCGAGCCGCGTGTCGCGCGTCGCGTCGAGATGATCCTCGAGCATGGGTGGAGTCGTGGTTCGGTGGGACATGGCGGGAGTCTATCGGCGGGCACCCGGGGGCGCTCGTCGTGCCCGGAATTGAACGAGCGGGCCGGCGAACCGGCCCGCTCGTGTCGGGTTCTCGAGAGGTACGCCGGGTCAGGCCGGCTGGGGATTGGGCTCCGGGATCGGCTGCCCCGGGCCGATGACGGACGGGACGCCGCTGTCCGTGGACTTCGGCGGCAGGTCCGTGAACAACGTCTCGAACTGCTCGGCATCGACGGTCTCTTCGGCCACGAGCTTCTCGGCGAGGGCCACGAGACGATCGCGGTGGGTCGTCAGGACGTCGGTCGCCCGCTCGTACGCCTTGTCGATGATCGCCCGGACCTCTTCGTCGATCTGCTTCGCGATCTCGTCGCTGTAGTTGCGCTGCTCACCGATCTCCCGGCCGAGGAAGACCAGCTCGTCCCGCTTCCCGAAGGACAGCGGCCCGAGCTTGTCGCTCATGCCGAACTCGGTGACCATGCGCCGCGCGAGGTCGGTCGCCTTCTCGATGTCGTTGCTGGCACCGGTCGTCGTGTCGCCGAAGATGAGTCGTTCGGCGACGTTGCCACCGAGCAGCCCGGCGATCTTGTCCTCGAACTCGGTCTTCGACTGGAGGTACCGATCCTCCTGCGGCAACGCCATCGTGTAGCCGAGGGCCATGCCGCGGCTGATGATCGTCACCTTGCTGACAGGGTCGCACTTCGGAAGGATCCGCTGGACGACCGCGTGACCGCCCTCGTGGTAGGCGATGATCGCCTTCTCCGCGTCGGAGATGATGCGCGACTTGCGCTCCGGGCCCGCGACGATCCGCTCCAGGGCCTCCTGGAACTCGGACATGCCGATGACCTTCTTGTTCCGCCGCGCCGACAGGATCGCCGCCTCGTTGACGAGATTGGCGAGGTCGGCACCGGAGAAGCCGGGCGACTGGCGTGCGACGCCTTCGACGTCGACGGCCTTGTCGAGCGGCTTGCCCTTGGTGTGCACCCGCAGGATCTCGACCCGCCCGCGCATGTCGGGTCGATCGAGGATGACCTGCCGGTCGAAGCGGCCCGGGCGCAGGAGCGCCGGGTCGAGCACGTCCGGTCGGTTGGTGGCCGCGACGACGATCACGTTCGTGTTCGTGTCGAAGCCGTCCATCTCGACGAGGATCTGGTTGAGGGTCTGCTCGCGCTCGTCGTGACTGCCGCCGAGGCCGGCGCCGCGCTGGCGCCCGACCGCGTCGATCTCGTCGACGAAGACGATGCACGGCGAGTTGCGCTTGGCCTGGTCGAACAGGTCGCGGACGCGGCTCGCGCCCACGCCGACGAACATCTCGACGAACTCGGAACCCGAGATGCTGAAGAACGGCACGCCCGCCTCACCGGCGACCGCACGGGCCATCAGCGTCTTGCCGGTGCCCGGAGGGCCGACGAGCAGCACGCCACGCGGGATGCGTGCGCCGAGCGAGTTGAACTTCTCGGGGAACTTCAGGAACTCGACCACTTCCTGGAGCTCGGTCTTGGCCTCGTCCACGCCGGCCACGTCGGCGAACGTGACGACCGTCTTGTTGCCCAGGAACATGCGCGCGCGGCTCTTGCCGAAGCTGAGCGCCTGGTTATTCGTGCCTTGGGCCTGTCGCATCATGAAGAAGATGAAGCCGCCGATGATGAGCAGCGGAAGGACGGCCGTCAGCAGCAGGCCCAGCCACGACGTGTCCGGCGCCGGTGTCGCCTGTGAAGATGTCGGGCGGCAGCGTCCAGGTCGCTCTTCCTCGGCCGCCTCGAGCATGTCGGGGAAGACCTGGGTGAGGACCGTGGGGACGATGACCGTATAGGTCGTCTTCGGCTCACCGTCGCGTTCGACGGTCAGCGTCGTGCCCTGCTGGGTGACCTTGGCGATCTTGCCTTCACTGACCTCAGCCAGGAACGCGGAATAGCCGGTATTCGTGGGTTGACCTGTGGTCGTGATCCATGTGAACAGCAACGCTGCCGTGCCGACCACGAGCACGAGCATCACGATGCCGTTCCGGAAGAACTTCGGGTTCAAAAGGGAGCCTCCGGGAGTGAGGTGAGCGACGACCGAGCGCCGCCACGTGTCGCGAGTATAGCGTCGGGGCCTGTGCAGGCCCCCTGACCGAGGTCATGCCCTCGATCATCCCTACGGACGATCGATACGAGCGGATGGCGTCGGCGGGAAATGTCAAGAAACCAAAACGACCCCGACGGTCTCGAAAGGCGCGGGATCGGTGGGTGAACGAGGTGGTAGCGGAGGGCGGATTCGAACCACCGACCAAGGGCTTATGAGTCCCCTGCTCTACCACTGAGCTACTCCGCCGCCGATTTGTGCTCAGATCGACAAGGAAACCAAGCACCGATGAGCGCGAAATGCCTAGCACAACGCTCATCGAGCACGAGGATACCGATGCGATCGTCCAAGGGTCAAACGCCGGGATCGAACAGGAAATTGTCTGGATCGCCGGCTCGCGCCCACGCGTCGCGATGCGCATCGCAGGCGAGCTCTAGGTCGGTTGGGAAAGGCCTCGAACGAAGGCGACGAGGTCATTGGCGATCCGCTCGGGTTGCTCCCACAAGACCAGGTGCCCGGTCGATTTATACGTCAGGAGGCGCGATTGGGGGATCGCAGCCGCGAGCTTGGCCCCATCGCCAGGCTGCAGCAGGTCGTCGCGGCCGCCCCAGATGATGAGCGTCGGCGCAGTGATCGTGCCGGTCTCTGTGGGAACCGGCGCTTCCGACAAACCCGTAAGCGCCTGCTTCCATACGTGTGCCGGCATCCGCACGCCGTCGTCGATTTGCTCCGCGACGTACTGCGACGGGACCGGGTGGTGCAACTCGAACCACTCGAGCGAGGACCGAACCCAGTCGCGATCGATCGGATCTGTCAGGCGATCGACCTCGTCCGCGAATGGGGGCCGCCCGCGAAGACTGCGTGGGGCGCCCACCAGCACGAGTCCCAGCGTCCGTGACGGTTCGTCGACAGCGAAGCGCTGCGCCACGTAGCCGCCGCTTGAGCTGCCCACCAGGACGCAAGGCCCAAGCCCTACAGCGTCCTGGAAGGCACCCAGATCCGCGCCAAAGTCGGCCAATGCGTAGCCAGAGGATGGCTTGTCGGCATCACCGTGACCCCGCTGGTCCATGGCATAGGCGTGGAGCGTGTTCGGCAGGAGTGGGAGCAGACGGCTGAAGCTGCCCCGCGACTCGCCCCAAGCGTGAATGAGGAGGAGCGGTACGGCGGAGTCATCGCCCTGCTCCACGTATGGTAGGGAGACGCCGGTGGACAGGCGTGCCACCCCGACCCGCATAACCATGCCTGGACGTCCTTCCTGGCGACGGCTTGAGCAGGGCATAGCTTCCTCGGATTGGACTCAGACGAAACCCGCTCGTGTTGGCGATGCAGCGCCAGTACGGTGCCCCCACGCTCGATGCGGCTAAATCGACGGTGCGACGTGGGCTAGCAGCTAGCCCCGTTTGGCCGTCAGGCGACGACGGCGACCGCGGGAGCCGCCAGCTTGGCGTTGGGAATTGCCGGTTCGATGGCCATGAACCAGGTCGGCAGCGCACGGACGAGGTCGGGTGCGCCGTAGACGCGGACCGATCCATCGGCGATCGCCTCGGTCCAGTCGCGCAGTGCCCTTGAGATGGGAAACAGCCCGGCCGGGTCGGCATCCACGTACACGTAGCGATCCTCACTCAGATGAGGATCCTCGGCACAGAGCACCGGTTCGGTGTCGCGAGCGAGCAGCAACCAGCCTCGCGGGACGTCGGCGCCGGACATCGCGATCTCGATCACCACCTGGTGCTCCGGAACGACGGCCGTGTCGACACGGTGGGCGAGCCACCAGACGATCACACCCGGATCCCGCTGCGCCATCGCCGGATCCTCGGGCACCCACTTCTCCGCCCAGCCCAACAGGGCTCGAACCACCGGCCGGAGCTGCTCACCGGCTGGGGTCAGCAAGTAGTCCGTCGGCCGGCCTCCGGCCGATGGCATACGCGCGACGATCCCCATCTCTTCGAGCTTGCGCAGCTTGTCGCTCAGCACCGAACGAGAGATGTGGCCCGGGAGACCATTGGCCAGCGAGTTGAAACCCTGCGGGCCGAACAACACGAGCTCGCGCACGATCAGCAGGCTCCATCGGTCGCCGAGACGCTCGACCGCCTTAGTGAACGCGCAGTAGTTGTCGCTTGCGCTCGAGCCCATGGCCGCATTCTCTCACCGCCCACCAGCAGGTAACAGTTCGACATTCGAACTCCTCCATGGCGAAGGGGATCGGGCGTGGTCCAGCGGTTCTGTTTTCGTACTTCTCTCCGGATCGCGCCCGGCAGTAGCGTCCGGCTCGATCACCCGTGACCGAGAGGAATGCGATGACCAGCCGGGCAGTCGCCATGGATGCCACCGACGAGCGGACCGAGCGCTATCGACGTGCGGAGCGCGCGGTATGGAGCCACTACGGGCTGGAGCCGACCGAGCGGTTCGTCGACGTTCGAGTCGCCCGCGGTTCGCCTGCGGATCCAGGAGGTCGGATCCGGGAAGCCGATCGTGTTCGTCCATGGCGGCCTGTGGCCTGCGGTAGCACTCGCTCCACTTGTGCGCGAGCTGGCTGGCTATCGCTGCATCCTGCTCGACCGGCCCGGCTGCGGCCTGAGCTCCCCCGTCGACTGGCGGAAGCACGACCTCCGGACGGTCGCCCCCAGGCTCATGGCCGGCGTCGTCGACGCGCTCGGGCTGGAGCGGACCCACGTCATCGGCCACTCGATCGGTGGCGTGTGGGCCCTCCGGCTGGCGCAGGATCACGCCTCGCGCGTCGGCAAGATCGGGATCCTGGGCGCTTCGCCGGTGCTGGCCGAGCTGCCGCGCCCGGGATTCTTCCGGATCCTGGCGTCGCCGATCGGAGCCCTCATCACCCGCCTTCCGCAGAACCAGGACCGGGCGCGTTCGATGCTGCGCCAGGACGGGCATGGCCCGAGCCTGGATGCCGGTCGCATCCCGGACGTGTTCTTCGACTGGCACGTCGCGCTCGTCCGTGACACGAAGACGTTCCGCAACGAGCGCGCGATGATCCGCGATGCGGTCGTCCGCGGCGGCGCGTGGCGACCCGGGGTCACCTTCGAGCCCGCAGAGCTGGCCACGATCCGGCAGCCTCTCCTCTACGTCATCGGCAGCGCCGACCCCGAGGGCACGGTCGACTACGCGAAGCAGGTCGTGGCCCTGCTGCCGAACGCCGAGCTGAACATCGTCCCCGACGCCGGCCACATGCTCTGGCTCGACGATGCGGTCCAAGTCGCCAACGCGATCCGCACCTTCCTCGACGAGTCGACCTCGGCTGAGCCCAGCCCGACCAAGCAGGCCGCGGGCCTCGACCGCCCGTAGACCTGGGCGAGGTCCGGAACGATGACGTCCCGAGCGCGGCGGCATCGGCGCATTGCTCTGTCTCTCGGCAACCCTGTACCTGGCGGTGATCGTCTCGTCCCGTTCCGAAGCAGAGCCGTTGCCGTTCCTGGATCGGCGGGCATGTGAGTCCCCTGCTCGACCACTGAGCTACTCCGCCGAGGGCACCGATTCTTGCTCCCACCCGGCTGATCCCACCAGCAACCGAGCCAACGGTGATCGCCGGGCCGGCGAGTACCCTGTCGTCGTGCGTCGCCTCCCTGCCTTGGCGATCCTGCTCCTGGCCATCGGGACACCGCTGATAGCGGCCTGCACGGACCAGTCGGGGTCGAGCGGTCCCGACATGATGTCGGTCGGATTTGGCACGGGCGGATCCGAATGCTCCCTGACCGACACCGGCTCGACCTTCCCGCACGGCGTGCCGATCCGAACCGTGCTGGAGATGTCGCCGGCATTGCCGACCGGGGGGACCGTCACGATCAAGCTCGAGAAGGATGGGATCGAGCTCGTTGAAGCCCGTCAGACGATCAAGCGTGACGGAGCCCGCACCGTGCGTCTGGGGCACGCTGCCGGACCTGGACGTCGGCCACTACCGGATGACGTATGTGACCAGCCCGGGCCAGATGCCGCCGGTGAGCGGCGAATTCGACGTCACGGCCACCGAGTCGACCCTATCGCCGACCGACTCGACCTCGGACGCGCCGAGTCCAGCAAGAGATCCGTCCCTTGCCACGCGGATCATCGGTCGCATCGATGCTTTGGCGGAACTCGCGGTCACGGATGACGAGCTCCTGACGGCGCAGTGGGCCATCGACGAGTCTGAGTGGGTCACGGAGAACATGTCGGCCCTCCTCGACCAGGGTGGCACGCTCACACGGTATGTCGACGAGCTCACGGCAATGTTGGATATCGTGGCCGAAGGCGCAGATCATGCCGCGGTCGTCGGCAGAATCCTCAGCTTGCGGGATGAGATCGCAACCGAGTTCGCGTTGCCCACGCTTGCGCCAACGCCGACTTCGGAGCCCTCCTGAGCGAAGGCCGCGCGGTGCGGCGTCAGAACGTTGGCTCAGAGCGGACTTGACCGGCGGACACGGAACCTACGGACGAGCGATGGACTTTATGGCGGTCTGCCGCCCGTGCGTCCTGGCGCCGTTCAGCGACCGATGAGGGTGACGCCCACCATCCGGTGATAGTGCGACACGAACGTGTCGCGGTTGATGACGCGACCCCGGGCGTCGCGGACCGTCCGGGTCACGACGACATCCTTGCCGTCGACCGGGTACTCGATGCGCTTCCTGGCGCCGGGTGCCAGCGCCGACGTGTAGCGGACGCTGTCGTAGCCGCGCACGACGTTCGTCACGTGCGGCTTTGACCAGGTCACGGTGCGACCGTTCGGGACGCTCCAGATCTCGAACTGGACGACGCCCGGGGATGCGTGCGCCTTGATCAGGACCGGGTGGGCCGTATCGTTGCGGAAGCGCATGGTCTGCGAACCCGACACCGTGGCATCGAGGCCGAGCGGATAGCGGGTGATGTAGTACCAGTGTGGCTGCCGCGCGACGACCTGCAGCCCGCCGCGGGCGGCCGCGTTGAACAGCGTCGTCGATGCGGCGCAGATACCGCCCGCCAGGGCCCGACCCTCGACGCTGTGGCCACCGACGATCGCGCCTCCGAGCCGGTAGCCCGTCCGGAAGCTGACCTCGCCGAGTGCGCGCCAGAAGTCGAACGTCTGGCCCGGCTGCACGACGATGCCATCGAGCCGGCGGGCGGGGACCGTGATGTTCGCGGCGAACCCGTTATGGGCACTGACCTGGTAGTACGTCGTCCACGAGCCGATCCGCTCGACGAGCGGCGCCCGGCGGGTTGCCTCGCCGGTCGTCAGATCCGGCGCGACGGCCATCATCGCGACCTTGATCGGCCGGGCCGGAGCCGGCCCGGCTGCCCGGGCGTCGAGCGTCGCCATGATCGAGGCGACCGTCGCATCGACGTCGAGCGCGCGTCCGGCCGACGAAGCGGCGACACCGAAGATCCCGCCCGATCGCGAGCGCAGGTATTGGGCGTCGCGCGGCTTGGTCAGCACCGACTTCTTGATCGACTTGAGGGCGGCCGGCACGTCGGCGTGGTCGATGACGGGCCCGTAGTCGGCGCCCGTCGCGACGAAGCTCATCCAAGACGCGATGCGCGCCTGGGTGATCGTCCATGTCCGTTTTCCAGCGGTGACCTCGATGGGGGCGGCGATCCGCTCCGCGGCGGTGATCGCGCGTGCCGCGTCCTCGTCCGAGATCGCCGGGCTGATCGGCGCGGAGTCTGCCGTCACGCGGATGACGGACGGCGTCGCTGGGTCGACCAGCGCCTGGTCGATCAGCGAGGCGATCCGCGTGGTGTCGACCGCGACACCCTCGGCCGCGGGCATCGCCATGAACGCCTTGCGCTGGAACGCGACGCTCGCGTCGACAGGCGAGCGCTCGCCCAGATCACGGAACTCGGCGAGCCCGGTTTCGAGTCGATCGCGGTCGTAGTCGATGACGACCGGCAGCGCGACCGGCTCGAGCAGACCGCGGATCCCGGCGACGGCCTCTTCGAACTTCGTACCGTCCCGGCCGTACCCAAGGGCGCTGGCGAGCATCCCCTCGTCGTCGATCACGCGGCCGACATCGGCGTACGGGATGACGGCTGTCGTCCGGCTCGAGACGAGCTCGATCTGGCCGTCTTCGAGCCCGCCGAGGGCGGCGTCGAGCGCCTGTCGGGCCTCGGGCTCGGTCATGCCACCGATGTCGACGCCACCGAGCACGATCCCGGGCAGGACCCGGCCCGCGTACGACTGACCGAACGCGGCCAAGGCGCCGAGCACCACGAGGACGCCGAACAGCGAGCCGATCACGAACCGGCGTGCCACCCGACCCGGTCTCCACAGGTGGAGGACGCGGCGTTCCGTCGCGACGGGTTGTGTGGCTGCCATCGTGATCACCCCGGAGTGGACGCAGGGGTCGATCCCGGCGTCGAGGAGGGAGCCTACGACACGCGCGTCGCGGAGGAAAGGGGGTCGTTGGGCCTACAGACCGCGGGCGACCCTACTGCGCGAACGTGTCGCAGTCGTCCGGGTTGCCGCTTCGGTAGCCCGTCGTGAACCACGCGACGCGCTGCTCGGCCGAGCCGTGCGTCCAACTCTCCGGTTCGATCCGACCGGTGGTCGATTCCTGGATCCGGTCGTCGCCGACGGCCGACGCCGCGCTCAGGGCCTCATCGATGTCGCCCGACTCGAGGTCGCTCTGCGCCGAATTCGCCCAGACACCCGCGAGGCAGTCGGCCTGCAGCTCCATCCGCACCGAGAGGTCGTTGCGGCGGCCTGGATCCTGGGCGGACAGCTCCTGGACGTTCTCGGCGATGCCGAGCACGGTCTGGATGTGGTGACCGAACTCGTGCGCCACGACGTACGCCATCGCGAAGTCGCCGCCCGAGGCACCGAAGCGCGACTTCAGCTCGTCGAAGAAGCCGAGGTCGAGATACACCTTCTGGTCGGCCGGGCAGTAGAACGGCCCGGTCGCCGATGATGCGGGACCGCACCCGGACTGCGTGGCTCCCTCGAACAGCACGAGCTTGGTCTCCGGATAATCGCGGCCCGACGCGCTGAACGTCGTCGCCCAGAACGCCTGGATGTTCGACACGATGTAGGCCAACTGTTCGTCGGTCTCGCTCTGGGGATCGAGCGTGCCGCCCGGCTCCACCGGGCCACCACCGCCCGACAGCCCGCCCATACCGGGGATGCCGCCACTGCCACCCAGCACGCCGCTGAACAGCAGGAACAGGACGACGAGCACGATGATGCCGCCGAGCCCGCCGCCGGCCTTGCCGCCGGGGATCGGGATCGGGATGCCGCTTCCGCCCCCGCCGCCCCCGCCCAGGACGTCGCCGAGCCCGCCACCACTCGACTGACCGCGCCGGTCCTCGATCTGATCGAAGCCGGTATTGCGCTTCCACTTCATGAGCTGGGGGTCCCTTCAGTGCGCGTACGTTCGGGCAGGATACGCGCGCCCTGGCCCCGCGAGCCTCGCACGGTCAGGGCTCGACCTTGCAGGCGCATCGATTGCCCGTTCCGGCGACCGCCTGCTCAAGCCACCTCGTGCAAGCGACCGGTCGAGACGTCGAATACGAGACCGTGCACGGGCACGCGCCGCAGGAGCGGATGGGTACGCAGGATGGCGACCTGGGCCCGCACGTTCTGCTCGAGGTCGGCGAACCCGCCGAAGGCGGTCGGCACGTCGGCGAGCGACAACCCGCTGTTCTCGGCCACTTGCGCGCGCAGCGCAGCCTCGTCGACACCGTCGAGGCCGCAGCCTGTGTGCTCGATGACGACGATCTCCTCGGTGCCCAGCAGCTCCATGCTCACGATCAGCGAGCGGATGACGTCGTCGGTCACGAGGCCGCCCGCGTTGCGGATGACGTGCGCGTCCCCGGTCCGCAGGCCGAGCGTCTCCTCGACGTCGAGGCGAGCGTCCATGCACGCGACGATGACCAGCCGCGAGAGGGGCGCCGCGGTCAGCGCGGATCGATCGAACGACTCCGTGTAGCGCCGGTTCTCGGCCAGCAGGCGCGCGAACTCGGCGCCACGGTCCGCTTCGGTCATCTGCTGCGATCGGTCAGCTGGGCCGTCGCTCGGACCCGTAGCGGTCGATGAGCTCGCCGATCGTCATCTGCCCGAACTGGTCGTCCAGCTGCTCGCGCGCGATCCGCCACATCGTCCGGAGCGGGCGCGGGCCGGACCGTTCGAGCTCCGCGAGCTGGACCTGACCGAACCGCTCGATGCCTGGGACGGCCCGAAGATCCCCGGCCAGCCGGCGAGCGGCGTCGTCGACGGTCGTCTCGCGCGTGATGTCGAGCGACGCCGGGCGGGCGGCGGGTCGGGCAGGGCCGGCGGCGGTATCCGTGAGCGGGGCTGTCGTGCCGGCCGCACGAAGCGCCTGGTTCGCCGCGTCGAGCGCGGAGTCGATCTGCTCCTGGCTCTCGAAGCGCGGCGGTGCCGGCTGGCGACCAGCGCCGCCGACGGGCGTCGTGAGGTCGACGGTCGCGGGTGGCGCGCTGCCGCTCGCCGTCGGGGTCGCTGTCGTTGCCGCCGGTGCAGGAGCCGTGCCGCCCGCCTGGGCGGTGCTCGGTGCCGGGCCGGTGCCGCGACCGCCGCTGCCACCCGTGCCGCCCCGCGGACCGGAGGGCCGCCGCCCGCTGCCACCGGATCCGGAGGTCGGTGGCTGGCCTCCGCTCCCGCCGGTGCCAGTTCCGGTCCCCGCCCCGCCAAGCGCCTGGCTGAGCATGGCCGGGATATCGATGCCGGTCAGGCCCTTCACGGTCGTCCCAGCCTCGGTCACGGTGCGGGTCACGTTGCGGACGACGTCCGACGCCCCGTCGTTGGAGAGGACCGTGAGGTTGTCGATGTGGCCCATCGGTTCAGCGGCGGCACGGACGATGTCCGGCATGATCGAGAGGACGGTCTGGATGATGGCCGCCTCGTTGAACTGGCGGTACGCCTCGGCGCGCAGGGCGAGCGCCTTGGCCTCGGCCTCGCCCTTCGACAGCACGATGCCGGCCTCGGCGGTGCCTTCGAGGGTCGTCTGCTTGGCTGTCGCCGCCGCGGTCACCTCGACCACGCGGGCCTGCGCCTCGCCGGCGAGCTTGACCCGTTCGGCATCGCCCTGGGCCTGCGCGATGGCAGCGCCCTTGGCGCCCTCGGCCCGCCGGATCTGCGCAGCGGCGTCGGCCTCGGCTGGCCGGACCGTGGTCGCGACCAGCTCCTGCTCCGTCCGGGCTGCCTCGAGCTGGGCAAGCTCGGTCTGCTTCCGGGTGACCTCCTGCGACGCCTCGGCCTCGGCCAGGGGTCCTGCCTGGGCGGCGCGGGCATTCGCGGCCGCCGTCTGCGTCTCGGTCTCCGCTCGTCGGAGGGAGACGTCGCGGGCCGCATTGATCTTGACCTGCTCGGCCTCTGCCTCGCGGACGGCGGCCTCCTGGTCGGCGGCGGCCTTGGCCATGCGGGCGTCACGCTCGCGGCGGGCCGTCTCCTGCTGCCCGATCAGGTCCATATATCCGGACTCGTCTCGGATCGCCTGGATCGTGAACGAGTCGATCTGGAGGCCCGACGTGGCGAGGTCGCCCTTGGCCGCGTCCTGGACAGCCTGCTGGAACTTCTGGCGATCGAGGTTCAGCTCCTCGATGGTCAGCGTCCCGACGATCGACCGGAGCGAGCCCTCGAGCACGTTCTTCACGATCGAATCGACCTGCTCCTCCTGCGCTTCGAGGAAGCGCTCGGCGGCATTGCGGATCGATTCGTCCTCCGCCCCGATCTTGAACGTGGCGACGCCCTGGACCGCCACCTTGATTCCCTGGCGGCTGACGGCATCGGCGAGATTGACGTTGATCTGGCGGGCGGTCAGCTTCAGCTTGCCGACCTTGTGGATCAGCGGCAGCACGATCACGCCACCACCGCGCACGACCTTGAGGTTGCGCTGGCCGTCCGGCCCACGATCGCGCTGTCCGCTGACGATCAGGGCCTCGTTCGCGCCGGCGACCTTGTAGCGGCTGCCGATGTACGAAACGATCAGGACCGCGACGATGATGATCAGGAAGATCGGGATCGCCCCGCCGACGAAGTCCACGATGTCAGGCACTGGGGGTCCCTCCCTCTTCTGCCGGCGGTTCGCCGGCTGTGACGAGCTCGACGATGAGGCCCGCGCCGGCTACCCCGCGAACGCGGGCGACGGTGCCTGCGACGATGTCGGTCGACGACGTGGCGCTGTATTCGTGGGTCTGGCCCTCGGCCTTCACGAGGACGCTCCCGTAGTGGCCGGCCGGGATCGCGACCTGCACGAACGCGTCGCGCCCGATGAGGTCCTTGGTCGAGAAGGGCGCCGGAGACTCGGCCCGGCGGAGCGCGCTGAAGATCACGTAGGCGATCGCGAGGCCGACGAGGCCGAACCCGACGCCCCACAGCGCCGCCTGGGCGCCGTGCGCGTCGAGGACCTGGCTGGCGAAGATCCCGCCGACCCCGAACATCGAGACGAACGACAGCAGCAGCGGCATGAGCGACACGCCGCCGACGTCGAAGTCGAAGACCGCGCCGAGGAGGTCGTCGACGAGGACGGTGATCAGCAGCAGCCCGCCGCCGATGAGCGCGCAGACGACGAAGATGAAGTCATCGACCGGGATGTCGATCATCGGGCGCCCGGGCCTCCCCACATCCGCCGCGAACGCGTCGGGATGACAGGATAGCGACTGGGCGGCGCGCGGCGAGCGAGCATCAGATGTCTCGCTTGCCGATCCCGCAGCGTTCCGCCCCGGCCCGCCCAAGGAGGGCCGGCCGACCGGGCAGCTTCGATTCCTGCCACATACTCGCCTGGTGGTTCTTCGGCAGCTTCGCGCCCTCGCATGGCGGCCGAGGGTGGATGGCTATGCATGAGGGCGCACATGTCCGCGGTCGGAAGCGCGGGATAGGTGCATGAAACGAAGCTGGGTGCATCGATATCCAGGGGGACACGGCTCCACCCACGCGTAGTCACTGCCTAAGGCTCACCACACGAGTATCTGGCAGGAAACACCGGCACCGGCCCGCCGCGCCCCGCCCGTGGGACCCGCCCAGCTACCCCGACGGTCCGAACAGCACCGTGAGCCAGCGCTCGAAGGGCGACACGTCCTCGATGTCAGCGCCGACGCGAACCGCGGCCGAGCCCGGCGCATCGGCGGCGAGCGGCGGGGCGTCCGGCGCCAGCGCGAACGGGGTCTCGTGCGAGTTCCCGACGCCGTAGCCGCGCGCCTGCTGCTCGATGAACCGCTGTCGCCCGATCGCCTCGAGCTCGCGCTCCATCGCGGCAACCTCGAGCCGAATGACCGCGTTGCCCGTCGCGATGTCCTCGGCACGCGTCACCGATTCGGACGCCTCGGCGACCTGGCGGGCGAACGTGATCAGGATCCACACGGCCAACAGCGCGCCGACCATGAGGGCCATCCGCCGCCGGGTCAGCCCGACGATCGGCAGCGAGGCAAGGTCGACCGCCACTGCCCGTCCCGGTTCGGACGCGGGCGCGTCGAGGAGCTCGTCGGGTGCGGAGTCGGACGCGTCGGGGGCCTGGGGGCGCGACATCGCCGGGAGCGTAGCTGACGAGTAGCTGCGGTGTCAACCGAGCCGGCGTGACAGCCAACCTGTCACTGGTGCGCTTGACGCTCCCTCTAGACTGCCATCAATTCCGAACATCCGTTCTGATACAGCCGGAGTCGCGTCGATGCGCACCTATGCCCCCGCCGACCCCTCGACGGTCCTCGAGCGCCTCCTCGACGAGCCCTCGCTGGCGCGCGGGGTCGTCCATCACGCGGTCATCCCGCCGCGCGAGGCGGCGCATGCCGGGATGCCGTCGTGGCTGGACGAACGGATCGTCGCCGGGCTCGCATCCCGCGAGATCCACCAGCTGTACACGCATCAGGCCGAGGCGATCGAGGCCGTCCATGCCGGCGAGGACGTGGTCGTCGTCACCCCGACGGCTTCTGGCAAGACGCTCTGCTACGCCCTGCCGGCGCTGCAGGCGATCGCCGAGGATCCGTCGGCTCGCGCCCTGTTCCTCTTCCCGACCAAGGCCCTCGGGCAGGACCAGGTGACGGAGTTCGGCGAGCTCGCGGCGTCCGCCGGACTGTCGATCATCACGTCGACCTACGACGGCGATACCCCGGCACCGATCCGGTCGACCGTGCGTGCCGCCGGCCAAGTCGTGGTCACCAACCCGGACATGCTGCACTCGGCGATCCTGCCCCACCACACGAAGTGGTTCCAGCTGTTCGAGCAGCTCAAGCTGATCGTGGTCGACGAGCTGCACACCTATCGAGGCGTGTTCGGCAGCCACGTCGCCAACGTCCTGCGCCGGCTTCTCCGGATCTGTGCGCACTACGGCAGCAAGCCCGTGATCGTGTGCTGCTCCGCGACGATCGGGAACCCGTCGGAGCTCGCGGCGATGCTGACCGGCCGACCGGCACAGCTCGTCGACCGCAACGGCGCCCCGGCTGGTCAGCGGCACGTCCTGCTCGTCGACCCGCCGGTCATGGAGCCGGCGAGTGGCGCGCGCGGCTCGTCGGCCACGCTGGCCCAGCGCTGGGCCCTGCCCTTCCTGCGGGCCGGACGCCAGACGATCGTCTTCGGTCGGTCGCGGGTCGCGGTCGAGATCCTGCTCACGGGCCTGCGCGAGTCGCTCCGCGAGAGCTTCGGTCCTCGGAGCCGTGTCCGCGGCTATCGCGGCGGCTACCTGCCGACCGAGCGCCGGTCGATCGAGCGCGGTCTGCGCGACGGCGAGATCCTCGGCGTCGTCTCGACGAACGCGCTCGAGCTCGGCGTCGACATCGGCCGGCTCGACGTGTCGATCCTGGCCGGCTATCCGGGCTCGGTCGCCGCCACGTGGCAGCAGTTCGGTCGTGCCGGACGCCGGCAGGGCACCAGCGTCGCGATCCTCGTCGCCTCGGGCGCTCCGGTCGATCAGTACGTCATCCACCACCCGGAGTTCCTGCTCGACAACACGCCCGAGGAGGCCCGGCTCGATCCGGACAACCTGCACGTGCTGCTGGCCCACCTGCGCGCGGCGACCTTCGAGCTGCCGTTCGAGCCGGGCGAGGTGTTCGGGCCAGCGCCCGCCGACGACCTGCTCGCGTTCCTCGCCGAGGAAGGGCACGTCCGCCAGGCCGGCGACGGTCGCTGGTACTGGTCCAGCGAGAACTTCCCGGCCTCGGAGATCTCGCTGCGGACGGCGGCCCCGGAGAACGTCGTGATCATCGACACCACGCCGGACCGGCCGCGGGTGCTGGGCGAGGTCGACCTGTTCAGTGCCCAGGTGCTCGTGCACGAGCGGGCGATCTACATCCATGAATCGGTCCAGTACTACGTCGACCGGCTCGAGTGGCACGAGCGCAAGGCGTACGTCCACAAGATCGACGCGGACCACTACACCTACGCGAACCGGGCGGTCACGCTCAAGCCACTCGAGGTCTTCGCCGAGGCGCCTGCGACCGGCGGAACGCGCAAGCACGGCGAGGTGATGGTCGCGAGCCTCGTGACGCTGTTCAAGAAGCTCAAGTTCATCACCGACGAGAACGTCGGCTGGGGGCCGATCGACCTGCCGGAGCTCGAGCTCCAGACGACCGCGTACTGGCTCACCGCGGACCGCGCCCGGAGCCACTGGCGTCGTGACGAGCTCGACGTCGCGCTGCTCGGTGCCGGGCGAGCGATCCAGACGATCGCGTCCGTGCTGCTGATGGTCGACCCACGCGATCTGGGACTCGTCACGCAGGTCCGCTCCCCGCACGCGGAGGAGCCGACGATCTACCTGTACGAGGCTGTGCCGGGTGGGATCGGGCTGTCGGAGCGACTGTGGCAGCGCCACGACGAGCTTCTTGCCGGGGCCGCGGACCTCATCGCCGCGTGTGGCTGCGACGGCGGCTGCCCGGCCTGCACGGGCCCCCGCCTGGAACCGGATGTCGACGCGCGCCGGCTGGCGCTGCGGTTGCTCGGGGAGCTCGGGGCCGGCGCCCGGCTCGCTGCGGCCGGATGATCGACGCCGTCGCCGAGCCCGGCGATCGTCTGGCACGTCGCCTTGCGCGGTTTCGGACCGCCAACCCCGGTCCGGGCACGCCCGACGACCCCCTGCCCTATCGGCCGCGCCCGAGCCTCGAGCTTGCGCGGCGGCTCGCCGCGGCGGTCGACGGCAAGGTCGTCGAGGCCGACGCGGGCGTGCACGTGCGAGTCGAGGCGGCCGGGATCGACCTGCCGGTCGACCGTCGCCGGCTGGCGAGTCTCCCCGGTCAGGCGCCGGCGGATCGGCCGCTGGTCTGCCTCGACACGGAGACGACCGGCCTGGCGACGGCGGCAGGCACCGTCGCCTTTCTGATCGGCCTGGGCTGGTGGACGGGCGAGACGTTCCGCCAGGTCCAGCTGCTGCTGCCCGACCAGGGCGAGGAAGGCGTCCTCCTCGACCAGGTCGCGCGCCACATCCCGCCCGACGCCTGGCTCGTGACATACAACGGACGAGGCTTCGACTGGCCCCTCCTCGTCACGCGCTTCCGGATGGCGCGACGCGCGGCGCCCGATCATGCCGGCCACCTGGACCTGCTGCCGCTCGTGCGCCGGCTCTTCCGGCACCGGATGGTCGACGCGCGGCTCGGGACGGTCGAACGGACGCTGCTCGGCGTGGTCCGCCACGACGACGTCGACGGCTGGGAGATCCCGGGCCGCTACCTCGGCTTCCTGCGCGGCGGGCCGGCGCAGCCCCTGGCCGCGGTCGTGCGGCACAACGGCGAGGACGTCCTCTCGCTGGGCCGGCTGCTCCAGCACATCGAGCGAGGGCTCGGCGACCCGATCGCGCGAACGAGCGCGCCGCGGGGCGACCTGGCGGGCCTCGCCCGAGCATTCCGCCGCGAGCGACGTTTCGATGAAGCCGTCGACTGCCTCGATGCCGCCCTCGCGGCGGATCCGGCACAGCCGCCGCCCGGTCCGCCGGCCGCGCCGGCGCCGCCGGTCATCGAGGAGCCATGGTGGTCACCGCGCAGGCGGGCGGACTTCGGTGGCCGCCCGGAGCGACGTTCGACCAGCGCCGGCTGGGATCGCCGCCAGGCGTTCGGCCGGCCATGGGACGAGGAACGCATCGCGGTCGATCGAGCGCACCTGCTGCGGCGCATGGGCCGCATCGACGACGCACTCACCGCCTGGGATTCGCTGGCCACTGGCCCCGGCCGGGTCGCGGTCCTCGCCGCGATCGAAGGGGCCAAGCTCCGAGAGCACCGCCTGCGCGATCCCGACGCCGCGATGGCGACCGTGGAGCGCGGCCTCGCTTTGGCGGATCGGCGGCGAGCGCGTGGGCTGCCGGAGCCGGCACTCGAGGCGGACCTGCGGCACCGGTGGCGCCGCCTGCGGCTTCGACTCGCTACCCGTCAGGCCTCGTCGAGCGCGGCCCGGACCGGGCCGGCGAGTGCCTCCAGCGTGGGGCGATCGAACGGGGCGGGCCAGTCGAACATCGCGGCGCTCAGGCCCGCGTCCCGATAGCGGCGCAGCTCGGCCACGACCGCGGGCACCGGTCCCGCGAAGGGCGAGCCCTCGGCCATCCGGCGCGCGTCCTCGTGGGGCATCGCCTGCTGCTCGAGGATGGCGGTCAGCGCATCGATCGCCTCTTCGCGCGTCGACCGGATGCACGGCGCAGCGAGTCCGGCGGTCCGCTCGATCGACGCAGGGTCGCGCCCCACGGCGCGGCAATGCTCATCGAGGATGCCGTTCCGCCGCCGGAACGACTCGGGGTCGTCCTGGTCCGCGTTCCAGATGTCGGCGTACTGCGCGACGATGCGCAGCGTCCGCTTCTCGCCGCTGCCGCCGATCGCGAGCGGGAGGCGCGACTGGACCGGCGGCGGATCGTTGCGCGCATCGACGGCCGAGAACCACTCGCCGTCGTGGGTGACGGTGGATCCATCGAGCAGGCCACGACTGATCGCGGCAGAGTCGCCCAGCCGGTCGAGACGGCGGCCAACGGCCGGGAACTCGAACCCGAAGGCGCGGTGCTCGCGCTCGAACCAGCCGGCGCCCAGGCCGAGCACCGCTCGCCCGTCGGTCGCGTGGTCCAAGGCGGTCGCCATCTTGACCAGCACACCCGGGTTCCGGTAGCCCGCTCCGGACACGAGGCAGCCCATCCGCGCGTGACTGGTGATCCCCGCCCAGCCGAACAGGATCGACCAGCCCTCGAACACGGGACCGTCCAGCTCGCCCAGCGCCCCGACGCCGCCGGCGGCCTGGGGCAGCAGGTGATCGTTGCTCCAGAGCTCATCGAAGCCGAGCTCGTCGATCTCACGGCCGATCGCCATCAGCTCCTGCCAGGTCACGTACTGGCTCCAGACCTGGAGTCCGAGGCGGAGCCGCTTCGTCGCCATCGCTAGCCGTTCACGATCGCTTCGACCGCGCCGCTCCGCGCGGAGCGTTCGGCGGCCTCGAGCACGCGCAGTCCGCGGACCGAATCGGCCGGATCGACGGGCAGTTCCCCGACCCCCCGCACCGCGTCACGGAGCCCCTCGTAATAGCCCCGGTAGTCCCCGCGGACCGTGGGGATGACCGTCCGGGAGCCGTCGCTGGCCAGGACGCTCCCCCACCGCTCGGCTGGTTCCTCGCCGAAGCCCGGGTCCAGGGGCCGCATCCCGTCGAGGAGCTGGCGCTCCTGCGGATCGAGGTCCTCCTTGCTGTACTCGCCGGCGAGGCCCCGGACCCGCAGCCGTGGGCCCGTGCGGACGGCGATCAGCGACGTCCACAGGCGCGACCGGACGCCGTTGGCGTGGTCCATCGTCATGAACACCGAGTCCTCGACCCGACTCCCCGGACGACGGCTGTCCATCTGCGCGAAGACACGGGTCACCTCCCCGAACAGCAGGAGGCTCTGGTCGACGAGATGGGCGCCGAGGTCGCGGTGGGGGCCGCCCGCTTCCTCGGCGGTCTCGCGCCATTCGGGCCCGACCGCCGCCCAGCGCTCGAAACGCGCCTCGAGGCTGTCGATCGGGCCGAGGACGCCATCGTCGATCAGGGGTCTGACGGTCTGGAAGTCACCATCCCACCGCCGGTTCTGGTAGACCGACAGGATCCGTCCCGCGCGCTCCCCGGCTTCGATCAGCGCCTCGGCCTCCGGGACGCTCATCGCGATCGGCTTGTCCACGACGACGTGGTGACCCGCTGCGAGCGCCTGCTCGCCGATCGGGGCGTGGGACCGGTTGGGCGTCACGACGACGACGACCTCCACGTCTGCGTGCGCCAGGAGCGCGTCGACCGAATCGACGACCTCGGCGTCAGGGTGATCGGTCAGCGCCTGCGCACGGCGATCCGGGTTGGAGGTCGCGATCGCCCGGATCCGGAGCCCGTCGACGGCATCGATGTAGGGCGCATGGAACAGTCGTCCGGCCAGCCCGTACCCCACCATGCCGATGCCGATGTCGGGCGGCGGCGCCACGCGCGTGACTCAGCCGGCCAGGTGCTTGTCGGCCGCCGCGCGGAAGCGGTCCGCGACGCCGCGTGCGGCGGCCTCGTCGTCACGCATCCGCAGGCCGAAGGGCGCGAGGTTGGCGTCGGAGACGCCGATGCCGATGCTCATCGAGCGCGCGAGGAGCGCGTCGGTCTGCGGCAGCATGCCGGCCCGGTAGTCGGCCTTGCCGTGGCCGAAGCACGAGCAGTCGAACGGGCAGCCCTTCCCGCTGACAGTCCGCTTCTCGAGCAAGTGCTCCATGTTCGAGTAGACGTGCCAGCCGGACGCTGCGAGCGGGATCGATCCGAGCTCCCCGGCAACGGCCTGTGCAACCTCGGCCGACGGGAACGTGACGACGAGGTGCGTCGCCAGATCGCCCTCCGGGTCGACGATCGCGCGGAAGCCGAGCCCGGGCAGGTCCTCGATGGCCGACTTCACGATCTTCTTGTTCGCTCGCAGATGCGACCGGATCATGTCGAGCTTCCTGACCTGGGCGAGCAGGACGGCGCCCGACAACTCGGTCATGCGGAAGTTCATGCCCAGGAACGGGCGCTCCGCGTATTTCGAGCTGAGCCGGTTCGGCGCGTGCCCCTGGTCGTGGATCGCGAAGAGCCGGTTGTAGAGGTCCTCGTCGTCGGTGACGATCATCCCGCCGTCGCCGCAGGTGATGGTCTTGTACTCGTTGAAGCTGTACACGCCGGCCGCCCCGATCCCGCCGACCCCCTGACCCTGATAGGTCGCCCCGAACGCCTGCGCGCAGTCCTCGATGAGCGCGATGCCGTGCCGGTCGGCGATGTCCTTGAGCTCGTCGAGCCGGGCAGGCGCGCCGAGCATGTGGACGACGATGATCGCCCGCGTCCGTGGTGTGATCCGCGCCTCGACGTCGGCCGGGTCGAGGTTGAACGAGTCGTCGACCTCGGCGAGGACCGGCAGTGCGCGGGCGTAGACGATCGCCGAGATCGAGGCGACGTAGGTGAAGCCGGGCACGATGACCTCGTCACCGGGCCCGATGCCGAGACCCATCAACGACAGCCACAGCCCGCTCGAGCCACCGCCGTGCAGGCCGAGCGCATATCGGACGCCGGCCAGGGCGGCGATCTCCTGCTCGACGTGGCGGACCTTGGCCCCGAACGCCGGGTCGTCGGCGCTGCCGTACCGGCTGAGTGCACGACCCCTGAGGACCTGCATGACCTCGGCGATCTCTTCCTCGCCGATCAGCTCGATGCCGGGTCCGGGCATGCCGGCTCTCCCTTCGACAGTGCAACCGATTGCACAGCACCCTACCAGCACGATAATCTGACCGTCAACACCGGAATGGCGGCATCATCGGAGGGTCGTGAGCACGTGAGCGATCTCCTCGAACGAGTGGCGGGCGCACCGATCACCTGGGGCGTCGACGGCTCCCCGGGCTGGGGCTACCTGATGGACCGCGACCGGGTCATGCGGGAGATGGTCGAGTCCGGCCTGTCGGCGACCGAGCTGGGGCCCGATGGCTACCTGCCGACCGATCCGCCCGAGCTTCGGGAGTACCTCTCCCGGTTCGACATGAGCATCGTCGGCGGGTTCGTGCCGGCCCTCCTCTACCGCCCCGACCGGATCGATGCGGAGCTCGAGTACGTGAAGCGTGCTGCCCGGCAACTCGCCTCGACGGGTTCAGAGGTGCTCGTCCTTGGCCCCTCGTCGCAGCACCCCGGGTACGACACGCCGGTGGACATGAGCGACGACGAGTGGACCACGTTCCTGGCCAATCTCCGGCGCCTCGACGCGCTCGTCACCGATGCCGGATTGAAGACCGCGCTTCATCCCCACTGGGGCCTGGCGATCGCGACCGGGCCGGACATCGATCGGTTGCTCGAGTCGTCCGACGTCGGGCTGTGCGTCGACACCGGCCACGTCTACCTCGGTGGCGCGGACCCGGTCGAGGTCGTGCGCGCGGCGCGCGGGCGCGTCCTCCACGTCCACCTCAAGGACGTCGACGCGGCGGGCGCCGAGCGCGTCCGGTCGGGCGAAGTCCCTTTCCGCCGATCGGTCATCGACGGGCTGTTCGTCCCGTTGGGCCAAGGCGGCGTCGACATCGCCGGCGTGATCAAGGTGCTCGAGGACGACGGCTACCGCGGCTGGTATGTGCTCGAGCAGGACGTGTCCCTTCGCGAAGACCCCGCGGAAGGCAGCGGGCCGAAGGCGGACGCCGTCGAGAGCGTTGCGTACCTGCGCGGCCTGACCGGCGATGGCTCGTGAGCCATCCCGGTGCGGACCGAGCGGCGCGGTGTGTCCTGCCAGCCCGTGCCCAGCTGGGCGAGTGCCCGACGTGGAGTCCGGCGGAGGCCCGTCTTTACTGGGTGGATATCGACGGGCAGGCGGTCCATCGCTTCGACCCAGCCACCGGCCTGGATGAGCAGCGCTCCGCACCGGGGCGGCCCGCGTCGCTGGCCCTCACGGACACGCCGGAGCGCCTGCTCGTGGCCATCGAGGGCCGCCTGGCGTTCCTCGACTGGCCGTCCGGGACGTGGACCGATTGGGTCGTCCTCGAAGCTGCTGACCTCCGGAACCGCCTCAACGACGGGCGCTGCGACCCGGCAGGGCGGTTTTGGGTGGGGTCGATGTCGGATCCCGCCATCGCCTCCGGCGACGGCCCGCGGCCCGCGACCGGCCTGCTCCATCGGGTCGAGGCGGACGGCGCGGCGGTCACGGTCAGAAGCGGCATCGGCGTGACGAACGGCCTCGCCTTCGCGCCGGACGGGCGGACGATGTACTTCGCGGATACCCACCGCGACACCGTCTGGGCCTACGACTACGACGTGTCGACCGGCGAGGCCACCAACGAACGGGTCTTCCTCGACTTCGAGTCCATCCCGGGCCGGCCCGACGGCGCCTGTGTCGACGAGGACGGTTGCTACTGGATCGCGTGTGTGTACGGCTGGGCGGTCGTCCGGGTCACGCCCGGGGGCGTGATCGATCGGCGCATCGCCGTCCCTGCCGAGAAGCCGACGATGCCGGCCTTCGGCGGTCCGGACCTGTCGACGCTGTTCATCACCTCGATCGGCGGAGGCGGGTCCCACGCGAGCGACCCGGCGCAGCCAGAAGCCGGCGGGCTCTTCGCCATCGACGCCGGCGTCCGGGGGCTGCCCGAGCCACCGTTCGTCGGCGGCCCCTCGAAGGGTCCGGCATGACGCCCCCGGCGCTGCCGCCCATCTGGTTCGAGCGACCGGTGCTCCCCGAGCTTGCCGGCGCGGTCGTGGCCTCGTGCACGATCCTCGGCCCGGCCACCGAGGACGATCCGCATGCGGGCGTCGACACCGCCGTCGCGGCCGTGGTCGGGGCGGCGCAGTATGGCGCCGCGTTCATGGATCGGGCGCCGGATCTGAGGGTCATCTCCCGGACCGGGATCGGCTACGACGCAATCGATGTCGAGGCGGCGACCATCCGCGGGATCGCGGTCTGCAATACCCCTGACGGACCCACGATCTCGACCGCGGAACACGCGGTGACGCTGATGCTGCTCGTCGCCAAGAACGTCCGGAGCGCCGAGTCGGCGCTCGATACCGGCCTGTCCAGGGGCTACTACAGCCGTCACGAGGGAATCGAGCTCGACGGCAAGGTCCTCGGTCTCGTCGGGTTCGGCCGGATCGCGCGGCGCGTGGCGCGGATCGCCGCCGGCATCGGGATGCGGGTGACCGTATTCGATCCGTATCTCGACGCGTCGGCGGTCCCGGCGGGGACGGACCGCGTGGACGCGCTGGACGAGCTCCTGGAGCGCGCGGACGTCGTGTCGGTCCACGTGCCGCTGACCGAGACCTCGGCGGGCATGTTCGGCGCCCGGGAGTTCGGGTCGATGAAGCCGGGAGCCGTCTTCATCAACACGGCCCGTGGCGGGCTGGTCGACCAGGGCGCCCTGCTCGACGCGCTCGAGAGCGGACGGTTGTTCGGAGCGGGTCTCGACGTCACGTCGCCGGAGCCCTTGCCGGTCGGGCACCCACTGTTGGGGCGTGACGACGTCGTGGTGACGCCGCACGTCGCGTCCGCGACAGCGGATGGCAAGGCGCGCATCTTCCGGGCTGCGTTCCAGCAGGCGATCGATGTCGCCGAGGGCCGCCGACCGGAACACGTCGTCAACCCGGATGTCTGGGGGCGCGCCGCCTCGGCGCCGCATGCAGGAGTCGGCAAGTGACGGAGATCGGGATCGGTGTCGTCGGTTTCGGCTGGATGGGTCAGGCGCATTCGCGCGCCTACCGCGACATCCCGGTCTATTTCCCCGAGACCGGGATCAGGCCGCGCCTCGCGGCGGTGGCGGACAACGTCCCAGAGCGGCTCGACCTCGCGCGCGACAACTTCGGGTTCGCCACCGGCACGCTCGACTGGCGCGAGCTCATCGCGCGCGACGATGTCGACGTCGTGGATATCACGGCACCGAACGCCCTCCATCGCGAGATCGCGGAGGCCGCGGCGACCGCCGGCAAGCACATCTCCTGCGAGAAGCCCATCGGGATCGATCCCGAGGCGACGGCGGCCATCGAGCTGGCTGGTCGGCGCGCCGGCGTGGTCACGGGCTGTGGCTACAACTACCGCTGGGCCCCGCTCGTCCAGTACACCCGCCAGCTCATCGCCGACGGACGTCTCGGCGAGCTGACGCATTACCGCGGTCGGTTCTTCTCGATGTACGGGCGCGATCGACTCGGTCTCCTGTCCTGGCGGTTCTTGCAGGAGGAGGCCGGCTTCGGCGTCCTGAGCGACCTGATGTCCCACGCCATCGACATGGCCCAGTTCATGTGCGGACCGATCACCCGCGTCGTCGCGGTCAAGGAGACCTTCATCAAGCAGCGGCCCCTGCCGATCCCGGGCAGCGGCACGCACTACGACCGCGGCAAGCCCGACGACCCCATGGGAGCGGTGACCAACGAGGACTATGTCGGGGCGCTCGTCCAATTCGAGAACGGCACGCGCGGCACGCTTGAGACCGATCGCTCGATCGTCGGGCCGCAGAGCTCGATGGCATTCGAGCTCAACGGCTCGAAAGGGGCCGCGTCGTGGGATCACGAGAGCCTCAACCGGCTGCGCCTGTACCTTCCCGAAGAGCAGCCCAACGACGGGTTCATCGACGTCCTCGCCGGCGACGCGTTCCCGAACCAGGGGAACATCGTCCCCGGGGGCGGGAACTCGCTCGGGTACGAGGATCTCAAGCTGATCGAAGCGCTGGCGTTCCTGAAGTCCGTCGCAGCGGGGCGGCCCCACAGTCCGAGCTTCACCGACGCACTGGCGAACGCGTCGGTGGCCGCGGCGATGTTCCGCTCGTGGTCATCCGAGCGGTGGGAGGATGTCGTCAGCCTCCGGATCGACTGAGCGAGGGCCGTCATGCTGCAGAACGCGACGAAGGCGAAGCTGGCCGACGGGGAGCCGGCGTTCGGGGCTTTCGTCCGCACGGCCGAGCCATCGCTCATCGAGTATGTCGCGCTGCTCGGCTGGGACTTCCTGGTCTTCGACGCCGAGCACGGGTCGCTCCAACCGAGCCAGGTCGAGGATCTCTGCCGAGCCATCGAACCGCGTGGCGTGACACCGATGGTGCGGGTGACGACGAACGATCCGCCCACCATCCTGCGCTACCTCGATACCGGCGCCCATGGCGCGCACATCCCGTGGGTCAACAGCGCCGCCGAGGCGGAGCGGGCGGTGCAGTCGGTGAAGTACTCGCCCCGCGGCATGCGCGGGCTGGCCGGCAGCCGGGCGTCGGAATGGGGCCTTCGCGAGCCGCTGAGCGCGTATGTCGAGCGGGCGAACCGTGAAACGCTGGTCGTGATCCAGATCGAGACGCAGGACGCGGTCGACGCCATCGACGACTATCTGGCGATCGATGGTGTCGATGTGTTGTTCCTCGGACCGACGGACCTGTCGCAATCGCTGGGTCACCCAGGCGATCTGCGCCATCCCGACGTCCTGGCCGCGCTCGAGCGGGTCGCCGACGCGGTCGTCGGATCGGACAAGATCCTCGGGATCTACGCAGCGACGGCGGACATGACCCACGAGTGGTTGGACCGCGGCGCGCGCTACTTCACGACGTCGCTGGAGCCGTTCCTGCGGGACGGGATGAAGGCGCACCTTGAGAACGTTCGAGGATGGAAGCCATGAAGACGATCCGACTCACCACCGCCCAGGCGATCGTCCGCTGGCTTCTCGCGCAGCGGACCCGGATCGACGGAGAGGAGGTCCCGATCTTCGCGGGCGTCTTTGCGATCTTCGGGCACGGCAACGTGACGTCGCTGGGCGAGGCGCTCGAGCCGGTCCAGGCCGAGCTCCCGACCTACCGCGGCCACAACGAGCAGTCGATGGCGCTCGCCGCCGTGGCGTACGCGAAGGCGATGCGCGGCCGGCGGATCATGATCGCGACGTCGTCGATCGGACCGGGCTCGACGAACATGGTGACTGCCGCGGCAGTCGCGCACGCGAACCGGCTGCCCGTCCTGCTCCTGTCAGGCGACACGTTCCAGCACCGGATCGTCGATCCCGTGCTTCAGCAGGTCGAGGACTTCGGCGACCCGACGATCACCGTGACCGACGCGTTCAAGCCCGTGAGCCGCTACTGGGACCGGATCACGAAGCCCGCCCAGATCGTCCGCTCGCTCCCGCAGGCGCTGGCCGTGATGCTCGACCCGGCGACGCGCGGGCCGGCGTTCTTCGCCCTGCCCCAGGACGTCCAGGCCGAGGCGTACGACTTCCCGGAGCGCTTCTTCGAGCCGAGGATCCACTACATCCGCCGGCCGGGTCCGGATCCGCGCGACGTGGAGGCGGCGGCCGCGGCGATCGGGCGCGCGGAGCGGCCGCTGATCATCGCCGGCGGCGGCGTCCACTACTCGGGCGCGGTCGACACGCTGCGCTCGTTCGCGGAGCGCCACGCCGTCCCGGTCGTCGAGACGGTCGCCGGGAAGTCGACGCTCACGCACGACCATCCGAACTACGCCGGGCCGATCGGGGTGACGGGTTCGCGCGCGGCCAACGCGGTGGCCGAGAAGGCCGACGTCGTGATCGCCGTCGGGACCCGCCTCCAGGATTTCACGACCGGATCGTGGTCGGTGTTCAAGGATCCGGACGTCCGGTTCGTGGCGGTCAACACGGCGTCGTGGGACGCCCACAAGCAGGGCGCCCAGCCGGTGGTCGGCGACGCGAAGGTCTCGCTCGAGGCGATCGACGCCGTCCTTGGCACGTACGCGGCACCGCCGGAGTGGCTGGCCATGGCCGACGAGCAGATCGCGGAGTGGCACGCCTATCTCGATTCATGGTCTGGCCGACGACACGACGGGCCGCCGGCGTACGCGGAGGTCATCCAGGCGATCAACGCGGTCGCCGACCCGGAGGACTACATCCTGTCGGCGGCGGGCGGCCTGCCCGGTGAGCTGACGATGGGCTGGCGCTCGAAGTCGGTCGGCTCGTTCGACTCCGAGTACGGCTATTCGACGATGGGTTACGAGATCGCCGGCGCGTGGGGGGCGCGGATCGCCCGCCCGACAGGCGACGTCATCGCGTGGGTCGGCGATGGCTCGTACCTGATGATGAACTCGGACATCTACTCGACGGTGATGACCGGGCAGAAGGTCATCTTCATGGTCTGCGACAACGGCGGCTACGCGGTCATCAACCGGTTGCAGGTCAACACGGGCGGCGCGGAGTTCAACAACCTGCTCTCATCCTCGCGCCACGAGCGCTACGTGCAGGTCGACTTCGTGAAGCACGCGGAGGCGATGGGCGCGATCGCCGAGCGTGTCGAGGGCGTCGACGACCTTCCGGCGGCGTTCGCGCGCGCCAAGGCGGCCGATCGGAGCTACGTGATCGTGGTCCCGATCGACCAGTACACCTGGACCGAGGGCGGCGCCTGGTGGGAGGTCGGCGTGCCCGAGGTCAGCGAGAGGGCGGCGGTCCGCAAGGCCCGTGACGAGTGGGCGGCGAACAAGCAGCGCCAGCGCGTCGGGGTCTGACGCCCGTGGGCGAGTTCGACGGCAAGGTCGTCGTCATCACGGGAGCCGCGTCGTTCGTCGGCGAGGCGATGGGATCGATCCTCGTTGCGGAGGGTGCCAGCGTGGTCCTGGCCGACCGCGACGCGGAGCACGGTGAGGCCGTCGCACGGCGGCTCGGGGACGCGGCACGCTTCGTCGCGACCGACGTGTCGCAGGATGCCGACCTCGATCGACTGATCGCGGCCGCCATCGACGCTCACGGCCGGCTCGACGGCGCCGTCGGCGCGACCGCCGACTTCGAGGACGAGCGGCTCGCCAGCAGTCGAGAGCTCTGGGATCGCGTGCTCGACGTCAACGTCGCGTCCGCCGCGATGCTGACGACCAAGGCGGCCGCGGCGATGACCGCAGGTGGCGCGGTCGTCCATGTCGCCTCGATCAGCGGGCACGTCTCACAACCGGCGCGCGTGGTCTACAACGTCTCGAAGGCCGCGTTGCTGATGCTCGTGAAGAGCTCGGCGCATCACCTCGCGTCGAGACGGATCCGCGTCAACGCGGTCTCGCCGGGCTGGATGTGGAGCCGCAACATCGAGCGGCGATACGGCACGCGCGAGCGGGCCGACTCCCTGGCCGCGGAGTTCCAGCCGCTCGGTCGGATGGCCGATCCCGAGGAGGTCGCCGACGCCGTCGCGTTCCTGCTGTCGGACCGCGCGTCGTTCATCACCGGGGCCGAGCTGCTGGTCGACGGCGGCTATTCGACGATCGGCCCCGAGGCGCTCGGCCAGCCGTTCGAGAAGATCCCGACGGTCGAGTAGCGCCCCGGGCCTCAGCCGCGCGAGCGGTCGCGGACCAGGTCGTCGAGGGTCGACCGGCTCGCGGAGAGATAGGAGGCCAGTCGTGCCCGTTCCTCCGGCGAACGGACCGACGCGATGGTCTCGATCCACGTTCGGGCGCCGTCGATGATGGTGCCGATGACCGCAGCGTCATCGGCAGCGAACGCGGGGCGGCCCGGGACATCCACGTAGACCGGGGAGCTGTGGGCGCCCATGCTCGTGGAGAAGCCCGAATGGATGTGCTCGCGGCTCGTCACGCGGGCGGCCAGCCAGCCGCCGGTGGCGACCGCGACTCGTTCCGAGAGGGTCAGGCGCTCGACGCCCCCACCCGTCGCGACAGCCACCACGGTGCCGTCGTGGATGAGCTCGAGCCGGTCGATGACCGGTTGCGCCGCTGATGCGACGGCCCGCACCTCGACTGTCCCGCCGTCACGCCCGAGACGGATGACGTCGCCCGGCCCGCAGCCCTCGACCTCCAGGTCCACGAACGTCCCGGACGAGACGAACGTCCGACCGGCCCGCACCGCGTCCGCCCAGGCGCCGAAGGAGATAGGCACCTCGGGGTCGATGCGCGCGTACGTCCGGATCGCGCCGAGGGGGATCTCGGCCGACATCTTGTCCGTGCCGCCGACCACGGGCAGCCGATAGCCGCAGTTCAGGAAGCGATACCACTCGCGGATCGACGGCCCATCGATGTCCGGCGTGAGCGCCTGCATCTCGACGGCGTCGATGCTGCCCGACACGATGTCCGCCGCGATCTCCGCATAGGGCAACGGGAAATGGACGGCGACCGCCAGCCCGCCCTGCGCGCGTGCCGCATCCGCCCAATCGCCCATCAGCCGATCGAGCGGGTCGCCCAGGCGCGCTTCGGGGGCGCCGGCGCTCGCCATCGGCAGCACGGCATCCGGTGCGCCGAGGAGGCCGATGTGGCCGAGCATGTTCTGGCGGTTCTCGCTGCCCATGACCACCATGTGCTGGCCGGATGGGTCCGCGACGACGGCAGCCGGCAGGTCGGCGATGCTGGTGTGGTGGTCTCCCCATTGCGTCGCCAGCAGGTTGACGATGGCCACGCCCTCGGCTCGCGCCTGGAGGAGCGCCGACGTCGGTGAGATGAAATGGACGTGGCAGTCGACGGCGATCCAGCCGATCCCGGACGGCCCGTCGACCGGCTCGATCGGCAGGACCAGCGGCGCGCGGCCGCCATCGACTGCAACCGATCGACGGACCGGGCGGTAGCCGAAGCCACGAACCACCTCGACCTGCACGTCACCGACCGGCAGCTCGATCGGGAAGCGACCCGGGACGTACGCATAAGTCGCCCCGCCCAGCACCAGGTCCGCGCCGGTGTCCTCGTTGAGGCCGGGGTTGATCTCGTCCCGATGTCCGAGCGGCTGGAGGTAGCGCCCGTCGGCCGCCTCGAAGCGGACGCGCGCCGGAACAGGTTCGCCGGTCAGGGCATCGACCACCTCGACGTCGACCCGCTGAGTCCGTGCCGGCAGGGACTCGATCGTGACGGCGCCGAAGCGCCGGCGGGCGCCATCGGCCGGGAGGCGTGCCGCCGCCACGAGCTCCGTTCCGACGGCGATCGTCGCGTCCGCCGCCATCGCGAGGTCCACGAGCACACCGCTGGTCGGGTCATCGACGATCCGCGGGGTCCCCCACCCGGCGATCGCGGCGGTGACGTCGCTCCGTGCCGTGATCGGGGCGGGAGCCGGACGCTCCCGGAACACCTGGCCGAGGTCGACGGCCACGGACCCGACGCCCGCATCGTCCGCCACCCGGAGGGTCCGCCGCGGCTCGAGGGCCAGCGGCGACGCCGACCCGCGGAAAGCCGTGATGGCTGCGACGACGACACCACCCCCAGCGTCGAGCGACGCGACCGGCTCGAGGCGCAGCCGGGCGATGTCGGACGGACCGTCCGGGATCTCGATCACGTGGAGCCACAGGGCGATGTCGCCGGTCGGGCTCGGCACCGAATCGGCCACGCCGGTCTGGGCCGGGCCCCAGCTACCCGGCAGGATCCCGAGCAGACCCGCATGGCCGGGCGTGGCGTAGCCCCCGGGTGCCGCCGCCGGATACGGCCCGCGCCAGTCGAGCGGTGTGTCGACGTGATTCGGCACGGCGGCGAAGGCGCCCTGCCCCCACCCGACGATGCCCTCGTTGATCTCGAACCGGCGCCGCATGACACCCTCGACGCACCCGTCCGGACGCCAGCTCGAGGCCGTACCGAACCAGCGGCTGCCCCACCGGCGTCACCCAGCCGATCGGCAGGTCCGCCGGCCGGCCATCGACCGGGTCGCGCCATGCGTCGCAGAACTGGGCGAGGACGAGGTGGGTGGCCGGTCCCGCCCGTCGCATGTCCACGACGACCTCGCGGTCGAGCAGCAGCCAGCGGCGCTCGGTCGCGGAGCGGGCGAACCGGAAGGGCAGCCCGCGGAAGACGTGACGCCCGGCCGGCAAGCGTCGGATGGCTTCGAGGTAGCCGGGATGGAAGCGGGATGCGAGCTCCGCATCGCTCGCGTTCCGAAGGCGCCGCAGGTCCACCACCGTCGCGAGATCGGTCGCCCGCGGCGGCGTCATCGACGCGGGCCGGCGGTCCGTCTGATTGGCCCTGCCACGCCCGTTTCAGCCCTCCCGCGACACCGTGCGTTGACCCTCTGGCATCGGTATGCTAGCTTCAGCGCAACCGATTGCACAAGCCACCGGATGCATCGCGGAAGCGGAGGGGCATCGGTCCTTGGGTGCCTGTGCTGACCCATCCGGCGAGAGGGCCGATGGGATGATCCTCGCCCGGCCACACCGGCCCGATTAGACGAGCCGGATGCGTCGATCCCCCGAACGACGGGTCGTGCTTGCCGATGTCGCCCGGATCGCCGGGACGTCCGAGGCGACCGCGTCGCGCGCGCTCAAGAACGACCCCAGGATCGGCGAGGCGACGCGTGCGGCCGTCCAGGCGGCGGCACTCAAGCTCGGCTACGTCCCCAACGCCGCGGCACGCAGCCTGCGGGCTCGCAGGACGCACATCCTCGGCCTGCTCGTCCACGACCTCGCCGACCCGGTCCACGGCAAGGTCGCCGCGGGCTTCGAGGAGGCCGCCGCGGCCCAGGGGTACGCGGTCTTCATCATGACCGGGCTGCACGACCTGGAGCGCGAGCAGCGCGCCCTCACAGCGTTCGTCGAACACCGTGCCGATGGCATCGTGGTCGCATCGTGCCTGAGCGATCCCGCCGAGGTACTGCCCGCGTCCCGGCCGATCGCGTGGTCTTCGTCCAGCCCGATTACCCGGCCCTCGCGGACGGCGTCGATCCCCCGGCGCGCGGCGTCCTGCGCACCGACGATAGCGCGGGCTTCGTCGCCCTGGTGCGCCACCTCGTGGACCGCGGGCTACCGCCGGATCGCCTTCGTCGGTCCGGGCAGCGGTTCCTCGGACTTCCTGCGCAGAGTCGGCGGCCGCGACTGCCTCTGGAGGAGCTGTCGCTCGGACCGATGCGCTTCCTCGACGCCGGCGTCGATGGCTGGCGGGATGCGACGTCCGTCGCCCGGACGCTCGCCGCCGATCCGCCGGACGCCGTCCTCTGCTACGACGACAAGCTGGCGCTCGCGTTGCTCGATGCGCTGCGGTCGACATCGCTGGACGTGCCCCGCGACATGGCGCTGGCCGGGTTCGACGGGATCCCTGCCGCCCACCAGTCGTGGCCTCGGCTTGACGACGGTCGACGTCCCGTCCGTCGAGGTCGGTCGGCGGGCGGTCGAGATGCTGGTGGCGTCGGTCCGCGACGGGCCGCATGCCGGTCTCGGAGGTCCTGCCGGTGCGCCTCGTGATCGGGGACAGCACGCCACCACGCGCGCACGCGCGTCCGCGGCCGGGGACGCCCGAGGTCGTCGCAGCCCGGCCCGGGAACCGGACCCATGACGCAGGCGCGAGGTCGCCCCGGCGATCGAGCTCGTCGACGTCACGAAGCGCTATGGCGACGCCGTGGCGCTCGATGGGATCTCGCTGCGCATCGAGTCGGGCGAGTTCTTCTGCCTGCTCGGGCCGTCCGGATGCGGCAAGACGACCACGCTCAACCTGATCGGCGGGTTCATCCCGCTGACGTCCGGGCGAATTGCGGATCGAGGGTCGGCGGGTCAACGACCTGGCCCCCCACCAGCGCAACGTCAATACGGTCTTCCAGAACTACGCGCTCTTCCCGCACATGTCCGTCGCCGACAACGTCGCGTTCGGCCTCCGGATGGAGCGCCTGGCGGACGACGAGGTCCGTCGGCGTGTCGCGGAGTACCTCGAGCTGGTCGGCCTGGCGCAGTACCGCGACCGCTACCCGGCGCAGCTGTCGGGCGGCCAGGCGCAGCGTGTGGCGCTCGCGCGCGCGCTCGCCAAGCGACCGGCCGTGCTCCTCCTCGACGAGCCGCTCGGGGCCCTCGACCTCAAGCTCCGCAAGCAGATGCAGGTCGAGCTGTCGCGCATCCATCGCCAGGTCGGCACGACTTTCGTGTTCGTCACGCACGACCAGGAGGAGGCCCTGTCGATGGCGACGCGGATCGCCGTGATGGCCAACGGTCAGGTCCGCCAGGTCGGGTTCGCCGCGCGAGATCTACCAGGGCCCGGTCGATCGGTTCGTGGCCGACTTCATCGGCGAATCGAACTTCCTCGACGGTCGCGTGGCCGAGGATGGGCCCGCCGGGAGATTCCAGTTGCGCAACGGGGCGTTCGTCCCGGCATCGACCAACGGCACGAGCCCGCGCGAGCGGCCGGGTCGCGCTGATGATCCGGCCCGAATCGGTCGGAGTCGGTCGCGAGGCGCCGGCCGGCTCCACGCCGGCGGTCGTCATCGGCGGCCGCGCGACCAACGTCGCGTTCATGGGCAATCACACCAGGATCACGGTCCAGACCGACGCCGGGATCCTCGTCGCCCTTCGTTTCCATGGCGAGTCGGACGAGCAGGCTGTCGAGGAGGACATGTTGGATCGAGAGGTGCACGTTTGGTGGGATCCGCGCGAGTCAACGGTCGTGTCGGCCGGCGACCAGCCTGGGTCGAACGAGGATTCTGGAGGAGGTGTGAAACATGACTGAGATCGACTCCCGCCTGTCGCGGAGGCGGTTCCTGCAGGCGTCGGCAGCCGTCGGCGCCGCCGTGTCACTCGGCGGCATCACGGCCGCCTGCAGCAGCATCGGCGGGCAGCAGGGCGGGACGTTCAACTGGATGACCTGGAGCGACCACTACGTCGACACCCAGCTCAAGGCGATCGAGGCGTCCGACAAGATCACCGCCAACATCACCGAGCTGGCCGGCAACGCCGAAGGCTTCGCCAAGCTCAAGGAGGTCAAGGGCCAGCTCGACATGATCTCGGGTGACGCCCTATGGGTACCCGACGCGTACAACAAGGAAGGGCTCATCGAGCCGTTCGACATCAACTCCCTGAAGGTCGCGTCGCAGCTGTACCCGTTCGCGAGGGAGTTCGAGATCTGGTCGACCCCGGAAGGCTACCTTGGCTACCCGTTCGGCTGGTCGCCGATCAGCATTTATTACAACCCCAAGTTCGTCGATCCGGCCCCGGACTCATGGGAGGTGCTGCTCGACCCGAAGTACAAAGGCCGCGTCGTCGTCGAGAAGCAGCCCGAGGAGATCGTCGCCTACATGGCCAGGGCTGCGGGCTTCGACAAGCCGTACGACTTGACCGCCGACCAGCTCACCACTGTCAAGGGCTATCTCGAGAAGCTCAAGCCGAATGTCCTGAAGTTCGCGCAGCAGAATACGGACACCGTCGCCTCGATGGTCTCCGAGGAGGCCTGGCTGGTCACCGGCAACATCGGAAACGAGGACCGGGTCAAGGACGGCGGCGGCCCGGAAACCAAGGGTTTCGTCCCCAAGGAGGGGACGGTCGCCTGGATGGATGCCGAGATGACCGTCAAGGAAGGGGCCAACAAGGCCCTGATCCGTCCGTACCTCGAGAAGGCCGAGGTCGCCGAGAACATCGCCGCCAACTTCATCGCCTTCGGCCGACCGTTGTTCAACGAACAGGCGTACAAGGTGCTCGTCGACCAGGGCCAGGGGGACCGGGCCGACCGCTATCACTACAACGACGCGGAGGAGATCCTCGGTCAATCAGTGCTGAAGGGTCCTGGCTCGTCGACAGCGGCGTCGATCCAGCTCTTCAACGAGATCTTCGGCGCCTGAGCACGAAGATCTCCACCTAGCAGCGACCGTGTCTACCGAGATCATCGGCGGGGCCGCCCTGGCCCCGCCGACATCGGTCGCCCCAGGGCGAGCGGCCAGACTCCGGCAGCTCGCGCCGTTCCTGCCGGCCGCGCTCGATCCTGGTCGGGCTTTTCTTCATCCCCCTCGGGGTGATGTTCTTCTTCTCGTTCTGGCGGACGGACGAGAACCTCGACGTCGTCCCGACCCTGGGCTTCCAGAACTACGCCACCTTCTTCAGCAACACGGCGTATGTCCGGACCCTGTTCAAGACCATGCTCATGGGAGCCGGCGTGACGGTCGCCTGCCTCGTTGCGGCCTTCCTTGTGGCCTACTTCCTTTCGCGGTACGTCTCCCGCCGCTGGGCGCGCGTGGCGCTTCTCGTCATCATCGTCCCCTTCTGGACCAGCTACCTGCTGCGCGTCTACTCGTGGCAGGCGATCCTCGGCGAGCGCGGTGCGTTGAACCAGGTACTGATGTCGCTCGGGGTGATCTCCGAGCCGTCGCGCTTGTTCGTCTACAACGACATCGCGACATTCATCGTCCTGGTGTACGTCTATGTCCCGTTCGCGGCATTGGTCCTGTACGCGTCCCTGGAGCGGTTCGATTTCACCCAGCTGACCGCTGCCCAGGACCTCGGCGCGCGACCGGATCAGGCGTTCCGCCACGTCCTGCTGCCGCAGATCAGGCCCGGGCTCATCACGGCCTGCATCTTCGTGTTCATCCCGATCCTCGGCGAGTTCCTCACGCCGTCGATGGTCGGCGGGGCGCAGGGGCTCCTGATCGCCAACCTCATCACGAACTTCTTCGGGAATGCCCTCATCCCGGAGGGGGCCGCCCTCAGCTTCCTGATCGCCGCCTTCGTCCTGGTGCTCCTCATCGCCTTCCGCAAATACCTGCGGGTCGAGGACGTCTACGCCCGTGGCTAACCGCGTCGATCCGCTCGAGACGATGCCCGTCAGCCGCTGGGCGCACGCGGTTCGGTGGAGCTTCCGCCTCTGGTTCGGCGCGATGATGGTGTTCCTCTACCTGCCGATCGTGTTCATGGTGGTGTTCTCGTTCGACGAGTCATCGACGCCGGGCCTGCCTATCACGGGCTTCACCCTCCATTGGTATGACGCGTTGTTGAACAACCGCGTCCTCGTCCGCGCCGTGGGGAACTCGATCGTCGTCGCCGCGATCGTCTCGTTGCTGGCCACGATCATCGGGACGATGGCTGCGTTCGTCCTGGTCCGCGGTGGGATCCGCTATCGGAACGCCACCCGGATCGCCTTCATGCTGCCGATCATGGTGCCTGGCGTCCTGATCGGTGTCTCCTTGCTGATCTATTTCGCGAGGGCGGCCGATCTGCAGCTCTCACTCGCAACCGTCATCGCCGGCCAGCTCGTCGTCACGGTGCCGTTCGTCGTGCTCATCGTCGCCTCCCGGCTGCAGGGCTTCGACCGTTCGCTCGAGTGGGCGGCCGCGGACCTCGGCGCGTCGCCACGGCAGGCCATCCGCCACATCGTCCTGCCGCTGATCGCGCCGGCGATCCTGGCCGGTGCCCTGATCAGCGTGACCCTCTCGATCGACGAGTTCGTGATCACCTGGTTCACCGTCGGCTCCCAGCCGACGCTGCCGACCTACATCTACACGCAGGTCAAGTTCGGCGTGAGCCCCGAGGTGAACGCGGTCGCCACCATCATGCTGGTGGCCACGCTGCTGATCTTCGGGATCGCGTCCGTCATCCTCGGTCGGGCACGTCGGCTGCCGGGCCGGCGTCGCGCGCGGTGACCAGCTGATGCGAGCGGCTGTCTTCAAAGGCTCGGGCGTCGTCGAGCTCGAGGACGTTCCCGAGCCGACCGTCCAGGCCGACGACGATGTCGTCATCGAGGTCGAGGCGTGCGGGATCTGCGGCTCGGACCTCCAGATCCTGAACGTGCCACCCGGCCATCCCGCCGACGTCGGCGTCGTCATGGGCCACGAGTTCATCGGGCGGGTCCAGGCGATCGGGGCCGGAGTCGCCGGCCTGACGGTCGGCCAGCGCGTGACGGTCGATCCGGACCCCAAGTGCGGCGTGTGCGGCCCGTGCCGTGCCGGTCGGCCGGCGAGTTGCGAGGACATCGCGGCGCTCGGGATCTTCCGCGACGGGGCGCTGGCGTCGCACGTCAAGGCGCCCGCGGCCGCCGTCTTCCCGATCTCCGACGCTCCCCCTGCCCGCGTCGCCGCGCTCATCGAGCCGCTCGCGTGCGTCGTGAACGGCGTGAACAAGGCCAATCCCCGGCCGGGCGAGTCGGCGATCATCTTCGGCGCCGGGGCGATCGGCTGCCTGTTCCTGGCGATGTTCAAGGCGGCCGGCGCGGCCCCGGTGATCGTGGTCGAGCCACAGGCCGCGCGGGCCGCCGTGGCGGCGGCCGTCGGAGCGGACGCGGTCGTCCACCCCGACGAGCTGAGCGGAGCGGCGCGCCGAGCTCCTGCCCTATGGCGCCGACATCCTCGTGGACGCCGTCGGAAGCCAGTTCGCAACGACCGTCGAACATGCCGCGCTCGGCGGCCGGATCGTGCTGTTCGGCATGAACGACACGGCGCGGCCGGCGATCCACCAGTACACGATCACCCACCGATCGTTGTCCGTGCTCGGCACGTACGTCACGGCCTTCACGTTCCCGACCGCGATCCGGCTCGTCGAGGGCGGTGCGCTCCCGCTCGACCCGATCGTGACGCACGTCCTCCCGCTGGATCGCGTGGGCGACGGCCTCGACCTGCTGCGCTCGGGCGTCGCGACGAAGGTCGTCATCACGCCCGGCGTCCCGCCGGCTCCGTGAGCCCGAGACCCCTGGAGCTCGGCCTCTACACCGACTCGCTCGCACATCTCGGGTTCGAGGACGCCCTCGATGTCGCCGCGCGGATCGGTGCGACGGGCATCGAGATCGCGACCGGCGGCCAATCGTCGGCACCGCATCTCCGCATCGACGAGCTCCTCGGCGACGCCGGCAAGCGCGCGGCGTTCGCGGCCGCGTTCGAGAGCCGTGGCCTGCGGATCGCGGCGCTCAACTGCTCGGCCTGGCCGCTCCACCCCGTCGTGGGTGATGCGCACGTCGCGCTCATCCGCTCGACGATCCGGCTGGCGGCCGAGCTGGGCGTGCGCAAGATCGTCACGATGTCGGGCAGCCCGGGCGATGGACCCGGCTCGTCGACGGTCAACTTCACGTGGTACCCGTGGCCGGCGGATGCGATGGCGCTGCTCGACCGGCAATGGACGGCCGCGATCGACCTGTGGCATGGCCTCGGCGCCGAAGCCCGGGCCGCCGGCGTCGACCAGCTCGCGTTCGAGCTCCACCCGCTCCACCTCGTGTACAACGTGCCGACGCTCGAGCGGATGCGCGCTGCGGTCGGCCCGATCATCGGGGCCAACCTCGATCCGTCCCACCTGTTCTGGCAGCAGATGGACCCGCTGGCCGTCGTCCGGGCGCTCGGACCGGCCGTCTACCACGTCCACCTGAAGGACACCGAACTCGTTCCCGAGCAGGTCGCGCTCGCCGGAGTGCTCGACCAGCGTCCGTTCGACGACCCGTCGCAGCGGGGGTGGGTCTTCCGGACGGTCGGCAGCGTCCACGGGGTCGAGTTCTGGTCGGCGTTCGTGGCCGCGCTGCGCGAGGTCGGCTACGACGACGTGCTGGCCATCGAGAACGAGGACGCCGGCCTGCCGCCGGAGGCCGCCGTCGAAGAGGCGGCGCGGTTCATGCGCCCGATCCTGGAGGCCTGACGCGAGGGACGGGCGCGCGGGCGGTCATGGCACGGCTCCTTCGGGCGCCGGGTCGAGACCGGCCGGGTCGGTGACCGGCGTCCGCATGCCGCTGGCCGCCGACGCGTAGATGGCATCGATCACGGCGTTGTCGCGGACGCCGTCCTCGAAGTCTGCGTGGGCCTGGCGTCCTTCGGCGATCGCCGTCAGGAATTCCGCCCACATCGCGCAGCCCTGGCCGAGCCAGCCGATCGACGTCCCATCGGTTCCACCGATGAGCAGCTCGGCCGCACCCGGGTGGGTCGGATTGACCAGCACGCGGCGGTATCCGAACGTCCCCGGGTCCCCTGGCAGGCAGACCCTGAACTCGTCCGGCTGCTCGAGGTCCCACGCGGCCGAGCCAGTCGAGCCGAAGACGTCCAGCCGCAGCGAGATGCGCCGGCCGATCGCCACGCGGCTGGTCTCGAGCACGCCGTAAGCGCCTCCCGCGAACGTCACCAGCGCGGCCGCCGCGTCCTCGACGTCGACCGTCCCGCGAGGCGCCTCGGTCGAGCGGTCCGCGACGCCCCCGCGGTTGCCGATCGCATCCGCAGCGGGCAGCGGACGCTCGGCGATGAACGTCTTCGTCAGGCTCAGCACGGAGTCGATCTCGCCGACCAGGTACCGCGCGCAATCGACGATGTGGTATCCGGTATCGATCCCGATCCCGCCGCCGGCCAGGGCGCGCTGGAAGCGCCACAAGAGCGGCACCTCGGGATCGGCCGCGTAGTCGAGCATGAAGCTCGCCTGCAGGGACCTGATCTCGCCGAGCTCACCGTCATCGATCAGTCCACGGATCGCCCGGAGCGCCGGGTTCCAGCGGTAGGCGGCGCCGAGCCCGTGGAACACGCCCGCGGCGCGGCACGCCTCCAGCAGCTCCATGGCGGCGGCGGCGGACTCGGCCAGCGGCTTCTCGCTGACGACGTGTTTGCCGGCCGCTGCGGCGGCCAGCACGACCTCGTGGTTCAGCACGGGCGGCAGGCAGGCGACGACGAGGTCGACATCGGGCGCGTCGACGACGCGACGCCAGTCGCGCTCGACCCGCTCGAACCCGAATCGAGCGGCAAGACGCGTGGCAAGTCTCTCGTTGACGTCCGCCACCGCGACCAGGCGCGTGTCACGGGGCAGCGCCGGGTAGAGAGCACCGAGCAGGGTGAGCGCCGCGCCATGCGCGGCGGCCATCGTGCCGGCACCCACCAGCGCGATCCCGATGGCCGGCGGGCGAGCAGTCATCCCGGAGCATGACCGAGCGTGCGGAGCGCGTGTCCGTGCGCCCGCGTGATCCAGCCGGCTCCGAGGATCCCGATGCCGACCGCGTCGCCCATCCGGTGGCTCGTCCCGTCAGGCCGGGATCGGCCGCGGCGAGTCCATCGCGTCGAGGATGCGCTCGGGATCCGCAAGGACGGCGCGGATCCTCTCGACGTACATCTCCATCAATTCGAGCGACTGGACGAAGATCGGGTGGCGCATGTCGCAGATCACGAGCGACGAGTCGAGCAATGCCTGGCGCCTCGGGGAAATCGGCCGGGTCGTAGGTGATGTCACGGCCGGCGGGCGGCTGCGTCCACGGGAACTGACCGCCGAAGCCCTCGCGGTTCTGGAAGATCGGGAAGGCCGGGGCAGGCTCGGTGTGCCACAGCTCGCAGCCGACGCCCTGTGCCTGGAGCGTCTTGCCGAGGGCATCGCGGAACGCCGTCTTCTCGACGTGACCCAGGCCGAGCTCGGCCGGTTCGAGGCGGACACGATATTCGTAGTAGCTCGACGTCCGATCCGCCGGGACGTGCGGCGGCGTGATGCCGGGCACGCTCGACAGCTGTTCGGTCAGGTACGCCGCATTCCGCTGGCCGGTGGCGATGTAGTCGGGCAGACGCTTGAGCTGCGATCGCGCGAGCGCGGCGGGCATCTCCTGGTGCCGGTAGTTCCAACCGACCGAATGGACCGTGTAGGGCCGGAAGTTCCAGCCGGTCAGGCGCGCCAGCTCGGGGATGTCCTCACCGAACGTCCGGAGCCGCCGTGCTCGCTGGATGACGTCCGGGTCGTCGGCCACGAAGAGGCCGCCTTCGCCGCCCGTCAGGATCTTGCTCGAGTTCAGGCTGTAGCAGCCGACGACGCCCATGGACCCGACCTGGCGACCCTTGTAGGTGGCGCCGTGCGCCTGGCAGGCGTCCTCGATGACGTGCAACCCGTGCCGATCCGCGATGTCGAGGATCTCGTCCATGTCGCACGGCATGCCCTGGATGTGCACCGCGATGATCGCCCGGGTCCGCGGACCGATCTTCGGCCTCGATCTGCCCGGCGTCGAGCGTGTATGTCCGCGGATCGATGTCGACGAAGACCGGGATCCCGAGCTGCTGGAGGATCGGCTGCCACGTCCCGGCGAACGTGAACGAGGTGGTGATGACCTCGTCGCCCGGCCGCAGGTCGATGCCGTACAACGCGGCGTGGATCGCCGCGGTGCCGGAGTTGAAGAGCAGGCCGGTCGAGCGGCCGACGAAGGCCGCCCACTCCGCCTCGAGGGCCGTGGATTCAGGCGCTCCGACCCCGCCGAGCACCCCGCGATCGAGGACGGCCATCACCGCGGTCTTGTCCTCTGGACGGATGTCGGGCCACGCTCGCTTGAGCTCCTCGGGGATCCGGGTCGGCTCGCGTGTTTCCATGTGTGAGGGTCCGTTCTGGTACGGCGTGCGGTGCACCGAATCTACAGGTACGGGGCCTCCTCCACGAGGCCGTGTGCGCCGTCCGGTCGTGCGTCCTACGAGCCGGAGCCGCCCCGTCCGAAGGGCAGGCGCGGGTCCACGGCCTGCCCCGCCCAAGCGTCGCGCACCCAGGCGTGCGCCGGGTCGTCGCACGCCCGCCAGGCCCGCTCGCCGGGGCCGGCCATCACGTTGAGGTAGTACAGGTCGTACCCGGGCGCGGCCATCGCCGGGCCATGCCACCCGTGCGGGACCAGCACGACGTCGCCGGTCCGGACGGTCGTCAGCAGGTCGATCGGGCGGTCGGGCGTGCCGTAGATGTGCTGGTAGGCGAGCCCCGGACCGGACGGCCCGTCCGCGACGACGTAGTGGTAGATCTCCTCGAGGTCGGTCTCGCCCTCGCGCACCTCGTCGTGCTTGTGGGGCGGATAGGAGCCCCAGTTGCCGCCCGGGGACAACACCTCGACCGCGATGAGCCTGTCCGCCTCGAACCGATCGGCGGCGGCGAAGTTGCGGACCTCCCGAGAGGACGCACCCGCGCCGCGCAGCTCCACCGAGACCGCCGACGCGGGCACATGGCGCACGGGATAGCGCCGCTCGCCACGGGCCGTCGCGACGGCGAACCGCCCGCCTGCGCTGCTGGACACGTCGATGCTCGATCCCGGCGGGGCGTAGACGAAATCGGTCGGGCCGGCCCACACGCTGCGCCGGCCCACCAGCCGATACAGCTCGCCGTCGACGACGACGTCGAAACCGCCCTCGAGCGGGAGGACGACGATCTCATCCGCCCCTGACTCGAAGGCCAGGCTACCGCCCTGTGCCGAGCGTGCCGGCGCGGAGGCCGCTGAAAGCCCATCCCGCGTCCTCGGGCGTCAGGACCACCGACCAGCCGTCGACCGCGAGCGAACCGGCCGGCCGATAGAGGCCGGTCATCCGGGCCGATCGATCACGAGGGCGGCTTGAGGTCCGGGTTCGGGACCAGCGCGTCGGCGACCTGATGGAGCAGCTCGTGATACGACCCGACGAATGCCCGGAGCGTCCGCGCGCTGGGCCCGAACGAGTCGAACTCGGCGGGCGCCAGTCCGTCCGGCTCGTAGGCGCGGACGAAATCCGGGAAGTGCCGCTGCAGCTCGTCCAAGATCGCCGGATCGACGGGGTCATCCATCCGCGGCCGGACCTCGACCGACGACGCGTTGAACCGGCGCTGCCAGACCGCCGGCATCGTGATCACCACGTCGCCCCCGATGAGCTCCGACCAGTGGAGGTGGTGGCGGATGGCCGCCCCGAGGGGTCGCGCGCGCAGGCCGCGGTCCCGGAACTCAGCCACGGTCCGTTTGAAGACCGCCACGCCAGACCACGGCAGGCTCGAGGGGTCGGCCACGATCCCGTCGCGCTCGGTCTGGACCCGTAGCCAGTCCTCCAGGCGGCCCATCATGACCGTGATGACCGGGCCCATGTCGTCGACCGGCAGGCCCTCGGCTTCGCGCCGTCGGAGCCCGCGCTCGACGGCCTCGCCCGCGGCCACGGCCTGGGGCACGCTGAACGACACGGTCGCGTTGACGCTCACGCCCCGGTAGGTCGCCTCTTCCATGACCCGGACGCCGACCGACGTCGCCGGGAACTTGACCACGATGTTCGGAGCGAGCGAGGCGAAATGCTGGCCCTGGGCGAGCATCCGGTCGAACGACCGGAAGAGCGTCGGGTCGGTCTGCATCGACAGCCGGCCATGGCGGCCACCCGATGCCTCGAACGCCGGCAGCAGGAGCGGTGCGGCACGGAGCGACATCTCCTCCACGATCGCCCAGGCGAGGTCGATCTCGGTCGCGTCGGGCCGATCGTCGGCGAGGGCACGCACCCGGTTGCGCCAGTGCGCCGGGTCGGCCTTCCAGACGTCGGTGACGATCGTCGGATTGGCGGTCGCCCCGACCGCGCCGAACGAGATCGCGTACTCGAGCTCGTCGACCGCGCACGAGTCGTTCCAGATGTCGGTCGCGGTCGTGGCCACCGTCCGGCCCAGCGGGCTGCCGGCCAGCGGCAGCCGCGCGGGTCCGAGCATCGTCTCCGTGGCCCCTCCCACCATCCATCCTCCACATCCGGCATTGACACTCGATGGTGCCGTGCGATACGGTCCGCGACTCAGGGTAATCGATTACGCGGAATGCGCAAGGAGGGGCGTTGACCCGGTCGTCCGCGCGTCGCGCATGCCCGCGAGTCCGACGGCACCGATGAGCACCGTCGCACGCGGCCCGTCACGACGTGCGGGCCATCGCTCCGGGACCCCGGCGACGCACTGTCGCGATCCCCGATCGGCGCGGTGCCGATGCTCTGGATCAACTCCGATGAGGCGCGTACCTCGGGCCTCGACGCGACGACCATCCTCGACGAGATCGCCCGGACCGGCTACGAGGGCACCCAGCTCGGCAACGGGTTCCCGGAGGGCGCGGAGCTTCGCGACCAGCTGGCCCGGCGCGACCTGCGCCTGGCCGAGGTGTACGTCCCGCTGCCCGCCACCGTGGACGGGCCGACAGCCGAAGCCCTCGACGTCGCGATCGAACGGATCCGCCTGCTGCGCGACGGTGGCGGGGAGGTCCTGTGCGTCGCGCTGCACAGGTCGCCGGGTCGCGATGAGCTGGCGGGCCGCGCCACGACTCCCGGCACGCCCGTGCTGACCGATGCGGGCTGGGACGCGCTGATCGACCTGCTCCATGACATCGCCGATCGCGCGGAACGGCCGATCGCCTTCCACCCGCACGGCGCGACGTTCATCGAGACGCCGGCTGAGCTGGACCGGCTCGTCGCCTCCACCGATCCCAGCCGCGTCGGGATCTGTCTCGATGTCGGACACCACCTCGTCGGCGGCGGGGACCCGGTCGCGGCGCTCCGCGACCTCGGCGATCGCGTCACCCACGTCCACCTGAAGGACGTCGACCCGGTGGTTCTCGCCCGGCTGCAGTCGGGCGCCCTCGACGGGCTGGGTCACGCCGTCCGCGAGCGACTGTTCACGGAGCTCGGCGCCGGGATGCTCGATCTCGACGGCGTGATCGAGGCGCTGATCGAGCGCGACTACAACGGATGGCTGATGGTCGAGCAGGACAGCACGTGGGGCCCGCCGTCCGAGAGCGCCGCGATCGGGCGGCGCGTCCTCGCCACGACGCTGCGCCGGCATGGCCGCCCCGCGACAAGGCGGGCGCCCGCGCATGAAGGTCGCTCTGCTCGGTGCGGGCCGGATCGGCAAGCTCCACGCTCGTCTCCTCAGCGCGACCGATGGCATCGACACCCTGCTGATTGGTGACGTCGACGCGGATCGTGCAGCCGAGGTCGCCTCGTCGGTCGGTGCCAGCGTCGCGCCGTCGATGGACGCGGCACTGGACGCCGCGGACGCCATCGTCATCGCAGCCGCCACCGGCGCCCACGCCGAGCTCATCCGGGCGTCCATCGGTCGGGGGCTGCCGACGTTCTGCGAGAAGCCACTGGCCGCGAACCTCGACGAGACGATCGCGCTCGCCGCGGACATCGACGCCGCCGGCGTCCCGTTCCAGCTCGGCTTCCAGCGCCGCTTCGACCCGGCCTACCGCGAGGTCCACCGGCTGGTCCACAGCGGCGACCTCGGCACGCTCTATGCGGTGCGCCTGGCCGGCCACGACCCGGAGCCGGCGCATGAGGCGTACATCGCGCAGTCGGGTGGTCTCTTCCGCGACTTCTCGATCCACGACTTCGATGTCCTGCGCTGGATGACCGGCTGCGAAGTCGAGGAGGTCTACGCCGACGGCGCCGTCCGCGCCTTCCCGGTGTTCGCGAAATACGGGGACGTGGACACGGCCGTGGTGACGCTCCGTCTCACCGACGGCCCGCTGACCGTGATGACCGTCACCCGACACGACCCCCTCGGTTACGACATCCGGGCCGAGATCTTCGGCTCGAAGGACAGCGTCGCGGTGGGCCTCGGCCCGAAGACCCCGCTGCGCTCCGTCGAGCCGGGCGTTCCCCCGCCACCCGGGCCTGCGTGGAAAGACTTCCTCGTGCGGTTCGAGTCGGCTTATGCTGCCGAACTCGCGGCGTTCGTCACGGTCGCCCGCGGCGACGCCCCGAGTCCATGCACCGCCCAGGATGGCGTCGCGGCCCTCCGCGTCGCAGAGGCGGCCGATCGCTCGCTCCACGAACACCGACCCGTGCGGCTCGCGGAGATCCCCGGCTGAGGGCCGGATCGGACCCGACCCTCGGGACGACCGGACGAAAGGAGGTGTCCATGGCGGCCAGGCTGGCCGCGAACCGACAGCAGCGATCCCTCGGACCCGCCCTGCGGGCGGCTGAGATCGGGACCGTGGCACTCGCCGCGGCACAACGGAGGAGAACGAACCGAATGAATCTGAGGAAGAAGACGTTCGTCGCGCTCGCGGGCGCGGCGATCTTCGTGGGGGCCTGTACGTCAGGCACGCCGACCGGCTCGGCCGCGGCCGCCCTCGACGGCGCGCTCGTCAAGCGCGCCGACATCAAGATCGAGTACGTCACCCACGGCCAGGCCCAGGACGGGTTCTGGGGCGTGGTCCGGAACGGCGTGAAGGCCGGCGCGGCCGACATGGGCGTGACGGCGACCTACAACGCCCCAAGCGCCGAGAGCGACATGCCCGGCATGGTCTCGCTCATCGACGCCGCGATCGCCAAGAAGCCGACCGGATTGGTCGTCTCGATCCCGAACCCCGATGCGCTCGGGCCGGCGATCAAGAAGGCCGTCGACGCCGGCATCCCGGTCGTGTCGATGAACTCCGGTTCGGACGTGTTCAAGGAACTGGGCGTCCTGGCCCATGTCGGTCAGACCGAGTACGAGGCAGGCCTCGGAGCCGGTGCACGGTTCAAGGCGGCCGGCGTCAAGAACGCCGTCTGCTTCAACCAGGAAGTGGGCAACCAGGCTCTTACCCTGCGCTGCAACGGGTTCTTCAAGGGCCTGACGGACAGCGAGACGGGCGAGGTCCTGACAGGCAACATCTCCGACCCGGCGGGCATGCAGGCGGCGATCGAGGCGGCCCTCCAGGCCGACGCGACCATCGACGGCATCCTGACCCTCGGACCCTCGGTGGCCAAGCCGGCGCTCGACGCCGTGGCGGCCTCCGGCAAGACCATCCATCTCGCGACCTTCGACCTCAGCGCCGACGTGCTGACGGCCATCAAGGACGGGAAGATGGACTTCGCGATCGATCAGCAGCAGTTCCTCCAGGGCTATCTGCCGATCGTCATCCTCACGAACTACGCCGAGACCAAGAACCTGCCCACCGGCAACGGTGAGGGCTTGATCATGACCGGCCCAGGGTTCGTGACCCAGGCGGACGCCGAGGCCGTCATCGGGCTCGCCGCCAAGGGTCTCCGCTGACCTAGCGCTCGCGCGCCGGCGTCACCGGCGCATGGGAGGGACCGGCACCGGTCGGTCCCTCCCGATCACCTCGGAGGGAACGATGGCGAGCACGACGACCACGACCCCGCGAGCCCCGGGATCGGACAGACTCCGCAACCTCTCCCTCACCCAGCGCATCCTGGCGCGCCCGGCCGCAGGCGCCTTGATCATCGTCGTGTTCGTGTGGGTCGTCTTCGCGGCGATCTCGCTGGCCCGTGGGAATACCGCTTTCATGGGCATCCCGGGCACGCTCAACTACCTCGATGTGGCGGCCCAGGTCGGCATCGTGGCCACCGCGGTCGCTCTGCTCATGATCGCAGGCGAGTTCGATCTGTCGATCGGCTCGATGGTCGGCTTCGCCGGGATCCTCATCGGGATCGGCGTGACGATCTGGGGTCTGCCAGTGTGGCTGTCGATCATCATGGCGATGATCGCGACCACCTTCCTCGGCGTGATCAACGGCCTGATCGTGGTGCGGACCGGACTCCCGTCGTTCATCGTGACGCTGGCGACGCTGTTCATCATCCGTGGCGCCTCGTCGGTGCTGACGTCGACCGTCACGAACATCACCTACATCCCGATCGATCCGACGCGGATCGCCGGCGATCCGCTGGCGGAATTCTTCGGGTGGAGCATGCCGCTCTCCATCGGCGGTCAGACCGGGACCCTGCAGATATCGATCCTCATCTGGATCGTCATCGCGGTCGCCGGCATCTACGTGCTGGGTCGGACCCGGTTCGGCAACTGGATCGCGGGCGTCGGTGGCTCGGCCGGTGCGGCGCGCAACCTCGGCGTCCCCGTCGCGCGGGTCAAGATCGCCCTATTCGCCATGACGGCCTTGTCGGCCTCGATCCTGGCGGCCATCCAGAGCGTGCGGTTCAACTCGGCCGACATCCTGCGCGGCACGGGCATCGAGCTCGACGCGATCACCACCGCGGTCATCGGCGGATCGCTGCTGACCGGCGGCTACGGCTCGGTCGCCGGCACGGCGCTCGGAGCGCTGGCGCTGGGGATGGCCCGTCAGGGCATCGTCTTCGCCGACATCAACGCCGACTGGTACAAGATCGCGATCGGTACGTTGCTGCTGGTCGCCGTCGTCCTCAACAACTGGATCCGGCGTCGGTTCGCCGGACTGACGTAGGAGGGCAGACCGATGGATCCGACCCCCATGACCGACGCCCTCATGGATAGCGCGCCGGCAGCCGCCGCCGCGGACCAGACCCCATTGCTCGAGGCACGCGACATCTCGAAGTATTTCGGGGCCGTCGTCGCCATCGAAGGTGTGTCCCTGGAGGTCCGCGCCGGCCAGGTGACCTGCCTGCTCGGCGACAATGGCGCCGGGAAGTCGACGCTGATCAAGACCCTGTCCGGTGTCTACCGCCCGGACAAGGGCACGCTCGCCGTCGATGGCCAGCCGGTCGAGTTCGGCTCGCCGCGCGACGCGCTCGACGCCGGCATCGCGACGGTCTACCAGGACCTGTCGGTGATGCCGCTGATGAGCGTCACCCGCAACTTCTTCCTCGGCAACGAGCCGACCGTCGGCGTCGGGCCGTTCAAGCGGTTCGATCTGCCCAAGGCAGCCGGGATCGCCAGGGAGGAGATGAAGCGCATCGGCATCGACGTGCGCGACACCGACCAGGCCGTCGGCACGTTGTCGGGCGGCGAACGCCAGACCCTTGCCATCGCCCGAGCCGAGTATTTCGGGGCCCGCGTGCTCATCCTCGACGAGCCCACGTCGGCCCTCGGCGTGAAGCAGTCGGCGATCGTGCTGCGCCACATCGTCGCGGCCCGCAACCGCGGGCTCGGGGTCATCTTCATCACCCACAACGTCTCGCACGCGCTGCCGATCGGCGACACGTTCACCATCCTGTCACGCGGCAGGACCGGCGGTCAGTTCAGTCGCGGCGACGTCGATGCCGATCAGCTGCACAGCCAGATGGGCGGTGGTGACGAGCTGCACGAGCTGACACGCGAGCTCGAGGCGCTCGCCAAGAGCGAGCGCAGGCCACCCTCGTCGACACCGCCGGCGGCGCCCGGACCGACGGTGAGCCACTGAGGCCGGGGCCGCTGACGGCGGCGCCGGCTGTCGCGCCGCATCCGCGGCGACACCGATGACGGCCACGATCGCCGATGTCGCGGCACGGGCCGGGGTCTCGACCGCGACCGTCAGCCGCGTGCTGGCAGGCGTCGGGCGCGCCCGGCCCGAGACGCAGGCGCGCGTTCTCGAGGCGGCGCGCGCCCTCGATTACCGGCCGTCCGAGGTCGCCCGATCGCTGAAGCGCCGGTCGACCCAGACGCTCGGCCTGATCATCACCGACATCGAGAACCCGTACTTCCCTCAGCTCGTGCGGTCGGTCGAGGACGCCGCCCGAGCATCCGGTTTCTCCGTTCTGCTGTGCAACGCGGCCGACGACCCCGAGCGCGAGGCGTCCTACCTCGACCTGCTGGCGGACCGGCGGGTCGATGGCCTGATCATCGCCGCCAGCAGCCTCGGGGTCCGTCACATGGAGTGGCTGTCGTCGCCACCGATCCCGGTCGTCCTCGTCAACACCGCGGCGCCCGACGTCGGGCTGCCGGCGATCATGTCGGACAACGAGCAGGGCGGCCGCGTGGCCACCGAACACCTGCTCGCGTTGGGTCACCGCCGGTTCGGTTACCTCCTCCCGCCGCCGCGCAACGTCGACGCGCCGGAACGTGTGGCGGGGGTGCGGTCTGCCCTCGGCGCGGCGGGCTGTGCGCCGGACGCGCTGACAACGACCGTCGGTGAGGCCCTGGTCGGGGGTGGCGAGCGGGCGGCGTACGACCTGCTCGACCGCGCCCCGGAGACGACGGCGATCGTGGCCTACAACGACCTCATGGCGATCGGCGCGCTACGCGCGCTCCGGCGCCGGGGCCGGCGCGTCCCGGCGGATGCCAGCGTCGTCGGCTTCGACGACGTCGCGGTCGCCGCCTATATCGATCCGCCGCTGACGACGATCGCCCAGCGGACCGACGAGATGGGCCGCCGTGCGGTGGCGCAGCTGACCGGCGATGGCGAGGGGATCGGCCCCGAGACGATCCGCTTGCCGGTGGACCTGCAGGTGCGTGAGTCGAGCGGGCCGGCTCCGGCCTGAGGGTCAGCGGCCGCGGGCCGGGCTGGGCGCCGGACGCGCTCCCCTGCTCCCCTACTGCCGCGGATCCTCGACGCCTACCTGGGCCGACAGGGTCGGCACGACCGCGCGGCGGACCCGTTCCCGCGCGCGCCGGATGAGAACGGAGGTGCGATCCGGGACCCCGGCCAGACCGACGTCCTCGACGGCGAGCGAGCCTGCCGCCGCGGCGAAACGGAGTGCCCGGGCGAGCGACCGACCCGGCGACCCCGCCACGCTCGGACGGACCAGGACCGCGAGCAGCGCCGCCAGGAACGTGTCGCCGGCTCCGGTCGGGTCCACCTCCCGCTCGGTCGGCGTCGACAGGTAGCGGAGGACCTCGGCTGGTCCATCGTCGCCGGTCGTAACGAGCAGGCCGCCGTGTCCGCCCTGGGTCACCAGGAGTCGCGCGCCGCCATGCAGGAATCGGGTGAGGTCACCGAGCGACGCGTCGCGCGCCACGTCGAGGTGGCTCAGGCCGACGAGGTCGGCGCGGCGGAGGATCGCCCTTTCCGCCGGAGGGATGCGCTCGACCAGCGTGCCGGCCTCGAGGCGGCGAAGCATGCCCTGCCAGGCGACGGCGACGATCGCGTTCGGACGGATGACCCCGGCCCACTCGTCATCGACCTCCGCAGCGACAGGGACCAGGGACCACGACGGGCTGGCTCGCCACGACGCAGGCAGCGGCACCGGGCGGACCGGCACGCCCGGCGCAATCACCGTCTGCTCCCGACCGCGGGGCGTCTCGACGTTGTGGAAGATGGGTCCTTCGGGCAGGTCGACCGTGAGGATGTCGACTCCGGCGTCGCGCAACGCATCGAGCTCGTGAGCATTGGCCGCCAGGGCGTCGGCGCCGACGACAGCCGCTGTCCGCAGCCCGAGCCGGGCCGTCGTTAGCGCCGCATACGTGACGCCGCCCCCGAGCCGCCAGCCGCGCGGATCGTCGGGCGCGATGTCGCGCGCTGCCGAGCCGACGTGGACGACCTCGACGCGAGGTGGCGGCATTGGACCTCTCGTGACGGGTGGGCTTCGGGGCGGTGCGGCGTATACTGCCGCACCCGAACCAGCATCGACGAGGCGTACCCGATTGTTCTTTTATGAGCTCCACGAAGGCGACGACGAGGTCTATTCCGATGCGATCGTCGTCAGCGAGTCTGAGTGGGAGCCGCAGGAGTTCTTCGAGCTGGTCCAGCGGATCCGGCACGACGTCAAGGACAACTACGAGCGTGACACGCTCGTCGAGGCGATCGCCATCGTCCTCGAGCGCGACTACGGCTTCGTCTTCGTCGGCGACGAGGCACTGACCGCCGCCGTCAACGTGTCTACCCAGGAAGCGGACAACTTCCTCGCGGAGCTCGAAACCGATGATGACGACGAGGACGATGACGATGAGAGCGAGCCCGGCGACGAGCTGACGGGCGACTTCCGGACGATCCTCGCAGAATTCGACCCGGATCCCGGCCGCCCGAACTGACTCCGGACGTCAGCGCGGGTTCGTGGCCCACGGAGGTCCGGCGCTGCCACCGCGGCAACCAGTGCGCAGCAGTCGCGTTTTCGACCCGAACGCTTCTCGCTCGCCCGCCTCGGCCACGAACCGTGCGTGGCAGACGCGGAATCGGACCGAAGCACGTCGACCAGCCGCCTTCGGTGCCATAACGTGCGTCACGGTCGCGAATGGCACATGCGGCCGGCCGCTCGCGGGGGGCGGACGCGAGGACGGTCAGCGGCTGAAGAGGATCTCCAGCACGTCCCCGTCCTTGACCTGGTAGGTCTTCCCTTCGGAGCGCAGTCGACCGGCCTTGCGTGCCTCGGCCATCGAGCCCAAACGGATCAGGTCGTCGTAGGACACGGTCTCGGCGCGGATGAAGCCCTTGGCGAGGTCCGTGTGGATCGCCCCGGCGGCGTCCACGGCCGTCGAGCCGTCGTGGATCGGCCACGCCCGGACCTCGTCGGGGCCGGCGGTCAGGAACGACACCAGCCCCAACAGCCGGTACGACAGCGCGATGACCCGGTCCAGGCTCGACTCGGTGATGCCGAGCTCCTCCATGAACACGGCCGCCTCATCGGGCTCGAGCTCGCCGAGCTCCATCTCGATCTTGGCCGACAGCGCATCGACGATCGCCTGTTGGTGCACGTAGGCCGATGAGATCCGGTCGACCAGCGTCCGGGACGTCGCGAGGTCGCCTTCCCCGACGTTGAGCAGCACCAGGACGGGCTTCTCGGTCAGGAATTGAAAGCCGCGGATCGCCTTGGCCTCGTCCGCATCGAGGCCGAGGTCGCGGATCGGCGTGCCGGCCTCGAGGCCCTCGTGGATGCGCCGGAGGACGACCTCCTCGCGCTCGTTCGCCTCGCGCTCCGCTGCAGTGCCGTGCCGGCCGCTGCCCGCGAGCCGCTCGAGCCGGCGCTCCGTCATCGCCAGATCGGCAAGCGTGAACTCGAGATCGAGCTGCTCGAGGTCACGGGCGGGATCGACGCTCCCCGCCGGATGCGGATGGGCCGCATCTTCGAACGCGCGGACGACGTGGAGCAGCGCGTCGGAGTCGCGCAGCCGCGCGAGGTGGTCGGCCGGCAGCTCCTCGGTGCCGATGCGCCCCTCGGTGGAGGCGGGTGGCGCGGGCAGATCGACATAGGTGACGTCGGCCTGGACGATCTTCTTCGGGCTGAAGATCTCGGCGAGCCGCCCGAGCCGCTCGTCGGGGACCTTCACGACGCCGACGTTGAGCGTGACCCCGCCGTACCCGCCGGTCTCGGCGTGGCCGCGGGTCAGCGTGTTGAAGACGGTCGTCTTGCCGCTCCCGGCAAGCCCGACGATCGCGATCTGCACGGTCAGTACCCGGCGGCCGGGTCGACGACGTTGAGCAGCGGCTCGCCCTTCGAAAACCGGCGCAGGTTGTCGCAGAACAGCTCGACGCTGCGGTCGAGCACGCGGCCGCTCGACCACGCGGTGTGCGGCGTCACGATCACGTTCGGCAGGTCGTAGAACGACGACATGGGCGGCAGCGGCTCGTCGCGGAACGTGTCCAGGATCGCGCCCCCGAGGTGGCCGTCCCGCAGCGCTCTGAGCAGCGCCCGCTCATCGACGAGTCGACCCCGCGCCACGTTGATCAGCCAGGCTCCGGGCTTGACCATGGCGAGCGCGTCGGCATCGATCATGTCCTCGGTCTGCGGCGTCAGTGGCGCCGCGAGCACGATGAAGTCCGATTCGCCGAGCAACTCGGGCAGCGTCTCGGGGCCGCCGACGCGATCCAGCATCAGCTCGCCAACGGACGGCTCGTCGCCGTCGCCCGTCGCGACCGCCGCATCCTCGTCGGGCCGGCGGCGGACCGCCACGACCCGGCAGCCGAACGCCGTCGCGAGCGCACCGACCGCCCGACCGATCGAGCCGAGTCCGACGATGCCGACGGTCACGTCGCGCAACTCGGTGCCCTCGAGCGGCTGCCAGGTCCGCTCGCGCTGCAGCTCGAGGAGCTGGGGCAGCCGCCGGCTCACGGCGAGGATCATCATCAGCACGTATTCGGCGATCGGCCGGCTGAACACGCCGCGGGCGTTCGTGACGATGAGGCCGCGCTCGCGTGCGGCCGGGGTCAGCGCCCGTTCCACGCCCGACGTCGCGGAGTGCACCCAAGCGAGCCGGGGCGCACGGACCAGCAGGCGATCGAACGCGTCGGAGCTCAGCCAGCCCCGGAGCATGACCTCGACGTCGTCGAGCGGCCCATCGGCGAGTCCTTCGACCGACACCGTCACAAGCCGCGCGCCCGGCGCCGCCGCCCGGATCCGCTCGAGGTCGCGCGATCGGTAGCGGGCCGACAGGATCGGGCTCAGCGCGATCGCCGTCGGCGCCCCGTCGGGCCCGCTGCCAGGGCCCGCGGTCGTCACGATGGCGTACCGGCGACCGGCGTCGGTGAGCCGTCGAGCACCCTGGCGATCCAACGCTCGGGCGCCTCGATCTCCCCGTCGCGCGGCAGCGTCTCGGGTCCACCCCAGAGCTGGGAGAGCGCCTCCGAGCCGCGCGCGGCGGCGATCGCCCGCACGAACGTCTCACCCTTCTTGTACTGCTCGAGCTTTAGGTCCATGCCGGTCAGGCGGAGCATCGCCCGCTCGAACGGGGTCCGCTTCGCGCGCCGCTCGTCGAACCTGGCCCGGATCCGCTCGACGTCGGGCACGAGGTCGTGGCCGACCTCATCCATGACGTAGTCGCTGAACCCCTCGAGCAGGCTCATCACGGCCTGCGTCTCGCGGAACAGGGCACGCTGCTCGGGGCCCATGAGGCGCTCCATCCAGTGCTCGCCGCCGCCCTCGCCGCGGAGCGCTCGGCCGAGCCCGCGGATCGCCTCGCGACCCATGCCCCGGACGTCGTTGCCGAACAAGGTCAGCTGGCGCTCGAGGCGCGACGCGAGATACGGCCGCAGCCACGGGTGCGCCTCGAACTCGAAGGCGTGGGTCGTCTCGTGGAGGGCGATCCAGGTCCGGAACGACTCGACCGGGACGCCCAAGGCCTTCGCGGTCTGGCGGATGTTCTCCTCGACGAACAGCAGCCGGCCGGGGGCGGCCTCCGCCGACAGGAGGGCGAGGTCGTACTGGCCAAGCACGCGCTGACCCATGAACCCGAGCAGCACCCCGAGCTGGCGGGTGGTCAGCCAGCGGTTGGCGAGCGCCATCGCGGCCGCCGTCAGCCCGCCACCGGGTGGCACGACCTGATCCAGGAGGTCGTGCTCGAGCTTGCCGATCAGGGAGGCGAATGACGCCGTGTTGGCGCGGACCCAGCCGGCCCGGTCGACGACACCCGAGCGCTCGACCACACCGGGCAGCTGTGCCCCGAGGGCGGCCGACAGGGCGGGCACGATGCGCGCCATCGCAGCGGCGTAGTCGGGCTCGACCGCGCGCAGCTCCTCGGCGGTCAGGGCGCCCGGTGCCTGGTCCAAGCGCCCGATCGCCATGCGCTCGACGGCCGCCCAGTCGACGAGCCCTTCACGCGCCCGCCGTTCCATGTGACGACCGACCACGGTCGCGGCCGCGCCCAGCGCCGAGCCGATCAGGATGCCGGCCTGCCAGGCGCGGTCATCGCGCCACGTGGAGTCGGTCCGGCGCTTCGTCATCGAGCGAGAGCTCCGAGCTCGATCGACTCGACGGACACGAAGTCGGGACCGAACAGGCGGCCCGCCACGGCCGCGAACCGCCCCGGGTCGCCCGTGGTCAGCTGGACATGGGCTGGCTGACCGTCGACCGGCGCGTCGTCGGCATGCGCCTCGAGGCCGTTGACGCTGAGCAGCTCGGCGAGCGCGGAGGCCGTGGCGGTCGCGGAGTCGACGATCGCCACATGGTCGCCGGCGAGCGCGGCGATGAGAGGCCGGATGAGCGGGTAATGCGTACAGCCGAGGAGCAATGTGTCGATCGCCGCTCCGGGCGGGCGCGGGAAGATCGACTCGCCGTTGGCATCGCGCTCGCCGACGAGGGGCGCAAGGGCCTCCGCCACGGTCGCCTCCGCGAGCGGGCCGTTCAGGTCCCCCGATTCGACGAGTGGCACGAGCGCGGGCGTGGCGTGCTCGTACACCTCCACTGCCGGGTTCTCGTCCTTGATCGCGTTGAAGTACGCGTGTGACCTGATCGTCGCCGGCGTCGCGATGACGCCGACCCGCCGGTTGCGCGTCGCGAGCGCGGTCGCGGCCGCACCCGGCCTGATCACCCCGAGCACGGGCAGGTCGTACCGACGGCGGAACGCGCCCAGACCGACGGCAGTCGAGGTATTGCAGGCAACGACGAGCGCCTTGACGTCGCGCTCCACGAGCGCGTCCAGCGACTCCGTCGAGAACGCCAGGACCTCCTCGTCCGGGCGCACGCCATACGGCGCACGGTCGTTGTCCCCGAGATAGACCGTCGACTCGCCCGGCGTCCGGCGGATGATCTCGCGCAGGACCGTGAGGCCACCGACGCCGGAATCGAAGACACCGATGGGACGCGGATCCGTCACTTGCCTCGGCCTAGCGGCGCCCGGCGGCCACGGGAACGCGGGCCGCGCCGAGCAGCTCCGATGCCACGCGCATGATGTCCTGGCTGACAGGCGCCGAGGGGTTGGCCAGGATGAAGGGCACGCCCTCGTTGTTGGAGCGGACGATCAGCTGCCCGTCGGAGTTGACGCGGTGCTCCGGGATGCGCCCGAGCGCCCGGTGGAGGTCCTCGGGATCGATGCCTCCTGAGCTGTCCGCGCGGTTGACGAGATAGCGCACCTTCGACGCCGGATAGCCGATCGAGCGGAACGTGTCGGCCATCGCGATCGTGTTGTGGATCGTGGTCGAGTCGTACGTGACGATCTCGATGATCGTGTCGCTCGCGTCGAGGAAGCCAAGGTTGATGTCGTTGATCACGCTCGACATGTCGATCACGATCGAGCTGTAGACGCGCCGCAGCAGCGACAGGACCTTGTCGACGTCGCGTGTCGTGATCATCTCGGCCATCTCGATGCGCGGCGGTGCGAGCAGGATGTCGATGCCCGATGGGTCGCGCCACAGCACGTCGGTCAGGTCCGACTCGGCGATCCGGTCGGTCGGCAGGTCGAGGATCGACGGCGCGTCGCCTGGGACCTTGAGCAGTGATCGCAGGTCGCCGAACTGCACGCTGCCATCGATCAGCACCGTGCGCTGCTCGAGCTGAGCCATGGCGACGGCGAGGTTGAACGCGATGGTCGTCTTGCCCACGCCGCCCTTCGGCGCGAAGACCGACGTGACGCGCGTCACACCGACCGGCGACGCCAGGGCGTGCGCCTTGCGCACCCCGGAGATGCGGTTCATGAGCTCGAAGCCCGAGAACGGCATCGACAGCACGGCGTGGACGCCCTTCGCCGGATCGACCTCGACCGGGTTCTGCGGGACCGTGAGCACGATGACCGGGACATTGAGCCCGGCCGCGTGGATCTGCTCGACGAGCTTCGGGCCCTTGAGCCGGCCCTGCAACAGCGCGTCGACCATCACGACGTCGGGGCGGAGCTGGCCGATCTGCTCGACCGCGCGGCCGCCGTCGGTGAGCACGTCGAGCAGCTTGACCGCCTGTTGGGCGTTCAGGAGACCGCGGATGTACTGGGCGACCTGGGGCACGTCCTCCACGATCAGGAGGCGCGTCTGGTCGCTGCTCGAGCCGCTCGACATGGGGCTCGACGATACCACGGTGCCACGCACGCGGCCCGAGTGGGAGGGCGGCCGGATCAGGCCCGTTCGGCGATGAGGACCGCGCGCTCCGCGCCGGGACCGATCGGCCCGAGATCGTAGCCACCCGCCACCAGCTCCACCCGCAGCCCCGCCTCTTCCGCAAAGGCGCGCAGCTCGTCCGCGGACACGAGGCGCAGGTGGTCCTGGCGGATCCAGCGCGTCGCCGGTCCGCCCTGGGTCGACTCGTCGAAGATCGACGTCAGCGCGATCGTGCCGCTTGCCGCGTCGTGGATGGCGGAGCCGGACTTCGTCACGAGGGCGCCGGTCGCGGGATCCGGGCGGATCCACTCGAGGATGAGGCGACCGTCGTACCGACCCAGGTCGTCGCCGTCCGGCAGCCACACGTCGACCGCGCCGAGCCCGCCCGGCGCGAGGTGATCGGCGAGCGTCTGGATGGCCTTGCGCTGGGCAGCGCGTGTCGGCAGCACCATCAACGAGTTGAGCGCGATGAACGCGAAGGCGTAGCGCCCGGCATCCGAGAGCCGGACATCCAGCAGGTCGGCCTCGACCAGCTCGAGCCGCTCGCTCAGGAGGCCCTCGGCCGTGGCCCGCTCGCGGGCCCGGCGCAACATCGCGGGGTCGATGTCGACGCCGGTCACGCGATGGCCCGCCATGGCCAGCGGGACGGCGAGCCGGCCGCTGCCGATGGCCAGCTCGAGGACGGGGCCGCCCGCCCGGTCCGCGAGGGCTCGGTACAGGTCGAGGTCGCCCGGATCGTCCTGCAGGTCGAGGTCGTAGAGGCGCGCGAGCGCGCTCGCTGTGGCGGGATCGGCCGGTTCGATCAACCCGCTGCCGGTTCCCAGCGCACGGTCCCGCCGGCGGCCTTGCGCACGGCGAGAGCACTGATCGCCTCGAGCGCCGCGCGGTTCGCAGCCATCGCCGTCGTCTCAGCGTGGTCGTACGGCGGCGACACTTCGACGACGTCCATCCCGGCGAGCTCGACCGCACCGACGATCTGGCGGACAGCGCGCAGGACCTCGCGGGTCAGCATCCCGCCGGGTTCGGGAGTGCCGGTGCCGGGCGCCAGGCCCGGGTCGATCACGTCGATGTCGAGGCTCAGGTAGATGCTGTCGGGCCCGTCGAGCGCCTCGTCGATGGCCTGGGCGACGACCGACTCGGCGCCGCGCTCCTCGATCTCACGCATGAAGTGGTAGCGCAGGCCCTTCTCCTTCATCCAGGCGAAGGTCTCGACGGGCGGCCAGTAGCCCCGCAATCCGACCTGGACGAAGTTGCGGCCGTCGACTGCGCCCGATTCGATGAGGCGGCGCATCGGGGTGCCGTGACCGGCGAGGACACCCCAGTCGTCGTTGGCGGTGTCGGCATGGGCATCGAAATGGACGATGCCGATGCTGCCCGGTCTGCGCACCTCCGCGACCGCCGATGCGGACGGCCACGTGATCGAGTGGTCGCCGCCGAGGATGATCGGGATGGCTCCGGTCTCGGCGACCTCGCGCACCTTCCGGTAGATCAGCGCATGCGCCCGTTCGATCCAGGCGGGGATGATGTTGGCGTCGCCGGCATCGACGACATCGAGGATCTCGAACGGCTCGACGTCGAGCTGGAGCGAGTTGACCGAGCCCGACGTGTACTGCGCCTGGCGGATCGCGCGCGGCCCGAATCGCGCACCGGAGCGGTGGCTGACCGCATCGTCGAACGGCGCGCCGATGATCGCGACATCCGGCTTCCGGGCGCGGAGCTCGGCGGCATCCGTCACCCACGGCAGCTTCATGAAGCTGACCGCACCGACGTAGGTCGGCAGGTCGTAATCGGCGTAGGTCTCGTACTCCGCGTCCCAGCCGTTCAGGACGGCGAAGTCGGGGTCGTGGGGGCGCTCAGCCACGTGATCCTCCGGAGACGGAGGCGGTCGGATGTCCGGGCCGCGTGCGGGAGTCCGTCTCGATCCGGGGCGCCGCCGGTTCGCGATCCGGCGTCCAGCGGGGCGCGCCGGGGCGATGGTACACCCCGGCTGCGGCTCAACCGGCCCGGAACTCCGCCCATGCGCGCTCGACCAGCGCCGGGTCGAGGTAGAGGTCGACGGCGGTCTGCGCGATCAGCGTCGCCGCCAGCAGCGTCGTTTCATCGGCACGTGGCGTCACGGCCGCATCGCGGAACGCCGTCGAATGGCCGGCGACACCCTCGTCGCAGATCGCGAGGTCGGGGTGGATCGCGGGGCACACCCAGCTCACGTTGGCCATGTCGGTGCTGCCCGCGTTCGGGTCGTCGCCCATGTCCTCGATGCCGTAGGCGGCCATGTTGGCCCGGAAGCGCTCGGCCAGCGCCAGGTTGTTGCGCATCGTCGTGGCGCCACCGGAGTAGGTCACCTCGACGGTGGTCCCGGTCGCGAGGGCAGCCGCCTCCGCCATCTTGCTGAACTGGGCCTTCATCTCCGCATACGAGTCCTGGTCGTCGCTGCGGAGCATGAACCACGCCGAGGTGCGGTCCGGGATGATGTTCGCGGCCGTGCCGCCTTCGCGGATGATCCCGTGGACGCGTGCCGTCGGCCGCAGCTGCTGCCGCCACAACCCGACCGAGGAGAACAGCTGGATCATGGCGTCGAGCGCGTTCTTGCCCTTCCACGGGTCGGAGGCGGCGTGGGCCTGCAGGCCCGTGAAGACGACGTCCACGTCTTCCGACGCGAGCGGATGGCTCTCGACGTGACTCCGGTCGCACGGGTGGTAGAGCAGGGCGGCGTCGACGCCGTCGAACAGCCCGTCGTCGATCATGATCTGCTTGCCACTCCCCCGCTCCTCCGCGGGCGTGCCGAGGAACACGATCTCGCCCGGGAGCTCGTCGGCGATGGCCGCCAGCGCGATGGCCGCCCCGACGCCCGAGGCAGCCATCGTGTTGTGGCCACAGCCGTGGCCGAGGCCCGGGAGGGCGTCGTATTCGGCGAGGATCCCGATCCGGGGGCCGTCGCCCCCACGGCCGCCACGACGCACGGCACGGATCGCCGTGGCGAGGCTGCCCGCCGGGTGTTCGACCGTGAACCCGTGGGCCCGCAGTGCCTCGGCGACCCAGGTCGCGGCCTGGTGCTCTTCGAACGCGGGCTCCGGGTTCGCATGGATCCGATGTGACAGGTCGATGATCTCGTCGCGGGCGCCTTCGACGGCGGCGGCGACGCGTTCCTTGACGTCGATGAACGGTTCGGCGGGGCGGACGGCGGTACGTTCCGGCACGGATCCTCCGGTGCTTGCATGGATCGGACCTTCTGGGCGGGTCCGCGGCGGATGGTAGAGCCGCCGGCCGGAGCGTGCTCTAGCGTTCCGCCGAGAGCGTCGCCTCCGCGACCGCGGCGAGGGCCAGGATGAACAGCGCGATCGGAAGCTCGAGCGCTCCCTGCAGCCGAAGCACGATGAAGACCGCGACGATGAGCCCGACCCAGCCGCCCCGCCGGGCGGCACGGATCCAGTCCCCGCGATAGGCGATCCGGCGGTGGCGAGCGAATACAAGCAACCAGGCGATCGGCGTCGCGGTCAGCCCCACGGCGAGGCCGATCAGCGCCGCGCCGATGAACCCGGCGAGCGGCTCCCCCACGGGGTCCCGGGTCGTGACGATCAACGCGACCAGCACCCAGACGACCACGGCGGCGGCGAACGTCGCCAGGCTGAGGAGCCGATCGCGCGCTTCCATGCGCCCCGAGTCTAGGGCGCGGGCGCCGGTCAGCGGGTCGTGGCGGCGCTCGACGGGCAGATGTCGCGGAACGGGCACCACGAGCAGGCCATCGGGTCCGGCGTTGCATCGAACTGGCCGGCGCGGATGCCTGCCGCCGCCGTCGCGATCTGCCCACGTGCCTTGGCGATCCTTCGGGGATCCACATCGACCCGTCCGACCAGGCCAGAGTCCAGGAAGTGCAGGGCGACCTGGTCCGGCAACCGACCGGTCATCGCCTCGTAACCCATCGCGTAGATCTGGAGCTGCAGGGATTCGCGTGCGCGCTGGCGCGCCTTGGCCGGGTCGCGCACGTCCGACGACTTGTAGTCGGTGATCGTCACGCGCTCCCGGCCCATGATCCCGAGCGTCGGCGTGACGACGTCCGCGGACGGGTGCTCCAGGGCCGCGGCGCCGTCCGGCGTGGCTGCCGCAGCCAGCCGGCTCGATGTCGACGCGGTCCCAGCGGCCGCGGATACGGTCGCCGTCAAGGTCGAACGCGAACTCGCGCTCCACGTACGTCGGCACGATCGCGTCAGGCAGTAGCTGGTCCTCGCGGAACCGGCGCAGGGCCGATCTCGCCGCCTCGAGCCGCGCCTCCTCGTGCTCCCGGCTGACGAACCCCTCGTTCGTCCAGGCCGACGCGAGCACCTCGTCCAGCTCCGCCTCCGTCATCACGTGGCCACGCGCATGTCGGTGATGGAAGAGCTGGACGGCCTTGTGCAGCGCCGCTCCATAGACGAGGGCGTGGTGCGGCGCGATCGGGACCCGCAGCACGTGCGCGTACTTGTATCGGAGCGGGCAGGTCAGATAGGCGTCCACCTGCCCGAAGCTCAGCATCAGCGGCTCCTGGCCAGCTCGGCGTTCCGGCACGACCGGCGCGTCGACGCCCGCGAAGCCGGCCAGGCGCTCCTCCGTGGACGGCGGCACGACCCCGGCCCCAGGCGTCCCGGCCGAAACGGGCAGGTCCAGCGCTTCCAGCACGAACGGCGAGATCCGCCGAGCGCGTGCGCCCCCGTAGTCGGCGGCGTGGCTCAACACCAGCTCGTCGCGTGCCCGGGTCATCGCGACGTAGCAGAGGCGGCGCTCCTCGGCCAGCCCGCGTTCCGGCGTCATCGGCTCCCCCCGGCCCAGACCGGCGGGCAGCGCCAGGGGGTCGCCCCGACCGTTGCCGGGGAAACGCCCGGCGACGAGGCCCGGCAGGTACACGACGGGGAACTCGAGGCCCTTGGCCTTGTGGACGGTGAGCACGGCCACCGCGTCGGCATCCGGATCGAGGTCGGCCGTGGCCGGGTCGTCGCCGGCCTCGATCAGCGTCTGTAGGTGCTGGGCCACGAACATCGCGCGGTCATCCGCCAGGAGCACGGATTGGGCGCGGATGAGGTCGAAGAAGCGGGCGATGTTGCCGAGGCCCTCGTCCGCCGCGGCGGAGGCGGTGGCCGCCAGACGCGCCAGCAGACCGCTGTCGCGCAGGAAGGCGTAGAGCACCTCGCCGGCCGGTCGCTCGTGCGCCATCGCCGCGAACCGGTTCACGTCGCCGACCAGGCGATGGACGGCCGACCGCGTCGTCGGCGCCAGTCGCAGGATGCCGGGCTGCCGCTCGAGCTCGTCCATGATCGCCATCACCGGCCGATTGCGCCGCCGAGCGGTGTTGACGATCGCCGTGAGATCGTCGCCACCGAGCCCGTACACCTCGGACGAGGCGAGCGCATAGAGGTCGACGCTCGAATTCGGGGTCGGCGATGACGCGCAGGAACGCCATCAGGAGGCGCACCTCGGGTCGGGCGTACAGCCCGGACGACCCGGAGAACCGCCACGGCACGCCGGCGACGTTCAGGGCCCGCAGGATGGCATCCGCATGGCCGTTCGCACGGACGAGCACCGCGTGGTCGCGCGGGTCGGCACCGCCCGCGATCCTGCGCGCGATGTCGGCCGCGATCCAGTCCGCTTCCTCCGATCCCGTGGCGAACGCCTCGAGGCGCACCGGCGGCGGGGCGGGTTCGCGCCGCTGTGCCCGGAGCCGCTTGACGAGACCCGTGCGCGCCTCGAGCCGGTCGGGATCGTTGAAACGCACGAGCCGGTACGACGCGTCGAGGATCGGGCGAAGCGAGCGGTAGTTGCGGCGCAGGACGACGGTCCGGGCGCCCGGGTAGCGCGCCTCGAAGTCGAGGATGTTGTCGATGGCAGCCCCGCGGAACGCGTAGATCGCCTGGTCGTCGTCGCCGACGACCGTCACGTTCCGGTGCGGCTCGGCGAGCAGCCCGACGAGCTCGGCCTGAGCGCGGTTCGTGTCCTGGAACTCGTCCACCAGGAGGTATCGGAAACGCTCCGCGATCGCCTGCCGCGCGGCGGGTGATCCGCGCACGAGCCGGAGGGCCAGCGCGACCTGGTCGCCGAAGTCGATGAACCCGTTCTCCCCGAGCAGCTCCTGGTAGCGCGCGTACGCGCGGGCGAGCTCTTCCTGCTGGTGGCCTGCCTCGGCGCGCGCCGCCGCACCGGCGGTCTCAGCGCCCCGGTCGGCGGCCGCTGCGGCAAGGGCGATGGCCTCGGCGCTGATCCGCTCGGCGTGGGCCACGTAGGTCGCCGGCGTGATGTCCTCGTCCTTGCAGCGACTGAACAGCGTGACGAGCGCCGACAGGAAGCGCGTCGGATCGCCGAGCGGCCGATAGGCGTCGAGGTCGAACGCGAAGAGGTGCTCGCGCAGGAAGATGACCGCCTCGGCGCGCGACAGCACACGGACGTCCGGCGGGAGGCCGAGCTCCAGCGCGTGCTCGCGGATCACCCGGTCTCCGAAGGCATGGAACGTCGCGATCGTGCTGTCCGTGTAGCCGTACGGGACGAGCTGGTCGACCCGCACCGCCATCTCGTCGGCGGCCTTGTCGGTGAAGGTCAGGGCGAGGATCTCGGACGGCTTCGCGCGCTTCGTCGCGATCAGCCACGCGATCCGGCGGGTGATCACCTGGGTCTTGCCGGTGCCCGCCCCCGCGACGACGAGCAGTGGCCCCTCCCCGTGCGTCACCGCGCGGAGCTGGTCCGGATCGAGGCCGCCGAGCAGGGCATCCATCCCGTCCGGCGCGCGGCTCTCGACGAGAGCCGGATCCATGACGGGCACCAGGTCGCCCCAGGCCGGGATCTGCTCGAGCGGGACGGGCCCACGGCGCCGGGCGCGGACGGTCGGACGGGTCACGGTCCGGACGCCCGACGGGACCGCGGGCTGGTCGACGATGGGGGCCATGTGCGCACCATCGACGACCGCCGTGACACCTAGGCTGTCAGGCCGTCGCCTGCTTGATCGCGGTCGTCTCCTCGTCGGACAGCGCGCCGTCCGATCGACCGCCGCGGATCGCCTTGGCGTAGATGCGCGTGCCGGTCCGCGCGTGAAGGCTCGACAGCACCCAGCCGTTGCCATCCGCATCGAGGAGCGCCAGGGCGAAGCTCTGGTTCCCGCCGGTGTCCTCGAACGGATTGAACCGGACGAGCCCGACGCGCTGGAACGCGCGAGGCGAGCTCTCCTCGAGACGACCGGTCCTCGCGACCAGCCGGTCGACCTCCCGGCCGAGCTCGTACACCCGCTCGAGGTGTGCGCCGAGCACGTCACCGAGATCGCCGTCCTCCCCGCGGGTCAGGCCGCGCACGCGCGCGTCGAGCCGGACCACGCGCCGGCCGAGCCACGCGACCACCAGCAGAAGGATCAGGACGACCACGGTCAGGGCGACCACGATCGGTCCCAGATTCGCGGCGATGGTCGCGTTCAGGTCGATGAGAGGTCCCTCCGGCGGTGGTCGGCGCGAGTCTAGCAGCCGCCTCTTGCCGGGCACGTACCAGCGAATGGCCGCCCGACGCCGCGGTGCTATCCTCTGCCGCTGGCAGGGCGCCCGTCAGACTTCGCGAGCCAGCCCGACCCCATCCAGGACCTGGAGGCCGTCCGAACCCATGGCCAAGCGCGTACGGGGAAGCTCCACTCGACCCGGCCAGCGGCCGCGCCTGCAGCGCGCCGCCGCGCCGCGAGCGCGGGTCGATAGCCAGCCTGTAACGCCGGCACCGTCGACGTCGCTGACCCCGGCGGAGGAGGCTCGTGCAGCCGAGCTCGAGGCGCAGATCGTCGCGGCCGAGCGCGAGGCGGAGTCGATGGCGAGCCGTGGCCGAGAGCGAGGTCGACGTCCGGAGGAAGGCTGTCGCGCGCGTGCGTCCCGGATCGATCGCCGTCCGAGGCCAGGAGGAATACGCGTACGTCAGCCCGCGACGTCCGCCGGCTCGTGACGATCGGCGGTTCGCTGATCGCGCTGCTCATCGGCGTGTGGGCCGTCACCCAGGTCACGAACCTCACCGCGTTCTGACCGGCTGACACGGACCGGCCCTGCCGGTCGGCCGCGCTACCATCGGCACATGCCAAGTACGCGACGCCCCGTCGGCGCGCGACCCGAGGCGCTCTTCCAGCCACCGCCCGAGCGCCAGCCGCTGGCCGCGCGGATGCGGCCGCGGACGCTCGACGAGTTCGTCGGGCAGGAGCACCTGGTCGGCGAGCGTGGCCCGCTTCGCCGGAGCATCTCCCGCGGCCACCTCGCCTCACTCCTGTTGTGGGGCCCGCCGGGGACCGGCAAGACGAGCCTGGCGCGCCTGCTCGCTGCCGAGATCGGTGCCCATTTCTCGACGCTGTCCGCGGTCATGGCGGGCGTCGCCGACGTCCGCGCGCTGATCGCCGAGGCGCAGGACCGGATCTCGCTGCACGGCACCCGCACGGTGCTCTTCCTGGACGAGATCCATCGATTCAACAAGGCCCAGCAGGACGCCCTGCTTCCCCATGTCGAGGACGGCACGATCACACTCATCGGGGCGACGACCGAGAACCCGTACTTCGAGGTCAACGCGGCGCTGCTGTCGCGGATGCGCGTGTGGCGCCTGGAGCCGCTCAGTGACGACGATGTCGCGACCGTCGTCCGGCGGGCGCTCGACGACGAGGAGCGCGGCCTGGCTGGCGCGCTCGGGCCCGATGGCGGGGTCGCCCTCGCGGACGAGGCGTTCGACCACCTCGTGGGGCTGGCCGGCGGTGACGCGCGCGCGGCCCTCAACGTCCTCGAGGGCGCGGTCGCGCTCGCCGAGGCGGAGGGTATCCGCGACGCGGACGGCAAGGTCTCCCCGCGGCTCGAGGACGTGGAGGCGGCCGCCCAGCAGCGGGTCCTCGCCTACGATCGGGCCGGCGATGGGCACTACGACACGGTGTCCGCGTTCATCAAGAGCCTGCGCGGCAACGACCCGGACGCCGCGCTGTACTGGCTCGCGTCGATGGTGGCGGCCGGTGAGGATCCGCGGTTCATCGTGCGCCGCCTGATCATCAGCGCGTCCGAAGACGTCGGCAACGCCGATCCGCGGGCACTCCAGATCGCCGTCGCGGCAGCGCAGGCGCTCGACCACGTCGGGCTGCCGGAGGCGCAGTACGCCCTCGCGCAGGCGACGACGTACATCGCCACGGCGCCGAAGTCGAACCGGTCGGGCTCGGCCTACTGGGCGGCCGTGAGCGACGTCGAGGCCCGCGGCTCGCTGTCGGTGCCGCTCCACCTGCGCAACGCCGGCCATCGCGGGATGAAGGTCACACGGGATCGGCGTCGGCTACCAGTTCCCGCACGACTTCGAGGAGGCTGACGTCGACCAGCAGTACCTGCCCGACGAGCTCGAGGATCGGCGCTACTACCTCCCGACCGAGCAGGGCTACGAGGCGACGATCGCGAGCCGGATGACGGCACGGAACGAGAAACGGTCGACCGGCCGGCCGCGTCGGTCATCGGCACCCAAGCCCGAGATCGCCCGTGGCGCCGGCGACGGCCTGATGCGCCAGCGCGAGTCGAACCGCAAGAAGCTCGCGGAGACCGAGAAGCGCGACGCCGCCGACCGCTGATCAGGCCCTGGCGAGTTCCACATACGCGGACGCGACCAGGGCATCGATCTCGGCAGGCACCGGCACGACGCATGCGGTCTTCGGCACGCTCCCGCATGGCGACCGCCTCGAGGCAGCGCGCCTGGAGCGTGAACCCGAGGTCCATCGATTCGATGGAGTTGCCGAGCGGTCGCGGGCCGGCCAGGTTGACCATGTGGCCGCGGGTCAGCACGTGGACGGCACGACCGTCGCGGAGCCGCAGCGTCGTGATGCCATCGGTCACGTCATCGATCGACTCGACCGATGGGTCCTCGATCAGCGACGGCACGTCCAGCTCCCAGGGGAGATGCCCGGCGCTGATCAGGACGACGCCGTCGCGCAGTTGCGCGAGGTCGGCATGCGTGATCACGTGCGGCGCGCCGGTGACCGTGACGATCACGTCGGCCCAGGTCAGGGCATCGTCGCGATCCGGAACGTCGAATCCGTCGAGCAACGCCCGCAGCCGCAGCACCGGCTGTGGCTCGACGACCGACACGACGCTGTTGAAGCTCCGGAAATAGGCCGCCACTCCCCGGCCGACCGAGCCGTACCCGAACACCGCCACGCGCCGCCCGTTCGTGATGCGGTTCGTGATCCTGATGAACGACTCGACCGTCCCGGCACCGACCGCGTGCGTGTTCTCGCCGAACTGCTTGATGGGGCTGTCGTTGATGACGAGCAGCGGCAAGGCGATCTGGTCGCGCAGCGGGAGGAGTCGATCGCGCCCTGACGTCGTCTCCTCCGTACCGCCGCGCAGGTTCGGCCACGGATCCTCGAGATAGCGGGTGAACAGGTCGCCGCCGTTGTCGAGGAGCAGGTCGGGCTTCGTGGCGATGACCTCACGCAGGTAGCGATCGTGCTCGGCCGGGTCGGCCGTCGGTCCGCCGATGACATCGATGCCACGCTCGCGCAGGTAGTCGACCGTCTCCTGCTGGGTCGAGTTCAGGTTGCCGGTCGAGACGACGTCCGCGCCGCCGCGCTGCAGGGTCAGCAGGAGGGCCGCGGTCTTCGGCTCGAGGTGGATCCCAGTCCCGATACGCATGCCGTCGAACGGCCGCGTCTCCTCGAACTCGTCGCCCGTCTGCTGCAGCAACCGCGCGCTTCCGGCGACCCACTCGAACCGCGACACGAGGCCTCCTCCTGCCGCTACGCGGCCATCGATACCTTCGGGGCGCAAGCGTAGCCGTCTGAGGCCGCGTCGCGCCGGGCGACGCCGGGACGTCACACTTGCCAGGGACGCGGCGACTGCCGCGCACGAGGGAGGCAACCGGTGTCGCGATCCCCCATCGACTTCGGGCGCGCGCTCATCGATCGGATCTTCCCGCGCGGTGCCCTGATCCTCTCGGTCCTGAGCTTCGTCTACTTCGTGATGGGCATCATCCGCAACCGGGTGTTCGCCAACACCTTCGGCGCCGGCCCCGAGCTCGACGCCTACAACGCGGCATTCCGCATCCCCGAGATCGCGCTCGACGTGCTCGTGGCGGCCGGCCTGACCGCCCCGTTCGTGCCGATCTACAGCAGCCTGCGGCGCGACGACGAGCGGACCGCGAACGACTTCGGACGGACCGTGCTCACTGGCGCGATCCTCGTGATGACCGTCGCCGTTGTCGTGATCTTCGTGGCGGCACCGTGGCTCGCCACGCAGATCGGTGCCGGCTTCGACGCCCCGACGCGCGAGCTGTATGTGACGCTCGTCCGGATCAACTGCTTCGGCCAGATCCTGTTCGCTGCGTCGATCTGTCTGGGCGAGATCCTCGTCGCGAACCGACGCTTCCTGTTCTACGCGCTCGCGCCGATCCTATACACGAGCGGGATCATCCTTGGCACCGTGCTCGGCGCCGAACGCTTCGGCATCGTCGCGACGGCCTGGGGCGCGGTCGCCGGTGCCGCGCTCCATCTCGGGATCCGGGCGATCGGCACGCTCCCGACGTCGTTCCGCATCCGACCGGCGTTCCGCATCCGGACACCGGCGTTCCGCGAGTTCATCCGGCTGATGATCCCGCGAATGATCAGCCATCCCATCGAGCCCGCGATCTTCACGTTCTTCACGGCCCTCGCGTCGACGATCGTCGTCGGCGGGGTGAGCGCGATCAACTTCGCGCTCGACTACCAGGTCGTGCCGGTCAGCCTGATCGGCATCGCGTTCTCGCTGGCGGTGTTCCCGACGCTCTCTGCGGCATACGCGGATCGCGACCAGGCGACGTTCCGATCCGTGCTGGGACGCAACCTTGCGACGATCGGCGGGCTGACGACACTCGCCGCGATCGCGCTCTTCGTCGGGTCGAGCATCCTGGTCGATGTCCTGCTCGGCGGGGGCGAGTTCGGGCCCGAGGACGTCGCGCGCACGTCGGCGATCGTTTCGGTCTTCGCGCTGTCCGTGCCGTTCGACGCGCTCGCCTACCCGCTGTCACGTGGCCTCTACGCGACGCATGACACGATCCGCCAGGTCGGCGCCTCCTTCGCGGGGTTCGGGACAGTCCTCCTGGCGTCCACCCTCCTCGCGCCCGGGCTCGGGCTGCTGGCGATCCCGCTCGGCTACGCGATCGGGATGGCGGTCAAGGACGGCTTGCTGGTCGCGTTCCTGATCCCGCGCGTGCGGGCGATCGGGCGCGCCCCGCTCGAGACGACGGCCTAGCCGGCCTCGGCGCGCGGGATGGTCGGGACGACCGTGATCCACAGGCCGTCGCGATCGGGATACTTACCCTCGGGCCGCTTCCACGGCAGGAAGTTGTCCTGCAGCTCGGAGAACGACGTGAAGGTGCCAGGCGGGTTCGACGCGCCCCAGATCGACGAGATGCGCGGGTACCAGGGGTCGAGGATGTAGGCGCCGTCGATCTTGGTATTGCGGAAAACGGCCGGGTCGGCGTCCGCGCGATACCCGGACATCACCCAGGTATGCGCCCCGCGCCATGCCAACAGGATGGCCGGCGACTGCGTCGACTGGATCGCAACGGCCGCGTCGCGCAGCGCGTAGGTCATGGTCTCGAACGCCCTCACCTCGTAGCCGGGGGCGCCATACGAATCGAGGGCGAGGGCCATCGCGGCCGGGCCCCAGTCACCGTTGTGGCTGTCGTCATATGCCTCCCAATGGCGGACCCTGCTCGCGACGTCGATCTGGGTCTGATCCGATGTGTCGAGCTTGCCCAGGATGGCCAGCACGGTCTGGACTCCGGCAGGGGCGCACCAGTCCTTGTGGTATTGCGATGCGAAGACCTTGTTTGGGTTCTGGACGATGTCGTAGTCGACCCGCTTGCGCTCCGGCGCCGGAGTCGGCTCAGGCGTGGGTTCGGCCGTCGGGGCCGGCGAACCACCCGGAGCCTGATTGGCCGGCTCGGGCGTGGGTTCGGGCGTCGGTGGCTCGGTCTCGGGCGGCTCGGTCACGCGGACCGTCTGGAGGGTCGCCCGATCCGGCACCGGCCCGGCGAGGAACCGTTCGACCCTGCCGACCAGCGAGATCCACCTCTCCCCCGCCCCGAACGTATCGGTGGCGATCGCCGCGGTGGTCAGCGTGGCCCCGACGACGGCGACCAGCACCGCGCCCACAACGAAACGTCGGAGACGGCTGGGGGCGCGGTGGGTCGATCGGGTCACGCGGGTCTGGCTCCTGGATCGCTGGACGCTAGGTTCAAGACGCCTGAGAGCGCCGGGTTGCTCCGCGCGATGCGGCCCCGGTCCTCGATTCGGCCCTTGCTCCGGCGGCGGTTTCGGCGGCCAGCCGGTCCAGCCGCCCTTTCCAGGCGGTCCGGTGGGCGGCGACGTCGTCTGCGCCGTCGAGCTTGACGTGGGTGACCGTCACGGTGGTCCGGTCGTCGCCCTTCGGGGTGAGATAGATGTTCACGCGCGTGCCCTCGGCAGGCACATCGAATCGGGCCGAGCGGCCCATCGTGCGGGTGCCGGTCCGCATCCGCAGGGCGAGATCGAGCCAGCGGGCTCGGCGGCTCGGCTCGACGAACGCGCGCCAGGCGTCCATGGCCGGGATCGGCAGGGTCTTCGAGACGCTGACCTCGAAGCCCTCGGGTCGCTCGTTCCGCGCGCGCATGCCCCGAGCACGTTCGTAACCGACGGTGACCGACTGGGCCCACCAGCCATCGACGCCGTGCTCACCGTTCACGTAGCGGGCGATCTCCGTGTGGTTGCGCGATGTGGCACCCCAGTCGTCGAGGACCCGGAACCAGTGGTCCCAGCCCTGACCGGTGCCCTTCGTGATCGCCGCCTCGGACACGCCCGGATCGGCGACACGTGGCGGGAGCGGCGGAAGCGCGGTCTGGTCGCCATCGTGGACGACGTGTCGGCGGGCGGCGGCATAGCGCTCACCGGTCTTCTGCATCCGGGAACGGACGGCCCGCTTGCGGGCCTTGTCGGTGGTCATCTCGTGTGTCTCCTGACCGGCCGTCGGCCCGGACCCACGCTCCGGAGCCACCGACCGTGGCCAGGCACGAACCGACGACCTCGAGGCGGAGCCCCTTTGCCTCCACGAGGTCGACAGCGTGGGTGCCGGCGACGGAGGTGCGGCGCGAGGTGGCGCCAGGCCAGAGGATACGCTCGGCCCCCTGGACCGTCCAGCGCCCGCCGGCGGCGGCATGCCGCGCTCCGGCGGCCCTTCCCCACCCGCCTGTGGCACCATCGGGGGGTCCTGCCACGCCCTCACCAGGAGCCTCACCGTGGACCGTTTCGAGCCCAACCTGCGCACCCCCGGCCCGATCAGCCTGCCGCCGAGCGTCCGAGCCGCCGGAGCGCGCCAGATGATCAACCATCGCGGAACCGAGTTCGCGCCGATGCTCCGGCGAATCATCGAGGGGATGAAGCCCTTCTTCGGCACGGCCTCGGACGCAGTGGTGCTCACGACGGCCGGGTCCGGCGGGCTCGAGGCGGCGATCGTCAACACGCTGTCTCCCGGCGACAGGGTGCTCGGGGTCAGCATCGGTTCGTTCGGCGATCGGTTCGCGAAGATCGCGGGCGTGTATGGCGCAGACGTGACCAAGCTCGATGCCGAGTGGGGCTACGCGGCGGCAGCCGATGAGATCCGCGAACGCCTCCGCTCGATGCCCGACACGAAAGCGGTCCTGCTGACCCACAACGAGACCTCGACCGGCGTCATGAATCCGGTCGCGGAGCTCGCAGCGGCGATCCGGGAGGAGGTCCCCGACGCGCTGATCCTGGTCGATGCGGTGTCGAGCCTCGGCGCGGTGCCGTTCGAGATGGACGCGTGGGGGGTCGACGTGGTCGTGACCGGCTCGCAGAAGGCGTGGATGTCCGCACCCGGCCTCGCGATGGTCGCCGCATCGCCGAGAGGCTGGGCGGCGATGGAGCACGCCAAGATGCCGCGCTTCTACCTCGACCTGCGGGCTCACCGCGACGCGGCAGCCGACGGCGAGACGCCGTTCACGCCGGCGATCGCCGTCGTCTACCAGGTCGACGAAGGCCTGCGGCTCATGGGCGAGGAAGGTCCCGAGCGGATCTTCGCGCGCCACGAGGTGTGCGCAGCGGCGACCCGGGCGGGCCTGGCCGCGCTCGGCTTCGAGTTGTTCGCCGACGAGCGCCACTCCTCGCGGACGGTCACCGCGGCGAGCGTCCCCGACGGGCTGGACTGGAAGGCGTTCAACGGCGACCTCAAGCGGCACGGTCTGGTGCTCGCCGGCGGCCAGGGCAAGCTGACAGGCAAGATCTTCCGGGTCGGCCACCTGGGCTCGGTCACGCTCGAGGAGATCCTCGGCGCTCTCGGTACGCTCGAGATGGTGTCGCTCCAGCAGGGTCGACCGGTCGACCCCGGAGCAGGCGTCGCTGCGGCGCAGCGGGCGGCCATCGAGCGCGAGGGGATCGCGCGGCTGACGGTGGCCGGGACCAGCGCGTGAAGGTCCTCGTCGCGGAGAGCGTGGCGCAGGAGGGCATCGACCTCATCGCCGCGCACCACGAGGTCGACGAGCGGATCGGCTGCACCCGGGACGAGCTGGCCGCCATCCTGCCGGAGTACGACGCGCTGATCGTCCGCAGCCAGGTCGACGTCGACGCCGACCTCATCGCGGCCGGCGCCCGGCTCATCGTCATCGGGCGTGCCGGTGTCGGCGTCGACAATGTCGACCTCGAGGCGGCCACGCGGGCGGGCATCACGGTCGTCAACGCCCCGACCGGTAACACGATCGCGGCCGCCGAGCACACCCTGGCGCTCCTGTACGGCGTGGCGCGCAAGACCGCCGCCGCCGATGCGAGCGTGCGGCGCGGGGAGTGGAAGCGTTCGCAGTTCACCGGTCTGGAGCTGCGCGGGCGCACGCTCGGGATCATCGGGCTCGGCAAGATCGGGCAGGCGATCGCCGACCGGGCGCGTGCCATGGAGATGGTCGTCCTGGGCGCCGATCCGTACGTGACTCCGGAACAGGCGGGCAACCACGGCGTCGAGCTCATGGACCTGGCGATGCTCCTGGCACGCGCCGATGTGATCACGGTCCACGTCCCGCTGACGCGGGCGACCCGCAACCTGATCGGCAAGGCCGAGATCGGTCAGATGCGTCCGGGCTCGATCATCATCAACGTGGCGCGGGGCGGGATCGTCGACGAGGCCGCGGTCGCCGATGCATTGGCCTCCGGACAGCTCGCCGGGGCCGGCTTCGACGTCTTCGAGCACGAGCCGCCGACCGACAGCCCGTTGCTGGCGGCACCGAACACGCTGCTGACCCCGCATCTCGGCGCCTCGACCGCCGAGGCGCAGGTGCTGGTGGCCGAGGAGGTCGCGGCGCAGGTCCTCGATGTCCTGGAGGGCCGCAGCGCCCGTTACGCCGTCAACGCGCCGCTGCTCACTCCTGAGACGGCCAAGGCGATCGCGCCGTACCTCCCGCTCGCTGAGATCCTGGGCCGCTTCTTCGCGCAGTTCTCGCGCGGCGGTGTCCGCACCCTGACCCTCGAGATCGCCGGCGCGCTCGCCGAGCACGACGCGTCGCCGCTCACCGCCGCGGTGCTGCGCGGGTTGCTCGAGACCGTCACGACCGAGCGCGTCAACCTCGTCAACGCCGGCGCGCTCGCGAAGGCGCGTGGCATCACGCTCGTCGAGCGCAAGACCCGCGACGCCGGCGCGTACGCCGCCCAGCTGACAGTGTCGAGCGACGCGACGCCCGGTGGTCGCGCCATCACGGTGGGTGGGACGGTCGCCGGCGGGGAGCCGCGCATCACGCGGCTCGGGAGCTACCGCCTCGACATGGAGCCCGCCGACGTGATGCTCATCACGCGCCACACCGACAAGCCCGGCATGGTCGGACGGATCGGGGCGATGCTCGGAGAGGCCGACGTGAACATCAGCGCGATGCATCTCGCCCGCACGCGCCCGCGCGAGGACGCCCTGATGATCCTGGCGCTCGATGACGACGTGCCGGCCCGTGTCGAGGCGGCGATCCGCGACCAGGAGGCCGTCCTGGACCTGTGGATCATCCGGCTCGGGGGCGAGCGGTGACGAGGCGAGTGGCGACCAGGCGAGTGGCGACCCGGTGAGCGGACCGCCCGGCGAGTCGATCTCGCCGCTCGTCCCGGACCTGCTCGACGCGACGCTCGTGCTCGTCCGGCACGGCGAGTCCGAATACATCGTCGAGGGGCGCTTCCAGGGCCAGGCCGAGACCCCGTTGTCGCCGGCCGGGCTGCGCCAGGCGGCGCTCGTGGCCGAGCGCCTCGCCCACCCGCACGACCCACCGGCGCTGCCGCTGCCGCTGGGACCGCTGCGCGAGGTCGTCCACTCTCCGCTGCGGCGCACCACCCAGACGGCCGAGGCGATCCTGGCCCGGCTCGACGCACCGCCCACCGCGCGACCCGAGCCCGGCCTGCTCGAGATCGGCCAGGGCGAATGGGAAGGCCTGCACAGGGACGAGATCATTGCGCGCTATGCCGACGCGCTGGCCGCGTGGCGGCGCAGCCCGACCTCGAGCTGGGCGCCCGGCGGCGAGTCGATCGCCGAGGTCCAGGGCCGCCTCCGCCCGGCCCTGGCGGCGATGCTGGCCCGCCTGGCGGTCGGTGGCGTGCCGGGCTCCCTCGACCGATCGCAGGTCGGGGGCTACGAGGACGCGCCGGCCACCCACCCGTGGTCGATCGTGGTCGGGCACGACGGCATCTTCAAGGTGCTGCTGCTGACGCTCTTCGACCTGCCGCTCGAACGGTTCTGGATGTGGGCGATGGATCTCGCCGCGATCACCGTCGTCGAGTTCCGGGCCGGTCGCCCGGTGCTCCGCGCGCACAACCTCACGGGACACCTCGCGGCATTGCTCGACGAAGCGGCCCAGGAGGCCCAGGAGGAGCGCAGCCGGAGCGGCGCGCTCTAGCGGCGCAACTAGCCTCGCCAGCGCCTCGGCCGGCGGCGGCGACGCGTGAGGAGGCGGAGAAGCTGTACCTGCAGCCGCCGGTGGGCATGGCGCAGGGCGGCCAGCCGCTCGTCGGCGAGCGATCGCGCCCCGTAGGCGACCTCGACCTTCGCGCGTGCCACGGTCTCGAGCTCCGGGCGGACGATCGGCAGCTCGTCGGCGAGTGCGCCCGCGTACTCGTACACGGTCTGCGTCGGCCGCGGCCCGAACCCCAGGCGTGACGCCAGCCGCGACACCGAGCCGTACGCGTCGTCCGCGGACAGCGTGCCGCGCGGCCCGCGCCGCCACGCGACGGCGGCGAGCGACCCCACGACGACCGCGAGCAGCAGCGTGATGACGATGAACAGGCCGACCGGCGTGCGGTCCCCGGCTCTCCCGCTCACCGAACCGCCAGGACCCTGATCGATCTCGCCTCGCAGGGTCGGGATGGCCGGACCGCCCGAGCCGCTGCCCGACGGTCGCGGTGTCCCGCTCGCGACGGGGGCGCCCGACGGGATCGGCGCGAGCTCGCCCGAGCGCTCCGGACCGCCGGTCGGATCGAAGTCGATCCAGCCGTAACCCGGGAAGTAGGCCTGCACCCAGGCGTGGGCGTCGTGGGCACGGACCGTGCGGCCGCCACCGGACGCATCGGGCTCGCCGGGGAGGAACCCTTCGACGAACCGGGCCGGGATGCCGAGCTCGCGCAGGAACACCGTCATCGTCGACGCGTAGTACTGGCAGAAGCCGGCCTTGTTCACCACGAAGCACTCGACGATCGAGGTGTCGACGCACGGTCGGTCGCTGAGGTCCGTGTCGTACTTGAACCGTGCTGGGTCGAGGAGGGTGTCGCGGATCTCGATCGCCAGGTCGTACGGGTTGCTCGATGGTGCGTTCTGGAGGATCTCGGAGAGCAGGGCGGTCGACTGCGGCCCGAGCGAGCCGTCGGGCAGCGTCTCCTTTCCGTAGAGCGCGACGATCTCGGGCGGGTAGTCCTGCCCGGCCGCCCGAAGGCGCTCCTCCGTCCAGCCGCCGTCCTTCTCGTCCGCTGCCACGAGCGTCGTCACCGTGTATGGCGCACTGGACGGCTCGCGCTCGATCCCGGCGAGGTGGCCGCCGGCGCCGATGATGCGGACCTTGGAAACCTGGCTGATCGTGCTCGGGAGCCCAGGCGCGAAGATCTCGCGTCGGGCGTACGCCGGCGTGATCGTCGCCTCGAGAGGGCGTCGCCCGGTCAGGGTGACATGCTCGGCGGTGCCGGCCAGGACATCGGCACCCGGGTCACGCGACAGCTCGGCCTGCTCGGCGCGCACCCAGCCTGTGAGCCGGAACTGGTCGTAGTAGGCCGCCGCCAGGAAGGGCGGGAAACGCTCCTCAGGCGGGAACTTGACGCTCAGCTGCAGCTGGTCGGTCGTGTTCCAGGTCAGCCCGACGAGGGTGCTGTCGCCGAAGGTCGGCCCGAGCGAGCGGCTCGACCGGGACGCCGGCAGGAACCGCTCGAGGAACTGGCCCCACTCGATGACGCGTGCGCCGACATCGGTCCATGCCCCGGCGAGCGGCGCCGACGAGGCCGCGTTCGTGAGCAGGAGCGAGCCGCTGATCGCCGCGATGATGAAGACCGTCCCGCCACGCAGGTAGAGCGCAGAGATCGCGGTGGGGTCGCCGATACGGCGGCGGAGCCAGTCGGACTGCTCGTCGAGCGTGTGGAACCGGACGAGCAGGAACAGGCTCGCGATCGAGAAGATCACGAGGTACGTCAGCTGGTCGCGCACGGTCAGCGCCATGTTCGCCAGGAGCAGCGAGCCGACGACCACGACCGCGTTGATCGGCCGCCGATGGCCGAACGCCGCGTAGCTCGCGAACTGCGACGTGGCCCACGTCAGGATCCCGAGAGCGAACAAGTGATGCCCGAACTGGATCGTCGACATCTGACCGGCGAGCGCGAGGTCCGACCACGCCTGGACGACACTGTCGGTCGTCCGCTGGAAGAGCTCGCCCGGCGGGGCGCCGGTGGGGATCAGCGTCCAGCCGACGAGCAGCGGGACGACCAGTGCGGCGAAGACCGCACCGATGACGTGGGTCTTCCATCGACCCCAGCCGACGAGCGGGCCGACCAGCCCCGCCGTGACGCCGCCGATCGCCGCCCAGAACAGGAAGTCGGTGTACTCGTCCCGACCGAGCACCAGAAGCGCGTCGTCGAGCGACCACGCGAGGGTCGCGCAGACCAGCACGACCAGGCCGACCGTGAACCAGCCGTCGACCCGGCGCAGCGACCGGAGCAGATCCCCATCGGTCCGGGCGGTCATGAGGTGAGGACCTCGCCGAGTGGCGTATTGGGAACGATCGTGTGGGCCTTGAGCTCGTACTCGGCCAGCGCGTGGAGCAGCGCCCGGCGCCGCTTGGCCGCCAGCTCGTCGGCTGCCGGGTCGGTCCGGACCGTCGACCCGTCCCGGGCGGCTCGTTCCGCAGCCTCGGCTCGCGCGAACGCGGTCGCATCCGCGATCACCACGACGCAACCGACGCCGCGCGTGCGCAATGCGGCCAGCGGCCGGATCCACGAGGGATCGAGCGAGGCCGTGATGACGACGGCAGTCATCCCGCGCCGCAACCGGCCGACCGACCCGATGAGCGTCTCGACGAGCGGCGTGCTCGCGTCGGCGTCGACCGCCGCGAGCAGCTGCATGACCTTCTGGTGCTGGCGACCCCCGCGGTCGGCGGGCAGATAGGCGGTCCGCCCGGCGTTGACGGTCATCCCGACCGCGCGGTTCTCGTTGAGCGCCTTGTCGGCGATCGAGGCGGCCGCGCGGATGGCGGCCTCGGCCGTCGATTCCTCGCCATGCCCGGTCTGGATGCTGCGCTGCAGGTCGAGGATGATCCATGCGTCGGCGGTCTGCTCGAGGTCGAACTCCTTGACCTGGATCTCCCCGTGACGAGCTGTCGACTTCCAATGGATCCGGTTCATGCTGTCGCCCGGTGCATACGGCCGGACGGTCGTCGCGAGTGGCGTGGTCTGCAGGGTTCGCTCGGGTGATGCGTGGCTGCCCTCGAGGCTGGCGGACGGGAGGCGCCACATCGGCAGCGGCTCGAGACGCGGATAGACGACGACGCTGATGCCCTGTCCGACCGTCGCCGCTGCCTCGAAGAAGCCGAACGGGTCGCCGGTCCGGATGTGGAGCGGCTCGATCCGGAAATGCCCGCGGCGGGTGAGCGGCGCCCGGATGAGCCACGACCGTTCGCTCCGACCGCCGAGCGTGAGCGCGCGGCCAGGCAGGCCGCCGGGCAGCGTTGTCGGGTTGTGGATCTCCAGCCAAGGCTTCGGGAAACGGCTGCTGTTGCGCAGCGTGTAGGTGACGCGCATGCGATCGCCGACGTGGCCGTGCAGCTGGCTCACGGCATAGCCTGCCTCGAGGTCCGACAAGCCGAGGCGCACCAGGACGTACGACCCGCCGACGACGAGGATCCCCAGGTAGAGCAGGTAGAACAGGAAGTCGTAGCCGGTCGAGAACGCGGCGACGACGAGGATCGTCGCGAGGATGATGGCCTGGAGACGTCGGAACATCGCGCCGGGATCTCTACGCCGGACCCGATCGCCGCGTCGCTAGGCGCCGGGTCGTGTCTGGACTCCCGGGGTCGCCGGGCGGATCTCTGTCGGGCCACCGCCGGTCGGTCGGATGCCGTCGATCGGTGTCGTGTCGAGGATCTCGCGGACGACCTGGGCGGCCTGCACGTCGTGGATCGACGAGCTGGTCTTGATGATCAGGCGGTGGGCGAGCGCGGACTCGGCCAGCGACTTGATGTCGTCGGGGATGACGTAATCGCGTCCGAGCAGGCCGGCCAGCGCCTGGCCCGCGCGGTACAGCGCGATCGAGCCGCGCGGCGACGCGCCGAGATAGACGTCGGGATGGGTCCGAGTCGCGCCGACGACGCGGACGATGTAGTCCGCCACCGTCGAGTCGACGTAGATCTCGCGGACGGCCTCCTGGAGGCCCCGCAGGTCCTCGACGCTCAGGACCTCCTCGAGCTCCTCGAGCGGATGGGTGCGCTTCTGCTCGTCGAGGATGACGATCTCCTCGATCGGCTGCGGATAGCCCAGCCGGATGCGCAGCATGAAGCGGTCGAGCTGGGCCTCCGGGAGCGCGAAGGTGCCCTCATATTCGATCGGGTTCTGCGTCGCGATGACCAGGAACGGATCGGGCATCTGATGCGTGACGCCGTCGATCGTCGCCTGGCGCTCCTCCATGGCCTCGAGGAGCGACGACTGCGTCTTCGGGGTCGCCCGGTTGATCTCGTCGGCGAGGACGACCTGGCTCATGATCGGCCCGGGTCGGAACTCGAACTCCTGGGTCTTCTGGTTGTAGATCGACAGGCCGGTCACGTCCGACGGCAGAAGGTCCGGGGTGAACTGGATCCGCCGGAACGAGCAACCGAGGCTGCGCGCGATGGCCTTGGCGAGGACCGTCTTGCCGGTGCCCGGGACGTCCTCGATGAGGAGGTGGCCGCGGCACAACAGGGCGACGAGCGCCAATCGGACTTCATGGTGCTTGCCGACGATGACGCGCTCGACGTTGGCGAGGACCTTGTCCCCGGTCTCCTGGATCTTCGACATCGGCCTCTCTCAGGGGTCAGCGGTGCGGGGACACCGCCGCGGACGGGCACGGGGTGGGGTGACGAGCCACGATTGTCGGTCGGTCGTGTCAACGGATACTACGTCGGCTCCGTCTTTTCAGTTCCCGTCACGTGGGGTGTCTGTGGGACGCCCCTGACACTCTTGGCGTTGCGGCGGGCCGAATCGTTCGAACGTGCGCAGTGGACTCCGATCGCCGGTCCGCTCTAGCCCCGGAACAGTGTCAAGCCACCGACCCAGGCGGTCATGAGGCAGCCGATGGTGCCCATCGCGGCGAGGAACACCTCACCGCCGAGCCACGCCGCGAGCCGCGACGCCGCCGAACAGCACGGCCAGGACGGCCGCGATCGCGGCCAGGCCGATCCGCTCGATCAAGGGGCGGGAGGGACGTGTCTCTGTCGCGTTCGGGTCGGACCCGTCGTCCATCAGCCTCCCGCCGCGAGGTGCAGGGCCATCAGGTCGCCGGCGATCGGCGCGGCGACCTCTGCCCCACGCCCGGCCTGCCTCGACGATGACCGCGATGGCGATGGTCGGCGCCTCCGCCGGGGCGAACCCGATGAACCAGGAGTGTGGTTCGCCGCGACCACCGAGCTCGGCTGTGCCCGACTTGCCCGCGGTCGTGACACCCGGCACCTTTGCTCCGGTTGTGAACTGCCGGCCCAGGTCGCCCTCCACGGCCGCGACCATCGCCCGGTTGATGGCCGCAGCGTCCGCCGGGTCCATGACGTGGGCGAGGGTCTGCGCGCCGATCTGGCGGGTGCCGCCCTTGCCGCTCATGGCGGTCACGAGGCGCGGTCGCATCAGCTCGCCGCCGTTCGCGACCGTCGACGCGACGAGCGCCATCTGCAGCGGCGTGACGAAGGTCTCCGCCTGACCGTATGCCGCGTTGGCCAGCTCGACGTCGTCGACGAAGCCACCGGGCGCGCTGCCGGAGCCGTCGGTGACCTGCGAGGCCGCTGTAGGCAGGTCGAACGGGATCGGGCTCCCGAACCCGAGCCGCGCGGCGTGGTCGACGAGCTCGGCCCCGCCCGTCCGCAGACCCGTCAGGGCGTACCAGATGTTGCAGGACACCTCGGTCGCCTCGACGAGGTCGAGCCGCCGATTCCCGGTCACCCGGTGATGACCGTCCCTGATGCGGAAGCCCTCGACCAGCAGGCCGTCCTTCTCGGCTGGGGGCTGCTTCGCATACGTCGTCTCCGGCGTGATCGCCCCCGACGCCAGCCCCGCGATCGCCGTCACGATCTTGAACACCGATCCGGGCACGTACCGACCGAGCGTCGCACGCGGCAGCAACGGCTGGCCGGGGTCGTTCTGGAGCGCTTCGAATGCCGCCTGGGATGTCGCCGGGTTGCTGATGGCCGACGCCGTCGTAGGTGGGCGTCGAAGCGAGCGCGAGGACCTCGCCGGTCCGCGGATCCAGCATCACGACCGCTCCCCGTCGCGCCCCGAGGGCGCGCACGGCCGCACGCTGGAGGTCCCACGACAGCGCGAGATGGAGGTCCTTCGGATCGTACGGATCGGTGCCGAACTTGCGCAGGGCATCGGCGAGCGGGTCGCCCGCGAGGCCCGACAGCTCGGCGTCGTACGCCAGCTCGAGGCCCGCGCGCCCGTAACGCCCCGACGCGTAGCCGACGACCTGGCTGATGGCCTCACCGCTGTAGACGCGGTACAGCTCGCCGTTCGCGTCCTCCTTGTTGCGCACGAGGACGTTGCCCTCGCGATCGATGATCCTGCCGCGCGGCACGGTCCGGGAGGCGGCGATGACCGCCGGGTCATAGGGCGAGTGTGTGAGATCGGTCGACCGGACGACGGCCCAGTAGCCGCCCGCCCCGGCGAGCACGGCGAACGCGAACGCCAGGACGAGCGCGACGTGGACGATCGTCCGGCCGAGCGGGCGCCGCCGGTTCGACGTGGCCAGCATCAGGCTGCCCGCCGGCGGAGCCGGTCGCGCCAGCGACGAACGCCGGTCGGGGGCGGTGGCGGCTCGACCCCCTTGTCGGACAGGGCGAGCAGCAGCCCCACGACGATGGCGTTCACGAGCAGCGACGATCCGCCGTAACTGATGAACGGCAGCGTCACCCCGGTCAGCGGGAGGACCTTGAGGTTGCCGCCGGCGATGATGAACGCCTGGACGCCGACCACCAGCGCGAGGCCGGTCGCGAGGATCGCCCGGAAGTCGTCCGCGGCCGCGGCGCCGATCCGCAGACCGCGCTCGATCAGCACGAAGAACAGACCCAGGATCGCGATCACGCCAACCAGCCCCAGCTCCTCACCGAGCGCCGCCAGCGGGAAGTCGGTGTGGACCTCCGGGATCGGCAGTCGCCCGCCGACCATCGGCAGACCCTCGCCGAGACCGGTTCCGAGCAGCCCGCCGCGGGCGAAGGCGTGGAGCGACTGCACGACCTGGTACCCGGCGCCGAGCGGGTCGGCGAACGGATCGACCCAGATATCGATCCGCGCGCGGACATGGTCGAAGAGGTTCGCCATGACGGCGCTCCCGAGAAAGAACAGGATCGACCCGATGACGACGAGGTCGAGCCGTCCCGTGGCGGCGTAGACGAGGGCGAGGAAGACGGCGTAGAACAGCAGGGCGGCGCCCAGGTCGCGCTGGACGACGACGATGCCGAGGGCGATCGCCCACATCGCGACCATCGGGGCGAGGTACGGCAACGGCGGCAGGCGGAGCGGCCCGAGGCGCGTGTCCTGCTCGATCAGCAGCGGCCGGTTCTCGGAGAGGTAACCCGCCAGGAACACGACGAGGATGACCTTGAGGAGCTCCGACGGCTGGCCGCTGAACGGCCCGAGGCGGAGTGTCAGACGCTGCCCGGCGACATCGGACCCGAACACGAACGTCAGCAGCAGCAGCGCGATGCCGGCCGCGGCCCACGTGTACTTGTAGCGGCGCAGCCAGCTATCGGAGCGCACGACGATGCCGAGCGTCGTCGCGACGCCGATGGCGAGCACGAGCCACAGCAACTGCGTGTCGCCGAGCCCGAGGACGGTCCCGCCGAGCTCCATCGTGACGAGGTCCTGCGGCAGGCGCTGCATGAGAAGCAGGGAGATGCCGCCGAGCAGGCCCACGACCGGCAGCAGCACCTCGTCGGACCGCCGGCCCGCCAGGACCTGCGCGAGGTGCGCCAGCCCCAGCGCGACCAGGTAGATCGCGAGCCCCTGCGGCGCGTACAGGGCGAGCCGGCCGGTCATGCCCGCGCTCAGGGAGATGCTGCCGACGATGAGGGCCACCGCCGCGATCGCGAGGAGACGTGTCTCGGTCCACCTGGCGCGCGGACGGATCGCGCCGAGGATGGGCGGCAGCTCGAGGCGAGCCGCGGGCCGGCTTGCGCCGGTCACGACGGGCGTGCCCGCTCGAGCCGCATGCGCACCTGACCGATCGAGACCTCGTCACCGAAGCCGAGCGGCGCCACCGACGCGACCGCGCGCCCGTTCACGAACGTCCCGTTCGTGCTGCCGAGGTCCTCCACGTACCAGCTTCGGCCTCGGTAGGTCAGCACCGCGTGCTCGCCGCTGACGCGAACGGGTCCTCGACGACGATCGCGTTGTTGACGTCGCGACCCAGCGTCGTGATCGCGTCGAGGTCGAACGAGCGGCCGGCCTCCGGGTCGCCGCCCGGCGATTCGAGCACGACCAACCGCCCGAGCGACGCGCCCGGCTCACGGGCAGCCGCGCGGAGGTCGCGCAGCAACGAGCGCACGACGCGCGCCAGGAAGAGGTATAGCAGCGCGAGGAACGCGAGCCGGACGACCCAGACGATGAGGAGCAGGCCGTCCATCAGGGGATGTCCCCGGCGACCTCGACGACGATCACTGTGTCCCCGACTTCGATCCGGTCGCCCGCCCCCAGCACGAGCTCGCCGACCTGCACACCGTTCACCCGCGATCCGTTCGTGCTGCCGAGGTCGGCGTACACGAGGGTGCCACGGCGGCCGGCGATCCGGGCGTGGTGGCGCGAGACGCGGCTGTCGGGGAGGACCAGGTCGTTGTCCGCGGCCCGGCCGATCGTCAGCCCCGACCCGTCGAAGACGTGGGTGTGCTCCTCGCCGTCGCGGCCGATGATCCGCAGGCGTGCGGCCGGGGCGCTCGGACGAGGCACGGTGAACACCATCGTGTCGCCGTGGACCGCGACGTTGCCGTCGGCGGCAGGCTGGAGGCTGGCGATCTCTGTACGGGCACGGCGACCCTCCGGCGTCGACCGGTCGTCGAGCTCATCGTCGGCAACGGGGCTCGCCGACCGCTGCTGACCCGCGATCGGATCGGCGAAGCGGGCGATCACGCGGATGTCGGCACGCTCGACGGCGCCGTCGGCGAACAGCGTCACGCGTGGCCGGTCGACGAGCGTGTAGTGCCTGGTCCGAGCGAAGACCAATGCCCCGTCGGCCAGCTCCGACGCAAGTGACGCGGTCATGTCCCCGAAGCCCTCGAGATCGACCGGGTTGAGGTGGACGACGAACCGGTTCGGGACGAGCGTGCGGTCGGCGGTCGCCAGGCGCTCCGATTCCATGGCGCGCTCGATGCGGCGCTGGAGTTGGACGGGTTGCAATCGTGCGCGAAAGAGACGTGCCGATGGACGCTCGAAGAGGCGCTCGAAGAACCGCTCGATGGCGGCGAACGGCGGCATGGTCGGTCGCAGACTAGCAGAGGGTCCCGGCGGACCCCCATCGCCACCGGACCGGACCATCCGCGCGCTCGACGGAGTACCCCCGGCCGAGGGGCGGCGAGGGCCCTGCGCTATACTCTCGCCCCTGTTCGACGCCTGCCGTCCGAACTCGTCCACGCACATCCCGGGGACTCGATGCCGGAGATCCTGACCGAATCATTCTGCGAACGCTGCGGCACGCGGTATACGTTCGAATCCGCGAGCCCGCGAGGTCCCCGGCTCAAGGGCCTCAAGGTGATGTCGCGCGGTCTCAAGAACTTCGTCCTGTCGGACGACACCTCGATGGACGAGGCCATGGCGGCCGCGCGCAACGAGACCGATCGCCAGCAGACCGCGCAGCAGCTCGACGCGTTCCACAAGACGTTCAACTTCTGCATGAGTTGCCGGCAGTACACGTGCGGCAACTGCTGGAACGAGGCGGAGGGACGCTGCCTGTCCTGTGCCCCGCACCTCGGCCACGAGATCCTGCCCGCGCCCTTCTCCAACATCGGGGCAGGGGGTGCGATCGCCCTCACCGATAACGAGGCGATCGGCCTCAACGACCGCAACGGACATGACCAACCGGCTGAGGCCCCGGCGCCGGCGGAGCCGATGGCCTGGCCAGAGCCAGAGCCGATGGCATGGCCGACGTCGGATCTCATGCGCGAGCAGGAGCTGGCTGGCGACGGCCCGAGCTCGTTCCTTGAAGCCATCGATGCTGCGGCCCGCCTGGAGGCGGTCTCCGGACCGGTCGAGGCGGCGCCGATCGACGACGTCGCGGCCGAGGCCCAGGACGAGGCACCGGTCGCGGCACAGGCCGACGTCGAGCTGCCAACGACAGCTCCAGCCACGGACGCGGCCTCGACCGACCAAGCCGCGGCGGCCGCGGCAAACACGACCGATCTGCTCAGTCGTTTCCGGCCCGGGGAGGACATCGAAGAGGAGCTGGCCGCGTACGAACGGGCGCAGGCGGCAGCTGCCGGTGCGGCGATGGCTGCAGCGGCCGAGGCAGCCGTTGCCCAGGCCGAGGCCGAGGAGGCCGCTGCCGCGAGGGCCAGGGCCGACGAGGTGGCGGCCGCCCAGGCGCAGGCCCAGCAGGCGGCCGAAGCCGCCGCCGAACGCGCACGGGCCGAGCAGGCGGCAGCGACAGCAGCCGCACAGGTCCGGGCACAGGAAGCGGCCGAGGCCGCGGCCACGCAAGCACGGGCCGACGAAGCGGCAGCCGCCCAGGCACGGGCCGAGGAAGAAGCGGCCGCTCAGATGAGGGCGCAGGAAGAGGCCGAGGCCGCGGCCGCTCACGCAAAGGCCCAGGAAGCCGCCGCTGCCGCCGCGTTCGAGGCCAGGGCACGGGAAGCGGCCGAAGCCGAGGCCGCCCAGGCCATGGCCCAGCAAGCGGCCGAAGCCGCTGCCGCGCAAGCCAGGGCCGAGGAAGCCGCCGCCGCCCAGGCAAGAGTCGACGAGGAAGCAGCCGCTATTGCCGCCGCAGCCGCGGGCAGCCGCCGCCGCTGCAGAGGGCGAAGCACGCGACGACCTCGTGTTCCAGCCGACGTGGCAGATCGTCGCCCCCGAAGCGCCGACCTCGGATCAGGTCCCCGCATCGAGCCCGCCAGCGCCGAGCGCGCCGCCCGATACGATCGCGGCCACCGCCGAACCACAGTGGCCCGCGCAGCCGGAGTGGCCGCGCCCGTCGTCGGCGGACGGTCTCCCGTTCCTTGGGCGTCCGGCCGCAGCGAGCGGCGGCATGGAAGCGCTCTGGGCCGAATCGGCACGCGAGGTCGCCACCGTCGGACCCGCGGCGAGCCCGAAGGTCATGGGCGGCGTGCAACCGTGCGTCAGCTGCGGGTTGTCACTCTCCGCCAATGCCAGGTTCTGCCGGCGCTGCGGGGCCAGGCAGGGCTGACTCCTCCTCGGCAGATTCTTCCGCCGCGGTCTCCGAGTCGTCCCGGACCCGCACCCAGGCGGCTCCGACGAGCAGGATCTGGAACGAGAACGACAGCCATGCGAGCGCGATGAATGCCGTGGCCAGCGAACCCGCGAGCGCGGCGACCCCGACGATCCGCGGGGCGACGAACAGGAAGACCTGGCTCAGCAGGTAGATCCCGAGCCCGGCCACGATCGCAGGGACCACGGCCGATCGCAGTGACGGCGACCGCGGCGGGACGATCCTGTAGATGACAAGGACCACGCCGACGGTCACCAGGATGACGACCGGCGGCGACGTGACGACGCGACCGATCACGGTGATCGCCGTGGTCGTCGTCGGGAGCAGTGCCTCCGCTGCCGCGGCCAGCGACCCGGCGACGATCAGCGCGACGACGACCCCGACGAGCCCGGCGACCCACACGAAGCCGCGTGCCGTCCGGCGCAGCACGTCCCGCTCCGGTCGATCGGTGAAGATCCGCGCGAAGGCCACGTCGATGGTCACGTAGAACTGGCTGACCGTCCAGATCAGCCCGAGCACGCCGATGATCGAGGTGATCGCGGCGCCCTGGGCCATGGCGACCAGGGCCTGGTCGATCAGCTCGGCCAGGGGCGGCACGACGGCACCGAGCGCCTGGGCGAGCTGCTCCTGGACAGCCGGGTTGTCGACGAGGAGGCCCGCCACGCCGAGCGTGACCAGCGCGATCGGAACGACCGCGAAGAGCGCCGAAAACGCGAGACCGTTCGCCAGGAGACCGCCGGGCGCTCGTCCATAGACGTCCAGGACCCGTCGAACCTCCGCCACCCGCGGCTCATCGAGGACCTTCTCCAGGATCTTGGCGATATCCATCGATCGCGCGCTCAGTCGCGCCAGTCCTCGAAGAGCGCCGGCTGGACCGCGTCTGCCGGGACCCGCCGCGGTGCGGCGATCAGTTTCCGGATCTCGCCACGGCGCACGAACCTGCGACCACCGAGCTTGATGCTCTGCAGCTTGCCGTCCCGTGCCCAACCGCCGATCGTCGCAGTCGTGAAGTGGACGTTGGCGGCGGCCAGGATCGCCTGTGCCTCGTTGAGCGTGATCCAGTCCGCGCCCGACGGCATCGGATCAGTCGGTTGTCTTCGTCGACGACGGGGTCGTCTTCGAGGCGGTCGACGGCGAGGTCGACTCGCCGTCAGCCTTCGCCGGGGCGCCTGCGTCGTCGGTCGAGCTCGAGCCGCTCTCCGCCCCGTCCGAGGACGACTCCTTGGTCGAGGGCGCAGTCGTGCGGCGCTCCTTCTTGGCCCAGCCCGAGCCCTTGAAATGGAACGCGGGAGCGCTGATCGCCTTGCGGACGGGGCCCGATCCGCACAACGGGCACGCCGCCGGCGGGTCTTCGTGCACGCCATGGATCGCCTCGAACCGTCGCCCGCACGCGGAACAGTCGTAGTCGTAGAGAGGCATCTCCGGGCGGGAGGTCAGCCGCGGAGCAGGCGCATGCCGCACTTCGGGCAATAGAAGGCCCGCTCGTGGGCCGACGCGAACCCGCAATGCGCGCAGACGAGGCCGCCACGACCCGCGGCGGGCACAGGTCGCTCGATCGCCGTCAGCCCGACCGCATGCTGGTTGGCCAGGATGTTCGTCAGGATCCCGGCGAGCAGCTTGTTGCCGATCCGGTCCGTATCGCCGCGGACCCCCCGACCGCCCCAGCCCACGACGGCCCGGCAGATCATGTCGCCGGTCGCCTCGTCCCAGTGAGCGGCGACCCCGCCGACGACCGCGTTGTATTCCGGGTAGCCGCTCGTGTCGATCTCGCCGTCGAGCAAGGAGCACACGAAGGTATCGAAGGCCAGGTCGACCGCGTCGATCGACTCCAGTACGACGAGGGCATGGCGCGTGATCGGCGAGTGGATGTGGTGCGCGTTGAGCCACTGCATCGCCTCGGACGGGCGGGCGATCGTCGGGGTGGCCTGGCTGAACTCGATGGGCAGCGGCTCGACGACCTCGATCTCCGCCTTGGCCAGCCCGACCAGCATCGAGGGCAGCTCGGCCATCGCCTGCGGTCCGGCCTTCATCCGCACGCCTTCGCTGGTCTTCCCGGCGTAGTACAGCTTCAGCTGGAAGTCCTGGGCGACGACCTCCTCGGGCATGACGATGGAGCCCGTCGGCCCCTGCGTCGCGGGTTGCGGCGCGCCTGGCTCCGGAACGTTCTTGCGCTTGAGGAAATCGAGCGGCACGAGTGACCTCCCCGGGGATTTGCCGTCGAGCGGCGTCGTCGGGTAATCGTAGCAGCGCGACGGGGCCGTCTCAGTCGGCGCGGAGGACGACAGCCTCGAGTGGCCGCAGGGACAGTGAGCCGTCGTCGGCCGGTGCCGTCGGGTCGGCATGGGACCCACCGATGGCCCGATAGCTCGCGTCCTCGTCCGGGAGGTGGGTGGCGCGCGGCTCATCGGCGAAGTTGGCGACGATCAGCAAGCGCTCGCCTGGGGCCTCCCTGTGCCACGCCAGCACGTCCGGTGACTCGGTCTGGGCCAGCCGGAGCGTGCCCGACCGGAGTGCCGCGCTCGAACGCCTGAGGGCGATCAGGCGCCGGTAGGTCGACAGCACCGAATCCGGGTCGCTCGTCTCGGTGGCGACGTTGCGATCGGCCGCATCGTCACCGAAGCGGAGCCATGGCGGGCCGGTCGTGAAGCCGTGACCCGCCTCGGCGGTCCACGGCATCGGCGTCCGGCACTGATCGCGGTTCCACCACTCGAAGTCGGGGTCGACGAGCGCCCGCCGGGCGGGTGGGTCGATGATCTCGTCCGACCGGGATGGCGACGTCGCCCAGCCCGATCTCCTCGCCGTAGTACATGAACGGCGTGCCGCGGATCGTCAGGAGGACGACGGCGGCTGCACGAGCGACCGCGTCGGTATCGGCGATCCCGGCCGAGGCGGCGAGGCGCGTGGCCTGCCGCGCCTGATCGTGGTTCGACAGCACGTTGGCGAGCCAGCGCTCGTCGCCGAACATCTTCTCGCGCAGCCAGATCGCGTCGCCGTACGCCTCGGCCGACCACGGCGCCGCGAGCAGCGCCCAGTCGAACACCATGTGGCGGTCGGTCGTGAGGACGACGGCGCGCTCGGCTTCGCTCGCGAACAGCTCGCCGACCGACATCCGGCCCGGCTTCTCATCGACGATGGCCCGGAATCGACCGATCAGGTCCGGGAAATCGGGCTGGTCGCGGTCGTACAGGTGCTGCTGGCGCGCCCACAGCGTGGCGCCTTCGATCTCGGGGTTGGCCAGCAGCTCGGGGTGCTTCAGGAAAGCGTTGAAAACGTCCAGCCGGAAGCCATCGACCCCGCGGTCCAGCCAGCCGCGGACCATCGCGAACTGGGCCGCCTCGACGGCCGGGTTGCGCCAGTTCAGCTCGGGCTGCTCGACCAGGAACGTATGCATGTAGAACTGCCGGCGCGTGCTCGTCCCATTGCCACGCCGACCCGCCGAACCACGACAACCAGTTGTTGGGCGGGAGCGGCCAGCCATCGGCGTCCTCGCCGGCCGGGTCCTCCACAGGTACCAGTCGGCGTACGGGCCGTCGCGCGATGCCCGGCTGGACTGGAACCACGCGTGCTGGTCGCTGGTGTGGTTCATGACCAGGTCGAGGATCACCCGGATGCCACGCCGGTGGGCCTCGTCGACCAGCCGGTCGAAGGCGGCGTCGCCCCCGAAGATCGGGTCGACCGTCGTGTGGTCGCTGACGTCGTAGCCGACGTCGAGACCCGGTGACGGGTAGATCGGCGAGAGCCACAGGGCGTCGACCCCGAGGTCCGTCAGGTAATCCAGCTTGGCGATGATGCCGGGCAGGTCACCCAGCCCGTTGCCGTCGCTATCCGCGAAGCTGCGCGGATAGATCTGGTAGATGATCCCGTTCCGCCACCAGTCGTCCCCGAAGGC
>CAWABZ010000010.1:0-27325 GCA_963780425.1 uncultured Chloroflexia bacterium | reverse complement strand
TGCTGGCCCAGACCATCGGGCGGCGCTTTCTGCGAGCCTGGCCAACGGCGACATCGGTTTCTGGCTGATCTCTCAGCGGATCCTCCCGCCGATCGGCGATTGTGATCCCGATCTACGTGCTATCGCACAGGTTGGGCCGCTCGACGCTTGCCGGCGCTGATGATCACGTACGTCGCGGTCAACCTGCCCATCGCCGTCTGGCTGATGCGCGATTACCTCGCTCGCTTTCCGCGGAGCTCGAGGTATGGGCTTCTGTCGATGGCGCATCGATCTACCAGATCCTGCGTCGATTGTCCTGCCGATCTCCATGCCAGGCCTTGTCGCGACGTTCCTGATCGTCCTGATCTTCGCCTGGAATGAGTCCTCCTCGCGCTGGTCCTGACCAGCGCCAACGCCCAGACGATGCCGCTCCAGGTCGCGGCGCAGAACGCGACGCGCGGCCCACAGTGGTGGGCGATGTCCGTCCTGATCATCATCATGATCACCCCGGTGGTGGTCATGGCGATCGCGCTCGAACGATTCATTACGCGCGGCATCCTTGTCGGAGCGCTGAAGGGCTGAGCGATGGCGACGATCATCGCCGTCGACGTCGTCGACGTCCGCTTCCCGACGTCGCGCAGCCTCGACGGCTCCGACGCGATGAACCTCGATCCGGACTACTCGGCCGCCTACGTCGATCCTCCGCACGGACGCCGACGACGGCCTCGAGGGCCACGGCCTCACGTTCACGATCGGCCGCGGGACCGAGGTCGTCGTCGCCGCCGTCGAGGCGCTCGGCCGCTCGTGCTCGGTCGCTCGACCGAGAGCTGTTCGCCGACATGGGCGCCTTCTGGCGACAGCTGGTCGGCGACAGCCAGCTGCGCTGGATCGGCCCGGAGAAGGGCGTGATCCACCTCGCGACGGCGGCGGTCGTCAACGCCGTCTGGGACCTGTTCGCGAAGACCGCCGGCAAGCCGCTCTGGAAGCTCCTCGTCGACATGACGCCCGAGGAGATCGTCGCGCTGGTCGACTTCCGCTACATCTCCGACGCCCTGCCGCCGGAGCGGGCCCTCGAGCGACTGCGCGCGCTCGCCCCCAGCCGCGCGCAGCGAGAGGCCGAGCTCCGGCGGGACGGGCTACCCCGCGTACACGACCTCGGTCGGCTGGCTCGGCTACGACGACGACAAGATCCGGCGGCTCTGCCGCGAAGCGCTCGCCGAGGGCTGGACGCACGTTCAAGCTCAAGGTCGGGGCGGACGTCGACGGATGACCGCCGGCGCGCGCGGATCGTCCGCGAGGAGATCGGCCCGGACGCGATGATGGCGGTCGACGCCAACCAGCGCTGGGACGTCGACGAGGCGATCGCCTGGATGGCCGAGCTGCGCGGAGTTCGACCCGTACTGGATCGAGGAGCCGACCAGCCCGGACGACATCCTCGGCCACGCCGCGATCGCCCGCGCCGTCGCGCCGATCCGCGTCGCGACCGGCGAGCACGTCCACAACCGGGTCATGTTCAAGCAGCTGTTCCAGGCCGACGCGATCGCGATCTGCCAGATCGACGCGTGCCCGCCTCGGCGGGCGTGAACGAGGTCATCGCGGTCCTGCTGATGGCCGCCGAGTTCGGCGTCCCGGTCTGCCCCCATGCCGGCGGCGTCGGGCTGTGCGAGCTCGTCCAGCACCTGGCCGTGATCGACTACGTCGCGATCAGCGGCTCGCTCGACGGCCGGATGATCGAGTACGTCGACCACCTCCACGAGCACTTCCTCGATCCCGTCGTGATCCGCGACGCGCGCTACGTCCTGCCGACGCGCCCGGCTACAGCGCCGAGATGCGACCGGAGTCGCTGGCCCGCTACCGGTTCCCCGACGGCGACGAGTGGCGGGCCATCGCAGGCCGAGGTCGCGGCCGCGGCGTCGCGGCTGGAGCCGCCGGCGCGGTGCGGTGACCGTGCGGCGGTTCGGCCAGCGGATCGACGTCCGCCCCGAGCCGATCGATGACTACGAGCGGCTCCACGCGGACGCCGTGGCCGGGCGTCCTCGAGCAGATCCGGCGCTCGAACATCCGGAACTACACGATCTTCCGCGACGGGACGGACCTGTTCGCCTACTTCGAATACGCCGGCGACGACTTCGAGGCCGACATGGCGGCGATGGCCGCCGACCCCGAGACCCAGCGCTGGTGGGCGCAGACCGACCCGATGCAGGAGCCGCGTCCCGGATCGCGAACCCGGGACCTGGTGGAAGACTCTCGACGAGATCTTCCACACCGACTGAAGGGGCCTAGAGCAGCTCCCCGTGGGCCGACGCGGTCGGCTCGCCCTCGCGGGGGCGGGGCTCCTCGCCCGGGCCGTAGTCGCGGCTTCGGCGGCCCGGTCGCCGCCATTGCCCGACTCGAGCACCTTCAGCGGCGCGCCGGCCTGGCCCTCGATCGCGCCGACTCCGAATGGCACCCATTTCGACGGGTCCTGGAGTCGATGCGCCTCGGTGTTGCCGCGCGAGTGGACCTCCTCGAAGCCCTTCGGCTCGATCCACATCCGCTCGCCCTCGAGCAGGCCGAGCACGCCGGACTGGCCGGGCTCGGGCCGCTCGTGCTGGCAGTACCGGCAGGCCGCCGTGTCGTGCTTCTGGTAGGTCTCGGGCTCCTCGTAGGTCGTGATGTAGCCCTCGTAATTGCGGAGCACGACCTTGTGGTCCGAATACGAGATCAGGTAATTCGGCATGACCGGGATCTTGCCGCCGCCGCCGGGCGCGTCGATGACGTAGGTCGGGACCGCGTAGCCGGACGTGTGTCCGCGCAACCCCTCCATGATCTCGAGGCCCTTGCCCACCGGCGTCCGGAAATGCCCCGAGCCCTCGACCAGGTCGCACTGGTAGAGGTAGTACGGCCGGATCCGGTTCGCGACGAGCTGATGGACCAGCGCCCGCTGGATATGGACGCAGTCATTGACGCCGGCGAGCAGCACGCTCTGGTTGCCGACCGGCAGACCGGCCTTCGTGAGCTTGTCGGTCGCGCGCGAGACCTCGGGCGTGATCTCGTTCGGGTGGTTGAAGTGGAGGTTGATCCACAGCGGGTGGTACTTCTCGAGCATCTCGCACAGCTCGTCGTCGATCCGCTGCGGCAGGAAGACCGGCACCCGCGACCCGATCCGGATGATCTCGATGTGCGGGATCTCGCGCAGCCCGCGCAGGATCGACTCGAACAGCTTCGGTGCGAGCGTCAGCCCGTCGCCGCCGGAGATCAGGACGTCGCGGACCTGCGGCGTCCGACGCAGGTAGTCGAGCTGCGCCTCGTGGTCCTTGCGGTTGAAGTTCTGCGTCGGGTCGCCGACGATCCGCGACCGCGTGCAGTAGCGGCAGTACGAGGCGCACTGGGTCGTGACCAGCATCAGGACGCGGTCGGGATAGCGATGGACGAGACCCGGCACCGGCGAATGGCGGTCCTCGGCGAGCGAGTCCTCCATCATCGCGGTGAAGGCCTCGTGCTCGCGGCCGGTCGGGATGACCTGGCGGCGGATCGGGTCGTCCGGGTCCTTCGGGTCGATCAGGCTGATGAAGTACGGCGTGATGTCGACGCGGAACTTGTCGGTCGCCGACAGCCCTTCACGCTCCTCGTCGGTCAGCTCGAGGATCTGCTCGATCTCGGCGAGCTCGTTGACCCGGTTCGACAGCTGCCAGCGCCAGTCGTTCCACTTCTCGTCGGGGACGTCTTCGTAGATCGGAGCGCGACGGCTGACGGCCGGTCGACCGTCCGGACCGAGCGCTCGAGCCGGGTCGGTCAGGTTGACGAACGGCGCCTCGGCGGCGACGCGCGCGGCATCCTGGTGTGCGACCGCGGTCTTGATCTCGTGAGCGTCCAAGCGAGCTGGCCTCCGGGCTGCAACGCATAAAGTCTATGCACTCTGCAAGTCGCCGGATGATAGCGCCGGGCCGTCACGCCGGTCCAGCGCCCGATGGTCCCACGCAGAGCCCGTCGAGCATTGCCAAAGCTCTCCTGCGGCAGCAAGATGAACTGTCCGTCGCAGTCCGAATCAGTGGGAGGAGCGCAGACATGGCGCATCCGAACGAGGATCTCGTCCGTCGCGGCTATGCCGCGTTCGGGACCGGAGACGTGGCGACGCTAGGGGAGCTCTTCGCCGACGACCTCGTATGGCACGTCGGTGGACGCAGCCCGATCACGGGGGACTACAAGGGCAAAGACGAGGTCCTCGGGTTCTTCGCGCAGCTCGCGGAGCGGGCCGGGGGGACTTTTCGCGTCGACATCCACGACGTGCTGGCGAACGACGAGCACGTCGTCGCACTGGTCAAGGTGACCGGGGAGCGTGAGGGGAAGACCCTGAATGACAGCGGGGCGCAGGTCTTCCATGTGCAGGGCGGCAAGGTCACCGAGTCGTGGTTCCACCCCGGGGACGCGTACGCTGGCGACGAGTTCTGGAGCTGACCTGGAATCAGTCTCGTAGCGCGCCCAGCAGATCGCTGTACCGATCCGTCCACGCGCGCCGGCCGTCGGCGTGCGCGGTCCGCCATCGATCGCCCTCGACGAGGCCGGCGAGGTCGGCGAACGAGCGACCGACCACGACCCACTGCGAGGCGTCGGCGAGGTCGGAGAGCTCGGGCGGCGGCAGGTCGCTGCCGATGATCGCGACGAACCCGAGGTCGCGCGCCGCCGCGGCGACGACGGGCTCGAGATCGATGAAGCGGTTCGAGATGTGGACCGCGATGACGCCGCGGGGCGCCAGGGTGCGCATCGAGGTCGCGAACGACTCGACGGTCAGCAGGTGGACCGGCACGGTGTCCGACGAGAACGCGTCGAGGACGAGCAGGTCGAACGATCCCGGTGCCACGGTCTCGAGGTCGAGCCGGCCGTCGCCGACGACGACATCGATCGTCGCCGCCGAGTCCGCGAGGAACGTGAAGCTCGCCGGGTCGCGCGCGATCTCGACCACGGTCGGGTCGATCTCCGCGATCCGATAGGTGTCAGTCGGTCGGCCGTACGCCGCGATCGCGCCGGCCCCGAGCCCGACCGCGCCGAACCGCATCGCCGGCAGCTCCGCCTGCATCGACTCGATGACTTCGCCCAATGGCCCGGCTCGGTGGTAGTAGCTGAGCGGCTCGCCGGCCAGCGGTCCGTCGAAGGTCTCGCGGCCGTGGATCGTCGTGCCCGAGACGAGGACGTGGAGGCCGGGCCGCGGCTCGTCGACGCGGTAGACGCCATAGAAGCTGCGGTCAGCCCGGATCGTGTCGGGTGAGCCGATCAGGCTCCACGCCACCGCGACGAGAACCGCGACCAGTGGCGGGATGCTGGCGAGCCGGAGCCAGCCGCTCCCGGCGACCATCACCACCGCCGCGGCGATGACGAGAAGTCCCTCGACCGGGACGCGGAAGACGAGCGGCGCGACGATCCCCGTCAGGACGCCGCCGAGCGCGCCACCCAGGGCGACATGCAGCGAGTACGACGTCAGGTAGACCGGCGACGGTCGGTCGGCGGCGAGTCGGCCGTGGAGCGCGAGTCCAGCGGCCGCCAGCGTCGCGAGCAGGAGACCGATCGACTGCCACAGCGAGAGATCGATGGCTCCGATCGCCCGCAGGGCAACCGCGAGAGCGAGGACCGGGAGCACGACCGACCCGAGGCGCCGGCCGATCGGCTCGGGGCGCAGGTAGGCGAGGATCAGCGTGGCGAGGTAGATCGTCAGCGGGACGACCCACAGGAACGGGACGGCGGCGATGTCGGTCGAGATGTCCGTCGTGACGCCGATGAGCAATGCCGCCGGCACGGCCGCCAGGAGCACCCACATCGCACGTCGGCGGGCGACAGGCCGGGGCTCCGTGGCGGCGACGTCGTCCCGCGACAGGTGGCCGGATCGCCGGACGATGAGCGCGAGCGCCACCGTCCCAGCCGCGAAGACCGCGAAGCCGATCGACCACCACCGAGCCTGGTCGGGCAGGTCGAGGTTCGGCTCGACGAGGGTCGGGTACGCGATGAGGCCGATCAGGCTGCCCGCATTCGAGGCCGCGAACAGCCGGTACGGCTCGCTGGCCCCGGGGACCGCCGCGAACCAGCGTTGCGTGGTCGGGCTCGCGGTCGCGAGGACGAAGAACGGCAACCCGACGACGGCGGCCAGGACCAGCGCCAGCCAAAGCCCGGTCGCAACGCCGTCGGGCGGGCGAGCGAACGCCGGCACTGCCAGGGGTGCGGTCAGCAGCACCCCGGTCGCGGCGACCGCGAGACCGATCTGGAGCCAGGCGTGACGCCGCAACCCGAGCGATGCTGAGGGTGAGATGGGTCCAGGCGTACCCGGCGAGCAGCGTCGTCTGGAAGAACACGATGGCCGTGGTCCACACCGCGCTGCTGCCACCGTATGTCGGCAGCAGGGACTTGGCGACGAGCGGTTCGACGAGGAAGGCGAGCGCGGCCGCGACGAACGCGACGAGGACGAAGAGCGCGGTCTCCGCGCGGGAGACCGGCGGGGTTACTCCCCGATCACCGACCAGAGCAGCCCCATCATGATGAAGAAGCCGCTGAACAGGGCGATGAGCCCGATGCCGCCATACGGCGTGCTCGCACCGACGTGGGGCACGAGCTGCAACCCGATGCCGAACCCCACTGCCCACACGATGAACAGCAGTGTGAACAGGAACTTCGCGTTCGGGTTGGTGACCCGCCGGACCCAGCGCGAGCCGCCCTCGCTCGACAGTGCCGCCTTCAGCACGATCACGAGCATCAGCGTGACCACGGCGATGCTGATCCCGAACGGGATGGGCTGCTGGAAGGCCACGAGGAACAGCTGCATCTCGCCAGCGATGCTAGCAGATGGGGTCCCCCATACGATGACCCCGCATGTCTCCCTTCGATCGACTCGGCCGGTTCGTCGTGCGCCGCGCACGGCTCGTGGTGGCCGCGTGGGCCGTGCTGATCGCGATCGCCCTGCCGTTCGCGCCGCAGGTCCCCGACGCGCTGCGGGCCGGCGGCTTCATCCGGGATGACCTGGAGTCCGCGCGCGCGAAGACGCTGCTCGAGCAGGAGCTCCACGTGCCGCCGTCGGCGCTGGTCGTCGCATTCCACAGCGACGAGCTCGTCCGCGGGTACGTCCGGCATTCGAAGCGGCCGCGGCCGCGGCGATGCGCGATATCCCGTCGGCGCCCCACGTCGTCCGCGTCATCTCGCATCTCCTGCAGCCGCGCCAGGTCTCGGCGGATGGCCACACCGCGTACGACATCGTCCTGCTCGACCTGCCGGCCGACGACTCGCCCGATGCCCTCCCGATCCTCCGCGAACGCCTGCACGAGGCGCCGGGCCTGACCGTCGAACTCGCGGGCGGGCCGGCGTTCTACGGCGACGTCCAGGAGGTGAGTGAGCGAGACCTCCAGCGGAGCGAGGTCATCTCGCTGCCGCTCGCGGCGCTCGCCCTGCTGCTGGTCTTCGGCTCGCTGGTCGCGGCGGGAGTCCCGCTCGTGGTGGGCGGATCGAGTGTGCTCGTCGCTCTGGCGGCGATCTTCGTCGCCGCCTCGTTCACACCGATGAGCATCTTCGTCCTCAACCTCGCGACGCTGCTCGGGCTCGGTCTGGGCGTCGATTACTCGCTCCTGCTCACGAGTCGCTTTCGCGAGGAGCTGGCCAAACAGCCGGCCGACGAGCCGACGCGCGTCCAGGAGGCCGTCCGGATCACGGTCGCCACCGCGGGCCGCGCCGTGTTCTTCAGCGGCCTGACGGTGTTGCTCGGCCTGCTCGGTCTCGTCCTGTTCGAGTTCATGATCCTTCGGTCGGTGGGGATCGCTGGAGCCATCGTCGTCGGCTTCGCTGTGCTCGCGGCGTTGACGCTGCTCCCCGCCCTGCTCGCGCTGTTCGGCCAGCATCTCGACCGGCTGGCGATCCGCCGCGTGCAGCCGCGGCCGGCCGCCGAGGGTCCGTGGGCCAGGCTCGCCCGTCGTGTGATGCAGCGACCCCTGGTCTTTCTCATCCCGACCCTCGGGCTGCTGCTCCTCCTCGGGTCGCCGTTCCTGCACGTCCGGTTCAACTCGCCGGACGCGAGCATCCTGCCCGCCGACCTCCCGTCGCGCGCGGCGTTCGATCGACTGCGCGATGCGTTCGGGGAAGGCGAGTTCGCGCCGATCGCGATCGCGGTCCGGACGAACGGCAACGCCACCGACGCCGAGAATGTGGCGGCGCTGTTCGATTACAGCCGCCGCATCGCGGCCGACCCGCGCGTGACCCGGGTCGACAGCCTCGTCGACATCGACCCGAGGCTGACGCTTTCCCAATACCAGCTGATGTACGGGGACCCGAACGGTCCGCGCGACCGGTTCATTGCGATCGCACTGGGCGCGACGACCAAGGGCGACCTCACAGCGTTCACGATCACGACGCCGTTCGGCCCGAACCGCGACGAGGGCCGCGCGCTCGTCCGCGACCTGCGCGCCGGCACCGGGCCGCTCGCGGCACCCGCCGGCACGACGGTCCTGGTCGGCGGTGGCGCGGCCGACGTGGCCGACGTGGTCGATGGCGTCGCCGCCGACTTCCCGCGCACCGCGGTCTTCATCATCGTGACGACGTACATCGTGCTGTTCGCCCTGCTCCGGTCGGTGATCCTGCCGGCCAAGGCGCTGATCCTGAACGCGCTGTCGCTCACCGCGAGCTTCGGCGCCCTCGTGTGGATCTTCCAGGACGGCAACCTGTCGGCCCTGCTCGGGTTCCAGCCCGTCGGGTTCGTCGAGACGACGCAGCCGGTGATCCTGTTCTGCGTGCTGTTCGGCCTGTCGATGGACTACGAGGTCTTCCTCCTGTCGCGCATGAAGGAGGTGTGGGACACGACCGGCGACAACACCGAGGCCGTCGCCCGCGGCCTCGAGCGGAGCGGTCGCATCGTGACCTCGGCGGCGCTGATCGTGGTGGTCGTCGCCGGCTCGTTCGCCTTCGCCGACATCGTGCTGATCAAGGCGCTCGGGCTCGGCGTCGCGATCGCCGTGGCGCTCGACGCGACGGTCGTCCGGGCCCTGCTCGTGCCGTCGACGATGAAGCTGCTCGGTCGCTGGAACTGGTGGATGCCTGCCTCGCTGGAGCGGTTCGTGGCCAACCGCCTGCCCGCGTCCGAGGCCGAGGCCGAAGCGGCGGCGGCTCGATGAAACGACTCGCCGCGTTGTTCGTGGCAGCCGCCGTGGTCGCGGGCTGCGTCGCGAGCGGCTCGCCGATCCTCGCCAACCCGCCGGCGCCGCGCCCGTCGATCGTGCCACCGAGCGCCACGACCGAGCCCGCCCGCCGATCCGCTCCCCGTGGTCCTGCCACGGGACGACGGTCCGCACGACCGGCTGACCGAGTGGTGGTACTACACCGGGCACCTCGTTGGCGGCACGGACGAAGGTCTGTCGGTCGCCCACCGATTCGGCTTCCAGTTCGTGATCTTCCGCGCCGAACGCGGCTCGTTCCCACCGTTGTGGCTCTCCCACCTCGCGATCACCGACGAGACCGGCGAGTCATTCCATTACTCGCAGCGCGTCGAGATCGGCCCGCAGGTCGACCGATCGCCGCGGCGGACCGACGGTTCACCGACTGGCTTCGACCTCATCCTCACCGGCGGCGATCCCACGAATCCCGTCGCGCTCGATGGACCGGCGTGGCAGATGGCCGGGGCGAACGGCAGGGACGACCTGCGGGCGGCACTGTCGCCCGTGGAGGCGGCGGTCGCCGGCGTCCCGGCCCTCGACCTCAGCCTGCGCCTCGCGAGCCGGAAACCAGCCGCGCTCCATGACCGAGACGGCTGGATCGACTTCGGGCCCGCCGGCAGCTCGTATTACTACTCGCGGACATCGATGGCGGCCGAGGGCTCGCTGCTGCTGGGCGGATCGACGTATCGCGTCGTCGGCGACGCCTGGTTCGACCATCAGTGGGGCGATTTCATCAGCGTCGGCGGCGGAGGCTGGGACTGGTTCGCCGTCAACCTCGAGGACGGCACCGACCTGACGCTGTCGCTGGTGCGCGACGCAGACGGGTCCTATCCGCTGGTCTACGGCACGATCGTGGACGCGCACGGGGCGACGCGTCATCTCGAGCGCGACGCGTTCACCGTGACAGCGACCCGGCAGTGGACGAGCCCGACGACCGGGGCGACCTATCCCGCGGGCTGGTCGATCGCGATCCCCGGCGAGCGACTCACGATCGACCTCGAGCCGACGGTCGCGGCGCAGGAGCTCGACACCCGCCCGTCGACGGGCGTCGTGTACTGGGAGGGGTCACAGATCGTCAGCGCGCGTCGTGGGTCCGCGCAGTTGACCGGCGAGGCCTATGTGGAGCTGACCGGCTACGGGCCGGCCGGCGTCGCGCCCTGAGACCTATCGGGAGGCGGGGACGAGGGGCGGCAGCTCCAGGTCGGCGCTCGCGGCGAGGCCACGCGAAGCTGCGTCCAGGTCGGTCAGTCCGTCCATGAGCGCGAGCATCTGCCGACCGGCGTCGACGTAGGCTCGCTCGTTCGTCAGCGCGGCCGACAGGCCCTCGTCGGCGATGCGGCCGATCGAGGCGTAGAAGGCGCCCAGCGCCACCGAGACGGCGTTGCCGTCATCCCATTTGGCGACCGCAGGCGCGAGTCGGTCGCCGAAGGATGCGGTCGATGCGAGGCCGCGCAGGATCGGGGCGATCTCTGCGGATGACGGCTTCGTCGCGCCGAGCGCGGTCGCCAGCAGGTCGGCATCGGCCAGGAGGCGCTGGTTCACGACGGTCGATTGACGGAGCGCGGACAGGGCTGCGGCTGGCACGAGCGGGGCGACCGGAGGCGGCGCGGCGGTGACGACCGGCGCGGCGGACGGGGCCGGTGCCGCCGACGGGACCACGGCGACCGGCGGCTGGACGATCGGGACCGCGGCTGGCAGACCCCCGCCCATCGCCACGGCGACGATGCCGCCGCCGACGGTGAGGCCGGCGACGAGCCCGAGTGCGACGAACCCGCTGACCTTCAGAAGCGGGACGCCCGCTACCAGGCGCGTTCCGCACCCGGCGCAGCGTGCGACACCCACGGCCAGCGGCCGGGAGCATCGCGGGCAGAGGAAGATGTTCGCGTCGGCGACACCGATCGCGACGGACTCGGGCGACGAGTCGCGGCCCCGTTCGAGAGGACCGTGGAGCGCGTCGATGGTCATGACGTGCCCAGTCTGCGTCGGTCCGGTGCGAATCGCAGTCGGACGATGGTCCCGCGCAAACCGGTACCCATCGTGGTGCCATTGGACACAGTAACTGAGACTCAGTATCATCTCGCGCCATGACCGACTCGACCGCAGTCCAGGACGCGCTCGACGAGGCCGGCTATCGCCTGACCGAGGCGCGTCGCTCGATCGCCGACCTGATCGCCGCGCGCAACGGCCATTTCACGGCCGCCGACCTCGTGGCCGATGCCCGAGCTCGACGTCTCGGGATCGGCCGCGCGACGATCTTCCGGACACTGGACGTCCTGGTGGATCTCCAGGCGGTGGAGCGGCTCGACCTGCCCACGGGTGACCACGCCTACGTCGCCTGCGAGCGAGCGCACCACCACCATGTCGTGTGCTCGAACTGCGGCGCGAGTCGCGACATCGACGACGCCGGCTGGCGAGCCGTCGTCCGTGACATCGAACGTCGGACCGGCTACCGGATCGACGACCACCGGCTCGAGCTGTTCGGCGTCTGCCCGGACTGCAAGACCGCCCAGTGACCGAGGCACGACCGACACTGGGACTGGATATCAGTTCGAGGCCGTTCTTCGCCGCGCTGGCGTCGATCGCCCTTGTCCTCGCGGCGTGTTCGCCCGGGACGGCCTCACAGGCTCCGGCCGCCGACGCGCTTCGCGTCGTCGCGACGACGACCGTGTTCGCGGACATCGTCAGCGCCATCGGCGGCGCTCACGTGACGGTCGACTCGATCGTGCCTGCCGGGTCCGGTCCCGAGGACTACGAGCCGCGTCCCGAGGACGCCCGCAAGATCTCCGAGGCGGAGCTCATCGTCTCGAACGGCGTCGGGCTCGATGACTTCCTGACCGGCATCATCGACGCCGCCGGGAGCGCGACGGCCGAGCGGCTCGTCCTCGGCGACGGCATCCCGACCATCACGATCGACGGCGAGGAGAACCCCCATTTCTGGCTCGACCCGTCGTTGGTCGAGCAGTACTACGTCCCGGCCATCCGCGACACCCTCGACGCGGCTCATCCCCGCGGCCAAGACCGACATCGAAGCGTCGGCGACGGCGTATGCCGCCTCGCTCCGCGCACTCGACGAGACGAACCGCACGAAGCTGGCCGTCATCCCGGCCGAGCATCGCAAGCTCGTCACCTTCCACGACGCCTTCCCGTACTTCGCGGCGCATTACGACTTCGAGCTGGTCGGCGTGATCCTCGAGAACCCGGGTCAGGAGCCGTCGGCGGCCGATCTTGCCGCTCTCGTCCGGACCATCAAGGAGGCCGGCGTCACGGCGGTGTTCTCGGAGGCGCAGTTCGATCCGAAGCTCGCACAGACGCTCGCCGACGAGGCGGGCATCACCAAGGTGGTCACGACCCTGTATAACGATTCCCTCGGTCCAGCACCGGCAGATACCTACATCGGACTGATGACCTGGGACGTTGACGAGATCGTGAAAGCCCTGAAATGACCAGCGCCCTCGACGCGGTCCGGGAGTCCGCGCCCTCGGTCGTGACCGTCGCCTTCCACGACGTGACCGTGGCGTACGGCGACCGGATCGCCCTCGAGGACGTCGATCTCGAGATCCGGGCCGGGTCGCTGCTCGCGGTCATCGGGCCGAACGGGGCGGGCAAGAGCACGCTCCTCAAGGCGATCGCCGGGCTCATCGAACCGGTCACGGGCTCGATCGAGGTGCTCGGCGGCCCGCCCGGCCGCGAGGCGCGGCGGATCGCCTATGTGCCGCAGGCCGAGCTCGTCGACTGGGCGTTCCCGGTCACGGTGGGCGACGTGGTGATGATGGGTCGCGTGCCTCTCATCGGGTTCGGCCGATCGCCGTCGGCAGCCGATCGGCAGGCTGTCCAGGAGGCCCTCCAGACCGTCGGCATGGCCGGTGAGGATCGACGCCAGGTCGGCTCCCTCTCGGGCGGCCAACGCCGGCGCGTGTTCCTCGGCCGGGCCCTCGCGGCCAAGCCGGACCTGTACCTGCTCGACGAACCGGTCACGGGCGTCGACGCCACGACCGAGGAGGACCTGATGGAGGTCCTCGAGGCGAGAGGCCGCCGCCGGGCGGACGGTCATCGCCAGCACCCACGACCTCGCTGCGGCTGCGCAGCATTTCCACGAGGTCGCTCTCGTCAACGGCCGCGTCGTGGCGATCGGTCCGTCGACCCTGGTGATGGATCGCGAGCTGTTGCGCACGACCTACGGCGGCCACGTCGTCGTGCTGCCGGAGGGCGAAGGGATCATCGACGACGCCCACCACCACGACGATGCCCCGGCCGGCGAGCGCCACTTCCACGAGGGCCGCCGGTGAGCGTGCTGGAGTTCTTCCTCGACCCGATGCGCTTCGGGTTCATGCAGCGCGGCCTGGTCGCCGCGATCCTGGTCGGGATCGTCTGCGCGGTGATGGGCGCTTTCGTCGTGCTGCGCGGTCTGGCCTTCATCGGCGACGCGGTGAGCCACGCGGCATTCCCCGGCCTCGTCATCGCGTTCCTGCTCGGCATCCCGCTGTACATCGGCGGAGCGATCGCGGCGGTCGCGACCGCGCTGGCCATCGGCTGGGTCGCGCGCCGCGGCGGGCTGCGGTTCGATACCGCGGTCGGCGTGCTGTTCGCCGGGATGTTCGCGCTCGGCATCGCGCTCTTCAGCTCGATCGACGACTACGTGGCCGACCTGTTCAGCTACCTGCTGGGCAACGTGCTCGGGATCTCGTTCGGGGACATCGTCCAGGTGACCGTGCTCGGGCTGATCGTCCTCGTCGTCGTGTTCCTGCTGCGCAAGGAGTTCCTGTACGCGTCGTTCGACCCGGCCGGGGCGGCGGCGTCCGGCCTGCCCGTCGAGATGCTCGACTACCTCATGCTCGGTCTCATCGGGGTCACGATCGTCGTCAGCATCCAGACGGTCGGGATCATCATGGTCGTCGCGATGCTGGTGACCCCGGCCGCGACCGCCCAGCTGCTGGTCGATCGGTTCTGGGATCTCGTGCGTGTCGCGATCGCCGTGGCGGTCCTCTCCGCGATCGTCGGGCTGTACCTGAGCTACTACCTGAACGTCGCATCGGGCGCCACGATCGTGCTGGTCGAGACCCTGTGCTTCGTCATCGCGCTGCTGTTCTCGCCACGGACGCGCGGGCTGCGCCGCCGGCGTCGGGAGGTCCCCGCCAGGGCCTGACGGGTACCCCGCCGGGCGCCGGACCCGGTCACGAGCCGGTGATGAACTCGCCGCCGTCGACGCTGATGATGTCGCCGTTGATGAAGTCGGTGCCTTCCCCGGACAGGGCGAGGATGGCGTTCGCCACGTCCTGCGGCGTGGTCATCCGGCCGGTCGGGTTCCGCTTCATCGTGATGTCGATCATGGTCTGCGACTCTGGGATCTTGAGCAGCGCCGGGGTCACCGTCACGCCCGCCCGGATGCAGTTCGCGGTCGCGCCGGTGTTCTGCCGGGCCAGCTCCATCGCGAGCTGGCGGATGTGCGACTCGAGGGCCGCCTTGGCCGACGACACCACGCCGTACGACGGCACGACCCGGGTCGAACCTTCCGACGTCATCGCGTAGATCTTCGAGCCCTTGCCGAGGAACCCGCCGCGCCACAGGTCCTGGACCCAGTAGACGAGGCTGTTGGCCATGACGTCCTGGGTCATCTCCATCTTCTTGCGATCGACCGCGGCCTTCGGGTCCTCGGCCAGGAACGGCACGAGCGAGCCGAAGGCGAGCGAGTGCATGACGACCCGGACATACGGATCGCGGCCCTCGGCGCGCGAGCGCTCGAAGCGCTCGCGCAGTGTCTCGAGCGCCGCGGCGCGCTTCTCGTCGTCGGCCGCATTCATATTGATATAGAGAGCTTCGGAGCCGGCCGCTTCGATGCCGGCCTTGACCTCTTCGACATGGGCCAGGGCGGCGCGGAAATCGAGGTGGATCCCAAGGATCCTGTAGCCGGCCTTGGCGAGTGTCAGCGCCGTCGCCTCGCCCATGCCGGACGACGCGCCGAGGATCAGCGCCCAGCGCTCGCGTTCATCGGTCATGTTCGGGCGGGCCTCCGCGTGACTGGGGGTCAGGGCGGCCCGAGTCTAGCAGCGGGCGGGACGCCGACGACCCGGTCGCGTGCAGGTCTGCACGGCCGGATCCGGGGACCTCGTCGGCTAGATGACGCCGTTGCTGCGCAGTGCTGCGATCTCGGACGGGTCGAAGCCCGCCTCCGCGAGGACCTCGTCCGTGTGCTCGCCAAGGAGCGGCGGGGCGGACCGGATCGCGCCGGGTGTCGTCTCGAACGCGATCGGGATCCCGACCTGGCGGAGCACGCCGAGCGCCGGGTGCTCGATCTCGACCGACATCCCGAGCGCGGCGGCCTCCGGCGAGTCGAACGCATCCCCGATCTCGGCGATCGCGCCGTTCGGCACCTCGGCGGCGTCGAGAGCGGCGGCCCACGCGGCCGTCGGCCGGCTGGCCAGGCGCGCGGCGATGAGCGGGCGCAGCGCATCGCGGTGCTCGACGCGGTCACCGTTGGTGGCGAACCGTGGGTCCTCGGCGAGGTCAGGCAGGCCGAGCGCCTCGCAGAACCGCGGCCACTGCCGCTCCGACCCGACAGCCACGGCCAGCTCGCCATCTGCGGTCGAGAACGTCTCGTACGGGACGATGTTCGGGTGGGCGTTGCCGCGCCGGCCGGGCGAGCGCCCGGTCACGAACGCGTTCTGGGCCTGGTTCACGAGGACCGCCAGCGTCGACCCGAGCAACGACACGTCGACGCGCTGGCCGGCTGTCGGTGCGGGCGAGGAGGGCGGCCAGGATGCCGATCGCCCCATACAACCCGGTGACGATGTCGCTGATCGCCACGCCGACCTTGATGGGCCGCCCGCCGTCCTCGTCGGCGTCTCCGGTGATCGACATCAGGCCACCGACGGCCTGGATGACGAAGTCGTAGCCGGGCCGGTCTTCCGCGGGACCGGTCCGTCCATAGCCGCTGATCGCGAGGTGGACGAGGGCCGGATTGATGGCTCGCAGGGTGTCGTCGTCGAACCCGAGCCGGTCTAGCGCCCCGGGGCGGAAGTTCTCGACGAGGACGTCAGCGTCGGCGAGCAGCCGCCGCAGGACGTCACCGCCCGTGGGGGTCTTCAGGTCGAGCCGGACGGCGCGCTTGTTGCGGTTCACGGCAAGGAAGTAGGCGGCGGTCCGCGTCCCTCGTTCGAGATCGCCGACCCACGGCGGTCCCCACCCGCGCGTGGCGTCGCCATCGGGCGGTTCGATCTTGATGACGTCCGCGCCCAGATCGGCAAGGATCATCGTGGCGTACGGCCCGGCGAGCACCGTCGACAGGTCGATGATCCGGGTCCCCGACAACGGACCCGAGTTGGCTGTGGGCTGGACCGGCATGGCGGCGATGGTAGCGCCGCCGGGCCGCCTTACGAGGAGGGCGTCGAGCCCGTCAGGATGGCCCCGGCGAAATCCCGGGCGACGAGGCTCGGCTCGTCGGACGGCGCGTCGCCGCGGTCCGGACTGTCGCGCTCCACGGCTTCGATGATGTGGTCGATGCCGGCCCGATTGACGATCAACGTGCCCAGGCGCTGGCGGTGCCAGTCGCCACCCATCTGATAGTCGAGGACCGCATCGGTCAGCGGCACCATGGCGCTGCGGCGATGGAGCGCGGTCATGGCATCGACGAACGGCGCGGTGTGCAGGTTGCCGCGGACCGTGTACGGCCCGATCGCGACCGCGACCGACGTCTGGCGGGTGCGGGTCCGGCGGGCCAGGTCCCCGCGAGGCCCGGTCGCGTGGACGAGCAGGAGCTCGTCGCGTGGCACGACGACTTCCTTGACCTCGACGACGCCCGGCTCGGCGAGGGACTGGACCATCACGTCGATGAGCTCCAGCTCCTCATGGTCGTTGAGCATGTCGGTCAGGCGCTCCGCTCGCAGGCGGATGCGACCAGACAGCGTGCAGTCCCCTGCGTATGCGACGAAGTCGACCATCGGATGGAGGACGGCCGCGCCCGGGTGCCCACCTTCCGAGTCGTCGGCCGCGTCGGCTGTGCCATCGAAGAAGAGCGAGAGACGTCGACCGAAACTGTGGATCATGGGGCCATCGTGGCGGTGCCCCTGGTCGGGCACCCTGACCCGGAGGTACTTCCGTCATGTGCTCGGTGACGGGCGGCACCGGTGCGCCGCCGCACGTCCCACGTCGGCGTAGCCCGAAAGTACCAGCTCCCCGTTCCGCGCTAGCATCCGGGCATGAGCGACACCCATGTCCCGACCCTGATGACGGTCCATGCCCACCCGGACGACGAAACCATCGGCACCGGGGGCACGATGGCGAAAGCGGTCGCCGCCGGCCGACGGGTCGTGCTCGTCACGTGCACCCGGGGCGAGATGGGCGAGATCGTCGTCAAGGACATGGACACCCCGGACAACCACCGCCGCCTCGGGGAGATCCGCGCGGGCGAGCTCGAACGGGCCATGGGCGTGCTCGGGGTCACCGAGTGGGAGAACCTCGGCTACCACGACTCGGACATGATGGGTCGGGCCGGCAACCAGGACCCTCGTTCGTTCTGGCAAGCCGACATCGATGAAGCCGCCAAGCGTCTCGTCTGGCTGATCCGCCGCTACCAGCCCGACGTGATCACGACCTACAACGACTTCGGCGGCTACGGCCACCCCGACCACATCCGCACCCACGACGTGACGGTGCGGGCGTACCCGCGAGCGGGTGACGCGGCCTGGTACCCGGAGCAGCTGGCGCCCGAGCACGGCGGGACCGGACCGGCAGCCGATGAGGGCGGGCTCGCCCCGTGGACGCCGTCGAAGCTGTACGAGCAGGCGATCCCGGCGTCGGTCCGGACCGCGATCCGCGACCGCATGACCGAGCTCGACAAGCCGAATCCGTGGGCGCCGCCGCCCGATGCCACGCCCGAGCAGCTCGCCGAGTTCGAGGCGTTCCAGGCGCGGATGCTCGTGCCGGACGAGTCGATCACGACCTGGGTCGACATCTCGGGCGACCCGGTCGAGCGCAAGTGGAACGCGATGCGCGAGCACGTCACGCAGATCGCCGAGGACTTCGTTCTTCATGGCGTTCGGGCTCGATGGCTGGCGCGAACAGTGGTCGAAGGAGGCGTACATCCTCCGCGAGTCGACCGTGGAGACAGCCAAGCCCGAGGACGACCTGTTCGCCGGCCTGGTCTGAGACCGCCTCAGTAGGGCAGCAGGCCCCGCGACGCGTCGAACACCTGGCCCATGACGATCTTGCCGCTGCCGGCAGGGTCCATGAAGTTGGGCTGCGCCTTGTCGAGGATGATGTGCGGCCGCATGCGGACCTGGAGCAGCTCGGCGCCCTGGAAGGTCAGCTCGAGAGTGATGCCTTCCATCGTGAACTCGGACCACGTCTGGTCGAACACGAAGTTGCCGAGCGCGTACCAGATCGGCTTGCCCTTGTAGACCTCCATCGCCGCCGCGTAATGGGCGTGGTTGCCGATGATCATGTCGGCCCCGGCATCGACGATCTGGCGGGCCAGCTCCTGCTGGCGCGCGAACGGCTTCGAGCGGTACTCGACGCCCCAGTGTGGGAAGACGATGACGACATCGGCGCCCGCCTCGCGCGCTGCGGTGATGCCGGTCTCGACCCGCCGCAGGGTGAGCGCCGAGCTGCCGGGTTCGTTCCGTCCGGCGTAGTCGCCCTTGTCGATGGCATCGAAGGCGAGCACGGCGACCGTCGTGCCGTTCGCCTCGAGCATCGCCGGCGCGCGCGCCGCGGACACGTCCTTGCCTGCCCCGGAATACTTCAGGCCGCGTTTCCGCAGGTTCGAGATCGTCTGCAGGATGCCGTTGTCACCCGCGTCACCGATGTGGTTGTTGGCGATCGACACGTAGTCGATGCCGGCGTTGACCAACCCGTCGATGAGACGCGGATCGGCGGTGAACGTCGTCCCGCTCGTGTGATAGCGGAAACGGTTGGGCGCCGGGTTTTCGAAGTTGGCGATGGCCAGGTCCGCGCCGGAGATCACGTCCCGGACGGCTCCGGCGTTGCCGGTCCGTCGGGTCCGGGGCAGGTCCCAACCCATCGATGAGCAGTCCTTGCAGCGTGAGGTGATCTCGGCTGTCCCGCCATCGAACGGGAAGTCGACACCCTTGCCCTTGATGCGCACCGTCTGATAGACACCGCGATCGAGCAGGACGTCGCCGCCTGCGAACAATGTCCAGGTGGCTGCCGGATCGAACGCGGCGTCGGCGGTCCGTGCCGGAAGCTCCGCCCGCAGGCTCCAGTCGTCCGCCTTCGTCACTCGGTCGACGCCGAATAGCGCGCGGTCGCCCCAGGCCAGTGCGCGGACCGCCGGGGTGACGTCGTCGGCGCGCAGGAACGCCAGGCGCTTGCGGTTCCTTGCGAGGTCGCGCGTCAGTGTCGCGGCGTCCTTGGCCAGGATGAGCCTGTCCGGATCGGACGGGCGGTCGACGCCGAGCTTGGCAAGGATCGCGTCCGCCTCGTCGCTGACGAGCGTGAGCGCGTCGTATCTGCTGCTGGAGCCGGCGAGGACGTCGGCGAGCTCCTTGCGGTTGGTCGCAGTGGCCGTGCCCCGGAACTGTGTGACCGGCACGATCGCGGTCTGGACGATGCCCGGCGTCGGGGGCGGTGCCGGGGTCGCCTCAGCCGTGGCGACCGGGGTCGGCGCGGCGGTCGGACTGCCCGTCGCGGTGGCGACGGAAGCGCCCGGCTGCGTCGCCGACGGCTGTGGGGCGACCGAAGCAGTGCCGCCGAACCCGAGCTCGCTACCACTCATCGGGACGGCGATCCCGACCAGCAGGAGGCCGGCGATGACCAGCACGGGGAGGCGATTCGGCGAGGACCGCGGCATCGCGGGCATTCTGCCAGAGGACGGGATGCGCATCTTCCGTGCCAGTCCACCCGTGTGCACGTGGTGACCATTCGGGAGGTTGAGGAGTTCTTCGCCCTCCAGTCTGGTCATGGGGTGCACCAGATCGACGGCGAGCATCCTGTTTCGCCTCGATCGTGGGCATCACACGCACAAGTTCGATGCTGAGAACTCCCTCGATCTCCGATACGGTCGTGGGGTGCACACCGTGGATCGCTCAGCGGATGCAGGCAAAGGGAACGCCCCGTCCGGGCGGGCGGACGGGGCGTAGGGAGATGCGAGAGTGGTGGCGGACCCGACCGGATTCGAACCGGCGATCTCCAGCGTGACAGGCTGGCATGTTGGGCCGCTACACCACGGGTCCACTTGCGGCGAGGCCGGACTATAGCAGAGGGACCATGCCTTGTCAGACGTCCCGCCTATACTCGCGGCCCATGCCTGACCGCGTGATCGACCTTCGGAGCGACACCGTTTCGCGACCCACCGACGCCATGCGGCGGGCGATGGCGACGGCCGAGGTCGGCGACGATGTCTTCGGCGACGACCCCACCGTCATCGCCCTCGAGGAGCGGGCCGCAGACCTGCTCGGCAAGGACGCCGGCCTGTTCGTGGCGACCGGCACGATGGGCAACCTCGTGTCGATGATGGCCCACCTGGCGCGCGGCCAGGAGGTCATCGCGGGTGGCGAGCACCACCTCGTGATCGACGAGGCCGCCGGCCATGCCGTCATCGTCGGCGCGAGCGCGCGGGCGCTCGATGACCGCGCGGACGGGACGCTTGATCCCGCCGAGATCGACGCCGCATTCCGCGATCCGAACGACGTCCACGAGCCGCTGTCCGGACTCGTCGCGCTGGAGAACACCCACGCCCATTCGATGGCGCGCCCGCTGACGCCCGCGTACCAGCGCGAGGTCGCGGCGATCGCTCAGCGTCATGGCGTCCCGCTCCACATCGACGGGGCCAGGTTCTGGAACGCCGTCGTCGCGCAGCGTGAGGAAGGTGTCACGGCGCGGGAGCTCGCCGATCCGGCGGAGTCGGTCACGTTCTGCCTGTCGAAAGGTCTCGGCTGTCCCGTCGGCTCGCTCGTCGTCGGGTCGAAGGAGTTCATCGGTCGCGCGCGACGCGCACGCAAGATGGTCGGTGGCGGGATGCGCCAGGCCGGGCGTCCTGGCCGCGCCCGGGCTGGTGGCCCTGGCGGACGGAGCGGCCGGCATGATCGACCGCCTCGCCGACGATCACGCGAACGCGCGCCGCCTGGCCGAGGCACTCGCCGACATGAACGGCGTGTCGAGTCCGGGTGGCATCGCCCAGCCGTCACCTGGCCGCCTCGACCCCGGACGCGTCCTGACGAACTTCGTGCTCTTCAAGGTGGATCGCGACCGGCGCGGCTTCCTCGACCGCCTCGCAGCGCGGAACGTGCTGATGGTGGAATATGCACACGGTCAGGTGCGGGCCGTCACCCACCATGACATCTCGGCGGCGGATATCGACACGGTCATCCGCGCTGCGCGCGAGGCCCTGGCCGAGACGCGGCCGGTGACGCCCGTGGATGATTCCGCCGAGCGGATCCCGACGACGGCCTGACCCAGCGATCCACATCGCGGACCGGTCCACCCCGCCGGCCGTGCAGCATCACCAGGAGCATCCCGCTTGACCCTCTCGACCGACATGACCGGACCGGCGCTGCCCCGTCCCGCGCCTGCCGCGGATCGTGGCCCGCTCGACGACCGCTTCTACGACCTCGTCGAGGAACGCTTCCGCCGACTCATGCGCGACAACCCCGTCGCCGCCACGTACTTCGGGGTCCACGCCTACGACGACGAGCTCGGTGACGGCGGCCGCGAGACGCTGCTGGGTGAGATCGCCGCCGACCGGGAGCTCCTCGCGACGATCGAGGGCCTGGATCCGTCCGCGCTGTCGGCGAGCGTCCGCTTCGAGCGCGACCTCGAGATCCACAATCTCCGGCGCTCCCTTTTCGAGGCGGACGAGCTGCGCGTCTGGGAGCGGCGCTCGCTGGCGCTCGACACGATCGGCGATGGCCTGTTCCTGCTGTTCGCGCGTGACCACGCCCCTCTCGCCGAGCGTCTCGACGCGATCGCCGGCCGTCTGGAGGCGATCCCGCGCCATCTCGAGGAGGCGCGCACCCGCTCGTCCGAGCCCCAGGTCCGGCTCTGGCAGCGCATCGAGATCGAGTCGGCTGGTCAGCTGCCGGCGTTGTTCGACGAGCTCGTCGCCGCCGGCCGGGGCGTCCTCGGTGGCCCTGAGCTCCGACGGCTGGAGCGGGCTGCCCAGGCAGGAACGGTCGCCGTCGACCTGTTCACGACCTGGCTCGAAGGCACGCTCGCTTCCGGCACGGACGACTGGGCGATCGGTCGCGAGCGACACGACCGGATGGTTTCGCTCCGCGCGTTCGACGGCCTCGACGCCGACGAGATCCTCGAGCTCGGCCACCAGCGCCTGGCGGAGGAACGCGCTGCGCGCAAGGCGGTCGCGCGCGAGATCGACCCGGGTGCCGACGAAGCCGATGTCATCGAGCGGGTCAAGGCCGATCATGCGGCGACCTTCGCCGAGGCCCTCGAGGAGTACCAGGTCGCGATGCGTCGGGCCCGCGCCCACCTGATCGAGCACTCGCTCGTCACGGTGCCCGACGACGAGCGGATCGATGTCATCGAGACGCCCGAATACCTGCGCAACGTCATCCCGTTCGCCGCGTACTTCTCGCCGGCGGCGTTCGACAAGAGTCGAAGGGCATCTACATCGTCACGCCGGCGGTCCACGGCAACGTGAACGCCCTGCGCGAGCACAACCATGCCGGCATCAGCAACACGAGCATCCACGAGGCGTACCCGGGTCATCACCTGCAGCTCGATGTGGCCCGCCGCCATCCGTCGCTGACGCGTCTCCTCGCCGACGCGCCGGAATTCGTCGAGGGCTGGGGGATGTACTCGGAGCTGATGATGCGCGAGCACGGCTTCGACGACGCGCCGCCCTACCGACTCATCCTCCACACCGACGCGATCTGGCGGGCGTGCCGGATCATCCTCGACGTGCGGATGCACCGCGGCGAGCTGTCGGTCGACGAGGGCGTCGACTTCCTCGTGGAGCAGACCCGCTTCGAGCGCGACAACGCCCGCTCCGAGGTCGAGTGGTACACGTACCGGCCGACCTATCCCCTGTCGTACCTCCTCGGTCGGACGCTGCTGCTCGAGCTGCGCGCCGGCGAGCAGCGACGGCTCGGCGACGCCTTCTCGCTGCGGGCCTTCCACGACACCCTGCTCCGCAACGGGTCGCTGCCGATCAGCTTCCATCGCCGCCTGCTGGCAGGCGAGGGCGCCTGAGCGGGTGCTCGTCATCCCATCGCTCGACCTCGAGGGAGGCCGGTCGCGGGTCGTGTACTGGCCGGGCGCGTCGGCCGGGATCGGGGCACCGACGGATCGACCCGAGCGGATCGTCGAGCGCCTCGTGGCGCAGGGCGCGACGCTGGTCCATCTCATTGATTTCGATGGCGCGCGCAGCGGTTCGCCAGCCAATCTCGACGCGGTCGGCGCCGTCGCGTCGCGCTCGGCCGTCCCGTTGCAGCTCGCGGGTGGCCTCGACTCGGCCGAGGCGATCCAGCTCGCGTTCGCGGCCGGCGCGACCCGGGTCGTGCTCACGACGGCGATCGCCGATCGAGCCGACGACCTGCGCGCGTGCCTGGCGGTCGCCGGCGACTGGCTGGCGGTGGGACTCGATCCGCGGCCGGAGCGGCTGGCGGCCTTCCCGTGGCGACGGCCGGCGCCACCGACGATCGAGGCGCTGGTCGGCGAGCTCACCGGCGCCGGTGTGTCGCGGTTCGTCCTCGCACACGGCGGGACGCAGCCAGACCTCGAGCGGGTGCGATCCGTCGTTCGGTCGTACGATGCGGAGATCCTCGTCGCCGGCGGGGTCCGCGACCTCGACGGCCTTCGCCGCGTGCGCGAGACCGGCGCCGCCGGCGTCATCCTCGGGGAGGCCCTGCTCTCCGGTGCCATCGACCTTCCTGCCGCCTTGGAGGCTGCCGCATGATCCCCCGCCCCGTCCGATCGCTCGCCTTGCTCGCCGTGGTCATCGCGAGCGCCGCGTGCAGCGCCCAGCCGGGCGCCTCTGCACCGCCTTCAGTGGCGACGCCGGCACCGTCGGTCGGCGCGGGCGGCGGCACGGACTGCCCGACCGCGCAGCCCGCCGCGCTGCCTGCGGGTGAGACCCGCTCGGTGACGATCGAGACGGTCAAGGGGACCATCACCCTCGGGCTCGAAGCGGACCTCTCCCCGATCGCAGTCGGAAATTTCGTGGCACTGGCCGAATGCGGCTTCTATGACGGCGTCGTGTTCCATCGGCTGGTGCCCGGCTTCGTGATCCAAGGGGGCGACCCCGAAGGCAACGGCACTGGCGGCCCGGGGTACGCGATCGCCGACGAGCCACTGGTCGGAAACTATCGACGGGGAACGGTCGCCATGGCGCGGACATCGGCTCCTGATTCGCAAGGCTCCCAATTCTTCCTTGTCCTCGACGACGCGGCGGAGCCCGCTCTGGCGTCCGCCCAGTTCCCGTATGCCATCCTCGGGGAAGTGACTGCGGGGATGGGCGTCGTCGACACCATCGCCGCGATGCCCAACGGCGGCGGTCGGTCGAATACCGCGCTCGATCCGGTGGCCATGGACCGCGTCACAGTCACCGAACCCTGATCCACAGCCGAAGGAGTATGCACATGACCCGAGCCACGATCGCGACCGAGATCGGTGACATCGATATCGAGCTATACGACGAGTCCGCCCCGAAGGCAGCGCAGAACTTCATCGAGCTCGCCAACAAGGGCTTTTACGACGACGTGATCTTCCATCGCGTCATCCCGGGCTTCGTCATCCAGGGCGGCGACGGTCAGTACGGCAAGAAGTCGTCGCTCGAACGCGGCCGCGTCGGGACGGGCGGGCCTGGCTACAAGTTCGAGGACGAGCCGGTCAAGGGCGATTACCAGCGCGGCTCGCTGGCGATGGCCAACTCAGGCCCAAACACCAACGGCAGCCAGTTCTTCATCTGCACCGACGATCTCGGCGGTCGCCTGCCGAAGAACTACACGCTGTTCGGCGTCGTGACGAACGGCCTCGACGTGGTCGACAAGATCGTGTCCGCACCGCGTGATGCGCGCGACCTCCCGAACGAGCCAGTCGCGATGACCTCGGTGACGATCCACCCAGATCAGGGCTGACCCCCGCGCGCCGCGCGCGCCGCATCGAGCGCCGCGAGTATCGCGTCGGCCGATCGATCGATATCTGATTCGCGCGTGTTCCAGCCCGAGACCGAGATCCGGATCGTCGGGGTGCCGTGGAACGTCGATCCGCCCAGCCACAGCGTGCCGTCCGCCTGGACGCGGGCGACGACATCGGCCCGTCAGCGCGGCATCGCCGACGCCGACGAGGACCTGGTTGAGCACGACTTCGTTCAGGATCCGGACGTCGGGGTGGTTAGCCAGTCGCCTGGCCATCCGCGACGCCAGGTCGCAGCAACGCTCCACCATCTCGGCGATCCCGTTCGCGCCGAGCGATCGGATCGCGGCATACATCGGGAATGCCCGGGCGCGCTTCGACATCTCCGGGACGTACTCGAACGGATCACGCTCCTGGCCAGGCGCCGGGGGCAGGTAGGCAGCGGCGACGCCCATCGCGGCCCGGTGCGCGGCGGCGTCGCGCACGAAGACGACGCCGGAGTCGTACGGCACGTTCAGCCATTTGTGGGCATCGGTCGCCCACGAATCAGCACCGTCGTGGCCGCGCGCGAGGTGACGCAGCCGTGGGCTGGCGGCTGCCCACAGCCCGAACGCCCCGTCGACGTGAAGCCAGATGTTGGGATGCTGGCGGACGACCGCGACGATACGTTCGATCGGGTCGAACGCGCCGGTGTTCACCTCGCCGAGCTGGGCGCAGACGATCGTCGGCTCGGATCTCCCCTGCAGGGCGTCAGCCAGGGCGTCCGCGTCCATGCGGCCCTCGTCGTCGCTCGGGATCCGCTCGGCGCGGCCGCGCCCCAGTCCCAGGTAGCGGAGGGCGTTGGTGATCGCGACGTGAACGTCGGCCCCGACGATGACGCGGATGGGCGGCGCATCGATCAGCCCGGCCTCCTCGACGTCCCATCCCGCGTTCCGCAGGACGGCGTGGCGAGCGGCGGCCAGGGCGGTGAAGTTGGCCATCGTCGCGCCGCTCACGAAGCCGACCGTGGTCCCTTCGGGGAGTCCGAGCAGCTCGACGAGCCAGGCTGCGACGACCTCCTCGACAACGGCGGCGCTCGGCGTTGCGAGATACAGGCCGACGTTCTGGTCCCAGGCGGACGTCAGCCAATCGGCCGCGAGGGCCGCCGGCACGGAGCCGCCGATCACGAGGCCGAAATAGCGTGGCCCGCTCATCGCGATGAGCCCAGGTTCGACCCCCGCCGCCAGGTCGTCGATGACGTCGCGGGCGTCGGTGCCCCCCTGCGGAAGCGGGCCACCGAGTCGCCAGCGCAGATCGTCGGCGGTCAGGTCGGGCGGAACCCCGACCCGGCGATCGGCAGCGACGAGCGGTAGGCGATCGCCAGGTCGGCGGCGTGCCGCAGAAGGTCCGACGTCCCGGCGTCGGGATCGGCCTCGATCGTGGTCGCGATCGGCTCGTCGGCGTTCGTGGTCATGCGCCTGAAACCTCTCCTGGGACCCCTCCGCCCGCACGAAGGTTAAGGAATTTACACAGTTCCGTATGCCAAAAAGGTTGGAAAACGGCCCCTTGAGAGGTAGGATATCGATGCTGCTAAGTCAGCCAAGCTGCCCCAGCGCCAAGGTCATGGGTAGGTAGGGTCAGGGTAGTCGGTACAGCCGACGTGATAGATGCTCTTGGCGCGTGGCAGAAGTGTCCGCTTCGGCGGACTCTTTCACCGGGACAGCATCGAGGCGGCTCCTTCGGGAGCCGCCTCGTGTTTTTACGCGGGCCTGGCGGGCGACCCGATGCGTGCGTTGCCGGCTGCGCGGGGTCGCTCACGTAGCTTGGGCTACGCTCGCTCACCTGCTCACCGGCGCCTTGTCCTCGACGTTCGACCGCGCCCGCTCCGTTCCGTGCCGGAATGCGTTCCTGTCGCTGGCCGCTGACGATCCGCGCCCGTGCGGTAGAGAGCCAGCTCGCCGGCACCCCTCCCTTTTGCATTTCTGCCATATGTGCACCCAGTGCACGTTCGGCACGCCCGCAGGGGTCGTTGGGCCAGGTGCGGTGCATGTCGATGCACGGGTCCCGACGACCTCGCTTGATTTACAGGCGTCGCTGCATATCCATCCACGGTTAGTGCGTTCTCGGGTGATCGAACGGGACTTACGTGCACCTGGTGAACATTTGGC
>CAWABZ010000009.1:0-338498 GCA_963780425.1 uncultured Chloroflexia bacterium | reverse complement strand
ACGGCCGCGAACGGGGCCCCGTGGGATAATCGGATCGTGGGAACGGTCCAGGAGGTCCGCATCGCGAAGCGGACCGGCTTCTGTTACGGGGTGCGCGAGGCGATCGACAAGGCCAAGGAGGCCTCGGCCGCCGGCAAGGCCACGCATACCCTCGGACAGGTCGTCCACAACGAGGGTGTCGTCCGCGACCTGCAGCAGTTGGGCATCCAGACCGTCGAGACGCTCGACGACGTCGACCACGGGGCGGCGGTCGTCATCCGCGCACACGGCGTCCGGCCAGATGTCATGGCCCGCGCCGAGGAGCGCGGCCTCGAGGTCATCGACGGCACCTGCACGTGGGTGATCCAGGAGCAGAAAGAGCTCGTCCGCCTCGTCGAGGAGGGCTACACGATCGTCATCCTCGGGACGCCGAAGCATCCCGAGGTGGTCGGCCTGCTCGGTTTCGCGCCAGACGCGATCGTCGTCGACGAGGAAGAGGAGTGGGACGCCGGCATCCCGCGCAAGAAGCGGATGGCGTTGCTGTCGCAGTCGACCCAGCCGCCGTGGAAGTTCGAGAGGCTCGCGGCGCTGATGGTGTCCCGGGCGCACGAGCTGAAGATCGTGAACACGGTCTGCCCCGTCACGATCCGGCGGCAGCAGGACACGATGGAGACCGCCGCCGAAGTCGACCTCATGGTCGTCGTCGGTGGCCGATCCAGCGCGAACACGAAGGAACTGACGCGTCTGTGCGAGATCGCCGGGACGCCGGCCATCCAGATCGAGAACGTGCGCGACCTGACCGACGAATCGGTGTTCGCGAACGCCAGGATCGTCGGCGTCACGGGCGGCACGTCGACGCCGATCGAGGACCTGCGTGACGTGACCCGCCGGATCCTCGAGCTGGCAGGGACCAGCGACACCGCGGCCCACGCCGACGAGCTCGCCGATGCGGCGCTCGGTCGTGCCGCGACCCCCGCCGGCCGGACAACCTCGCTGCCCGACGCGATCGCGCGACCGACCACCGGCGCGGCGTAGGCGTGGCGATCGGGGAACCCTCCGAGGACCGACGCGACGCTCCTGCGAGCCACAGGTCCTCGGTCTCGGGTCCGCGCCTGGGTGGGGCGCTCCCGATCGTGGCGATCGTCGGCCGCCCGAACGTCGGCAAGAGCACGCTCTTCAACCGGGTCATCGGGTCGCGTACCGCGATCGTCGAGGACCGGGCGCGGACGACGCGTGACCGGCTGTACGGCGACGCCGAGTGGAATGGGCGGCGGTTCGTCATCGTCGACACGGGCGGGCTCGAGGTCGACACCGACGACCCGATCGAGCTGCGCGTCCAGGAGCAGGCCCGGCTGGCCATCTCCGAGGCAGACGTCATCCTGTTCGTGGTCGATGCCGCGGCCGGCACGACGCCCGCCGACCTCGAGGCGGCCGAGCTCCTCCGGCGGGCTCCCGCGCCGGTCATCGTGGCCGTCAACAAGGCCGACAACGAGAAGCGCGAGATCGAGGCGGCCGAGTTCCACGCCATGGGCTGGGACGAGACCTATCCGATCTCCGCGAGCCACGGTCGTGGTACCGGCGACCTGCTCGACGCGATCGTCTGGGCGCTGCCGCCCGAGAGCCAGCAGGAGCTCGCTCGCAAGTCGCGCGACGCTGAGGCGGAGGCCTGGGCCGATGAGGTCGCGACGGGCCGGCTCGAGCCGTTCGTCGTCGGCGACCCGGAGGAGGACCTGGACGGCGACGGCGAGGCCGCCATCGACGATGCCGAGGCGGCACGCTGGGACGCCGCGATCGCGGCGGAGGCCGACACGTCACCGGCGGCGATCGCGTTCGTCGGCCGTCCGAACGTGGGCAAGTCGAGCCTCGTGAACGCGCTTCTCGGCGAGGACCGGGCGATCGTGTCGGACGTGCCCGGGACGACCCGCGACGCGATCGACACGCGTCTGGCGTGGGGTCGCAGCGAGGTCGTCCTGATCGATACCGCCGGGATCCGGCGGCGCGGCAAGGTCGCCTCGGGAGCGGCCGCCGAGCGCTACTCGACGATGCGCGCGCTGACGGCGCTGTCGCGTGCCGACGTCGCGGTCCTCGTCATCGACGCCGTCGAAGGCCTGACCTCGCAGGACGCCCATGTCGCCGGCTATGCCGTCGAGGAGGGCAAGGGACTGGTCGTCGCGGTCAACAAGTGGGATCTCGTCGCCGACAAGACCGACCGCACGTTCGACCAGTACATCGAATGGATCCGGAACGACGCCCCGTTCCTCGAGTTCGCCCCGGTCGTGTCGATCAGCGCCAAGACCGGCCAGCGGGTCGGCCGCGTGCTCGAGCTCGCGGTCGACATCTGGGCGGAACGCCGCCGCCGTGTGCCGACCGCCGAGCTGAACCGGGTCCTGATGGCGGCTACCGACCGGACGCCACCGCCGCTCGTCCGCGGCAAGCGGGCGAAGCTCTTCTACGCCACACAGGCGGCGATCAACCCCCCGACGTTCGTGTTCTTCGCATCCGACGCATCGGCGGTCCACTTCTCGTATCGGCGCTACCTCGAGAACCGCTTGCGCGAGACGTTCGGGTTCGACGGCACGCCGATCCGGCTGGTGTTCCGCGACCGTGCCTCGGTGAAGCTGCCGCGCCGCCGGAAGACGCGGTCATCCCCGGTCACGAAGGGCCGCCGGGCGTCCCCTCCGCGAACTCGCCGACCGAGCTGATGGCCGACGCGCCCAGGGTCGCTGTCGTCGGGGCGGGGGCGTGGGGCACGACCCTCGCGGCGATCGTCGCCGGACGCGAACCGGCGCTCATCGTTACCCACAGACCCGAGGTCGCCGACGAGATCAATGCGACACACCGCAATGAGCGGCGGCTGCCGGGTATCGACCTGCCGGAGGTGCTGACGGCGACCGCCGATCCGACGCGGCTCGCCGAGGCGCACGATCTCGTGATCTTCGCCGCCCCCTCGTCGCATTTGCGGTCAGTAGTCGAGGAATCCGCGCCGTACATCCGGCCCGGCGCCGACGTGCTGTCGGTCGTGAAGGGCCTGGAGCGGGGCTCGCTGCTGCGGATGAGCGAGGTCATCGCCGACGCCGGCGGGATCGACCCGGAGCGGATCGCGGCGCTGTCGGGTCCGAACCTGGCCTCGGAGATCGCGCAGGGTCTGCCTGCGTCGGCCGTCGTCGCGGCAGAGGATCTGGCGCTCGCGAGCCGTGTCGCCGAGCGGCTCGGGCGTCGGGAGTTTCGGCTGTACGTCAACCGCGACATCCTCGGCGTTGAGCTGTGCGGTGCGCTCAAGAACGTGCTGGCGATCGCGGCCGGGGCAGCCGATGGTCTCGGCTTCGGCGACAACGGGAAGGCCGGTCTGATGACGCGCGGACTGGCCGAGATGATCCGGCTGGGGGCTGCAGCAGGTGCGAACCGCCTGACGTTCGCTGGACTGGCCGGGATCGGCGACGTGATCGCGACCTGCGGGTCGCGGCTGTCGCGCAACCACCGGCTCGGCGAGGAGCTGGCGAAGGGCCGGCCGTGGGCCGAGATCGAGGCCACACTGCCGGGCACGGCCGAGGGCGCCTATACGGTCGAAGCCGCCCTCGCGCTGGCCGACCGCTACGGCGTCGAGATGCCGATCGCCCAGGAGGTCTACCTGGCCCTTTTCGAGGGGAAGAGCGTCCAGCGCTGCCTGATCGACTTGCTCTCGCGCGAGTCCAAGGACGAGCTCCAGGACCTCGCCTGATGGGGCGACCCGGCTGGCGGCCGGGTCTGCGAACTGCCAGTTCCGACTCCCGGCACAGCCTTGGCGGGCTGCCGCTCAGGCGCGACATCGAAGGTCGTCTGGGCACCCCAGCCCTGCACGCTTGACGAGCGATCCGGAACCGTCAGTACTGACGGGTCCACCCCAGGCCCCGTGCTAGACTGCGGACCCCGTCGGGGCGTGGCGCAGTCTGGTAGCGCACCAGTCTGGGGGACTGGTGGTCGTGGGTTCGAATCCCGCCGCCCCGACCATATTTCACTCACGAAACGACCCCGCCGGTACGTCCGAGCGGGGTCGTTGACCGCAGTTACAGCTCGTTGACCTTCTGCCCAATCCTCGCTGCACGTAGCATCGCCTCGATCTTGCGGAGCTCCAGGCCCGCCTGCTTCGAAATCCGGTTCGCCTCCATCGGCGTGATACGCCCTTCGGCGAGTGCGCCAGCCGACCGGCCGACCGTCCCTCAAAATGAACCGGCGGTCACCGGCGCGATGATCGAGAGGGTAAGGATCGAGGCCGTGAGGACGGTGATCGTGCGCTTTAGTGCAGGGCCATGGTCGAAGCGTACGAACGTCGTCATGACGGAATCGACATTCTTAGAATCGGGCTGACAAGGTGGTCGTTCAGCCGACCTCCACGTCAAATGCATCCCGCTCGACCTCGAGCCATTCGGCGAGCGCGGCCCGCGCCTCGTCCAGCGCCTCTCGACGCCCTGTGGCGACAACAGTCAGCCACGGCAAAGCGTCGACGCGCCAGCGGCCGTCCTGGGCGGTCGTGACGCGATAGCCGGGCCGCTCGCCGCGCGCGATCATCCGCCGGCTCGCCTGATGCGCTGCTTCGCGCTGTCGTGCTTCGCTCACCCGTCGTGCTATTGCGATAAGTCTGGGGTGAACGGCGACAGGTAGGCTGTCGTGGCCCCGGCTCCGGTCCCGGACCTTCGATCCCGCGTCAGCGACAGTCGCCCGGCCACCCAGGCGAGTCAAAGGAGCGCCGGGCGTGTTCTGTCCGCTCATGGGCGAAAGCCACCGGGTGTGGCGTGCGTACCTCTGGCCGGCGCCAGGCTCGAGGTTCTCGGGATCCGTCCGCACGGCCGCGCCTCTCTCGGCGCCGTTGCATACGGCGTTCGCCCGATGGACCGATCGGCCGACATCCGCGTACCGTCCGCGACCCGGGGTGGCGAGGACATCGACCAGCCGTGCTCTAGGAGGCAGAGGGCCGTGGGCGAGGGCCAGGCAGCTCTATTGATCGGCTTCGTAACGGCGATAACCGGGCTACTTCTTGCCCTAGATGTTGGGCTGCACCGCGTCAAGCGCCCCCGCTAAGGCGAGCCGTCAACGGGTAACGGCGGCGCGGAGCGACGTTGGAATGACCGTGAGTCGACTCGACTGGTTCGAACGGCAGGCGGATCCTCGAGCAAGCCTCGACTAATGGGCCCCGAATGCGTCACGTCGAACAGGGCCCGACACTCGGCGACCCATCATGTGGTCAGCGTGTTGGGTCTGACGGCAGGTATCCCGCCTGTCGAACGACGTTGTCGGCCCGCCGCCCCACGAACACCAGCCCGGACCGGGGTTTATGGTAGGCGAACGCCGGGCGGGGAGGCTCAAGGACCGAAGTGCGGATGGCAGACCTCAAGCCTGGCTGGACGGTGGTCGGGAACGACGGACGCCGCGTGGGCGCGGTTCGGGAAGTTGGTCAAAACTACGTCGTCACCTCCACCGGGCTGGCGAGCGACATCTACGTTCCCGCATCGGCCATCGCCAATGTCGAGCACGAAGTCGTCCACCTTTCGGTCCCGCAGCGCGATGTGTCGGAGATGGGCTGGCAACAGCCGCCGCGCGGCGACGATGCCCCAGCGACACCTGAAGCGGACCTACACCGGCACGTCTGACCGGGCGACGTCGGCGCCATCGCTAGGGGTCTACAGGCAATCGAAGGACCTTCCGCGGCGAACCCCTCGGTCTACTAAGATCGCTACGCTCCCGGACTAACCACTTCGCGGCCGCCACCGGTCACGGACCCTCGATCCTGCTCCGGCGGCCAGTCGATCCCGGGCCGACCGGGGTCCTACCATTGGTGAATGTCCAACGTGGCCTGGTCCAAGTTGCCATGGCGGGCCAGAGTCTTCCGGCTGGCACACGCGGCATGGTCCGTTGTGGGACTGTCGACCTTGGCGCATATCTGGTTCTGCGCCGTCACCGGACGGAGGGATCAATTCCTTCCTGCGTCGGTCGGCTTCCTGGCGATCGAAGGTATGGCGCTCGGGGTGGGACGCGGCGACTGCCCCCTGGGCCCGTTTCAGAGAGAACTCGGGGATCCAGTCCCGTTCTTCGAGCTAGTCCTCCCGCCGCGTGCGGCAAAGGCCGCTATCCCGATTCTTGCGGGCCTCAGCGTGGTCGGTATCGCGACGATCGCTGTCGAGGAGTTCTTGCCGCGGCGATAGGTGGCCTATACCTCCACCTCGAAGGCGTCGCGCGGCACGCCGAGCCATTCGGCGATCGCCGTCCGTGCCTCGTCCAGCGCCTCCCTGCGCCGTGTCGCGGTCGTTGACAGCCACGTCAGGGCGTCGACGCGCCAGCGGCCGTCCTGGGACACCCTGCCGCGCGTCCATCGGCCGTCACCCCCGCCTCGTTGGCGGCCATCTGGTGATCAGGTCGTCTTGAATGTCCCGTCGCACGTCCGGTTCGTCGCATCAAGGACGTGAGCGAAGATCTTGTTGTTGTTATCCATGTCGTTGTGCCGGACGCCGGGGTCCTCGAACACGTGGCACGCGCCGCCATCGAGCCGCGATGAGTTGGTCGGGACGACACCATCGGTCCGGCTGTAGATCGTCGTCCAGTAAACGTCGGTCGGCGTGTCGTCACCGGTATTGAGACTGCGCAGGAATGACCTCGACGGGCACATCTGGCCACCCTGCGACGAGAACAGCAGGCATGCCCTGAGTAGCCCGTACTGCGGGGTCCCAAGTGACACGTACGTGTCGACTCTCGAGGTGCCGATCGTCTTGATGAAGTATCGAGCGCTCAGACCGCCCATGCTCTGCGCCACGATGTCGACGTCATCCCAGCCTTTGTTTGTGATGAAGTCGCGGATCGCTTGGGCGTTCTTGATGTTGTCCTGGCCGGGCAACCGGATCGCTTCTGCCTGGCGGCCGGCGAGCCTGAAGCGATCAATCATCTCGGCCCATGTCGACGGGCTACCTCGCCACCCATGTACGAGCAGCACCGGGTCGTTCTTGGCGGCTGCCGCCATGCTCGGCGCCATCGCGACTGCCAGGAGTCCCAGGAGCGGCGCCACAATCCACCGCGTCGCCTGCATGTCGGCCCTCCCATTCGATGGTTGAGCAGTACCCAGAAGGGTATCCGCCCGCCGGCGTGAGTGGAATAGCACACGGACGGCTCGAATGGCATCGTCCTCAAGGATCGGACATCGACGTACCGCGACGGCTCGCGCGCAGGCTAGACGAAGGTCAAGGATCGGTCCTGGTACGAGCGGAAGGCTTGGCGCTTCGATCGGCGACAAGGTCGGCGGAGGTTCTCATGCGCGTAATCGTTGGCATCGTCATCGTGGCATTCGTCCTTGTGGCCTGCGCTGGACCGGAGGCCGAGCCACAGGGCGAGGCGACTCCGCAGGCCGAGCCCGCCCTGACCGCGACAGTTCCCGAGGCGTCGCGCTGCGAGCCGGCGAGCGAAGGCCTCGTGACTGCCATCAGTGATGGCCTGTCGGTGTCAGGCGGTGGCAGCTTGGCGGATACCGTCATCGTCAAGTCCACGGCCTTCGAGAACGCCTACTTCGTCGCGGCGGACATCGAAGGGTCAGGGACGGCCGGGCGTGAGGTCGGTGTCTGGGTGACGAACGACACCGCGGGCGGTGGTGCCATCTACTCCGTCATCGCCCTGGCGTCCGAGTTCTCCAGTTGGGGACCCGGAGGCCAGACCGACGCCGCCTTCAGCATGTCAGACGACGGAGCTAGCGAGGCTGAGGCCTGCGTGGCCTGAGGGCGCCCCAGCGATCGTTGAGCGGATCCACTCCGAGGTCGAAGGCGTCGGTCGGCACGTCGAGCCATTCGGCGATCGCCATTCGGGCCTGGTCCAGCGCCTCACGATCCCCTGTCGCGGTCACTGATACCCACGGCATGCCGTCGACGCTCCAGCGGTCGTCCTGGGCGGTCGTGAGGTGATATCCGGGCCGCGCCGCGCGCGATCATCCGCCGACCAGCCTAGCCGTCGCCCGGTCATGGCCCACGCCCGCGCGGCCGAGCTGGCCCACGTCCCGGCGGTGCACGTGTAGCGTCGTCTTGCGTCACGAACGTAGGCTGGGCGTGGCGCCCCGGGACGACAGTGGACCCCCCCTTTCACTGTTTGCTTTACCGGGGCGCCACTCAACTTTAGGAACGAGCGGTTGCTGGATGCGTTAGGCGACCTGCCACGACGGCGATCCACACGGGGATCCACACGGCCCAGCGGCCGGCCCTCGTTGCATGCAAGGAGTAGCCTCGATCCCCGAGGGACGTGGAACTCAGAAAGGGGGGTCGCACATGGCCATCCACGCAGGGCGTCGCCGTCACTCGCCGCGATTCATGCTGGTCGTAGGCCTTCTCGGTCTGAGCCTTATGGGCGCGTGCAACCGTGTACCCCCCCAAGCGCAAGCACCAGTCAGGAATGCTGCGGCCGAGCTTCAAGCCGTTCTCAAACGTATAGAAACGCGCATCGGCGTGGCCGCGAAGAAGGTGGAGGACGATCTCCGCGAGGCCAACCCAGGAGTGACCGAAGAGGAGCTCATTAGCCACGCGAAGGATGTTTGGGACTTCTGGGAAGCGATGGACAAGCAAGCGCAACAAGCGCAGCAACGAGAGCAGCAGGAGACTCGCTCGCTTATCGCCCGCAGCACGTGCTACTGGCTCGCGGCCAACAGGGAGATGTCTGATGAGGCACGCTACGAGGCCCTGCGAACGTACATCGGGTCGCAACCTAGCGTTGCGCGGCTCGACGATCCCGAGCCAAAGGTCAACGAGGTGACCGACGGCATCAAGGCGCAGCTGGAGTACATGGAAAAGAAGGGCATCACCGATACGGACGCGATGCTCAAGGACGGGCTCTGCGTTCTCTTCGGGTTTAGTGTGCCGTAGGCGGGACGGCTAGGCTGTCAGGACCCGGCTCCGGTGCCGGACCTTCGATCCCGCTTCGGCGGCCAGTCGGTCCGGGCCGACCGGGGCGTTCCTTAGCGAAACGCGCCCTGGACCTCCTCACCTTCGACGTTGCATTCCCCGGTCAGGTCGATCTGACCCTTGGCTTCGGTCGGCGCCAGGGAGGACCGATATTCGCCGCAGCGTTTGCATACGGCCGTGACCACCACGGCCGCTGCTCCTGTTCCGACGATCGTGTTCGCGAAGATGAGCCACTCATGCGCTGCGTAGGTCGCCATCTGGACACTCCTCCGGATTGACCGCAATTCTGACCGCAGTTTGGGTGGATGTCAGTGGACGACATGGACCCAATACACGCATGCGGACGGCCGAACGGGGTAACCTAGGCCCGCGTAAACACGCTCGCGCACCAGTCTGGGGGACTGGTGGTCGTGGGTTCGAATCCCGCCGCCCCGACCAAATCCCCCCACGTACGTGCCTGGACCGATTCCCGGAACGTGGCGCCCAGAACAAGAGGCGGTCCATGGCCAACGAACGGACGTATCCCTGTCTGCCCTGCGCCGAGATCGACGGATCGGTCGCGTTCTATGAATCGCTGGGGTTCACCAAGACCTACCGACAGGTTCGTCCCAACCCGTACGCGGTGGTCGCCCGCGAAGACCTGCAGATCCACCTCTTCGGCATCGACGGCTTCGAGCCCGCGGATTCGTATGGCACTGTGATCGTCGCCGTCCCGGACCCCGACGGCCTCTATCGTGACTTCGCCGCCGCACTGCGGAAGACGTATGGCAAGTTGCCTGTCACCGGCATCCCTCGTATCACCCGACCGCGCAAGAAGTACGGCACAGTGCGCGGATTTCAGCGTCGTCGACCCGGGCGGGAACTGGCTGCGGATCTCCAAGCTAGGCCAGACGGAAGAGGAAGACTCCGCGGAGAAGGCCGAGGGATTGGTCCAGATCACCTACGTCGCGGCGCGCCTGGGCGATGCGCATGGCGATGAAGCACTTGCCCTGAAGACGCTCGAAAGCGGCCTGATTCGATTCGGCGACGCCGCCAATGCGATCGACCTCGCGACGGGCGTATCTGTATCGAGCGGAACTGGCTGTTCGGACACAGGACCTTGAGTTGGCTCGATCATCACTTGCGGCGGCCGACTCGCTTGAACTGACCACGGACGAAGAGGCCGAGCTCGCCGATGAGTTCGCTCACGTGACCGAGCTTGTCCATCAAGGCTGAGCCCGCAGCCGGGTTCGCCGGTCGCCCCGCCCACGATCCCTCGATTGATCGACCCGGTCCAGGAGCTGACCGGCGTCGTTCTTGTTGCTGCCTCACGTAGGCTGGTCGCCGAAGGGGCTGCGCGAAAAGCCGAGGGAGGGTCGATGAACTCCACGGGAGGCGCATCCGTGCCGGTCACGGCTGTGTCCACAGAACCTGACGTCGACGCCGCTTCCTCCTCCCGGCTGCTTGCGATCGCCTGGATCACGACGCTCTTGATCAGCCGGCTCCCCGAGATCGTCCTCCGCGACATCTTCGGCCTGAGCGTCCCGTGGATGCCCTGGGCCGTAGTCGCGCTCAGCGCCGGGTTGTGGGTCGCCTCGCGATCCATCGACGATCTACGACCGCTGGAGCGCTACCTCGCGGTGATGACCGCGTTGGCGGTGCTATTGGCCGTCATCCCACTGATCTTTGGATCGACCGTCTGGACATCGCTCGTGCCGCCGACCGGGCACCCGATCGTGATCCTCCTGGCGGAGCGGATGCTGCTGGTCCTCCTGGCGCTGGTGATGGTCGGCGTCGTCGTTGTGCTTGGAACCCGTCCGAGCGACGCGTATCTGCGCGTAGGCGATTTGAACGCCCCGACGACATCGCGGAAACCCGGCAGCAGCGACCTCTTGCGGTGGGGCCTGTTCGGACCGCTCATGCTGCTCTTCCTGGCGTTTATCACGGCCTGGGCAGCCGCTCCGATGGTGCGTGGAACGATCGATGTGGCCGCCGCTCTGCCCTTCCTCGGTCTGGCGGCTATCGCTGCTCTCTGCAACGCGTTCTGGGAGGAAGTGGCCTATCGCGCGGCGCCTCTGTCGCAGCTGCAGCGCGCGGTCGGCCCGAGCGCAGGCGTTCTGATCCTCGCCGCCTGGTTCGGACTCGGCCACTACTACGGCGGGATCCCATCGGGTCTGATGGGAGCGTTGCTGACTGGTGCCGTCGCCCTGCTGTTCGGCCGGGCCATGATCGAGACGCGGGGGCTCGTATGGCCGCTGGCGCTTCACTTCGTGGGCGACCTGGTCATCTATGTCTTCCTCGCCCTCGCGGCAACGGGAACGGCCAGCTGAGGGTCAGCGTCGCGGCGCATCCGGTCCTACGCCTCCACATCGAAAGCATCGGCCGGCACGTCGAGCCCATTCGGCTCAGGCTGCCTCGCTGGCAGCGGCGGCAGCAATAGGGCGGCGACTAGAGCGGCAGTTTGATCTGCACCTTGGGCTCGTCGTCATCGCCGGCGGATCGATCCGTCGTCGCGTCGGGCGGAGTGCCTTCGATGTACTCGCGACGCACTTGCTCGATCCGCGCCGCGAGGCCGTCAGCGATGTCGTTGTCCGTGGCTTCCTCCCGCTCCATCGCGAGCTCGTGCCATTCCGCGAGGATCTGCTTGGCGGTACGAGGAGTCGGCATCGCTTCCTCCAGCTTTCCTTGGGAGCTCGGACTCTAGCGAGGTCGGCAGCTGCGACCGCCGCAGTTGCGGAGCGGCTGCCGTTGCATGGGCGTCGCGCACTCACTGCAGCGTCGTGCACTGACCGCCGCCGTCGTGCGTCCCGAGGCTCAAACGAGATGCGGCGGTTTCGTCGGTTTCGGAGGTTTAGGCGGTTTCGGAGGGCTTTCGGCGTGGGCGTCGGCGTCGGCTGAGCGATGGGAGCGGGTGTCGGCGTGGCCGTTGGCGAGGGCGTGGGGGCGGGCGTCGCTGCAGGTGAGGGAGTCGGGCGGGCAGTTGGGACGGGCGTCGGTGCGGGTGAAGCAGTCGCTCGCGCCGTCGGGACCGCTGTCGGAGCGGCCGTCGGGACCGGCGTGGGGACCGGCGTGGGATCGACCCTGGCCGTCGGGACGGGCGTCGGTGCCGGTGATGGCGTCGCCGGGGCCATCGGACCTGGCGCACTTGGCGTTTGCCCCGCCGACGATCGCAGGCCCCGGGCCATCCGATACCGACTGGGTTCTTTGGATCTCGGGGACCGAGGGCGGCGCCCTGGTCGACTCGGGGGTCGTCGCAACGGGTTCGGGCTTCCAGGTCGCCGAACTCGCTGGCACCAGCTGCATCGCCACCGCCGGTCGATATCCGGGATCAGTCGAAACCGGAGGGTCGGTATCCACGATCAGAGCAACGACCATGGAGACGGCTAGTCCGACGAATATCCCGATGAACGTCTGATTGGCCGAAGACAGCACCGCGACCTCCGGCTACTCCGGAGCGATCTGGGGGCACCCCAATGATACGGACTCCGGCAACCGACGCGGCGTGGCCGAGTCACCGCGAGAAGTGGCCGAGCGGGATGGACCCGCTCCGGGTCCGCCTATGCGATGGGTCCCAACAGCAGCCATCGCGTTCTGCCCCCACTCGGGCCACGGCCGGTCTCGACCGGCTCGTCTGGCGGCACGCGCCGGACGGTCGGCGTCGACGGCTCGAGGCTGGCGGCCTCGGTGCGACTGGGAGTGTCCAAGTCGAACCGACAGTAGGCACACATGCGGAGCTGGTCCATCCGACGATGCCCGCATCTCGTGCAGTACTGGCTGTCGGACTCTGACGCAAAGAGGTCGCTCGGCGACCCCGCGGGTTCCGTCGTCATCGCTGACCCCACTCTCGGCCTGGAACGCGACGAATGGACCAATGCGGGCGGGGTCTGTACTTCGCGTGACGCGCAGGCCTCGGGCATATCCCGGGTGGACGACCAACGCTACTCGCCCTGCTGCCGGCTCGCAATGGACATGCATCGATGATTCGCGCGACGTCCCAAGCCTTAACCTAGCCCTCGAAAGCGCGGGGAGGGCCTATCGAAACCGCCTCGCCCGACCAGTCCATCCCGCAAGGGGGATCAGTGACCGAGTCCATCGAGACTCCGCAGCCGGACGCGTCCCAGCCGGGATCGGGCAGTCTGCTGCCGCCCGGGCTCGTCTTCGCCGACACGCCGTCGCGGGTCGCGGCCTACGTGCTCGACAGCTTCCTGCTGAGCGCGCTCGTCTCGATCCCGCCGGCCCTGCTCGGGTTCTACGACTATTCCTACACGGGAGGCGCGTATCCCGAACCGATGTCGCGCGCGGCGTTCGTCGGTCTGACGATCTTCAGCTTCGCGATGAGTGCGGCCTACTTCCTGTGGTTCTGGACGGGTGGCCGCCGAGCGACGCCGGGCCAGCGGGTCTTCGGGATCCAGCTCGGGAACGCATTCGACGGCCGGCCGCTCACGATGACGCAGGCGATCGAGCGCTGGCTGGCGATGGGCTGGTGGGCGACGCTGCTGATCCTGCTGCCGTTCCTGGCCCTCGCGATCGCGTCGTACGCGGTGTTCGCGGTGTGGTGGGTCGTGCTCGTCATCTCGATCATCATCAGCCCGACCAAGCAGGGCATCCACGACCGCTTCTCCCGGTCGGCGCTGGTCCGGCCGGCCGGTCAGGGCAATCGATGGGCGGTCGGTTGTGTCTGGGTGCTCGCCATCGTGACGATCCTGGAGATCGCGGCACTCATCCTCTTCGCCTCGTTGCTGAACAGCCTCGTGGACTCCGAGCTGTATCCGCCGGGTTTGAACCCGTTCGACTACATGTGGGAACAGATCCGGACCATCTGGCCCTCGTAGCGTTCCCTATGATGGGGGCCTCGCAGGGAAGGGGAGGACGATGACCCAGCCACCGGACGAGCGCCCACCGGGGCCCGACGAGCCTGAGGGCGACGCAGCACCCGAGAACGCACCGACCGTCGCGTGGACCCCGCCCGAGTCGGAGGGTGAGAAACCGGCCGAGGCACCGCCGGCACCCGAGGCCGGCACTCCGCCGCCGCCCGAACCGCAATCGGAACCACTGCCACCGGTGGAACCCGTCGAACCTGCCCCGCCGCCCGCGGCAACCGGGCAGCCCCATCATCAGTGCCGAGCCGACGCCACCTGCCTCCGGATGGCAGACGCCGGCCGAGCCCGCCGCGCCCGGCGCCCCGCCCGTCGTGCCTCCGGGTGGCGGCTGGGAGATGCCGACCGCCGTGGCGGCGGCGTTGCCACAGCAGCAGGGATACGTGATCGCCGGCGTCGGTGCCCGCGTCGTCGCGTGGCTGATCGACGTCACGCTGGCCGGCATCGTCCCAGGCATCCTCGCGTTCGCCGTCGTCGACTGGACAGGGATCATGCGCGAGGCCATCGAACAGGCGCGGCTCAGCCCCAGCGGACAGATCACCGGGATGACAGCCACGACGATCCCGGTGACCTTGGACTACATCCTCGCGACGCTGATCGGTCTTGGCGTCCAGTTCCTGTATTTCGTCGGGTTCTGGACGAGCCGCTGGCAGGCGACACCCGGGATGATCGGGCTGAAGATGCGCGCGGTCGACGCGAATACCGGCAGCACGCTGTCCGTGCTCCAGGCCACGAAGCGCTGGATCGCCCTCGGTTGGCCGTTGGCGCTGCTTTCCCTCGTTCCCGCCCTGCAGGCAGTCCAGGGCCTGCTCCAGCTCGGCCTGACCGTATTCCTGTTCTTCACGACCGTGACGAACGATCGGAAGCAGGGTCTCCATGACAAATTCGCGAACTCGCTCGTCATCCGCTCGGTCACGAGCGGCAGCGGTGCCACGTTCGCGGGCTGCCTCGTCTGGGGCGTTCTCGTGATCCTGATCAGCTTCATCGCATTCACGCTGTTCTTCGCGGCCGTGATGCCCGAGCTGATCGACTACATCCGAGAGACCAACCCCAACGTGACATGACATCGGAGCGACCGGGGTCGCCCGATCCGCTCGAACCGCCGGGATCGACGCCGTCGCCCGATCCCGGCGCTGACACCGCGCCCTACACGCCACCGCCGCCTCCCGAACCGCCGCCGGTAGCCCCGGCGCCACCGCCCGTCGCGCCGCCTACCGCCTGTGGCGCCACCGCCCGCGCCCGGCCCCGCGCCGGGCGGCGGCTGGGCGACGCCCGTCGTCGCCCGCCAGGAGGTCGCGCCGGGACTCGTCTTCTCCGACACGGCGTCCCGGTTCGTCGCCTACGTGATCGACCGGATCCTGATCGGGATCGTGATGCGATCGTCGCCGAGCTGTTCGGGCTCGGGTCCTCGACAATCCCGTTCGCTCAAGCGGCGGCTCGACGACTTCGACCCAGCTTTCGACGTCAGCCTCGAGTACACGATCGCTCGGATCTCGCGATCGGCGGCCATGTACTTCATCGCGTCGTGGTCAGGCGGTCGCCGGGCGACGCTCGGGCAACGGCTCTTCGGCATCCAGGTCGGGAACGCGTTTGACGGCAAGCCGCTTGAGGCTCGACCAGGCCGTTCGGCGCTGGCTCGGTTTCGGCGATTTCCTGCTCCTGCTTCGGGATCGTGCCCGGCGTCTCGGGGCTGCCGTCGTCCGGCCTGCTGTTCGTCTTGTGGAACATCGTGCTGCTGATCACGACCGCGACGAGCCCGACGAAGCAAGGCCTGCACGACCGGCTCGCGAACTCTGCCGTCGTCCGGCCCGCCAATGCCGGGAACGGGCTGGCGTACGGCTGCCTCGCGATCGTCGTCGCGTTGCTCGTCATCGCCATCGTCGCGATCGTCGGCCTCATCTTCCTCGGTGGGCAGGTCAGCTCGATCCTGTCCGAAGTCGGCGAGTCGATCTGACGAAGGCGATGGAGGGCGTCCCGGACCCAGCGCAGGTCGATGGGCTCTCGGACATGGACCCGGCGACGTTCCGGGCCGCGGCGCACGCGGTCGTCGACCTCATGGCTGACTACCTGGCCACGATCGAGGGACGGGCAGTCTTTCCCCTGGTCGAGCCCGGATCGTTGCGGCCGGAGTTCCCAGGCGCGGCTCCTGATGCGCCGGAGGCGCTCGACGCGATCCTGGCCGACTACGAGCGGCTGATCCCAGCGGCGGCGACGCACTGGCAGCACCCGGGCTTCATGGCGTACTTCGCGACGACCGCGTCCGGGCCCGGCATCCTCGGCGAGATGCTGACCGCGGTCCTCGGCCAGAACCCGATGCTGTGGCGGACGTCACCGATCGGCACCGAGCTCGAGGAGGTCGTGGTCGATTGGCTGCGGATCGCGCTCGGCCTGCCGGACGGGTTCGACGGGCTGTTGACCGACACCGCGTCGACGTCGTCGCTCATCGCCCTGGCGGCTGCGCGTGAGGCGGCCGGGCTGGACGTCGCGGCGCGCGGGCTCGCCGGCCGCGACGACGTGCCTGCGGTTCGCGTCTACGCGTCGGCCGAGGCCCACAGCTCCATCGAAAAGGCGTGCATGACGCTCGGGATCGGTCGGCAGGGCCTCGTCCGGATCCCGGTCGACGAGGCGTTCGCGCTGCGTCCCGAGGCGCTCGCCGAAGCGATCCGGGCCGACCGGGTCGCCGGGCGCCGGCCGATCGCGATCGTCGCGACGATCGGCACGACCTCATCGACCGCGGTCGATCCCGTCGCGTCGATCGCGGACATCGCCGCGCGCGAAGGCCTGTGGCTCCATGTCGACGCGGCGTACGCCGGGGCCGTGGCGTTGATCCCGGAGCGCCGCGCGCCGTTCGAAGGGTGGGATCGCGCCGATTCGATCGTGATCAACCCGCACAAGTGGCTGTTCACGCCGCTCGACGCATCGCTGCTCCTTACGCGGCGGATGCAGGACCTGCGCGCCGCGTTCAGCCTCGTGCCCGAGTACCTGCGAACGCTCGATCGCGCGACGCCTGTCCGCGACTACAACGAGTACCAGCCGCAGCTCGGGCGGCGGTTCCGGGCGCTGAAGCTGTGGATGCAGCTGCGCTGGTTCGGGCTCGACGGCCTGCGCCGCCGGATCGAGCGGCATATCCGGATGGCCCACGAGTTCGCCGCCTGGATCGACGACGCGCCCGACTGGGAGCGTCTGGCGCCCGTCCCGTTCTCGACCGTGTGCTTCCGCTGGAACCCGGGCTCGGGCGTGGAGGACGCAGCGCTCGACGCCCGCAACGCCGCGATCATGGACGCCGTGAATCGGACCGGTGACGTCTTCCTGTCGCACACGCGCCTCGACGGGCGGTTCACGATCCGCCTGTCCGTCGGCAACCTGCGGACGGAGCCTCGCCACGTTGCGCACGCATGGGAACTCCTGCGAGAGGCGGCGAGCGAGGCCGCCGGCGGGTGAGCCCGAGCCCGCGGCCACATGACGTGCGGTTCCTCTCGTCGCCGGACGAGCTCCGCGATTGGTTCGATGCGAATCACGCGACGGCCACGGAACTGTGGCTCGGCCATCACCGCAAGTCGACGGGTCGGCCGACCATCGCCTGGTCCGACGCTGTCGATGAGGCGCTGTGCGTCGGCTGGATCGACGGCGTCCGCTACAGCCTGGACGACGAGCGCTTCGCACAGCGCTTCACGCCCCGGCGGAAGGGCAGCAACTGGAGCGCGATCAACGTCCAGAAAGTGGCAGAACTGACCAAGCAGGGTCGGATGAGGCCGGCCGGTCTCGCCGCCTTCGAGGCCCGGACGCCCGACAGGACCGGGGTCTACTCCTACGAGCGCGAGGCAGCCACGTTCACTGCGGACGAGGAAGAGCGCTTCCGGGCGGACGCGGCGGCCTGGGCCGATTGGCAGCGCCGCGCACCGTCGTACCGCCGGGCCGTGACCTACTGGGTGGTGAGCGCCAAGCGACCGGAGACCCGCGCAGGCGGCTCGACCAGCTCATCGAGGCGTCCGCGGCGGGGCGGCTCGTCGGTCCGATGCGAGCCCCGAAGCAGCCCTGAACGCCGGCGACGGCAGGTGGCGCAGCGACGAGCGGCACCTCGATGACCGTCTGTCCGAGCGCGTCCAGCCCGAGGACCTTCGTCCCGACCGGCCACTCGCCGGGCCACCACGCGAGATACCAGCCGTTCGCGAACGACGCGGTGATCGGCGGGCAGCCCGGCAGAGCGATGAGAACCTGGGCGATCCCCGGACCGACCCGCCCGGCCGTGGTGCTGGCCTCAGACGAGCCGTACCCGCCGAATCTGCTCGATCTCGTTCGGTGGCAGCGGATACCACTCCGCTTCGCCGAAGCCCGTGCCGCCGCCACCGCCCGCGACCGCCCCCGTCGCGTCGATCGTCATGCCCCAGCAGGCCGCCGTGACGCGCTTCGGTCCCGCGTACTGGGCCTCGATCTTCCCGGCGCCGCGCACATCGATGACGACCAGCTGGGCTTCCTGCGGAAACTCAGGGAACGAACCGCGACATGTTTGATCGACCTCGTCAACCAGCGTGCCGGGCAGCGCCAAAGGGCACGGGTTGCCACGGCCCGACGACCTCCTTGGGAACGTTCGGGCCGCACGCCACCGCGACGAGGATGGATGCCGCCACGAGAGCCACCCGACGCGCCACGACGTGAGTGTATGCCCGACCCGAGGGGCCGTCCGTGCCCGATAATGCCGCCATGCCGCCGATCGCCGAGCTGACCCGCATCGAGCCGTATCACCTCTCCCGCCTCGAGGCACAGGGCACGTTCACGACAGGGCTTCTGCTGGAGCGATCCGAGACGTCGACCCGCCGCCAATACCTGGCCGACCAGGTCGACGCCACGACGAACGACGTCCTCGACTGGCGCGACGAGGCCCTGATGCTGAACCTGGCGAGCTTTGGCCCGGATGACCACCAGCTGCTGATCCAGGCCGGGATCGAGGGCTTGCGCGACATCCTGCGTCTGTCGGGCGACCGGTTCCGCGACCGCATCCACGCCGCGGCGGTCGAGCTCAATCGCGAGCCACCGGAGGACCTCACGCTGGCCGGCTGGTGGGAGCAGGCCAAGACCCTCGAAGAGGAGTAAGCGGCCCCGAGCGACGCCTCGGGCTACGATGCCCGCGTGCGTACCCTTCTCACACGCGCGGCCGACCTCTGGATCGCCGTCGCGACCGGCTTGGCCATCGTGGCCGTGACGCTGCCGCTGTTCCTGAACCCCGTCTGGGTGGCGTTCGAGCAGGGACGTGCCCAGGCGACGGCGTTGACCGGGTACTCGGAGCCGCAGCTGCGTCAGGCGACCGATGCGATCCTCGCCGACCTGGTCTTCGGGCCACCCGACTTCGACGTGACGGTCGATGGGGAGCCGGTGCTCAACGCGCGCGAACGCGAACACATGCGGGACGTGCGCGGCGTGTTCATCGGGTTCTTTGTCGTCGGCGCTCGTGGCTGCCGCCGGGGCTCTGGTGATCGCTGCGAGACGTCGTGGTGAGGCGCGCCGTGGAACGTGGCGGGCGGTCCGTGGCGGGGCCAAGGGCCTGGCGGTCGCCCTCGTCGCCGGGGGCGTGTTCGCGTTCGTCGCCTTCGACACCCTATTCGAAACGTTCCATCGCCTCTTCTTCGCGGGCGGGTCGTATTCGTTCGACCCCTCGACCGACCGTTTGGTCCAGCTCTTCCCGTTCCAGTTCTGGCAGGAGACGGCGATCGCCGTCGGCGCGGTGTGCATCGTGGTGGCGGTCATCGTCGCCGCGGTCGCCTCGCGCCAGCTGGCTGCCCACACATCCGTTCCTGCGGCGGCGACCCTCGAGGGCTCCCGGCCGTGAGCGCCGACCGCCTGCTGACGGTCGAGGAAGCGCTCGACCGGGTGTTCGCCGCGATCGCCGGCCCGACCGAACCCGAGCTCGCCTGGCTGTCAGAGGCGCTCGGGCGCGTGGCCGCGGAGCCCGTCGCGAGTCCGATCTCGCTGCCACCCTGGGACAACTCGGCGATGGATGGATACGCGATCAGGGCGGCCGATGTCACCACGGCGACCGAGGACGCGCCGGTCACCCTCGAGGTCATCGGGGAGGTGCGGGCGGGTCAGCCACCCGAGACGACCGTCAGGCGCGGCACGGCAGTCCGGATCGCGACCGGCGCCCCCGTCCCGCCGGGTGCCGACGCGGTCATCCAGGTCGAAGCCACGACTCCGCTGGATGCGACCGGCGCCCCGGCGGGCGAACGCGGCCGGGACGCGACGGGTCCGCTGCCGGCGCGGATCGCGGCCCACGCGGCCATGCCGGTCGGCGGCGCGATCCGACGGCAGGGCAGCGATCTCAGCGCCGGCGCCCCGATCATCGATGCGGGCACGGTCGTCACGCCCGCCGTCATCGGGCTGGCCGCGGGTGTGGGACTCGAGAACCTGTACGTCCACCGCCGGCCGCACGTCAGCATCCTCGCGACCGGCGATGAGGTTCGCGGCCGCGGCAGCCAGCTCGGTCCGGCCGGCATCCCCGACGCCAACGGGCCGTCGCTGATGGCCATGGTCGAGGCCGCCGGCGGTCACCCGGACACACTCGGGATCGCCGCAGACCGTTTCGACGACGTCCGTGCGCGCCTGTGTGCGGGGCTGGTCGGCGGCGCCGACGCCATCATCGTGTCGGGCGGCGTCTCCGTCGGGCCGTACGACGTCGTGCGGACGGCGTTCGAGGAGTTCGGCACGATCGATCTGTGGCGGGTCGCCGTCCAGCCCGGGAAGCCGTTCGCGTTCGGGACCGCGCGGGCGCCAGGGGACGACGGCACCGACCCGGATCGACCGCCGACGCTCCTCTTCGGGCTGCCGGGCAACCCGGTCTCGACGTTCGTGACCTTCGAGCTGTTCGTGCGGCCCGCGCTGCGCCGCCTCGCCGGCCACCGCGACGACGACATCCATCGGCCGGTCGACCGTGCGGTCCTGATCGAGGACGTCACCAAGAGCAGCGGGCGACGCGGCTTCATCAGGGTGACCGCGGAGCGCGACGATCGCGGGAGCCCCAGACGGGACGACCACGGACGGGTGCATGTCCGACTGGCGGGCGGGGCAGGCGGGCAGGGGAGCCATGTCCTGTCCGCCCTCGCCACGGCCGACGCCCTCGCCGTCATCCCCGAGGAACACGACACGCTTCCGGCCGGTGCCGAGGTCGAGCTGTGGTGGCTCGACCGCGCCTGACGCCCGGACGCGCGGGACGCGCCGACACGGCTGCCGCGCCGACCGGACGCTCCGCCTGTCGACCGGGTCGCTATCCTCGGAACGTGATGGATCCGAAGCCCGGTCGGCCGGTCGCCCCCCGCGCGGAGCGTCGCCGCCTGTCGCATGTCGATCGGACGGGTCGACCGCGGATGGTCGATGTCTCCGGCAAGCCCGTGACCTCTCGGCGGGCCGTCGCGGAGGCGATCGTGACGATGTCGGCCGAGACGCTGAGCCTCGTCATCGATGGTGGCGGGCCGAAGGGCGACGTGCTCGGCGTGGCCGAGCTGGCCGGCGTCATGGGTGCCAAGCGCACGAGCGAGCTGATCCCGCTCTGCCACCCACTGCCGCTGACCGACCTCCAGGTGACGATCACCCCGGACCGCTCGACGAACTCGCTGCGGATCCGCGCCGAGGCCGCGACGACCGGCCCCACTGGGGTCGAGATGGAGGCGATGACCGCGGTGTCGATCGCCGCGTTGACCGTGTACGACATGGTCAAGGGCGTCGAGCGCGGCGTGACCATCGGTGGCGTGCGGCTGTTGGCCAAGTCCGGTGGCAAGAGCGGCGACTGGGTGCGCCAGGAGCGCGAGGCACTGAGCGCTCCCGTCCACCGGCCCGGCGCACGCTCGGCGGGGAGGATCGCGAAGTCCGGAAAGCCCGGCGGTCGGCCGTCACGGGGACGGTCGGGATGAAGCGCGCCCTCGTCATCACGGCCAGCGATCGGGTCAACGAGGGCGTCCGCGAGGACACGTCCGGGGCCGGCGTCGGTGAGCGGCTCGAGCTGCTGGGGTTCACGGTCCAGCGCGCCGTGCTGCCGGACGAACGCGACGCGCTCAGCAAGGTCCTGCGGGCCTCGGCGGAGTCGCATGACCTCATCGTGACCACGGGCGGAACGGGGTTGACGCCGCGTGACGTGACGCCGCAGGCGACCAGTGACGCGATCGATTACGAGGTGCCCGGTCTGGCCGAGGCGATGCGGGCCGCCGGCCGCGTGACGACCCCATACGCAGATCTGTCGCGCGGCGTCGTCGGCGTCATCGGCCAGGCGCTGGTCGTCAACCTGCCCGGCAGCCCGAAGGGAGCCCTCGAGTCGCTCGTCGCGATCGAGGCCGTGCTCGACCACGCGCTCGAGACGCTGGCCGGCCCGTTCGACCACGACGCATGACGCTGTTCGGCCCGTTCGCAGAGGTCCCGTACTACCCGCTCGTCTTCCCACTGTTCTACGGCGCCCTCGTGGTGTTCGTGCTTGCGATGGCCCGCCACCTGCGGGTGTTCGCGGCGGTCCGCGCGGAGGGCCCGAGCCCGTTCGCCGACGTCCCACGGCGGTTCGTCGGCCTGATCGAGTACGCCTTCATCCAGACCAAGATGTTCAAGGATTGGCGTGCGGGGCTGATGCACGCGGGCATCTTCTGGGGGTTCATCCTCCTCACGATCGGCACCGTCAACATCGTCACGGGCGGCATCGTCGAGCAGATCCTGTCGATCCCGTTCGACGGTCTGCTCTGGACGCTGGTCAGCGCGATGCAGAACGTCGTCGCGGTGATCGTGCTGGTCTCGATCGGGTGGGCGTTCGTCCGGCGGCTCATCACGAAGCCGCGTCGGCTGACCTACAACCGCGACGCCCTGATCATCCTGTCGATGATCGGCGGGGTCGTGGCGACGGAGGTGCTGGCTGAGGCCTTCGAGTTCGCGGTCCACGGCGACCAGCCGGGCGCGTTCGTGTCCGCGGCGCTGGCGGGACCGTTGCGAAGCGCCTTCGCCCCGGACACCCTCGAGACGCTGTTCGGCCTCTTCTGGTGGGCGCATGTCGCGCTCGTCGCGGCGTTCCTCGTGTACCTGCCGTTCAGCAAGCATCTCCACATCGCGACCAGCTTCCCGAACATCTGGTTCCGCAAGCTCGCGCCGCGGGGCGAGCTGCCGCAGATGGACCTCGAGGACGAGAACGCGACGTTCGGGCTCAAGACGCTCCAGGACCTCGGCTGGAAGGACCTGCTCGACGGCTTCACGTGCACCGAATGCGGTCGTTGCCAGCAGGCCTGCCCGGCCTGGAACACCGGGAAGCCGCTCAACCCCAAGACCTTCATCATGGGTATCCGCGACATGTCGGTCGAGGCGGAGCATGGCCTCGATCTCATCCCGAACTCGCCGATCGTGCGCGAGACGTATGGCCTCGACGACGTCCACCCGGACAAGACGGCCCTGGCCAAGCCCATCGTCGACGACGCCATCCCGTACGAGGCGGTGTGGGACTGCGTGACGTGCGGCGCGTGCGTCGAGGCGTGTCCCGTGCTGATCGAGCACGTCGACAAGATCGTCGGGCTGCGTCGGAACCTGGTGCTCGAGGAATCGCGCTTCCCGCAGGAGCTGACGGCTGCGTTCCGGGCGATGGAGGGGCAGGGCAACCCGTGGGGCCAACCGGCGTCGACGCGACTCGACTGGACGAGGGCATTGCCGTTCGATGTGCCGACGGTGGCGTCGCTGGCCGCCGACGGCGGGCTCGATGACCTCGAGGTCCTCTACTGGGTCGGCTGTGCCGCCGCATTCGACCCACGCAACCAGAAGGTCGCGCGCGCCGTGGCCACCTGTCTGCACGCCGCCGGCGTGTCCTTCGCTGTGCTGGGCCAGGAGGAGTCGTGCACGGGCGACCCGGCGCGGCGGATGGGCAACGACTACGTGTTCCAGATGCTCGCGACCGCGGCGGTCGAGACGCTCAACAGCTATCGGATGGGGGAGCGGACGATCGTGACCGCCTGCCCGCACTGCTTCAACACGATCGCCAACGAGTACGGGCAGCTTGGTGGTTCCTTCCGGGTCGTCCACCACTCGACGTTCCTCGCCGAGCTCGTGGCGTCCGGGCGGCTGGCGACGCTGCCGGAAGACGCCGTGTCGTCGACGGGCGATCACCGGCCGGGCAGCGTCACCGTCCACGACTCGTGCTATCTCGCCCGCTACAACGGGATCGTGGCAGCTCCCCGTTCCGTGCTGGGTGCGGCGGGCGTGTCGCTCACCGAGATGCCCAAGAGCGGTAAGGACACGTTCTGCTGCGGCGCCGGCGGCGGCCGGATGTGGATGGAAGAGACGCGTGGCACGCGGATCAATGAGGAGCGGACGCGTCAGGTGCTCGAGACGGGCGCCGCGACGGTCGCGACCGCCTGCCCGTTCTGCATGGTCATGATGAGCGATGGCCTCGCCGCGGCCGATGGTGGCGCGGACGTCCGCGCGATGGACATCAGCGAAGTCCTGGCGGCCCGGCTCGCGTCCGTGCCCGAGGACCGTCGCCTGCCGGTGGTCTGACGTGGGTGCCCCGGACGACGCCAGCCCCGACGACGCGACGTCCGACGACGCCACGGTCCGCTGGGAGGCGCTCGTGGCGACGATGCTCGCGGAAGGCTCGGCGACCTACGGCAACGAATCCGGCCCGCAGCGCGCGTTCGGCTCGACGTCGCTCAAGACCGACGGGAAGATCTTCGCGATGCTCGTGAAGGGAGGGCTTGTCGTGAAGCTGTCGGTGGCCCGCGTCGAGGAGCTCGTGGCCGACGGCACAGGTGAGCGCTTCGACCCGGGCCACGGGCGGATCCAGAAGGAATGGCTCGCGGTCCGAGGCTCCGATCCGGGACAGTGGCACGCCCTTGCGACAGAGTCCGAGGCGTTCGTCGCCAAGCGGCGCTAGCGCGGGCCGGCGACCGTGAAGTACGCGCATCAGGGCAACCCAAGGTCGAGTCGACGGCTCGAATCCGCCGATCTCGTGCTGTCCGGGCACACGTCCACGCACGGGACGTGGCAACGGTCGAGACGTTTCGGCCGCCTCGGCACCTCTCGACGGACATACGGTCGTCGTGATGCGCGATATGCATGATTCGGCCATGAACGACACGGATCTACCCGGCCTCACCGACCACGAAGCCCAGAACCGGGCGTCCTGGAACGCCGACAGCGACGACTACCAGGCCCGGCATGGCGAGCAGCTGGCGGCCAGCACGGGTCTCGCGTGGGGTGTCATGCAGATCCCCGAAGCGGAGCTGCACGTGCTGGGCGACGTCGTCGGCAAGGACATCCTCGAGCTCGGATGCGGCGCGGCGCAGTGGTCGATCGCGCTGGCGCGGCTCGGGGCAAGGCCGGTCGGCATCGACCTGTCCGAGCGCCAGCTCGAGCACGCGCGACGGCTCATGGCGGAGGCCGGCCTCGACTTCCCGCTCATCCACGGCAGCGCCGAGCACGTGCCGCTGCCCGACGCGTCGTTCGACATCGTGTTCTGCGATCACGGCGCGATGACCTTCGCCGACCCGTATCGGACCGTGCCGGAGGCCGCCCGACTGCTCCGGTCGGGCGGGCTGTTCGCGTTCAGCCACCACACGCCCATCGAATTGATCGCATGGCCGCTCGATTCCGACAAGGTCGGAGATCGTCTTGTCGTCGACTACTTCGGGATGCATCGACTCGATGACGGCGAGACCTCGACGTTCCAGCTGCCCTACGGCGAGTGGATCCGGCTGTTCCGGGCGAACGGGCTGGTCGTGGAGGAGCTGATCGAGCCGCGACCCGCGGACGGCGCCACGAGCTCGTATCGGACGGACGAGGAACTCGCGTGGGCCCGCCGCTGGCCGGCCGAGGAGATCTGGCGGGTCCGGAAGGCCTGAAGCGGACGGAATCGAGCGTTCGTTCCGTGGTCGGCGGACCTCGCGACGTCCCTTGGAACACCCACGGTTCCGGGTGACAGCGGAACGGGCCTCAGTGGGGTGCTCAGCCGTCGATCGGGTGCGCCATGCGTTCCATCCGGCGGGGGAGGGCGGTTCCGCCGCCAATTGGAACGCTGGCGGTTCCAGGGGAGGGATGAGGAGGGGCGAGTCGGGAGGGATGAGTCGGGAGGGATGCGTCGGGAGGTATGAGTCGGCGCCGACCTACCCCGGCAGCCGCTTTCCGCAGTTCAGACAGTTCGAGTCGGTGACCAGGTTGCCCGCCCCGCACGACGGGCAGCGTTTCATGCCTTCGGTGCTGGTCGCGAACGGTGATTCACGCTTGGCATCCTCGACCGTGTGGCGATCCCGGCGCAGGATCGCGATGACGGCGAGCATCCCGATGGCGGCCGCGATGACCATCACGAGGAGCTGCGTGGTCTGATCCATCGAAGCCTCCGGACATCAGGCACCGATCCCCGTGGCGGTGCGTGGCGTCCCGCGGCGAAGGGTAGTACGCCGCGCGGCTGCCGACCAGATGGATGTCCGGCACGCAACGCGCGGTACGATGCCGCCGGTGACCACCGCGAGCCGCGCCCCCGGGCCCTTCCGCCTCACCGACGAGCACGAGATGCTCCGCGACGCCGTCCGCGTGCTGGCGGACGAGCGGGTCGCGCCGCGGGCCGCCGAGATCGACAAGACCGGTGAGTTCCCCGAGGACATGCGGCGGCTGCTCGCCGACCACGACATCCTGGCGCTGCCGTTCCCGACCGAGCACGGCGGCCTCGGCGGGGAGCTACTGAGCATCTGTCTCGCCGTCGAGCAGCTCAGCCGGGCATGTGCGACCACCGGGCTGATCCTCGCCGTCCAGGAGCTCGGCTCGCTGCCGATCACGATCGCCGGGACGGCCGAGCAGCAGGCCCGCTGGTTCCCGAAGCTCGCGAGCGGCGAGCACCTCATCGCGTTCGCGCTCACCGAGGCCGAAGCCGGGTCCGACGCAGCCGCCGCGCGCACCACTGCCCGCGCCGAGCCCGGTGGCGAGGCTTATGTCATCGACGGCTCGAAGCGCTTCATCAGCCAGGGCTCCGTCGCCGACCTCGTCGTCGTCTTCGCCGTCACGAAGCCCGACGCCCCGCGTCACGAGCGGCTCAGCGCATTCGTGGTCGAGGTCCCGACCGACGGCTTCGCGGTCAGCCGGCTCGAGCACAAGATGGGCATCCGCGGCAGTCCGACCGCCGAACTGGCCTTCACGAACATGCGCGTCCCGACGGCGAACCGGCTCGGCGAAGAGGGCAGCGGCTGGGACATCGCGATGCGGACGCTCGACCGCAGTCGACCGGGCATCGCCGCCCAGGCGGTCGGCCTCGCACAGGGCGCGCTGGAGGTCGCGACCGCCTACGCCCGCGATCGCAAGCAGTTCGGGCAGCGGATCGGTGACTTCCAGCAGATCGGCGCGATGCTGGCCGACATGGACGCCCAGACCGAGGCCGCGCGGCAGCTCCTGTACAAGGCCTGCGTCGAGATCGATGCCGGGGCCCCAGACGCGAGTCGGTGGTCGGCGATGTGTAAACTCGTCGCCGGTGACACCGCGATGCGAGTCACCACCGACGCCGTCCAGGTCCTCGGGGGCTACGGCTACATCGACGAGTTCCCGGTCGAGCGGATGATGCGCGACGCGAAGATCACCCAGCTCTACGAGGGAACCCAGCAGATCCAACGACTCGTGATCGCGCGGTCCCTGCTCGGCAAGGGCGGTTGATCGAGGCGACGTCCAGGGAGGTCTGATCGGCTCGTGCGAATCGTCGTCCTCACCAAACCCGTCCCGGACCCGGCGTCCGGTGGCGAACGGCTCGGTCCGGACGGTCGGCTCGATCGGGCGAACAGCCCGGCCGTCGTCAATGGCAACGACGAATACGTGCTCGAGAAGGCGCTCAAGCTCGTCGAGGCGGCTGGCGAGGGCGAGGTCGTCCTGCTGACGATGGCCCCGGCCAACGCCCCGGAGACGATGCGCAAGGCCCTCGCGATGGGAGCCACCAGCGGTGTGCTCGTCACCGACCCTGCGATCGAGGGCAGCGACACGGTCGCGACGACGCGGATCCTGGCCGCCGCGCTGAAGACCCTCGAATTCGACCTCGTCTTCGCGGGCGTCGACACGTCCGACGGAACGTCCGGCCTCGTCGCACCCGGCGTGGCGGTCCTGACCGGGCTGCCGTATCTCTCCTACGCCGCGTCCATCGAGCCCGATATGAACGCGCGCACGGTCCGTGTCCGGCGGATCACCGCCGACGGATACGACGTCCTCGAGGCGCCGCTGCCCGCGCTGATCTCGGGCACGCAGGCCCTCGGCGAGCCGCGCTACCCATCGCTCAAGGGGATCATGGCTGCGCGCTCGAAGGAGATCACGACGATCGGCCTCAGCGACCTCGGGATCGACCCGGCAACGGTCGGATTGGCCGGTGCCACGACGAAGGTCGTCGGTTCGCAGCAACCCGAGCCGAGGGCAGCCACCCGCGTTGTCCGCGAGGCGCCCGATGAGGCGGCCCGCCAGGTCGTGGCACTCCTCGCCGAACGGCGGATCATCTGATGGCCGGCATCTGGGTCCACGGCGAGATCGCGGGCGACGGTTCGCTCGCCAAGCTCAGCACGGAGGTCGCGACGCTCGCCCGCGCGATCGCCGCGGAAACGGGCGGAGCCGAGGTCGTCGGCATCGTCATCGGGTCCAAGCCGTCGACGGCCGCCGACGAACTGGCGCGCTTCGTCCCGAAGGTCCTGACCGTCACCGAGCCCTCGACCGCGGATCACGCCGCCGGCATGATCGTCGCTCAACGGCTGGCGGCACTCATCGAGACGCATAAGCCCGACATCGTCATGACCGGCGCGGGTCCGGAGGGTCGAGACCTCGCGGGTGCGCTGTCGGCGCTGACCGGTTGGGGCGTGCTCGCCAACGCCACGGGGTTGACGCGGCAGCCCGGATGGCCCGGTCGCGACGCATTCCGTGTTCGGCGGAAAGCTCCTCACCGAGAGCGCGCTGTCGGACGGGAAGGGCATCGTGACCGTTCGCCCGAACAGCGTGACCGCCGAGCCATCCGACTCCGCCGGGACCGTCGAGGCCGCCACCGCCTCCGGCGATCTTGCTCAGCCCAGCGTGCCGGTCGTCGAACGCCTGCCAGCCGAGAGCAAGGCGGCCTCGATCGACGACGCGCGCATCATCGTCGCCGGCGGGCGTGGCGTGGGCGGCCCGGACGGCTTCGGTCTGATCGAGGAGCTTGCGGCGGCGCTCGGGGGCGCCGTTGGGGCTACCCGAGCGGCGGTCGATTCTCGGCTGGATTCCCTATAGCCAACAGATCGGCCAGACCGGCAAGATCGTCAAGCCGCAGCTCTATCTGGCGATGGGCATCAGCGGCGCCATCCAGCACAAGGTCGGTATGCAGACTGCGTCGACGATCGTTGCAGTGAACCGGGATCCGGATGCGCCCATCGCGGATTTCGCCGACATGATCGTGATCGGCGATCTGGTCGAGGTGGGCAACGCCATCCTCGCCGAGCTTCGGGCACGGAAGAGTTGATGCGGTGCGCGCCTTCGTGACCGTCGCCGAGCTGACGGTCATGCTGCCCGTCGCCGCGTTCGTCGCCCTGGCGCTGGGAGTCCTCATCGTGCTGCGGCGGGCCGGCCGGATCGTGGCGCGCTCACGCGAGGTCGAGGGCTTCCGATCGTCGGTCCGGGACCTCACCGCGCGGATCGACCAGTCGCTCGACGGAGCGACCGGCCGCATCGATGCCGTCCGCCGAGGCCAGCTCGGGGCCGACACCATCGGTCCGACCATCGAGGCCGCGACCGACGCGGTCGCTCGCTACGCCGACGAGGCGCGCGCCCTGAAGGGCCCGCCGGCGGGAATCCCCATCCGCGACGCGATCGTCGAGGAGCTCGAGCGCGCCGAGCGCGCGCTCGGCATGGTCGACCATGGGGCGAAGATCCTGGCCCAGGTTCGTCGGCGCGGGCGGGAGGTCGAGGCCCAGACATCGATCAAGCGCGGGTACCTCAACCTCATCCACGCCCGGGAGGCGATCGCCCACCACGCGGACGTCGCCCGCGCGCTCGAGGTGCCGCCGCCGGACCAGCCGGCCAAGGGGTCCGTCCCGGCGCGCCAATCTCGTCCCTGACCACACCATGTAGTGGTATGCTCGTCCCACACCACAAGTGGTAGTGGTGGTCGAGCCACAGGAGAGCGATGCGTTGCCCCCAATGCGGCGACCGGGACACCCGGGTCGTCGACTCGCGCGACCTGGATGACTCGGCGACCATCCGTCGCCGCCGCGAGTGCACCTCGTGCACGACGCGGTTCACCACCTACGAACGGATCGAGGCGGCCCGGCTCGTCGTCGTCAAGCGCGACGGGACCCGCCAGGAGTTCGACCGCGAGCGGCTCGCCACCGGCCTGCGCAAGGCCCTGACCCGGCGCCCCGTCCCGGATGATGCCGCCGAGGCGGCCGCGGACCGGATCGAGGCCGAGCTCCGTGCCGCGGGCATGACCGAGGTGCCGTCGTCGCGCGTCGGCGCGCTGGCGATGGAGCAGCTTCGCGGCCTCGACCAGATCGCCTACATCCGGTTCGCCAGCGTCTATCAGAGCTTCGAGGACCTCGAGGACCTCAAGCGCGAGGTCGACAGCCTGTACGCCGAGAAAGGCAACGGGACGCACGCCAGGTGAGCGTGCTTTCGGATCGCGACATCCGAGCGGCGCTCGACGCGGGCAGCGTACGCATCGATCCGTACGACCCAGCAGGATCTGCAGCCCTCCTCGGTCGATCTGCACCTCGATCGCTCGTTCCGGGTCTTCCGGAACAACCGCTATCCGTACATCGACGTCCGCGCGCCACAGCCCGACCTGACGGAGCTCCTCACGGTCGATGGCGAGGAGCCGTTCATCCTCCATCCCGGCGAGTTCGTGCTCGGCCAGACGCTGGAATGGGTCGAGCTGCCCGACGACCTCGTTGCCAGGCTCGAAGGGAAGAGCTCGCTTGGGCCGCCTCGGACTCCTCATCCACTCCACGGCTGGCTACGTCGACCCGGGCTGGAAGGGCAACCTGACGCTCGAGCTGTCGAACGTCGCCAACCTGCCGATCGCGCTCTACTACGGCATGCGCATCGGTCAGATCTCGTTCTTCAAGATGTCCTCGCCGGTCGATCGACCGTACGGGTCGCCGGAGCTGCGCTCGCGCTACCAGGGCCAGAAGGAACCGACCGCGTCGGCCTTCCACAAGGACTTCGACGGGGACCGCTAGACCAGGTGGCGATCAACGATGCGGTCGACTGGGGCACCGACTTGGGCGGGGGCACGCGCGTCGCGCTCATCCAGGCGGGCACGTTCCGTTCCGACGCGGGGGCGCTGTTCGGGCCGGTGCCGCGGATCATGTGGGACCGCCTCGTCCGCAACGAGATCGACGCGGAGAACCGTCTGCTGCAGGCGCTCAACTGCCTGCTGATCGAGACGCCGTCGGGGCGGGTCCTGGTCGAGACGGGGATCGGCGAACGGGTCGATGACAAGACGCGTGCCATGCGCGGCTACGAGGGCCCGGCGATCGTCCCGGCACTGGAGGCCGCGAACTTCCTGCCGGAGACCGTCGATATCGTGGCGTTGAGCCACCTCCATTTCGACCACGCCGGTGGCCTGCTCCGCGCGGACGACTCGCGCGCGTTCCCGCACGCGACGATCGTCGCGCAGAAGGCTGAGTGGAAGGTCGCGATGGGCGACAACCCGCGGCTCGTCGCGTCCTACGTGCAGCCCGAGCTGGAGCTCGTCAAGAGCTGGGGCGAGCAGGGCTGGGTCGACGGCGAGAAGGAGCTGATACCGGGCGTCTCGGTCATCCCGACCGGCGGCCACTCGAGCGGCCACCAGGCGATCGTCGTGCGCGGGACCGGCGACGACGCGAAGACCCTCGTGTTCTTCGGCGACCTGTTCATGCGGCCGTGGGCTGCGAACCCCCGCTGGGTGACGGCGTTCGACGACTTCCCGCTCGATTCGGTCGCGCGCAAGGCCGAGCTGTTCGCCCAGGCAGCCGACGAGGGCTGGCTGATCGCGCTGTCGCACGAGAGCCGGACGCCGATCGGGCGCCTCGAGCGCGACCGCGACCGATTCCAGTTCGAGCCGATCTAGGGCGAGGGGCGGACCTCGGTCAGCATCGCCTCGATCAGCGCCTTCGCGCCCTGCTCGTCGACCGGACCGCTGACGACCTGGCGGATCACGCCGTCGACATCGATGAAGAACTGGGTCGGGAGGGCGAAGACCCGGTACTCGCGGAGAACGTGGCCGGAGCCGTCGAACCCGATCGTGTAGCGGAGGCGGTAGCGGTCCGCGTACGCCTTGACGTCGGCCGGCCGTGGTCTCCTGGACGCTGACCCCGACGACTTCGAGGCCCCGATCGCGGTACGTGTCCGCGAGCGAGCGGAGGATCGGTGTCTCCTGCTGGCACGGCGGACACCACGAGGCGAAGAAGTTCAGCCACACGACCTTGCCCTTGAGCGCCGCGAGGGTCACCGGTCGGCCGTCGAGGTCCTGCAGCTGGTAGGTCGAGCCGTCGTCGAGGTCGATCGTGAGCTCCGGTGCCGTCGTGCCCGCCTGCAGCCCTTCCGGCGGTTCATCGCCGATCAGGTACGGCGTCGCGAGCGGGTTGACGACGCTCGGCGGCGTGAGCGGTATTACCGAGCGGCGTCGTGATGGCCACCCCGACGATCGCGACCACCAAGACGGCGATCGCGCCTGCGAGCAGCTGGCGGCCGCTGAACGGCCCGATGAGACCGTGGCGGGCACGTCGATGCGTGAATTCGGGTCGCTCGGTCGTCACGTGACGATCAGATCGCCGTCAGGAACTGGAAGTAGCGCGGCAGCAGCCGCAGAAGGTCGAGCACCATCGCGACGCCGATCGCGCTCACCAGCAGGCCGCCGATCAGCGAGACCGTCCGGCCGTGGCGCAGCAGCGGCCGCAGGAGCCCGGGCGCTCGGTCGTACGCGAGCGCGATCGCGATGAACGGCAGACCGAGACCGAGGCAGTAGCCGACCAGCAGCAGCGTGCCCTGGGCGACCGTCCCGGACGTCGCCGCCATCGTCAGGATCCCGCCGAGGATGATGCCGATGCACGGCGTCCAGCCGATGGCAAAGATCGCCCCGAGCCCGAGGGATGCCAGCAGGCCGCCGTTCGACCCGACCAGTCGACTGCCGAGGCGGTCGCCCAAGCCCGGCTGTGTGTCGGGCGCCTCGGGCGACGCGAGGGCGATGGAGCCGGTCGTCGTGGCGAGGCTGCCGGCCGCGCCGGCATCGAGTGGTCGCCACGTCCGGTCCAGGACGGGGATGCGCAGGATCCCGGCCAGGCTCAGCCCGAGGACGATCAGCGTCGCGCCACCGATGACGCGGAGGGCCGGCAGCACGTCGACCAGGCCTTGCGCGAGGTACGTGGCGGTCACGCCGAGCAGCGTGAAGACTCCGGTGAAGCCGGCCACGAACGCGAAGGCGTGGCGCATCGCCAGCCAGCGGCCCGCGATCGGGGTATCGGTCTGCCCGCCGGCGACCGCGATCGCGCTCAGTTGCCCGAGATACGCGGGCACGAGCGGCAGCACGCACGGCGACAGGAAGCTGATGACCCCTGCCGCGAGCGCGACGAGGATCGTGAGATCGGTGCCCCCGGTCATGCGAGTGTCGGCTCCGTGTCGAGGACGTCGCTGAGGAGGCGGCGCAGCTTGGCGGCGCTCGTCGCGAGCTCGAGACGGCGATCACCCAGCTCGACGACGGGGATCGTCGTGAAGTACTCGCGCTCCAAGGCGGGGTCCGTCTCGATGTCGAGCTCGATCGAGGGTGGGGACAGGACGGCCGTCGCGCGTACGCTCGTCCAGCAGTTCGTGGATCAGGCTGCGGGCCTCATCGCACAGGCCACAACCGGGACGGCCGTACAGGATGAGGTCGGGGAGGGGAGCGTCGGCCATCGTGCTGGGATTGTACGGGCGAGGGCCCTTTGGTCCGGTCGGGGAGGGTGTTAGCAAGCCGTCGCAGGGAGGCGCGACGGCTTGGGGAGGTTGACGCCGGTCAGGCGCGCTGAGGTTCCCGCCGCTCTCCTCCGCAGCCCCGGCCGGCCTGGAACCGCCAGCGTTCCAACCGACGTCGGACGCGGCGTTCCAGCGTCGATCGGGTCACTGCTCGTTCCAAACGAGGGCTGACCGCCCCTCACAACGCCCTTATGACATCGTTCGAACGTCACTTGGAACGCTGCATGCCCCATCGAGGCGCCGACCGACCCGGGGTACGATGTCGGCCGCGCCCCCGTAGCTCAGTGGATAGAGCGAGGCCGTCCTAAGGCCTGCGTCGGCGGTTCGAATCCGTCCGGGGGCGCCACACCGGGGCAGTCGTCCTGCTCGGCCAGGCGAAGAACGGCCGCGCCGGCCTAGTCGGAACGATCCGGACGACCCGCTTCTCCGCCGTCTCGACCCGCTCGATCAACCACGGGACCAGCTCCTGGAGCTTGTCTCCGGTGCGTGATTCGGCGCGGTAATCGACAGGTAGCCCAAGCTCACGTTACCGAGGCTGGGTCACCGCTCGGAGCCAAGGGCGCGGACCAGCGCGTGGTATCGGGAGTCGTGACCCGGTAAGACCGGCTCATCCGAATCCCGGTCATCGCCTCCGTTGGGTCGCCTGGTCGCTCGACATCGTGGTCGGACCCCGTTGTCGCCCGCTTCGGTTGACGTCGCGCGACGCCGTGGACCTCGGCAGACCGCCTCGTCTATCAAGTTCTCAGACCGCCCTGCGTGGAGTCATGGGGGCAACTCGAGCGAAGCGGCTGACGCGTTCGATGACTGGCGGCCCAGGTGGCGTCGACATAGGCCACGGCACCGTGGTGGCCACGCCCGATCGCGAGGCCGGAAGGGTCCCGAGGCCTGCGCGACCGGTAGGGTGAGGCATGTCGAAGCTCTCGCCCGTTGCCATGGCATCCCGATCGGACCCGCGGTCTCCCGCGGGCCCGATCAGACGATGCGCGAGAGGTACCTAGGAGATGCTCGGATTCACCGCTGGCTGCGGCCCGGTCGACGGTTGCCCTTCGCCATTGTCGGGTCGGTCCAGCCCCAGGCGTCCGCGGGTGGCGGTAATGACGATGAGCGCGAAGACGGCGAGCGCCGCGTAGAGGAGCACGCCGTCGATGCCGCCAAAGAACATGGCGAGGATGGCCGCGCCACCGGTCGCATTGATCGATGCGTGGAACAGCGCGACGACCGGGATGCTATGACCCGTGGAGTTGTAGACCCAGGTGAGTAGGATGCGCATTGGTCCCGAGAAGACGATCAGGAGGAACGTGGCGTACAGCGGAAACTGCGCGATCGGCAGGCGGTCGGGACTGTCGCCAAGGCCCCCGATGATGAAGAACAGCGGCAGGTGGTACAGCCCGAACAGGGGCGCGACGATCAGGCTGGCTCGAAGCGGGCCATAGCGGGCCTGCAAGCGCGCGGTCACGAACCCGGACCAGGAGGTCTCCTCCCAGAGGTTGCCCACGAGCGCCAGGACGAAGACCCCGAGGATGAATTCGGTCGGGATGCTGGCGACGTTGGCGGCGAGGCCTGCGATCGGGGCCAGGCCCTTGAGGAGGACTGCGACGACGAAGAGCGCGGCGGGCGGGCCGAAAAAGGCCACGACGTACCACTGCGGGCCAACACGGACGTGCCGGACCTGGCGGAAGAGTCGCCCAGCCGACCCCGGCCCGCCGACGATACGCGTGACGATGAACGGCACGAGCGCGAAGAACACGATGCTGAGAAACCTAAACGGATCCAGCGGGATGTCCGCCTTGATGATCCCGAAGCCCTGGTTGCCCAGCAGCGATGGGATGAAGCAGGCCCATCCGAGCCCATAAAACAGGGCCAGGAACGACGCGATGGGATGCCGAGTCATGAACGAGCGCACGGTGTTCTCCTTCTGAAGTTGGACCTTGGCTGGTCGTCAGCCACCATCGGCCCTGAGCACCGCAACGACATCCGCACCATCACCGAACCCGACACCGATTTCTGTGGCGCTGCCACCTGGCTCGCGGGTGACTGCGCCTGGACGCCACCGCGCCCTCGCCTTGCTCCGGGGCCACCGAGGGACTAGGCTCCAAGGGCTTTGGCGCCCACTCGAGCCACGCTCCATGCCGGCAACTTGCCAGTCGAACTGACGAGTTTCGTGGGACGCCGTCAGGGTCTGGCCGACCTCAAACGTGCCCTTGCCTCCGCCCGACTCCTGACACTCACCGGGACTGGCGGCGTCGGCAAGACCAAACTCGCCCTCCGCGTAGGACGCGAGAGCACCCGCCAGTATCCCGATGGCGTCTGGTTCGTCGAGCTGGCGCCCGTCCAGGACCCCGAGCTCGTGCCACAGGCCGTGTTCACCGCGCTCGGCCTCCAGGACCGATCATCCAGCTGGGCGGTCTCCACACTCAGCGAGTATCTCGCCGACAAACGGCCCCTCCTGATCCTCGACAACTGCGAGCACGTGCACGATGCCGCGGCGGTCCTGGCGGGAACGCTCCTGCGCGCTTGTCCCGACCTGCGGATCCTGGCCACGAGCCGACAGGCGCTCGGGGTCACCGGTGAGGTCGTGATCGACGTACCCACGCTGTCGCTGCCTGATGGTGGAGAGACGTCGCCAGAGGCGCTCCTACGATCTGACGCTGTGGCCCTTTTCGTGGAGCGCGCCCGCGCTGTGCAACCGGACTTCGCCGTGGACGCGGCGAACGCCGCTACGATCCTGAGCGTCTGCACCCATGTCGACGGCATCCCGTTGGCGCTCGAGCTGGCCGCGGTCCGCGTCAAGGCGCTCGGCCTCGACGCGCTTGATCGGGGCCTCGCTGCCCAGCTCGGCGCCCTCGGCTCCGGCGACCGCGGCGTGTCGCCCCGGCAACAGACACTCGAAGGCGCGATCGACTGGAGCTACCAGCTGCTGAGTGAGCCCGAGCGCCTGCTGTGGGCCCAGCTGTCCGTTTTCGCCGGCGGGTTCGAGCTCGACGCGGCGCAGGCCGTGTGCGCTGGGGATGGATTGGACGTCGAGGAGATCCCGCAGCTCGTCGGCTCCCTGGTCGAGAGGTCCGTGATCCAGCGACGGCAGCGTGACAATCGCGACCGGTTCCGTCTCCTCGAACCGCTTCGCCAGTTCGGCCGCGAGCGGCTTCAAGAGACCGGTGTCGAACACTCGGTTCGCTCACGGCACGTGGACTGGATCGCCGATCTTGCCTCCGCGGTCGGGGCCGAGGATGGTCGCCAGATCGAGCTGTTCCAGCGAGTCCGGGCCGAGCGGGCAAACATCTGGGCGGCCCTGAACTTCTGTCTCGAGGACCCCGCCGAGGCCGAGCGCGGTGTCAACATCTGCAGCGACCTGTGGGTGTACTGGGTGTCCCAAGGGCCGATCAGCAATGTTCGCCGCGTCTTCACGGCGCTGCTGTCGGCCAACCCACATGCCTCACGTGCGCGTGCCCGGGCCCTCGCAAGCGCGGGGGGACTCGCGGTTGCACAGAACGACTACACGCTCGCTCGAGAGATGCTTGTCGAGGCCACGTCGGTGGGTCGCGACAAGGGCGACGCTGAGGTCGTCGCCAATTCGCTGGCATTCCTCGCCGGTGTCTCCTGGATCGAGGGCGACCCCGCCGGCGGTGTGGCGCTCGCCGACGAAGCAGTCGGTCTTGCCAGATCCATGCATCTGCGGGGCGCCACGCTTCGTGCCCATACCGCGCTCGGATACGCTTTGCTAGGTGAAGCAAACGTCGAAGGGGCGATCGCGATCGCTCGCGAGGGCGTCCGTCTTAGCGAGGAGACGGGAGAGACCTTCCGACGCGGGATCCTCTTCCAGCTGCTCGCAGGCGCCAGCCTGGCTCGCGGTGATCTCGACGCGGCGGCGAATGAGGCTCAACAGGCTGTCGCGTTCGAACACGGAATTGACGATCGCGTGGGTCTCGCCCACACAGTCGCCCTGCTCGCCTCGATCGAGATGTCCAGGGGTGCCGCGCTACGAGCAGCCACATTGCTCGGCGGGTCGGAGGCGATCTTCCGCGCGGTCCCAGCGTCGCTCATGGAACCATTCCAGGCAGCCCACGAGCTGGCGGTCAGCGGAGCCCGCGATGCGCTGGGAGACGCTGACTACCTGAAGAGCTATGGCGCGGGACTGGATATGACCGCGGACGAGATCGTCGACTTTGCCGTCGATGCCCGTCGTCCAGCTGCGCGTCCGATCGCGGCGCAGGCCTCGGAAGGGCCGCTGTCACGGCGCGAGATGGAAGTGGCCGAGCTCGTGGCCGATGGAGCCACGAATGCCCAGGTGGCGGCGCGGCTGTTCATCTCCGAGCGAACGGTCGAGAGCCACATGGCGAGCATCTTCAACAAGTTGGGCGTCGATACCCGCCTCCAGGTCGCGCGATGGTTCGCGAGTACGCAGGTGACCGCGCCGATCTGAGGCGCCGCGGGCGACCCGGCGAACGTGCACGCCGACGGCAGAACCAGTGCCGTCCTCAGTGTTTGCCCGGTTGGTCGGCTCGCGTCGAGCCGCCACGGTGGAGACCGGACCACAAGGTCGCCCACCGAAGGAGCTCACGTGCCCTCAGCCATCACGCACGACCGACCTCACCAAGCACTACGCGGGCGTTCGCGCCCTCGAGGGCCTGACCCTCGAGGTCCCGCAAGGCTCGATCTACGGCTTCCTCGGCGCCAACGGCGCGGGCAAGACCACCGCCCTCAAGATCCTCGCCGGTCTCAGTCGGCCGACGAGCGGCAGCGCGACCGTCGCGGGCGTTCCGCTGGCGGCGGGCGAATCGTACAAACAGGCGATCGGCTACCTCGGCCAGGAGCCACGCTTCTACGACTGGATGACCGCGCGCCAGACCCTTCGCTACGTCGCCGGCTTCTACCCGTGGGTGCCGGACCCGATCGAGCGTCGCATCGACGATGCCCTCGAGCATGATCGGCATCGCGGCGGCTGCCGATCGCCCGACTCGAACCTACTCCGGTGGCATGCGCCAGCGACTCGGGATCGCCCAGGCCCTCATCGGCCGGCCCCAGGTGCTCCTGCTCGATGAACCTGCCAGCGCGCTCGACCCGATCGGCCGTCGCGACGTGCTCGATCTCATGGAAGGATTGCGCGGGCAGGCCACGATCTTCTACTCGACGCACATCCTCGACGACGTCCAGCGGGTCTCCGACCACGTCGCGATCGTCGACCAGGGGCGTCTCGTTCGCGCGGCACCGACGCAGGAGCTGCTCGGCACGTTCTCCCGCGATCGCGTGAGAGTCGTCGTGGGCGGTGTCACGGACGCGACCGCCGGCGGGCTCGCCGCGCTCTCGGGCGTCGCATCCGTCGAGCTCGAGGTCGCGCGATCGGGACCGGCCACCTTCCTCATCCAGGCGCGTCCCGGCCAGACCGACGCGGTGCAGCGAGCGGTCACCAGATACGCGGTCGATTCGGACCTCACTCTCGTCACTAATGCCCCGGAGCAGGTCGATCTCGAAAAGGTCTTCCTTTGGCTCATCAATTCAAAGGAGCGTGCCGCATGAACGCCGTGACCGTCGATTCCTCTGCCGTCAGGCAAGAAGATCTCGACCGGCCGAGGCTGCTCGGCCTCGGCAACCTCGTTCGCAAGGACCTCGCCGAATGGGTCCACGGCAAGCGGCCATGGGTCGTCGCTCGGAATCACGACCTTCGTCTTCGCCCTAGCGGCTGCCAACTCCCGGATCACCGAGTGGGCGGTCCGGTCCTTCCCGACCGAGCCCGGTGACGGGCCGGCCAGGATCCTGTCGGTCGAGCCACTCGACAACCTCCTGTTCGCGATCGGTACCCAGTTCATCGTCCTGGCGGCGATCTTCGCGACGATGAGCCTGCTCATCGCCGAGCGGGACAGCGGCACGCTGGCCTGGACGATCTCGAAGCCGGTATCGCGGACGAGTGTTCTGGTGAGCAAGTGGCTGACTGCCACGCTTGTCCTCTGGGCCGCCGCGGTCGTCATCCCGATGACCCTGACGACGGTTCTGGTGACCGTTCTGTACGGCCTCCCAGACCTAACCACCGTGATCGTCCTCGGGATGATGCTGATCGCAGTTCCGACGTTCTACGTCCCGGTCGCGCTGGCCGCTGCGACGTTCGTCCCCAGTCAGGCCGCCGTCGGCGCGATCGGGCTCACAGTCCTCGTGGCGCCGCAAATCGTCGGTGGCCTCGTGCCGGCTGTCACACCGTTCTTCCCCGGCACGATCTTCGACTGGGCCGTGGCCGTCTCGACCGGTGCCCCGGCGTCGATCGTGACACCGGTTGCCTGGCTCGTCGGACTGGGCATCCTCCTCGTCCTAGCGCGGAAGCGCCTGACCGCGATGGATCTCTAGGCTCGACCGTACCGGGTACCGATATACGCGAAGACCCTCGGCGCTCTGCCGAGGGTCTTTCGCGCGCCGCGCGCTACGCTTGCGGGCCACGCCGAGCTCCAAGGACCATTTGCGAGGACGAGATGACCGAGGCAATTCATATCAATGTCCGGTTCCAGGCGAAGCCGGGTCAGCAGGCCGAGCTTGCCCGGCGGATGGTTGAGCTGCGCCCAGATGTCGAAGCTCTAGGCGGGACCAGCGTCGTGACTGTCGATTCCAACGACGAAACGGTGCTGTACTTCATCGAGACGTTTCCCGACCAGGCTGCCATGGACGCCGATATGAAGACGCCGCTAGTACAAGCCCTCGTTGTCGATCTCGATGAACTGACGGTCGACGGGACTGCCTTCCGCATTGAGCGGAGCTCCCCCGTCGCTCGGTAGGCCGAAGCTCGTGCGAGGGTGACCCGCGTGTAGTGACCGGCGGTCATCCGGTTCCCGCCGTACGCGTGGGCGGCTCGTCTCTCAATGAATGCGCCGGGTTACCCTGCGACACCCGCGTACCACCGGGGCTTCAATCTCCGGTGGACGCCGAGCCCAGGACCTCGTCGATGATCGGGTCGCCGAGCGCGCGGGCGGCACGGACGTCCTCCCGGCCGAGCAAGCCGCGGGCCTTCGCGGCATGGAGCGCGCAGGCGCGGAGCCAAGCCGAACGCCAATGGCCGTCGGCGTCCGCCACGAGATCCTGCAGCCATCCCACCAGATCCGTCGGACGCTTCACTCGACGGCGGCGGCAGCTGGTTCAACCGCTCCGACAATGGCAGGCCGGGCTGGAGCAGCGCGAGGACCTGTTTCGATTCGGCGGGGCCGAGCACGACCTCCAAGGCTTCCAGCGCCAGCGGGCTGCCCGGTCCACTCGCACCGAGCTCGACCATCACGGGCCCGAGTCGTGCGGATCCGTGCCGGGCGAGCCGGCCCGCCCTGACATGCAAGGACACGAGATCGAGCTCGTCGGGCAGGGCGCGCCGGAGGGGCCCATCGGTCTCGCGCAGATCGTCGGCGCTGGCGTCCATCGCACTCAGGGCGCCCAGGATCCGGCCGGCGTGTCGAACATCCTCCAGCAGCACACCGTCGAGCACCTTCGCGGTCGCGTCGGCGGCCGGTTCGGGCGCGGCCAGGCGCTCCGTGACGATCACGGCGAGCTCCCGATCGGGGTGTCCGACATGCCGGCTGAGAACGTGGTCGCGCTCGGCCGATCTGGTGCTGACCGCCCGAACGAGACGCATCACAGCCGGAGTGGCTGGCGATCCCGCGGCATCGAGCCACTCGCCCATCGACGGGACGACGGCGTCCCCGAGTCGACCGACCGCCCCCGCGGCGGCTTCGGCCGAACGCGCGTCTCGGAGCGCCGCGAGGGTGGGCGCCAGCGCGAATCGGTCGCCGGCCTGGACCGAGTCGAGGGCCGCGCATCGGACGGCCATGTCGTCGTCCTCGAGGAGGGCGTCGAACACGGCCCGGTCCGTCGAGTCGAGCGCCTCGAGGGCCTGGGCGGCTCGCAACCGGACGGCGGCGGAAGCCGAGCCCACGCTGGTACCGGATCTCGCCCACCAGGCGCCGTCGGGCGTGTTCGTCGCCCGACGCCGCCAACCCGGCGAGCGAGGAGATCCGGATGTCGGGACGCGGATCGTCCGCCAGCCCGCTGAGCTCGGCTTGCAACGCCGGCGATGACATCGTGGTGAGCAGATCGAGGCCAAGCCGCGTCGCGCGCGCGTCCTGGCTCGAAAGCAGCCGCCGGGCGATGGCCTCGTCCTCGGGCGTCGCTTCGAGGTCGGCGATCGGGACGAGGAGTGGACGACGTTGCAGCGCGTGGACGAGCGCTGGTCCATAGGCGCGGTAAAGGAGGATCCCCGTCCACGTCCAGACCGCGCACACGATCGTCGTGATCCCGATGGTCGCGATGAGGGCGAACGGGAGGGAGTTGAGGAGGAGGATGAGCACGCCCGAGATGCCGATCGCGACCGGCACCCCGATCCCTTCGACGGCGGTCTGCACCGACAGGCGATCGCGCTCCGGGAGCACCTGGTATGTCGCGTTGATGGATGTGCGCGTCGTGCCATCGGTCAGGGCGATGTCGGCGATGCGGGCCGCCGACACGGTCGCAAGGAGCGCGAACGACGTGCCACCGCTCACCGCGTGGACCACGACCATGGCGACAGCAAAGACGGTGAGCACCAGCGGGTTGGCCGCGATGCCGAGCCTGAGGCCGAAGCGGCGGAGCAAGGGGCCTGCCAGCACGAACAGGAACGCGATGCTCACGGCGTTCATGACGGCGGTGTAGCCGGCGAGGAATCGGGCCAGGTCCGCGGGGTCCGGGAACTGCGCGATCGCGCGGTCGTAGACCAGAAAGTCAGCGAGCTGGCTGCCGAGGGCCGACAGGACCTGATAGGCGAGGATGAGCACCACGAACCGGCTTGCGAATGACCTTCGAATCGAAGGACGGGTCGTGCGGTCATCCGCACGGTCCGCAGGCCCATCCGGTGCCGGTCGCGGAGCCAGGCGAGCCGAGCTGCCAGGCGTACCGCCGGCCGGTCGCCCAGACGAGCGCGGCGAACGCGGCCTGGGCGAGCGCGGTCGCGAGTAGCAGGTCCTCCGTCCGGCCGAACCAGGTCACCAGCTGGGCACCGAGCAGGCCTCCGACAACCGCACCGGCAGGGAAGCCGGCCATGATCCTCGGGAAGCTGGCCTTGATCCCGGCTATGTCGAGCAGCCGGCCCGCCTGCCCGCCGATGAAGACGAAGCCGAGCTGGATCAGGATCGGGAACAGGACCAACAGCGGCACTGACACCCACGCGGCGCCGGCCCTGGCGACGACCCACGAGACTCCGATGCCGGCAGCCGCAGCACCCAGGACGACGAGCGCTATGCCCAGAAGATCGAAGCGCTGGGCCGTCCGGGCGACCGCACCCGAAACGGCGATCCCGGCCGCGCCGATCGCGATATAGGTCACGGGCAGCCAGGCCGATCCATACGTGTCGAGGAACATGGCGTTGGCGACGATGCCCAGCAACGCGGCCATCACGCCGAATGCCACCGCCTGAGCCGTCAGCCAGTGGACAGCTCCGCTCGTCGATGCAGGAGGCCCGGTCACCCGGGCGTCGTATCGGTCTCGGAGCGGGCTCGTTCGCGCACCATCGCCACTAGCGCGCCGATGATCCCGGCCGCAAGCGCAGGTCGATCAGCGAGCAGCTCCTCGAGAAGGGGCCGGTCGATCCGCAGCAGCGTCGTCGGCTCGAGCGCCGTAACCGTCGCCGACCGCGGCTCGGGAACGAGCGCGGCCAGCTCACCGACGGTCGATCCGGGACCTAGGTGGGTGATGCTGCGCTCGCCGTGGTGCACGCGGAGTCGGCCTCGCACCACCGCATACATGTGCTCCTCCATCGCCCCCTCGGCGATGACGACCGTTCCCGCCCCGACCTCGACCTCGGTCGCACGTCGGGCAAGGGCGGCGAGAATGCGGCCCGGGACGTCGGCGAACAGACCGACTCGATGGAGCGCGACGACGCGCTCGACGGTGGTCATCGTCACAGTGCCGCCCCTGACGGACGCAGGCGTGCGGCGAGCTCGTCGGCACGGAGCGGGCGGAGCCACGCTCGAGCGTAGAGCTCTCCCGGGATCATGATCACCTCGACATCGCGTTCGGCGACGATCTCGCTGTTTCGCTCGGCACGCCGGATGACGCCCGTCGTGCCCACCGGCACCCAAGGCGGCAGAGGCGACGGAGCGTAGCCACCGTCGGGCCGGACCACGAGCCCGGGGCCAGTCGGGACATAGACGAACGACGGCGGCGATCCGGGGGTGACGAGGACCTCGCCTGATCGGATCGTCGCCCGGCAGGCCTCGGCAAACGCGGCTCGTCGATCGAGGCCCGTCGTCTCCACTCCATGCTCGGCCATCAGCCCGAGGAGCTCGTCCGCCTCGAGCCCGGCGCCATCGAGCGGCACGGCGAAGAAGAAACGACGTTGTTCATCTGGTGCCGCTCCCTCGGTGTCAGCGACCGTCACCAGTCGCCGGGCGAGCGTGGGATCGCGATCGGCCACGAGGGCCGCGACCTCGTCGGCGAAGACGGGCCGGTCGTCGGGCCGCTCGAGCTGGATCTGGACGTCGTCGATCGAGCGGGTCGGGGCGTGCAGCCCGCCCCCGATCGAGTCGGCCACCGAAGGACGGGATGACGTCCGCCTGGATGTCCACGATGACGCTCGCGACGCTCGCCGCGGCCCGGTGAGCGGCGGCCTCGCTGCCGAACGCGCCGCGGTGGAACGCGATGCGCAGGTGCCCCTGCGGCGTGACGAACGCGACGCGGATGTTGGCCTCGCCGGCGCCGCGATCGTCGTCGTAGATGATCACGTACGCTGCGTCACCGCTCGCGGGCCGCAGCGTACAGACGGCGCGTGCCGTCTCTGCGTCCATGCAGATCTCGAACCCACCCGACGTGCGGAGGACCGTGCCGCGTTGTCGCAACACGTCCGCCGCGCGCAGCGCCCGCAACGCGTCCACGACGTCATCGGCGAGCTCGGCTTGCGGGCCGTTCGGCGCCGTGAGCCACGCGAACGACTGCGAGGGATCGTCGTAGGCATCCGTGTTGGCTTCTGCCGGTATCGGCGACGTGTCCGCTGCCTGCGGCAGATGCTTTGCCGGCACGATGGTCGTCGAGGCTCGTGAAGATCACGCGCTGCAGCACTCGGCGCAGCGCGATCCGGTCGTTGAGCACCTCCGCCGGGATCACCGACTTGCTGTGGGCGACGCTCATGCTGAGCATCTCGCGGACGACGATCTCATGCCGCGTCGCAAATGGCGCCCCATCGGCGACCTCGTCGAGGCGAGTACGCACTGGCCCCGTTGCCAGCAGATGGTCGACCAGTGGTGTGACATCGGGACCGAATGCCGCATGCGCCGCGAACAAGGCGTGCACACGTCGCCCTGACGGGGTCATGTCCACCATGCCGATGTCATGGAGGTAGGCCATGGCAACGCCGAGTACGTGGACGAATCGATCCCGGTCCGCAGTACGGCCGGGGAGCAGGACGCCGTTGATCGTGTCGAGCAGTCGGATCAGTCCGATCGCGACATCCCTGACGTGGACGACCCCATGGTCGGCGAAGATCGCCGGGTGTCTCCCCGGATCGGCCAGGAAGGCAGGATCGTCGCACAGGACCTCGAGCGTGGCCTGGGCCTCGATCGGTCGCCAGAAACGCTCCTCGAGATAGGTCCGAACCGGGCGAGGCAGATAGTCATCGAGCACCGCGACTGGACCCCTCTCCTCCATCGACACACAGTAACCGCTAGGTATCAGTGTCGATGGGGTTTCGGGCACGAGCGTCGACGACGCGAAGCGGGCTGCACGACGGTGTCCAGAAAGAAGTGGCCCCTTCGGTGATCCGAAGGGGCCAACTCTCTGGGAGCGTTCGAGGGCTACTTGGACTTCTTCGACTTCGATCCCTGGCTGTGGCCGTGGCTCTTGGTCTTATCCTTGGCGGCCTTCTGCTCAGCCTTCTGATGTCCGGTCGCCTTTTCCTGCTTCTTCGACTGCTTCACCTGCGAGGTCGCTGAGTCACCCTGCGTCGCGGCGCTGGCGCCGGTTGCAGCCGCTGGCGGCACGGCACCCAGGTTCTTGCCCTTCGTGGCGAAGTAGCTGACGCAGTCGCCCTGGTTCTTGAAGCTGTTGCCGGCGTTGTCGATCATCGACTCCCAACCGCCCTGCTTGCAGTCATCCTTCGTGGGCACGTCTTCGGTCACGACGACGTTGTCGATGGCCGGTCCGAAGGCGCCCGCCGTGGTGCTGACGAAGCTGAGCGTCGCGCTCGCGCTCGTCGCAAGGAACGAGTACGTCTCCGCCCTCCAGTTCATGTTGGTCAGATCGTTCCCCGTGACGTCGTACGAATAGAGGCCGACCGCTCCACCGGTCGCGCTGACTTCGAGCGTCTTCACGGTCGGATCGCCTGCCGGATTGCCGGAAAGCTGGAACGAGACGTTGTACGTGTTGCCGATCGTCGTCGCGAACGTCTGGCTGAGCGTGCCCGCCGAAACGCCGCTCATGTCGATGCTCATCGAGCCGTCCTGGGCTGGCCAGTACGTGCGGATCCAGTCGACGCTTCCAGCGTCCACGGTCCAGCCTGTGATGCTCGCATTCGGGGCATTGAGTTGCTGGAATCCGGATCCGTTGTCGGTATACGCGCCGGTCTCGAAACTACCGTTCGCGAGCCCGGTGAAGGCCAGGGTTGGTCCTGCGAGCGCGATGGCAGCCAAGAATCCGAACAGCGTGCCAAGGCCAAATCGTCTCTTCAAGGGGAAACCTCCCTGCCGATGGCAGTGGTGCACGACGGGCCTGTTCGTCTCCCCCGACGCCCGTCCGCGGGACCGCGACCGTGAGCCGCGGTTTGTTCCCGACCTCCAAACCCTAAGCGCGGGAGCAGACCTGTGAAAGCGGCGAAATGGTCCGGGGCCGTCGTGGCCACGACGTCCGGGAGGCTTCGTTGTTCGCCCCGTCTGGCGTAAGCAGTCGAGGCGACGTACCATCGCTCGACCATGGATCGCTCCTATTCAACCCTCGAACGCGCGCTCGCCGAGCTGGCGGTTGAGCTTGTTCTCATCTTCGAGGACCTGCCGGAAGACCAGATCGAGCTGGACACCGCGGTGAAACTCCAGGAGTCCATCGCGGCAGCCATTCAGGAACTGGACGCAGAGGCGCAGGCTCGAATTCGTCGCGATCGTCACCGATTTCGCTCGCGAGTGGGATGACGACGAGTGGGCAGTCAGCGGAGATCGACGCGAGAGGCGTCCTAGAGGGACTAGGGCTCGTCGGTGGGACCTCCTAGCTGACCGCATTCCGTTCCCGGCCTCGCGGCTCAGGGTCCGTCGAACTCGATGGTCCACGGCCCGGACATTCGCGCGTTGCCGGCGAGCTCCGGCGTCTTCCATGGAACCCCACCACGTCGAGTCATCTTGACCCGTCGCATCGATAACGCGCAGGCCGGCAAGACCGGACAAAGGCGGGCTACCCGCGCACGACCTCTACGATCCGCTGGACCTGGTTGACATGGACACTTTCGTGGACGGCCATCCGGTCGCCGTAGGAGTGGAGAGTGCGCTCGAGGCGCCGGCCGGCACCGGTGATCGTCGCCGAGTGGGACCATGCCTCGGGCGTAAGAGGCTCGAGGAGCTCCAGCAGGTGCGCCCGTTGCGTGCTGAACGCGCGTAGCGAGTCGCGGAAGTCGAGTTCCGGGTAATCGGTCTGCTTGATCCACGCCCGGGGATGGACGGCCTTGATCGTCGGGTGGCCCTCGGCGACGATCCGCGCCATTTCGTCGCCCCACATATCTGCGCACGAGCGGAGGTGCGCGAGCACGTCGTTGGCCGACCAGGCATCCGATTTCCGGGGCGGTTCGCAGTTGCCCGGGCGGGACGCCCTCCGCCAAGGCATCGAGGCGGGACGGGGTCTCCCGGAGGATGCCCAGGAGCTGCTCGATCGAGATGAGTTCGGTCCGCACGCTCTGACATCCTCGGTGGGCGGATCAGGAAGGCGTCAGCCTAGCGGAGGCGTGCCCGGTCGCATACGTGTCATCTCCTGACCAACCAGCATCCACCTGCGTATGAGCGTCCGGGCTCGCTTATGCTTGCGAGCGACGAAGCTGGCGGGACGCGTTGATGACAGATCACGGATATCGCTTCTGTCCGCGCTGCGGCACCGCTCTCGTAGCCGATCTGCCGTACTGCCCGAAATGCGGCTTCAACGTCGCCGAGATCGGTGGTTCGCGCAAGCACGACACGACTCCAGATGCGACCGACATCGATCCGTACGACTGGAGCAACGAGGCGGCTCCGTCCGAGACCGAGAAACCGGTCGCGGCCCGACGTCCCTGCACCGCGCCCGGTCGAGCCGGAGCCACCGCGAAGGTCGCGCGGGACGCCGATCGTCATCGGCTTGCTGGTCGTTGCGGCCGCGGTGGTCGCCTATGGCTTGCTCTCTCGCCCGGAAACAGGCGCAGACCCTTCGCCGGCGCCAGGTCGTTCGCCGATCACAGGGGGCTCTGTGGCACCCGGTCAGGCGTCAGCCTTCCCGAGCGCGCCGATCGTCGGCATCACCATCGAGAGCCCTCAGGACGGTCAGGCGGTCGCGACCGGTGAAGTCACGGTCATCGGGATCGCACCGCCCGGTCTGACGATCACCCGCGACATCAGCTTCGGGCTGGATCAGCACACCACGGTCGATGGCACCGGACACTGGGCGATGGGCGTTCGCCTCGAGCAGGGGGAGAACACCCTCGTGTTCCGCATCGGCGACGACCGCTCGACCGAGAGGAAGCTGAGAGTCAGCTTCGTGCCCCCAGCCGAGTAGCTCGAGGCGGTTCAGCTCGGGCGAGTGGGAGCCAGGGCGGGTGCCCCGGCCAAGCCTGGTACTCAAGTCCCGTCTCCGCATGGCCGGAACAAGTTCCGCTTCGGTCGTTGCGCTCTCAATGGTCCTATTGACTGGCCATCGGGCGTCCCCGATACCACAGGTCCTAGCGGCTCCGGGGGGAGACCAATGGTTCGACGTACGAAGAAGAAGACGACGGGGCGGCCGCTGTTGCTGCCGCTCGTCTACCTGGCGACCCTCACGCTGATCGGCGTGAGTGGCGGGGCCCTGGCCATGCTCGGGTCTGAGCATGTCCGCGCGACCGCCATCACGACGACCGTGGCCGGCGATCAGGCCGCGATCCGCGATTTCGTCGCCTCGAACGTGACCACCGCCGACCTAGAGCCGGCGACCTTCGATTCCGTCCGTCGAGCGGCACTCGACCGGTCCCTCGCCGACGTCGCCGAGCGCCACGGGTATCACCGGATCACGGTCGTGTCCCGCGACGGCTCGACGCTCGCCGGAGACCGGGCCTCGTCGGCCGTGGTCGCCGAGCACGAACGAGCCGTCGCGAGCGGCCAGCCGACCGCCACGATCTCCGAGGCGGCCGACGGCTTGCCGATCCTGACCGAGACCATCCCGGTCGCCGTCGACGGGCGGGTGGAGCTCGTCGTCACGCTCGAGCGGGACGCGAGCTCGGTGATCGCCGCGGCCGAGAACGCGTGGCGGGATCTCGTCCTCGTCACCGTCGGCGCGACCACCGTCCTCGCGATCCTCCTCCGGACGATCTTCAAGGCCGCCGGCATCCGCTTGCGCCATCAGGCGTCGGCGTTGACCGAGGCCCGGCGTCGCGACAACCTCACCGGTCTGGTCAACCATCCCACCGCGGTCACCCGACTCGCCGAGATCCTCGCGAGCGCCAAGTCGGAGGGCGTGTCGGTTGGGATCGCCATGGTCGACATCGACAATTTCCGGCTCCTCAACGAGACGTACGGGTCGCATGCGGGTGACGAGGCACTGGTCCTGGTGGCACGGGCCCTCGAGTCGGAGTCGAAGCCGTGGCTGGAGATCGCCCGGTTCGGGCCGGACGAGTTCCTGGCGATCGCCCCCGCCACCGTCGCGCGCGAGCTGCCGGCCGCCATGAAGCGGGTCCACGAAGCGCTCGGCTCGGCAACGCCTCCAGTTCGACGACTCCGAACACCTGCCGCTGACCGTCAGCGCAGGTGTCACCTACTTCCCGTTCCATGCGACCGGGGTGAATGAGCTGCTGTCGGCCGCGACGATCGCCCTCGGAGAGGCCAAGGCGGGCGGCGGAAACCAGACGATCATCGCGGACGCCTGGACGTCCGAGCCCAAGGGTGCCCAGTCGAACTTCGACGTGCTGCAGGGTCTGGTGGTCACCATCGACCACAAGGATCGCTACACGAAGCGCCACTCCGAGGACGTCGCCTGCTACGCGCTGTTCCTCGCGGCTCGGCTCGGGATGGACGAGTCGGAATGGTCGGTGTTGCGGACGGCCGGTCTGCTCCATGACATCGGCAAGATCGGGATCCCCGACGACATCCTGCGCAAGCCCGGCCGACTCACGCCGTACGAGTACGAGATCGTCAAACAGCACGTCGCGTTGGGCGACCTGATCGTCCGCGACCTGCCCGAGATCGAGCTTGTTCGCGCCGGTGTCCGCCACCACCACGAGCGGTGGGACGGCAACGGCTACCTCGATCGCCTGGCCGCGACCGATATCCCCCTCGTCGCGAGGGTCCTGGCCGTCGGCGACGCCTTCTCTGCGATGACGACGACGCGGCCGTATCGCAAGGCACTCTCCGTCGAACAGGCGCTCGACGAGCTTCGGGCAGCCGCCGGCACGCAGCTGGACCCGGAGCTGGTCGCGGCGTTCGTCGAGGGCATGGAACACGATCCCGACGCGCCGCTGCCGGGCGCGGACCGGGCCGGGACGAACCTGTGGACGCCGACGATCAGGGCCGCCTGACCTCGCAGCCGGCGGGGCGGGCCGATCGTCGCGGGCGCCGCGCGAGGGCGTTCCGTCACGGCACGTCGATCGCCTTGGCGACGACGCTGATGGGGGTCGTGCTGGTCCTCGCCCGGCCCGTCGCGGGCGCCGACCCGCTACCCATCCCGCTGCCGAGCCTTCCGGTGACCTTGCCCACTCTGCCTGTGCCGATCCCCACGTGCCCGTCCCAGTGCGGCCCCCGACGCTGCCCCCGCTGCCGACCCTGCCGCCGCTCCCGACGCTCCCGCCACCGCCGTCTCTGCCCGTCCCGACACCGACCCTCCCGCCACCGCCCTCGCTGCCGATCCCGACGCCAACGGTCTCGATCCCATCCCCGAGCCTGCCGCTCCCGACCGTCGCTCCGTCGTCAGCGCCATCGAGTGACTCGCCGTTCGTGGGCGGCGGCGGTCCGGTCGGTTCGGGCGCGCCATCTGGCCTGGGGCCCGGGGGCGGCCCCGTCGGTGGATTCGGGGCGCTGGGAGAACCGGCGTCGAGCGTGCCCAGCGAGGTCGTCGCGACGACGCCGGGTGTGGGGAGCTCACCCTTCGATACGTTCGTGTTGCCGGGGCTGCTCGTCGGCGTGCCGGCCATCCTCCTCCTGGGGATCCTCGCCGCTCAGGTCGCTGTCGGTGCGGCCTGGTTGCCGGTCATCCGGCGCTGGCTCAACCGCCGCGTCTGACTGCCGGGTCGAGCGGCAGACGCCACTCGACCCGGGGTGGTGTCAGGGTTCGATCTGGATGGAGTCCATGATCGCGGCGAGTTGGTCCTGGACCTGTGGGGTCGTGCCGGGAAAGCTGTCGTTCCGGACCACCATGCGGACCCCGTCCACATCAAGGACCCAGATGCGCCACAGGGCGTTCGGCCCCTGGGCGTAGATCCCAGGCTCCCACACGAAGTAGTAGTTGCACCCGCTAGGATCCGGTCCCAGCTCGTCGGTGGTGGTGTTCGCGGGCGCCCGGAGCTCCAGGTATTGCCCCGAGTACCCGCCCAGGGTGACGTCGACGGGACTCGTCACGTCGAGGTCAGGGTGATCCACGAGCGCGGCCACGAACTCGTCGACGGTCGTCCCGGTCGGGATGTCCGGTCCGGGTCCCTCACAGAGCTGGGAGTACAACCAGCCGCCGCGCGTGATCAGGAAGGCTGCTCCGCCCGGTGGCGAGTAGCTCTCGACGGTTGGAACGAGAGCACGATCGAACCCTGCCCAGCCATCCGGCACGGTGAACGTGACACGAATGGAGTCGTCCTCCGTGCCCGCTTCGATGCAGCCAGTCTGCCCCGCGCACAGACCCCCAGGGCCCGCAAACGGCTGGAACGTATAGCTGCCCGCCGGAAGCGGGCCATCCGGGATCGTCGCCGGAGATGGCGATGGCGACGGGGTCGGACTTGGCGTTGGCGGCGCGGTCTGGCTTGGCCCGGGAACGCCGACGCCATCGTTGCCCGGCAATAAGTTGATTCCTACGATCGCCACGACCACGACGGCCGTTGCTGCGATCGCGAATTTCAAGGCGCTGTTCATCTCTCTCAGCCTCCACGCCGGCCACCAGGCACGGCGCTGTGAGGTCGTGGGGAGTTGGTCGAGCACGTTGTCCAGGACGCGGTCCGGGAGCGCAGTCGCGCCATCCTCCAACCACGACCGAACGATGCGGGTGACGTCGCGATCGGTGCTCATCGGGCAACCTCCCGCGTGCCTGGTCTGGCGTCTGCCTCGAGGGCCGCGCGCAGGCCGCGCATCGCGTGATGCAATCTGGATCGAACCGTCCCGGCGGGGACGCCGAGGACGTCGGCGACCTCGTCGAGCGGAAGGTCGAGGTAGTGGTGCAGCACCACCACCGCACGATGGTCGATGGAGAGGCGCTTGAAGCCGCGCTCGAGCTGGTCGCGATCGACGACCGAGCTCAGGCCTTCCGCCACCTCCGGCTCGTTTGCCGGGAGGAGGCGGATGTTCGGCGACGAGCGTCGCGCCCGGCTTCCCTCGGCGTAGCAGGCGCGCACGAGGAGCCGGTACGACCAGGCGTCAAAGCGCGCCGGATCGCGGAGCTGCGGAAGGTCTCGCCAGATGCTGAGCAGCGCCTGCTGCGTCGCATCCTCGGCGAGGTCGGTGTCGCGCAGGATCCTGTGCGCCACCGCGTGGAGTCGGTCGCCGGCGGCAACGGCGAGGCTCGCGAAGGCCTCCTCGTCACCGTGCTGCGCCCGTCCGATCAGATCGGCATCCACGTGTCACTTCCGCCGTATCGGCACCCGACTTCGCCGGGCGTCTCATACGGTATGGGCAAAGTCGAGCGCCGGGTGACTCACTCTTTGTCGGACGAGCGGAGGCGGGTGGCGGTCCGCGATACTCGCGACATGAAGTTGTATTTCGCCGGCCCCTTGTTCACCACGCCCGAACGCCAATGGAATGCCGAGGTTACGGCGGCCCTGCGCGCAGCCGGGCACGAGATCTTCCTGCCGCAGGAACAGGAGCCGGGGAAGGACGGCCCAGGCATATTCGCCACCGATGTGGGCGGCATCGACTGGGCCGACGGGCTCGTCGCGATCATGGATGGGCCTGACCCCGATTCGGGGACGTGCTGGGAGGTCGGCTACGCCTTCCGCAAGAAGCCCATCGTGCTCGTCCGGACGGATTCCCGGGCCATGGAGGGCAGGGCTGGCGAATACAACCCGATGCTGACCCAGGCGGCGACCATCCGCCTCGATCTGCCGGCTGCCTCGACCACCGAGGTCGTGGGGGCCGTGCTGGAGGCACTCGAACGGATCCAGGCCGCATAGCGGTCCGACCTTTGGAGCTCGCCGAGACGGAGCCGACCGGTCCAGCGCCACCGACCATGAAATACGCGGATGGGAGCGTCCTTAGGTCCGGTCAGGAACGTTTCGACCGCGCTTAGGATGACCTCGACCGGCCATAAGGCCGCTGTTGGTGCGCGATGTGCATGGTCGAGCGCCGTTCAGGCGGCGAGTGACACGTCCGGCTCGACATTGCGTCGCCACCAGCCGCGTTCTTCATGATGGGGCCGGTTTTGGGCCAGATGGGTCGGGACTGGGCCGGTTTTGGCCAAGTCGGTCCGGTCATGGGCCCGGTGCCGGGCCCAGAGTCCGCCTGCCTCGGGTCGGGCTCCTGCGTCAGCCGCTCCGCTGCTCAAGTACCGCGCTCAGCTGCGGGTCGTGCTCGCGCTTGTGGCCGTACATCTGGTAGACGACCAGGTCGTTGAGCGAATACTCGGGTCCGTACCACGCGATCGTGCCGACCTCACGCCAGACGTCGGGCGTGATCGCCGTCGCGTGACGCATGACCCGTTCGTGCGCAGAGAGGAACTCGTTCATGACCTGCTCGATCGGCCAGTCCTTGCGAATCGCCGCCTGATCGTCGTTGAACGTCCGCGGATCGGCTGACATCAGGTCGCTCTCGGGTGCCTCGCCGACGAACCCGGCCACCACGTCCGCGAACCTGACTTCGAAAGCGCCGAGATGACCGAGCAGGTCCTTGGCCGTCCAGACGCCGAGCGCGATCCGATCCCAGTCATCGGATCCGTAGCGATCGATGGTCGATCGAACCGTGCGCTGTCCGTACATCAGGACGTCGAGGGTGTTCATCCGCCGTCCATGATGCCGGACGGGCGTCGTCCACGTACCATCGATGCCATGGTCGGCGACCGCGATCGACTCGAGACCGCGCTGCGCATGCTGACGAAGGCGCGGCTCATGTCGATGCACATCCCAGGTTTCGCGGTCGGCCGCTGGTGCGACGCCTGGGAGGCGGAAGCCGAACGGCGCGGTCTCGAACCAAGCGCCGACTCGTGGGAGGACGGGATCCGCTGGATCGTCAGCAAGGTGGCTGCGGGGGAGCAGCCACCCGACTGACCGTCAGCCCGCCGCTACCCGATGTGCAGACGGCCCGTGTAGACATCGGTGACGCCGGAACCGTCGGGACGGAACGTGCCCACAAGGCGCCCGCCACCGTGTAGGTCGATGTAGCGCCCTGTGCCCTCACCGGCCGCGAAACCGCCGACCGTGCCGGGCGACGTCCGTGACGCGGCCGCATCGACGAGTAGCTTGAAGGTCCCGCTGCCGTCGGCACAGGTCAGTGTCTTGACGACATGGAACGTCAGGACGCCGCCGCCACGTCGACCGCCGCCGGCGACGATCGTCGGTCCTGACACGGCGGTGCCCGAGGCGCAGACGACGTCGCCCGTCGCGGTGAACGTCTCCGGTCCGCCAAAGGTCACGTCGATCGTGATGGTGGTCACGGGCGGGGGCGCAGCGAGGGCGGCGGGCGCCCAGAGCATGCTGCCGATGAGCCCGATGGCGATGCCGAGTCTGTGTACCCGCATAGCGTCCTCCTGTCGTCCACAGTCGTGCGACTCCCGTCACTGTAGAGGGCGGCGGCCGTCACGGCTCCAGGGGTTCACGGAACGTGGTGCCGTCTCGCGCCACGCCCAGGAATTGGGGTTGTCCTACGATGCCGATGTACCGACGCATCCCTGGAGTCCTCACGTGTTCTTCGATCCGCTCTACATCCTGGTCATCGTCGCGACGCTGGTCGTGTCGGGTGGTGCCCAGCTCTACATCCGCTCGACGTACGGTCGCTGGAGCAAAGTCGCGAATTCGGCCGGCTTGACCGGGGCCCAGGTCGCCGAGTTCCTGCGCGACAACGCTCGGTTCGGGAACCGCCCCGGCCGGGATGCCATCACGGCCATCAAGGTGTCGCCCGGTGAGCTGTCCGACCATTACGACCCGCGCGACCACTCGCTGTCGCTGTCAGAGGCCGTTGCACACCAGCCGTCGATCGCTTCGATGGCCATCGCCGCCCACGAAGTCGGTCACGCTCAGCAGGTCGCGGAAGGCAGCGCGCTCATGCAGATCCGCAGCCTGCTCGTGCCGGCCGTCAGCGTCGGTCCGAGCGTGGCCTATATCTTCATCATCGGCGGGATCATCCTGAACATGACGGGGCTCCTGACGATCGGGATCCTCCTGTTCGGACTGGCCGTGCTGTTCTCGATCCTGACGCTGCCGGTCGAGATCCAGGCGAGCCAGAAGGCGCTCGCGATGCTGGACTCGACGGGTGTCGTGACGACCCAGCAGGACCGCGACGGGGCGCAGTCGATGCTGCGGGCCGCCGCGCTGACCTACCTCGCCGCCGCGGTCGCGGCCATCCTGACGCTCCTCTACTACTTGACCCTCGCACGACGGAGCAATTGACTCGCCCGCGCATCCCGGAGGAGGTCCTGACCGCCGCGCACGAGCGGGCGAAGGCCCGGGCGGCGCGCGACTGGGCGACCGCCGACCGACTCCGCGGCGACATCGAATCGGCCGGCTGGACGATCGTCGATCGCGGCACCGACTTCGCGCTGTCGCCGGCGTCGCCGCCCGATGTCGAGGAGGGTCCGCGGGTCCGCTACGGGGCGTCGCGGAACGTGCCGTCCAGGCTCGGCGACCCCCCAGTCGGTCTGGCGACTGTCGTGCTGATCGCGACCGACTTCCCGCCCGATACGGATCGGGCTTTGACGGCGCTTCGGACGCATGCGCCCGAGGGCACATCGGTCGTCGTCGTCGCCGACGGGCCGTCCGACGAGCAGGCCGCGGCGCTCGATGCCGAGGAGGACGCCGCGACCGACGTCGAGATCCTGTGGACCTCGGAGCGACTCGGCCACGCGGCCGCGACGAATATCGGCATCCGGCGGGCGGCAGGTCGCGTCGTGATCCTGATGGACGCCAGCGTCGAGCCGACCGGGGACGTCGTCACGCCACTCGTGCGGGCGCTCGATGATCCGACCGTCGGAGTGGCCGGGGGCTGGGGTCTCACATCGACCGACCTGCGCACGTTCGACGAGGCTCCGCCCGGCGACGTCGATGCCATCGAGGGCTACCTGCTGGCGTTCCGTCGCGAGGACTATCTGACGCGTGGTCCGCTCGATGAGCGGTTTCGCTTCTACCGCAATCTCGACATCTGGTGGAGCCTGGTCCTACGCGACCAGGGCGAGAGCGACCGGCCTCGGCGGGCGGTACGGCTGGACGACCTGCCCGCCGTCCGCCACGAGCATCGCGGCTGGTCGAGCCTCCCGGAGGACGAGCGCGCGCGGCAGTCGAAACGGAACTTCTACCGGATCATCGACCGGTTCGGGTCGCGCCGCGACCTGCTGGTCGCCACAGGCTCCACGACGTGACCGACGATCCTCCCGGGCCGGACGGGATCGAACGGCTCGCCAAAGCGCTCGGCATCGGCATCATGGTGCAGTCGATCGACGCGGGTCCGCCGGCCGAGATCACCGCCACGTTCCTGCTGGACACCCGGATCTTCGGCGTCTCGGCGACCGGTCCGACCGAAGACGATGCCTGGGAGGACCTGGCCCGCAAGGCCATCGAATGGAAGAACGATGACGAGCGGAACGTCCGGACCTACCTCGGCGGCGGGCTCTAGGCCGGTCGACACGGCCGGCGTGCGTGCGAGTCGCGCAGGCCCTTGGACGCGAGTGGCTCAGTGGCGAGGCCGCACCGAGGATCCGTCCGGGCCGTCGACGACGTCCCAGCCCAGCGCCCCGATCTCGTCCCGCAACACGTCGGCCCGAGCGTAGTCGCGCGCTGCCCGCGCAGTGTCACGCTCGGTCAGCAGCGCCGAGACGTCCTTGGGCACGTCCGTCGCGGGACCGCTCTCCCATACCCGATGCAGGTCGAGGCCGAGCACGGCGTCCGCGTCGAGGACGAGCCAGCGTCGTTCGTCGGCCGGCAGGTCGGCGCGGAGCATCTCGCGGACGATCTTGAGCGCCGCCGGGAGGTCGAGGTCGGCGTCCAGCGCATCCACGAAACGTGCGTGCAGCGAGGTGCCGCCCGGCGACAGCGGGGCCGCCGGTGCGTGGGCCCGGTCGACGATCGCGTAGTCGCCTCCTCCGAAGCCCGAGGCACCCTCCGCCGTACCCACCGGCCGGTCGCCGGCGGCGCCCGCGGCCAGCACGGGCGGTGCGATCCAGTCACCGGTCTCGGGCGGTGGCCCGAGCGCGGCCAATCGACTACGGAGCGAGGCGTATGCCGCAGCCGCACCCGCGATCGATTCGTCCGAGTAGTTCAGCTTGTGCGCGTAACGCGACGTCAGGACGAGGTAGCGGAACGCGAGCGGCTCGATGCCCTCGTCGGCGAGCTCCGTGACCCGCTGGAAATTGCCGGCCGACTTTGCCATCTTCCGGCCGGCCATCAGCAGGTGCTCCCCGTGGACCCAGACGCGCGCCGGCGGCCCGCCGACCACCGGGGCCGACTGGGCGATCTCGTCCTCGTGGTGGGGGAAGATGTTGTCGACGCCGCCGGTGTGCAGGTCGAACTCGTCGCCCAAGTAGCGGCGGGCCATCGCCGAGCACTCGAGGTGCCAGCCGGGATAGCCGTCGCCCCAGCGCCCCGTCGGCCACTTGAGGGCGCGCCGCGGGCCTGCCGCTTTCCAGAGCGCGAAGTCGGCGGGATCGCGCTTGTCCGGCTCGACCTCGCCACGATATCCCGCGCGGAGGTCGTCCAGGGAGTTCCCGGACAGCCGGCCGTATCCGTCCAGGGAACCCACCGCGTAATACACATTGCCGAGCTCGGACGCGTAGGCGTGACCGAGGTCCTCGAGTTGCTCGGCCAGCTCGACCATCTCGGGGATGTGCTCGGTCGCGCGCGGGAAGACGTGCGCCGGCAGGATGTTCACGAGAGCTTCGTCGGCGTGGAACGCTGCCTCGTAGGCATCGGCGATCTCGGCCGTCGTCTTGTGCTCGAGACCGGCCTGGACGAGCATCCGGTCCTCGCCTCGATCGAAGTCGTCCTCGCGCAGGTGCCCGACGTCGGTGATGTTCTTGACGTGGAACACATCGATGCCGTGGTACAGCAGCACGCGCCGGATGAGGTCGGCGAGGAGATTGGAGCGCAGGTTCCCGACGTGGGCGAATCGGTACACGGTCGGGCCGCAGGTGTACATCCGGATGCAGCCCCGCCTCGATCGGCTCCACGACCTCGATCGAGCGGGTGAGCGTGTTCCGGATACGCAATGACATGGCGCCATCGTAGAGGCCCTAACGGCGACCTCAGATCCTCGTTATGCCATCAGAGGCCTCGCGGTTCCCACATCGTTCCCCCGGCGGTGTAGTCCTGCGAGGCCTCATCTCATGTCCGCCATGCTGGGTGCCGGGAGGCCGTCGGGCGGCCTGAACGGGCACCGCCCGTATACTCCGGCCGATGCGCCGCCGGATGGTCATTCTCCTCGTTGCCCTGATCGCCGGCGCCTGTGGCGGGTCGGCGCCGGGAGCTGCCAGCGGCACGGCGCGGATCGCTGTCAGCGCGCCGTCCCAGCTCGATCCGGCGGCCAGCGGTGACGCCGAGAGCTCCGCGGTCATCGCCCAGTTCTTCGAGACACTGACGGCGCTCGACGATTCGCTCGCCCTCCAGCCGGCGCTCGCAGAATCGTGGCGCGTCGAAGACAGCGGTCAGCGGATCGTCTTTCGTTTACGCCCCGACCTCCTGTTCAGCGACGGCACTCCGCTCCGGGCCAGCGACGTCGTGCGCAGCTGGCTCCGAGTGATCGATCCGGATGCGCCGTCGCCGCTCCACACGCTGCTCCTCGACGTCCGCGGCGCGTCGGCGTATGTCGCGGGGCAGGGGACTGCCGACGACGTCGGTCTGCGCGCCGACGACGCGGCTGGCGAGGTGATCATCGATCTCGTCCGGCCCAGCTCGGAGTTCCCCGCGATCGTGGCCGGCCCGACCTTTGCGATCGTCCCGCCCGGCATCGACGACCCCGACGGACTCCGGCCGGGCGACCGGTTCGTGGCCAGCGGTGGATACCGGCTCGCGTCGGCGTCCGACACCGAGATGGTGTTGCAGGCCAACCCGCACTACTGGGCCGGGCCGCCGGCGCTGGGCACGATCACCGTGCTGACGGACCTCGGCGGTGCCAGCCCGGTCGAGCGGTTCGAGAGCGGCGATCTCGACTACGCCCAGATCTCGAGCTTCGATGCGTCCTGGATCGCTTACGACGAGACGCTCGGGCCGCAGCTACGGACGGTGCCGGCGATGTCGACCGACTTCTACGGCTTCGACACGACGGTCGCGCCATTCGACGACGTCCGTGTCAGACAGGCGTTCGGGGCGGCTGTCGACTGGCGCAGGATCGCCCGGCTAGCGGTCGACGACCCGACCGCGGTCGCGACGTCGATGGTCCCGCCGGGCATCCCCGACCGTGCGACTCGCGACATGCTGCCCCGCCACGACCCCGAAGCGGGACGTGCGCTCCTGGCCGAAGCCGGCTTCCCGGGTGGTGCCGGCTTCCCGGACGTCACGCTGGTCACCGGGGGCAGCGCCTACGACGAGGCGGTCGTCGCCGAGGTCGAGCGCGAGCTGGGCGTCACGATCAGGGCCGAGATCATGGACTTCGGGGCGTATTTCGACCGGCTGGACACCGACGCGCCCGCGATGTGGTCGCTGTCGTGGATCGCCGATTACCCCGGCCGTAACGACTTCCTGGGCGTGCTGCTCGGCACGGGATCCGCCAACAACTACGGCCGCTGGAGCTCGCCCGAGTTCGACACGGCGATCGCCGAGGCGGCCGCGGCCACCGACCCTGCCGCCGTCGCGGCGGCATACGACCGCGCCGAGGCGATCGTGCAGCGGGACGTGCCGGTGGTCCCGATGAGCTACGGCACGGGCTGGGCCCTGTCCCGCGACGGTTTTCTCGGCGCGGGGCAGAACGGCCTCGGCTCGCTGCGTTTCGCCGGGCTGGCGTGGTCCGGCCAGTGAGCACCGGTCGGATCGCGCTTCGCGCAGTCGCTGCGGTCGTCGTGGGTCTCACTGCTGCGTGGTCGGTCGCGTCGCCCGTCCGGGCGGCCGCGCCGGAGTTCGGCCGGCCGACGATCGAGGGCTCGTTCGGCGAGGCCATCGTCGCGAGCCAACCGGTCACGCTCGACGGCGGGCCGGACCTCGTCGAGGTGCTGATCTCGACCGCCGACGACCCGGCACCGCTCGTCACCGAGGTGGCTCCGCCTCCCGACGCCGGCGCCGTGACATTGCAGCACACGCTCAGCAGCGCCGATGGCCACATCCTGCCGAACACGCCGCTCCGCGTGCGCTGGCGCGTCACGTCCGACGGGGTGACGACGCTGGGTCCGGAGGCGCGCACCGTGGTCGCCGACGAGCGCTTCGACTGGCAGACGCTCGAGGGCGACGTCGTTCGGGTGCATTGGTACGAGGGCGGCCAGGCGTTCGGCGAGCGGGCGCTGCGGATCGGCGATGAAGCGGTCACACGGACTGCCGAGACGTTCGGTGTCACCGAGGACGAACCGGTCGACTTCTTCATCTATGCCGATCGAGCCGCGTTCTACGAGGCGCTCGGACCGGGCACGCGCGAGAACGTTGGGGGCCAGGCGAGCGCCGACATCCGGACGATGTTCGCGCTCATCGCGCCAGGCTCGATCGACGATCCGTGGGTCGAGAACGTCGTCCCGCACGAGCTCATCCACCTCGTGTTCGACACAGCGGTCAAGAACCCGTATCACTTCCCACCACGCTGGCTGAACGAGGGGCTGGCGGTCTATCTGAGCGTCGGGTACGAGCCGGGCGACCGCGCGGCGGTCGACGTCGCGGGACGCAACGGTGACCTCATCCCGCTCGACGGCTTGGTGGGACAGTTCCCGACCTCGGCCTCGAAGTTCAGCCTCGCGTACGCGGAGAGCGCGAGCGCCATCGATTACCTGATCCGGACGCACGGCGAGGACACCATGGTTTCGCTGGTCCGCTCGTACGCCGATGGGCGCACCGATGACGAGGCGTTCGAGGCCGCGATCGGCATGGACGTCGTCGCCTTCAACGAGGCCTGGCTGGCGGACCTTGGTGCGAAGCCTGCGGTGAAATACGGACCGCAGCCTCCTCCCGCTGGGCCGATCCCGGATGGCTGGAGCGCCGCTTCGCCAGCTCCGGGGAGCAGCGCACCGACGCGGCCTGGCGCGTCTGCTGTGCCGAATACGGTGAACCCGACCGCTCCACGTACGACGGTGTCGCCGCCGCCGGTCGGGCTGTTGCTCGTCGCCCTTCTCGTCGGCGGGGGGATCGTGCTGCTGGTGTGGACCCGCTCACGTCGGCCAGCTGGCGGGCCGCCGTCGTGATCGCTCGCATCCGCTCGATCCCGAGCTGGCAGGTCACGCTCGGCGCGGCGCTGCTCGGCCTCGGTTTCCTGATCGCGGCGCAGCTCGCCGCCGAGGGCCCGCGCGTCCGCTACACCACCCAGGAACGGTCGCCGCTTGTCGAGACCGCGACCCAGCTACAGCGGCGCCAGGACGAGCTGAAGGCACGCATCCTCGAGCTGCGCGGTCGCATCCAGGCGACGGAACAGGCAGACGCGGGTTCGGCCGAGCTTGTCCGCGAGCTCAACGACGACCTGCAGGACGCCCGTATCGCCGCCGGACTGATCCCGCTCACCGGAACCGGCATCGTGCTGCAGGTCGAGGATTCGGCGGAGCCCCCCGCGCCGGGATCGAACGAGGCCGACTACCTGGTCGGCGCCCGGGACCTGCGCGCACTGGTCGAGGAGCTGTGGGCCGCGGGCGCCGAGGCGATCGCGGTCAACGGCGAGCGCATCACGCCGACCACGGCGATCATCGATGTCGGTCCGTCGATCCTCGTCAACGCCGCGTACCTGGCCGGCCCGTACCAGATCACCGCTCTCGGCCCGGAGGATCTGTATCCGCGGTTGGGCGCGTCGCCCGGTTTCGTCGACCTCCTCCGGACCAGGGCGCAGGGGTATGGCATCCGTGTCTCGATCGCCGAGCCGGAAGTGGTCGACATGCCGGCGTTCGCCGGCACGGTCACGCTCCGGTATGCCCGGCCCGAGACGGGGAGCTGAGGCGATGCGTCGCCGTCGTGCCCAGCTCACGATCGCCGCCGTCACGTTCCTGCTCGGGCTGCTGGTCGTCGTCCAGCTGCGCACCCAGGCGAGCAGTGAGGCGTTCGCCGGGCTGTCGTCGCAGGACCTGACGGTGCTCGTCGCCAATCTCGACGATCGCAACGACGACTTGCGGACCGAGGTCGCCACGCTGGAGCGCGAGCTCGTCGTCCTGGAGCAGAACACCGAACGCGGCGACATGTCCCTCGACGAGCTGCGGGCCGACCTCCGGCGGGTCCGCCTCTACGCCGGGATCGATCCGGCCAGCGGCCCGGGCGTCTCGATCGTCGTGCACGGTCCCATCGACGGTCCAGGTATCGAGGACCTCGTCAACGAGCTCCGCAACGCCGGGGCGGAAGCGATGGCGATCGACAGCGTCCGGCTCGTGCCCGGGGTGGTAGCGATCGGGACGCCGGGCGTCATCACGGTCGGCGCTGCCGCGCTCCAGGATCCGTTCACGCTGAACGCGATCGGCGCCCCGGACAAGCTCACCGGGTCATTGACGCGGCCGGGCGGGATCATCGCCCAGCTGTCCGCCACGCAACCGGACGTGACGGTCGACGTGACACCCATGGACCGCATCGGTGTACCGGCGACGGACCGAGACCTCGTCCCGAGTCATGGCCGCCCACGCCTCTGATACCCTGCCCGCCGTGCCGGACCGACCCATCGTGGACCTGCTGCTCGGGGACGTCGTCCGCCTTCGTCGGGCACACCCATGCGGCGGCGACACCTGGCTCGTCGACCGGCTCGGCGCAGACATCGGCATCCGCTGCCGAACGTGCGACCGCCACGTGCTGATCGCACGCGCCACGCTCGAACGACGGCTCGCAGGGTTCGTCGAGCGCGGCGATCCGGCGATCACGGCCGCCGTCGTGGGCGATCCACCGCCGCGACGACCGACGCCGCCCGACCGACCTTCGTGACCGACGCGAGGGTGCCGGTCGACATCGAAGCGATCGACGAGACCGCCGAGGAAGTCACCACCGAAAGCGCGCTCGCGGTCTTCCGCAATCCCGCGTTCCTCCGATTGTGGCTGTCGCAGGCAGCGACCCAGATCGGCGGGAACATGGTGCTGTTCGCGTTGACGGTCGTCGTCTCCGAGAACAACCCGAATACCGCGGTCAGCCTGCTGATCCTGTCATTCCTGGTGCCGGCCGTGCTCGTGTCGGCGGTGGCCGGGGTCTACGTGGACCGTGTCGACCGTCGACTCATGCTCATCGCGACCAACGTCCTGCGCGGCCTGGCGATGATCGGCCTGTTCCTGGTCGGCGACTTCCTTCTGCTGCTGCTCCTGCTGAACCTATTCGTGTCGACGGTCACCGTGTTCTTCGCACCAGCCGAAGCGGCGATGATCCCGGAAGTCGTCCCGCGCCGGCAGCTGCTGGCCGCAAACGGCGTCTTCACGCTGACCCTGAACGCGGCATTCGCCATCGGCTTCGCGCTGCTCGGACCGCTTGTCATCAACATCGCCGGCCCGCAGGCAGTGATCCTTGTGGTGGCTGCCCTCTATTTGCTCGCCGCGGTCTTCTGCTGGACGCTCCCGTCGTCGCCGCCACCGGCGCGGGCCACGAACGGCGGCGGCGCCGTCGGCCAGACCCAGAAAGCCATGGAATCGACCCTGGCGCAGCTGCGCGAAGGGTTCGATTTCATCAGGGGCAATCGGCAGATCGGCTGGTCGCTGCTGTACCTCGGGATCACGGCGTCGCTGGTCGGTGTGCTCGGCGTCCTGGGGCCCGACTTCGCGCAGTCCGCGCTCGGGCTGCGACCGAAGGACACCGCGATCATCGTGCTGCCGCTCGGCGCCGGGATCGTGATGGGTATCCTGCTGCTGAACTCGTACGGGAAGTTCATGCCGCGCCGGCGCGTGATCGAAGGCGGCCTGATCATCCTCGGCGTGATGCTCGCCCTGCTGTCGGTCGCCGGACCGATCAGCCAATTCCTCCAGAACGTCGACCGCGCCGGAAGCCTGCTCGACCTGTCGGCCGTCACGTCGCTGCTCGCGATCGTCGTGTTCATCGCGTTCATCGCGGGCATCGCCTACTCGGCGGTGGCGATCCCCGCGCAGACCCAGCTCCAGGAAGACCTGCCAGAGGACGTGCGAGGCCGCGTCTACGGTGTCCTGTTCATGCTGGTGTCGGTCTCCAGTTTCATCCCGATCATCGTCGTCGGGCCGATCTCGGATCTCATCGGCACGGCGACCGTGATGCTGATCGTGGCGATCGGCGTGCTGGCGGCCGGTGTCGCCAGCGTCTTCCTGCGGGACCCGAACCTGGGCATCGCGGGGGCCACCGCCGACCCGCATGTTGAGGACCCGATCGCGGCGGCTCTCGGCGCCGATCGACCGACGTGGCGAGCTGAACCCGGCTCGCCGAGCAGCCCGCTGCCACCGCGCGCCCCGGATCCGGTCGGGAACCCCGGTCCCTCCGATCCCGCCGATCGGGACTGAGAGGTGCACACGGTCGCGGTCGTGTTCACCGGCGGGACGATCAGCATGGGCTTCGACCCGGTGGCCGGTGGGAACGTCCCGACGCTCGATGGAGCGGCGATCCTGGCGCGGACACCCGGGCTGGACACGATCGCCGACGTCGTGCCGATCGACAGGGGGCTGAAGCCTGCCAGCCACTTCACGTGGGGGGACCTGTTGACCCTCGCCGCGGTGATCCAGGACGCGCTCGACGACCCTGACATAGCCGGCGTCGTCGTCGTGCAGGGCACCGACACGATCGAGGAGACGGCGTTCGCCTGGGACCTCGTCCTGCGATCGTCGAAGCCCGTGGTGGTGACGGGCGCGATGCGCGCCTCGCACGAGGACGGCTACGACGGGCCGGCGAACCTGCGCGGGGCCGTCGCTGCGGCCGCGGCACCCGCAATGCGGGGCGTCGGGGTCGTCGTCGGCCTCGCCGGGACGCTCGAGGCGGCCGATGACGCGACGAAGATGCACACGCAGGCATTCGATACCTTCCGGTCGCCGAACTTCGGCTCGCTGGGTCGGGTGGGGCAGGACGGCATCGTCGTGCTCGACCGACCGCGCGGACACGCGACGTTCGCTCACGCCGGTGCCGTCCGACGGCGCGCGGGTCGAGCTGGTCCAGGCCGGCATCGGCTCGGATGGGGCGATGCTCGACGCGGCCGTCGCGACGGGTGCTCGTGGCGTCGTGATGGCAGCCACCGGCGCCGGGAACACCTCGGCCGGGCTCCTCGCCGCGGCCGAGCGGGCGATCGCGGACGGCGTCACGGTCGTCCTGGCCTCGCGATGCCCGGCCGGCGCGGTGTCGACCGCCTATGCGTTCCCGGGCGGGGGTGCGACCTGGGTCCGCGCGGGCGCCATCCCGACCGGCACGCTCTGCGCGATCAAGGCGCGGGTCGCGTTGGCCCTGGGTCTCGGGGCGGGGCTCGCGCGGGAAGACCTCGCGACGCTCCTCGCAGACCCGATAGGCTGACCGCTTCATGCCCCTTGACGCGCTGATCACCGGCCGCATCGCCACGCTCGAGGGCGACTCGGGGTTCGGCTGGGTCGAGGCGATCGGGATCCGCGACGGTCGGATCGCGTTCGCGGGCTCCGAGGTGTACCTCGAGACACGGGCCGACCCGTTCACGGAGCGCATCCGCCTCGAGCCGGACCAGGTCGCGATCCCCGGGCTGACCGACGCCCACCTGCACCTGGCACAGGCCGCGATGGCGTCGCGCCATGTCGACCTCGGTGACTCCGCGACCCTCGACGATGGGCTCGCTCGCCTGCGTGAGGCGCACGAGCGCCTGCCGGCCGACGCGTGGCTCGAGGGCCACGGCTGGGACTCGGATCGGTGGGGCGGCTGGCCGACTGCCGACGCGCTGGAAGCGGTCGCGCCCGGTCGGAAGGCCGCGATCTGGGCACACGACCATCACGCGCTGTGGGCCAGCCACGCAGCGGTCCGTGCGGCGGAGCTGCCCGATGGGGACCCGCCGGGCGGCGTCATCCGGCGCGCGGACGACCGGACGCCCGAGGGGGTGCTGTACGAGGCGGCCACCCGGCTCATCACGATCCACGTGCCGCCGCCTTCGACCGACGACCTAGAGCGCGCGATCATCGAGGTCGGGCACGACCTGGTCTCGCTCGGCGTCGTCGCCTGCCACGACCCGGGTGGCGTCGCGCCGGATCCGGCGCTGTCCTACTCGTTCCCGGCGTACGCTCGGCTGTCCGACGCGGGGCGTCTGCCGGTGCGCGTCCATGCCTGCATGCGCGACGACGCGGTCGCAGCCGCGATCGAGCAGGGCCATCGGAGCGGGGCTCGGCTGGGAGCCAACCCTGATGGCCGTGCCACCGTCGGCTGGCAGAAGTGTTTCGCCGACGGCTCGCTCGGGTCGCGCACGGCCGCCCTCCTCGATGACATCGAGCCGGAGCCCGACCGACCGCTTCCGCCCGACCTCCGGCGCGGCGTCTGGATGACCGATCCGGAGGCTTTGCGGGAGCGCGTCGCCCGGGCGTCCGCCGGTGGCATCGCGACGACGATCCACGCCATCGGCGATGCGGCCGTCGCGCGCGGCGCTCGATGTGCTGACGCCATTCGCGCCGACGTCGCCCCTCATGCCCCGTATCGAGCACGTCCAGATGCTCCATCCCGACGACCGACCGCGTTTCGCGGCCGCCAGGGATCGCCGCCAGCGTCCAGCCCGTCCATCTCGGGTCCGACGCGATCCAGGCCTGGATGCTGTGGGGCGACCGCGCCGAGGCCGAGGGCTACACCTGGAAGGCCATCGCCGACACGGGCGCGGTCATGGCATTCGGCACCGACGCGCCGGTCGAGTCATACGACCCGTGGCCGGGTCTGGCGCTCGCGGTGCGCCGCGAGGACGCGCGCTGGCCGGCGGGCACGCCGGCGTTCGCGCCGGGGCAGGCGCTTACGCTCGAGCGGGCGCTGCGCGCGCAATGCATCGATGGCGCCGTCTCGACGCGCGAGCTCGATCGCGGCAGGCTGACGGTCGGCCAGCGGGCCGACGTCGTGGTGATCCCCGCGGCATCGCTCGACGAGCCGGTGACCCCCGGCGGTCCGTTGTCGACGACGCGCCCGGACATGGTGTTGATGGACGGGAAGGTCGCCTTCGAGGTCTAGGTCGGGCGGTCCAGCTCGCGGAGCGCGTCTGCGAACAGCTCGTTGAAGGTCCGCGACGTCGACGGGAAGGCATGGATCGTGTCCGCCAGGACGTCGATCGTGACGTGGGCCTGGATCGCCAGCACACATTCGTGGATCGCCGCGGATGCGTCGGGGCAGGCGATGGCCGCGCCGACGAGCTCGCGTGACCCGCGGTCGACGACGATCGTGAGGTGGCCGAACGTGGCCTCGAGCGCGTACCCGCGAGTGCTCTTCGCGAAGTCGGCGACCTGCTCGAACGCGTCGAGCCCGTTCTCGTTCGCCTTTTCGAGCGCGACACCGACGAATGCCGCCTCCGGGTCGGTGTACGTGGCGCGCGGGAGGGCGCGGTAGTCGGGCGTGGCGGCCTCGCCCTGAGTCATGCGGGCGGCGAGCTCGCCCTGGTAGTGCGCCTGGTGGGTGTGGAGCTCGGGGCCGGCAGCGTCGCCGACGGCGTACAGCCCATCGGCGATCCGCAGCCGTCCATCGCGCGGATAGGGCGGCGTCCGCCCGCTCGTATCGAGGCCGTAGTGCTCCAGTCCGAGATCGTCGAGCGGCACCTCGCGGCCGACCGCGGCGAGGATCACATGGCCCTCGGCAGTGGAGCCATCGTCGAGCTCGATGACGTGTGCGCCATCCGCACCGGCGCCGGCCCGCGCGGCGACCGCCCGCACACCTGTCCGCACGGTCACGCCATCGGCTTCGAGCGTGGCGCGAATCACCTCTGAGTTCCGCGGATGGTCGGTCGGGGCCAGGCGCGGCCCGGACTGGACGATGGCCACCGGCACCCCGAACCGGGCGTAGACCTGGGCGAGCTCGCAGCCGGTCGGACCACCGCCCAGGATCAGCATGCTCCGGGGCAGCTCACGGGTCAGCGTGGCCTGCTCGTTCGTCCAGACCTCGATACCGTCGATGCCCGGGATCTGGATCCGGCGCGAGCCCGACCCGACCGCCACCACGACGTTCGTCCCGGACAGGTCGTGGTGTGTGCCGTCGTGCGTGACTCTGACCCGCCCGCGATCGACGATCCGCGCATCCCCGCGATAGACCACGGCACCCGCCTTCTCGAGCGCACGGACGTGGCTCGAATCGTCGGGCTCGGCCGCGCCGGCCGGACGGTTCACCATGAAGTCCCGATAGGCGGATGCCCGTGGCCACTCGTAGCGAGCCGGGTTCGCGCGGTGTTCGGCCGCGCCGTGAAGAAGCGACTTCGACGGTACGCAGCCGATGTGCGGGCAACTCCCCCCGAACCAGCGATGGTCCGCGATCGCGACGCTCGCGCCGAGGTCACGGGCCTTGTGCGCGGCCGCCTCACCGCCCGGGCCGGCACCGATGATGACGAGGTCGAAGGTCGGATCCATCGCGTCAGTCTGCCCGCTGCCCAAGACGGTCGCGTTGCCGTCGCGCCTCGTACAGCAGGATCGCCGCAGACACGGATACGTTCAGGCTGTCGGCGACGCCGTGCATCGGCAGTCGGACGGCTTCGATGTCGTCGCCTTCCCACTCGGCGGTGAGGCCGTCTGTCTCGCTGCCGAACGCGAGGGCGATCGGGCCGGTGAGGTCGGCGTCGGTGTAAAGGCGCTCGGCATCGACCCGTGTCGCGACGACTCGGAGGCGGCGCTCGCGCAGCCATTCGACAACCTCGCCGGTCGGGGCGGCCGCAAGCGGCACCGCGAAGATGGTGCCGGCACTCGCCCGGATCACGTTCGGGTTGGCAAGATCCGTCCGTGGCGACGCGGCGATGAGCGCGTCGGCACCGGCGCCGTCGGCGCTGCGCAGCACGGCCCCGACGTTCCCCGGCTTCTCGACTCCCTCGACGACGATCACGAGCGGGTCGTCGGGCAGGGTCAGGTCGGCGAGTCGCAGGCTCGGCGCGCGGACGACGGCGACGACGCCCTCCGCGCGATCGCCGAATGCGAGCTTCGCGAATGCAGTCTCGGTCGTCGTCGTGACGGGGACGCGGGCCGCCGCCAGCAGATCGAGCGCCGCTCGGGCGTCCTGGCCGGCGAGGAGTGGTTCGCAGACGAATGCCTCCACGACCTCGACGCCGGCGTCGAGCGCACGGAGCAGCTCGCGCGCACCGTCGACTAGCGTCATGCCTGTCGAGTCGCGCTCGCGTCGATCGCGCAATCGGGCGACCGACCTGATCCGCGGGTTCGACGGGCTGGCCAGGGCGGGGGAGGACATCGCGCTCATGATGCGCTGCTCCCGCGCGCGAAGAAGCCCAGTGCGAGGCTTGCGCCGGACGTCGCCTGGAGACCGAGCTCGCCGACCTCGACGTCGTCGACGACCGTCGACAGCCACGCGCCAAGGTGGCCGGCGTCGAGCCCTTCGGTGTGGGCGGTCAGCAGCACCCATCCCACCGGCGTGAGGAGCCGGCCGATGTCGTCGAGAAGTGGTTCCAGGTCGTCCTCGAGTCGCCACGGCTTGCCGGACGCGCCGTGCCCGTAGGTCGGCGGGTCGATGATGACGCCGGCGTAGCGCCGTTCCCGTCGGATCTCGCGCCCGACGAAGTCAGCGGCGTCGTCCACGAGCCAGCGGATCGGCCGGTCGGCGAGCTCGTTCAGCGCAGCGTTCCTTCGCGCCCAGGCGACGGCGGGTCGCGCCGCGTCGACATGCGCGACCGCGGCGCCGGCGCGAGCGAGCGCGAGCGTCCCCATCCCGGTGTACGCGAACAGGTTGAGGACCGAGGGGCGCTCCGTGCGGCATCGTCGCGCTCGCGATCGATACGCCCAGTCAGCCAGGGCAGCAGCGCGGCGTGCTCCGGGAAGACCCCGACCTGCCCGGAGGTGGTAGGTCGAAGCTCGAAGGCGAGATCGGCGTTCCTCGTGGTCCAGCCCTTCCGCGCCTCGTCGAGTCCTGGTCCCGCTCCAGCCGTGTCGCGATCGAACCGCAGATCGGCGTCCGCCCATCGACGCGGCGAGCGCCGCTCCCAGGTGGCCGCGGGATGCGGTCGATCGACGATGTGATCGCCGAATCGCTCCAGCCGCGCGCCGTCACCCGCGTCGATGAGCTCGTAGTCGTCCACGGAGGCATCATCATCGAAACCGCGAGCGGCGAGCCGTCGAATCGTCTGCCAGGAACGGAGAAGGAGGGTCCGCGTGGTCCGTCGATCGATCCTGACGTTGGTGCTGGTCCTGGTCGCCGCGCTCGGCGCGTGCACGAGCCCGTCCGGCGGAGGGTCCGGTGGCGGCGCCTCAGGCGCCCCGGCCGAATTGCCGGCCGCCAAACCGGGTTACTGAGCTCGCCCGATCGTTGCGACCGCAGGTTTGTCGGTCAGAGCCCCGTTCGGGTACGATGCCCGCTGCCGTACGGGTCGCGGCACCGTCATTTCCGGCGCCTAGGTGAGACGTGGAACATCTCGCCGTTACGGGTTCCGGGAGAGGCGATGTCGAGGCACGAACGGTAGGTTCCGACAGTCGTCGGGTGTAGCCACACTCGGCGGACGCCGGAACCGTCGGGCGGCTAGCTCAGCTGGTTAGAGCACTTGCTTGACATGCAAGAGGTCACTGGTTCGAGTCCAGTGTCGCCCACCACATCCTGAAAAGAGCGTCGAGCGGGACGCGCCATCCGATCCATCGATCCCCAGAGAGCCGGGCCGAGGCTGGAAGCCCGACGATCGACCGGGAGGGCACCACCCGCGAGCGATCGGTGAACCGATCCGGGAGCCGCCCGATAGCGCGGCCACAAGAGCGCTGCGTCCCAGGGACGCAACGAACGCGGGTGGAACCGCGGGAGGTCGAACCTCTCGTCCTGCACGGACGAGGGGTTTTCTGATTCCTGAGGAGTCGACATGACCGACGACGACAAGACCGAAGTCGAGGAAGAGCCGATCGAGCTCGATGCGCCGGAGCGCGGCAGCGCGACGGAGCTGATGGACCACGGGGCGAGCGGGGAGCTCGGCCCGATGCGTCACAGCGCCGCGCACGTGCTTGCCGAGGCTGTGCTCGACCTGTTTCCCGGCACGCAGCTCGGGATCGGTCCCGTCATCGAGGACGGCTTCTACTACGACTTCCTGCTGCCCCGACCGCTGACGCCCGACGACCTCCCGAAGATCGAGGAGCGGATGCGCGAGTCGATCGCGGCGGACTACCCGTTCGAGCTCAGCGAAGAGACCCCGGAGGTCGCTCGGGCGGCCCTCGTCGAGCGCGGCCAGCCGTTCAAGGTCGAGATCATCGACGACCTGCTCGCCGCCTCGAAGCGCGACGGCACGCCGATGCCGCCGACGACCTTCTACCGGCAAGGCCCGTTCATCGACCTGTGCCGTGGCCCGCACGTGGCGAGCACGGGCAAGATCGGCCCGTTCAAGCTGCTTGGGACCGCCGGTGCCTACTGGCGCGGCGACGAGAAGCGCCCGATGCTCCAGCGCGTCTACGGCACGGCCTGGGCGACGCAGGAGGACCTCGACGCGTACCTCTGGCGCCGAGCCGAGGCCAAGAAGCGCGACCATCGGCGGCTCGGCACCGCTCTCGACCTGTTCTCGTTCCACGACGTCTCGCCGGGCTCAGCCTTCTGGCACCCGAAAGGCCAGCGGATCTGGCGGACCCTCGAGGATTCGATGCGCGAGCTGCAGGCGAGGCGCGGCTACCAGGAGGTCTCGACCCCGATCGTCGTGAGCGAGCGGCTGTGGCGTCAGTCGGGTCACTGGGAGCTGTACCGCGACAACATGTTCCTGATCGAGTCCGAGAATCAGACGTTCAGCCTCAAGCCGATGAACTGCCCCGAGTCGACGTACATCTACCGCTCGAAGCTGCGGTCGTATCGCGACCTGCCGTTGCGGTTCAGCGAGTTCGGGCGGCTCCATCGAAACGAGCGCTCCGGGACGCTGTCCGGACTGACCCGCGTCCGCCAGTTCATCCAGGACGACGCTCACCTGTATGTCCGTCCCGACCAGTTGATGGACGAGATCCAGGCGCTCCTCGGCGAGGTCCGCGAGTCATATGGCTGGTTCGGCCTGACGCCGCGTTTCGCTTTCGCGACGAAACCGGACAAGGCTCTTGGCGATCCCGCCCTGTGGGAGCGCGCCGAACAGCTCATCACGGAGGCGTTCGCGGCAAGCGACATCAGCTACGACCTGAAGCCCAAGGACGGTACGTTCTACGCCCCCAAGATCGACATCTACATCGACGACGCGCTCGGCCGCGAGTGGCAGATGGCGACGATCCAGGTCGACCTCGTGATGTTGCCCGAGCGATTCGACCTGACCTATATCGACGAGGACGGCAAGCCGCAGCGTCCGATCGCCATCCACCGCGCGATCTACGGCTCGCTCGAGCGGTTCATCGGCATCCTGATCGAGCACTTCGCTGGCGCCTTCCCACTCTGGCTGGCGCCGGTCCAGGCTGTCGTCATCCCGATCGCGGACCGGCACGTGGAGGCCGCCGAGGAGCTGGCGGAGGTGCTGCGTGGGCGCGGACTGCGGGTCGAGGTCGATGACTCGTCGAACCGGATGCAGTACAAGATCCGGACCGCGCAGGAGCAGAAGGTGCCGTACATGGTCGTGCTCGGCGACCGCGAGATCGAGGCGCGGACGGCGTCGCCACGGACCAGGGCAGGGGAGCAGCAACCGGCCGAGGCATGGGATGCCTTCGCCGACCGGCTGGCCGAGGAGTCACGCACGCGGACGATCGGATAAGGGCGGTCGTGCCGGATCGGCGACTGCTCGCGGTCGACGTCGCGATCAAGCTCGCGACGGTCGTCCTGCTTGCGTGGGCGGTCACCAGCCCGGACCTCCCGCAGTTCAGTGGCAAGGCGTTCACGGGTCGCGCACTCGCGTATCCGATCGCGCTGCTCGTCCTGCCGGTCGGGTGGTGGTTGCTCGGGCGAGGTCGGCTGCCGTACCCGGTCGCCGCCGACATCCTCCTCGGGCTGCCATTCCTGATCGACGTCGCCGGGAACGCACTGAACCTCTACGACAGCGTCGAGTGGTGGGACGACGCGAACCACCTGGTCAACTGGGCGTTGCACACTGCGGCGATCGGGTTGCTGTTGCGGGCCGGGTCATGGGGGCCGTGGACGCGCGCCGCCTTGGCGTTCGGCTGGGCGGCGAGCACGGCCGTGGCTCTGGGAGCTCGCCGAGTACGTGGCGTTCGTGCCGGACTCGCCCGAGGCCGCGACGGCATACGCCGACACGCTCGGTGACCTTGCTCTGGGGCTGATCGGGGGAGCGGTCGCGGCCGTGGTGGTGAGCCGGTTGCCAGAGGACCGCTCCATGAGCGAGGCGGCGTAGCACTGGAACTCGGAGCCGGCGGTTCGTTCCCGCTGTTCCATCCGGCGAGGGACCGCCGCGGCGATCGGCCAGCAGCTGCCGATCGGCACGCCGCCAACGCGTTCGCGCCGGTCGGCCCAATGTTCCTACCAGTAGCGATCTCGACATGAATGAGCGTGGCCGACCCTCGGAATCGACATCAACTGACGAATCGACATGTGGCCACGCACATTCATGCAGATCCGATCCTGACAGGAACGGTTCGCTGTGGGTGGTCCCTTGGTGTCCCGTGGGACGGGAACAGGCGACGCCCTATGCACGGCTGGGGCATGCCTTCCCGTCGGGCGGGAATGGCGCGACGGTCCTCCCGTGGCACGGGATGGAGCGACACAGGGCATGCTCTTGCAGTCGTCGGTTCCCGCCGCACGGGAACGGGGCCGCGGGCGCTCCCCATGCCCGCCCCGCTCGACCCGGCCGTTCGTTGTCGCCCCCGGAACGCCTGTGCTATCCTGCCCGCTCGTCCGGTGGGGGCCGTCTGCCCGTGCCGGTCGAGTCCATGTCCAGCACCGCGAGGGGTGAACCATCAGCCGAGACCTGCGTGTCAACCAGATGATCCGGATCCCACAGGTCCGGGTGGTCGATGAAGAGGGTGCCCAGCTGGGTGTCATGCCCACGCCGCAGGCCCTCGAGATGGCGCAGGAACGGGGATACGACCTCGTTGAGGTCGCTCCGATGGCCCAGCCTCCGGTGGTCCGTTTCCTCGACTTCGGGCAGTACAAGTACGAGCTCACGAAGCGGGAGAAGGAAGCCAAGCGCAAGCAACGCTCGGTGACTTTCAAGGAAGTCCGTCTGACGCCGAAGATCGGCGTGGGCGACTTCGATACCAAGGTCCACCGAGCGATCGAGTTCCTCGAGGATGGCGACCGGATCAAGGTGACGGTGCGCTTCCGGGGTCGGGAATTGACCCACCCGGAGATCGGCCGAAACCTCATCGCCAGGTTCGTGGAGCGAGTCAAGGAACACGGAGTCGCGGAACGAACGCCGCTGCTCGAGGGCAAGTCGATGCACATCACGATGGCATCGATCCACAAGCCCAAGAGCCACGACGCGCCGGACCGCAAGCACGCGCCGGATGTCATCCCGGCAGACGCGACGGCTGAGCCGCCGCCCGCGCCCGAAACCGAAACAGTCGTGGCTCAGCCGGCAGCCGTCGCCCCGCCCAAGGCGCCGGCACCGACGCCCGAGCCGGTCCAAGCAGGAGAGTGAGGCCACGGTGCCGAAGATCAAGAGCCACAAGACGGCCCAGAAGCGCATCGGCAAGACCGGTAGCGGCAAGTACATCCGGGTCAAGGCGTGGCGTGGCCATCACCTCGAGATCAAGTCGTCGCGACGGACCCGGCGCTACGCCGGCAAGTCGGTGATCAAGGCCGTCCACACCAAGCAGGTCCGGCGCCTGCTGCCGTACCTCTAGGAGCCACACCCCGTCATGGCACGAGTCAAGCGCGGCGTCACCGCTCACAAGCGCCACAAGCGCCTGCTCAAGGCGGCCGAGGGCCGCAAGGGCACACGCTCGAAGCTGGTCAAGCCGGCTCGCGAAGCCCTGCTCCACGCGCTCGCCTACGCGACCCGTGACCGCAAGCAGCGAAAGCGCCAGATGCGCGAGCTGTGGATCGTCCGGATCAACGCGGCCGCCCGCCAGAACGGGCTGACCTACGGGCAGTTCATCAACGGGCTCAAGCGCGCCGATATCGAGATCGATCGCAAGATCCTGGCCGACCTGGCCGTGCGTGACAGCGCGACCTTCGGTCGCATCGCCGAAGCAGCCAAGAGCGCATAGCCTCGACTCTCCGGGAGTCTGCGATCAATCCTCCGAAGGCCGAGCGCGCACGTCGAAGCGCATCGGCCTGAGGATTCGCTGTGGATCTCGCCGACCTGACCCGCGACCTGGAGGCCCTCCAGACGGAGGCGCTGGCGTCCGTTGCCGCCGCGCCGGACGCTGCCACGCTCGATGCGCTCGAGCTCGAGATCCTCGGCAAGAAGGGCCGGCTCACGACCGTCCTCCGCGGGATCGGCGGCCTCCCGGCCGAGGACCGCCCCAAGGTCGGCGCGGTCGCAAACACGGTCCGCACGACCATCGAGCGCGCGCTGAGCGAACGCGGCACCACGCTCCGCGGGTCGGAGCTGACCGCCCGCCTTGCCGCCGAGGCCATCGACGTCACGACCCCCGGCCGCCCGATCCGGCGCGGCACGCTCCACCCCAGCATCGAGGCCATGAGCGAGATCGCACAGATCTTCGAGCAGTTCGGATTCGTGGCCTACGAAAGCCCGGAGATCGAGGACGACCTCACCAACTTCCAGATGCTCAACATCCCGCCCGACCACCCGGCCCGGGACCTGTGGGACACGCTGTACGTCGACGTCGAGGGGCGGTTGCTGCGGACCCACACGTCGCCCGGCCAGATCAGGGTGATGCAGACCCAGGCGCCCCCGATCCGGGCGCTGCTCCCCGGCCGCTGCTTCCGGTACGAGGCCATCGACGCCAGCCACGGCTCGGAGTTCTTCCAGGTCGAGGGCCTGATGATCGATGAAGGCACGACGATGGCCGACCTCAAGGGCCTCCTCGACCAGTTCGCGAAGGCCATGTACGGCGCCGACAAGCGCACCCGTTTCCGACCGGGCTACTACCCGTTCACGGAGCCGTCGGTCGCATTCGATGTCGAGTGCCTGGTGTGCGGCGGCACGGGCTGCCCGGCCTGCGGCCGGACCGGCTGGATGACGATCCTCGGCGCCGGCATGGTCCACCCGGTCGTGCTCCAGTACGGCGGTCTCGACCCCGAGCGCTACCAGGGCTTCGCGTTCGGCATGGGCCCCGAGCGGATCAAGATGCTCAAGCACGGCATCACCGACCTGCGGCTGTTCCTCGAGAACGACCTCCGCTTCCTCGAGCAATTCCGGTGAGGCTGCGCGCGATGAGGGTCCCGCTGTCATGGCTGCGCGACTACGTCGACATCCAGCTCACGCCGGAGCAACTGGCCGAACGGCTGACGCTGCTCGGGATGGAAGTCAAGGGCATGGAGGCGTGGGGCGCCGACTGGCAGAACGTCGTCGTCGGCGAGCTGCTCAGCGTCGAGCGCCATCCGCGCGCCGACCGGCTGTCGCTCACACGCGTCACGATCGGCGATGGCGAGCCGCTCGAGATCGTCTGTGGCGCCACGAACATCGCCGCCGGCCAGCGCGTCCCGGTCGCGCTGCCGGGCGCGGTCCTGCCCGGCGATCGGCGCATCGAGCGGACCGAGAAGATGGGCGTCGTCAGCAACGGCATGCTGTGCTCGGGCGACGAGCTGAACCTCACGTCCGACGCGGACGGCATCCTCATCCTGCCGCCCGACGCGCCGCTCGGTGTCGCGCTGGCGGACCTGTACGGCGACGTCGTGCTCGATGTCGACGTGAAGCCGAACCGCGGCGACGCGCTGAGCATGATCGGCCTGGCACGCGAGGTGTCGGCCGTGACCGGGGCGCCGGTCCGGTTCCCTGACACCGATCCGGTCGAGATCCGGGCCGCCCATCGGGGAGCGCCTGACGGTCGAGGTCGAGGAGCCGACGCTGTGCACCCGTTTCGTCGGCCGCTGGGTCGGCGGCGTCACGGTGAAGCCGTCGCCGGATCAGGTCCAGATGCGGCTGCTCGCCGCCGGCCAGCGCCCGGTCAGCAACGTCGTCGACGTGAGCAACTACGTCATGCTCGAGCTCGGCAAGCCGATCCACACGTTCGACGCGGCGGCCGTCCACGACGGACGGATCATCGTGCGCCTGGCGCGGGAGGGCGAGCGCATCGAGACGCTCGACCACCAGGTCCGCGAGCTCAGCCCGGACACGTTGCTGATCGCCGACTCGGCCGGTCCACTCGGTATCGCCGGGGTCATGGGCGCGGCGACCTCGGAGATCTCCGATGACACGACGGACGTCGTCGTCGAGTCGGCCATCTTCGACCCGATCAGCATCCGGCGCACGGCCTTCCGCTACGCGCTCCGTTCGGAGGCGAGCCTGCGGTTCGAGAAGGGCCAGGAGCACCGACTGGCGCGACTGGGTGCCGATCGCACGGCTCGCCTCATCAACGAATGGGCCGGTGGCCAGGTCGCCGTCGGTGCCGTCGACACGAACCCGACCGAACCACCGCCGACACGTGTGGCGTTCCGGCCCGCACGGGTGGACCGCCTGCTCGGCACGGAGATGACTCGCGCAGGAGCAGGAGGCCGTGCTGGCACGAGTGGGCGTGGCCACGGAACCCGCACCGCGCGGTAGCCGCGTCCTCGTTGCGACCGCCCCCCAGCCGCTCGAGGTGGCGGCTGGCGAGGCGGAGGCAGTGATGGCAACGATCCCCACATGGCGACGCGACCTGGTCATCGAGGCGGACATCGCAGAGGAAGTCGCGCGCGTGCGCGGCTACGACACGATCCCCGAACTCCTTCCGCACACGCCGATGCCGACGTACCGGCACTCCCCGCTGCGGCTGCGCGACACGGTGCGCGAGACGCTCGCCGGGGCCGGGCTGTCGGAGGTCGCCACCTTCGCGCTGGTCTCGCCCGGCCATGGTCGAGCGATTCGGCCCGATCGAGGACATCGTCGTGCCGGGGGAGGGCGAAGCCGGCGGCCGGCCCGTGACCGTCACCAACCCCTTGTCGAGCCAGCACTCGGTCATGCGCCAGAGCCTGATCGGCAGCCTGCTCGAGGTCATCGGGACCAACGTCCGCCAGGGCCGCCAGGACGTGGCGATCTTCGAGATCGGCAAGGGCTACGGCGCGACGGAGGACGGCGATTCGACGCACGAATGGTGGCGCCTGGGCGTCGCCCTCACCGGTGCCGCCGAGATCCCGGCCTGGAATCGCCCGGCTCGACCGTATGACCTCGACGACGCCAAGGGCGTGATCGAGCTCATCGCGCGCGCGACTCGGGCTGCAGCGACCGGACTACTCGCCGCTGACCGACGACCCGACGGCTGCATCCCGGCCGTGCCGCCCGCGTCCAGGCAGGCGACGAGCTCGCCGGCCATGTCGGGGAGCTGCACCCGGCCGACGTCGAAGCCCTCGACCTGCGGACCTCCTCACGCATCCTCGTCGCCGAGCTGGCGATCTCCGGGCTGTCCGGTGGCCAACCGAGCGTGCCCAGGGCGACGACCCTGCCGCGCCATCCGGCGGTCGACCGCGACCTCGCGGTGATCGTTGCGGAGGACGCCGCCGCCGCCGACGTCGAGGCCGCCATCCGTCGCCACGCCGGCCCGCTGCTGCGCACCGTCGCCCTGTTCGACATCTACCGCGGCCGTCCGCTGGCGGAGGGCGAAAAGTCCCTCGCATACCGTCTCGCGTTCCAGGCAGACGACCGTACGCTGGTCGAATCCGAGGTCGACGACGCGCTCGCGACGGTCACCGCGGGCCTGGCCGCGGACGTCGGTGGTCGCCTCCGGACCTGACCCGAAAGTACCGGTCGGAGGGTGCATCGCGTTCCTTGCGACCCGCGAAGACCCGCTGCTACCCTTGCGCGGCTCCGGGTCGGATGACCCGGGCGGCACCGTCACCCAGGGAGGTTCCGTGGATCTCGGAACGTTCTTCGGCAATATCCAGACCGTCGACCTGCTCCTTGCGCTCTTCTTCATGGCGTTCTTCGTGCTGGGTTTCGCGCAGGGCACGATCCGGCGCCTGATCGGCATCGGCTCCATCCTCTTCTCGTTCCTGCTCGCCGCGAATCTGGCTGAACCGTTCGGCGGGTTCCTCGGCAACGAACTGGACGCACCTGCCCAAGGAATACAGCTACATGGTCGGCTTCGCGACGATCTTCGTGGCCGCGTCCCTCGCCTTCGCCATCGTCGTCCAGGGCTTCTATCGACCGCAACCGCTGTTCGAGAAGACCCGATTCGTGGACGAGATCCTCGGCGGACTGCTGGGCCTCCTGGAGGCCGCGCTCATCCTCGGCTCGGTCGTGATCATCCTCGATTCGTTCTTCCGCCTGTCGGGTATCGCCCAGGACCCGGACGAGATCGATTTCCTGCGCAACCTGTGGGTGTTCCTGGATGGCTCGCAGATCGTCGAGTTCTTCCGCACGACGCTCATCCCGGCGTTCTTTGTCCTCGTCGGACTGTTCATCCCGAGCAACATCAAGGCAGATGTACCCAAGCGGCGCCTCCTGAGCGTCCTCGACCGAGGGACTCTGACCGGCGCGACGCCGGAGGTTGCGCGGACCCTGCTCGGCGCCAGGCTGGTCCGGGACGACGACACCGGCCGCCGCGTCGGGCGGATCGTCGAGGTCGAGGCGTATGGCGGGCCGGACGATCGCGCGTCGCACGCCCGCTTTGGGAGCACGCGCCGCAACCGGGTCATGGCCGGGCCAGCCGGTGTCGCCTACGTGTACCTTGTCTACGGGATGTACGACTGTCTGAACGTCGTGACGGGCACGGAGGGCGCCCCGGCGGCGGTGCTGATCCGTGCGGTCGAGCCGCTGGCCGGGCTGGACCGCATGCGGGCCGACCGACTGACGGTAGAGGCGCGCCGGAAGGCGTCGCGCACGCCTGAAGGCCTCGAAGCCGCGCGGGCTCGCCTTGAGCGCACTCCCGACCATCGACTCGCGAGCGGCCCCGGGCTCGTCGCGGCGGCCTTCGGCATCGACACGAGCTGGACCGGCCTCGACCTGTGCGTGGCGGACGCGCCGTTGCGCCTCGAACGCGACCCTGACGATCCCGACGACATCACCGCGTCCGATGCCATCGCGGCCGGCACCCGGGTCGGCGTCGCCTACGCGGGCGCCGACTGGGCGAGTCGGGCGTGGCGGTTCACGATCGCGGGCCACCGATCGGTGTCGGGCCCGCGCGCCCGCTAGTCGGACGATGGACGCGCGCTCCCAGGCTCTTCTCGAGTTCCCGCTCGTCCGCGACCGGCTGGCGGCGGCCACGTCCTTCCCGCCGTCGCGACGCCTGGCCGAGGCGCTGGAGCCGTCGTCCGATCCGATCGTCGTGGCGCGCCAGCTCGACGAGACCGACCAGACGCGTGCGCTCCTGTCGGACCGTCCGGGCGTGGGCGTCGGTGCGGCGCATGACATCGGCCCATCGATCGAACGCGCGGTCCGCGGCGGCCGGCTCGACCCGGAACAGTTCCTGGCGATCGCCGACACGCTCGATGCGACCGCGCGGCTGGCGACATCGCTCGCCGACGAGCGCCGGCCGTTGTTGCGCGAGCTCGGTCACGACCTCCACCCGCTCCCGGCGGTGCGCAGCACGCTGGCCCGAAGCTTCGACCCGGTCGGGGAGCTGCTCGACACCGCATCGCCCCGGCTCGGCGGCCTGCGCGCCGCGGTCCGCGTCGCGTACGACCGCCTGCGGCGCCGCCTCGACGCGCTCGTGGGGACGGAGCTCGGCAACGCGCTCCAGGAGCCGATCGTCACGCTCCGCAACGGGCGGTACGTCGTCCCGGTCAAAGCGGAGGCGCGATCGCGGGTCAAGGGCATCGTCCACGACGCCTCGGGCAGCGGCCAGACGCTGTTCGTCGAGCCGCTCGTCGCCGTCGAGCTCGGCAACGCGTGGCGTGAGGCGCAGGTCGCCGAGCAGGAGGAGATCGCCCGCATCCTCGACGAACTCTCGGCGCTCATCGCGGTCAACGGGCCGGGGCTGCGCGAGACCCTCGACGCGCTCGCGCGCTTCGACCTGTGGGCCGCCAAGGCTGCCCTCGCGTCCGAGATGGACGCAACCCGCGCCGAGACCGCCGACCGGCCCGAGGTCGTGCTGCTCTCTGCGCGACATCCCGGTCTGAGCGGCCGCGTCGTCCCGATCGACGTCCGCATCGGCGACGGCTACACGGCCCTCGTCGTCACCGGCCCGAACACCGGCGGCAAGACCGTCACCCTGCGCACGCTCGGGCTGCTGAGCCTGATGCACCAGGCGGGTCTCCACATCCCGGCCGAGGCCGGCAGTCGCCTGCCGGTGTGGCGCGACGTGTTCGCCGACATCGGGGACGAGCAGTCGGTGGCGCAGTCGCTCTCGACGTTCTCGGGCCACCTGCGGCGGATCACGACGATCGTGGCCGAGGCGGGACCCGGGACACTCGTGCTGCTCGACGAGCTCGGCGCCGGGACCGACCCGACCGAGGGCTCGGCGCTCGCCCAGGCCCTGCTCGACCACTTCATCCGGGCGGGCGCCATCGTCGCCGCCACGACGCACTACGCCGAGCTCAAGGCGTACGCCCACACCACGCCCGGTGCCCGCAACGCGGCAGTCGAGTTCGACCTCGACACGCTGTCGCCGACGTACAAGCTCACGATCGGGCTGCCGGGTGGCAGCCAGGCGTTCGCGATCGCCGAGCGGCTTGGTCTGCCCGAGTCGATCGTGGCCGACGCTCGCTCACGCCTGACCGAGGCGCAGCGCTCGTTCGAGGCGACGCTGGCCGCGATCCGCGAGACCGAGGGCGAGACGAGCGAGGCGCTCGAGCGCGCGCGCGCCGCCGAGGTGCGCGCCGCCGATGCGCTCCGGACCGCGGAGGAGGAGCGGCGGCGCGCCCGTCGCGAGCGCGACCAGCATGTCCGGACCGCGCGCGAGGAGGCCGACAAGGTGGTCGCCGACCTGCGCGCCGAGCTGGCGACCACGCGTCGCGCGCTGGAGCGCGAGACAGTCACCGCCGCGTCGCTGGACGCCGCGCTGGCCCGCGCGGAGGCCATCGCCGAGCGACTCCCCGCGAACGAGGAAGCCGCGCCAGCCCCGGTCGAGCCCGCGGAGGCGCGCTCCTGGAAGGTGGGCGATCGGGCTCGCAGCCGATCCGGCGGCTGGGAGGGCCGGATCGCCGCGCTCGAGAAGGGCGGCCGCCGGGGCACGCTCGAGGCAGGCGGGATGCGCGTGACAGTCGAGGTCGACGACCTCGTGCCGGCGCTCGGGATGCCGGCCGCCGTCGGCGCGGGTGCCGGCGCGAGCACCGCAGCCACGTCGAACGCCGCGGCCCTGCGCTTGGAGCGGGCGCGCAGCGTGGCGTCGTCCCTCGACCTGCGGGGTGCCCGGGTCGAAGAGGCGCTCGAGGCGCTGGATCGCTACATCGACGACGCCGCGGTCGCGGGGCTGGGCTCCGTGACGATCATCCACGGTATGGGCACGGGCGCCCTGCGCGATGCGGTCAGGGCCGCCGTCGCAGGCCATCCATTGGTTCGATCCGCACGACCGGGCGAACGCGGCGAGGGCGGGGACGGAGCGACGGTCGTCAGCCTCTGATCGACCCGACGCGGGTCAGCTCGGCTTCGGTGGCTTCGACTTGTTCGGGCCGGGCGGCAGACACGTCTCGGGGAGGAGCGGGTCGCACGACGGCGGCGGCGTCTCCACGGGTTTGATCGGGCATTTCGCGGACGGCGCGAACGGGGCGCCCCACGACTTCCCGAACGGGGCGAACGAGTTGTTGTAGAAGTAAGACGTCCGGGTCCCCTCGGGGCCGCCGCGGCGCCCGGCGCCCTTGGCGGCTCTCGCTGCCCAGTTGCGGTTCGCCTTCTGCCAGTTCGGGAAGTTGCTCTCGACCTCGTTGAGGTTGAAGAAGCCGCGCGTCACCCGCGGACCGGCGCACCCCGAGCGCCACAGCAGCCCCGACGCCGCGTCGATGTCACGCGAGACCCGGATCGTCTCGCGTTCGGTCGGGATCGTGCCCTTGATGAACAGCTCCTTGACGGTCTTCTTCGTGAACGGCCCGGGCTTGAGGCCGGTGAAGGCATCGACGGTGGCTGTCTGGAGCCCATTCGGGGCCTTGAAGTTGGCGATGGCCTGCTTGGAGCTGACCTCCTGCATGATCGCCGACCACAGCGGCGCCGATGAATCGAGGGACAGGCTGCCGCGGTTCGGCGCGTTGTTGCTGTTGCCCATCCAGACGCCGACCGCGAGGGCGGGCACGTTCTTGCTGGCGGGCGGCGCCAGATAGCCGTAGGCGTGCACGTCGCGGTTGTCGTTGGTCGTCCCCGTCTTGTACGCGGCCGGCCGGCGCTTGCTGCCCTTGTAGACCGCGAACTCGGCCCAGTACGGGTTGATCTTCGGCTGGGTGTTGCCGGCCAGGATGTCGGTGATGATGTACGCCGCCTGCGGGCTGATGACCTCGGTGCCCGCGGGCTTGCCGGCACCGCCCGGCCAGACCTGCTGGCCGTTCTCGTCGACCACCTTCAGGATCAGCTGGCGCGGCATGCGGACCCCGCCGTTGGCGATCGTCGAGTAGGCCGAGAGCATGTCGATCGGGTGCGTTTCGAGCGTGCCGATGCCCATCGAGGTCACAGGCAGCGCAGTCGACGGGAAGACCAGGCCGAAGTCCTGGCTGCGCTCGAAGGTGTGCTCCAGTCCCTGCATGATCGTGGCCTTGATGGCAGGGATGTTGAGGGAGAACTGCAGCGCGCTGCGGACGCGGACGGGACCGCGCTCGAGCTTGTCGGCCTGGGTCGGGGTGAAGCCACGGCCGAAGTTGGTCACGACATCCATCAGCATCGTGCTGGCCGTGATGGTCTCGTCGTCGATGCCGATGGCGTAGTCGATCGGCTTGATCGACGACCCGGGCTGGCGCCAGCCGTCGGACAGGACGTCGAACTGGGGCTGGAACTTCTTCGTGCCCTTGTGCGTGTAACTCGCGCTGCCGACGTAGGCCAGGACCTCGCCTGTGCGGTAGTCCATGACGGCCGATGCGGCGTTGTGGATGTTGCGGCCGCGCAGGTTCAGGATCCAGCCCCGCTCACCGCGCGGGATCTTGCGCTGGCTGAGGATCTGACTGGCCTTCGACGACTGCGGTGCCCGGGCGGCGACGAAGACCCATTTCTCGGTGGCCTTCTGCATCGTCCAGTCGAGCGTTGTCGTCACCCGGTAGCCGCCGGTGTCGACCTTTTCGCAGTCGCTCGGCGTATCCGGGCACAGGATCGTCGCCAGCTCTTTGCGCACCTGCCACACGAAATGTGGCGCGCGCCACGAGGCGGACACCTGCGGCTTGATGATGACCGGCGCGAGCTTGGCCTCCTCGAATTCCTGGGCCGAGTGGCGCTTCCCGCTCAACGGGCTGCGCGACTTCATCAGGTCGAGCACGTAGTTTCGCCGCTGGACGATCTCGGACGACGCAGGGACCTCGAGTCGCGAGTCCTGGCACACCTCGTCGGTTTCGGGGTCTGGCGGCGGGTCGTCGAGGCAGATCTCCTCGGCGTTGCGCATGAGGTCGAACTTGGTCGGTGACTGCGGGATCGCCGCAAGGATCGCGTACTCGGCGAGCGTCAGGTCCTCGAGCGCCTTGCCGAAATAGCCCTTGGCAGCCGCCTTCACGCCGTAGGTCTGATTGCCGTAGAAGTTCTGGTTGAGATAGGCCGTGATGATGTCCTGCTTGCCCTTGTCGCCCGGATACGCCTCGGTCAGCCGGATCGACTGGATGATCTCGCGGATCTTGCGCTCGTAGGTCGTATCGGCGAAGGCCTCGGGCGGCAGGAGCCGCGCGCGGACGAGCTGCTGGGTGATCGTCGACGCGCCTCGCGGCCGGCCCGAGATGGTGTCCAGCCCAGCGCTGACGATGGCCGACGCATCGAACCCCGGATTGGTCCAGAAGAACTGGTCCTCGATCGCGGTCGTGGCGTCGAGCATCTCGTCGGGGATCGCCGCGAACGACACGACCTCGCGGCGGAGGGTGCCGAGACGTGCCAGCTCGACTTCGCCCGTCCGGTCCTTGACGATCGTCTGCTGTTGGAACGTCAGGTCCTTGAGAGCCGTCGAGGGGTCGGGTAGGCCCTGGGCGTAGAAGTTGTAGGCAGCCGCCGTGAACAGCGTCCCAGCGCCGGCCGTGAGGACGGTGACCAGCAGGACGATGATCGGGATGGCGATGAGGATGCGGCGCGCGACGGTTCCGCCACGGCCTGTCGGTCGGCGGTTGAGCGAGCGCCGATGGCGCTGCCGCCTAGCGAGGGTCGTCTGCATCTGAGCCCGCACGATAGCATAGGGATTGTGAACGACCGTTCGTGGCTGGCCGTCCGCTTGCAGACGACGTGGCGCACCCGGCTGTGACGGCGACGCCCTCTGCCGGAGGGGGCACCGACCTCCTCGCTGAGCTCGAATGGCGCGGCATCCTGCATGCCACGACCCCCGGGCTGGCCGATCGCCTGGCCACGGGCCGGCCGATCGCCGGGTACATCGGGTTCGATCCCTCGGCCGATTCCCTGCACGTCGGCCACCTCGTGCCGATCTTCGGGCTGCTGCGCCTGCAGCGGGCCGGTGGCCGGCCGATCGCGGTCGTCGGCGGTGGGACGGGCATGATCGGCGACCCGTCGGGCCGCTCGGCCGAACGGAACCTGCTCGATCGGGCGACGTTGGAGACGAACCTCGCCGGCATCCGCGGTCAGCTGGAACGTTTCCTCGACTTCACGCCCGGATCGGGCGGCGCGCTGATGGTCAACAACCTCGATTGGCTCGGCGAGCTGTCGCTCATCGATTTCCTGCGCGACATCGGCAAGCACTTCACGGTGCCGTACATGCTCGCCAAGGACTCAGTCCAGACACGCCTCGAGCGCGGCCTATCCTTCACGGAGTTCAGCTACATGCTCCTGCAGGCGTACGACTTCTGGCACCTCCACCGCACGATGGGCGTGGAGCTGCAGATGGGCGGCGCCGACCAGTGGGGCAACATCACGGCCGGTCTCGAGCTCATCCGGCGGACGAGCGGGGCGGGGGAGGAGGCCGCCGAACAGCCGGCGCACGGCCTGGCCTACAAGCTGCTGCTCTCACCGTCCGGGTCCAAGTTCGGGAAGAGCGAATCAGGCGAGTCGATCTGGCTGGACCCGAAGCGGACGACGCCGTTCGCGTTCTACCAGTACTGGCTCAACACCGACGACCGGGATGTCGGGACGTACCTGCGCTGGTTCACGGAATTTGGCCGAGACGAGGTCGAGGCGCTCGAGCGAGAGCAGGCGGACCGACCCGAGGCACGGGGCGCACAGCGGGCGCTGGCGCGCGACATCACCGCCCGGACCCACGGCGAGGCCGTCGCGGTGCAGGCCGAGGCCGACAGCGAGGCCCTGTTCTCGAACGCACAGCTGTGTCCGACCCGGGCGTGCTGCAGTCCCTGTTCGACTCGACCGGCGGGTTCACCTTCACCGAGGCGAACCGGGCGTCTGGCGTCGCGGCGCTCCTCGCCGACGCCGGCGTCGTCGCATCCCGCGGCGAGGCGAGGCGGTTGATCGCCGGCGGTGGCGTGACGATCGATGGGACCCGGGTGTCGGATCCGGCGTACGTCCCGGAGCTGATCGCCGGGGAGTGGCTGGACGTCCGGATCGGCAAGCGTCGGCGCGCGATCGGCCGCCGGGTGGGCTGAGGCTAGGAGCCGGTCGCTCCCTCGATCTCGCGTGCGGCGGCGACCAGGCGGTCGTCCTGCTCGGGGCTGCGGACCGTGAGCCGCATATGGTCGGCGAGCGGGTGGGTGTCCGGGAAGGTGCGCGGGACGAGGCCACGCTGGAGCAAGCCCTCGGCGACCGCCGCGGCCCGGTCGACCGACCCGAAATCGACGAGCACGAAGTTCGTGACCGAGGGGCGTACCGACCAGCCAGCCCCCGTGAGAGCGGCCGTTAGCCGGGCGCGCTCGGCGGCGACGCGTTCGACGTTCGTCGCGGCCAGGGTCGGGTCGCGCAGCGCCTCGGTCACCACCGTGACCGACACGGTCGACACCGATCCTGGCGGCCGGATCGGGTTCATCCGCGCGACCAGTTCGGGCCGCGCGATCGCGAAGCCGACGCGGAGGCCCGCCAGCGCGTAGGCCTTGCTGGCCGTGCGGATCGCGACGACGTTCGGGTGGTCGAAGCGGAGTGCGGCGAGCGAGCCACCGGCGAACTCCGCATACGCCTCGTCGATGACGACGATCGGGGCGGGTCGGCCGGCCGCTGCGGCGTCGGCCGCGATGTGCCCGAGGAGCGTCTGGATCGCGCCGTCGGGCTCGGCGAGTGCGGTCGGGTTGTTGGGTGAGCACAGCCAGACCAGGGCGGCATCTCGAGCGGCATCCCGGACGGCCGGGAGATCCAGCGCGTAGCCCTCCCCGGCGCCCAGCCGCGGAACGAGGACAGCCTCCGCGCCGCGCTGCTCCGTGAGGACGCGGAACATCGCGTACGTCGGGATCGGCACGATCGCCCGGGAGCCCTCGGCGAGGAATGTCTTGGCGATGACATCGAGGATCTCGTCCGCCCCTGCTCCCACGACGATCTCGTCCGTCCCGACGCCGTACCGCTCGGCGGCAGCCTCGACCAGGCGGCGATAGTCGGCGGGCGGGTACTCGGACAGCGACACGTGGAACCGACCGGCCGACATCACGCGCTGCGCTATGTCAGGTGGGGCTGGCGCGGTGTTGAGGTCGAAGCGGACCACATCCTCGATGGGCACGCCGTAGCGAGCGGAGACCTCCTCGTTCGTGGCTTCCCACGTGTACGACGACGGCTGGTTCGGCGTGGCGAACGTGACGGGCGTCGGGCTCATCCGGGCAACGTCCTCGGTGCGGGCGATGTCCCTATCGTGCCATCTTGGCGAGCATGGTCCGGTAGCCGCCCTCACCGTGCTTGAGCCAGGAGGCGATCCGCGTGATGGTCGCCGTGCTGGCGCCGGTCTGCCGCGAGATGTCCGCGTAGTGGAGACCCTGGTCGAGCATCCGCACGACCGCCCAGCGCTGGCCCATGTCGTGCAACTCGCCGAGGGTGCACAGGTCGCGGAAGAACGCGGCCGCCTCATCCGTGTCATCGAGTCGAACGATCGCTTCGAGGAGCGCCTCGACGTTCGCGGTCCGCCAGTCGTCGGCCATGTCGCCTGCTCCCATGCTGCTACGTCAGCGTTGTAACGTGCTACCACGCTACCACGGCGCGCGCGGGCACCACTTTGACGTCCGACCCATCTCGTACGGCCCGACGGACGGCGATAGAGTCCGTGTCCGAGGCGATCGGAGGAGACCGCCGCTGGTGGGAATGTGGAGGGCCGCATGAACCGCATGCGCCGCGCGATCGCGCTCGTCGCCGGATATGCGCTCGTTGCCACGCTGTCGGCGGTGCCTGCCGCCGCGTACAGCCTGGCCGGCGGATCGTCGCTCTGCGACACGCACGATCAGTCCATCACGTTCGAGGGCCGCGGCGCCAAGCAGCGGGAAAAGGACCTCGCGCAGGTCCACGTGGACCTGCCTGCGTCGGCGAAGGGCAAGGCCAAGCCCGGCTTCACCGCGACCGTCCCGGTCTATTTCCACGTGATCACCGACGGTGCCGACGGCAACCTGACATCGAGGCAGATCGACGCCCAGATCGACGTCCTCAACGATACGTTCGGTGGGGGCGAGGGCGGTGCCGATACCGGCTTTTCGTTCCTGCTCGCCGGCGTGACTCGGACCAACGACGCGACCTGGTTCAAGTCTGCATCGGGCGGCGCCGAGAGCGCGATGAAGCAGGCCCTTCACCAGGGCGGCAACGATGCGCTCAACGTCTACTCGACGAGCGGCGGCGCCTATCTCGGATGGGCGTACCTGCCAAGCGTCACGGATACGTCCAAAGCCTTTCTCGACGGCATCGTCATCGACTGGGAGACCGTCCCCGGCGTGTCGACGACCTATGCCGGCCGGTACGACCTCGGCGAGACCCTCACGCATGAAGCCGGTCATTGGTTCAACCTCGAGCACACGTTCTTCGGGGGGTGCAACCAGAAGGGCGACTTCGTCGACGACACGCCGCCCCAGAAGACCCCGACCTCGGGCTGCCCGATCGGCAAGGACACGTGCAAGGCGCCCGGCGTCGATCCCATCCATAACTACATGGACTACTCGTACGACACCTGCTACACGGAGTTCACCGACGGCCAGACGCAGCGGATGCGCGACGCCTGGCTGTTCTACCGCGCCGCGTAGGCAGGCAACCGGTCGCGAACCGACCCGGCGCTGGCGATCACCCGACCGTCAGCGCCGGCCCTCGATCGAGCGGCCCAGGAACGTGCCGTCCCAGGTGGCCGTCCCCTCCTCGTACATCGTGTAGCGCCATTCGGCGACGATGCGATACGTGAAGTCGCCGGCCTGCCATCGCACATCGAACTCGGCCTCATCCGTGCCCTGATAGGTGCCGGTCCCGTTCATCGGCTCGCCCTTGACGACCGCACAGTCGTCGACCTTGATCGTGTCGACGTAGGCCTCTCCCTCTCCCGCGCCGGAGACCTCGAGGCGGCCGCCGAAGCGACAGCCGATGGTCAGCGGGTCGAGGCCGTCCCAGCCGACGTAGTCAGGGTGGGCGAGCAGCTCCAGGTCGAGCGCTCGCGCGCGGAACTCGATCGGGTCGCCGCCGGTCTTGTCGATCGCGAGGTCGAGGAACGGCGACACCATCTCGCCCGGGCAGGACGTGCTCGCCCTCGGACGCGCATCGGCGACGAGGAGGTCGATCACGATGTCGTCCGGGCAGTCCCATCCCCGCCCGAACGTGACGTGGGGTCCGTTCTGGGTCCGGATCAGGTACGTATCGGTGATGTCCCGATACCGTTCGAAGATCCGGCGGCCGTGCGCGGGCGGCGTGATCGGGTCACCGGTCGCGGTCAGGATGAGCACCGGGAAACCGGCGGTCGCGGGTATCGACGAGGGAGGATCGGCGGCTGCGGGCAGGGGCCAGGCGTGACACGCGGCACTCGACAGGTAGACGCTGCCCGTCCGTGACGTGGCGAACGACGATGACTTGGCGTCCTTCATGAACTGCGACGCGTCGGTCTCCGAGCCGGCGCTGTGGCGGTCCGCGCACGAGGCCGCGTAGTACGTGAAATCCGAGATCGCTTCGTAGGCGACGAAGTCGGTCATGCCGCTGTACACGAGGCGGGCCATGGGAACCCAGTCGCCGCCCTCCGCCGCGCTGAGCGCACGCAGCGCGAGCATCCGGCCCGCGACGTCGTACATCGCGTTCAGGAGCGTCTCGCGCACGGCGTCGGCCGTCAGCGGCCAGTCGGTCACGACACCGTCCGTGCCGGCGTACCTCGCCGAGATCGTGTCCTTCTCGACCGTGCCCATGACGTTCGACCAGACGCTCGCGTCGTGGAATCGACAGCCTGACGTGGACAGGCACGTGCCCAGGCTGCGACGCAGCACATCCTCGAAACCCCTGGTCGCCTCGACCCACGATGCGTCGGTGGGCTGGGCGATGTCGATCGGCCCGTCGAGGATCAGCGCCTCGAGGTGCTCGGGATGGGCGACCGCGTAGCGCTGCGCGACGACCGTTCCGTAGCTCTCGCCGTACAGGGCGATGCGCTCGACGCCCAGGTCGCGCCGGATGGTCTCGATGTCCTCCGCGACGTTGGCGCTCCCGTAGTCCGCGAGGTGGGCGCGATCGACGCCCGTCTCGTCGACACATGCGTTCACGAAGTCTTCGATGACCTGGGGTGCCGCGTCGAACCACAGTGATGCCTGGTAGCGCTGACTCGCGACCGGGCAGTCGACGTAGCCCGATTCGCCGACGCCGCGGGCATCGAACACCACGACGTCGTACGAATCGGTCAGCCGGGTGTCGTACGGGGGCGAATCGGCATACGCGCTCACCCCGCTGACGCCCGGGCCGCCGGTCGCGATGACGAGCGTTCCCTGCGATTCCTTGGTCGCGCGTCGGACGCCGTAATGGAGCACCGCGGTCGTGCCGCGCGGATCGTTGGCGACCTGATCGGCCTGCACGATGACCCAGCGGCAGTCGAGGTCCGCGGCCTGGCAGACGTGGTCGCTCCACAGGTACGGGATGTTCGCCGCGGACGGGACGATCGCGAAGACCGCCAGGAGGGCGATCGCGGCGATGGGCCAGCGTCGGTCGCGCTCGCCCGGGTCCGGCTGCCAGGGATCGGTCGCATGGATCGCGAGGGCCTCGCGACGCTCGATGTCGCCGACCAGCCAGATCAGCAGCGCCGCCGACAGCGGCAGTGCCAGCCCGCCGACCGCGCTCAGCAGCCAGAAGGCGCGAGCCACATCGCGGCCCAGAGGCAGGAGCACGCCGAGCGCCCCGATCGTGACGAGGAACGTGCCTCCGATCCCGAGCGCGAACGCCACTCGAGCCGTCCCCCTCGCGCCCGCCAGCAGCGGGCCCGGGTCGCCGAACTCGGTGAGCGACGCCGCGACGCGTCTCGACCACCGGCGGCCCAGGACGACGGCCGCGACAACGAGCAGAAGAAGCCCCGTCTGGATCGCCAGTGCGAGCATCCCGATCGACGCGAGCTCGGGCGTCGTGACGAGGTCCGGGTCGATGCGCCCCGAGAGGATGGCCGCGGACCGGATGCCGATCGCGCCGAGCGCGAGACCGGCGACTCCGATCAGGAATCCGATCCAACGGAGCCGTGCGCCACCTCGTGTGGCGCGGCTGACCCGAGGAGGCGCGGGCGGCACGAACGGCTGGAACAACGGCGGGGCCGCGAGGTCGACGTCGGGCGGCGGCACTGCCTGCGGCGGCGGCACGGCCTCGGGCGGCGGCATCGCGTCAGGCGTGGGCACGCCCGGCTCGGCCGTCAGGTCATCGGGCGGCATGGGCTCACCCCCTCTGCCGGATCGCTGGGTCGTGTGGGTCAGTGCCCCCCGTGCCCGGCCTCCACTGCCTTGCGATGCTCGGCGATGACCTTGTCCGCGAGGTGGGAGGGGACGTCCTCGTAGTGGTCCAGCGTCGCGCTGAACGTGCCCCGACCCTGCGCCAGCGAACGCAGTTCCGTGGCGTACGAGAACAGCTCGGCCTGTGGCACGTGCGCCGTGATGATCTGGATACCGCCGTCGCTGTCCATGCCGAGCACGCGGCCACGCCGGCCATTGAGGTCCCGGTTCACCTCACCCATGTACGCCTCCGGGATGCGGATCTCGACGAGCATGATCGGCTCGAGGAGTGCCGGCTTCGCCTGCTGGACGCCGTCCTTGAGCGCCATCGACGCCGCGATCTTGAACGACAGCTCGTTCGAGTCGACCGTGTGGAACGACCCGTCATACAGCGTCGCCTTGAAATCGGACAGTGGGTAGCCGGCGAGGACTCCTTCGGCTGCAGCCTCGCGGATGCCCTTCTCGACGCCCGGGAAGAAGCCCTTCGGCACGCTGCCACCGACGATCCGTTCCGCGAACTCCACGCCACCCTCCGGGTTCGGCTCGAGCTCGATCCAGACGTCGCCGAACATGCCATGGCCGCCGGTCTGTTTCTTGTACCGGCCGTGGACCTTGGTCGTGCCGCGGATCGTCTCCTTGTAGGGGACCTTCGGTGAATGGGTGGCGATGGCCGCACCGAACTTGCGCTTCAGCCGTTCCAGGATCACCGAGGTGTGCGCCTCGCCCATGGTCCGCAGCACCTGCTCGCCCGTCGCCGTCCGTTCGAGCCTCACGGTCGGGTCCTCTTCGAGGAGCCGGGCGAGGGCGGGGCCCATCTTGTCGAGGTCCTGCTTCGATACCGGTTCGATCGCGACGACCAACGACGGCGGCGGGAACTCGAGTGGTAGCAGGCGGAGCGGCTTCTCCTTCGACCCGAGGGTGTCGCCCGTCTCGGTCACGGACAGCTTGGCGACGGCGCCGATCTCACCCGCCTTCAGCTCCCCGATCGGCTCCTGTTCCTTGCCGTGCAGCAGCAGCAGCTGCCCGATGCGCTCGTCCTCGTCGCGGGTCGTGTTCCAGACATGCGCCTGCGAATGGAGCGTGCCGGACAGCACCCGGACGTAGGTCAGCCGCCCGACGAACGGATCGGCGGTCGTCTTGAAGACCCGGACCAGGAGAGGTCCGCTCTCGTCGGCAGGCACCTCGACGGTCGCGCCGGACTTGTCGAGCGCCTTGACAGGGGCCTCGTCGGCCGGGGAGGGGAGATAGCGCGTGAACGCGTCGAGGAGCGCCCGCAGGCCGATCCCCTTGGCGGCCGACCCCACGAGGACCGGCGCGAGGATGCTCTCCTTGACGCCCTTCCTGAGGCACGCCTCGAGCTCCGGGTCCGAGACGTCCTCGCCGTCGAGGTACTTGACGAGCACGTCGTCGTCCGCCTCGGCGGCGGCCGCGAGGAGCTGATCGCGCCGCTTGGCGACCTCATCGGCCAGGTCGTCGGGGATGGGCACCTCGGTCTCCTCCGAGCCGTCCCACGTGTACGCCTTCCGATGGACCAGGTCGACATATCCGACGAACGATTCCGCGGAGCCGATCGCGATCTGGAGCGGAGCGATCTTGTCGCCGAAGACCGACCGCAGGGCATCCAGCGCGGCGGTCGGATCGGCGTTCTCACGATCGGACTTGTTGATGAAGAAGCACGCCGCGCGTCCGGACGACCGGCCGAGTGCGACGGCCTGCTCGAGGCCGGCCTCGACGCCGGCCGAGGCGTCCATGACGAACAGCGCGCCGTCGACCGCGGCGAAGCCTTCGATCATGTCGGCGATGAAGTCGGGGTAGCCCGGCGTGTCGACCAGGGAGATACGCGTTCCGTCGTACTCGAACGTGCCGACCGCGAGGCTCAGCGACTCCTTGCGCTTCTGCTCTTCCGGTTCGAAATCGAGATGTGCGGTCCCGTCGTCGACCCGCCCGAGTCGCGGGATCGCCGCCGCCTTGAACAGCAGCTGCTCGGCGAGCGTCGTCTTGCCGCCACCGGCGTGGCCGGCCAGGACGACGCTTCGAAGGTGGGGCAGATCGACGCTCTTCATCGTCATCGGCTCGACGGTCCTCCTAGGTTGCGAGAGGGTGCCGGTGGGGCCTCGGAGCGGGGGTCCGGCCATGATAGTCGGCTATACTCCGGCCCGCGATGTCAGGTCATTCCAAGTGGTCGACGATCAAGCGCCAGAAGGGCGCCAATGATGCCAAACGGGGAGCCCTCTTCACGAAGGTCGCGCGCGAGATCTCGGTCGCGGCGCGTCTCGGCGGGGGAGACCCGGACGCCAACTATCGACTCCGCCTGGCGATCGAGAAGGCGCGTTCGGTCAACATGCCGGCCGACAACATCAAGCGCACGATCGACAAGGCGACCGGCGGCGGCGATGCGGAGCAGTTCGAGGAGATCGTCTACGAGGGCTACGGGCCCGGCGGCGTGGCGGTCCTCGTCGAAGCCCAGACCGACAACCGCAATCGGACCGCTGCCGAGGTTCGCTCGATGTTCACGAAGAGTGGCGGCCAGCTGGCCGGATCCGGGGCGGTCGCCTGGCAGTTCGAACCGCGCGGGCTCATCACGGTCGCGCGCAACGGCATCGACGCCGACGAGGTGACGCTGACCGCGATCGACGCGGGCGCGGAGGACGTCGACACCGACGATGGCGAGGCCATCGAGATCTACACGACCCCCGGCGACCTCGAGCGTGTGCGCGCATCGCTGGAAGGGGCGGGTGTGCCGGTCGAGTCGGCCGAGTCGACCATGATCGCCAAGCAGACCGTCGAGCTGGACGCGGCGAAGGCCCGTCAGGCCCTCCGGCTCGTGGAGCAGCTCGAGGACCTCGAGGACGTCTCGCGCGTCACCGCCAACTTCGACATCCCCGAAGAGGTCTTCGCCGAGGTCGCTGGGTGATCGTTCTCGGGATCGACCCGGGGACCGCCGCGCTGGGATATGGGATCGTCGAGTCGACGCGGGGGCGCCTGCGCGCGATCGACTACGGCTGTCTCGAGACGTCGCCCGATACGGCGATGCCGGACCGGCTGCTGGCGGTCCATGCGCTCATCGACGAGCTGATCGGGCGGCATCGGCCCGCGGTGATGGCCGTCGAGCGGCTGTTCTTCTCGCGCAATGCCCAGACCGCGTTGGGCGTCGGGCAGGCGCGGGGCGTCGTGCTGCTGGCCGCCGCACAGCGCGGAGTGCCGGTGCGGGAGGCGACACCGAACGAGGTGAAATCGGCGATCGCAGGCTATGGAGCCGCCGACAAGGATCAGGTCCAGCGGATGGTCCAGGTGGTGCTCGAGATGGCCTCGGTGCCACGACCCGATGACGCCGCCGACGCCCTGGCGATCGCCGTGTGGGCGGCGAACAGCGAACGAGCGGGCGCGGCCCACCTCTCGCCGGTCATGGATCGCTCCGCGGTCGCGCCGATCACGCGCGGAGCGTCGGGCTACGATCGCGCGGTGCGCGAAGCGCTCGCGCGCGACAAGGCCGGGAACCGGGGCCCGGCGCGGCCTGCGGCGCGACCCGGGGCGCGGGACGCCAAGCGCTCGGCCTCCTAGGGTCGCCCGGTGATCGCGTCGGTCGAGGGGGTGGTCGGCGCGATCGCGGCCGATTCGCTGGTCATCGAGGTCGGCGGGATCGGCTATCGCGTGTTCACTGCGCCGTCCGTCCTGGCGACCGCGACGGCTGGCGGCCGGCTGAAGCTGCACACGTATCACCTCGTCCGCGAGGACCAGCAAGCCCTCTACGGGTTCCGGTCCGCCGAGGAGCTCGGATTCTTCAACCTGTTGCTGACGGTGACCGGGGTCGGACCCAAGGTCGCGCTCGCGATCGTCGGGTCGCGGCCGACTGCCGACCTGCAGCTCGCGATCATGACCGGCGACCAGGCCGTGCTGGTCTCGATCCCGGGCATCGGCAAGAAGCTGGCCGAGCGGGTCATCTTCGAGCTGAAGGAGAAAGTCGCGGCGGCCGGGGTCGCCGCGGTCGAAGCCGGCGCGGTCGGGACGCGCGGCGGGGCGGAGACCGAAGTGGTCGCCGCGCTGCAGGCGCTCGGTTATTCGCTGGCCGAGGCCCGAGAGGCCTCACGGACCGCCCTGGCCGACGCCACGATCGGCGGCACGCTCGAGGAGCGAGTCAAGGCGGCGTTGCGCAGCCTGTTGCGCGACTAGGGCCTCGATATGTTGAGCGGCGCTCACGTGATCCTCTACAGCCGAGACGCGGAAGCGGATCGCGCGTTCGTCCGCGACGTCCTCGGACTCGCAAGCGTCGATGCCGGTGATGGCTGGTTGATCTTCCGCCTCCCGCCGGCCGAGCTCGCGGTCCATCCGACAGATGGCGAGTCGAATGCCGAGTTCTACCTGATGTGCGACGACATCGAGGGTCTTCTCGCTCGGCTGGCGGGCGAGGGTGTGGTCGTGTCCAGCCCGGTCACCGACCAGGGCTGGGGGCTGCTGGCGTCCATCCGGCTGCCGAGTGGCGCCGATCTGGCGATCTACGAGCCGCGGCACCCGCTCGCACACGACCTGCCGGGTTGAGGGTGAACGAGCGCCCAGATCGGAGTCGCCGACCGACGTCACGTGCGACGGGGCGGCGCCACCGAGAAGGCACGAGGCCCTTGACCCTCGCGATTCTGCTGGGATCAGACGAATTCAGGGCATTGCGGGCCGGAAAGAGGCGAACGGCGGGCTATCCATGCATGGTGGGCGGTTCTCACGCCGAGTTCCGGGACCGTTATGGGCCTCGGACAGCGGATTCGTCTGGTGGGAGCAGAATCTCGGCGGCTCACGCCGGGATGGGCACGGCGTTTCCTGACACCCTGACGCGCACATCGCCCGGCACGACCGACACGGTCAGCAGGCTGGGACGGCCCATCTCGACGCCTTGGGCGACCTCGAACGTCGCCGGGGGCTTGATCTCGCCGCGAGCCCGCAGGTACGCGCCCAGCGCCGCTGCGGCCGCGCCGGTCGCGGGGTCCTCGATCACGCCGCCGACCGCGAACGGGTCGCGGGCGCGGAACCGGGTCGGGTTCTCACGCCAGATCAGCTGGATGGTGGTGAGGTCGTGGTCGAGCATCAGTCGTTGCATCGGGTCGAAGTCATACGACATGCGGCCGAGCGTCTCGAGGTCGCGGACCGCGAGGATCAGGTGCTTGACGCCGGCGAAGCCGATGGCCGCCGGTAGGGCCGGGTCGAGCTCGTCGTCCCGCCAGCCCAGGAGGGTAAGCACGCCGTCGACAAGGGCGTCCGGGGCGTCACGCACCCACGGCTCGACCGAAGTCAGGGTGGCTCGTGGCCGGCCGTCGGCGTCGATGTCGATGGCGACGTCGACCACGCCGTCGTTGGTGGTCAGCGCGAGGTTCGCGGGCTCTCCTCGCTCGGCAAGGGCCACGCCGGCCGCGATCGTGGCGTGGCCACAGAACGCGACCTCCGCAAGCGTGCTGAAGTAGCGGACCCGGAACCGGCCCGGCGCGTCTGAGCCGTCGGGGGCCAGGAACGCGGTCTCGGAATACCCGACTTTGGCCGCGATCCGTTGCATCTCATCGGCCGGCGGCAGTACGTCCCCGATCCAGACACCGGCCGGATTGCCGCCGGCGGGGTCGGTCGTGAACGCGGCGAGCCGGAGGAGCGTCCCGCTCACCTCACGGGCGACGGCCGGCCAGCGCGTCGGCGTGGATGCCGCGCGGATCGATCGAGGCGCGGCCTTCCCTGGCTGCCATCTCGGCGAGCGTCTCCCGGTCGAGGATCTCGAGCATCGCGTCGCGCACGTCGATCATCACGTCGCGCAGCGGGCAGGTCGCCTCGTCCGGACAGGAACACCGACCGTAGTACCGCAACGAGACACATGGGAGCGGCGCGAGCGCCCCGTCGAGCAGCCGCACGACCCGCCCGATCGTGATCGTCGTCGGATCCGCGTCGATGGCGTAGCCGCCGTGGGCGCCGAGGGTCGTGCGCACGATCCCGCCGTGCTTGAGCGTCGCCATGATCTGCTCGAGGAACTTGGTCGGGAGGTTGTTGCGCTGCGCCAGGACGGCGAGCGCGACCGGGGCAGAGCCGTCCTGGCGCACCAGATCGACGAGCGCGCGAAGGCCGTATTCGGATCGGCGGGAAAGGCGCATCGGCGGAATGGTAGACCCGAAGCCCTAGTTGCGTGGTGGGCATTCGAGGAACGCGACTGTGGCGCACCTTTTCGAGCTAAGACAGCCCGACCCACGCGCCCAGCCTCGAAGCGCGACTGCCACGCGCGTATCGACGCGGTCGGTTGCACATTCCGTGCCTCACCTCAGAAACGCGACTCACAGTCGCGTCGGGCGCCGCGGCATGCCTTCCAGACAGGTAGAACATGCGTGCGAAATGCCGTCGCGCTGTGCTACCATCGCGCGCGATGGTCGACGACGCCACGAGCATGCAGATCCTGTCCGCCGAGCTCGACGAGGAGATCGATCCCGTCGTCGAAGGCACGCTCAGACCCAAGTCGCTGGCCGAGTACATCGGGCAGGCCGAGGTCAAGTCGAACCTGTCGGTGCTGCTGCAGGCGGCGAAGGGCAGGGGAGAGGCAGCCGACCACATCCTGCTGTACGGCCCGCCCGGCCTCGGCAAGACGACGCTCGCGACGATCGTGGCCCGCGAGCTCGGGGTCAACGTCCGGTACACCTCGGGCCCGGCCATCGAACGGGCCGGCGACCTGGCCGCGATCCTCACCTCGCTCGAGGAACGCGACGTCCTGTTCATCGACGAGGTCCACCGGCTCAACCGCGCGGTCGAGGAGATCCTGTACCCGGCGATGGAGGACTTCGCACTCGACGTGATGATCGGCAAGGGGCCGTCCGCGCGGAGCCTCCGCCTCAGCCTCAAGCCGTTCACGATCGTCGGCGCGACGACCCGCGCGGGCCGCATCAGCTCCCCGTTGCGTGACCGCTTCGGCGCCACCTACCGGCTCGACTTCTACACCGAGGACGAGCTCGCCCAGATCGTCGACCGCTCGGCCGAGATCCTCGACGTGCCGATCGATGCTGCCGCGACCCGGGCGATCGCGCGCCGCGGTCGCGGTACGCCGCGCATCGTCAACCGACTGCTCAAGCGCGTCCGCGACAACGCGCAGGTCCACGGCGACGGGCGCGTCCACGAGGAGACCGCGCGCGACGCGATGCGGCGCATGGAGATCGACGACGAAGGCCTCGATTCGGCCGACCGCAAGCTGCTCGCGGCGATCGTCCAGAAGTTCGCGTCGGGCCCGGTCGGGGTCGCCGCCCTGGCGGCGGTGCTGTCCGAGGAGGTCGACACGATCGAGGACGTCCACGAGCCGTTCCTGCTGCGGCTCGGGTTCATCGACCGGACGCCGCAGGGCCGGATCGCGACCGACCTCGGTCGCGCCCACCTGTCGGCGCTGGGCTACGAGATCCCGCCGCCCAGACGCGCCGAGGCCGGGATGCCGAGCCTGTGGGACGACCCGATCGACCCGATCGACCCGATCGACCCGGCCGAGACGGACGAGGCGTGACGGGGCCCTTCGTCTCGTCGTCCGCGCGGTTCGAGGTCACGACCCCGGCTCCGGCCGACGGTTCGACGCGGGCACGGACCGGAGAGCTGACGCTGGCGCACGGGTCGGTCGAGACCCCGCAGTTCATGCCGGTCGGCACGAACGCGACGGTCAAGGCGCTCGCCCCCGACGACATCAAGGACGCGGGCGCGACGATCATCCTCGCCAACACCTATCACCTGTACCTGCGACCCGGTCACGAGCGGATCCAGCGGCTCGGCGGGCTGCACCGGTTCATGGACTGGGATCGGCCGATCCTCACCGACTCGGGCGGGTTCCAGGTCGTGTCGTTGGGCGACCTGCGGGTCGTCGACGAGGACGGCGTCACGTTCCGCTCGCACCTCGATGGCTCGATGCACCGGTTCACGCCCGAGCACGCCACCGCGGTCCAGGAGGCGCTCGGCTCGGACATCGCCGTGGCGTTCGACCAGCCGGTCTTCCCGAGCTCACCGCGCGAGGTCGTCGCCGACGCCACCGCCCGGACGCATCGCTGGGCGGAGCGGTCGCTTGCCGCGCATCGGCGCTCGGACCAGGCGATGTTCGGGATCGTCCAGGGCGGGCTCGACCCGGAGTTGCGAGCGGAATCGACGCGCTTCATCGCGGACCTGCCGTTCGACGGCTTGTGCATCGGCGGGCTGGCAGGTGACGAGACGCCGGAGCAGCGCGACGCCGCACTCGATGTGGCGGTCCCGCTGCTGGCGGACGATCCGCGGCCGCGCTACCTGATGGGTCTCGGTTCGCCGGCCGACTTGCTCGAGGCGGTCCACCGTGGCATCGACCTGTTCGACAGCGTGCTGCCGGCACGCGTGGCACGGAACGGCCAGCTGTGGGTTCCGAGCGACGGCGAGGACGGCGGACGGCTGAACATGCGCAACCGGGCGTTCCTCGACGATGACCGACCGGTCCAGGACGGTTGCCCGTGCCTCCTGTGCCGTCGTTTCTCACGCGCCTACATCGCTCACCTGTTCCGGGCGAAGGAGCTGCTTGCGTACCGTCTCGCGACTTGTCACAACCTCACCTTCACCCTAGACTTCATGGCCAGGATCCGAGCCTCGATCCGGGCCGGGACCTTCCCCGCCGAGATGCCCGATCTGCGCTCCCGCGCGGGCCGGATAAGTGGCAGTGAAGTCGCCGAGCAGTCGGCGTGAAGGATCAGTCGATACGCTGGACGACGACGCGGAGGCGACGCGATGGGCTCACGCAATCGACCACGCAAAGAGGCGAAGAAGAAGCCGAAGGCCAAACTCGCCCAACCGAGTCTTGCGCCGCTCTCGGAACCACCGCAGAACGTCGAGGTGATCCGAAAGCCGCGCAAGGAGAAGCCAGTCGTCGAGGACGACACGGACGAGGCCTGACCGGCCGGACGGACGCCACCGTGGAAGGCTCCGCTGACGGGATGGACCGATCGATGAGGAGCGTGACGAACGGATGGCGATGACGGACGAGCGGGCCACCGAACGGGCCCTGGCGGAACGCGGCAAGGCAGTCGACGCCGCGCTCTCGGCGATCGAGAAGCAGTTCGGCCGCGGGGCCATCATGAAGCTCGGCTCGGCCGAGCGACAGGCGGTCGATTCGATCCCGACCGGCTCGATCGCGCTCGATCTCGCGCTCGGCGTCGGCGGCATCCCGCGCGGCCGCATCACAGAGATCTTCGGACCTGAGTCGTCCGGCAAGACCACGGTCTGTCAGCACGTCCTGGCGGAAGCCCAGGCGCGTGGCGGGGTCGTCGCCTTCATCGATGTCGAGCACGCCCTCGATCCTGCCTACGCCCGCGCCTGCGGCGTCAACGTGGATGAGCTGCTCGTGTCGCAACCGGACACCGGCGAGCAGGCCCTCGAGATCACGGAAACCCTGATCCGCTCCGGCGGTATCGATTGCGTCGTGGTCGACTCGGTCGCGGCACTCGTGCCACGAGCCGAGATCGAGGGCGAGATGGGCGATTCGTTCGTCGGCATCCAGGCGCGGCTCATGAGCCAGGCGCTGCGCAAGTTGACCGGCGCCGTCTCGCGCTCGAACACGGCGCTCGTCTTCACGAACCAGTTGCGCGAGAAGATCGGCGTGATGTTCGGCAACCCGGAGACCACGCCCGGTGGCCGAGCGCTGAAGTTCTACGCCTCGGTCCGGCTGGACATCCGTCGCGTCGAGACGATCAAGACCGGCACCGAATTGGTCGGCAACCGGGCCCGGGTGAAGGTCGTGAAGAACAAGGTCGCTGCGCCGTTCCGGGTCGCCGAGTTCGACATCATGTACGGCGAGGGCATCTCCAAGGAAGGCGGCTTGCTCGACGTCGGGGTGGCGATGGATGTCGTCTCCAAGACCGGTGCCTGGTTCAACTTCGGCGAGACCCGGTTGGGCCAGGGTCGCGAGGCGTCCAAGGACTTCCTCAAGACCAGTCCGGAGATCGCCGCGGAGATCGAGTCGCGGATCCGCGGCAGGATCAACGAGACGCCCATCCCCGTCGAAGGCATCGAAGAAGCGGAGTAGGTCGCCGCCATGCGGCCCGTTCGCTTCGTTGGTCGCTCCGCGCCGGCGCTCACGCACGCCTAAGTGCGCTCGTGCCCGTGCTCGCGACCGCCTTGCGCATCCGGCCCCCTGACGGCGACCTATACCATGGCTCGCAGGCGGGAAAGCTTCGCTGAGCGGCGGGAGAAGCGCGCAGCGGTCGATGATCCCGCGGTCGTCCTCGAGGCCGCTGCGCGGTTCCTCGAGGCGCGGTCCCGGTCGATCGCGGAGGTCCGTCGCAGGCTGACGACGGCCGGGTATCGGGCCGACCTCATCGACGGCGCCATCGCCCGGATGACCGAGCTCGGCATGCTCGATGACGAGACGTTCGCGCGAGCCTGGGTCGAGTCGCGCGACCGCGCTCGACCGCGCGGCGAGCGGGCGCTGCAGAACGAGCTCCGGCTCAAGGGGATCGATCGCTCGGTCATCGACCTCGTGCTGGAGGATCGACGCGACCAGCTCATGGCGACCGACGACGCCGATGCGCCCCCAGTCGCGCCAGACCGCGCCGCCGCGGATCGGTTGATCGCCAAGCACGCCCGGACGCTCGATCGGATCGCCGATCCGCGCCGCCGGCGCGCAGCGCGCCTACGCGCTGCTCGCCCGGAATGGGTTCGATCCCGAGACGTGCCGCGAGGTGGCCGCGGCGGTGATCACGCGCGACGACGTCGACGTCGATGGGAGCGGCCCGGAATGACGCGCGTCCGCCGCGGCTGGTACGGTGACCGCGGACACCGCATCGGACGCCACCCGACCGATCACGACCGCATCGGCCCCTGACCATCGTCAGGGTCGTGCGTCGCAGCCGCCGTCGGGATACTCGGTCCCGGTGCTGATCCCGGCGATCGCCGGTGACGTCCCTGACTCCGGGGGAAGGAGAACAGGACGCGGTGTATAGATCCATTCGCCCGACCTGGGTGACTGCCACATGGGTGGCGCTGCTGCTCGTCCTCGTCGCCTTCGCGGCGTCGCAGGCCAGGCTGCCCCAGGCCCCTCCGACCGGCATGGTCGCGGCGTTCGTCGACGTCAACGGCAACGACATCGACGATTCATGCGAGGACCCGGCGACCGTCGAAGCCGAAGCCGACCCGGATGCCGAGCAAGCCGCGGCGGAAGCCGTCGACCTTGACGGTGACGGCACGATCTCTGTCTCCGAGGCGGCGCAGAGCGACCGCATCGGTGGCACGAACTGCAACCATGGCGGCTACGTCAGCTGGGTCGCGCACGGCTCGTGCCCGGATCCTGTGACCGAGCCGGTCACGGAACCAGTGACCGAGCCCGTGACCGGACCCGCCCTCGACGCTGCGCCGGTCGTCGCCGATCCGTGCGCCGAGGTAACGGCCGAAGAGCCGACCGACGAGCAGGCTGCCGCGCCGGCCGCAGATTGCGTCGAGATCCCGCCGCCGGAGCGCGATCCGGCTCTTGACGAGCAGAAGAACGGCCATGGCAAGTGGGTCTCGACCGTCGCCAAGTCCGACGCGATCGGTGGCAAGAACTGCAATCACGGCGGGGCCGTGAGCGAGGCCGCCAAGAAGGACAAGGAGGCCGCGAAGGCCGCCCGGGACGCTGCCAAGGCGGAACGGGATGCCGCCAAGGCCGAGAAGAAGGCCGCACGCGATGCCGCCAAGGCGGCCAAGGTGAACGGCAAGGGCAAGTCCAAGAACCACTAAGGGCCCCCGCCCAGATCGACGACGGCGCCGTGCGTGCGGCGCCGTCGTCGTGTGTGCGGGGCACGGCTGGCGGCCATGGTGCAGTGCCGCCAGCCTCGCGAACGCGCCCCGTTCGCATCTGGAACATCCCCATGTTCCAATCTCGGCCTGAGCGCCTGAGCGACGTCCCGAATCGGGCCTTCCCGCGCTGTTTGGAATATCCAGCGAGTTCCAAATGGCACCGGAAGCGAGCACTGAGACCTCCCTCAAGCGCTGATTGGAACATCGGGAGGTTCCACGGGCGCGGCTGGCAGGCACGGGCGGAGAGCGCGGGCGGCGCAGGCACGGAGCATGGGGAACCACCCTCGGTTGACCCGTCGCAGGCTCGGCCCTACGCTAGCCAGACGTTCGAATCGCCCATGAACCGGCGTTTCGAACAGAAGCACCGGCCCGATCGCGGCCCAACGAGGGGGCCCGGACTGTCGTACCGACGGTCCGAGACCAGGCACCGCCATCGTGCGGCGCCCGTACCTCCTCGCCTCTCGTGATCGTGCCTTCGCACACGTGAAACGTCCGGCCGCATGATCCGGTCCGGATGGGAGGAAACCGATGGAGACACCGATCGTGGTGGCGGTGGCGTTGCTGGCCGCCCTCGGCGGAGCATTGCTCGGCGCCCTGGTCCGGAGCATGTGGGCGTCGCAGGGCATGAAGGCCGCCCAGGCGGAAGCCCGGCGCATCGAGGCTGAGGCCCGCACCCGCCAGAAGGAACTGATCCTCGAAGCGAAGGACGAGAAGCTGCGCCTTGCACACGAAGCAGAGGAAGAGGCGCGAGTCCGCCGCAACGAGCTGACGGCACAGGAGCGCCGCCTGACGCAGCGCGACGAGCAGCTCGACCAGCGGACAGAGATGCTCGAGCAGCGAGACCGCAAGCTCCTCGATCGTGAGCGGGAGCTCGACAAGGCGAAGGAAGACCTCGTCCGCACGACACAGGAGCAGGTCGTGGCATTGGAGCGCGTGTCGGGCATGAGCGCCGACCAGGCCAAGACGATGCTGCTCGACGTGGTCCGCGTCGAAGCGGAGCACGACGCCGTCAAGCTCGCCCGCGCCATCGAGCGATCGGCACGCGAGGAGGCCCAGGACAGGGCCCGCGACATCGTCCTGACCGCGATGCAGCGCGTCGCGGCCGACCACACGGCCGAGCACACGGTGAGCGTCGTCCACCTGCCGTCGGACGAGATGAAGGGCCGGATCATCGGCCGCGAGGGCCGCAACATCCGGGCGCTCGAGCAGGCGACCGGCATCGACCTGATCATCGACGACACGCCCGAGACGGTCGTGCTGAGCGGCTTCGACCCCGTGCGCCGCGAAGTGGCCCGCATCGCCATCACCAAGCTGATCGCCGACGGCCGCATCCACCCCGGTCGCATCGAGGAGGTCGTGGCCAAGGCGCGCGCCGAAGTCGATCTCGTCATCCGCCAGGCCGGCGAGCAGGCGGCCTACGAGGCCGGCGTGCCCGGTCTGCCGGCCGAGATCATCAAGCTGCTCGGCCGGTTGAAGTACCGGACCAGCTACGGGCAGAACGTGCTCAACCACGTCGTCGAGACGAGCCACCTCGCGGCGGTCATCGCCGCGGAGATGGGCGCCGACGTCCAGGTCGCGAAGATGGGTGGCCTGCTGCACGACATCGGCAAGGCGGTCGATCACGAGGTCGAAGGCCCGCATGCGGCCATCGGCGCCCAGATCGCCCAGCGCCACAACCTGCCGTTCAAGGTCATCAACGGCATCGCCGCCCACCACCAGGAGGTCGAGTACGCCTGCCTGGAGGCCCCGATCGTCCAGGTCGCCGATGCGATCAGCGCGTCGCGGCCGGGTGCCCGCGGCGAGACCATGGACACCTATGTCAAGCGGCTCGAGGACCTGCAGGCGATCGCCGAGAGCTTCATCGGGGTCGAGAAGTCGTTCGCCGTCCAGGCCGGCCGCGAGGTCCGCATCCTGGTCCGGCCCGAGGAGATCGACGACCTCACCGCGACCCGCCTCGCACGGGACGTGGTCAAGAAGATCGAGGAGCAGCTGACCTACCCGGGCCAGATCAAGGTGACGGTCATCCGCGAGACCCGGGCCGTGGAGTACGCGAAGTAGACACGACCGCCGCCGCTCGTCCGCATTGTGTTGCATCCGAACGGGGGAGCGACCCTAGGGCGTCAATCGGAGGCACTATCGACGCTGCACGGGATGCTGCCAGATCCCCGGTCGCCCGCTCTTAGCTGTCACGACGTAGCGCGGTGCGGAGCCGGGGCGCTGGCAGCCTGATCAGGCTGGATCACTCAGGGCTGGTCCGTAACGGACCCGCCGACCGAGACGTCTTAACGCCTTCGCTAGTGAAGTACGCCCAATGCACGTCCAGCCGGCTTTCGTCATCTCGGCCATGGCGCTCCTGATGGCCGCATGCGAAAGCCCGGAACCGACAGCGACTACCTCGCCGTCGACCGCCGAGCTACGCGCGACGGACGAGGCGACATCGACCCCAAATGCGACGAAGCTGTCCAAGCCCACCGCGACACCTCGACCCACGCCGACCAAGGGTCCGGCGTTTACGGAACGTGAGCGAGAGGCGCTCGACGAACTTCGCCGCGACGCGCGGATCGACTGTGCCCCGAGGCGGACCGACCTTCCGACGGACGCCGACTCGGGCGTGGAGTGTCGCGTGCACTCGGCGCTGGTGGAGCGCGTGGGCGTCTACATCTTCCCGAACCCACGGCTCGCACGTGCCGCCTACATCACCCGCCTGACGGAGTCGGGGGTGGATCTGGACCACGGGGACTGCGCCGCCGGACAGCCTGGAGACTCAGCCTGGTCCGACGATCAAACTGCGGGGGACGACGACGACGACCCCAGACCCGCGCGAACCGGGTGCTTCTTCAATGAGCTGGGCATCGCCAACGTGCGCGTGACGTGCGGCTATATCTACATAGGCATCGTGGGCCAGGACGACGATCTCGGCTCGCTGTACGAGTGGGCGTGGCGCGTCGCGGAGGGCGAGAGCACCGAACGCAAGCCTCCAGGTATCTGCGCGTCCTCCGACTGGGGGTGACAGGTTCACTGGTGGGCGGGGTCACGCCCTTACCCTCGGCGCCAAGTCTCGACGTTCCACTCCCGAACGCCTCGAGGTAGCGTGGTTGATTGCCCCGGTCGCCTGATATACACGATCAGTAAGCGTGAGGCGACGCAGACGGAGTTCTCCAAGGAATGCACCTTCAAGCACTGAGCGTAGAGTCGAGGAAGACCCGGGTTGGATGTCCGTGAACTCGGCCGGGCGTTCGTGAGGCGATAGATGCGGCGCGGGAGGCGATAGCCGAATGGCTCGAGGTCACGCCTGACGCGTTCGATCTAGAAGTTACGACCTAGGCAGGGGGCTCCGCCGGGACCCGCATGTGCGGGCTGCACCATCCGTCCACGAAGTCCATCACGTCCAGAACAACGTCGTCGTGATCTGTGCGCACCTCAAAGCGGAAGTCCTCGAGTTCCCCCAAAAGGTCGTTCGGGTGCATACCCCGCTCAAGCAACTCTGCCGCCGCAGAGCGCAGCGCAAGAAGTGGGGCGCCTGTTCGCAGTGCCTCCGCAAAAGGTTCTTGTTCTCGGCTCCGTAGTGTCATTCGCCTATCCGTTTCCAAGAGCTTGCCGTCAAGTCGGCTCGACGGAGCTCGTTCTCTGGACACCCTTGACAAGCCATCGCCGCGGTTCGCTTCGTCGTCGATCGCCGTCGCGGTGGATCGCCAAACCCAACCACTGACAGGTCCGCGGCATCTGGACAGGCGACACCACACTGGAAGGACGCCCGACAGGGATGACCATGGACGCGTTCGCAGCGGCCGAGAGCTTGGCGACGTCGCCGGATGACGCACTCGTCCGCCGTGCGCGCCTTGGGGATGCGGCAGCCTTCGACGCCCTGATCGCGTCCCGCATCGACCGTTGTTATCGCCTGGCCTGGTCGATCCTTCTCAATGACGCGGACGCAGCCGATGCGACCCAGGACGCATTCGTAGCCGTGTGGCGCCAGCTCCCAAGGCTTCGGGATTCCGCCGCATTCGACGGGTGGCTTAATCGGATCGTCGCGAATTCCTCGCGGATGGCACGCCGGCATCGTGTCCGGCTGCGGGAGGTCCGGGTCACGCCCTCATCAGCAGATCCGGGACTGTCGGCGCACGAACCACCGTTCGACCCGAACGCGCGAACGGAGATCGACGACGTGTCTGACGCGGACGCGATCAGCCGGGCGTTCGACCGGTTGCGACCTGAGGACAGATCGATCCTTGCGCTTCACCACGTCGACGAACAGCCCGTCGCCGAGATCGCGCGCTCGCTCGGAATCCCGGTCGGAACTGCGAAGTGGCGGCTGCACGCGGCCCGCCGGGCGCTTGAGCGGGCAATGGAGGCCGAGTCATGAACGAGCGACGCGTGACCGACGCCCAGCTCGCAGCCGCTCTCCGCGCCCACCTCCCGGCGCGGGCCCAGCCCGGCCTGCGCGAACGGATCATCGAAGCGGTCGGAACCACGTCGCAGCAGCGTCCGCTGCCGTCGTTCCTCGGTGCCATCTCGGACGCCAACCCCGTCGCGCGCCGACGCAGTCTGCTGATCGCCGCCGCCCTGTTGATCGCCTTGGCAGTTGCCACCATCGCGGGCACCGGTGCGCTACGCGTCCTCCGGCCCGACCCTGCGCCGGAGCTGAAGGTACAGCGGCCGGACGTTCCGGCGATCGTCCAGCCCGACGTTTCGACGGAGCTGACGCTAGAACGACCGGACGACGTGCCGGTCTTCGTCCTTTCGGTCTACGACCGGCTCCCGGCGCTGCCGCCGGTGGCCATCACGACGCTCGAAGACGGCTCGATCAAGGGCCGCATCTACATCCACCGATCGGGCGCGGTGCGCTTCGAGCGCTACGCCGCGCTCGATGCGACAGAGCCCGATACCTACAAGATCTTGAGCCTGGTTGGGCGCGGCGAGGTGATCAGCGTCGGGTCGGAGCGGGTCTGGACCGAGCAGTTCTGGGACGATCCTATCGGCGAGGATCCGCGCGTGTTCCTCCTGGCCGAGACGGTCGCACCGGTCCTGAACTCGGGCGAGGGTTGCGCGATGACCCGCGCGGGCGAGGGCGGAAACCCGGCGGCCGGCTGGACGTACATCGGCTTGGAATATGTCGCCGGACGACCCGCGCACCATGTCGCGTGCATCGCGGGCGACCTCTGGATCGACGCCGAGACCGCCCTTGTCCTGCGCAGCCGCGCCCCTGCGCAAGACGAAGCGAACCAGACCATTCCCGGCAGGTTCAACACCATCGAGGTGACCAACATCGAATTCGGCGAGCAGCCGGCAACCCTGTTCGACATCGTCCAGCCAGAGGGCGTCGCCCGCATCACGCCCGAGCAGGAATGCGCGCTCGATCCCTACTGTTCCGCGACGCCTGCGCCGCTCCTGACGGCAGCGCCTGGGGCGACGCCAGCCGCCATACCCCCTCCGCCGGCCACGCGCGCGTCCAACGGCTGGGTGGCGTTTATGAGGTACTCGAGCATGAACAGCGGCAGTCCCGGCGAGATCTACCTCGTTCGCGAAGGCGTCGAGCCGCGTCGGATCGTCGGGGCCAACGCTGACAACGGGCGGATGCTCTGCCCGAGATTCTCACCTGACGGGACCAGGCTTGCGTACGGGGAGGGCACAGGCCCATCGGGACCCGAACGGCTTGAGCGGCCCCAACGAGCCGTGGTCATCATCAACCTGGATCGCGATGGGTCGCGCATCGGGTCCGAGACACGGATCCCCGTCGTCGGAACCGGAACCGTGCCGTGCCCGGAATGGTCCCCGGATGGCCGGCGCATCGCGTTCCAGTCATTCGCGCCCTTCGATGAGGGGGCTCTGTCGATCGCGACATTGGGCGTCTCTCCTCCGTCGATCGATACGGTGGCAGTTCCGGGTGGTTACTTCGCCTTCAAATGGTCGCCCGATGGGTCCGTCATCGCCGTCAGCCCCCCGTCGGGCGTCGCGCTCATTGATACCCAAAGCCTGGAGTCGCGAATCCTTCGCAAAGGCGACTACTTCGGGCCCCTGGCCTGGTCGCCCGATGGCTCGCGACTGATCGTTTCAACGCTTCAGTCCTTACGCATCGTGCGCATCGACGGAACGGCTTCGGACATCGATCTGGGGGCAGGCAGCAGTCCATCGTGGTCGCCCAGCGGCGACCTCATCGCCTACACCGGGAGCAAGGGCGCCCCAAACGAGCGCTTGGTCCTCGTCCGCCCGGACGGCTCCGGGGCGCGGACCATCCCCGTGTCGTACCCGCCCGTCATCTGGTCACCGGATGGCCGTCGGCTCCTCTATCTCGGTACCGATGGCGATGGTGAGTTCTCTGTGACTTCCCTTTCGGTGTCGGGTGACTCCTCTCCAGTCGAGCTCACGGCACCATCGATGGACCTGTACGGCGCTTCAGCGCGCGACCTCTCATGGCAGCCGGTGTATCCGTGAGACAAGAAGCCGCGGGTCCACGGGTGACGAGCTGCACCACTACCCCGACCTTCCGCTCGACGAAGGTCGCCGATGGGCTCTGCGTCCCCGCCAGGACAGTCCGATCCAGATTGCATCACGCGATGCGCGGCCTGCGCGCGGCCCTCGAGGCAGACGCCAGGCCCGGCACGCGGGATGTTGCCCGATGAGCATTCGGATCGCGACGTCGCCCGAAATCGTTCGGTCGAGGTTGGAGTACGTCGCGACGCGCTGCGGGACAGCGTGCTCGAGCAGCTCCCCGCGACCTCACGGCGCCGTGCCAGGTGGCCGGTGCGGAGGTTCATAGCGATGAAGAACACGTTCGTTCGAATAGGCATCGCGGCCGCCGCCGTGGTAGCCCTCGTGCTCGTGGGATTGCGGTTCCTGCCAGCCGGTGATGACGCGGGCGGACAACCGAGTCAGAGCGTAGCTCGGTCCCAGCCCGACCGCAATGCCGAGCCCGGCCGCGTCTCCGATACCGCTCCAGAGCGGCCCCCTGGTGCCGGGCACCTACGTCATCGGTACGGACCTCAGGAACCCCTGGATGGAGTGCCCTGAACCGCCCACGCCCGGGTGCAGCAACACGATGCTGCTGATGTTCACGGTCCCGCCGTACGCCTCGGCCACGGTCGTGGACCCGCAGGATGGTTGGGCCGGAGTGAACGGGTCGATCTGGCTCTACCCGGAGCGAAACAGCCCGCCGGCTGGAGCGGGCATGCTCTTCACGCGGGGCGGCTGGTTGCGCAGCGACCCCTGTGTCCCGACTGAAGTGGACGCCATCGATGGCTCACCTCTTGACATCCCTGTCGGGCCGACCGCCGATGACTTCGCGACCGCCCTGGCAGACCACCCGCTCCTCGACACGACAACGCCGGCAGACGTCACGCTCGCTGGCTACTCCGGGAAATACATGGACCTCCAAGTGCCGGCCGACATCGATGCGTGCAACGCGTCATATAGGCCCTGGGACGGCACCATCTACGCCCAGGGCCCGGGCCACCGATGGCACCTCTGGATCCTCGATGTCGATGGCCAACGCGTCGTCGTCCAGACAACTGACTACATAGGGACGTCCGCGCAAGACCGCGCCGAACTCCAGTCGATCGTGGACTCCGTCGTGATCGAACCCTGACACGACCCGGGTCGAGTGGCATGTGCCTCTTGGACCCGGCCCTCGATCCGGGTCCAAGCCTACCCTTCGCGGCGGCGGATCTCTTCGACGCCCGCCGCCAGGCTGACGATGCCCTGGGCTCGACTCGGCCGCTGGGCAAGATCGAGCGATAGTGTCGACGAGCCGGCTACACCCCCCGCCGTGTCGGGCCCTAGACTCGATGGCCATGGACGGACGACCATCGGACGTCGGGCGGACACGCCTCGGGAACGTCGCGAACGGCGACGCGCCACGGCCGAACGGTGCCTGCCGTGTCCTGATGATCGGCGACATGATCGGCAAGCCCGGCCGCCAGGCGGTCGAGCGGCTGGTCCCTGAGCTGCGCGAAGCGCGCGGCATCGACTTCGTCACCGCCAACGGCGAGAACGTCGCGGGCGGGATGGGGCTGACCCCGTCGACCGCCGACGCGATCCTGGCCGCCGGCGTCGACGTCATCACGTCGCGGCAACCACATCTGGGACAAGAAGGAGATCTACCCGTACCTCGAGTCGAACGAGCGGGTGCTCCGCCCGCACAACTACGGCACCCACGAGGTCCCCGGGACGGGGTTGGGGCACGTTCGATGCGCTCGATGGCTCGCACGTCGCGGTCATCAACCTGCAGGGCCGGACCTACATGCAGCCGATCGAGAACCCCTTCACCGACGCCGACGCGCTGCTCGACGAGGCGTCCTCGCCCGAGCCGCTGCCGCCGATCCGCCTGGTCGACTTCCATTGCGAGCTGACCTCGGAGAAGAACGCGCTCGGGCTGTACCTGGACGGTCGCGTCAGCGTGGTCGTCGGCACCCACACGCACGTCGTCACGGGTGACGAGCGGATCCTGCCAGGTGGCACGGCCTACCAGACGGACCTTGGCATGACCGGCCCGGTCTGGAGTGTCATCGGGTTCGACCCGCCCACGGTCCTGCCGCGGTTCATCAACGCGCTCCCGACGCGGTTCGAGGTCGGCGACGGTCCGGTCGTGTTCAATGCGACCCAGATCGACATCGACCCGGCGACGGGCCGGGCCCTCGCCATCGAGCGGATCCAGCAGCTCGTGGAGCCGTAGTACGACGTCGATGTCGGACCGACCGCGGCCGCGTCGCTCACGCCGCCACGACCCGAGTGCACGCGAAGGGGCGGTCGTTCCGCCGGGCCCTTCCACGATCGACCTGCACGCCCACTCGACACGGTCCGACGGGGTCCTCGCCCCGACCGACCTGATCCGCGACGTCGCCGCGGCCGGTGTCACGACGTTCTCGCTGACCGATCACGACACGCTGGCCGGCTACCGCGACATCGTTCGGGCCGACGCCGTCCCGCCCGGGATGACGCTGATCCCCGGCGTCGAGATCAATGCGCTGGTGACACGCGACCTCGGGCTCTGGGAGTGGGAGCTCCACATCCTCGGTTTCGGGATGGACCCCGACGAGGAGTCGTTCGAGTCAGTGCTCGCCGCGCAGCGCTCCGCGCGCCGGGTCCGCTTCGAGAGGACGGTCGAGCTCCTGCGCGACATCGGTCTGCCGATCGATGCGCAGGTCGCGGCGCTCGAGACGGGCGATGACGACGCGCTCGGCCGCCCGACCATCGCCCGCGCCCTCATCGATGCCGGGTTCGCGACATCGGTCGAGGACGCGTTCAGCCGGATCATCGGGCACGGTGGGCCGGGCTACGTGCGACGGGCCGGTCTCGGTCCGGAGGACGCGATCGCGGCCATCCGCGCCGCTGGCGGGCTGCCGGTCCTCGCCCATTTCCGCGAAGGGCCGTCGCGTCCCGAAGTCGTGCGTGAGCTGGTCGAGGCGGGCCTCGGCGGCCTCGAGGTCTACTACCGCTCGTTCGATGCGAGCACCGTCGCGGCGATGGAAGAGGTCGCGGCCGCGAACGGCCTGATCGCCACGGGCGGCAGCGACTATCACGGCGACCTCGGCACGTACGCCGCGTCTCACGCCCAGCTGTGGGTGCCGCCGGAAGTCGGCGAGCGGCTCCTCGACGTCCTCGGCGCGAGCGCTAGGACGAGCTTCCCGCCTCGTCCTTGACGTAGGTCGGCCGCAGCTCGATCGGTCGATCCCGATGACGGGCGCGCAGGTTCAGGAACTCGACGAAGACGCTGAACGCCATCGCCGCGTAGATGTACGCCTTGTCGATGTGCAGCCCGAAGCCGTCGGCGATGAGCGTGACGCCGATGAGCAACAGGAACGACAGGGCCAGGATCTTGACCGATGGGTGGTCGTGCACGAACCGCGACAGCGGGCCGGAGGCGAAGAGCATCACGCCCACCGCCAGGACGACCGCCGCGACCATCACCGGGATGTCATCGACCATCCCGACAGCTGTCAGGACCGAGTCGAGCGAGAAGACGATGTCGAGCAGGACGATCTGCACGAGCACGCCTCCCAGCGTCGCGCCCGCGGCAGCGACGCCGGGGGCGTGACCTGTCTCGCCCTCCAGCGACTCGTGGATCTCGTTCGTCGCCTTCCACAGCAGGAAGAGGCCGCCACCGATGAGAATCAGGTCGCGCCACGAGAACTCCTGACCGGCGATGGCGACGAGCGGCTCGGTCAGGCCGATGATGAATGAGAGGGTCAGGAGCAGCAGGATGCGCATCCCCATCGCCAGGCCGAGCCCGATCAGTCGCGCGCGGTCCCGCTGATCGGCCGGCAGCCGCTGGACGAGGATCGAGATGAATATGACGTTGTCGATGCCGAGGACGATCTCGAGGACGGTCAGCGTGATGAGGGCGACCCAGATCTCCGGGTCGGTGAAGAGGGCGATGATGTCCATGGTCATCGAGGATACGGGCCGCCTCGATCGTCGGCGCTACCATGGCGCGCACCGTGCATGACCCTCGCTCGGCCACGCGCTCGCTTCCGGTCCTCGACGCCGTGGCGCCCGTCGCACCCGCGGCGCCGCGCGTGCCGAGCGCGCCGGTCGATGCTCGCCTGACGGAGTACCGGCCCGAGGCGCCCGCGCTGCCGCGGTTCCACGTCTGGACGCTGGGCTGTCAGATGAACCGGAGCGACTCGGAGGAGATGGCAGGACGGCTGCTGGCGGCCGGCTGCGAGGAGGCGCCGTCGTTCGAGGCCGCCGATCTCGTCGTGATCAACACGTGTGCCATCCGCGAGGGTGCCGAGCAGAAGGTGATCGGCCGGCAGGGGCACCTGACGCGCCTCAAGTCGGCCAACCCCGGTCTGCGCGTCGTGCTGACCGGCTGTGCCGTCCGGGAAGCGGAGCGCGACGGCCTCCAGCGGCGCTATCCGGCGGTCGACCTCTTCCTGCGGCCCGACGAGGAGCCGGAGCTCGTCGATCGACTCGGTCTCGCGTCGGCGCAGGGCGCGATCGGCGCGATCGGGGCGCTCGCCGCGGTCGGCACGCTTGGCGCGGTCGGTGCCACGACCACCGTGGGCCGCACGGTCGTCGGTGTCGCCGAGCGGCTCGCTGGGACGCGGGCCCGCGCCGTGGGGGAGGGGACCGTCGCGCGCGGATCGACGATCAGCGCCTGGCTCCCGATCATCTACGGCTGCGACAAGACCTGCACCTACTGCATCGTGCCGTTCAGCCGCGGTCCCGAGCGCAGCCGGCCGTTCGACGACATCGTCGATGAGGCGCGCGCCCTGGCATCAGCCGGCTATCGCGAGGTGACACTGCTCGGCCAGAACGTGAACTCGTACGGGCACGACCTGGCGCCGGAGGCCCGCTTCGCCCACGTCGACGCCGAGCGTTGGGCGGGCCGCCGACTCGACCTGCACGGCCGCCCCGACCTCGCCGAGCTGATCCGCGCGATCGACGGCCTGCGGACCGCCGACGGTCACCCTGGCCATCCCGCGGCTGCGCTTCGTGACGTCCCACCCGTGGGACCTGTCGGATCGCCTGATCGCGGCGCTGGCCGACTGCCCGAGCGTCTGCGAGCACCTGCATCTGCCGGTCCAGTCGGGCGACGATGCGGTCCTGCGTCGGATGGGCCGCCAATACACGATCGAGCATTACCGGGAGCGCCTGGACCGGATCCGCGAGGCCGTCCCCGGCATCACCGTCTCGACCGACGTGATCGTCGGTTTCTGCGGCGAGACCGAGGCGCAGTTCCAGCGCACGCTGCGTGTCCTCGAGGAGGTCCGCTACGACCAGGTCTTCGCCGCGGCCTACTCACCTCGGCCCGGCACGCCCGCGACCCGGCTCGCCGACGACGTGCCCGCGGACATCAAGCGACGCCGACTCAACGAGCTACTCGCCGTCCAGGAGGGCATCGGCCACGCGCGCAACCAGGCGTGGCTGGGTCGCGACGTCGAGGTGCTCGTCGACGCGGTCACGCCGCCACGAACGCATGCCCACGACGCCGATGAGGGAGCGGGCGCCGCCGCCCCCAACCAGCCCGTAGGCGTCGGGCTGTCAGGCCGGACGCGTGGCAACAAGCTCGTCCACCTCACCGGAGAGTCGATCCTGCTCGGCCGCGAAGTCACCGTGCGCATCGAGCATGCCGGTCCGTATGCCCTGCGCGGGGCGGTCGTTACGCAGGAACAACCGACCGTCCGTTGACACCGGCGAGAACGCGCCGTTACCGTGACCCCTTCCGGAGGAGTTCCCAGCACGGACCGTCCGGCTGGATGGTGGTGCGAACCATCACGGGTCCGTCACATGGTCGAGGAGGAAAAGCACCATGGACTATTCCCGGCTTGATCTCGTGCGTCGATCGGCGACGCCTATCGAGCTCGATCTCGTCGAGTCGTTTGCGAATGGGCGGATCACGCGACGCCAGTTCATCAAGCGCGCATCGGTCATCGGCCTCTCGTTGCCGGCCGTCAGCGCGGTGATCGCGGCCTGCAGTCCCGGCACCCCGAGTGCGGCGCCCGGTTCCGTGGCGCCCGGCGCCAGCGGTTCGGCAGCGCCCAGCGCGGCCGTCGCCGGTGGCACCATCCGCTGCGCCATCCAGCGACCGGTGTCCGTCGACCCGGTCGCGATGCAGGACCTCGGCGGATACGGCATCGTCGCCCAGTCGTTCGAGTTCCTGTGCGCGCAGAAAACCGATCCCGCCGATCCGGGCGGTCTGTCGGAGGGCCTCGCGACCTAGTGGGAGCCGAACGACGACGGCACCGTCTGGACATTCAAGCTCCGCCCGGAAGCCAAGTGGCAGCACGATGGTTCCGCATTCACCTCGGCCGACGTCGTCGCGACGATGGAGCGCCTCGTGGCGGCCGGCAACTCCGGCCTCAAGGGGGTGCTCGATCCGGGCGGCGCCGTCGCCACCGACGCCGAACACCGTGACGTTTACGCTCGTGTCGGCCAACGGCAACTTCCCGTACCTCGTCTCGATCTACAACGCGCAAACCGTCATCACTCCGGCCGATTACGTCGCCGGGACGACCGCCGACGCGCGACCGACCGGCACCGGTCCGTGGAAGCTCGACAGCTACAACCAGCAGACGGGCGCGACCTTCTCGCGCAACCCGGACTGGTGGGGCGGCCAGACCCCGCTCGACAGCACCGAGTTCATCTTCTTCGACGAGACCGGGCCGATGATCACCGCCTACCAGGGCGACCAGGTCGACGCGATCGTGCAGTTCGACGTCCTGACGGGCGCCGCGCTGTTCAACGACCCGAACTTCACGCTCATCGCCACGCCGGCGGCGCTCCATCGACAGATCTGGATGCGGGTCGACAAGCCGCCCTTCGACAACGTCAAGGTCCGCGAGGCGCTCGCGCTCACGTGGGACCGCGACGTGCTCATCCAGCAGCTGTTCCAGGGGCGCGCCGAGCTCGGCAACGACCACGTCATCTGGCAGGGCTATCCGTACTACGACTCCTCGATCCCTCAGCGGACGCGGGATGTCGACAAGGCCAAGGCGCTGCTCACAGAAGCCGGTGCCACCGACCTGTCGGTCGTCCTTCACGCAGGCGAGCTGCAGGAGATCCCCGACCTCGCCGTGCTGCTGAAGAGCCAGGCCGCCGAAGCCGGGATCACCCTCAACGTCGAAGTCGAGAGTCTGAGCACGTTCTATGGCGCGGCATGGTGCCCGGGCGACCCAGCCGACCCGAACAAGCCGACCGATCCCCCGTGCGTCAATGCGGCGGAACTTGGGATCGTCGACTACGGTCACCGGGCCACGCCCGACGTCTACCTGAACGCGGCGCTCAAGACCAAGGGCATCTGGAACTCGTCCCAGTACAGCTCCGCGGAGTTCGACGCGGCGTTCGGCGAGTTCCAGGCCGCGGTCGCCGTCGATGCACAGAAGGCGGCGTGCACCAAGATCGAGACGATCCTCAACCGGGAGATCCCGGTCGGCCTGCCGTACTTCTACAACTACCTGGCCGGCAACTCGAACAAGTTCACCGGGGTGTTCTCGAGCGCCCTGGGCCAGATGTCCTTCGCGACGACCTCCAAGGTCGCCTGATCCGGCAACGCCTGAGGGCGGTGGCGCCAGCCATCGCCCTCGTCCATCCACCTATCTGAGGGGACGGCGCGCGAGCACGCGATGGCACGTTTCATCGGGCGCAGACTGGTCCTGTCTCTCCTCACGCTGTGGCTGCTCGCCACGATCGTTTTCATGATCGCGAACGTCCTGCCGAACGACGTCGGGCGGACGATCCTCGGGCCGTTCGCGCCGCAGGAGAGCGTCGACGCGCTGAACGAGCGCCTTGGCACGAATCGACCGCTGTTCGAGCGATACGTCGACTCCATCGTAGGCGCCTTTACGCTGGATTTCGGGAACTCGTACGTCACCAACCAGCCGGTGATGCCCACTCTGGCGGCGGCGATCGCCCGCTCGGCCAAGCTGGCCGGTCTGGCACTCATCATCACGATCCCAGTCGCGATCACGGCGGGGCTCTTCGCCGCGCGCAGGCGAGACCGCAAGGCCGATCGGGCGGTGGTTCTGCTCGGTCTGACGTCTTCCTCGATACCCGAGTTCGTCACAAGCACGATCCTGGTAGTGGTGGTGGGCGTGCAACTCGGATGGCTGCCTGTCCTGGCGACGCCGCCACGCGGCGCCGACCTGTTGACCGAGCTCCGTTACCTGCTTCTACCCGCGCTCGCGATGGCGATCGTGTACTTCGGGTACATCGCGCGCATGACGCGGGCCGGGACGATCGAGGTGCTCCAGTCCGACTACACGCGGACCGCGACCATGAAGGGCCTGACGACTAGACAGGTGATGACCCGGCACGTGCTGCGCAATGCGCTGATCCCGACGGTGGCCGTCATCGCCGTGCAGATCGGCTACCTGTTCGGCGGCATCATCGCCGTCGAGCGGATCTTCAACTACAACGGCATGGGTCAGACGATGCTGTTCGCGGCGCAACGCAAGGACATCCCGACGCTGACGGCAGGCGCCATCATCATCGGCATCGTGTACATGCTCGCGACCCTGGCAGCCGACCTGATCATCGCGTGGATGAACCCGCGCATCCGCCTCGACGCGGAACGCTGATGGACGTCCCGATCGCGCCCGTACCCGCCGCTGCGCCGGTCACCGTCGGTGCCGTGTCCGAGAGGTCGCAGGCCCGCCGCGAGACCATCCGCCAGCTCCTCAAGCAACCGACCTTCCTGATCGGGATCGTGGTCCTGCTCGGCTGGGTCCTCACGGCCATCCTCGGGGAGCGGATCACCCCGTACGACCCGTTCAATCACTTTTTTCTCAACCACCAGCCGCCCGGGTATGTCACCCGAGGGGACGTGACTGAACTGCACCTGTTCGGGACCGACCGGCTGGGGCGCGATGTGCTCTCCCGGGTGATGGTCGGGTCGCGCGATGTGCTGATCGTGGCGCCGCTTGCGGCCATCTTCGGCGTCACCGCCGGCACGCTGCTCGGTCTGATCATGGGCTTCTACCGCGGGGTCATCGATGACGTGCTCAGCCGGCTCGTGGAGGCATTCCTTGCGTTGCCGGTGATCCTCGTCGCCTTGCTGACGCTGGTCGTGCTCGGCCCCTCGCCGCTGGTGGTCGTCGGTGTGGTCGGGATCCTGTTCACGCCGATCGTGGCGCGGACCGTGCGATCTGCAGTCTTGTCGGAACGGCAGCTCGATTACGTCACGGCGGCCAAGCTCCGCGGTGAGTCCGGCCTGTTCATCCTGTCGCGCGAGATCTTCCCGAACGTGCTCGGCCCCGTCGTGGTCGAGCTGACCGTGCGGTTCGGCTATGCGATCTTCACGGTCGCCACGCTGTCGTTCCTCGGCGTCGGCATCCAGCCACCGTCGCCGGACTGGGGCCTGTCGATCTCCGAGGAATACTCGTACATGGTCGCGGGCGTGTGGTGGTCCACCATGTTCCCTGCGCTGGCGATCGCCAGCACCGTCATCGCCATCAACTTCATCGCGGATTCGCTCCAGTCGGTGCTCAACGAATGACGACCGAAGCAGTCGCCCCGCCCCCGCCGCCCGAGCCGAAGACCTCGCCGCACGCCGCGCTCCGTGTCGAGGACCTGTCCCTGGCCTATGTCGTGCGCGGCATCCAGCGGCCCGTCCTGCGCGGCGTGACGTTCGACATCAAGCCTGGCGAGTCATATGGCCTGGTCGGCGAATCCGGCTGCGGCAAGTCGACGACGGCGTACGCCGCGCTCCGCTACCTGCCGCGCAACGCTGTGATCACGGGCGGCCGGATCCTCGTCGGGGGCGACGACATCACGCGCATGAACGACGAGCAGGTTCGCAAATTCCGGACCAACCAGGCCTCGATGGTGTATCAGGATCCCGGCGCCGCGCTGAACCCGACGACGAAGGTCGGCCCGCAGGTCGCCGAGGCGTATACGGTCCTCGGGGAGAGCCCGACGCAGGCGCGCGAGAGCGCACTGGCGGCCCTGCGCCGCGTCCAGATCGCAGATCCGGAACGGGTGTACCAGCGCTACCCGCACCAGCTGTCGGGCGGCATGCAGCAGCGCATCGTCATCGCGATCGCGCTCGCCTGCAACCCGAAGCTGCTGGTCCTCGACGAGCCGACGACCGGGCTCGACGCGACCGTCGAGGCGAGCGTCCTCGACCTCGTGCGCTCGCTCGTGGCCGAGATGGACGCCGCGGTGCTGCTGATCGCCCATAACCTTGGCGTCATCCGCACGATGTGCGACCGGGTCGGCGTGATGTACGCGGGCAAGATCGTCGAGGAAGGCAACGCGATCGCGGTCTTCGAGCGGCCGCAGCACCCGTACACCGTCGGGCTGCTCCAGTCGCTGCCGCGCCACGGGATCCGCAAGTCGGAGCGCCCGCTCGCGACGATCCCGGGCACGCTGCCGCAGATCGGGGCACCGCTCCCGACGTGCGTGTATGTCGATCGCTGCCCGCTCGCGACCGACCTGTGCCGCGAGGTCATCCCGCCGGTCGTCGACGTCGGCAACGGCCAGTGGACGCGTTGCCACCACTGGGAGCGGATCGGCGAGATCAAGGCCCCGCCGGCGGGCGTCGGCCAGGCGGCCGTGCCGCAGGGCGACGTGGCGCTCAACCTGGCCAATGTCTCGAAGACGTTCCGCTCGTCCGGCCACGACATCCCCGCGGTCGTCGGCATCGACCTGCAGCTCCACGGCGGCGAGACGCTCGGCCTCGTCGGCGAATCCGGCTCGGGCAAGTCGACGCTGGCGAAGACGATCCTCGGCATCGAGAGCCCAGACACCGGCGGCCGCGTCGAGCTCGACGACCACCAGCTCGCCGCGCAGTCGGCCGGCCGGCCGACGAAGGACAAGCGGTCGATCCAGATGGTGTTCCAGAACCCCGATTCGGCCCTGAACCGCGGCTGGACCGCGCGCAGCATCCTGGCACGCTCCGTGACCAAGCTGACCGGTCTCAAGGGCAAGGCGGTGAACGACCGTGTCGACAAGCTGGCCGCCTCGCTCCGGCTGACCCAGCGCCACCTCGACCTCAAGCCGCGCCAGCTGTCCGGCGGGCTCAAGCAGCGCGTCGCCATCGCCCGGGCGTTCGCCGGCGACCCGCAGATCGTCGTCGCCGACGAGCCGACGAGCGCGCTCGACGTGTCGGTGCAGGCGGCGATCCTCAACGTGCTGTCCGAACTCCAGGCACAGAGCCGCACGAGCTACCTGCTGATCTCGCACGACCTCGGGGTCGTCCGCTACCTGGCCGACCGGATCGCCGTGATGTATCTCGGCCGGATCATGGAGGTCGGCGAGTCGGAGGCCGTATTCCGCGGTCCCGAACCACCCGTACACGGAAGCGCTGCTGTCCGCGGTCCCGAACCTCGACGGCGAGATGCGCGCCCGGGTCCGGCTCGGGGGCGAGGTGCCGAGCCCGGCCAACCCGCCGTCGGGCTGCGTCTTCCACACGCGGTGCCCGCGGGTGATCCCCGGCCTGTGCGAGGTGACCGAGCCACCCCTCGCGGAGGTGGAGCCCGGTCATCTGATGAGCTGCCACATCCCGTTCGAGGAGCTGCGCCGCCTCCAGACGAAGGCCGTGCAGGAGGACCTCGTGTTGACCACGCCCGAGGAGTCCCTAGCGGGCGAAGGTCTCGAGCAGTAGCGACACGAACTTCGGGGCATCTGCGTCGAACGCGACGAACGCGTTCGGGGACTGCCCGAACCGGTCGTGCAGATCCATCACGGTGCGCCCGACTGTCAGCTCTCCGCGCGTCTCGACGTCGACGTGGCAGCGGCCTGCCGCTGACGACCGCCGGATCGATGAGGTAGGCGACGCACAAGGCGTCGTGGACCGGCGCGGCACCGGAGACATCCATCGGCTGGAGGTCGTCGTAGGCGGCGATCCGGCCCTCGATGAACGTCGGCGGCCGCCGCCGCCGGCCGGCGTCCCGGTCGCGCGCAGTCGCTCGCAATCGGCGGTGGATACGAGCGCCCGATGCGTCGCATCGAGCGGGATCAGCGTGACGTTCGCGAGCCCGGCGCGCAGGACGACCTGTGCCGCCTCCGGATCGACCCAGATGTTGAACTCGGCGGAGGGCGTCGTGTTCCCGGACTCGTGGGCGCCGCCCATGATCACGGTCCGCGGGATCCGCTCGACGATCCGCGGCTCGAGCCGGATGGCCAGCGCGATGTTGGTGAGCGGACCGACCGGCACCAGCACGATCTCGTCGGTCGCGGCGAGATACGTGTCGATGAGGAACTCGGCGGCACGCCGCGTGTGCTTGACGGACCGCGGTGGCGGGATCGGCAGCTCGCGCGGATGCATGCTGCCGTCGCGGTGGAGGATCTCGCGCGGGATCGGGAAGTCGTCGCGGACCAGCGCGCTCGCGGCGCCCTCGTACACCGGGGTGTCGACGCCGAGGAGGTCGAACACGCGCAGTGTGTTGTCGGTGCAGGCGGCGACCGGGTTGTTGCCGTTGACGGTCGTCGCCGCGACGAGCTCCAGGTCGGGGTGGAGCACCGCGAGCATGAGCGCGATCGCGTCGTCGGTGCCGGTGTCGACGTCGAGGATCAGCTTGGTCGGGCCACCCACCTCGCGCGGGCCGGCTAGACGTCCGAGTCGGGGAAGCTCGCCTTGCGTCGATCCATCCAGCCAACGAGCTCCTCGTGGATGCCCTCGTCGAGTGGCGGCTGTTCGTACTCCGCCAGCCGGCGCTTCCACGCGGCGTTCGCCCGCGCGGCGGCATCGTGCGCGCCGTTGAGCTCCCATTGCTCGAAGCTGTTGTTATCTGACAGCTCGGAGCGCCAGAACGCGTTCTCGAAGTTGGCCAGCGTGTGCGGGGAGCCCAGGAAGTGCTGGCCGGGTCCGCCGTCGAGCATCGCGTCGAGCGCAAGCCCGTTCTCGGACAGGTCGACGCCGCGCGATGTAAGCGCCCGCCATCGACGCCTGGTCCTCGTCGAGCATGAACTTCTCGTAACCGATCGCCAGGCCGCCCTCGAGCCAGCCGGCCGTGTGGAGGTTGAAGTTCACGCCGGCCTGCATCGTGGCCATGAAGCTGATCGCGCTCTCGTACGCGGCCTGGTAGTCGGGGATCTTGGAGGCCGTGAAGTTGCCGCCCGACCGGAACGGGACGCCGAGCCGCCGCGCCAGCGCGGCCAGCACGAACAGCACCAGCTGCGGTTCCGGCGTGCCGAAGGTCGGGGCGCCCGTCTGCATCGACATCGATGACGCGAACGACCCGAAGATGACCGGTGCACCGGGCCGCACGATCTGGCAGAAGGCCATGCCGGCCAGCGCCTCGGCCAGCGTCTGGGTCGCATCCGCGGCCACGGTCACCGGTGCCATCGCCCCGCCGAGGATGAACGGGGTGATCAGCATGATCTGGTTGTTCTCGGCGTAGACCTTCGCCGAGCCGAGCATGTTGAAGTCCCACGACATCGGCGAGTTGGCGTTGGCGAGCCCCATGATCACGTGCTCGCGCTCGAGCGTCTCGGCGCCGAACACGATCTTCGCCATGTCGACCGAGTCCTGCGCCCGCGACGGATGGGTCACCGAGCCCATGAACGCCCGGTCCGAGTACCGGATGTGGCTGTAGACCATCTCGAAATGGCGCTTGTTGACCGGCAGGTCCGACGGGCTCGCACAGCGTGCCGCCACCGTGGTGGAGGGTCGTGCTGGTGTAGGCGAGCTTCACGAAGTTGCGAAAGTCCTCGATCGTCGCGTAGCGCCGGCCGTCGTCGAGGTTGTGGATGAACGGCGACCCATAGGACGGCACGAGCACCATGTGCGGGTCGCCGATGACGACGCTGCGTGCCGGGTTCCGCGCCGTCTGGGTAAAGCTCGCCGGCGCGGAGGCCTGGACGATCTGCCGGCACATCCCGCGCTCGAAGCGGACCCGGGTGCCCTGGACGTCGGCACCGGCCGCACGGAAGATCTCGACCGCTTCCGGGAAGTTGACGATCTCGACCCCGACCTCCTGGAGCAGCGTGTCGGCGTTGTGCTCGATCGCCTCGAGGCCCTCGGTCGAGATCACCTCCACGGGCGGCAACGTCCGCGTCAGGTAGGGGAGGGTCTCCATCGCCCGCGCGAGTCGGGCGGCCTGGCGCGCGGTTCGGCCGCGTCGCGTGGGCGTCGACGTGATCGAGCTCCTGGGTCGTCATCGTCGACGCAATGGTACGCGCCGCTCAGAGTCGCAGGGCGAGTTCGCGGCCCTCGTAGAAGGCGAGGCTGGCACGCCGTGGCGCCACGCAGTCGCCGATCGCCTCGAACGGGATCCCACGCTCGGTGAGCTCGCATGGCCAGGGTCGTCTCGGCGGCGGGTGTCTCGGCGATCACGAGCGTCTCGGCTCGGATCGTCTCGGTCACCCCGGTGAGCGTCGAGCGGACGTCCGCGGCAGCTCCGTCCCAGCTCAGCACGACCGTATCCGGGCGCATGGTCCCGCCGGCAGCCGCGAATCGCCGACGGAGCGGCACGTCGGCGGCGCTGTGGAACAGCCCGCCTCCGACGACCGATGCCGACGTGACGATCGTGACGTGGTGGCCTGCCTCCGCGATAGACAGGGCGGTGCCGAGACCGCGCCAGTCGCCGAGGTCGTCGAGGACGAGGACCCGCCCCGCGACGGTCGCCGCTCCGGACAGGACGTCGTGGACGGAGACGGCGTCGGATCGATCTGCGCCGGGCAGGCTCTCGACAAGCGGTAGCGCACGCTGGAAGCCGGTCCCCGGAGGACGAGCGCCCGTGGCAAGGACGACGACGTCCGCGCCGACCCCCTGGATCGCCGATAAGTCCGCCGCCGTCCCTGAGCGCACGTCGACCCCGAGCGCATCGAGTCGCCGCGCGTACCAGGCCAGCAGGTCCAGGATCTGGCCGCGTGAGGGCTGCCGTCCGGCGAGCCGGAACTGGCCGCCAAGCTCGTCATCCCGCTCCAGAAGCGTCACACGATGACCTCGCTCGGCCGCGACCCGGGCGGTCTCCAGTCCCGCCGGCCCGCCCCCCACGACCAGCACGGATCGCGGGGTCGCGGCGGGCTGAGGTCGGTCGCCGTCCCACGCCCATTCCCGGCCGGCCGACGGGTTCACGAGGCACGAGATCCAGTAGTCGCGCGAGCGGCGGCCCCAGCACAGTTGATTGCATGAGATGCACGGGCGGACCTCGTCGGCCCGATCGGCGCGCGCCTTGGCGACCATATGCGGGTCGGCGATCTGCCCGCGCACGATGCTGACCAGGTCGGCCTCGCCGGCGGCCAGCACCGCCTCGGCCGCCTCGGGCGTCCGGATGTGGCTCTCGGCCTGCACGACGGCGTTCGTGACGACGCGCTTGAGCGCGGCGGCAAACGGGACGCCGAGCTGCTGCTCGTACAGCGAGACCGGGATGATCGGATAGAAGTCGAAGTACGACCCGGTGCCGCACGTGACGTAATCCATGGCCCGACGCTGGTCGTGCCACGCGACGATCTCGGCGAGCTCGTCCATCGACAACGCCGCCTCGGAGCGCACGTCCATGCTCACCGCGAGCCCGACGATGAACGCGTCGCCGCACGCGCGCCGGATGCCGTCCAGGACCGCCGACGAGAACCGCATCCGCCCCTCGAACGAGCCGCCCCACGCGTCGGTCCGGCGGTTCGACCACGGCGTCCAGAACTGATCGACGAGGGCGTGATACGCGGCGAAGACCTCGACCCCGTCGAAGCCGGCCTCCTGCGCCCGCCGAGCGGCCGCGACGAAGCCCGCGATGACCTCCTCGATCTCGGGCTCGGTCATCGCGTGGCTGCCGTCCGCGTCGTGGTACGACGGCAACCCCGACGGCGACCAGTTCGGGGCGAAGGAGTTGTCGGCGTCGCCGTGTTGCCCGACGTGATACAGCTGCTGGATCATCACGATGTCGGGGTTCGCGTCCCGACAGGCGTCGGTCAGCCTCCGGAAATGCGGGACGATCGCGTCGTCGCCGGGCCGGAAGTTGCCGCGCGTCAGGACCGCGGTCCGGTGCACGGGCACGGGCTCGACCACGATCATCCCGGCGCCACCGAGCGCGCGCTCGCGGTAGTAGCCGATGTGGCGTTCCCCGGGCAGCCCGCCCTCGGCCATGTTGGTGGTGTGCGCCCCGAACGTGATCCGGCTCGTGAGCGTCCGGTGGCGCAGCTGCAACGGCTCGAAGACATGCGGGAACGCCATGGGCCGTGCCAGTATGCGGCGATGGCAGGCGCGCCACCGTTGATCGTCGTCGCCGGCGCGACCGCGACGGGCAAGACCGAGCTCGGGATCCGGCTGGCCGAGGCCATCGTCGCGGCCGGACGCCCGGCGACCGTCATCTCGGCCGATTCACGGCAGGTCTACCGCGGCCTCGACATCGGCACGGCCAAGGTGACCGCCGCGGATCGGGCTCGGGTGCCGCACGCCGGGCTTGACCTCGTCGACCCCGACCGGCGCTTTGCGCTGTCGGATTACGTCATTCACGCCCGCGGCGTCCTGGAGCAGATCGCGCGGGACGATGGCGTGGCCCTGCTGGTCGGCGGGACCGGGCTCTATCTGCGGGCGGTCGCCCGTGGCCTCGACCTCGACGCGCTCCCCGACGATCCCGCGATCCGTGCCCGGCTCGAGGCAGAGTTCGCGGCCGAGGGCCTCGAGCCCCTCGCGGCGCGGCTGACGGCCATCGCCCCGACCCTCGCCTCGGAGATCCATCTCGCCAACCCGCGCCGGGTCATCCGGGCTCTCGAGATCGCCGAGCTCCGGGGGGACGGGTCCCGACCCCGACCGCGCGGCTACGACGGACCGGTAGCGTGGATCGGGCTTGAGCTGGCACGCGACGAACATGCGAGGCGCATCGCGGCCCGCGCCCGGCAACAGTTCCACGCCGGCCTCGTCGAGGAAGCAGTCGCCCTGCGCGAGCGCTTCGACCCGTCCCTGCCGGCGTTCTCGGCGATCGGCTACCAGGAGGCCTGGGCGGTCGTCGACGGGACGCTCAGCCTCGAAGCGGCCATCGAGCAGGACGCGCGCCGCAACGTTGCCTTCGCCAAGCGGCAACGGACGTGGTTCAGGGCAGAACCCGACATCGCGTGGCTGGACGCCACGGCCGGGGACCCGTTCGAGGCGAGCCTGGCCGCGGCGATGTCGATCCTCGATTAGCCGCCGGCCACCTCGGTCTCGTCGACCACGTCGCTGATCCCGTCGACCCGCTCGACGACCTCGACGATGGTGTCCGTGTCCTCGATGCCGTCGACGACACCACGGATGACCGCGGTCGAGCCGCGAACGCCGATCAGCAGTCGGTCGACCAGCCCCGCGGTCGCGGAATCCGCCCGCAGTGCCTCGCGGATCCGCGCGGTCAGCTCGGGTTCGCCCGGCAGATCCGACCCGCGGTGGTCCTCGTCGTACGGCTCGGACTCGGCCGACACGGCGGCGCCGGCTGCGATGATCAGGCCGTCCTCCTCTTCCTGGTCGGCGTGGACCGGTGGGTCGATCGGTGGGACGTACACGAGGCCCTCCTCGGCCGCGACGTCGGGGTCGTCTGTCTCACCCTCGCGAAGGTCGTCGAGATCGAGGTCGTCAAGCACGGCGGCCTCGTCGGCCGCGTACGTCGGATCCGGCGGCGAGTCGCCGCGCTCGAACTCGGTCAGGGTCGGCGTGCGCTCGTGCTCCATCTCGTCGGGCGTGATGACCGCATCCTGCTCATCGGGCGCCACGTCGCCCTGGATCTCGATGACGTCGTCGAGCGGTAGATCGTCGGGCGTGTCGGCGCCATCGGCGGGCGTGGGTCGCTCGCGTGATTCGGTCACTGGGCACCTCCTCGTCTCGAAGCGTCCGGCCGCGCCCCTTGCAGGCACGTCTACCGCCCGTCTCGAACGCTCACGGTATCCTGCAGACGCATGCCCCGCACCCTCATCGATCTCGAACCACCGACCGAGAAGGTCTTCCTCGTCGCGGTCGACACCGGCGCCCAGGACGGCTGGACCGCGCAGGAATCGCTGACCGAGCTCGCGAACCTCGCGACGACCGCCGGTGCCGACGTCGTCGGCGCCGAATGGCAGAACCGCCGTCATGTCGACCCGAACTGGTATATCGGGAAGGGCAAGGCGGAGGAGCTGGCGTCGGCCAGGCGCGAGACCGGCTTCGACATCCTCATCGCCGACGACGAGTTGTCGCCGGCGCAGCAGCGTGCCCTCGAGGAGCTGCTGCGCGTCAAGGTCATCGACCGCAGCCGCCTCATCCTCGACATCTTCGCCCTGCATGCCCAGACCCACGAGGGACGCCTGCAGGTCGAGCTGGCCCAGCTCGAATACCAGCTGCCGCGCCTGACCAAGCTGTGGACCCACCTGTCGCGGACCCAGGGCGGCATCGGGTCGCGCGGTCCCGGCGAGAGCCAGCTCGAGACCGACCGGCGGATCATCCGGACGCGGATCGCCAAGATGAAGGAGCGCGTCGAGCAGGTCCGCCAGCAGCGTGCGACCGCCGCGCGCGGCCGTGACCGACGACTGTGGCCGACCGTCGGCATCGTGGGCTACACGAACGCCGGCAAGTCGACCCTGCTCAATACGCTCGTCGGTTCGGAGGTGGCACGCGCCGAGGACAAGCTGTTCGCGACGCTCGATCCGACGAGCCGCCAGGTCAAGCTTGGCGACGGCCAGACGGCGATCGTCACCGACACCGTGGGCTTCATCCACAAGCTGCCCCACCAGCTGGTCGATGCCTTCCGGGCGACCCTCGAAGAGGTCAATCGCGCCGACGTGCTCCTCGAGGTCATCGACGCGGCCGACCCGCACGCGGAGGAGCACCGGGCGACCGTCCAGTCCGTGCTCGACGAGCTCGGGGCGGGCGACAAGCCGCGTCTCGTGGTGTTCAACAAGGCCGACCTGATCGACCGCGTGGCGACGGATGGCGCGGCGGTCGCCCCGTCGATCGCCGGGGCCGTGTACGTGTCGGCCCTGACCGGGTTCGGCATGGACACGCTGCGCGCCGAGATCGCGGCCGTTCTCGCGTCGCTGTGGGTCGACGTCGACGTGGCGCTGCCGTACGCGGCCGGCGAGCTGCTGGCGCGTGTGCGCGAGCGGGGAACGATCGACATCGAATACAGGGAGCGCGACGTGCGCGTGCACGGGCGCGTCGCCCCGTCGCTGGCCGGCGAGCTCGAGTCTGCGGCAGCCCGCTGGTCCGACGCGTTCGACGGGGATGACGGCTCCGGCGGCAACGGAACTGACCCGTCGGTGCCGCGACGATCCGCGGCAGGGCGCCGCACCGCGGGCTGACGGGGGAGGGGATGGCCCCGATCCGGCGCGCCGGGCGCGCGACGACGATCGGCGGGGAGATCCTGACCTGGACCGAAGCCGAGGGGACCCGCGGGACGCGTTGGCGCGAGGCCCTGGAGCGCGACGGCACCCTCATTCGATCGTTGCTGCTGGAGGTCTCGGCAGCCGGCCGGCCGACGCGCCTCGAGATGACGACCGCGGCCGGGCTGCTCACGCTGCACCCGGAGCCGGACGAGTCGGCGCTGCACGGGAACGTGGTCAGGGGCGATGGGGTGGACCACCTCGCCTTCGCGTGGAGTGCGGAGCATGAGCTGCTGGTCCTCGGGTCACCGGCCTCGGCGACGATCGCGCTCCGGCGGCTCGCCGGCCACGTCGTGGTCGGCGCGACACGGCCGATCGATGTCCTGCGGATCGACGACACGCTCGACCCGCGCCCGGCGCGCTGGACGGCCGAGCGGGTCGCGCGGCACGCATGGCATCTGCGCAGCGACGACGGCCTCGAGGAGCGCCGCCTCACGGTCGACGATGAGGGGCGACCGGTGCTGACGGATGCGCTGTCCTGGCCGCTCGAGGTGTGACTGTGGGAGCCGTGTGGACAACCCTCTCATTCACGAGATGTTTGCGATGAAAGTCGTGGATAACAGCCTTGTCGCGGTGATGCCGCGCACCGTATGGTTGGTCTTGCCCGAAGGGGCCACGAACATCTAGCGATTTGATCGGTGTTTACATTGATCGGAGCGTCTAGTGATCGAGGTTCCTTTGGGCGTTTTCGTGTGTCCGGGATGACCGATCTGCCGCCCATGGACGCCGTGGATTGCCGGTGGATAGTCCGGCCCGACTGGGCCGCGAATCACGAAACTCGTGGATAACACCTCTTCACAGACCTGAGTCCCACCGGCTACGGTAGTCGTGCCCGAAGGGGCCCTGGACTGAAAGCGGCGATACCGGTGTTCTGCATCGGTGTCGAAGGCTACGGACCGGCGGTTCCTTCGGGCGTTTCGTTGTCCGCGGCAGCCCGCGCGGCCGGAGCACGGGATCGCCGGTACCATTCCTGACCGTGGCATCGCCCCCGCCGTCGGACGCCCGCTCGTCGTTCCGACCCGACATCGAAGGCCTGCGCGCCGTCGCCGTCCTGCTGGTCCTCGCGTATCACGCGCGCGTGCCCGGACTGACCGGCGGCTACATCGGCGTCGACGTCTTCTACGTCGTCTCGGGCTTCCTCATCACCGGGCTGATCGTCCGCGAGCTCCAGGCGACCGGCCGGCTCGACCTGGCGGCCTTCTACGCGCGCCGCGCGCGGCGTTTGCTGCCCGCGGCCCTCGTCGTGATCGCCGTGACGGTCCTCGCGTCGGCGATCGTCCTGCCGCCGCTGCGCATGGTCGACGTCGCGGGCGACGCCGCGGCCGCGGCGCTGTACGTCAGCAACATCCGGTTCGCGGCGCAGGCGACCGACTACCTCCAGGCCGAGCTCGACCCGTCGCCGCTGCTGCATTTCTGGTCGCTCGGCGTCGAGGAGCAGTTCTACCTGTTCTGGCCGGCCCTCCTGTTCGCGGTCGCCGGTCGCCGGACGAGCGTGCGGCGGATCGGGATCGCCGATCGCCGTCGTGGCCGCGGTCTCGCTGGTGCTGTCGATCGTGTGGACGTCGACCGACGCGCCGCTCGCGTTCTTCCTCCTGCCGGCGCGCGCCTGGGAGCTGGCCGTCGGGGCCGGGCTGGCGCTCGCCGCGACCCGGATCGCGCGGATCCCCGCACTGGCCGCCACGGCGGCCGTCGTGGTCGGCCTCGCCCTCATCGTGATCGGGGCGGTGGTCTTCGACCTCGCGACGCCGTTCCCGGGGACCGCGGCCCTCGCGCCGGTGGCCGGCGCCGCCCTGGTGATCGCGGGCGGTCTGCGCCAGCCGCTCGGGCCGATCTCGCGGCTCGTGGCGATCGCGCCGATGCGCTGGATCGGCGGCATCTCCTATTCGCTGTACCTGTGGCACTGGCCGCTGCTCGTGCTGCCGGCGGCCGCCGTCGGGGCGCCGCTGCCCGGCCCGGTCCGGCTCGCGCTCGTCGGCCTCACGTTCGTCCTCGCCGAGGCCAGCCGCCGCTGGGTCGAGGACCCGATCCGGCACGGCCGGATCTCGACGCTGCGGCCGTCCCGCTCGCTCGCCGCGGCCGGCGCGATCAGCCTGGTGGTCGCCGGGTTCTCGCTGGGAGCGGGTCGCCTCGCCGCCCCGCCACAGCTCGCCGCCGCCAACGGCGCGCCCGTCGAGCTCGACCTGCCGACGCCGCTCCCCGACCCGAGTGGCGCCCCTCGCGTCACGCCATCCGCGGGTGCGACGCAGACCCCGGGTGCGACACCGACGCCCGTCGTCGATCCGACCCGCGCCCCGACGGCTGCCGGTCCCGTCCCGGGCGACCTCGTACCGTCGCTGGCCGCCGTGCGTGACGACATCCCGGTCATCTACGCCGACGCCTGCCACGCCGAGTCGCGCGAGACGCAGCCGCCGGCCTGCGTGTACGGCGAGGCGGGTTCGTCGACGTCCGTGTTCCTGATCGGCGACTCGCACGCCGCCCATTGGTTCCCCACGTTCGAGCGGCTGGCGACCGAACGTGGCTGGCGCCTCGTGTCGCTCACGAAGTCCGCCTGCCCGGTGGCAGACCTGCGCGTCTACAACGCGAGCCTCAAGCGCGAGTACGTCGAATGCACCGACTGGCGCGCCGCGGTCCTCCAGCGCATCGCCGACGAACGCCCGGCGCTCGTGGTGATCTCGGACAGTCGGGCGGGCAAGCTGTGGAACGACGGCACGCCGGTCGACACGACCGACCGGGAAGACCTGTGGGGGGCCGGTCTCGGGCGCGCGATCCGCGCGATCGACGAGGTCGCCGACCATGTGCTCGTCCTCGGCGACACGCCGAACCCGCTCGGCGACCCGCCGGTCTGCCTGTCGGACCACCTCGATGATGCCCTCGCGTGCGCGACCCCGACATCGAAGGCGCTGGCGCCGCGAACGGACTGCCACGGAGCGCGAGGTCAGCGCCGCGACCGGCGCGACGTTCATCGATCCGAGCCCGTGGCTGTGCCCGACCGAGCCGTGCCCGGCGATCATCGGGCGCGTGCTGGTGTATCGCGACGGCCACCACATGACGACGCCGTTCGCGTCGGCTCTCGCCCCGTACCTCGAGCCCCTGCTGCCGGCCATGCCGGGCTGACCGAACGGCGTGGCATCATCGCCCGATGCGTGATGCCCTCGTCGCCGTCTCGGAGCTGACGCCGGAGGCCATCCTCGCGGCATCGGCCGCGATCGATCCGGTGTTCCGGGATTCGCCTCAGTTCGTCCACGACGGCCTGTCCGCGCAGCTCGGTGTGCCGGTCGTGGTCAAGGTCGAGACCGTCAACCCGATCCGCTCGTTCAAGGGCCGCGGCACGTGGGTCGCCGTCCACGGCCTGGTAGGGGAGGGGAGGATCGGACCGGACCGGCCGATCGTGGTCGCCTCGGCCGGCAACTTCGGACAGGGCGTCGCCTACGCCGCTCGCGCCATCGACGTCCCCGCGGTCGTGTTCACGTCGCGCAACGCCAACCGGGCCAAGATCGCGCGGATGCGCGCGCTGGGCGCGACGGTGATCGAGTCGGGGGAGGACTTCGACGATGCCCGGACCGCATCGGAGGCGTACGCGGCCGAGCACGGCGCCGAGCTGCTCGTCGATGGTGACGACCCGCGGATCTCGACCGGGGCCGCCACGCTGGCGCTCGAGCTGACCGACGCCGTCGAGACCGGCGTCCTGCCGGCGCTGACGATCGCTTCGGTGCCTGTCGGGAACGGCGCGCTGATCAACGGGGTCGGCTCGTGGCTCCGGCACGCATCGCCGGCGACCCGCATCGTCGGGGTCCAGGCGGAGTTGGCCGACGCGATGACCCGCTCCTTCGCGGCAGGCCGCCCGATCGATACGGCGTCCGCCGCCACGTACGCCGACGGCATCGCGTCGCGCATCGCCGTGCCGCGCGCGGTCGAGCTCATGGCGGGGCGCGTCGATGCCATGCTCACGGTCAGTGAGGACGCGCTGCGTGGGGCACAGGCCGAACTGACCGACGCGCTCGGCGTCACCGTCGAGGGTGCGGCCGGGGCGTCCTGGGCCGGCCTGTTGGCCGGCCCGCCACCCGAGGGTCCGGCGCTCGTCATCATCACCGGCAGCAACGTCTGACCGGGGGAGCGGAGGAGGGGAGCCGGCCCGTGGCCGCCACACGGACGTTGCCGTTCGAGCCGAGCGGACTTCCTGCGCTCGATCGTGCCGATCGCGCTGCTGTCGGTGGCCGCCGCCGTACCGGCGTGGCGCCCGTCGATGCTCCTTGTGCTCGCGGTCGGGACCGCCATCGCGATCAGGCGCGAGGCACCCGTGCGCTGGACGTGGGCGGGCGCGGTGCCCGTGGCGGTCAGCCTGTTGTGGGGCACGCTCGCGGCGCCCGTGGTGGCGGCCGGGCTCGGGGACTGCGAGAACCCGGCGTCGCCTGTCGCCACGTGGCGCGCGCTCGAGGCGGTCGTCGTCCTCGTCGCACTGGCGATCGTGGCGCTCGCCCTGCGGGCGGTGCCGGCGTCGCTCTACCTGCGCTGGCCGGCGCGGGCGTGGATCCGTTGGGCCGTCATCGGCTTCCTGGTCGCGGGTCCGGTCGCGTTGATCGTCGGGCCGTACCTGGCGCGCCCGTTCTTCGGCGACGTCTCGTACGTGATCCTTGCCGGAGCGCTCGTGCCCGCGCTGATCTTCGCGGTCTCGAACGGCGTGATGGAGGAACTGATCTACCGCGGCGCGCTCATGAGCTGGTCGGGGCGGGTGGTGGGCGTCTGGCCGGCGCTCGTCGGGCAGGCCGTGGTGTTCGGGCTCGCCCACTCGGGCACCGACGTGATCGGCCTCCAGGTGCCCCTGATGCTGGCGATGGGTCTCGGCGGGCTGCTGGCCGGTCTCGTGACGATCCGGACGCGCTCATTGCTCATCCCGATCGCCGTCCACGTCGGGCTCGACATCCCGATCTACTTCGCGTTCGCCTGCCGCCCATAACCGGCCGCAGACCGCCGACGGCGTGTTGCGAGACCCCGTGACATCATCGCGGCCATGACCCAGCAGTTCGCCCGGATCCCGTCGGACGCCGGCGCCGTCGTCCGTGAGGTCCGCGGCTTCGGCGGCGTGCCGTGGGCCCGGCTGTTCGCCTACTTGCGGCCGCACTGGCGGCCGTTCGCGCTCGCGCTCGTCGGCCTCGTCATCTCGTCGGCCGTCGGGCTCGCCTTCCCGCTGATCATCGCCGGGATCACGACCGAGGTCGTTGCCGGCGGTGACGCGCCCGGGCTCGATGGCCTGATCGTCGCCCTGATCGGGCTGTTCCTGGTGCAGGCCGCGGGTGGCTTCCTGCAGACGTACCTGCTCGGCGTGGTCGGGGAGCGGGTCGTCGCCCAGATCCGGGGCCAGCTCTTCGGGCGACTCATCACGCTGTCTCTCGACTTCCACGCGAGCCATCGCGTCGGTGAGCTGATCTCGCGCCTGTCGAACGACGTGACGCTCGTGCGCACGATGCTCACCCAGACGGTCACGAGCCTGCTGTCGTCGCTGATCGGGCTCGTCGGCTCGGTGATCATCCTGTTCACGCTGAGCCCGACGCTCCTGCTCGTCATCCTGCTGCTGGCGCCGGCCCTGATCGTCGTGGCGGTCGTCTTCGGCCGGCCACTCCAGCGGATCAGCACCCAGGTCCAGGACACCATCGCGCGCAGCACCACGACCGCCGAGGAGGCGTTGTCCGGCATCCGGGTCGTGAAGAGCTACGTCCGCGAGGACTGGGAGCTGGGCCGCTACGACGACGACCTGCGCACGGTCGTCGCGACCGGCTCGCGCCTGGCGCTGTGGCGGGCGGCATTCGGGATGCTGATGGGGTTCCTCGGCTTCGGGGCGATCGCCGGGCTGCTCTGGTACACCGGCCACCAGGTCATCGATGGGACGCTCGGGATCGGCACGCTGACCGGGTTCCTGCTGTACGGCGTGGCGATCGGGGCGAGCCTGGGGTCGCTCGCGAGCCTGTACGGGCAGTTCCGCGAGGGGACCGGGGCCATCGAGCGGGTGTTCGAGATCATCGACACGCGGCCGACGATCCTCGATGCGCCCGACGCCCGGCCGCTGGGGCGGATCGCCGGCGAGATCGAGCTCGATGACGTGTCGTTCGCCTACCTGCCCGACCGACCTGTGCTGCGCGACATCTCGTTGACCGTGCCGGCGGGGGAGACCCTCGCGCTCGTCGGGCCGTCTGGCTCCGGGAAGACGACGCTGGTGGGCCTGATCCCGCGGCTGTGGGAGGTGTCATCTGGCACGATCCGGGTGGATGGGGTCGACATCCGCGACGTCACCGTGGCCAGCCTGCGCGCGCAGATCGGGCTCGTCGCGCAGGAGGCGACGCTGTTCGGCGGGACGGTGCGGGAGAACATCCTCTACGGCCGGCTGGACGCGACCGAGTCGGAGATGGTCGACGCGGCGATCGCGGCCAACGCACACGACTTCATCAGCGTGCTCCCCGATGGCTACGACACCGTCGTCGGCGACCGCGGCATGCGGTTGTCGGGCGGGCAGCGCCAGCGCGTGGCGATCGCCCGGGCGATCCTCAAGGACCCGCCGATCCTGCTGCTCGACGAGGCCACGAGCTCGCTCGACAACGAGTCCGAGCGGCTGGTCCAGGACGCGCTCGATCGGCTGAAGGTCGGCCGCACGACGATCATCGTGGCCCATCGACTCTCGACCATCCGCGCGGCGGATCGGATCGCGGTGCTCGACGACGGCTGGCTGGTCGAGCTCGGGACCCAGGACGAGCTGCTGGCGCGCGACGGGCTGTACGCGCGGCTGCACCGCACACAGTTCGCTCGTCCCGAGGTACCGGTGCTCGTCGAGGTCTGAGATGCCGTTCGATCTCGAGCGCTTCATCGCGGCTCAGGAAGGCGTCTACGCGGGGGCGCTGGGCGAGCTCCGCCAGGGCCGCAAGACCGGCCACTGGATCTGGTTCGTCTTCCCGCAGCTGGTCGGCCTCGGGCGCAGCGACATGTCGCGGCGGTACGGCATCGTGTCGCTCGCCGAGGCGCGCGCCTACCTCGAGCATCCGGTCCTGGGCGCCCGGCTGCGCGAATGCGCCAGCGCGGTCCTGGCGACGCAGGGCGCGACTGCCGACCAGATCTTCGGTCCGCTCGACGCGATGAAGGTCCGTTCGTCGATGACGCTGTTCCACCGCGCGGCGCCCGACGAGCCGCTGTTCGCCGAGGTGCTGGAGCGGTTCTACGCGGGCCACGCGGACGAGTCCACGGACGCACTGCTCCGCCAAGACCCTTGACCGCGGATAGGGACCGCCGCACGATCTAGAACATCCGTGCGGTCAGTCGTTCCGCGGCGGCCATGCGCGAAGCACCCCTCAGCTGGGTTCCAAGACGTATGGTAGCGTGTATGGCATGGAGAAGACCACGGTCTACCTGACCGAGACCCAGAAGCGCGCCCTTGAGCGAGCGGCGCGACTCGCCGGGCGCAGTGAGGCCGAGCTCATCCGGGAGGGCGTGGAACTCGTAACGGCCCGGCACCGATCGGCGGAACTCGTCTTGCCGTTGTTCAGGAGTGACGACCCGGACCTCTCCGAACACGTCGACGACGCGCTCGCCGGCTTCGGGGAGTGATCGTCCTCGACACGAGCGGTTTGTTGGCCGCCGTCGATGCCGGCCAGCGCCATCACGTGGCAGCCGCAGGCGTCCTCCGTGGAGCCACGGTGCCGCTCGTGCTATCGCCGTTCGTGCTCGCCGAGCTCGACTACCTGATCAACACTCGGGTCTCGGCGACCGCTGCACGCTCCTTGCTCGAGCAGGTGGCCGCTGGCGTCTACCAGCTGGAGCCGATGAGCGCCGATGACGTCTCGGCCGCGACCGAGGTCATCGATCGCTACGGGGATCTCGGATTGGGCCTGGCGGACGCCTCGCTCGTCGTGCTGGCCGACCGGTACGGTACGTCGGACCTGCTCACCCTCGATGAGCGCCATTTCCGCGCTGTGTCCGGGCCCGGGGGACGACCGTTTCGGATCCTGCCGGCCGACGCTTAGGGGCGCGAAAGCCGGTGGCGCCGAGTCCAGAGGCTCCCTGCATCACTTCCGATAAGGTGAGTTATGTCCGTCTAACCCAGTAGGTACTTTGCGGCCCGACGAGTAAAGGCAGGCTTCGTACCCTCGAGTACATCGACGAGGCGACGATTGATGACGGGGTCCTCGATCGCCCCACTCTCGTAATAGACGGCGTTCGTCCCGTCTTTGCGGCGTAAGCCGGCCCTGGTGGCCAACCGCGCTCGTTCACCAGGTGCTCGCGCAGCGACGGAGGGGAGCGGCAAGCCCTTCGACTCGATGGCGGCAAGCATTTCAGTGTTGTCAGACGGCAAATCCGCGACGACTCCGTTCGATCGAAGCCAATCGAGCACACGCGCGCCGACCGCCGGTGCCTCGACGAGCTGCATCGAGGTCCACCAGGATCTGGGAAGAACGACCGATCGGACGACCGGTTCGACCGTCAACCTCAGGGATTACTCGGTCGCCGGATCATCCCCCAACCGCGGGTCCGGTCGCCGACGGTGAACTCGCCGACGACCTCGTAGCCGCGATGGCGGTAGAAGCCGACGTTCCAGTCGCTGAACGTCTCGAGATAGGTCGGCAGCCCCAGCTCGTCGGCGCGTCGATGACCGTGCTCGATCAGGGCACTGCCGACGCCAGCCCCCTGCCGCTCCGGCACGACCCCGTAGAACTCGAGCCGGAAGTGGGGTCCGTCGGTCAGCTGCGCGTGCTGCCGTTCGATCTCGCCGACCATCGCGAGGAGGCGGTCCGCCGACTCCGGTCCCGCGAGCGCGAGCACGTCGCCGAAGCCGTTCGCGCCCATCGCATCGGGCGAAGGGCCGTGACGCTCCGGGCCGAACCAGCTGGCGATGCAGTCGATCGGGTGGCCGGCGACGACGAGATCGCCGTCTTCTGCCAGCGACGCCGCGACGAACGTCCGGAAGAAGGGCGGCAGGACGGTGCGACGGCGTTCGTCGTCGGGCTCGAAGTTCACCGTCCCGGGATCGTCCTGGAACGCGAGAGCCAGGACGCGGGCACAGGCGTCGATGTCGTCATGTGTCGCCTTCCGGATCTCGACCATGTCGTCCTCCCTAGCTGCCGACCTTGCCGGAGCGCTCGCGGCGCATCGCCTCGGCGACCGCTCGCTCGCGCGGGGTCCCGGCGCTCAGACCCTCGATCGTGCCCTCGATATCCGGGGCACTGCGGTTCTGGCTGAGCTTCTCCTTGGCCTCGACCCGGGCGATGCGTAGCTCGAGGCCGACGATCGCGCGGGCCTGGGTGCGGACGTAGTCCTCCGGCGCGTCGGTGAGCGCCCAGGGATCGGGTCGACCCGCTTCGTGTCGTGCGACGAGCCGGCCGACGTGCGGGATCAGCCAGTCAGGATCGTGGATGGTCGTGATCGTGCCGTGCGCCTGGACGGTGACGTAGTTCCAGGTCGGGACGACCTTTCCCGTCAGGCGCTTCTCCTCGTACAAGGCTGGCGAAACGTAGGCGTCAGGCCCGTCGAAGATCGCAAGGGCCTCCCCTGCCCCGTCGCCGCCGGCCTCGATCGACGCCTCGATCTCGCGCCAATGCGGATTGCCGCGGGCAAGATGGCCACGCAGCATCCCGTGCGGGCCATCTTCGCGCTCGAACAGCATCGGGAGGATCGACGCGCGGAAGCCGTCTGGGCCGTAGGTGACGAGCGTCGCCGGCACGTGGACGCACAGCTCCGCCAGGAGCGCGGCCGGATCCTCGACTTCGAACTTGCCATGGGCAGGCTGGTACATCGGCGCGACGTTACTCCGGAGGGCCCTCACAATGTGCGGGTGCTTGGAAGAACTTCATCGTGGCTGGAGCCCTATGCCGTCATCTGACAATCGAAGAACGCCAAAGGCCGCCGCCGGCCGGCCGTCAAGGACTCGCAGCCGGGCCGTCAACCAGCGCGACGCCAAAGGCACCCAGACCCACCGAGCGACCGGCCGAGCAAGGCAACGTCCTAACGAACCTGCCGGCCGCCATGACCGGCAGGGCAAGCCCCGCGAAGGCCGCGGTCGGCGACAAGCCGGTCTTTGCCTACATCAGCAGCTTGCCGGAGCCGCAGCGCTCCATCGCGGAACGCGTCGATGCCCTGGCGGCCAAGACGCTGCCGGGCCTGCAGCGCTCCGTGAAATGGGGCATCGCCTGGTATGGCGTCGGCGACGGCTGGTGCTTCTCGTGCGGCGGCTTCGCCGGCCACGTCAAGCTCACCTTCGGGCGCGGCACGGCACTCACGCCCGTCCCGCCAGTGACGCCGATCGGGATGGGCAAGGACTCGCGCGGCGTGGACCTCGAATCAGTGGACGACCTCGACGAAGGCCAACTCGCGTCGTGGATGAAACAGGCTGCGGCGATCCCCGGCTTCGGAAAACGATGAGCCCCGCAACGGCCGGCAAGGTCGCCTTCGAGCGCTGATCCGCGGATCGATCGCCGTGGCATCCTGCTGATCACGATGACCAGATACCTCGTCCTCCTGCGCGGCATCAACGTCGGCGGCCGGAACAAGGTGCCGATGGCGGCCTTGCGCGACCTCCTCGAGAGCCACGGCCACACGAAGGTGTCCACGTACATCGCCAGCGGCAACGTGATCCTGAGCTCTGACCGATCGGCGGCAACGATCCAACGGGAGCTCGAGGAGGCGCTCCCCAAGACGTTCAAGCTCGACAGTGAGCTGATCGCGGTCCTCGTCCTGACGCGCGCCCAGCTTCGGGCCGTCGTCCAGAAGCGGCCCAAGGGCTTCGGCGACCAACCGGGGAGATACCACAGCGACGCGGTCTTCCTGATGGGGATCGACGCGCCGACGGCGATGAAGGTCTTCGACCCGCGGCCCGGCGTCGACGAGGTGTGGCCGGGAACCGGCGTGATCTATTCGCAGCGACTCAGCGCGCAACGGACCAAGAGCCGCCTCAGCAAGATCGTCGGCACGCCGGCCTACAAGTCGATGACGATCCGCAGCTGGGCGACGACGCTGGCCCTGCTCGAGCGCATGGAGGCGCCCGAAGCAGACGCTTGATCGCCGGCCATCGAGGTCGGCACAGGTGGCGGTCCGCTCGCCGCGCGGGCCGAAGCGCTTCGGCTAGCCCAGCAGCGGCAGCACGCGCGCGGCGAGGACTGACCGGAAGACATCGACGACGAGCGTGGCCCGGTCCTTGTCCGGGAGTGCAGTGTCCAGGAGCGGGTCGAGGACCTCGTCGATGCGTTGGCGGCGCTCGACCGCAGTCAGCTCGCTCCGGACATTGAGCGAGATGTCCCACAGCTCCTCGTAGAGGAACCACGCGAACTCGTCGTAGATCAGCCCTGCTTCGATCTCCCAGGCTTGCGCCGACCGGATCGCGGCGCCGACCTCCAGGACAGCCGGCAACGCCAGCTCCAGCAATTCCCCGAGCCCGCGCTCCTGGCGGTTACGCATCTCCGGCAGGCTCACGCTTGCGACGGCGGCCGTTCCCAGCACGGCACCCCAGCGGCTCGCAGAGCGTGAGGCCGACTTGCTCTCGAGCGTCCGCAGGCACGACTGGAATGCACGCGCGACCCCGCGCGCACGCGCGGCCTCCGGGCCACCGATGACCAACAGCGCCTTCTGGAATTGCCAGAGGTCGTCGGGCGTCGGGTTCGCCAGGAGCCGCTCGAGCGACGGTCGTAGAGCGGCAGGTGCGGGATCGATCATGTGGCCCGCCGGGTGAGCCTACTCGAGCGGCTGGTAGACGCCGAGCGCCTTGGCGTAGAAGGCCTTCGCGGGCTCGAGGTCGTCAACGGCCAGTTCAACGTAATCGATCACGTGAGCCATGATCGAAGGGTACGCGCTCCGGGTCGGGCTCGATCGCCTCGTGGCGGCCGGGTACGCTGTCTGCGAGATGTCCTTCGACTACGAGGAACGACCGTCGCGCTCCCGATTCGCGGACATCATCTGGCGTACGCACGACACGAGCGACGGGACCTACCTGGCGGCCGCCGACGCCTGCTGGGACATGATCTTCATTCGCAGCGTCCACGGGAACCGGGCGCTCCTGAGCGGCCCGTCGACGCAGACCACCCCGGTCCCGTACCGCGCGGGCAACCGCAACATCGGCATCCGCTTTCATCGTGGATCGTTCCTCACCCATGTGCCGACGACGGCGATGGTGGACACCACCGAGGCACTACCGATGCCGACACCCGAGTCGTTCCTCCTGGCCGACCGGGAGTGGCCGATGCCCACGTATGAGACGGCCGACGCCTTCGTCGCGGAGCTCGAGCGGCTGGAGCTCCTCAGCGACGACGCCGTGGTCAACGCCGTCCTGCGCGGCGAGCCTCCCTCGACCTCGATCCGGTCGATCCAGCGCCACGTCTCGCAGGTCACCGGACTCACGATGAACCGTATCCGTCAGATCGTTCGCGCCCGCGAGGCGGCCGAGCGTCTGCGCCGCGGCGAGTCGATCCTGGATGTCACCCACGACATGGGATACGCCGATCAGGCCCACCTGACGCGCGATCTGAAACAGCTGACGGGGTATACGCCGGCCAGGACGAAGGAGCGCGACGAGGCGATCTGACGCGCGGCTCGAGGATCGCCGGTGTCGTTTCGCTTCAATACTTCCCGACCGATTTCCGCTTTGATGGACGCATCCCGAGTCCACTGAACGGAGGTTCGTCCCGTGGAGATCACGCCCTTCACCGTCGCTGTCTCCGATGCCGATGTCGCCGATCTGCAGTCGCGCCTGGCAAACACTCGCTGGCCCGTCGACGTGGTCAGCGACTGGAGCCGTGGCGTCCCGACGTCGTACGCGCGGACCCTGGCCGAGACCTGGGCGACCAGCTACGACTGGCGGGCGCAGGAGGCCCGGCTCAACTCGTTCCCCCAGTTCACCGCCACCATCGACGGCCAGCTCTTCCACTTCGTCCACGTCCGCTCGAATGTCGCCGGGGCCACTCCCCTCCTCCTGGCTCACGGCTATCCGAGCTCATTCGTCGAGTTCACCCGGATGATCGAATCGCTCGTCGACCCGGAGGCCCACGGCGGTCGGCCCGAGGACGCCTTCCACGTCGTGATCCCATCGCTGCCCGGATTCGGCTTCTCCGCGCCGCCGGTCCCCGGTTGGGGCATCCAGAAGGCAGCCAACGCGTTCGACCAGATCATGCAGGCCCTTGGCTACGAGCGGTACGGCGTGTCCGGCGGCGACGTCGGGGCCGGGATCTCAGCGGAGCTGGGACTGATCGCTGGCGAGCGGATGATCGGGGCGCTCGTCGTCACCGATCCCGGAGCGATCGCAACCGAGTACACGCCGCCGACGGACCACCTCACCGAGGACGAGCAGGCCCGCCACGCCGAGCTCAAGGCGGCGCGCCGCGAGGACTTCGGGTACATCGCGCTCCAAACGACGCGGCCGCAGTCGATCGCGTACGGCCTGACCGACTCGCCGGTCGCCCAGCTGACCTGGATCGTCGAGAAGGTTCAGGAATGGACCGATCCGGCCAGGGCGCTCCCAGAGGATGCCGTCGACCTCGACCACCTCCTCACCCTGGTGAGCGTGTACTGGTTCAACCGAGGCGGCGCCGGCGCCGCGAACTTCCTGTACGAGACCGCCCACACCGCAGCGTCCTGGGGCGAGGCCCACGATCGACCGCAAGGATTCGTGTCCTTCGGGCGTGATCCGCTCGTGCGCCGGATCCTGGATCCCGAAGGGCGACTGGCGTACTGGAACGAGCACGACGCCGGCGGGCACTTCCCGGCGATGGAGGTCCCCGACCTCTACGTGGGCGACGTGCGGGCGTTCTTCGCGGGTTTGCGCTGACGTACCGTCCGGCGTGATGCTCCAGACCTACCGACCGGCCGGCCGCGCGACCTTCGCGAACGCCGGGGAGTGAGGCCGGCGCGGAGTTACCCGGCCACGGGTCGATCAGCGTTGGGATCAGTCGACGTCTCCGGATCGGCGGGGACTGCGCCCGTCTGAGGCGCGATGCGTCTGACTTCCTCCATCGTGAACTCGCCCCGGTGGCTCCGGATCCAGGCGCGCGCGCCCCGATAGCGGATCGCCTCGTAGGCGATCAGCGCCGCGCAGACGGCCGCTGCCAAGGCCAGCGCCGCGAGCGCCGGCACCATGGTGGCGACGGGGATCAGGGCGAGCAGCACGACCGTGGCGATCGGCCGACCGTGGCCCCAGCCACCGCCGGTTCGCAGCCGGTGGGCCACGTGCGCGGCCATGTACAGGGCCAGGCCTCCGCACAGGCCGATGGCGGGGATGATCCCCAGCGGCTCGTCGACATGGGCCAGGGTCTCCTTCATGCCGAGCGCGAAGAGGACGATGCCGAAGACCATCGGCATGTGGAGGTACGTGTACAGGTCGCGCGCGAGGTTCGCGCGCTCGGCTCCCTGCGCGTCGGTGATCCTGGCCTGCGACGTGAAGATGACCCAGTCGAAGTACGACCACCACAGGGCCGCCGCGACGACCATCCCCAGCAGGGCGGCCGCGATCCTGGCCGCATCGAGCGGCAGCCCAGCCGCGCCGACGCCGATCGCGACGATCGACTCTCCCAAGGCGATGATGATGATGAGCCCGTGGCGCTCGACGAAATGCGCCGGCGACAGGCGCCACCCTCGCCCGCGGCCGACCAGTGCGCTGAGGTAGTCGACCGTCAGGGCGGCGACCCACAGCCCGATCTCCACGGTCCCATCGAAGAAGGCGGCGATGACCAACAACGACGGTCCGATCACAGCGCCAGGCGCAAACCGGAGGACGGCGGCGAACAGCTCGGGATCGTCGCGACCGGCGATCGCGTAGAGGACGAGGTGAAGGGCGCGGACGATGAAGTACGCGACGGCGAAGACCATAGCCTCGGCCCCGAACGCCGCTGGCGTCGCAAGGGCGACGATCAGCATCGCGGCTGTCGTGGCGAACACGACCAGGCGAACGCCGCCCTCTTCGGGGTCGAGGGTGTTCGTCAGCCAGGCATAGGCGGCCCACGCCCACCACAGCGCGGCAAGCAGGAGCCCGCCCCGAAGGAGCCCTTCCCCGCTCTCGTTCGCGGCGAGGAACCCGGTCACCTGCGTGATGGCGAAGACGAAGACGAGGTCGAAGAACAGCTCCAGCGGCGTCACCCGCTGCTCGCCCTCGACCGGACGAACGTGCATCGCGGTCAGATTAGTCCAGGCCCTGACCCCGCCGGCTTACGCCCCGCCCGCGTCGATCAGGGCCAAGCCGACGAATGAGGCCGTTCAGACAGCCGCGCGCGTGAACGTCAGGTGCGTCACGCCGCTGGGCGAGGAGGTGGCCTCGATCACGTAGTCCTTCTCGAGGCCCTCCAGGCCGTCCCAGAGGCGTTCGCCCCGGCCCAACAGGATCGGGACGACCGCGATGTGCATGTGGTCGATGAGCCGTGCCGCCACGAACTCGCGGATCATCGTCGGGCCTCCGCCGATCCGTACGTCCTGGCCGCCCGCAGCCTCGCGGGCCGTCTCGAGCGTTTCGGCGGGCGAAGCGTCGATGAAGTGGAATGTCGTGCCGCCCTCCATCTCGATGGGCGGGCGCGGGTGGTGGGTGAGGACGAAGACCGGTGTGTGGAACGGCGGGTTCGGACCCCACCAGCCCTTCCACTCCGGGTCCTCGTGCCATCCGGGCGGTCCGAACTTCCCGGCACCCATGATCTCGGCGCCGATCCCCGGATCGTGCAGCCGCAAGAAGGCGTCGTCGACGCCGCCGCTGCCGCCCGGCTCGCCGACCCTGTCGCGCCACCACCGGGTGACGAACATCCATTCGTGCAGCCGTTCGCCGGCGTGGCCGAACGGGGCGTCGAGGCTCAGACCTTCGCCGGTGCCGAAACCGTCGAGCGAGATCGAGAAGAATTGGACGCGCGCGAGTGACATGGCTGGTGCTCCTAGCGTGGTGGGTGGGCCGGCGCAGCGCCGGCGTCACTCGTCGGCGTTTTGGAATGTCGCCCGGCCGGCCGGTCGATACGTCTGGACCGTCACGCCGGACGGCGTCGACACCGACTCGACGAGCGTCAGGCCGTGGCTCTGGCCGTGCTCCGGGAAAAGCCGCTGCCCCTCCCCCACCACGACCGGGTAGATCCGCAGGTTGAGCTCGTCGACGAGGTCGCGCTCGAGCAGCCAGCGAAGCAGGTCGCCGCTGCCGTGTACCTGGATCTCGCGCCCGGGCTTCGCCTTGAGCTCGCGCACCGCCGCCTCGACGTCGCCATCGATCACGTGGGTGTTCCAACCCGGATCCTTGAGCGTGCTCGACGGCACGTACTTGGGCAGCACGTTGATGCCGTGGGAGACCGGGTCGCCCGGGCCTCCGTCGTGGTGCGGCCAGTACGACTCGAAGATCTGCCAGGTCTTGCGTCCGAGCAGCAGCGCATCCGCGCGCTCGAACATCGAGGTCAGGATGCGCCCGCCCTCCTCGTCGTGCTGATGCGCCCATCCGCCGCGCTCGAACCCCCCGCGCCTGTCCTCGTCGGGGCCCCCGGGACCCTGGTACACGCCGTCCACGCTCAGCATCATCGTGGCGATCAGCTTCATGGTCATCGCTCCTTCGTATCGGGGTCGATCCGTGCTCGAATGGTAGAGGCGGGTGCGTCAGGCGCCGGCCAGACGGACTGGGCAGGTTCGGGAACGAGGTGCCAGTGGCAAGCGTAGTGGTGGCATGCGCCGACCGAATGGCCTGACGTCGCTCCTCGCCTCGGCCGGCGTGCTGGTGTCATGTGCTGGACCGATCACCCCGAGCCCCTCGGCCTTCGCGTCGCTCACACCGGCACCCACTCCCCTCCCCACGCGGATCGTCCACACGGGTCACCTCCCGGTCGAGTCGGGCGAGCCGATCGAGCTCGCCGAGCTGTCCGGCCGGATCGTGTTCGACGACTTCGAGGACGTGTTCGTCATGGATGTCGATGGCTCGAACGTCGTCACGGTTGCCGCCGATCCCGCGGGCCCCGAGTTCGACGGCGCCTGGTCGCCCGATGGCGACTGGGTCGTGTACCGCGACTCGACGCGCGGCATCAACGAGAACGACGAGATCTTCGTCGCTGCGGCCGACGGCTCGGAGCGGCGCAACATCACCAACGACCCGGCCAACGATTGGGGCCCCGACTGGTCGCCCGATGGCTCGACGATCGTCTTCAACTCGGACCGCGACGGCGGCCGGCTCCGCGGGTACCTCGTCGACCCCGATGGCTCGAACCTCCGCGCGCTCGACATCGATGTCTGGGTCGAGTACCCGTCGTTCTCGCCGGACGGCACGGCGATCACGTTCATGGGCCACGAGGGCGGAGACTACGAGATCTACGTCGCCGACCTCGCCACGGGCGAGACCCGGCAGCTGACCGACAACCCGGGCGGCGACGGCTGGCCGGTCTGGTCGCCCGACGGCTCGTCGATCGCCTTCACCTCGGAACGGGACGACTGCTCGTTCGTGCCGTCCGGATCAGGAGTGCTGGCGGACGGGCGAGCCCGATGACCAGCATCGCGACGTCTGGGTCATGAACGCGGACGGCTCGGACCCAGCGTCGTGTCACGAGCGAGTCCGGCCAGTTCGTCGCCTGGTCGCCGGACGGCCGCTACCTCCTGGTCTCCGGCCGCGCGCTGTACGTGGTCCGGCCCGATGGCACGGGCCGGTTGGAGCTCCGCGCCGACGGCATCGACCGGCCGCTCGGCGGCATCCCGGACTGGCGCTGAACAGCGGCGCGGCCCACGCTGTGACGTCAGGGCCCCGACGGCCGTGGCGGGCCGCGTATTGTGACCCGGGACGCAGGACCAGCTCGGAGGGAACCGTCATGCGAGGGCCGCTGACCCTGTCACGCACGATCGCCGTCGCGTGCGCCGTCTTCGTCGCCGCGTCCTGCGCCGGGAGCGTCGGGTCGGTTGCACCGCCGACTCCGAGCGCCGCGGCGGCGTCGCCAGCTGTCGGACCGACCCTCCTCTGGCCCGCGCCGTCGGATCCGCTCGAGCGCACCGTCGCGGCCGGCCTGGAGCCCGCGCCGAAGGAGGGTCGGACCAACCACGCCCACTCCCACCTGGACGTGTTCGTCGACGGCCAGGCGATCCTGGTCCCGGCGGGCATCGGGATCAACATCGAGGACCCCGAGGTTCGCTACTTCGAGGACGTGGGCTCGTATGGCGGCATCGAGATGTGCGACCAGCCGTGCATCTCGCCGCTCCACACCCACGACGCGTCGGGGATCATCCACACCGAGTCGGAGGACCCCGAGCCGATCACCCTCGGTCAGTTCTTCGTCGAGTGGGGCGTCGAGCTCAGCGAGACCTGCGTCGGGGAGCACTGCGCGCCGACCCCGATCGCGGTGTACATCGCCGGTGAGCCCTACGAGGGCGATCCGCGGGCGATCGATCTCACCGACCTGAAGGTGATCGTGATCGTCGTGGGAACCCCGCCCGCGGTGATCCCGTCGACGGCGGACTTCTCGAACGCCTAAGTAGTCGAGTGAGCAGCTGCCTGCGTGGCGGGCGCTAGCTCGTTGCGGCGACAGGTTGGCGTGAGCCTTCCGTGACTTCGCCCTTGTGGGCGGCGAACGCAGCCAGGACCTCGTCCTTCTCCGCGGCCGGGACCTTGAACTCGTCCAGCGTCTTCGCAAGGATGCCGGCGACGGCATCGAATTCGTCGGGTGCGATGTGCAGGTTGCGATGCGCTTCCTCGAGGCTTAGGCGGTCTCGTCCAGGCCTCGTCCCCACGTACCCCTGCGGACCACCCGCAACGTTGCAGAGCCACAGCGTGCGCATGAATTTGAGGCCAGGCAGACGCGCCAGCTCCTTCGTGTGCCATTCGCGGAGGGCCGGATTGCTCGAACCCTGACCGGCGACCCGGTCCTCGATGATCGCGTCGCTGAAGCGGTTGACGACCGCAGCGATCGCGAAGGCGCCTCCCAGGCGCTCATACAGGCTGTTCTGGGCCATGGTGCGTCCTCCTTGTGGGGGCAGCCCGACACTCGCGCCGGGTCCCCGTGCCTGCCAATTCGTCAACAGTGAACTCGATTGAACTGCCCGTGCGTCGGTAACCATGAGTTACCGTTGGGTCGCCCGTCCGATCGGCAGCGCGCCCGGATGTGTGCCGCACAGGAGTCGACGATGGGTAGCTCGATGGTTCGTTACAAGGTCCGGCCGGAGCGAGCGGACGAGAACGTCGCTCTCGTCGAGGCTGTCTAGCGCAACTTGCCGCGGAGCGGCCCGAAGGCCTCCACTACGCGACGTTCCGGCTCCCGGACGGCGTCAGCTTCATGCACATCGTCATCGACACCGATCGACCGGGCGGCATCGTCGGGAGATCGCCGCGTTCAAGGCGTTCAGCGCCGACATCGAGAGCCGTTGCGCCGAGCCGCCGGTCGCCACGGAGATCACCCTGATCGGCTCGTACGCCGTGTCAACGTAACGAAGCCCAGGTCTTCGCTGGGTGTCGCTTCCCTGGACGGCCCCAACTGGCGGCCCTCCCCCGCCGTCGGTCACGGGGTCGGCTGCCAGAAGGCCTCGTGATCGAAGGAGAATTGCTGCCAGGCGGAGTCGGCGGGTAGATGCAGGTGACGCAGCCGATCTCGGAGAGGGCGGAGAGGCTGCTCGCGTCGAGGCGCTCGCGGCCTGAGCCGTCGGCATTCATGACCCATAGCTCGATGCCGCTGGGGGCGTCGCCCTCTGGGAATTTGGCGAACACGATCCGGCCATCGAGCGTCCACGACGGTCGACCGGAGATTTCGTCGCTCGTCAGCCGGACTGGGGCCCCCCCAGCGAGCTCGAGGGTATAGATGTCGTTGACAAGTGCCGCCGGGTCTCATTTCCCACCAGGAGGCTGTAAGTGAACGCGAGGACGAGCCGTCGGGCGACCAGTTGGGGTCGATCCCGGGGAGCTCGTCGGATGTCACGGCGCGCCGGCCCGTGCCGTCGGGCCGGATGATGAAGATCTTCGCAAGGGTGAACAAGCCCTGCCGGTCGTACGCGATCCAGGCGCCATCGGGGGACCACTGAGGATTGCCGCCCCCTTCTGAACTGATTGAGACCACCTGCCCGGACGCGATATCGAGGATCGCAGCTCGATGCCGTCCACCGGGTTAGCGGAGACGTCGCGGAAGAACGCAAGCCGGGTCGAATTCGGCGAAAGGCGATCTGGCCTGCTCCGAGGTTGAGGCTTCGGGCGGCGTTCAAGGGCCGGACCTCGGAGCCGCTCGCATCCGTCAGGTTGGAACGAAGTCGTGATCGAAGAGAGCCAGCGGCCGTCGGGTGACCAGCCAGCGCGATCTGGCGGCCTTCGACGCCAGGTAAGAGTTCGTGGGCATTGCTGCCATCCGGGTTAGCGACCCACAGGCGCTCTTCGTAGCACGAGCTTGGCGGTCGGCCCTCAGGACATGCGCCGAGCAAATCGATGTGGGTGAACGCGACCAGGCCGCGGGCCTCCTTGTCGCGACGGGCAGCGTCGGCGAGGGGTTTGGCGGCGCGCTCGGCGGTGCGCTCGGCGGGCGGGCGATGGATCGGCCGCGGGGTGATGCCACCACCACCGATCACGGCACCAGCCACGAGCGCGACGATCAACGCGGTAGCGGCCAGCAGCGGACTGCCATGGACCTTCGCCGCTGGTTGTCGCCGGCGATCGTGCCGCCGCGAGCTGACAAGCCAGCCGGGGCGCTGCGGCGCGCCCTTCGTCGCGCCAGAGCACACCCAGGATGCCTCGGAACCGCGAACCTCGTTGGCGTCGAACCAGGCGGTGAGCATGCGTGCGTCGTGGTCGTTCATCGGATCGACTCCGCTGCCGGCGCCGCCGGCGTGGTGAGCGCCACGCGCATCGCCCGCGTAGCGCGATGGAGGCGCGAGTAGATCGTCCCGACCGGACGCCGACGATCGCGGCCGCCTCGAGGCTGAATACCCAACGTAGTGGTGAGCACGAGCGCGATCCAGCGGCTGCAGGCCGTCGAAGGCCCGTCCAGCTCGTCTCTGATGCACGCGACCGACATCGTCGCGACCGGTCTGTATCTCCAGGGGTACCCGGACACTTGCTGTGGCCGGCTACGAGCCTTTCGGTTGGCATCCCGACACGCATTCACGAGGAGGCGATACAGCCAGGGCTCGAAATGTCCTCACGAAGGCCACGAATGTCCCGCCAGCAGCGGACGATCGCATCCTGGTCGCGTCCTCCGCGGCCGCGGTGTCCCGAAGGATGTGTTCGCGTCGCCGAGAGCCGGCCATAGGCCGCCCGGATGAGCGCCTCGAACGCTGCATGATCACCGGCTTGGCCTGTTCACCAGCTCGGCGGTCATGGCCGACGCCTCACGGCCCCATGACTCGACCCCTTCACCATTCCGGGCGTGTTCGTCACCTGGTGGCGCCGCTCCCGTCCGCGTTCGCGACCCAGATATCGAACGGCTGGCCTGGAGCGCCATGGAAAACGCGACGTGCTTGCCGTCGACTGACCAGGCGGGTGGGAGAACCTTGCACCGGAGGGCACCTGGACTGGCAACAACGTGGCGCTCGGGCCGGACTCGGTCATGTCGACGGCAAGGATGCCGGCGCCGGTGGTCGCGAGGATGGTCGATCCGTCCGGCGACCATCGGCAACGGAGCATCACGCGTCGTCGATGAGCTTGCGCTCGCGGCTCCCCTCGCGATTGACGATCATCAGCGCATTCCGATCCGTCGGCGCGGATTGCCCGACGACAACGCCACCCGCCGTCCGAGAAATCACACAGTCATCCTCCGTCCCTCCTCGTCGTGCGGGCGATGGCTTCGCTCACCGCCCGTGTACACCCGGCGCGGTCCGGCTTTTGCTCGTCCCAACCCTCGCAGACGAAGGTCGACTCATCGCGTGACCATCCGCCGCAGCCGAGGTTGAGGGTTGGGTCCGGGCTGTCGAAGCGGACGACGTTGGTCCCATCCCGATCGACGAATCCGACGAAGATGAGCCCTTGGGGACTTTCGACGACGACGGAGAGTCGGGAGCCGTCAGCGGACCAGCGGGCCTGCTCGGCATCGTCACCATCAAGAAGTTGCACGCCATCGCCGCCCGAGGCTGGCATCGTGAAGAGCAGGTGTGGCCCATCGACGACGTCCCGCTTGAACGCGAGGGTCCCGGTGAAGGGCAGGCCCGTGATCTGCGTCGGCGACGGAGCAACGGTCGGCCGACCGAGGGTCACCGCGCGGGACGCCGACGGCGAGGACGTCGCCGGCTGGGATGGCGATGCCGTCGAGGAGCAGCCGGCGAGCGCCAGCGCCATGCCGGCCGCCAAGCTGATTCGAGTTCGCCGATCCATCGCGTGCCACTCCTTCCGGAAGGGTTGTCGACTTCATGGCGTATCGCGGCATCGAATCGCTTCACGGATCATCGGACCGCGGTCGTCACGCTTGACCGTCGCGTCTCCTTCGGGCGCTCGAGGGCGATCCCCTGCTCTGCTGCCCAGCGACCGATGTCGCGCTTCTCGATGGCGGCGGCCATGAGGCCCGGGAAATGGTCCGGCGTGCAGGCGAACGCCGGCGCGCCGAGGGCAGCGAGTTTCGCGGCGAGCTCGTGGTCGAACGATGGTGCCCCCTTGTCGGAAAGAGCCAGTAGGACGATCACGGTCACGCCGGCCGCGAGCAGTTGCGAGACCCGGGCGATGAGCTCCTGCTCGACGCCGCCCTCGAAGAGGTCGCTGATCAGCACGAAGATCGTGTCGGTGGGCCGAGCGACGAGGGTCTGGCAGTAGCCCACAGCACGGTTGATGTCGGTCCCGCCGCCGAGCTGCGTCGAGAACAGGACCTCGACCGGATCATCGAGCAGGTCCGTCAGGTCGACGACCGAGGTATCGAATACGACGAGCTTCGTTTCGACCGAACGGATCGAGGCCATCACCGCCGCGAACACGGACGAATAGACGACCGACGCCGCCATCGAGCCCGACTGGTCGACGGCGATCACCACGTCCCGCAGGGCATTCGATCGGCGGGCGTGTCCGAGCAGGGTCTCCGGGATGACCGTCTTGTAGTCCGGCTGGTAGTGACGCAAGTTCCGCCGGATCGTCCGGTCCCAGTCGATGTCGCGCTGGCGCGGTCGGCGTGTGACCGCCGCCCGGTTGAGCGCCCCGGCGATCGCCTGCTGGAGCGGGCTCTGTAGGCGGCGCTGGATGTCCTCGACGACCTCGCGAACGATCGCTCGGGCGGTCGTCCGGGTTTCCGCGGGCATGACCCCGCCGAGCGCGATCAGCTCCGTCGCGAGATTCAGGTCCGGCTGGATCGTCGCCAGCAGCTCTGGCTCCAGGAGCATCCGGCGCAGGTTGAGCCGTTCGAGGGCGTCCTGCTGCATGACCGATACGACCGACGACGGGAAGTACGTCCGGATATCGCCGAGCCAGCGCACGACCTGCGGCGACGACGCGGCGAGGCTGGCCGTCCGTTCCGCGTCGTAGAGCCGCTCGAGGGCCTGGTCACGCTTCAGGTCGTCCCCCGCCAGCGCGAGGCCGGTCCCATCTGCGTCGCCACCGCCGAGCGCCAGGCGCCAACGTCGCAGCCGTTCGTCGCTCATCGCTGCTCCTCGACGCCCAGGATCCTGGCGAGGATCGGCATGACCATGTTCGCGCGCTCCTCGTCGATCCCGGCCTGAACGCCTACGGAGCGATCGCGTCGACCGGCCAGGATCCGTTCGCCGATCGATCGTCGCTCCGGGACGCTGAAGGTCGCGATCGTCCGGCGCAGCAGCGGCAGCACGTTGTCGAAGGCGTCCTGGGGCATGTCCGTGACCCAGCGGTCGATGGTGTCGAACAGGTCCTGGTCGTGGAGCAGGATGGTGCCGCTGTCGCGGAGGAAGCCTTCGACCCAGCCCGCGCCGACCGCCGGATCCGCGCCGGGCGAGAGGGCGAGGCGCATCCGGCGAGCCGCGTCGGCGCTGTCGATGACGCCTTCGTCGAGGAGGAGGCGGGTCGCCCGTCCGGCGACGAGGCCATGGAGGCCGTCCTGGTCGATCAGGCGAAGCAACGACTCGCGCCAGGCCGCTCGGTCCTCGGCATCGTCGAGCAGGGCGATGGCACCGTGGACCCCGTCGATCTGGCTCGCGAAGATCGCGGCCGCGTCGTCGTCGAGCGAGGCGGCCGCGCTCGAGAGGCCGATGCAGACGCGGGCGACGAGCCCGTCGACGACCGTGGACACGGCACTCGCGTCGGTGCCCCGGACGTTGCCGTACCGCAGGACCCGGGCGAGCGGCGGGAGGGCGTCCATGAGGGCAGGTACGTCGGCACCGACCGCCGCCACGTCGCCGATCCGGTCGACGACGAGCTCGATCGCCTTCGGGAGCGTCGGCGAGGAGCACCGCCTCGATCAGCGAGGTCAGCGCGGGCAGCTCGCCGGCGGCATTGGCGGCTTCGATCGACGAGTTCGTTGCCGCTTCCTCGATCGTGTTGCCGAAGCGGCTGGCCGCGACCAGGTCGATCACGAATTCGGGCTGCCACGCGAGCGCCCAGACCTCGTGAAACGTGCCGCTCTTGCCCCGGACCTCCTGGGTCTGGCCCCAGTGGACGTTGAGGATCCCGAGTCGGTGCAGGAGGTGGCTCCGCGCGCGATCGGTCTCCGACCGGAGATCCAGGTCGATCGTCTTCTGACCGGGCTCCGGGCGCATCCGGAGCCGGCGGGTCAGCTGCTCGAGGTCGGCGGCGAGCGGCGCCACCGGGGCGTCGGGCGGGGTCTCGCCCATGACCTGGCCCACGATCAGCCGGTCGCGCACGAGCTTCAGTGGCACGTCCGAACCCATGGCGAGGCACGCACGCACAGCCTCGTTGAGCTCAGAGAGCGACGGCACGGCCCGGCCGCGCATGGCCGCGAGGGTCTCGGCGAGGCGGACGGCTTCGACCAGGTGCGCCGCGGAGGCATCGAGTCCTTCCTCGCGGAAGAGGGCGGCGACCTTGGCCATCCACGAAACGGCGAGCGGTTCTGTGCCCGACCACAGATGGGCGTACCAGCCCGGGGACTCGACGCCCGCGCCGTAACCCGACTCGGCGGCCAGGCGGTCGAACGTCCATGGCACCCAGGCGGCCGCGGTCTTCATGGCCTTGGGCAGGGCGCGAAGGGTCCGATCGTCGTGTGCGGCGGGCGGCAGCTTCTCGAGGGCGGGCGCGTGCCACGCCCCGCATACGACGGCGACATTGGTGAAGCCCTGCTTGGTCGCTTCGCGGATGCCGCGTCGCATCGCGGCCTCGCGCTGGAGCGTCAGGCTCTCCCCTTCCGGCAGTGCGTCGCGGACGGCGGTCATCGCTTCCGAGACGGCGGCGAACAGGTCGCCGGGATCGCGTCGCGACTCGACCAGGCGATCCCAGAAGCGTTCTCCGTCTTCCTCACCCGCGGCTTGCGCGAGCTCGTTGAGGGGATCGTGGCGGACGTCGTCGACGGTCGGGGTGTCGGGGGCGTCCTCGCTCTCCCCTGCCTCGCCGTCGTCGGCTTCGGTCGCATCGGCGGCCTTCGCGGCTTCGGCCATCCGTCGCTGGAAGGCCACTTTCGCAACGGCGAATTGCGCCCCGGCCGCGAGGTCGATGAACCGGGCGGGGACGCCGTGCTCCAGCGCCCAGCGCAGAGCCACCCATTCCGGGCTGAACTCGGCCATCGGGTAGAACGTCGCGACGCGTGGTTCGTCGGGCGCGTAGATGAGGAGCGCGACCGGGGGCCGCATCCCCGGATCCGCGATCAGATCGATCAGGTTCGAGGCGTCCGACGGTCCTTCCACGAGCAGGGCGTCCGGCTGCAGCCGCTCGAGCTCGGCGAGCACGCTCCGCGCCGAACCGGGGCCGTGGTGGCGGATGCCGAGGATCGTCGTCACCGTTGCGCGGCCGTGGCTATTCGGCCTCCTCGCGGCAGGCCTTGTAAAGCTCGCGCCAACCGCCGTCGCGTTCCTTCATCACGGTCTCCAGGTACTCACGCCACACGGCGGCGTCCTGGACGGGATCGCGGATGATCGCGCCGGTCAGGCCAGCGGCGATGTCGTGTGGCTTGAGCCGTCCCTCGCCGAAATGCCCCGCGAGCGAGAGGCCCTGGTTGACCACTGCGATCGCCTCGGCCGTCGAGAGGGTCGCCGACGGGACCTTCAGCTTGTTCTTGCCGTCCTCCGTCTGGCCCGACCGCAGCTCTCGGAAGATCGTGACGATGCGGCGGATCTCCTCGAGGGCGGGTGCCTCAGCCGGCAGGTCGAGAGCGCGGCCCATCTCCCCGACTCGCTGCTGCACGATCTGCACTTCCTGCTCGACCGATGCGGGGAGCGGCAGGACGACGGTGTTGAAGCGCCGTCGGAGCGCGGATGAGAGCTCGTTGACGCCTCTGTCGCGGTTGTTCGCGGTGGCGATCACATTGAAGCCATTGACCGCCTGGACTTCCTCGCCGAGCTCCGCGATCGGCAGGGACTTCTCGGACAGGATCGTGATCAGTGCGTCCTGGACGTCCGAGGGGATCCGGGTCAGCTCTTCGATGCGCACCTGTTTGCCCTCGGCCATGCCGACCATCACCGGGCTGGCGACGAGTGCAGCCCGCGATGGGCCCTCGGCCAGGAGCCGGGCGTAGTTCCAGCCGTAGCGGATCGCCTCCTCGCCTGTGCCCGCGGTCCCCTGCACGAGCAGCGTCGAATCGCCGCTGATCGCCGCGGCGAGGTGTTCGGACAGCCAGCTCTTGGCGGTTCCGGGCACGCCGAGGAGGAGCAGGGCGCGATCCGTGGCGAGCGTGGCCACCGCGATCTCTACCAGCCGCCGATCCCCGATGTACTTGGGAGTGATGTCGATGCCGTCCTTGAGCTTGCCGCCCATGACGAACGTCACGACCGCCCACGGCGACAGACGCCACCCCGATGGGCGCTGCTTCTCGTCGAGTCGGGCGAGGGCTTCGAGCTCGCCGGCCTGGGCCTGCTCGGCGTGGGCGCGGAGGACGGCGGGGGTGTCGCGGTCATCGGGTCTCCCTCAGGCTGGGGCATGGCACGGCGGCGAACGCCTCGTGGATGCGGGCGCGAAGTCGGATGGTCTCGACGACGTCGGTGAGCGCCGGTCGGAGCTCGTCCTTGTATGACGCGACGTTGGTCAGGTCGTCCGCTCGGTCGGGCTGCAGGCGGAGTGCGGCGGCGCGTACGAGCTCGTACAGCCCGGGTCCGGGGAATTGTTCCCGACCGACCAGATCGGCGACGTCGAGCACCGCGTCGGCGAGGGGCGCCGGCCAGGGAGCCGGGATCGATGCGGCGAGTGCTGCGAGGGTCGGAGGATGAAGGGCGGCAGCTGAGGTCGGCCACGGCGGCGGCGGCGTCCGCAAACGAGAGCCCGTTCAGCACGTGACCGATGTCGTTCGTGACCTTGTTCGGGACGGCCGGGTTGCTCAGGATCGCCGTCGCCCAAACAGGATCGCCGAAGCGGGCTGCTGCCGCGATCCAGCCCTCGAGCAGCGGGCGGGCTTCGTCTGATCGTGACGCCTGGTCGACGAGGCCTGACGGATCCACCCGCAGCCACTCGCTCCACCGTTCCGGACGGACATGGGCGAGGAGGGACCGAAGCAGCCAGGCGCGCTCGCCGTAGCCAGCTTCGGGCCGGCCGGTGAAACCCAGAGCCGCGAACTCCTCCGAGGGCGACGGCAGGGTGACCTTGAGACTCTTGCGGACGAGGCCGCCGGTCGCGAGGAGAGGCATGGCCTCGTCCTCGATGCGTCGGGTCAGCGCGGAATCCGGGAGCAGCACCAGGAGGCCCAGAGCGGTCCTGCGCACGTCGGCCCGTCGATCGGTGAGTGCCTCGGTGAGGAAGGGTTCGTCCGCCGGTTCGATTCGCACTTCGACCGCCTCGAGCGTGCGAGCCCGCTCGTCCGAAGGGATCGATGCCCACCAACCCGCCAAGGCTTCTCGGGCGCGAGGCACATCCAACTGACGAATGCGGCGAACCACCGCGGCCTTGGCCGCCCCGGTCTGTGCTGCCGCCCAGGCTTCGTCCCAGTCCTCCGCCCGTCCCCCACCACACGTCCCCGGCGAGCTCCGGAAATGTCCGAGCAAGCCACGCCGCGCGGGTCCCTCCCAGCTCGACGTAGGCGGTGGCGGTTGTCGGCCCGCTTGGCGAGCGCCATGAGGTCCGGGAGCCATTCGTCAGGCAGGCGACGGCCGGTTGCGCGCACGAGCTCGAGGACTTCCGGCGCCAGCGACGGTCGTTCCTCGAGGGCGAGCCCGACGTACCGAGCCGCAGGCCCGGTAAGCTGGGGTCGCGGGTCTGGTTCGGACGCCGGCGCAATGGGCGCCTGATCGAGCGTCGTGGTTCGACCTGCTCTTCGCCGAACCGCCATCGACCCGGCCGCAACGAGGATCGCCTGCTCGGTATCGGCGCTGCTCACGAGACCGGCGACCGACGCGGGGATCGGTGCGTTGCCGCCGGTCCGCTCCGTTCCGAGGAGGGCCGCCGAGACGAGCGCCGACCAGTCGGGGTCGTCGATCTTCGCTTCGGGGCCTTCCGCGTCAGTCGTCACGGACGCCAGGTGTCCATCGGCGAACGCCGCGAGGGGACGAAGCCAGTTGCCGTCCCACTCGGCAACGAGGGTCACCGGGTGCCCTCCCGACACGGCGAATAGGCGCGGCGCGACGTCGGACGTAAGGAGCGGGAGGGCCGTTCCGTCTGCATCGCGCACGAGCAGCTGATCGCCACGAAGGACAGGCAAGACGTCGCCGATCACGACCGGCCAGGCGCCGGTGAACGGGTTGCGTGCGAGGCGGGCGGCGTGTTCTTCGACGACGCTTGGCCAGCGTTGCCGCGCCGGGGAGGTCGGTGATCTCGCCGTCGGGCTCGATCGGTGGTCGGACGGCAGCGCGCAGCGGCGTGGATGACGGATAGAAGGTCATCGTCGCCCGGAACGCCTGGCCGGGGACCGCCAGGAGTGTCGGCGGTGCGGCCCCGACACCAAAGGCAAGGTGAAGCGCGAGCCGTCCCGATGTTTCCCCGAGAAGGAACGTCCGGGCGGTCACGATGTCGCCGCGATCGTCGATGCGCTGCCCGATGACGAGCCATCGGTCCTCCACGGCATCGGCGGGGTCGAGCTCGTCCTCCTTCACGTTCCAGCCGACCAGCGAGCGGACGTCTGCCCGCAGGTCATCGGGAAGCTGATCGGCGCGTCGATACGCCTCCGAAAGTAGGTGCAGGCGCCCGGCGCCCTCGAGCAGCAGGTGTGGCCAGGCATCACCGGAGTTGGCGGCGGATCCCAGGCCACGTACCGACCGACCCAACCCGCCGGCCTGCGCGTCGACGAGGCGGGCACCCATCGCGTCCCAGAAGCGATAGCCCTCGCCGCGGGTGCTATCGAGGCCGCGACGCATCAGGTCGCGGAGCCACCGGTCGAGCTCGTCGATCCCTGCCGCGACCTTCCGTTCGCGCGTCGCGATCCGTTTGGCGCGAGCTTCGGGGTCGATCTCGGTCGGCCGCTCTGCCCGGGTTGCGGCGGCGCCAGCTCGACTGGCCCGGCTGTCCAGCCAGGACTGTGCCCAGTCAGGAGGATCGGCAGTCGGGGCGCCACCGTCCGCGACCAGGAACAGCAGGCCCAACGCGTGTTTGCAGGGGATCTTGCGCGACGGGCACGAGCATTTGTAGGCCGGGCCGGCGATGTCGACGGCCACCTGGTACGGGTTGGCGCCGCTGCCTTTGCAGAGGCCCCAAGCAGCCACATCGGATCGGCCCGCCGCGTTCCATCGACGCCGATCGGCGAGCGCCTCGCCGGAGCGCGCAGCTGATGCATCGGGCGCCAGCGTCCGGATCTGGTCGTGGGTCAGTGTCGGCACGGCCCGAATATCATGCCGCCTCGATCCTCTCGAACCTCCCGGCTCCTGTCGGTGCCTCGGTACACTGAGCCCGTTCCCGTCGACGAACTTGCCGCGGGAGCGCGAGATGGACCGAGGGGCGTTCTCTCTTGGGCGCGGCCCTGCCTTCTGGCTCCTTGCCCTCATTCTCGTGCTCCTGCTGTCCGCCGCGAGCGCGCCATCGCCGCTGTATCGCGAGTACCAGGCCACGATGGGGTTCTCGCCCTTGACGCTGACTGCCATCTACGCCTCGTATGCCGCGGGCGGCATCGCGACGCTCCTCACGACAGGACGACTCTCCGACCATCTCGGGCGTCGTCCGGTGCTCACTGCCGCGCTCGCGATCGAGGTCGCCGCGATGCTGCTCTTCAGTGGGGCGACCGACGTCTTGCAGTTGTTCGCCGCGCGCATCCTCACCGGGGCGGGGATAGGGATCGCCGCCGGCGCCGTCAGCGCGTGGCTGCTCGATCTGTCACCGCCAGCGGACCCGCAACTCGGCATCGTGGTCAACGGCGCCGGGCCCCTGCTCGGTATCGGCGGCGGGGCTCTGTTCGCGGCTGTCCTCGTGGAGTACGGACCGGATCCGTTGTCCCTCGTCTATCAGGTCCTTGCGGTCATCTATCTGATCGCGATCGTCACCTTGGTCACCGTTCCGGGTGGCAACCGACGTCGACCTGGTTGGCAGACCTCGATGCGGCCGAGCATCGGCGTGCCGGCCACCGTTCGGCCGACGTTCGTCGCGGCCACGCCGGCGATCGTCGGGATGTGGGCGCTCAGCGGCCTATACCTGGCACTCGGCCCGTCGCTCGCGTTGGAGACCCTGGAAACGACCAACCGCCTCGTTGGCGGACTCATCATCTTCGCCCTCTGCGGTACGGGAGCTGCCGCCTCGTTCTTGCTGCGCCGTGCCGACGCGAATAGGTTGTTGGTCGCAGGTTCCGCGGTCGTGATCCTCGGCGTCGCCGTGACGCTGCTCGGTGTGCTCACAGGGACTCCGGCGCTCCTCTACGGCGGCAGCATCGTCGCGGGTGTCGGCCTCGGCGGAGGCTTCTCGGCCTTCGTGCGAGCGACCGCTCCCTTGGCCCGCCCGGAACAGCGCGGTGCGCTCCTCGCGGCTATCTACGTGGTGGTCTTCGTCTCGTTCAGCGTCCCGACGATCGTCGCGGGGGCCATCGTGTCCGTCTTCGGGTTGCGGTCGACCGCGCTCGGCTACGGGGTCGTGGTTATGGCGCTTGCAGCGGCCACCACGGTGGCGGTTTCCCGACGCCTGAAACGGGTCGCGCGCGAGTCAGCCTCCTAGCGCCCCAGGAGTTGGTCGACCGGCGCGAAGTCGTCCGTGAGCGCGACTGATGGACCGATGAACGTCCTCACCTCGTCAGGGGCAGTGAGAATGCCCGTCGATGCACGTTCTCCCCGGGTCGAGATGGCGGCCTCCACCGCCGCCCTGTCGAGCGGCGTGTCGCTCGCGACGAGCACGACGTTGCCTCCTCCCTCGCCGTCGATCGTCTCGCGGCTGGCGATGACCGCCACGTCGGCAAAGACCGTCGCCAACGTCGCCGCCTCGGCGCGGGCGAACCGCAGAGGCGGGTAGTCGATGACGTTCAAGACGTATGCGCCGCCCGGGCGCAGGACGCGCGCCACCTCGTCGAGGAACTCGGCCGTCGTGAGGTGCCACGGCACGGCGAGCCCGCCGAAGGCGTCGCCGACCACGATGTCGAACGCCTCCGTCGGGAGCGCGCGGATGGACTGGCGCGCGTCGCCGACGCGCACGTCGATGCGGTCGCTCGGCACGAACCCGAGCTCCGACTGCGCGATCTCGTAGACCCGGGGATCGAGCTCCAGCACGGTCTGCCGCGCCTCGGGATGCATGGCCTCGATGTAGCGCGGGAACGTGAACCCGCCGCCACCGATGTGCAGGACCTCGGGCGACGCGCCCGAGCTCGGCACGAAGCGGCGCGGTCGCGTCGGCGAACCGCCGTACATAGCCGAACTCGAGGTTGGTCGGGTCACGCAGGTCGACCGCGGCGTGTGTCAGACGGTCGAGCAGCAGGACCCGGACGTCCGGTTTGGTCGGGCCGCTGCGGATGGCGATGCAGTAGTAGGCGCTCTCGGTGTCACACGGGGACGGCTGGGTCAGGGCTAACCCGCCGGTCAACAGGACGGCGGCGACCGTCAGCGCCGTCGAGCCCCTTCCACCTGACCGGAGCCACAGGCTCAGGACGACCCCGATGGCGGCCAGCCCGACACCGATCGAGACGATCAGGACGCGGGTCGGGAAGAGCCCGAGCAGGACGAAGCCCGTCAGGAAGGTTCCCGTGATGGCGCCCACCGTGCCGACGGCCGAGAGCCGGCCGACGATCGAGCCGCTCGTGGCGAGGTCGGTCAGTGTGCCGCGGACGAGCATCGGTGCTGTGGCCGAGAGGATGGCGGCCGGCACGACGAACGCGGTCGTCGCGAGGAGGACGATCGCGACCAGCCCCTCCCCCAGCCCGACGCCACCGATCAGCCCGACGATCGGCACCGCTGCGATGGCGCTCGAGACCACCGAGGATGAAGGCCGGGCCGAGGAGCGGAAGCGGACCGACGGCGTCCGCGGCGCGCCCGCCGATCCAGGCGCCGAGGGCGATGCCGGCCAGGATCGCGCCGATGATCCCGGTGTAGGTCGTGAGCGAGACGCCCACGTACGGCGCCAGGAGCCGACCCGGCGGCGATCTCCAGGACAAGCACGCTCGCTGTTGCGATGAACGTCAGGAGGGCGGCGACGAGCGGTGGAAGTGGCGGAGCCGGGCGCGCGCCATCGCGATCGTCCATGGCGGAATGGTAGAGGCGGACACTCGCATATGCAGAATGGGCGCCACCGTGGCCCACTACACGATCTCCACCCATGTCGCAGCACCGCCCGAGCACGTCTTCGCGCTCTGGACGAACGTCGAGCGCATGGGCGAGTGGGTCGGCGGGGTGACGGGCGTCACCGACGTGTCCGGACCGATCGATCGGGTCGGGACGACGTACGTCGTTCACTTCGGTCCGGTCAAGAGCCCGACCGAGGTCCTCGAGGCCGATCCGCCGCGACGCTTCGCAACGCGCTTCGGCAGCTGGGTGCTTCGGGGCGTGTCGAGCGCGACGTTCGCGCCCGAGGGCGACGGGACGCGCGTCACCCAGGAGTTCGAGACGGTCGGTCGGATCTCGGCGATCTCGTCATGGGTGTTCTCGCGCGGCTCCTACGAAGGCAGCTTCCGCGGTGAGCTCGAGAAGTTCGCGCGCCTGGCGGAGCGAGAAGCGCCCCAGGCCATCACGGATCGGGTCTGATGGGCTCGAATACGACCAGGGCGGTCCCGCGCGGTCGACGTGTTGCGTATGCATCGAGGTTCGAGTTGACCCGCGCCATGTCGGCCCACAAGCGGGCGCGCTCTTCGCCCGTCGCCTCACGTCCATGGAACCGGCGCGGACCGTCGCGCAGGTCGATCGTCACGTCGGGATCCGTCTGCAGGTTGAGCCACCACGCCGGTTCCGGCTCGCCCCACCCGTTCATCGCGAGCGTGTACAGGTTCGGGCCGTCCTCGAAGTAGCCGAGCATCGCCATGCGGGGCTTGCCGCTGCGCCGGCCGATCGTGTGGAGGCGCATCGTCCCGTACGTCTTCTCGGTCGGCGGTCCGAGGCCTAGCCGACCTCCGCTGAACCGATAGATCGCACGGTGAGCGGCCCAGGCCGCCCGGATGAACCAACGCGGCGGAAGGAAGGGCTTCGCCGGTGTCTGCGACATGTGTTCACGATACCCCGAGGCCCGAGCTCAGCCGGGTCAGTCGAGCTTCCCCGTGGCGATCCATCGGCCGAAGAGCTCGACCTTGTCGGACGACCAGCCACCGTCACACGGCATCGTGCCCTGCCGGAGACGCCCGAGGATCGCGTCGGCGTTCGATCGAACGTCGTCAACGTCCCAGAGATCGAACGCGAAGGCCATCGACTCGCGGTCCGTCGGTCGAAACAGGGGCTTGATGTGCTCGGCGAAGCTGACCGGCTGATCGGCGGCTTGCATGGTCACGGTGATCTCCTCGATGACGAGAGCGCCAGGCAGACGGTCAAGTGCTTGGCGTCTGCCTGGTGCCTCGCTCAGGACTAGGCGAACCGCTTGACGAAGTCGAGCGCGGTCTGGGCGACCTCGCGCCAGCCGTGGTCGATCGTGAGGGAATGGCCTCGGTTCGGGATCTTCACGATCTCCGTCACGCCGGGGTTGCGCTTCTGCCGCTTGTAGGCGGCGTCCGCGATCGCCCATGGCACCGTGTGGTCCTTCTCGCCCTCGATGATCAGCAGGGGGCCGCGGTCCGGGTTCTTCGTGTCCACCTTCGCCTCGGTCCACGGGTTGAGGTTCGCGTTGCCCATCTGCGCGAGCGAGATCCCGGAGGCGGCGACGTGAAACTTGTCGTAGAGCTCCATCGCCTCCTCCTCGTCCAGATTGTTCGTCCAGGCGTATCGGAACTGGTCGAACGTGAGGGTCAGCGCGCGGCCGCGATTGCGCGGGTTGATCAGGAACGGGCCGGCCGACCTGAGCACCGACAGCGGCAGTGGCAGAACGCCACGGAAGACTCCCGGGTCGATCGCCACGGTGACCGCCGCGAGCCCCTGCCCCGCGAGCATCTCCGCGAGCAGACCGCCGGTCGAGTGCCCCATGACCACTGGCTTCCTGTCCAGGGCAGTGATGATCTGGGTCGTGTGATCGGCGACCTGCTTCAGGGTCTTGTTGGCGAGGACCTCGGGCTCCGCACGGGCTTCCTCAACCGTTTCGGGATCATCAGGCCAGTCTGGCGTCAGCGCGACGTACCCAGCCTCCTCGAACAGCGCGGCCCAGTTGTCCCAGCTCGAGGGCAACAGCCACAGCCCGTGGATGAAGATCACCGGCGTCGCCGTGGTCGCGTTCGCGCGCTCGATCTGCTCGCGCTCGCGATCGGAGATCGACGCGCCCTCTCGATGCCTGAGTGGCCACGGGCGATTCGGCCTGTGCAGACGTCGTGTTCATGGTTCGACTCTCCTCTCTCGTCTAACGGGCAGCTGCCGCTGCCGGAACCGCTGTGGTCTCGCGGAGCCAGTCGTCGAGACGGATCTCGCCGACCATCGCCCCGTCTCCGGGCACGAGCGTGCGTTCGCCCACGGCGATGCCGAAATAGGTCGCAGACGGGTCGGCGGTGACCGTCCGCGGGTCGTTCGTGGCCGCGAGGGCACGCTGGATGGCCTCGTCGAACCGGAACGTCTCCGGCCCGCCGACCTCCACGATGCCATTGACCGGGGCCCCGGCCGCGACCCGAACGACGGCCTTGGCGACGTCGGCGGCCGCCATCGGCTGGAAGGCCACCGGCGGCACCCGGACCGTGCTGCCCTCGGTGGCGCTGTCGGCGATGCTCTTGATGAACTCGAAGAACTGGGTCGCGTGGACGATCGAGTACGGGATGCCGGACGTCCGGATCAGCGCCTCCTCGACGAGCTTCGCGAGGAAGTACCCGGCGGTCGTCTTCGTGAGGTCGCCGCCCTCGGACAACGCCTTCGTTCCGACGACGGACAACGCGACGTGATGCCCGACTCCCGCAGCCGCCTCCGCGATCAGCTGGTGCTGGGTCGAGGTCGCGAAGAAATCGAGCGCCGTCGCGTACTCGAAATTGGGCGAGTTCGACACGTCGATGACGACCGATGCGCCGTCGAGGGCCGCGGCGAGTCCTTCGCCGGTCATCGTGTTGATGCCGAGGCGCGGTGAGGCTGGGACGGCCTCGTGACCGTGCTCGGTGAGCCCGGCGACGACCTTCGAGCCGATCAGCCCGGTGCCGCCGATGACGACGATCTTCATGAGGTCAGTCCTTTCCTGGCGCGTTCCACCTAGCTTCCACGTGCCGCGAAATTCGCGCATCGCGACAAGGTTGATGCTCGGGGCCCGAGTTTCGCATCCGCTCTTCGGTCAAATGACCCGAATTCGACCTCCTCGGTCGGATCGCTAGTTGCGGGGAAGTTGCTCGGCCGGAAGGGACGCGAGCGCGTCGCGAAGGCCCGCTCGCGTCGCGACACCGAGCTTGGGAAAGGCTCGGTGGAGGTGACCGCCGACGGTCCGGTGCGACAAGTACAGCCGTTGCCCGATCTGCTTGTTCGTAAGACCCGACGCCGCCAGGGTGACGATCTCGAGCTCCTGGGGCGTGAGCCGGTCCAGGACGTAGTCGCCGGCACGCGGCTTGGTCTGTCCGGTCGCCCGAAGCTCCGCGCTTGCGCGGCGGATCCCTTCAACCTCCGCTTCGCGACCCACGAGCGGACCCGCAGGGCGAGCGAGGCCTCGCCGGTAGTCATGCTGTGGAGCGGGGGTTTCGATCAAAGCGCGTCGCCGTGGAGTCGGATTGCAGCGCGTCGGGACGAAAGTGTGGACCTTCCGGCACCTGGGGGGCAAGTGCCTGCGCCACGGCGTTTGGAGTCATCTGACGCAAGACGGCCGATCACCCGGCGCGAACGATGACGGTCTCATCCCGATTCAGGAGTCCCGATGCCGAGCCAACCATCAGCGCACCGCCACGGGTCGGACCGACGCGGGGGCCTGGATGCTCGAGGCGTGGTTCGAGCTCCGTGGACCGGACGAGGCCGCCAATCAGTGGATCCGCAAGGCCGGCGCCGAGCACTACGGCGAGCATCTCAGCCGTCTCCGCGACTGGGTCGCAGAAGTCGTCGACCTACGGACGCGCCCAAAGGTGGACGAGTGGGAAGGCTAGGCTCGCCGCGACGGGCGGAGGATCGGTGGTGTCACGAATTCGCGACGATAGCCGAGGAGCCGGTCTGCGATGGTCGTCGCCGACTCCATGGCACCCTCGACCCAGGCGCCGCGGCGCGAGAAGACTTCGCCACAGAGGTGGATCGGCAGCGACGGGTCGGGCTGTGCGGCGAGGTCCATCATCTCGTCGGAGTTCGCGCCCGAGCGCCAGAAATGCCACGCGACCTCGCGCGGGTCGGCTCCCCAGTGCTGGAAGGCCGAGCCCGCCGGCAAGGCAGGGACGTCCGCACCCGGATGCGCGGCCGCCAACCAGCCCCGGATCGCTTCCAGGAGCGGCGCTGGAGCAGCTGCTCCCCCACTCCGGCCCTCGGCCAGGGCGACGATGGGCTCGTTGTGCCGGTAGTCGGTGAAGGCGGCAAGGATCGCGGCCGGATCGCTCGGGCGCCTCGTCGAAGTAGAAGATCTTCCGGTTCGGGAGGTCGGTCGTCGTCCGGAGGCCGGTCGGGGCATCGGCGCCGTCGCGCCACCAGGGTTGGTCGTACCAGCAGTAGAGCTTCGTGCCCGGGAAGCCCTCGGTCGATCGGTACAGCCGCTGCCAGGTCGGCCCGTTGATGACAGGCGAGGCACCGGCGAGCGCCTCGAGGGCGGGGATCGGCAGCGTCAGGACGAGCCGTCGCGCGCGGATGCCTGAGCCGTCGGCGAAGCCGAGAACGACGCTCCCCTCCCCCACCTCGACCCGCCGCAGGTCGTGGCCGAGCCTGACCATCCCGCCGAGCACCTCGAACGTCGATGCCAGCTCGCGCGGGATCCGGTCCATGCCGTCGACGGGCACGCGCGCCTTCCCGGACGGGTAGCCGGTTCCCATCACGTATTGGATCGCATCGCCGGCGTTGTGGGGCTTGATCCCGGAGTCGTAGCCGAACGCGTCGGTCGCGAACCGATGGCCCTCGGGGCTGAGGATCGTCGCGACGGCCTCGTCGATCGACCAATCCGTGAGCGGCCGCCCGCCGAATGTCGCCGTCGCCCGATGTCGACGCCAGCCGGCCTCGTCGAGCTCGCGTGCCTGCGGCACGATCTTCATGAAGGCATCGCTCATGAGATCCGATGCCGACCGTCCGGCCTCACCCGCCGGCAGGTCGTAGCCACGGCCGGCCTCGGGATCGTCCAGGCTGCGGCCGATGACGCCGCGCAGGAAGGTCCGCTCGGGCTGCTCGGCGGGATCGAAGGCGCGCGTCTCGATCCCCAGCTCGTCGACGACCGACTGGACCAGCCGATGGCCGGACATGTAGCGCATGCCACCGAGCTCGATCGGGTACGCGAGCCCGTCGACCTTCACGGTCCACAGGCGGCCCCCGATCCGGTTCGACCGCTCGAAGATCGCGATCCGCCAGTCCGGCCGTGCCCGGATCAGCCGGTCCGCGAGATACGTCCCGGCCACGCCCGCTCCGACGATCGCGACATCGATCTCGCCGTCGTCCAGGGGATCGGCCGGCATCGTCATGCCGGGAGTATCACCTCACCGCGTCAGCCGCCACCATCGAAGTCCCAGCGAGTCGGTTTCGGCAGCTCTGACTGCTCGAACTGGTCCATCCCATGCATGCCGGGGAGTCCGAACCCTTTCGACGGGACGATCCGGAAGATCGTGTACGGCGGCGGACCGGCGGTCGGTGCGTTCGGACCGTCGACCTTGTCCCCTTTGGCCTCGAGTGGCCAGCCGCTCTTGGTGAGGAACTCGGCGATGTGTCGAACGTCATCATCGTCAGTCAGGGGCTCGGCGTGGCCCTCGATGACGATGTCGACCGATGGGAGCGTCGTGCTGCTCGTGGCGATCACGCATCGAGCGTCGGCGGCGAGGTTGCGTGCCTTCCGCGTCCCCTCCCCTGCGACGATGTGGATCGCACCGTCGATCCACGTTGTGATCACGGGCATGAGGTGCGGTCGACCGTCCGGACGCGTCGTCGCGAGCCAGCTGGTCCTCTGGTGCTCTGGATTCGCGAGGCGTTCTCGCGCCACATCCCAGGACGTCGTCTCGGATTCGTCTCCGACCAGCGACTGTACCCGTCGAGGGGCTCGTTCCTCTGTCATCGCCTTCCTCCTTGAGGTTCTCCCATCGCATACTACCCAGGAGTATTGGCAGGAGGTTGTCAAAACAACCGTTTTCGGCTAAGATAGTTGCTACGCGGGCGTGTCAGGACTTGACACGCCAGCACGTGTGTCCGGCACTTTGGCGGAGTCGGGCACGCGAGCCGAACCCATGGCGGATGGGACGGCCCACCACCCGAATGTACAGCGGGCGATAGCGCATCGCCATGCGCGGTCGCCTGCAAGCGGAGAACCCTTGATCCAGTTTCCTGACAACTCCCAACTGAATGACACCGAGCCGGCAGACCCGGTATCGGCCGCTGGCGAGCTCGATCAGATCGAGCTTGAGACGGTCGTCGAGGACCTCCCGACCGCGGACGATGCTGCCCTCGACGTGGAGGATTCGACGCGCCTGTACCTCCGCGAGATCGCACGCGTGCCGCTCCTGACGGCTGAAGAGGAAGTCGTCCTGGCCAAGGCGATCGAGCTCGGAGTCCAGATCCGGACCGATCCCTCGACGGCCATCCTCGATCTTCATGAGTGGACGCTCCACGACACGGAGGCCACCGCCCGCGCCAAGCATCCGGTGTACGCCCTGCCATTCGGCGCAGAGGCTCATCGGATCGTGCGCAGCGCGCTGACCGACGAATCGGCGGGCGATCTGCTCACCACGGCCCCGCGCTTCGGCTTTACCGAGGCGATCCGTGCAGCACAGGGCGGACCCGCGTCCGACCTCCTGGAGCGAGCCCGTGCCCTCCGCGCGGTCTACAACGAGCGACTCGATGCGGAGTCGTTCCTCGCGCTCCTCGATTGGGCACACGCGGTCGGCCACCACCCGGCACTCCGGGAGGATGCGAGTTCGAAGGCGATGCTCGCTTGGGCGCGCGACGAAGTCGCGATCCCAGCGCTCCGTCGTTGGGTCGACGCCGGTCACGACGACGACATCTTCGGAACGCTAGGTCACCGACCCGGGGCCGATGACGAGCCAACGGGTGTCCTCATCGACCAGGCGAAGGTCGCACGAGATCACATGATCTCGGCCAACCTGCGGCTCGTCGTCGCGAATGCCAAGAAGTACATGAACCGCGGCCTCGGCTTCCTGGACCTGATCCAGGAAGGCAACGCCGGGCTGATGCGTGCCGTCGACAAGTTCGAGTGGCAGCGCGGCTTCAAGTTCTCGACGTACGCCACGTGGTGGATCCGCCAGGCGATCCAACGCGGGGTCGCGGACCAGTCGCGCACGATCCGCGTCCCGGTCCACATGGTCGAGACGATGCAGCGCGTGACCCGAACGACCCGTGAACTGACGGTCCAGCTCGGGCGAGAGCCCACGGCCGCGGAGATCGCGGCGACCCTATCCGAGGATCCTCGCTGGACCATCACGCCGGAGCGTGTCGAAGAGGTGAAGCGCTACGGTCGGACGCCGATCTCGCTCGAGACTCCCATCGGCGAGGACGGCGACACCGAGTTCGGTGCCCTGATCGAGGACGAGAGCGCCGTGTCGCCGATCGACGCGGCCACGAATCAGCTGCTCAGGGAGCAGCTCGACCGCGTCCTCGACAGTCTCGATGGCCGCGAGGAACGGGTGATCCGGCTTCGCTTCGGCCTCGATGACGGACGACCGCGGACGCTCGAGGAGGTCGGACAGGAGTTCGGCCTGACGCGCGAGCGGATCCGGCAGATCGAGTCACATGCGCTCGGCAAGCTCCGCCATCCGTCCCGCAGCCGCAAGCTTCGGGAGTACGCCGTGGAGTAGGGCCGGTGATCAGGGCGTGACGGTGCCCGTGGATCGAGCTTCATGGAGTTCGAAGACTCGTCGACCTTCCGCGGCAGCCTCCGGGTCCCTGAGATCGACCCCATCGACGATCCGAATGAACGACACACCGAACGGGATGCTTCGCGCGAGCGGACCGAGGACGTCGCGGAAGAACTCGACTCGCTGACTCGGGTCCAGCTCGCTCGCGGTGACCTCTTCCTCACGACGGCGAATGGTGATGGTGGCGCGGCCGGCGGCGCGCAGGTTCTGCACCCAGTGAACCTCGCCCCAGGGGGCCCAAACCCAACGCCTGTCCGAGACTTGGATGATCGCCACGGGCGTGGTGCGGGGCAGGCCGCTCTTCCGGCCGCGAATCGTGATCAGCCCGTTGAAGCCAAGCGGAACCCCGGCTGCGATAAGGGGCTTGAGGATCGCGCTGAAGAGCGAGACCTGCCGCGGCACGCGCGCAGCTTTGGCAGTGATGACGCTCATTGTGGGTCGCTCCTTCTTGCGTCGCTTGGATCGGTCGTTACATAGGTGACCCGCAAGAAAGCGCGAACGTGACCGCTGCCGCATGGGTATCAGTAGCCTGGTGCCACCGGCGCGTCGTCATCTGAAAAGGTCGCAAGCGCGACAGGCGACCTGGTGCGGCTCGACCTCGCCACGGGCGCTGTCGATTGGAGCATCAAGCTCGACTCGATGCCATTCGGGGCAGCCACCGTCTCCCACGACCTCGTGTTCACGACGCTGTACGACGGTCGAGTCGTGGCCGATTTCGACCGCGGACGGCTCGCAGGTGTGGTCGGCGACGCTCCCGGCGGGGACCAACTCGCCGCTTGCGATCGCCGGCGACAGGCTCGTCACGGCCGCTGGCCTGCCGCAGAGCCCGAGCCAGGAGCCTGCACTCGTCGTCTTCCAGCTCAACGGCGTCCCGGGTAACGCCTCCGTCGCCGCCGGCTGGCAGTCCGAGCCCGGCTGGGAGCCAGGGCCCGTCGGAGAGCCCGTGGGCTCCCGTCAACCCGTGATCCACGTCGGCTCCTATCGCACGTAAGACTCGAAGTCTCAGCCAGCGACCACGGAGAGATCCAGCTGGCTGAGACGGTCCGGATCGGCAAGGATGTCGATCCCGGACGATCTTGCCAGCCCTTGACCGTCAGCGCCACGACCGCGAATGGGCTCCCGTCGGGTGCCCAGGCAACGCCCCCTGGCATCCCATTCACGAGCACCCGCGTCGCCGTTTCGGCCAAGCGACGGAAGGTCATGGCCCCCTCGGCGACGGCCTGAGCGCCGCGGAGGAGCGACATCAGCTCCGGACGTGCCGCGCCGCCGTCCGAGCGGAGCATGACATCCGGGTCGAGGACGGCTAGCAGGCGTTCGAAGTCACCGGCACGCGCCGCCGCTAGGAAGGCGTCGACGACGGCCCATTGCCCGTTGAGATCGACGTCTGGCACGGGCGCGCCCTGGACGCGACGACGGGCGCGGCTCGCGAGCTGCCTCGCCGCTGAGGGTGTCCGGCCGACGATCGGTGCGATCTCGTCGAACGGCACTCCGAAGACATCGTGCAGCACGAAGGCGACCCGTTCGGCGGGCGTCAGGGAGTCGAGGACCACAAACATCGCGAGCCCGACCGAGTCGCCCAGCAAGGCTTCCTGTTCGGGATCGATCCCCTCCTCTGGACTCAGGATCGGGTCCGGGAGGTGGGTCTCCAGGGACGCTTCGCGGCGCGTCTTGCGTGATCGCAGCATGTTGAGGGAGACGCGGCCGACGACCGTCGTCAACCAGGCCCGCAGGTTGTCGACGTCGCTCGTGTCGGTGCGACTCAGGCGGATCCAGGCTTCCTGGACGGCGTCGTCCGCCTCGATCGCGGAACCGAGCATCCGATAAGCGACCCCGCGTAAGTGGGAGCGGTTTGCCTCGAAGCGCTCGGCGAGCCAGTCCTGGTCGTTCATATGTCCTTGACCCGCGGGGCAACGCTCATGTGACCGATTTTGGGCGCCTCCTGGCGAACGCGATCGCGTTCCCATCCGGATCGGGGATCTTCACGTGGCGAACGCCGTTCGAATAGGTCTCGATCGGATAGTGTCCGATGCCCTCGGCCGCGAGGCGCTCGAGAAGCGCGTCGAGCCCGGTCACCTCGAGCGTGATCCTGCCCGCGCCCGCCTGCACCGCGTTGGGCTCGATGAAGAGCGTGGCGTGCTCGTCGATGTCCCAGAGCACCTCGTCCCCGGCGTGCATGTCCGGAGGTCGCCCGAAGAACCGCGTGTACCAATCGATGCTGGCGGGGAGGTCGGACACGGGGACACCGGCGAAGAGGCTCGTGATGGCGCCCTGCATGCGTCTCCTTCGACCGCGTCGGCCGCCGCTACGGCGCGACGTTGTGGTTCAGGTGGAAGACGTTTGTTGGATCCCAGGCTCGTTTGAGGGCCCGGAGGCGTTCGAGCTTGGAGTCGCCATAGCTGGCGAGCGTGATCTCTGGGCCTGGTCGGACAGCTCGTTGATGTAGCGCCCGGGGAGGAGGTCGGGCTTGACGATCGCCATCGCCTGGCGCACCCATTCCATGTTCGCCGCGTCATGAGCAGGGTCTGACCAACCCGTATCGGGGCTGACATCGAACGGCACGGTCCGCCCGGTGAACGCCGCCCGGCCCGTCCGGGACACGACCGATGGCACCGCCCATCGCCGTCACCGAGATGCTGGCGTCGCCCGGGACGTCCTCCACGTGCGCGACGAACGCATCCAGAACGTTCGGTGAGCAGTCCGCGACATAGCCGCCGAGGATGGCGGTCCGGGAACCCCAAGCGAGCGTGAGATCACTCGATTTTTGGGCGGTCAGATACGGCTCGCTCGTCGCGGTCACCGAGGCTGGCTTCGGACCCGCGAGCAGTGGCGCGATGTCCCGTTCGACGTCCTCCCCTGCCCCGCTGTGGTTGTACGAGATCACGACGATCGGCCGGCCTGCGACCGACTCCGCGTAGTCCCCGGCCGGACCGGCCAGGGCGACCGTGAAGTTCTCGCCGCGATTGTGTCGGGTGCCGCCGCCACGAACTCGCGGAAGATCGGCCAGACCTCCTGGATGTCGGTCGCCGGGTGGATGTGGACCCCTCGATAGAGCGTTCCGGAGAAGGGATGGAGGGCGAACTCGAATGCTCGTCACGACCCCGAAGTTCCATCCAGCTCCGCGCATGCCCCAGAACAGGTCGGGCTCTTCGGTCGCGCTGGCGCGCACGATCCGCCCGTCGGCAATCACCACCTCGACCGCCCGAAGGCTGTCGATCGTCAGCCCGAGCCGCCGCTGGAGCCGCCCCACGCCGCCACCGAGCGTCAAGCCGGCGACACCGGTGTGGCCGATGACCCCGGTCGGACACACGAGCCCGTGGTCCTGGGCCGCGACGTCGAGCTCGCCGAGCAGCGCCCTGCCGTTGGTCCGAGCCATCCGCGCGCCGGATCCACCGTGACGCCGTGCATCCGGGCGAGGTCGATGACGAGGCCGCCGTCGGTGGTCGAATGCCCGGCCGGACTGTGACCACCGCCCCGAACCGCCATCTCGAGGTCCCGCTCTCGGGCGAACTGGATCGCGACGGCGACCTCCCCCACGCTCGGGTCGCACGACCAGGGCGGGTCGACGATCGAGCATTGCGTTCCAGACCCGCCGGGCTTCGTCGTATTCGTCGCTCGGCCGTGATGATCTCGCCGGTGAACGTCCGTCGAGAGCGGGCCGCCTGGGCTCGCGTCGGTCGGACAAACATGCGAGCCAGTCTGCCGGAAGCCGCGGCCCTTAGACGCGCAGGGTCGCTTGACGGACGCGTCATACAACCGTATGGTTGTATCAATGGAGGCCACCTTCGACGCCGATCACGTCTTCGCGGCCCTGGCCGATGCCACCCGGCGGGACATCGTGCTGCGCGCACTGAACGGCAACGAAGGCGTCGCCGAGCTGGCCGGGCACTACGCCATGAGCTTCGCGGCCGTGCAGAAGCACGTCGCCGTGCTCGAGCGCGCCGGCCTGATCACCAAGCAGCGCAGCGGCCGCCGCAAGGTCGTGCGCACGAACATCGAGGGGCTCCGCCTGGCGCGCGGCCTGCTCGACCAGTACGAGGCGCTGTGGCGCGGTCGCATCGACCGCATGACCGACCTCATCACCCGCAGCAAGGAGATCGTCTGATGACTGTCACCGCCGTCCGCAAGGATCCCGAAGCCCTGACCATGACCCTGTCGGCCGAGTTCGACGCGTCGCCAGAGCGCGTCTGGGAGCTGTGGGCCGATCCGCGCCAGCTCGAGCGCTGGTGGGGCCCACCAACCTACCCCGCCACCTTTACGGCCCACGACCTGACGCCCGGCAGCCACGTCGAGTACCACATGACCGGGCCGAGTGGCGACCAGCCGCGCGGGTTCTGGGACATCGTCGAGGCCGATCCGCCGACGCGGCTCGTCTTCATCGACGGGTTCGCGCAACGACGACGGCACGCCGAACGACGCCTTCCCGCGCAACGAGGTCCGCGTGACGATCGAACCGATCGAGGCCGGCCGCACGCGGATGTCCATCGAGAGCCGCTTCCCGAGCACCGAGGCCATGGAGCAGGTCCTGGCCATGGGCATGGAAGAGGGCCTTACCCAGGCCGTCGGCCAGATCGACGCCATCCTCGCCGATTAAGACCGCCACCACCCCGAGGAGCGCACGATGACCACGATGACCGCGCCGACCACGCAGACCCTGGACGTCCCCGGCGCCACGCTCACGTACGACATCCGGAAGGCCGACTCCCCTGCCCCGGCGTTGCTCATGATCGGATCGCCGATGGGCGCCGGCGGGTTCGTCACCCTCGCAAGCCACTTCCCCGACCGCACCGTGGTGACCTACGACCCGCGGGGCGTCGAGCGCAGCACCAAGGCCGATCCCGCCACCCAGTCCACGCCCGAGCAGCACGCCGACGACCTGCACCGGATCATCACGCGCTCGACTCCGGCCCGGTCGACCTCTTCGCGAGCAGCGGCGGGGCGGTGAACGCGCTCGCCCTGGTCGCGAAGCACCCGGAGCAGGTCCGGACGCTCGTCGCGCACGAGCCGCCGCTTGCGTCGATCCTGCCCGATCGCGAGGCGCCCTGGCGGCTGCCCGTCGGTCAGCGACGCCTACCAGCAGCGACGGGTTCGGTGCCGGCATGGCGCAGTTCATCGCCATCGTGAGCCACCAGGGACTGTTCGGTCCGGACTTCGCCAGCCAGCCCGCGCCGGACCCGGCGATGTTCGGGCTGCCGACCGAGGACGACGGCAACCGCACCGACACGCTGCTGGACAGAACATCATCACCTGCACCGAATACGAGCCCGACTTCGAGGCGCTCAGTGCGGCCCGACGCGGATCGTGATGGCCGCCGGTGTGGAGTCGGAGGGCCCGCTGGCGTACCGCGGCGCGGTCGCCGCCGCCGAGGGACTGGGCACCGAGGCCGTTCTCTTCCCGGGCGACCACGGCGGCTTCTTCGGTGGCGAGTACGGCCAGTCCGGCGAACCGGATGCCTTCGCCGCCAAGCTTCGCGAGGTCCTCGCGGACTGACCTCCAATCCAGCGAATCCCGCGCCCACTCGGCACGGTCGGGTGGGCGTATCCGTGTCTCGCGGGCGGTCTAGTCTTGAGCCTATGAAGCTGGTTGTGACTCCTTCGTGACCCTCGACGGCATCGTCGAGGCGCCCGGGTTCGACGAGCATCGGAGCGGACGCAACGCCTGGGCACTCCGCGTCCAGACCGACGAGGACCAGGTATACAACAAGGCCCAGGCGATGTCGGCCCACGCCATTCCTGCTGGGCCGTTGGACCTGGTACCTGGAGCGTTCTGGCCGACGGCCAGCAGCGGCGATCCCGAATGACCGAGCAGATGAACTCATCCCGAGTACGTCGTGTCCAACACGTTGAAACGGGCGGACTGGAACAACACCACGATCATCTCGGGGGACGTGGCCGCCCAGGTCGCGAAGCTGAAGGCGCAGCCGGGCGGCGACTGATGGTGTTCGGCAGTCCGGACCTGGTCGACGAGCTCCTGCGCCACGACCTGGTGGACGAATATCGGCTGCTGGTCTACCCGGTCATCCTGGGCAGCGGCAAGCGCCTGTTCCGAGACCGCATCGACACGCACCACCTGCGCCTGGTCGGTCGCGCACCTTCGCCCGGGCGTCGTCCTTCTGACCTACGCGCCCGACCCCGAGGTGCCGACGAGCCGCTTCGTCGAGGAATACCGGTGGACGAACGAGCAGGTCCGCTCCCTACAGGCAGCGGAAGACATCGACCGAACGCTGGCGACCGTCCTCTTCGCGGACATCGTCGACTCGACCGGTCGGGCGGCCGCGATGGGCGACCGGGCTGGAGGAAGCTCCTGGAGCAGCACCATCGAGTGGTCCACGGCGAGGTCGAGCGGTGGCACGGCCAGAACGTCGAGTTCTCGGGCGATGGCGTCATGGCGGTCTTCGACTCGCCCACCCGAGCCCTTCGCTGCGCCTTCGAGCTGGTCGAGGCGGCGCGGGGCCTCGACGTCGAGATCCGGGCGGGTATCCACACCGGCGAGATCGAGCGCCGTGAGACCGGCATCGGAGGGATCGCCGTGCATATCGCCGCGCGGTTGCTCGCCGGCGGACAGCGGCCAGGTGGTCGTGACCAAGACGGTGCGCGACCTCGCGACCGGCACCGACCTGGCGTTCAGCCCGCTCGGCGGGTCAGCTTGCGTGGCGTGCCCGGTGAGTGGGAGCTGTTCGAGGCGAGGACGTCGGATCGCTGAGACTGCCTGCCGGGGTTGCGCGGCCAACAGCGCTACTCCCCGCGCTGGCGGGTCGCCGCGAGGCCGCCGAGCGCCTGCGGATCGAGCGTGCCGTGGGGAACGCCCGCCACGCGGCCCGGCGTCCGCGCCCACAACGTCGCCGTCCGCTTGCCGATTCCGAGGACGGCTCGCTCGCCCACCACCGCGCCAGGCCCGATCTCGGCGACCTCATTGTCGTCGACCTCGACCACGAAGATCCCGTCCAGGATCAGGAACACCTCCGTGCCTGCCTGGCCCTGTCGAACGAGGCTCTCGCCCTCGGGGATCGTGCGGATCTTCGGCTTTGCGCCGCTGCCCATGATCGAGCTCGACAGCGATCGCTCCAGCGCCGACTCGACCGCGGCGACGACCGCCGGGGAATCCTGCGCGCCCCAAGGCGTGCGCTCGCCGAAGGAGTCCGTGAACCACTTCCCGAAGTCGATCACGCCGGACTTCTGGACGAGCCGCCCCTTGTTGTCGTAGACCCAGTGACGGGGGAAGGGGCTCGCGCCAATGAGCTCGTGGCTCGAGGTGCCGTCCGCGTTGATCGTCAGGGCCAGGGTCGTCCACGCGATCGAGGGCCAGAACTGGACGAATGGCTTGTGCGGCACCGGGCGCGGCGTCGGAAGGCCCATCCGGCCGCCGACCGTCTGGACGAAGCGGGCGGACGATTCGCCGATCTCGGGCTCGGCCTGGATGTCCGGGAGCTGGACCGCGGGGAACCGCATGGCCGCCGGGCCGACCCGGACGGTCGTCGCGCCGATGTGGCCCATGCCGAGGTGGCCGGCGTGCACGATCCGGTCCGTCCTCGACCTCGATGAAGCCGCGTAGCTCGTTCGCTTCGCGGAAGCGGTCGCTCGTCCGGAGTTGCTCGATATCCTCCAGCTGATCCGGCGGCGGCTCGTCGTAATGGGTGACGCCAAACTCGAACGGGATCTTCGATGGCCCGCTGATGGCCTCGGACGGGATCCAGGACACCGCGGTGACGGACGACTCGAAGCGTTGCGTGGCCACGGAAGACACCTCGTGCAGGAGCCGCAGGTCAGGAGCCGGCGGTGTGCGGAGTATGGGGGTGCCGCGTTTGCCGAGCGGGGCCAGCGGACCATGATGACCCGCGCGTGTCGTTCGGACAGAGCACGACGAACCCCCGGCCCATTCCAAGGGCCGGGGGTACGCGTGTCTGCTAGGTGGTCTGGGTGGTCAGTCCTGTCGCTCGAAGAAGCGGGTCGAGAGCCATCGCGCGACCCTCTCGCCGAGCCAGGCTCCCTGGACGTCGGCCCGTCGGAAATGAAGGCCGACCAGGACGCGACCGTTGATCGCGTCGTTGATGGGGCCGCTGAACCGCGTGTAGTGGCGAGTGACAGGCGACGCCCCGATACTGGTCAGGTCGAACGTCATCCTGTTCGTGCCGAAGTACGCGCGTGCGGCGTTCATCATCCCGGACGTCAAGCAGTTGAAGCCCGACGGTGGATCCGGGTAGCCGGGGTTCGGGATCAGCGACGTCCAGCCGGGATCGGCCAAGGTCGCCGGGTTCCCGTCGTTCGCCGCTTCCTGGATCGCTGTCTGGGGGCGCCAGAAGCCCCAGTGGTCCTTGTTCTCCCAACAGGCGATCAAGGAATCAGCTGTCGTCATGCTCGTCATCACGAACAGCCGTGCCTGCTGGCTCGTCGAGAGGTGGCGCTTGACCGCGATCTCGCGGAGGCCACGGTTGAGCATCGGGAAGGGATTGACCGACGCCCAGCTGGCGAGCGTTGCCTGCGCGGGGGTCCGCGTCGAGCTCGCCCCACCGAGCCGCTTGACCTCGTTGAACTCCCTGGCGTAGTCGACACTGGCAAGGGGGAAAGGCGGCCCGATCCGGTACTGGTCCGGGCGCTTCAGCGTGAACGGCCTGACCGAACCCACCCAATGGAACGCGTTGGCGTTGAGCTGGCGGGACGAGCCGCCACTGGCCGGGGGCGGTGCCCGTAGCGAACACCGAGGTGCCGAAGCGGCCGTCATTCGCCCGGTTGGCGAGCATCGCTGCCGCGGCGGCGCGGCCGACCGTGATCCCGCGCGTCTTGTTCCTTCCGTTGGGGATCTTCGCGAGGGACGTGGCATAGAGGCTTTCCACGCTGGCCGTGACCGCAGGCGACGCAGAGCTCAGGCCGACGAGGACCCCGCGCGCCGCTGCGGCGACGGCAGCCGCCTGGGAGGACGACCTCCGCGCGTTGAGTCCCTTCAGGTACGGCTCGTGGGTGTCGACGATCGCCATGACGGCGTCGTAGATCGCGCCGTGGACCATCGCGAGGTGGATCGGCGCGAGCGGGGGCGGCTGGCCGAGGCCGGGCGGCGTCGCGTCTGGGGCGTTGCCGATCGCGCTGACCGCATTGAGGTTCCACTCGAGGACCATGTTGGTCGGCTCGCGGGCCGCGACCGATGTGGCCGGGATCAGCATCGAAATGGCGATCAATGCGACCACGACCGGTGCCGACAGCCAACGTCTGGTTCTCGAACGATGCCGGGAGTGCGTCATGACGTCTTTCCTCGAATCGGTGCGTCATAGTCGGCGCCGAGCGCCCTGGGTGCTGAGAGCGCGGATCGCGCCCGCGAACGCCGCTCGTGATCGGTCATCGCGTCCCTCCGTTCCCCTCGTGCCCCACCAGCGACCCATCAGGGGTCGGTCCGCGCCGGCGTCAGCGGCTTGGCGCTCTGGTCCCTCGCTGGGGCCTCTGCTCGATAGGGCGTCGCGTGGGGCGATTCGGTTCATTTTTCCGCCGGTCGGCCTTCGTCGGATCGACCTTCACGCGCCTCCCGATCGACTGACGCGCCCGGATGATGCACCGGGCGCGTCTGTCCACCGTCTCGTCAGCTGGGTTCGCCCCACAGCGTCGGACTGCCGGGCGTGTCCTGATTGCCGAACCACGCGAAGTCTTCGAGCAGGCGCATGTCGGCGGACAGGCCGCGGATGTTGATCGACACGTGTGATCCCGGCAGCGTCGCCCGGTAGATGGCGATGCCATCCCCGTCGATGAAGCAGCCACTTCGGGACGGGATCATCCCCTCCCCCGGTGTGTAAGCGCTCTCGGCCTCGCCGTCGGAGCAGGAACCCGAGTCGAGCGCGACGCCCTCGGCGGTCATACGCCACACATGGGCATCGACCATGGCCGCGTCGTTCTCGAAGAGATAGAAGCCGATGCGAGAGATGGCCGGATCGGACGACGCGCACTCGATGCCGGCGATCGCGTCCCTTGGCATATCGTCGCTGCCGCCGGCGGGCTGGCACTCGGTCGCTCCGCGGAGGACGCCGTCGAACAGGTAGCGCTCGGCGACCGTGAAGTCATCGAGCGACCCTGGGTCGGCCGGCAGCGGGGTGACGCGAGGCGACGGTACGTTGGCCGGCGGCGGGACAGAGGGTTCCGCCGAGGGATCGGCGGGACTCGCCGGAGGAGCGGGCGTCATCGGAGGTGCTGGCGTCATCGGAGGAGCGGAACTCGCCGGAGGCAGCGTCGGCGGTACCGGGGCTGCACCACAAGCAGCCAATGAGAATGCGGCGACCATCGTGGCCGCCAGGACGATCCTGGACACCGTGAACTCCGTCTGTGTCGGCGGTTCGGGCGACCGCCATGCCTACACGACGCCGAGGACCCCCGGATCACGCTGGGCAAAACGTCCAGAAATGGGCGGCGGAACGTACGCGATCGACGCTTCGGTACACTGACGGACATGGACCTTGGCGCGTTCTCGGTGAGCCTGTCCGTGAAGGATCTGGAGGAATCCAGGCGGTTCTACGAGAAGCTCGGGTTCCTGTCAGTCATGGGCAACGCCGCGGAAGGCTGGCTGATCCTCAAGAACGGCGACCACGTGATCGGGCTGTTCCAGGGGATGTTCGAGAGGAACACGCTGACGTTCAATCCCGGTTGGGACAGCGACGCCACCGCCGTCGAGTCATTCACCGACATCCGCGAGCTCCAGCGACGACTGAAGGAGAAGGGCGTCGAGTTCGTCAGCGAGGTCGACGAGTCCGAGTCCGGCCCGGGCAGCTTCATCGTCGTCGACCCGGACGGCAATCCGATCCTCGTCGACCAGCACGTCTGAGAGGTTGGCTCAGGGCGTCTCTTCGATCGACAGGTCGACCGGATCCGTCAAGCCCGCCGTCTGCTCGAATGCCAACGCGAAGTCCTCCGATGGTCCGGAATGACCCTCGGACTCCTCGGCGGTATGGGTCCGGGCAAAGGCGAGGTGGGCGGCCTCGTGGCGCACGGTGACCCGTAGTTCCTCGAGCGTCGTCCAGTTCGCGAACACCCAGATCATCGTCGGAAAGTCGGTCGTGAAAGCGCCTTTGAATCCGTACCGGAGCCCCGAGGTCGGCGGCGGCACGACCGTGTCGACGAACGCGACGGATGCCTCCGGCACGTCGAGTTGCAGACACGCCTCGGCAAGCGCGACCAGGGCCGTCTTGACATAGGCCGGGTCCGGGTTCGCGACCCTCACCCGCTCCGACTGGACGTGCACGCCGACCTTATTGAGGAAAGCGAACTGCGGAAATTCGTCCCGACCGATCTCGAACGTTCCGTCCGCCGCGTCGACTCTGATGGTGGCGACTGAGACGCGTGGCTTCACCCTCTCAGTGTCTCAGGCCGGTTGAAGCGTCTCCGGTTGCGGTGCCTTGACGCACCGTCTACCGTGACCGCCAGTCGTCAGGGGATGGTCGATGCGTCGCTTGGCAAGCCTCGTACTGGTCGGTCTGATCGTCGTGGGATGCGGATCGGCTGACCAGTCGTCGGGCCCGTCGTCGCCCGCAATTCCCGGGACCTCTCCCTCCGCCTCAGCCGGAACAAGCGCGTCGAGCGACGGCTCCTCGCCATCGCCAGTCGCCGCCCCGAGTCCCACTGCCTCCGGTCAGGTCGCGCTCGAGTCCGTTGCCGAGGTCGTCACCGACGATCTGCGCGTTCGATCGGCGCCGGGTGTCAGCGACACGTCGATCGTCCTCGAGCCGCTGCTCCAGCCGGGAACGAAGCTATACGTGGTGGATGGCCCGGTCGGCGCATCCGGCTACGAGTGGTATGAGGTCCTGACGTTCGACGTCGACCTGACGCCGCCCGGCGACACCGTCGACGAGGAGATCGTCGAGGACGGCTGGGTCGCCGCAGCGGACAAGAGCGGTGAGGCCTGGATCCAGCCGGCCAGTCCCGCCTGTCCGCCGGCGCCGACAGTCGTCAACGAGCTCGTCGCGATGGACAGTGTCACGGCCCTTGCTTGCTTCGGTGGCAAGCCGCTGACGCTCGGCGCGCGCATCCTCGACTGTCAGAAGTCGCCCGAACTTCGATCCGCGATGTGGTGCGAAGCCGACACCGGAGGAGAGTCTCTCCAGCCGGAATGGTTCGACCGAAGCTTCGCATTCCTGGTTCCGGAGGAAGGGACGTTCGACGAGAACTCGATGCTGGAGCTCCATGCCGACCCACTCGGCACATACCCGGATCCCATGCCCTACGGTGTCCCCGTGGACGTCACCGGCCAGTTCAACCATCCGGCGGCGAGCGCCTGCACCGTCTATCACTACTTCAAGAACGACACGCCATCCGTCGGTTGCCGCGCGCAGTTCGCCGTGACCGCCGTCGCGACACGCTGACCCGCCTCACGCCTCGCTGGCGTGGACGATGTGGTCGAACTCGCGCCACAGGAGCGCCACGAGTAGCGCCGACCCGAAGAAGCCGAACCAGAACGGCGCCGTGATGCCGAACTCGCGAGCGAGCAGGCCGCCGATCGGCGTGCCGACCACGATTCCACCGACCACCCCGACGATGTAGATGCCGGTGACCCGGCCGAGGAGCTCGTCTGGCACCGCGCGCTGGCGCACCACGGTCGAGGTCGTGCCCCATACGAACGCGTGGGCGCCGAAGACAACCATCGTCACCAGCGCGACCACCGGTGACGTCGTGAGGGCGAGGACCAGATGGGTGAACGTCTCGATCAGGAGGCCCACGCGCATGATGTCCGCGAGCGCGAACCGTTTCTCGAGGCGACCGTAGCTCGCTGTCCCGACGATCCCGCCGATCGCGATGGCGGTCGTGAGCAGGCCGAAGCCGACCGCGTCCATCCCGAGACGTTCGCTGGCGTACAGCACCAGCACGGCCCAGGCTGCGCCGTAGGTGACGTTGAACGCGACGATCGTGAGGGCCAGAGTCCGCATCGGGGGATGCGCGATGAGCCAGCGAAGGCCCTCGACCATCTCGGCCCGCAGGTTCCGCCCTTCCCCCGCCCGCTCGGTGGCGGTCTCCGCGATATCCGTCACGACGCGCATGACCAGCAACCCACCGAGCGCGAAACACGCGGCGTTGGCCGCGAACGGCAACGCTATCCCGACGCTGAACAGGAACGCGCCGATCGGCGGTCCCAGCAGCTGGTTGGTCAAGAGGAACGAGCTCGTCAGGCGCGCGTTGCCGACGCCCAGGTCCTGGCGCCCCACGACCCGCGGCAGGAGGCTGTTGCTGGCGACGTCCGCGAAGATCTCGGCTGTCCCGAGGACGAACAGGGCGAGCAGCACGACCGCGATGCTCACGGATCCGCCGACGATCGTCCCCGCCAGGATCGCCAGCACGGCCGCCCGGGCGAGGTTCACGCCGGCGATGATGCGACGGCGGTCGAAGCGGTCGGCGATGGCACCGGCCGGGATGCCGAAGAGCAGGTTCGGGAGCTGCTGGCTCAGCAGCGCCATCGACACCAGGAGTGGGTCGCGGGTCAGGGCGGCGACCAGGAGCGGACCGGCGGCGAGCGCGATCCCGTCACCGACGTTGGTGATGACGGAGGACGCGAGGAGCCAGCGAAAGCTCCGGCCGAGCCGGGACGGTGCGATCGTCTCGATGGCGAGGCCAGGATGGAGGCGCACCGGCCGGAGGATAGCAACCGAGACCCTGCCAGGCGGGCTTGACATGCATGTCCTACGCTCGGGACATGACCAGTTCACACGACCCGGCCGGTCCCGACCCGGACGCCATCACCGAGTACATCACCACGACCTACCCCGACGCAGACGTCGTGGCGATCGACGGGATGGCCTTCTTCTCAGTCGACCCCGAGAAGCACTGGCCGAACTTCGCGACTCTCGTCTGGAGCGACGACACGGATCGGGTCAGCGAGCTGTCGCGGCCCGGGGTGTTTCGGGTCAGTCTCGGCCTGAGCCGGCCGACGTTCGACCGCCTCGTCGGGTCGATCGCCGATCCGGACTTCACGGAGCTCGACCGGCTGCTTCCCCATCCCGACTATGCCCGCCAGCATTGGGTCGCGATCCTCAGCCCGAGCGCCTCCACCTTCGCCGAGACCGTGGTGCCGCTCCTCGCCGAAGCGCACGACCGGCTCGCCGCACAGCGGGCCCGACACGCCCGTCCGGACCATCACACGACAGACTCCGACGCGTCCGCATGAGCCTGGGAACCCGGCGCGCGAAGCGTGTGCTGGCCGTGCTGCTCACCGTCGGCATCGCCGCCGGGTGCTCAGGTGAACAGTCTCCCTCACCGACGCCATCAGCCTCGACTCCTGCGACACCTTCGCCGACAGCGTCGCTCGCAGCCCCGACACCGACTGCATCCACGGTCGCCTCGTGCGCGAGCCAGACCCTTGCCGGCATGTCCGAGGCGCAGCGCATCGGTCAGCTCTTCAATGTCGGTCTCGCCAACGACCGGCTCGACACAGCGTCACGCCAGGCGATCGTCGCGAACCACTTCGGATCGGTCTGGTACCGCGCAAGGACGACGATCGGCGTCGCGGGCGTGCGCAAGGTCGCCGATGCGATCCAGGCGCTTGCCACGGAGGACGCGACCGCCCGCGTCGGCTTCTTCGTTGCCGCCAACCAGGAAGGCGGCCTGATCCAGGCACTGGCGGGTCCGGGCTTCGGCACGATCCCGTCCGCGGTCGCCCAGGGGAAGCTCCAGCCAGCGGACCTCCGGACCAAGGCTGCCGCGTGGGGCCGACAGCTACTCGCCGCGGGCGTGAACCTCGACTTCGCGCCAGTGGCTGACGTCGTTCCCGCCGGCACGGAGGCACAGAACGCTCCGATCGGCCAGCTCAAGCGCGAGTACGGCAGCGACCCGTCGGTCGTCGCGACGCATGTCGTGGCGTTCATCGAAGGCATGCGCGCGGCCGGCGTCGCGACGACGGTCAAGCACTTCCCGGGCCTCGGCCGGGTCAAGGGCAACACGGACTTCACGAGCTCGGTCGTCGATACGGTGACGACGCCAGACGACCCCTACCTGAGGCCGTTCGCCCGCGCGGTCGACAGCCACGTTCCATTCGTGATGATCTCGCTCGCGACCTATGAACGGATCGACCCCGATCATCTGGCCGCCTTCTCCACGACGGTGATCGAGGGCGTCCTCCGCCGCGATCTCGGTTTCGCGGGTGTGGTCATGTCCGACAGCCTCACGGCCGACGCGGTCGCGGACATGACGCCTGGGCAGCGAGCGATCGATTTCATCGCGGCCGGGGGCGACATGATCGTCCTGGGCCCGATCGACGTGGCCGTGCCGATGGCCCAAGCTGTGGCCGAGCGTGAGAAGAGCGACGCGGCGTTCCGCGGCCGGATCGATCAGTCGGCCCTGCGGATCCTGGAGGCGAAGGACGCCGCCGGACTGCTTCCGTGCTCGAGCTGAGACGAGCAACCTCGCTGCGATCGATCGCGCGGCTACCGCCAGTCGACGCTACGGACCTCGACCGGTTCCTCGACGCCCTTGAGGCTGAGCTGACGCGGGTCTGACAGCCCGAAACGCGGCGACCCGATGCCGACCATCGCCGCTTCGGAGACCAGGATCTCATCGCCCGCCGCGGCCGCACCGATCCGGGCGGCGACATGCACGCCACGACCCGTGTAGTCGCGGCCTTCGCGGGTGGCCTCCGTCGTGTGGAGACCGATCCGCACCCGCGGCGCGAACCCGTGCTCGCGGCGGTGCCGCGTCAGGCGTCGCTGGATATCGACCCCGCATTCCATCGCATCGATCGCCCGCTCGAAGGCGACGAAGAACCCGTCGCCGGTCGAGTTGACCTCCTCGCCGCGGTGCTGCGCGAAGGCGGACCGGAGCTCCCGGTCGTGCCAGTGCAAGAGCTCGCCCCAGGCGTCGTCGCCGATCAACCCCACCAGGTCGGTCGACGTGACGATGTCGGTGAACATGAACGTCTTCGTGACCCGTTTCGACCGTGCTCGTCGAGGCCGCTGCGTCATCTCCCAGGAGCTCGTCGACCCGCTTCAGGTCGAGCGTAGCGCCGAGCCGCTCGAACGCGGTGCGGGCGGCGCGCAGGTCGCGGCGAGCGGCTTCCTGGTCTCCTTCCGCCGTCAACGCCTCTGCGTACCGCAGGCGCGCTCGGGCGCTCTCGTACGGCAGGTCCGTCTCCTGCCACAGCCGCCACGACCGTCCCCAGGATGGGCGAGGCCTCCGACGGCCGATCCTCTCCAAGGAGCAATTCGCCTCGACCCGTGAGGGCGCCGGCTTCGAACACGGGCCTCTGGAACTCGGCTGCGATCGACTCCAGCTCTGCGACCGCTGGTCCCGCCGTATCGAGGTCGCCGGCGGCGAGGGCGATGTCCACCTGAGCGGGGAGCAGCCGGGCCCGGGTCGCTCGATCGGCGGGCCCTCCACTGCCCGCAGCCACGGCGAGCGCGCGGCCGATCGACTTCGCCGCCTCGTCGACCTCACCACGGGCCAGCTGCAGCAACGACAGGCCGGGCTGGGCGTCGTGGCCGTACTCGTACGCCCGATCGAATGCCTCGGCAGCCGCCTCGAGGTCGCCCATGCGCAGCCGGACCTCGCCGACCTGGTAGTGGGCGTAGCCGACGGCATCCAGGAGACCGAACTGCTCGAGCTCGTCACACGCCTGGCGCGCCTCCTGCTCGGCCTCCGACCATCGCCCACGGAGCATCTTGAGCTCGGCACGGTGGACGCGACAGATGCCTGGGTAGCCGCCCACCGACTGGCGATGCATCCAGCGCTCGCCTTCCTCGACCCATTGGGCCGCCCGCTTGTAGTCGCCGGCGTTCCGGCAGGCGGCGATGGTGTTGCACCAGATATCACTCGCGACCCGGAGGTCGAGCTGATTGGATGACGCCGCGGTCGCAGCCTCGTCGATGAGGGCGAGGCCCGCCTGCCAGTTGCCCGCGAAGACCTCGGCCATGCCCTTGAAGCTCATGGCCATGTACAGGGCGCTCCGGTCATCGTGCTTGCGAGCCATCTCCATCGCTTGATCGGCGAGCTCGATCCCTTCGGCGATGCGGGTCTCCATCAGCGCCCCGAGCGACTGGAAGACGAGGAATCGTGCGTGCAGCGCCGACTCTGGCTCCGATTCGAGCAGCCGCGCGGCCCGAGCGAGCCACCCGCCGCCGATCGACTCGTTCCGACGGCGGAAGGCCTGATACGCGAGGAGCATCGCCACGCGGGCGGCGTCACTCGATCGGCCCGCGTCGGCGTAGCCGGAGAACGCGCGCTCGAGCGCGTCCGAGGCTTCGTCGGGACGTCCCGCCCACCACGCGGCCGTGCTCAGCAGCTCCAGTTCGTCCGGCCCCAGGCCGCCATCGCGATCGGCCGCGCCGAACACCTCCACGGCCTCCGCCCAGGCGTGGCGGTCGACCGCGTCGCGACCGAGCTCGAGTGTCTCGACCATCGTGGGACGCACCCGTTGGAATGTGGGCCGCACTCCGTGTGCGGCTGTCGATACGGTAATCCCGCGCGCCTTCCCCGGCTAGCGATTCGGCGACAGGATCCGCCACGGCGGCCGCCGCGTATCGTTAGACGATGGCGCCCAACGGTTCCCGCGCGTTCGTGATGGCGGTCGCGATCATCAGTGTCGTCGTGGCGGGGTGTGGCGGGCCGGCGCCGTCGGCAAGCCCTGCCTCCACCGAGACTGCGAGCGCCAACCCCTCACCGGCAATCGCGAGCGTCGCGCCTACGGTGTCCCCGAGGAGCGACCAGCCGATCGCGTCGACCGGCTCCCTCGCCGTTCGCGCCTCCGATGGTTCGCTGTCGATCGTCGACGCCGATGGGAAGCAGACCCTGCTGTCCGACGCGGCGAACGGAACGTACGGGTTCCCGACATGGTCGCCCGACGGCTCACGGATCGCGGCGGTGCGCGCGAGCGGGACGGGCACCGAGGTCGTCGTGTTCGACCCTGCGTCGTCCGGCGACCCGGTCGACCCGGTCGTCCTTCTCCACAACGAGCAGATCGCGCCGTTCTACCTGTTCTGGGCGCCCGATGGCGAGGCGTTGACGTTCCTCGCGACCGAGGGCAACGTCCTTGCCTTGCGTATCGCCCCGATCGACGGCAGCGCCCCGGTCGACGGCAGCGGGCCGGGTGCCACGGTCCGTACGGGCAACCCGTTCTACTACGACTGGATCGGGCGGGACCGGCTGATCGCGCACATCGGGGTCGGCCCGGAGGCATTCCTCGGCGAGATCGGGCTCGATGGCGTCGCCACGGGCGAGGCGCTGACCGATCCTGGCGAGTTCCGCTCGGCCGTCGTGAACCGGGACCAGACATCGATCGCGTTCGTCCGCGGTCCTGATCGCACGGAGAGCGCCATCGTCGTCGCGGCGCGCGACGGGTCGAGCGAGCACGCGATGACTGTGTTCGGCCCGTCGGCGATGGCGTTCGACCCGACAGGCACGACGCTCGCAACGATCGGCCCGAACGAACCGGTCCCACCGGACGTCGGCTTTCCCATCGGTCCGCTGCGCCTCATCGATGCGGCTTCGGGTGAGGTCCGGACTCTGCTCGACGGCTTCGTCGTCGGCTTCTGGTGGTCGCCCGATGGTCGGACGATCGCCGCGCTCCGGGTGCAGCCGGCCATCGGCTCGGCATCGGGCGCGAGCCCGGCCCCCTCCCCCACGCCGGTCGACAACGAACCTCACCTCGTGTTCGTCGATGTGGCGAGCGGCAGGGTCCGATCGCAGCCCGTCGTCCAGCCCGGCCAGCGCTTCATCGAGACCTTCCTGATCTACTTCGACCAGTACGCCCTGAGCCATCGGATCTGGGCGCCGGACAGCTCGTCGTTCCTCCTGCCGGAGGCGCTCCCGGACGGCTCGACGCAGCTGACGGTCCGTTTCCCGGACGGCGAGCCGCCGGTCGCCCTCGAAGGCGACATCGGCTTCTGGAGCCCGTAGCCCGGGCCGTTTGCTGGCGACGCGAGCCGCTAGAGCTGCGCGATCACCCCCAGCGAGACCCGGAAGCCCGCACGCCGTTGAAGCGGTGGCATCATCGTGCATTGGCCCAGCGGGGCGTCGGCCGGGAACCAGCGGACCCACTCCTCGTTGAACTCGTCGAAGTCGGTCGGGTCCTTCAGCGACCAGTTCGCCCACACGACCTTCTCGAGCGAGCTCCCGACGCCTTCGAGCCGGTCGCTCAGGTTGGCCATGCAGAGGCGGGTCTGATCCTTGACTGATCCCGTGACGACCTGGCCCGTCTCGTGGTCGACCGGTCCGATCGACGAGATGTAGACCATGCCGCCCGCGACGACCGTGCGCCCGTCGCCGACCGGCACGGCGGTGAGCTCGGCCTGGGACGAGGTCCGCGCGCCGAACCGGCTCTTCTTCGGTCGTGTCGGGTTGGCGGGGTCCTCGGGCGGGATACCGAACTCGCCGGGAGGCAGCTCGACACCGGCCCGCTTGAACTGGCCCATGAAGCTCGGGCGGATGCCGGTCGGCTTCAAGGCGCCTTCGATCTTGCCGTCCTTGTACCCGGTCTGGACGAACGTGAAGATGTCCTGGGTGAGGATCTCGTCGTCCTCGATCCCGTAGATCTCGGTGATGTTGATGATCTTGCGCGAGCCGTCCTTGAGCCGCGCCGTGTGGACGATCAGGTCGACGGCCGAGGCGGTCTGCTCGCGGATCGCCCGCAGCGGTAGCTGGTAGCCGGTCATCAGGACCATCGTCTCGAGACGGCGGAGCATGTCCTTGGGGCTGTTGGCGTGGCCGGTCGACAGCGACCCGTCGTGGCCGGTCGTCATCGCCTGGAGCATGTCGAGCGCCTCACCCGCACGGCACTCGCCGACGATGATCCGGTCGGGTCGCATGTGCATCGCGTTGCGCAGCAGGCTCCGGATCGTGATCTCGCCCTCGCCTTCGAGGTTGGGCGGCCGCGACTCGAGGGTGATGACGTGATCCTGGCGGAGCTGGAGCTCGGCAGCGTCCTCGATCGTGACGATCCGTTCATCGTTGGGGATGAACGACGACAGCACGTTGAGCGTGGTGGTCTTGCCGGACCCGGTGCCACCGGACACGAACAGGTTGAGACGTGCCTCGATGCACGCGTGGAGGAAGGCGAACATGTCGGGCGTTGCTGTGCCGAACTTGATCAGATCATCGACCGTGTACGGCGTCTGGGCGAACTTCCGGACGGTGATGACCGGACCGACCAGCGACAACGGCTCGATGACGGCGTTCACGCGCGAGCCGTCGGGCAGACGCGCATCGACCCGCGGGCTGCTCTCGTCGATCCGCCTGCCGAGCGGGGTGATGATCCGGTCGATGACGCGGAGGACGTGCTCGTCGTTGAGGAAGACGCTATCGATTTGCTCGATCTTCCCGCGTCGTTCGATGTAGATGTGGCTCGCGCCGTTGACCATGACCTCGGTGATGCTCGGGTCGGCGAGCAGAGGCTCGAGCGGCCCGAAACCGGTCACGTCGTGGACCATCTCGCCGACCAGGCGCGATCGCTCGTCGCCGGTGACCGCGAACCCGAACTGGCCGATCACGCGATCGACCAGCCCTTCGATCTTGCCTTGGACCTCGGTCTCCTTGGCGTCGAGCAGCGTCGCGAATGCGCCCACGACCTCGGACTGCAGACGGAGCCGGACTTCGCGGATGAGGTCGTCGCGGGCAGGCGCCGGCGCCGGCCTCAGGGCGCTGTGCACCGGGTGCGCCATCGGCACCGGAGCCAGGGGCCGCGATTCGTCAGTGACGACCGGCGACACCGATCGTGCCTCGACAAGGGCCACGTCGGCGGGTTGCGCCGCGCGAGACTCGGTGTCAGGAGCTTCGGTGCCGGGCGGTGCCGCCGCGGCCGCTTCCGAAGCCTTGATCGCTTGTTGAGCGCGCTCCATCCGTTGAAGCAGCGACATGAACGGGACCTCCCCCTTGAGGCTGAGCCGAACATCCGTTATGTGTCGCCGAGCGTATCCCGGCGGTCCTGGGTACTACGGAGGATAGGCCTATCTTCCTATGCGGCGGGTTGCGCGAACGCACCAAACGGCGGGAATGCGTTGCTCCGGCGAGACTGGCCGGCCGGTTAGGTGCAGCCTGATGCGGTTTTCCCCTCCTAGATGCCGCTCGCTTACGGGACGATGACCACCTTGCCCCGTGCAAGCCCGTCGTTGACGTGGCGGAGCGCCTCGACGACCTCGGTCAGCGGGTAGCGGCGATCGATGAATGGCTTGAGCTTGCCGGCGGCGATCAGCTCCTTGAGCTTGTCCACGTCGGGCGGGTTGAACGGCTTCCACCACAGCACGAGTCCCGAGTAGCGGTCGCTGGCGAGCGACAGCGGCGGACCCAACAGCATCGCCTGGAGGATCGGTCCAGACGTCCCGCCGAGCGTGACGTACACGCCGTTGGGGCGCAGGGCGCGGCGCGCACGGCAGGATCGGCTGGTGCGAGTCGGTGTCGAGGATCCAGTCGTATCGTTCGGCGGCCGTCGTGTAGTCGACCTGCGTGTAATCGATCACGTGGTCTGCGCCGAGGGAGCGGACGAAGTCCACCTTGGACGTGCGGCACGCGCCGGTCACCTCGGCGCCCATCCACTTGGCGATCTGGACCGCGAACGGACCGACGTTGCCCGACGCGCCGTTGATCAGCACCTTGTCGCCGGGCTTGGGCGTTCGGCCCTTGCGGAGTCGGAGGCCCTGGAGGGCAAGGATCGCCGAGTGCGGGAGCGTCGACGCGTCCTCGAAGCTCATCCCGACGGGCATCGATTCGAACTTCTTCTCCGGTGCTGACACGAACTCGGCGAATGTGCCCCCGTCGTTGCCGAAGAGATCGGCGAACACCTCGTCGCCCGGCTTGAACCGCGTCACCTCCGGCCCGACGGCTTCGACCACGCCGGCGACATCGATCCCGACGCTGGTGTTCTTCGGTGCTCGCAGGCCGATGAACAGGCGCACGAACTCTGGCCGGGGCGTCAGGCCGTCGAGGTCGGCGCGGTTGACCGAAGCGGCGCGCACCCGGACGAGCACCTGGTCGCCGGTCGGGACGGGACGCTCGACCTCCCGCAGCTCGACGACCTCTGGCGGCCCGTAGCGCTCGCAGATCGCGGCCTTCATGACGGCTTCTCCCAGACTGAGACGTGCTTCGTGCTGTCGCTCGTGAACGGTTCGTGCTGCCAGCCGGCCCAGCGCTCGCTCAGGCGTAGGCCGGCCATCTGCGCCATCAGGTCGAGCTCGGCCGGCCAGACGTAGCGGAACGGCGCCGCGAATTGCTCGAGGCGGCCCTCGCCGGTCCAGAAATGGTGCGAGATGAGCCCTTGGTTCGCCACGTCATATTCATCGATCCCCCAATGGGTCGCACTCGCGTCGAAGACCTGGAAGCGCTCGCCGGGCGGCAGGCGCTGCAGACCCGGCACCCCGACTTCGATGACGAAACGGCCGCCCGGTTCGAGGTGTGAGGCCACGTTTGCGAAGCAGGCCACTTGGGCGTTCTGGGTCGTCAGATTCATGATCGTGTTGGCGACGAGATAGACGAGTCGGAAGGGCCCGTCAGCCTTGGCCGTCGAGAAGTCGCCGATCGTGACCGCGATCGCGTCTCCTCCGGGTTTCGCGCGGAGCCGCGCAGTCATCGCTTTGGACAGCTCGATCCCGTGGACCTCCACGCCCCGTGCGGCCAGAGGCAGTGCGATCCGCCCTGTCCCGATGCCGAGCTCGAGGGCGCGCCCATTGCCAGCGAGTGCGGCGAGGAAGTCGACCATCGGATCGACGATCGCACGCTCGGCCAAATCCGCCCAGGTGGTGTCGAACCTGGCCGCGACACGCTCATCGAAGTAGCCGTCTTCGTCGCGCATCGGCCCAATCTACCGCTAGCTGCGCGGGACCTCTCGACGCACCTTCCGGGGGTCCTTGCCGAGGTCGAAGCCCTTGTAGGCGGCCTGGCGGACCAGGCCGTCGCCGGTCCAGCCGGCGAACTCGGCGCGGATGACGAGCTCCGGTCGGAGCCACAGGGCGTTCTTCGAGACCGGACGCGGCGGGGGCGATGCGAACGGGGGCTCGTCCGCGGCGAGCGGCGCCATCGCCGCGAGCAACTCGGCGCGCCTGTCCTGCGTGAACCCGGCACCGACCTTGCCCGCGTACTGCAACGCGCCGTCTTCGTAGACACCGACGAGCAGCGCCCCGAGATCGACCGCGGACCCGCTCCCGCGCGTCCAGCCACCGACGACGAGTTCCTGCTCGGGCCGGATCTTGACCTTCTGCCAGGTCATCGCGCGCTTCCCCGGAAGGTACGGCGCGCGTCGGTCCTTGGCCATGATCCCCTCGAGTCCACGCGTCCTGGCCGCTTCGAAGAACGCCAAACCCTCACCCGCGATGTCCTCGCTGAGCCGCACGCGCGGATCGGGGCGAAGGACGTCGGCCAGGAGTCGGCGACGGACCTCGAGGGGTTCGTCGAGCAGCGACCGCCCGTCGAGAAACATCAGGTCGAAGACCTCGTACAGAAAGGGGTTGGCGGTGCCACCCCGCGCTCGGCCTTTGATCCGCTCCTGAAGCAGCGCGAAGTCGGGCTCGCCACGGTCGTCGAGCGCGATGACCTCCCCGTCGACGATGGCCCGCCTGGCGGAGATCCAGGCCGGAGGCTCGAGGAACGGCCCGAAGTATCGCGCCGCATCCTGCTGGCCCCGGGTCCACAGCCGGACCTGGGCTCCGTCCACGACCGTTTCGACCCGGAACCCGTCCCACTTGATCTCGAACGTCCAGTCGGGGTCGTCGAACGGCGCCGCGACCAGAGTCGCAAGCATCGGCGGGATGAAACCGGGCATCACGCTCTTCATGCCGTCAGGGTAGTCCGGTCCTAGTGGCTGGAGCAGACTCTGTGACACCGTGCGCGGCCCAGCGAAGTTCGCCCGCGCGCAAGGAGGTCGTCATGTCTGGCCCGATCGTATACGTCGACCGCTCGGAGATCGTGGAGGGTCGGCTCGATGAGTTGACGACGAGGATCGGCGAGCTGGCCGCCCTGGTCGAGGCGGAGGAGCCGCGGATCATCTCGTACGCCGCGTATATCGATGAGGATCGCCGAGCGATCTCGGTGATCCATGTCCACGCCGACGCCGACTCGCTCACGACCCATTTCCGGGTGGCCGGCCCGGCGTTCCGGAACTTCGTCGAGCTCGTGCGACTGGAGTCGATCGACGTCTACGGCAATCCTTCTGACGACGTCGTCGAACAGCTTCAGGAGAAAGCACGTCTCCTGGGCGGCGCTAGGGTCACCGTGCACCCGCACGAGACGGGCTTTGTCCGGCTTGGGCCCGTTACGGTCCCGATTGCGTCAGGAACTGTGTGACGGTGGAGGCGCAATAGTCGATGTCGTCCAGCCACGGGCTGTGACCCGCGTCGGGCATCAGGTCGAGCTCCGCGTTCGGCATCCGTGCGACCACCTCCCGCGCGACGTCCGGACCGCCGAACACGTCCTGACCTCCCCAGATGAACAGCGTCGGGCAGGCAACCCGGGACAGGACCTCGTCGCTCAGATCGAGAGCGGCTAGCCCGCGGATCGGCGAGATCAGGGCGCGCGCGGGAGCGATCTCGTTCCGCATCGTGTCGGTATGGCGGAGCATCGCGAGGTAGCAATCGAGGTCTTCCTGCGTGATCCGGCCGTCCTTCAGCTTCGGACCGTGGCCCAGCCGCCGGAACAGCATGCGGACCGAGCGCTCGTTCGCCGGGATCGATGCCGCCAGGCGACTCAGGCCGGGAATGGTCATCGCGCGCAACGCCCACGGGAGATGCTTGATCGGGGCGCCGACCGGCCAGCTGAACTGGACCATCCGGTCGATGCGCTCGGGCGAGGCCGCGGCCGCGCGAAGGCCGATGTACCCGCCGAGTGACGTCGCCACGAGGTGGGTCGATGGCAGGTCGAGCGCGTCAAGGATGTCGACGACGAGCGTGTCGGCGATCTCGGGGAGGCTTGCGCTGTCGATGCGGCGTCGGATGGGCCGGCTCAGTCCCGTACCGGGTCGGTCGAGGATCAGGCAGCGAAAGCCGTCGAGCTTCGCAGCAAGCGTCGCCCAGCTCGCTCCGCTGGTGTTGGCACCATGGATGAGCAGGACGGTCGGTCCGCTGCCGAGCTCCTGGATCCGCACATCGACGTCGTTGCGCTCGAGGTGGATAGTCGATTCGACCGGCTCCACGCCGATGGATCGCCAGAGCCGTTGCTCGGCTGCCCGGTAGGCCGGTTCATTCACCGACTCAGCGTACGGAGTCGGGGAACCGTTTGCGGTGGGATCTGGGGCTTGAATCCGCGCTACGCTTGCGGTCGGCCGCCCCGCGACGATTCGGACGCGGTCAATCGTCGGAGGTTCGCGATGGACAAGAAGGCGAAGACGCCGAAGAAGCCGAAGCAGAACAAGAGCGGCGCCGACAAGAAGAAATAGGCCACCTCGTCTGAGCAGGCACGGGTCAGGCAGGCTCCGACGCGTTCTCGGGGTCGGTATGCGCCGACAGGCCGCGGAAGCCACCAAGCCCGACGACCATGAGGGCGATCACCGGCCACAGGACGCCCCGGATCGACCAGGCGAGCTGTGGCTCCACGCCGCCCGACAGCGGCACGAGGCCGTTGAAGAGCGCGTGGACGAGGGCGGCCATCAGGACACTTCGACCCGTGGCGAGGTAGACCCATACCAGGACGACCGACATCGACATGATCTGGGTGGCCATCGACCAGTAGGCCGCTCCGGCATTCATCTGACCGGGCAGGAAGAGCCCGATGTGGATCAGCGTCCACGGGACGCCGAGGACGAGCGCCGCCCGAAGGGGCGACATCGCCGTCAGGGCCCTTGGGATGGCGAACCCGCGCCAGGCTAACTCCTCGGTGATCGCGGGAAGCAGGACCACGAACGGCACGATCACGATCGCTGGGAACAGGTTGTCGAACAACCCGGCCACCGGTTCACCGAGGGCGACGGCGACGATATCCACGGCAAGGAACGCCGCCAACGGGATGAGCAGGACGCCGTACAGCATGGGGTTTCGTGGCAGGACCCTCAATTGGCCGACGAGCCGGGCAACGGCGCCATCGCCTTCCCGCCACGCGAGACCGATCGCGATCACCGCGGGCGCGAATGCCAGCGGGAAGGCCAGCAGGTTCGGGTCGGCGCGCGATGAGACCGCGGCGATGGTCGCGGCGGTCGCGAATGCGAGCGTGAGACCGACGAACCAGGCGACGCCGGTGATCTGGTCTCGGCTGGATCGCACGGCATCGCCGCGCCGTGCAGATGCAGCGGTCGTCGTCAAGACGAACCCTCCCCGGCCATAACGACCCGGCATCGCGTCGGATCGGTAGCGTCCCTGCAGCCTACGCGCGGGTGCGAGTGGGGAAATGACGGGGCGTCATCGACTGCCGCTTCCGTGGGTGCATCCGCGATCGGCCGGCCAAGTGCTAGACGCCGAGGGCCACGATGAGGCTGGTGAGCAGCATCTCGGTCGCGACGGGGACCCATATCCGTCGCTCCCCGGCGCTTGGTGTGATCGCATTGAGCACCAGGCTCAGGGCTGAGAACGCGACCACCGCCCAGATCAGCCCTGGCAACGTTCGCGCCAGCGACGGCAGGACAAGGCCCGCCGCGGAAAGCACGTAGACCGCGAGCGCGGCGAGCAGGGCCGCCTGCCCGACCGCCGACACGCGCATCGCCCGCGGCAATATGCCCGGATACCGCCCTCCCATCGCGTACTCGCCCCACGGAGCGCCAAGCGCCAGGGCGAGTTGGAATACCACGACACCGAGAGTGACGAGCGCGAACAGGATCGCGGCTGCCGTGGCCATCTGCTCAGCGTAGCCGTCGGCACGAGCGGTGACGGGCGTGTGCCGCTAGCTCCGCTTCGTGCGTTTCGGGCGCCGACGCGCCGCCACGTCGTCGTTGGTGCGTCCCGTCTTGACGCTCTCCGGGTAGTCCTCGGGATCCCAGCCGGGGACGGCGTCGTCGTCGCGACGCTTGATGAGGAGCCACTGGTCCTTGCCGCCCTCGGACCATGCCATCCGGATGAGGACGAACGCGCCGCGCAGCTTGTCGCCCTCGAGGGTCAACTTCAGTTCACCGTCCCGGATCGCCCTGGCCGCGTCCGGTGTGTCGGGATCCGCGCTGAAGCGTCCCCAGTCCCAGACGATCACATCGCCGGCGCCGTACTGCTCGTTCGGGATGACGCCTTCGAAGTCGAAGTACTCGATCGGATGGTCCTCGACATGGACGGCCAGCCGACGGTGCTTCGGGTCCATCGATGGGCCACGCGGGATCGCCCACGACACGAGCACACCGTCGATCTCGAGGCGGAAGTCGTAATGGAGACGGGTCGCTCGGTGGCGCTGGACGACGAACCGACCAGTCGATGTCGCGGGTCCGTCATCGGTGGGGCCCCGGCGCAGCGGCCCTCCACGCGGCTCGGGCGTCTGTCCGAAGCGACGCTTGCGCCGGTAGGTATCAAGCGGCACGGCATCAACCTTGGTCGTCTCGACACGGACATGCAAGTCGGCTATCGACTCTGCGACCATCGACTAGTTCGCAGCGAGGACGAGCCGATGAGACGGATCCACGTCAACAACAACGTCACGCTCGACGGCGTCATGCAGGCACCCGGCAGGCCGGATGAGGACACGCGCGGCGGGTTCGAATACGGCGGGTGGGCTGGGCCCTACTTCGACCCGGTCATGGCGGAATTGGCCGGTGAAGGCATGGCCGGCGGTGGCGCGTTGCTGTTCGGGCGCCGCACCTACGAGGACTTCGCAACCGTGTGGCCGAACATGCCGGACGACAACCCGTTCGCCAAGTTCCTCAACGAGTCCGAGAAGTTCGTTGCGTCGCGCAGCCTCGAGGAACCGCTTCCGTGGGCGCATTCGACGCTGCTCGAGGGAGACGCTGTCGAGGCGGTGACGCGCCTGAAGGACAGCAATGGTCCGGACCTCGTGATCCTCGGCAGCGGCGAGCTGATCCGATCGCTTTTGCCCCACCGCCTGATCGACGAGATCCGACTGCTGATCCATCCGCTCGTGCTCGGCACCGGACGCCGTCTGTTCGAGGACGGCGATTCCTATGCCCGGTTCGAGCTGGTCGACACGAAGCCCACCACCACCGGGGTGATCATCGCGACATATCGACCCGAGACCGCCGCCTAGACCGACGGCCTCCCGCGCAGACTCGATCGCCTGACGGGCTTCCGCGGCTCCGGCGGCGATCCGATCGACCGCCTGATCGACGCCCTGCCGACCGAACACGACCGACTCGGCACGGCCGTAGGACGCGAGCAGGTTGCGGACGAGTCGTGCCGGCTCGCTCGGAACATGCCCGATCATCGCGAACGTCTTCTCGATCTGGATTTCGTGCTCTCGGATGTGCGAGGCCCAGCGGCCCAGACGGAAGCCGACCGTCACGGGAAAACCTGACCACCGAGCGCCGAGCTCGAGCCGATCGTCCGGCAGGCCGGCAAGTCGCTCGGCGCTGAGGTCGAGGATCGCGTCGAGGCGCCGACGCAGGTCGTCGAGGTCGCCACCGGCCTCGGTCGTGGCCTCGTCGGGCAGCGTGGCCCAGAAGGCGTCGGGCACGCTCGTCGGCAGTGCGGGGTCGTTCGCGTCGTGGTCGTGCCTCTGCCACCAGGAGGTGCCCCACCCGTATGCGCGCTGGCTCGAGATGATATGTCCGAGGGTCAGGCGGATCGACCACTCCCCTCCTCCTGGATCTGCGTCGAGGAGCGCGTCGTCGAGCGGGATCAGGATCCCGTACAGATCCCACCGTGCCGCGGTCGCCGGCCCGACGATCCGCGCAGCACGCCGCTCGCCGGCCTCCGTCGCAGCGACGGCAGTGCGGGCCTCGACCTCGGCCTGCTCGAGCGCCTCGGCAGCCCGGTAGGCGCCGTAGCGGACCTCCTCCTCGCTGCCACCCTTCCAGGTCCACGCCTTCGTCAGGGCCGCTTCCGGGATCGTCAGCAGAGCGCGGGCGGCGGCGAGCACGTCGGTCCGGGCCGCCCTGAGACCAGTCTGCAGGGGTCGCGCGAGCGATGGGTCGGTGTTGTCGAGCAGCGGGGCGTCAAGCGTTGGGTCCGTCATGCGTCTGAGTGTACGGACCACGTCGTCGCGGGATGCGGCACCATGAGCACCATGACGACGCAGACCCAGGTCGCCCGTCCCGATGCCTCGCCGGTCACACCCACGAGTCCTGCATCACCCCCGACACCGGCCGACGTGGCATGGGTCGCGGCCATCACCGCGGCCAAGGCGAGCGTCGTCGCCCTGGCCCTCGACGCGTTCCTCAATTCGAGCTCAGTGCGCTACAGCGGCAAGGCGATGCGCATCAGGGCGATCGGCTACGCAGGGGGCATGCTGCTCGTGCCGCTCGCCTGGCGCCTGCGCGGCCGTCCCCAGCCATATCCGCGCGAGCTCGACATGGCCGTGACATTGCCGCTGCTGGTCGATGCCGGCGGGAACGCGATCGGCATCTACCGGCGCGCGCACGTCGATGATCTGATCCATTTCGCCGACGGCGCCACCGTTGCGTCTGTCGTAGGTGCGCTGGCGACGCCGCGGGTCAAGACCTCATGGGAAGCGGCCGGGGTCGCCACCATGGCCGGCATCGCGGCTGCCGGCCTCTGGGAGATCGGCGAGTGGGTCGGCATGAAGCTCGGCGCAAAGGGCATGGACCTGACCTACGACGACACGATCACGGACCTCGCCGAGACCGCGGCCGGCGCGCTGCTCGGCGGCGTCGTGACGTTGCTGCGGCACCCGTCGCGGTTGCGCAAGGTGCCGGGACGACCCACGGACCCCGTGGTCAAGCTTTCGAAGGAAAAGTGAACGATTTCGGTCCCTGAAGCGCCCAATCTGGTTACAGAGGTATCGCCATGACAACAGATGCTGCGCTGATGGACCGCGTGGAATGGCTGGCCGAGCGTCGCGCTGCGGTGAAGGCTCAGTACGACTCGGAGGCGCCCGACTACGACGACAACCCCTACCCCACCACCTCCCACACAGCGTTCGTCGCCCGTTTGCTCGAGACGTGTCCGCCAGACGGTCTCGTCCTGGACGCGCCGTGTGGCACCGGGCCGTACTTCGCCCAGGTCCGAGCTGCTGGTCGGCGCGTCGTGGGCATCGACCAATCAGCAGGGATGCTCGAGCAGGCTCGATCCAAGGGCCTTGCCGACCGCCTCGAGAACGTCGGACTTCAGGAGATGTCGTTCACCGGCGAATTCGACGGTTCCCTGACGATCGACGCCATGGAGAACGTATCGCCCGAGGACTGGCCGGTCGTCCTGGCCAACCTGCATCGAGCCCTCAAGCCCGGCGGACACCTGTACATCACCGTCGAAGAGGTTCCCGACGCCGACATCGACGCAGGGTTCGCCGACGGCCAGTCGAAGGGCCTCCCGCTCGTTCGCGGTGAGGTCATCGAAGGCGACACAGCCGGCTACCACTACTACCCGGGTCGCGCCCAGGTCGGCGAGTGGCTGATGGCCGAGGGACTGGAGATGGTCGCGGAGGCGTCCGACTGGGAGGACGGCTGGGGCTACTGGCACCTCCTCCTCCGAACGCGAGGAACTGTCGGGTCCTGACGTCGCTACTTCGGTGGGAACGGATCGAAGGCGGTGACGTGCGCCATCGCCTCCACATACTCAGGCATCGCCCAACGACGCTCGAGCTCGGCCTCGTCGACCTCTTCCAGCCGAGCCATGACCCACCACAGGTTGCCGAGAGGGTCGCGGATCCGGCCGACCCGGTCGCCCCAGGGCATGCTCGCCACGGTCGTGACTGGCTCGCCGCCCGCGCGGACGGCCCGATCGAACGTCGCGTCGGCGTCGGCGACGTAGATCCTGAGAAAGGCGGGCGTATCGGGCCACTGCGGCCGAGCATCGAACGCCAGCACGACCGATTCGCCGATGAAGAATTCGGCATGGCCGATCGAGCCGTCATCGTTCGTGACCCGTGCGATCTCCTTCGCGCCGAATGCCTCTGAAGCGAATTCGATGACCTTCCCGGTGTCACGCGAGATGATCCACGGGCAGACCGTGCCGTACGGCTCCGGCACCCGCGGGTCCCGGGCGGGTTTCGAGGTCTCCATGCTGGGCTCCTTCTCCTGTTCGACTCCCCATGCTATCGGCCGAGGCGGCGCCAGCGCCGTGCGGCGGCGGGGTTGCAGGTCCCTTTCGGTTGCGTCACAACTGCTCTCGTCGGCGTTCGTCGGGCATGCTGCTGACCGAGAGTCAACGTTCTATGGTCGAGGCCGCGTTTGGAGTAGCCCGCGGTCGCCCACCGCTGACCGGGAGTCAACGACCGCGTAGTCGAGGAGGCGAACCAGCCAGGTTACGGCCAAAACGTTGACCGACGGTCAGCGTCCGCCGGCCAAGGTCCGATCGGATCCGCCGTACGGCCCAAAACGTTGACCGACGGTCAGCGCCCACCGGCCCAGGCCAACAAGCCAATGAGGTGCGGGCCGAAGCGTTGACGGACGCTCAGCGCTAGGCGGCGGCCGTCTCACGGCCGCGGAGGTACTCCCCTGTCAGCGATCCGGGCGCGTTGAGCAGCTCGGTCGGTGTGCCGGTGAAGACGATCTGCCCTCCCCGGCTCCCGCCCTCGGGTCCCATGTCGATGATCCAGTCGGCATTGCGGATGACGTCGAGGTTGTGCTCGATGACGATGACCGTGTTGCCGCCGTCGACGAGTCGATCGAGCATCGCCAGCAGGTGGCTCGTGTCCGACATATGGAGGCCGGTCGTCGGCTCGTCGAGGACGTAGATGTTGCCCTTCTTGTGGAGCTCGCTGGCCATCTTGATCCGCTGGCACTCACCGCCCGACAGCGTGCTGAGTGGCTGGCCGAGCGTGAGGTAGTCGAGACCGACGTCGCTCATCGCCTGCAGCTTCCGGACGATCTCGCGCTGGCTAAACGCGTCGAGGGCGTGCGCCACGGTCAGGCTCAGGACCTCGCTCACGTTGCGCCCGTCGAACCTGTACTCGAGGACCTCGTCCTTGAACCGCCGGCCCTGACAGACCTCGCACGGGGTCTTGATGCCGTCGAAGAACGCCAAGGTCGGTGTAGATCACGCCCGAGCCCTTGCAGTTCTCGCAGGCGCCCTTCGAGTTGAAGCTGAACAGTCCGGCATCGACCTTGTTGGCCGTCGCGAACGCTTTGCGGATGTCGTCCATGACGCCGGTGTAGGTCGCCGGGTTCGAGCGCGACGAGACGCCGACGGCCGATTGGTCGATGACGATCGCCTCGGGGTGATCGGGCAGGAACACGCCATCGATGAGCGAGCTCTTGCCGGAGCCGGCAACGCCGGTGACGACGCGTGAGGACCGCCGTGGGGATATCGACATCGACGCCCTTGAGGTTGTTCTCGCGCGCGTCCCGGATCGGCAGCCAGCCCGTCGGCGTGCGGACCTGCTCCTTGATCGGCAGCGAGCGGTCGAGATACCGGCCGGTCAGCGTGTCGGCGTGGCGGAGGTCGGCGAACGAGCCTTCGAACACGACCTCGCCCGCCGGCGTCGCCGGCCCCCGGGCCCATGTCGATGAGGTGGTCGGCGACTCGCATGACGTCCGGGATCGTGCTCGACGACGATGACGGTGTTGCCCTTGTCGCGCAGCTGCTGGAGCAGCTCGGTCAGCCGATGCACGTCGCGCGGATGGAGGCCGATGCTCGGCTCGTCGAGGATGTACATCGCGTCGACGAGGCTGCTGCCAAGGTGCTTGACCATCTTGATGCGCTGCGACTCGCCGCCCGACAGCGTGTCGGTCTCGCGGTCAAGGCTGAGGTAATCGAGCCCGATGTCGACCATCGCCTGGAGGCGCTCGACGAGGCGTCGCGACGATCGGCTCGGCGACCGGGTCGGTGAACAGCCGCAGGAGCGCGATCAGGTCGCCGACCTCCATCGAGGCGAGCTCGGCGATGTTGTGGCCGTCGATCCTGGACCCGAGGGCCGCCTGGCTGAGGCGAGCGCCGTTGCACAGCGGGCACGTCCGCGGTCGGAGGTACGGCTCGACGGCCTTCTGGGTCCGCTCGGGCCGGGTCTTGATGTCGCGCCGGACGTACGAGCGCTCGAACTTCTCGAGGACGCCGAGGTACGTGGCGTTCATCGTCTTGTCGCCGATCCGGAGCTTGTACTTGCGATCCTTGCCCCACAGGAGGAGGTCCATCTCCTCCGGCAGTGAAATCGGACAGCTTCTTGTCGTTGTCGAAGAAGCCGGACGCCGGCGTACTGCCCGATCTCCCAGTCGCCCCAGAACGGCACCTGGACGGCTCCCTCGTTGAGAGACTTCGACATGTCGATGAAGTCGTCCGACACGACGCCGACCTTCCTGCCGAAGCCCGTTGCATTCGGGGCACATGCCCTGCGGATCGTTGAACGAGAACGCGTTCGAGTAGCCGACGCGCGGCTTGCCCACGCGCGAGAACAGCAGCCGCAGCAGGCCGTGAAGATGTCGGTGATCGTGCCGACCGTCGAGTGTCGAGCCGCCGCCGAGCCGCTTCTGGTCGACGATGACCGCCATGCTCAGGTTCTCGATCGCGTCGGCCTCAGGCTGCGGATAGCGCGGCAGGAAGCTGCGGACGAAGAACGTGAAGTTCTCGTACAGCTGGCGCTGCGCCTCGGTCGCGATCGTGTCGAACACGACCGACGACTTGCCGGAGCCCGACACGCCGGTGAAGATCGTGATCTCGCGCTTCGGGATGCGCAGCGAGATGTCCTTGAGATTGTTCTCGCGGGCGCCGCGAACCTGGATGTACTCGGTCATGGCCTAAGGCTACCGAACATCGGGCATGGCGTTCGAGGGCCGCGAGGCAGGTATTTTGCATCTCAGCTGCGACGGGGCGCGACCGGTTCAAATGGCACGTTGGCCGCCGGATGCGGCTACGGTGGACGCGTGAGTGGGATCGCCCCGTCGGATCTGCGCGCGCTCGTCGATCGCCTGGAGGCTCTCTCGGAGCGCCGGATGGCCACGCTGCCGCGCAGCGAGACGGCAGCGGCGAGAGCACGGCAGCTTGCCGACCACCTCGCCGGGCACGTCCGGGTTCGTGCCGCGACCCTCGACGCGCCGCTGCTCGTGGTGCTGGTCGGACCCACCGGCGCCGGCAAGAGCACGGTCTTCAACACGATCGCCGGTCGGTCGGCGAGCGAGACCGGTGTCCTGCGCCCGACGACACGCGTCGCGGTCGTCCTCGTCCATCCCGAGGACCGCGATGCCGTGGTCACCGGGGCCTTCGCACGGATACCGCCGGGTCAGCTGCGGTTCGTCGAGGACGAGTCGATCGAGCCTGGGCTGGTGCTGGTCGACGCGCCCGATATCGATTCGGTCGAGCACGCCAATCGTGAGCTCGCCGATCGCCTGGTGGAAGCCGCGGACCTGTGCCTCTTCGTGACGACCGCGACCCGCTATGCCGACCGCGTGCCGTGGGCCGTGCTCGACCGCGTCCGCGAGAGGGGCCTCCCGCTGCAGGTGATCGTCAACCGGATGCCGCCAGACGCCGCGGATCAATCCGAGGTCCTTGCCGACGTCCGTCGGATGCTGATCGACGCGGGACTCGACGAGGCCCAGACGGTCGGCGAGGACGCCCCGCCCCGTGAGGTCATCGCGGTCAGCGAGGGTGCGCTCGACGACACCGGCGACCGTCTAGAGCGATCCGCGATCGCGCCCGTCCTCGACGAGATCGGGCGGCTACGGGCGGACCGCGACGCTCGACTGGAGCTGGCCCTCCGGGCGCTGACCGGGTCGCTGACCGGGCTCGGCGAGAGCCTGGACCGGATCGCCGACGACGCCGAGCACGAAGCGATCGACACGGAAGCGCTCCGGCGAGCCGCCGATCGATCTTACGAGGGTTCGCTGACCTCGCTTCGCCTGGAGGTCGGCCGCGGGACGTTCCTGCGGGAGGAAGCGCTGCGGCACTGGCAGGACTTCGTGGGTGCTGACCAGATGACGCGCTTCTTCTCGGAAGGCATCGGTCGGATCCGCGGGGCGATCGCGGCCGTGTTCCGGCCTGTCACGGCGCCCATCGCCGAGGTCAGGGCGGCCACCACCGAGGATCTCATCGCGGTGGCGCGTCTGCAGGCGGCCGAAGCTGCACGACGGACTGCCACAGCCTGGTCCGACGCACCCGCGGTCGGCCGAGCCCTCGCCGAGCGGCCCGAGCTATGGGTCCCCTCGCCCGATTTCGATGCTCGCCTGAGTGGTCGCCTCGAGGCATGGATCGAGGGCATCGTGACCGACATCCAGACGCACGGCCGTCCGAAACGTCTGCTCGCTCGCGGCGCAGCGGTCGGTGTCAACGCGATGGGGACGGGCGTGATGCTGGCCACGTTCATCCATACCGGCGGTATCACCGGGACAGAGCTCGGGGTCGCGGCGGCCACCGCGTTCCTCAACCAGAAGCTGCTGGCGGCCCTGTTCGGCGAGGCGGCCATGGCCGAACTCGTCGCCGACGCGAAGCGCCGGCTTGATGGGGCGTTGAGCACGACGTTCGACGAGGAGCGCGCGCGGTACGACGAGCTCCTGCCCGGTCAAGGCGTCCTGAGCGACCTCGCCGAGGGCCTGCGCGCGGCCGCGGCAGAGGTGCGGGCGTTGCCCAGTCCGGCCGGATGACACGGCGAACGGACGGCGCCGCCCTTCGACGAGGCGGCCGATCCTCTCAGGCGATGCCTCGCGACCCTCATCGAAGCCGCCGACGCGGCCGACGTCCTCGGCATCTCGACCGACCGGGCTCGGGCTGCCCACGCGGACGCCTCACAGCGACTCGGTTTCCCGTCGGACGCGTATGTCCTGGCTTTGGTGGGCGGGACGGGCGTCGGGAAATCGAGCCTGCTGAATGCCCTGGCCGGTGCGACGGTGAGCACGGCGTCGGTGCGGCGGCCGACGACGAGCGAGCCTGTCGCGTGGGTCCCCGCGGCTGACCGCGATGGGCTCGCGCCACTGCTCGCCTGGCTCGGCGTCGACGATATCCGCGAGCACGAGGCCGACGGCCTGCGTTCGGTTGCCATCCTGGACCTCCCGGACATGGATTCGGTCGAGGCAACGCACCGGGAACGGGTCGAGGCCGTGCTCCCGAAGGTCGATGCCGTCGCCTGGGTGACCGACCTCGAGAAGTACCACGACGCCGTCCTGCACGACGCTTTCCTTCGAACCTGGGTCCCGCGGCTGGACCGTCAGGCTGTGATCGTCAACAAGGCCGACCGGCTTGCCGACGACGACCGGCCGCGGATCCGACGCGACCTCGAAGCTGATATGGGCCGACGCCTGACCGCGGGTGATCGGGCGGCCGTGCCGGTCCTCATGACGACCGCCACTCAGGCGCCGGATGTCGAAGAACTCCGGGTGTGGCTTGCGGACGGGGCGGCCGCCAAGGCCGTCGTGCGGGCACGCGTCGGGGCGACGATCGTGGACCTGGCCCGCGAGCTGGCCGCCGACGCCGCGATCGACCCGGGGGGACCAGTCGCGCCGTTCCTGTCCCCGGATGCACGAACGAAGGCGACCGACGACGCCATCCGGGCTGTACTGCGCGCAGTGGACCTGCAGGGCCTGGAGCGCCAGGCGGTGGCCGCGACGCGAGCCCGCGCCCGGGCACGCGGCACCGGGCCGATGGGCCGCATCACATCACTCGTGTACCAGCTCTCCGGGCGAGAGACGAAGGTGGCCGATCCGACCGGCTACCTCGTGCGCTGGCGGGACCGGGCGCCCCTCTCCCCGGCCGTGGAATCACTGAGAAGCGTGATCGGGCCAGCGCTGGCCGAGGCGAGCCCGACGGTGCGTCCCAGGCTGGCCGAGGCGCTGGAGCCCGCCCAGCTCCGCCAGGGCCTCGAGCGGGCAGTGGACCGTGCGGTCGCCAACCTCGATCGGCTCGAGGCGCCGTCGAGTCGTTGGTGGTCGCTCTTCGGCCTGCTGCAGACGCTCGCGACCGTGGCGATCGCCGTCTCCGCGGCGTGGGTCGTCCTGTGGATCCTGGCGCGGCCACCGGTCGACTCCGTTGATCTGCCCCTGATCGGGACCGTGCCGATCCCGTTCGTGGCGCTGATCGCCTCGATCCTCGTGGGCTACGTCCTCGCACGCGGGCTGGGTGTGCACGCCGGCTGGCTCGGCCGGCGCTGGGCGCATCGAGTGCGCGACCGGGTCGCCGCCTCCGTCCGCCGCGAGGTCACGGAACGAGGATTGGCCCCGATCGACGCACTCGAGGATGCGCGGAAGCGGTTAGCGACGGCCATCGGCGCGCTGATCAGCGAGTGCGGCCGTACCTGACGGTCAACCCGAGGCCATCGCCTTCTGCTTGAGGGCCTCGAACTCGGCGTCGTCGATGGTGCCCGCCGCACGGAGCTCCTGGAGCTTGGCCAGCTGGTCGGCGACCGACACGGCGGCGGCCGCCTTCTGGCCCGCCTCGGCGCGGGTCATCAGTTCGACGTCCTGGGCGGTGACCTTCGGCCGGCTGACGATGTAGATGAGCGCGCCGAGGAAGGGCAGCAACACGAGCACCAGCAGCCAGCCCGCCTTGGCCATGCCCGACAGGTCGGTGCGCCGGAAGATGTCGGCGAACAGCCCGATGAAGATCCAGATGAACATGAACCACAGGTAGAACGCGACCAGCGACCAGATGATGTCCCAGAACGTGAGATTGGCCGTGCCGACCGAGCTGCATCCGGCGAGCAGGACGGCGAGGCCCGCCAGCAATGCCAGGTGGCCGCGTCGGCCGAGTCGTCGCGCCATGGACATGATCGTCATCGGGTCCCTCCTGGTGCTGCCCGCCCCATGGCGCCGCAGCGTGTGGCTGAGGCAGACGATGGTCGTCCGCCCCGGAGCCGGCCGCCTCATACGAACCGGGTGAAATTATGCACCGGGGACGAACGGTCCCGCGTCTTGCTCAGCTCACGCAGAACGAAACGCGCCGATCAGGCGCGCAGTTCTCGAACGTTGTCCACGATCGCAAGCAATGCGATCGCCGGCGATCGCGACGACGATGAGGAGGGGCAGGTAAGCCAACGCGAGCACGATCGCCCCGATGATCGCGAGCAGCAGCGTGAGGCGCAGGATCAGCTGCACCAGCCGACGCCGGAACGCCGCCTCGATCGCGACATATCCGCCGACGGCGATCAACAGTGCGGCCCAGATGGGCACCAAACCTCGGTAGAGCATGACCGCGAGCACGATGACCAGGATCCCGGCGCTGATCGCGGACCAGAACTCCACGAGTCGACCGTACTCTTGCTCCTCGTGGTCCTGCGGTCGATGGTCATGACGCAGGTGGGCACGCGGATCGCCCTGGTCGCCGGCTTCCGCCTTGGCGAGCTCCATGCGAGCCGTGTCCTGGATGTCGGCCAGCGTGGCGTCCCTGGCGCGGAGAACCGCGAGCTCGGACTCGGCCACACGGAGGGCAAGCTCAGCCTTGGTCGGACCGGTCTCGGCTTCCATCTCGACGGTGCGGACGGGAAGCGCCGCAGAAGCACGACGAACCTCCGCCGCCATGGCATCCGCCTCCGCACGCGTCACCGCACGCTCTCTCTCCAGCGCAGCGATGCGATCACGGAGGATGGCAGGGGTACGACCCGGCGGCGCCGATTTGTCCAGGCCGAGGAACCCCAGCGGATCGTTCCACGACTGGCGGGCCGTCGCCGTGCGCGTGTACTTCGGCCCGGCAGGGGCGCGCTCGCCCGCGAATCGGTCCTTCGTGTCCAGTCCCCACAGCCCGCGGAAGCCGTCGATCCAGCCTGTCGTATCGTCCACCACGATCGGCGTCCATGCCACGTCGCCTGTCGGCCCGACGGCGAGCCCATCGCCGCGCGCGTAGTCGACGAACGGGATGCTCAGGGCCGTCTCGACGCTCGCCGCGAGATCGCCGGGGTCGTCCTGTCGCAGGACGTCGCGCCACAGTCGACGAAGCCCTTCCAGAGCGCTACGCGCAGGGCGCAGCGCCGGCAGCGGCACTGGGGTCACGTACTCGCCCTGTTCGAAGTAGGAAGCGTGCGAGCCGGCGCCGGCGAAGATCACCGGATGGCCGTCCGCGAACGTCAGCGTCGGATCGTCCCAGCGGCGACGCAGGTCATCGCCCGTGTAGTCGTGCGCGGCGCAGCCGATCCAGCGCGGGATAGGCGCACCGTCGTCACTGTCTTCGAGGACGACGAACGCCTGCTCGAGGTCGGCCTCGTGGTCGTTCGCCCCGAAGAACGATGAGCGCCAGTCGTTCATCGCGTAGATGAACATGTAGTGGAGCACGATCCAGCCATCCCGACGGACGACGCGGCCGTGGTACACGATCCGATCGTCGCGCTCGCGGATCGCGGCATAGCGCTGGGCCGCCGCGGCGGCAGTCCCGCCTGGGACCGAACCACGCACGAGCAACGATGCGTTGAAGCCGGCGTCGACGAGTCTCGCGAACAGGCCAACCCGCGCGAGCCGTCCCGGCGCGCGGAAGATGGGCCGATCCGGACGCCGGTTCCAGCGGGCCAACGACAACCCATCCATCGGTCGGGACACGAAGCGGAGGTATCGCTCCTCGCCGGGCACATGCCGTTCCGTGGCGAGTCGTTCGAGCGTCAGTTCTCCTGAGGTCACGATCACGTACGGCTTGACACCCGGGGTCGCGAAGAGGAGGTCGCAGGCAGCGACGTACGATTGGGCCGCCATCGGGAAGAACAGTTCGCCTTGCGTGAATCGCACGACGGGCTCGTGGCGGCGAAGGAGCTCCAGGTCGTCCATCAGCCGGATGGCGAGGTGTCGAGCTCGAGGTGGCGGCCGGCCATGGCCCGAACCGACCGCTGGTTGAGGTAGAACGCGCTGACGACCAGCAAGAGAAGCCCGAGGTGGTCGGGTTGGCCGAGTGCGACGCGGATGAGCTCGCCAAGGAGGCCGATTCCGACGAGGACCATCGTCAGGACCCAACCCCAGCGGCGGAACGCAAGCAGGCCGAGGACGCCGACGATCGTCGCAGCGGCGATCACGAGATTGAGGCTCTGGGTCAGCAGGGGCGAGTCAAGCAGGACCGGCAGGCCGGCCATCGGCAGGTCCCTGACCCCTGTGCCGACGGCGGCCATCGACACGGCATCGATGATGCGAAGGAGCGCAACGATCAGGATCCCGATCGGCCAACGCCCGACTCGAAGGCCAGACTCCGTGGTCTCGGTGTCGGGCGCATCGGGCGCGCGATCCGACCGTGCGCGCTCCGTGCCGGTCATGCTCCTCGTCGTTGGCGACCGGCACGGAGCGGCAGGTTAGACAACGATCGTCTCGCTTACACGACCGTACGTCGTCGACCGGTACGTCGTCGGCCGGGTAGCCGAACGCTCGCTTCACCTCGCGCGAGTTCAGGTACAGGATGATGATCAGCGGCATGATCGCGGCGCTGAAGCCGACCCCAGTCCCCGGATACTCGAGGAACCACAGGAACGCCTCGAACAGCGCGAGGCCCGCGACGACGATCGCAAATGCCCACGCCCACGACCGGAGCGACCAGAGGCCATACCCGGCTGCGATCCACGCGATGCCGGCGCCGATGGCCAGCCACGCCCACAGTCCACTCTGTTCGAAGGCCGGCAGATCGCCCAGGGCGCCGAACCAGTCGAAGCCGAGGAGTCGCAGGCCGAGGTACAACCAGTAGAAGCCGGCCAGAAGCGCGAAGAACCCTATGACCGAGATGAGGATGGGCGGATTTTTCATTCGGATCTCCCTCCAACCTTGCGTATGGGCTACGACAGCACCATATTCCTGCCTCCGTCCAGCCCCTCATCCATTTCGGGTGAATTCGGGTGCCGGCGCGGTCTCGCGATCTCCGATGGAGCCGTGTCCCAACGCGGGACGATAACGGTCACCGTCAGGCAACGACCGTCGATTGCGAGGCCGCTTCATCGGTTCGGGTGGATTCCCGCTCGACCTTCGGCGTGCCGAGCTGGATGCCGATCGTGTCGAGCCAACGCCGGATGTTTCGGTAGATAGCCGGTGCCCCGAGGGGCACCTCCTCGTCGAGCCCCCATTCGACCGGATGGAGGATGAATGGCTCTGTTTGCGGCCCCCCGAGGCCGCCGTGGGAGCCGATGAGCTCCTCGAATGCCGCCACCTCGCCGAGCTCAGGGTCGTACTGGCTCAGCAGCAGCAGATCGGGCGCGTGGATCATCGCGTCCTCGCGCTTGAGGCTCATGATCGTGTGCGGGCCGAACAAGGTCGTGGGGTCTTCGCCCTCGACACGATCCTCGTCGAGGTAGCGCGTCCCGTTGGGACCGAAGACCACGGCTCCACGGGCCGCCGAGCGAACCAGCAGCATGGCTATGCCCGGATGCGCGGCGACCGACGCGACCAGGCCGGGGTGCAGCCCCTCGAGCTCCTCGACCGTCAGGCGACGATCGTGGCCCGTGAACCAGACCAGCCCCAGGTTGCCCGAGCCGACCACGGCGATGGACGACGCGTCCAGGACGGTGGGCGGAGCTTCATCGGCGTCAAGGTCGACGACACCGTCGGTCGTCCTGCTCTTGAGGGCGGCCCGCGCGACCGTCGGCCCGACGCCCCGGCTCGAGGTGATCTCCGACAGGAAGGCGTTCACGAACGTCGAACCCTCGGCCTTGGTCGTGGTCTGGACCAGCGTGGCGCGGCCGCCCATGAGCTCGAGGATGTATTCGCCGAGGGTCTTGCCGTAGCGCTGTCGGAACGTCTCGCCCAGGCTTTGGCCGTGGTCCGACAGGATGATGAACTTGTACGGCCGGGGCGCCTCTTCTGTCGCCTTTTCCAGCGTCGCGATCGCCGCATCGACGCCGTCGAGGGCCTCGAACGATTCGACGCGCTCGGGCCCGCAATGGTGGGCCAGTTCGTCGTAATCGGTGAAGTCCGCGTAGATGACGTTCGTGCCTCGGTACATCTCCTCGATGATCAAGGAGGTGTTGACATCCCGCAGCAGGACGTTGCTCGCTGCTCGCATACCGGCGTACTTCAAGCCGCGGTGCATCTGCGGCCGAATCCCGGCCCGCCTCGTTCGCCGGGCTTGGTACATCTCCTTGAACAACTCCCCGAGGAACAGGGTGAAGGAGCGCAGGTAGCCGGTCGGGCTGAAGAAGAACGACATGAAAGCCTGGCTCTCGCCGATACCGCCGCCCTCGGCCTTGATGGCGGCCGTCGTGAGATACGACCGTGTCGCGTCGCCAGTCATGAGATTGCAGATGCTTGCCCCGTTGTTCGAGAGCAGGCCTTCGCCGTTCGAAAGGCGCGAGACGATCAACGTCGCGTCGGCCGGGTTGCTGGAGGCCATCAGGTGCTTGCGGTCCCGCTCGTACCAGCGAAAAGCCGGGATCCCGTCGTTGTTGCCATGCAGGATTCCCGCCTGGCTCGCCGACGTCATCGAAGGCAGGATCGCTTCCCAACGAGAGAGCTTGTGGGTGCCATCCCGGATCCAGCCCGCGAGGGTATTGACCGACCCGGCGCGAATCCGGCCGGCAAGGATCGGGTGAGCCAGGCCGTCGATCTGGATGATGACGAGGCCGGGCTTGTCGGAATGCCCTTTCGACCGTTTCACGAGCAGGCGCTGGACGAGCAATCCGTAGTAGGAGCCGCTCGAATCGATGCCCAGGAACGAAGTCAGGACGGTGTTGATGATGGCGTAGACGAAGGAGCCGATCAGTGCCACGACGAACCCATCGACGTGGACGCCAGGCGCCCATTGCGCGACGACAAGGAACGCCAGCACCTGAAGGAGAAGGACGAGGACGCCAGTCAAGACCAGTGAGATCGGCGCCGCCAGGGTGAGCACGACTGGGCGGATGGCGGCGTTGAACAGGGCCATCAGGATGACCGCGAGCGCGGCGTCTCTTGCGTCGTCGACGGTCATGCGCGGGCTCAGGATCCAGACCGTCCCGAGGAACGAGACCGTGGCGACGATCAGCGTGATGATCAGTCGCTTGAGCAGCGAGATCGGCCCGCCCTGCCACTCCCACAGCACGCGAACCTGCGTGGCATAGAAGTCAAGCAGGCGCCGCATGGTCAACCCCTTCGAGTGATCTTTCGTCCTGTGATGACTATTCCCACGGCGCGGCCGTTGCCTTCACCCAGTTCGTATGAGGCGGGTGCGTCGAGGTCGCAGGAACATGGGCCGAGTCGGATGATCATGTGCTGAACGATCGAGAAGCAGCCCGGACGCGCTCCCGCGCCGCGTGGGCGGATCTGAGTGCCCGGCTCGCTACAGTGACCCCGTCCGCGCTTGGCCGCGCACTGCTTGCCTCGGCCGTGATCGGCGGGGCGCTCGCCGTCGTCGCCGGGACCTGGCCGGCGCTCCTGCCTTTCTTCCTGGGATTCCTGATCGCATACACCGCCATGCCCTTGGTCGACTGGCTGGATCGCTTCTTGCCGCGGTCCGTCGCGGCCATCGCCACGATCGTCGCGGTCCTCGCGATCATCGCCGGCGTCTTCATCGTCGTGATCCCGCCCCTGACCTCCGCGGTGGTCGACCTCTCCTCCTTCGTTCCCACCGCTGACGAGATCGATCGCATCGTCGCAGAGGCGCTCGGTCGACTTCCGGAGTCCGCGCGGGATGTGGCTGGCCCCATCCTCGTGGCTGTCGCGGTGACCGCCAAGGACGCTCTCGCCGGCGCGTCCGGGGGTCTCGAGGACGTCGTGCCCGCGGTCCTGGGTGCCGCTCTTGGCGTAGCGGGAGCCGCGCTCGGTCTGTTGGTCCTACCGGTCTGGCTCATGATCGTGCTCTCGAGCAAGCGGCGAGCGGCGGCGGTGGTCGATCGGCGCGTTGCCGCGTGGATGCGGCCCGACTTCTGGGCGGTCGTGCGGATGCTCGACCGCGCGGTCGGTACCTACCTTCGAGGGTACGTCGTGGTCGCGTTCCTCGTCGGTGCCCTGACGTTCGTCGGCCTGACCGTCTCCGCACGGCTCGGGGGCCCGACGTATCCGGGTGGGCTCGCCCTGTCCGTCCTCGCGGGGGCCGTTCAGGTGATCCCGGAGTTCGGCTGGGTGCTTGGCCTCGTCCCCGCAGTACTGCTGCTCCTGATCGATCCGCAGCGAGCCGCGGTCTATCTCGCGGTGTACGTGGGCGCTCGTTGGTTGAGCGGAACGTTGATCGGCCGTCGGTTCGGGGAGGGCCGGCTCGGTGTGCACCCGATCGTGCTGATCCCGGGGATCGTGGCGCTCAGTCAGCTTGGTCTCATCTGGCTGCTCCTGTCGGCGCCGATCCTCGCCTTCGCGAGCGATCTGGTCCGCTACGTCCACGGACGCCTGTCGGAACCGCCTCGGCCGGCTGGTGTGCTTCCCCGTGACCCGCTACCGACCGTATCGTCCACGACCCTCCCTCCCGCGGTCCCTGCGGTCTATCGCCAGCAACGTCGGGTGCGGGCGGGCGGCGCATCGAGCGCGACCGCATCGGTCAACCGAGCCCCATGAGGTACTGAACCATGGCTGAAGATCCAGCCAACGGCACCATGCCGGCCGGATCGGCCCCGGTCACCACGGCGCGCGCCGCCTCCAGAACCACTACCCGCGCAGCCTGTCCCACTCCAACTGACCCAGGCTCGGGTCCCCCTCGACGAGGCCGGCGAAGCATTCACGGTCGCGGATCCCTCAGGTCGCCTACCGATCGTGGTGCTGCCCAGCCAGCCATTCCGTATCCGCAATGGATTCGTCGTCACTGGCTTCGTCGCGATCGTGGTCGCCCTCGTGTTCGACACGGCCATCGCCATCCGCGGCGGGCTCATCGGCGTCGGCGCGATCGCCATCTTCCTGGGCGTCTTCCAGTCGTTCATCGTGCCCGTGCCCGAAGGTGCCCGCGCGCTGCTGCTCAAGGGCGGTCGATATCACCGGACGCTCGGAGCGGGTCGACATGTCGTCCCACCGTGGATCGTCGTGTCGCACGTGGTGACCATGCGCGAGATCCCGTTCGACGCGCTTGCTGGGGCAGTCTCGACAGCGGACAACGTCCGAGTCGACGTGGACGTCCTGCTCACGTTCACCATCGATGCCCCGGAGCGCTTCGTGTTCGCGATCTCTGCCCCCGACTTCGACCAGGTCTGTCAGGCGTCTGCCCTCGATGCGATCAGGACGCTCGTCCGCACCAAGCGGGCTGGCGAGATCCTTGATCTTTCGTCCGCGGACACGACGGCGCTCCAAAGCGTGATCGGGGCCGCATTGACCCCCTACGGCGTCGTCGTCCAGCGTGTCGTGATCATCCACGTCCAGCCGCCGCTCGAGTTCATGGCCTCGCTCGAGTCCCGTCGGCTCGCCTCGGTCCGACTCGACGAGCAGACCGAGCAGCACGCGCTGGAGGAGCGACTGCTCGCCGATCGCAAATCTCTCGGCCGCCAGCGCGTCGCGCATCAACGGGAACGCATCGAGCTCGAAGCCGCGAACGAGGCGTTACGCCTCCAGAATCTGGAGTCCAGGCTGGCGGCCTACCCCAATGCGGCACGCCGTGATATCGAGGAGCAGCGGATCGAGGTGGCGCGTGCTCTGGCGGGCAATACGCGGGCGATGGTGCAGGTCGGCGGCAACGGGGACGTGGCGGACGCGCTCATCATGCACACGCTCACCGACACGCCGCCCACGACGCCCACCGCTGCGCCTACCAGACCGCCGCGCCGAACGTCGAAGTAGTCGGCCGGCAGCCGACCATCACGGTCAGGCCAGCGGGACCGGCTCCGGCTCGGCGAGCGGCGCCTCGTCGTCTTCGGCGCGCAACAGAACGTCCCTCTTCTTCAGGTAGTCGGTGATGGCCAGGATCGCTGCGGCGGTCGGGATCGCGAAGATCGCACCCAGTATCCCGGCGATCGCCGTCCCGAGCATGACGACGGCAAGGACCGCGGCGGCGCTGATCTTCACCGCCCTGCCCATCACCATGCGGGTCACGATCATCTGCATCAGGGCAGCGATCAGCAAGCTGACGACCAGTGCGGGGACCGCCTCGCTCGGTGCCACGACCAGGGCAAATGCCGGCAGAACGGCCCAGCCCAGCAGCGGACCGATGAAGGGGATGAACTGGATGAGACCGGCGATGACCGCGATGAGCGGCGCGAACGGGATACCTAGGAGCACGGCGGCTACTGAGATCAGACTCCCGAAGATCAGCCCGATCAACCCTCGGCCACGGATGAACCCACCGAACGACAGGGCGATGGCTCGCTCGAGGGCGGCGATGTCGGCGTAGGACCGCTCAGGCAGGAATCGACGAAGCCAGCCGAGGAGGGTCACTTCGCCGGCGGCCATCCCGACGGAGATGACCACGGCCGTGAACAACCCAGCAACCACGGTGACGATGTTTGCGAGTGCCGCTCGAACGGCATCGGCGATCGCCTCGCCGTTCTCGGCTACGGACGCGGCGATCGCCGCAGCCAGGTCGACGGGAGCTGGTGGGCTGAGCCCGAGCGATTCCGCGGGTGGCTGCGCCAGCTCGCGCACACGTTCCACGATCGCCGGCAGCTGTTCGACGAACTTGACAGCGGCGCTTACCAGGGCGGCCCCGGCGCCAAGCAGGACGCCGAACGTCACGAGGACGGCGACAAGGTAAGTGACCGCCACCGCCAGGCCGCGCGAGTGGAATGGCATATGGCGTGCCAGCCAGGTGACCGGTGGCTCGAGGACGTAGGCCATGAGCCAGGCCACGAACAGGATCACGGCCGGGCCCGACAGCGTGTCGGCGATCCCGGAGCTGAGCACCCCGATGACCCCCACGAGGGAGATGACGATCAGCCAGAAGAGCAACCGCATCTCGCGCGGCGAGATCACTCGGGCAAGGCGTCCCGGTTCGGGTCGGGGCACGTCCATGGGTTAGCCGCCGACCACCACCCCGGGCACGGCCGGGCCGACCTCTTCGTCCGGCTCTGTGGAATCGAGCGGCGCCGGCTCGTCCGCGTCGCCGGAGATGGTCTGCAGTACCGCTCGCCATGTCGTCGCGATCACGCCCGCCACCGGCACCACGAGGAACATGCCCACGATGCCCGCCAGGGCGTTGCCGATCGGTACGGCCAGGAGGACGATCGCCGGGTGCAGGCTGACGGCCTTGCCGTAGACGAGCGGGGTCACGAAGTTGCCCTGGACGATGTTGAAAACGAGCGTGTAGATGGCCATGATCACGATGGTCGTCGAGTCGCCGACAGCGACCGCGACCAGGAACGCCAGGAACGTCGCGATGAACCCGCCGATGTACGGGATGAACCCGGCGAAGAGCGCGAGGACGGCCAGCGGCAGTGCAAATGGAAGTCCGAGCAGGACCATGATCACCCATTGGCTCGCGGCTCCGAAGGCCGAGATCGCCGCGGTCCCGACCATATAGCCGCCAAGCACGTCGACGGCGCGAGCGCCCGCCGCATCGAGCACTCCACGACGATCCGCGGGCACCGCGCGGGTGATCTCACGCCAGACGCGACCACCGTCACGGATGAAATAGAACGTCAGGAACGCACCGAGCAGCAGCACCACCACGATGCCGACGATATTCGCTACGGCGCCCGTGACCGTCGACAGCAACCCGCCGCCGATGGCCGACACGAACGACCCGATTCCGACCGCCTCGGCGGCGGCGTTCTCGGCCCCGGCGGTTGCGGTGGATACCAGCTGGGCCATCGGGCCGACGAGGGAGGCGAGCGTGAGGATCACTACGACGATGATCCCTACGCCTGTGCCCACGGTCACGACCGTGGCAGCCATCGTCCGACCGAGGCCGCGTCTCTCCAGCGCAGCCGCGGCAGGCTCGAGGGTCGCCGCCAGGATCACGGCCATGACGACCGGCATGATCACCGCCGGGAACAGCAATGCGACCTGGGTCGCGACGAGGAAGAGTGCGGCGACGATGAGTGATCGCCAGCTCCACTGACCCAGGCGATCGAGCCAGACCGGGACCAGACCGGAGGTCGCCGAGGTATCTGGGGCGACAGGCGCGGCGATCGGTTCGCGGCCGAGAGCCGTGATGACGACGCCGGCGGCCGTCTGAGCGAAGGCGAGCACCGGCAGGATGACGACGAGGCCGCCGAACCCACCCGCCGCGTAACCGAGAGGCAACCCGACCACGGCGAGGATCGGATGTAAGTCGAGACGGCGCCCCGCGATGAATCGGGCGAGTCGCGCGCTCGAGGAAGATCGAGCCGACGATGAACAAGGCGACAAAGATGAGTGCGGGCACGACGCCCACCGACGCCAGAGCGATCGTCGCGATGAGAAGCATCGTCAGCGCCCGCCCGATATAAGGGACGAACGCGCCGAGCAGGGCGACCACGGCGAGGGGCCCGGCGAGCGGCACGCCGAGCAGCCACATCAGAGCGGCCGCAAGCAGAGCTGTCGCCGCGGCCAACACGGCGGTTCCCCGGATGTAGCCGCCGACCTGGTCGACCGCGCGGACACCACCGGTCATCAGCGCCTGACGTCGCCAGCCGTCGGTCGCCGCCAGCACCCAGTCCCAGGCCTTGTCCCCGTCCATCAGCAGGAAGAACGTCAGGAAACCACCAAGGATGGCGATGGTGACGATGTCGGCCGCCGCATTGACGACGTCAGAGAGCCCGGCAAGGACGAATCCCCGGATCGCTTCCGCGATGCGTTGCAGGATCGCCGCGACCTCGGATGGGACGCCGAGCCCCGTCAATTGCGCTCGGACGGCGCCGGTCCCGGCATCGAACGCACCCACGATCTCGGTCAGGGTCGGGACCACTGCGACGATGATCGCGGCGACGGCCGCACCGATCACGAGGAGCGCCGCGAGGGAGACCACACCGGCAGCCTTGCTACGGCCCCACCCACGTGCGCGCCGTTCGGCTACGTATGGAGCCAATGTGGCGGCAAGGATCAGAGCGAGGACGATCGACGCCACGACGACCGCCAGTTGCCTGGCGATCGCGAACAGGACCACCCCGAGTGCGAGCGTGACCAGGACCCGCCAGCCGACGTCGGCGAGGCGCACGAGCCAGCCGGGAACCAGCCGATCCTCCTCGATCGCTGCGTCGCCCGACGGATGCTCAACCACGTTCCTGTACCTCCAGTAGGCGGCGCAGGCCGGCCATCTCTGCTCGTAACGCCTCCAGCTCGGCCGTGACAGGATCCGGCACGGCACGAGGGGGCGAATTGGTCGCGGCTTCGTCGGGCGGGGCGAGGAAGAGCGTCGAGAGGTAGCTTGTGAGGACACCGAAGATCCCGATTCCGACGCCCATCGTGACCATCCCCACGAACCGCCCTGCATCGGTCACCGGGAATCGATCGCCGTACCCGACGGTGGTGATCGTGACGAACGCCCACCAGAAAGCGTCGGCCCCGGTCTTGATGTTGGAACCGTCGGCCGACGGCTCGACAACTGCGATCAGGCTGCTACCGAACAGCAGCACCACGAACGACGCCAGGATGATCACGTACACAGCCGACTCGGCGCGACGCTTGAAGAACTCCGCAGCCAGGCCGCGTGAACCGCTCGCTCGAACCAGCCGCGCCAGCCGGGCGAGGCGGAAGATCCGTAGTGCCCGGAAGATGCCGATCGCCGGGATGCTCCCGAGGAGGTCGAACAGGCCGCGCGGCAGTGTCCGCCCTGGGCGTTCGCCGAACATGTACACCCGCTTGACCGGCGCACGGCGGTACGAGCGTGCGAAATCGAACAGGAACAGGAAACAAACCAGCGTGTCGGTGGAGGCCAGGATGGCGTCGACCTGGGGCACACGGGCGACGAGCTGGAAGAACATGATGATCAGGGAGATGATCGTCATCAGCCCGATGAACAGCTCGTACATCGGGCTCTCGTTTTCGGCCGCGGCCTCCCGATCCAACGGCGCGACACCGACGGCATCCGCGGTCATCGTCGTCCCTCCTGGTGCACGTGGCGGCTGACGGATCGTCCCGCCTCTCGCTCAAAGGCCATCCCGTCCCGACTGTGCCTTCACGTCGGGATCGGGTCGTCATTCGAAGCGGGTGATTGCCACGCGACACGGGCGCGCGTCGCCCTTCATCCCAACCGGACGATGCCCTCTCCGACCGGCGGTGGCCATCGTACGACCGTCCACCACCCCGAAGAGGCTGAGTTGAGCCGATGCTGACGATCGGCCTGTTCTTCGCCGGGCTGCTGGCCTACGCGCTGGTCTCCCGCCTGCTCGACCGGGCCAGCATCACGGCGCAGATCGTCATGCTCGCGGTCGGCGTCGGACTTGGCGTCGCCGTCCAAGGGACGCCGGAGATGACCGTCGACACCGAGCTGCTCGGCGTCGCCGGGGAACTGGCACTCATCCTCGCGCTGGCCGTGGACGCGGCCCGGATCGACATCGGGGCCCTTCGGCGGACCGCGCGGCTGCCGATCCGCCTCCTTGTGATCGGTCTGCCGCTGACGATCGTGGTCGGGACGATCGCCGCGATCCTGGTGCTGCCGGGGATCACCGTCCTCGACGCGATCATCGTCTCGACCCTCTTGGCGCCGACCGACGCTGCGCTCGGGGCCATCGTCATCAACAGCCGGTTCGTGCCCCGCCGGATCCGCCAGGCACTCAATGTCGAGTCCGGCCTGAATGACGGCCTTGTGACCCCGATCGTCCTCGTCGCTGCCGCGCTTGCCGTGGCCGGTGGCGATCCAGCGGGGACTGCGTGGATCGCCGACGCGATCGCCCAGATCGCGTTCGGCGCCTTGGCGGGGATCGTTGTCGGGGTGCTCGGGGCGCTCGCGCTGCGGTTCGCCATCGCCCGCCAGTGGATGCACGACGGAACGCACTGGATCGCCGTGCCCGCCATCGCGTTCCTGGCCTGGTTCGTGGCCCACGAACTTGGCGGCAACGTATTCGTTGCCGCATTCGCCGCCGGCCTTGCGATGACCGCAGCCTATGGACGTGTTCCGGAGTCGTTCCTGGAGTTCGCCGAGACCGGCAGCGAGCTGCTCGGGCTGATGGTGTTCTTCCTGTTCGGGACGCTGCTGGTTGAGATCGGCAATGGGATCTCGGTACCGGTCGTCATCTACGCGATCCTGTCGCTAACGATCGTCCGGATGCTTCCGGTGGCGATCTCCCTGCGCGGGACGGGGCTGCAGCGGCCCACCGTCGCGTTCATCGGATGGTTCGGGCCACGGGGCCTCGCATCGATCGTGCTCACGCTGGTCGCGTTGGGCGACGGTGGTGGGACGCCGCCGTTCGGCGCCACGGTCGTGGGGGCGGTAGCGGTGACGATCGCGCTGAGCGTCCTCGCCCACGGCCTCTCTGCGGGTCCCGCCGTGGCTCGTTACGGGACGTTCGTCGCGACCCTGCCGGAGGACGCCGCGGAACACGAGCATACGGCCGAGCTGCGAACCCGCGGCGGTGTCGACCGTCGGTCCGCGGCCCGGGAGGCGCCTGGCTGAGAAGACCCGACGGACCAACATGGTCCCCGCCGTCGGCGGGCGGCGGGGCATCGTCCGAGATGTCATCGCCGGCCTGACGACGGGCATCGCCAAAGATGCCCGACGCCATGGCATCGGCCATCCTCGCCGGGGTCAACCCGATCATTGGGCTGTATGCGTTGATGATCGGCACCCAGGCCGCCGCATGGGCGAATGCCTGGGTCGGATATCCGATCCGCCGAAGAACGCCATCTCCGCCCGTTCGATCAGGTGCACGTCGCTATCTCGCCATGGTGCGAATCGATCGGGTCACCCGTTCGAGGTGATGGAAAGGTCGTCGTAGGCCGGTACGTTTAGTCATCCACGGTCACCGTGGAGTGAGCGGCTCGGAACCGGCGTCGGCCGCCATCGGTTGATCGTTGGAGGCTCCGATGCTGCTTGAGGCGCTCGGATTCGGACTCATCGCCCAGTCGTCGCTGTTCCTGGCCGGATTGGCTGTCTGCTGGATCACGGTTCCGACCAAAGTGATCGGCATCCTGGCCGGGTTCGGCGCAGGCGCCTTGATCGCCGCGATCGCATTCGAGCTGGTCCCCGAAGGTCAAACGAACATCTCCGGCCTCGAGTTCGCGCTGTGGACGCTCGCCGGCGTGACGATCTTCCTCGTCGGCGACGCGCTGGTCGAGCAGAAGTTCGGGTCGGAAGGCGCCGGTGCATCGATGGGGATCGTGGTCGGCTCCGTCGTCGACGGCGTCCCCGAGTCGGTCATCTTCGGCATCCAGATCGGCGCCGGCCTGACGGTAAGCCCGAGTTTCCTCACGGCCGTCTTCGTGTCGAACATCCCACAGGCCATCGCCCCATCGGCCGACCTCAGGGCGGCGGGCTGGAGTGCCGCACGACTCGCGCGGCTCTGGGGAGCCGTGGTCCTCTCGTGCGGCATCGCCGCGGCCGTCGGCTATCTGGTCACCCAGGTGGCCGCCGACGCGATGGGCGATCGCGCTGCCGCGATCGCTGCCGGGGGCTTGCTCGCGATGCTCACGAATTCGCTCATGCCCTTTGCCTACGAGCGCGGCGGTGCCCTCGCCGGTGCCGCGACGGCCGTCGGGTTCCTACTGCCGGTCCTGAACAGCCCGCCGGCCTGACGAGACGGTCGGCCGGGTCTAGCCGAAGGCCAGCCCGATGGACGGCAACGCGACGTTCGCGACCGTCAGATTGAGGTTGGCGACTGCCGCGACAAGGATCAGCGAGACGACGACCACTCCGCCGTTAGCGGGCCCCGCCGACACCGGTCCGGTCGCGCGGGCAGCCGAGGATGTCATCGGACCCTACTGCCGGGCCATGACGATCTTCAGCCGCTCCTCGGGATCGATGAGGTGGTCGTGGTCGTCCTTGCCGAGATCGATCTGGACCCAGTCGATCTTGCCGTTGAACCGGCTCGTCTCCGGCGTCAGCTCCGAGCTGACGGCCGTGCCGCTCTCGTAGCCGACGTCGGTCGTCTCGTCGGCCGAGAAGATCATCGGCTGCGTGAATCCGACCTTGCCCTCGCCGACGCCTTGCCGTCGTAGTAGAGGGTCACCGTCCCGCCCTTGCCGAGACCGCCGCCGTCGTAGGCGAACTCCATCCGGACCTGGTGCTTGCCGGCCGGGATCGGCTCGGTCGCCTCGGTCGGGAACTCGTGGATGCCCAGGACGTTGTAGACGAACTTCGCCTTGCCCTCGCGGGTATACAGGCCCCAGCCGCCGAACCGGCCGCCCTGGGCGATGATGGTGCCCTCGGCGCCGCCCTCCGGCACCTCGACGTTCGGCGGTCACCGAGAACGACTTGTTCTTGATGATGACGACGCTGTTCTCCGACAGTCGGCCCATGCCGGCGAACAGCAGCTGGGAGTCGCCCTGGATCAGCGTCGGCCGGCCGGCGATCTCCGGGACGGCCCGCTCGATGCCGCGGTCGTCGAGCGGCAGCACGTTGTAGCGGGTCGCCTCGATCAGCCATTGCGCTGGAGCTCGTGGAGCTTGTCCGGCATCTCCTTCGACAGGTCGTGCGCCTGGGTCCAGTCCGTGTTCCCGTCGTAGAGCTCCCAGACGTCGTCGTCGAAGGCAGGCTTCACCTGGCCGACCATGAGCCAGGGCGTCGTGTGCTTGGTGACCGCGCTCCAGCCCTTGTAGTAGATCCCGCGGTTGCCGAACATCTCGAAGTACTGGAGGTCGTGGCGCTCGGGTGCCTCGGCATCGTCGAAGGTGTAGAGCATGCTCGTGCCTTCGTACGGGCTCTGCTGGACGCCGTGGACGAACGTCGGCTCGGGGATGCCGGCGGCCTCGAGGATCGGTCGGCGCCACGTCGATGACGTGGCTGAACTGGTTGCGGATGCCGCCCTTGTCCTTGATCAGCTTGGGCTAGCGGACGATCGTGCCGTTGCGCGTGCCGCCCCAGTGCGAGGCGACCTGCTTGGTCCACTGGTAGGGCGTGTCCATCGCCCACGCCCAGCCGACCGCGAAGTGGCCGTACGACGACGGCGACCCGAACTCGTCGAGCTTGGACATCATGAACTCGGGTGTCTCGAGCGCGCCCATGCCGTTGAAGTTGGCCATCTCGTTGAAGGCGCCCTGGAGGGTGCCCTCGGCCGACGCGCCGTTGTCGCCGATGATCACGTAGACCAGCGTGTCGTCGTAGACGCCGAGGTCCTTGAGGGTGTCGATGATCCGCCCGACGTGATGGTCGGTGTGCTCCATGAAGGCGGCGTAGACCTCCATCTCGCGCTCGAGCACCGGCTTGAGCGCCGGGTCCATGTCGTCCCAGGCCGGGATCTCGGCATGGCGCGGGGTCAGCTCCGCCTCCGGACCGATGACGCCCAGCTCCTTCTGCCGCGCGAACGTGATCTCGCGCTGCCTGTCCCAGCCGTGGGCGAACTTGCCCTTGTACTTGTCGATCCACTCCTTCGGAACGTGGTGCGGGCGCATGCGTCGCGCCCGGGCGCGAAGTACATGAAGAACGGCTTGTCCGGCATGAGCGCCTTCTGCTGGCGGATCCAGCTGATGGCGTGGTCGGCCAGGTCCTCGGTGAGGTGGTAGCCCTCCTCCGGCGTCTTCGGCGGCTCGATCGGGGTGAGCCCCTCGTACAGGGCCGGGTCCCACTGGTTGTTCTCGCCGCCGATGAAGCCGTAGAAGTACTCGAACCCGCCGCCCCCGGCCGGCCAGCGGTCGAACGGGCCCATCGGGCTGGTCTCCCAGACCGGGACCTCGTGGCACTTGCCGAGCTGCGCCGTCGAGTAGCCGTTGAGCTTGAGGGTCTCGGCCAGTGGCGCCTTGGTGTTCGGCCGCAGCGAGCGAGTAGCCGGGCGCCGATGTCGCGATCTCGGTGATGCCGCCCATGCCCACCGAGTGATGGTTGCGGCCGGTCAGCAAGGCCTGGCGCGTCGGCGAGCACAGCGCCGTGGTGTGGAACCGCGTGTACTTGACCGCGTCCGCCGCGACTGCTCGAACTTCGGCGTGTTGCACGGTCCGCCGAACGCGCTTGACGCGCCGAAGCCGACGTCGTCGATGAGGACGATCAGGACGTTCGGGGCGCCTTCCGGCGGCCGGAGCGGCTGGATCGGCGGGAACTTGACGTCGGGGTTCTTGGCGTCGTACAGGATCGCCCCGGCATAGGCCCGTCCGGGATCGGCAGATTGGATCGTGACTGCACGTCGGGTCCTTGCGCCATGGTGCTTCCCCTCCCGGCGGACTGCGTGGGCAGACTCGGCCGAACAGCCGACGAGCGCGAGGGCGCCGCCGCCTTCGCCCATTCGAGCGATCGTTGCAGCCCAGTGTCCGCCGAGCCTGGTATCACACTCATCATCCCAACCGGATGAATGTGGCTCGAATCTGATCCTTCCCCGCCGTCGATTTCACCCGCTTCGCATGAGGCGCCACGGGGGGCTGGCATTCGACGATCGTCATCGGGAGGACCACGGCAATGGTTGATGCTCTCGGAGCAACGAACGACGGAGCAGCTGGCCAGGCGCCGGCAAAGGACATGGCCTGGATCCCCGGCGGCACGTTCCTCATGGGCTCCGACGAGTTCTACCCCGAGGAGCGACCGGTCCATCCGGTCAGCGTCGATGGGTTCTGGATGGACGAGCATCCCGTCACGGTCGCCGACTTCCGTCGATTCGTGAAGGCGACCGGGTACGTCACCGTGGCCGAACGGCCGTTGGACCCGACCGACTTTCCGGGTGCCGACCCAGCGATGTTGGTTCCCGGCGCACTCGTCTTCCATCGGACGCGTGGTCCCGTGGACCTGACGCGACGTCCACAATTGGTGGGCGTATGTGCCCGGCGCCTATTGGGGGCGGCCGGAGGGACCGGACAGCTCGATCGTCGGGCGGGACCGTCATCCGGTCACGCAGGTCGCGTTCGAGGATGCAGAGGCGTATGCGACCTGGGCCGGTAAGGCGCTCGCCACCGAGGCCGAATGGGAGTTTGCCGCCCGCGGCGGTCTCGATGGGGCGCGGTTCGCGTGGGGCGACGAGTTCGCCCCGAAAGGCCGGATGTTGGCGAATACCTGGCAGGGCGAGTTTCCGTGGCAGAACACGCTCGAGGACGGCTTCGAGAGAACGTCACCGGTTCGCTCGTTCCCACCCAACGGGTACGGCCTGTACGACATGGCTGGCAATGTCTGGGAATGGACGGACGATTTCTTCACGCCCCGCCACACGGACCCGGTGGAGCATGCGTGCTGCGCGCCGCACAATCCGCGGACGTCGTCACCGGAAATGTCGTTCGGCATCGGTCAGCCCGGCGAACTGATCCCGCGCCGGGTGATGAAGGGTGGCTCCCACCTGTGCGCCCCGAACTATTGCCTTCGCTACCGTCCGGCTGCCCGTCAGGCCGAGACCGTCGACACGAGCACCGGCCACATCGGTTTCCGGTGCATCGTCAGGCCGTCGTGACCGGCGCCGAATGGATGGACACCGTGGTCAAGCCGTTCGAGATCGCGGGCGTCGTGGCGCCGTGGTTCGCAAGCGGTGCGAACCGAGATGACGACCTGTAATGTCTCGGACCCCGGGATGCCCGCAGACTGATTCGAGACATCGGCTGTGGAGTGGACCGTGCCTGGGGGCTACGGTCCACTCCCACGTGCGCTCTCCGCGCGAGCGGAGCCACCGGGTTTCGAGGCCAACCCGGGCTGAGTGGGCCGCCGCCTCGAACGGCCCAGGACGGCAGCCCGCTGCAACGAGGAGGAGCCATGACTGAGAGATCGCTCGATGAGCTGGGACCCGTCGATTACCTGATCGTCGAGTTCCCGGCCGGTGCCCAGAACTTCACTGGCGAGGGAGCGGCAGAGCTCGTCAAGCTTCACGACGCCGGGACCATCCGGATCATGGACCTGCTGATCCTGGCCAAGTCCGAGGACGGTTCGGTCGAGGCCATGGAGCTGTCCGATCTGCCGGAGCTCGGAGAGCTGGAACGGATCGAGGCCCAGTTGGCACAGACGCTGGCCGAAGAGGACGTCGTGCATCTGGCGGCCGCGATGGATCCAGGCAGCGTCGCCGGCGTCCTCATCTACGAGAACCTGTGGGCGGCACCGTTCGCATCGGCCATGCGTCGTGCGGGTGGCCAGTTGATCGCCAACGGGCGCATCCCGATCCAAGCCATCATCGCCGCCGTCCAAGCCGACGAAGCGCTCGAACCAGTAGGAGTTTGATATGCCGCTCGGAAGAGGTCGTGTCGGAAGGGTCGGGGTCATCGGCGCCCCTGTCGCCAAAGCGGCGGTCGTGGGTGCGGCTGTCTCACCCGGTAGATCACCCGTCGCCAAGGCTGCCGTCGTCGGTGCGGCGGTCTCGCCCGGCCGATCACCTGTCGCCAAAGCGGCCGTCGTGGGCGCAGCTGTCACGCCAGGGCGCCGTGGTCGCTTCTAGTACTCCGACCGTGGCGAAGATCGCGCATCGTGCGAGCGCATCCTGCGGTCGTTGATTTGACAATCAGTGGGAGAATGTCCGGGCGCGCGGACAACGCTCGGAAACTCGAGGGGGAGGAAGCTCGGGGGGCATAGAGATCGCGCCCGACACCCGCTCCAAACCGCGTACTCCGCGCCTGCCCGGCATCCCCGCCATTCGGGTGCAGGCCAAGACCCTTCCGCCCCCGGTGCGCGCCGGGAGTTTCGCGCGTCAGGCCCTTCTGGAACGACTTGCTGCCTCGCGAGCCACCGTCGTTTCCGTTTCGGCACCGGCCGGGTATGGCAAGACCACGTTCCTGGCCCAGGCCGCAGCCCGTGAACGGCGAGCCGTGGCATGGGTCTCGCTTGACGCCCACGACGACGACCCGGCCATCCTCGCAAGCCTCCTCGCCGCGGCGCTCCACCTATTCGACCCATCGACACGAAGGTCTTCAAAGCGATCGCCGCCCCGGCGATATCGCCATGGTCCGCCGTCACCCGTCTGAGCAGCGCGCTGGAGCATCATCCGGCCCTCGTCCTGTTCGTCGATGACGCGGACTCGCTCGCCCCCGGGCCGGCGGCGGACGTGCTCACAGCCCTGCCCGATCTCCTTCCCCCTGGCTCACGACTGGTGCTCGCCAGCCGCGCATCGCCACCCATCGCGCTCTCGCGTCGGCGCGTCGCGGGGACCGTCCTGGAGCTCGATCCGACGGATCTCGCCCTCGACGATCAGGAGGCGTTTGCGCTCGCCGAGGCGATCGGTCATGGGATCGACAAGGCGACCGCGGCTATGCTCAACCAGCAGGCCGAGGGCTGGTTGGCCGGGCTGTACCTCGGGATCCTGGCGACCGCCGACCGTCGCGATCTGACGACTCACGGCCTGACAGGGAACTCCCGCGGCATCGCCAGCTACCTGAGGTCCGAGATCCTCGGGCCGCTCGGTCCGGACCTTGTTGCGTTCCTGCGTCGGACGTCATTCCTTGAGCGGATGAGCGGGCCATCGTGCGATGCGGTGCTCGGACGGACAGACTCGGCCGCGATCCTGACGGCGCTCGAGAGTGCCAACCGCTTCATCCTCCCTATCGACGATCGCGGCGTCTGGTACCGCCAACACCACCTGCTTCGTGACTTGCTGCGGGCCGACCTCGAGGGCGACGACACCGACGACATCGCCCTCCTTGCAACGAACGCCTCGATCTGGTTCGACGAGCACGGCTCCCCGGGCGAGGCGATCGACTACGCTCGACTGGCAGGCGACGAGATGCGCCTGGCGCGCCTGCTCGTGACCCACACGCAGACCGCCTTCAACGCTGGCAACGTTGCGACCGTTCAGCGCTGGTTCGACGAGGTGGAGGCGGCTCCGTGGATGGTTCGCCATCCCGAGCTCGCGGTCATCGGGGCGATCTATTTCGCACTCGTCGGTGATCCACCGCGCGCGGGCCAGTGGATGCACATGGCCACCGCGACCGATGCCGTCGGACCGATGTCCGACGGGAGCCGTTCGATCCACGCCTGGCTGGCACTCAGTCGCGCGATCATGGCCCAGAACGGCGCGGCGTCGATGCTCGCGGATGCCGCGATCGCCGTCGATCAGATCCCGTCGCTCAGCCCGTGGAGGACTGCTGCGCTCACTGCCCTTGGCATCGCCCATTACCTTGCTGGTGACGACCTGACCGCGGACGCGACCCTGGCCGAGGCCGACCGTGCATCGATCCCGCCCGCGGCCGCGTCGGGCCGAGCGCTGGCGCTGGCCTACCGGGCGATCTTGGCGATCGAGCACGGAGAATGGGCGCGGGCCGGAGCATTGACAGGACGGGCGCGCGACATCGTCCTGCGCAACTCGCTCGACGAGCTCGCGCTCATGAGTGTCGTCTTCGCGCTGACTGCCCGCGTCGCGACACGCCGCGGGAACCGGATCCAGGCGGCCAGTGACCAGGCCCACGCCCATCGGCTGCGGGCGGGCTTGTCCGTGGCCGTCCCGTGGCTTGCGGTCGGGACCGATCTCGAGCTCGCGCGCCTGGCCCTGGCGCAGTCCGACGCCGCCGGGACTCGGACCTTGTTGCAGGAGGCCGACGACATCCTGAGCGGGTTCCCGTCATTCGGCCGGCTCGCCGGCGATGTCGTGACCCTTCGAGAGCAGGCTGCCGCGGCCGCATCGGTCGTCGTCGGGGCGTCGGCGCTCACGGCGGCGGAGTTGCGCCTGTTGCCATACCTCTCGACCTATCTGTCGTTCCGCGAGATCGGAGAACGGGTCGGAGTGTCGGCGAACACCATCAAGAGCCAGACGATGTCCATCTACCGAAAGCTCGACGTGTCATCGCGAGGGGATGCGATCGCGCGGGCGGCGGCCGTCGGCCTGACCGATCCGTTGCGTGACCCTGGGTTCCGCGGCGACGGCCGGACCGCCGGGCCGGGCTCCGTCGGCCAGCCGACCGAGCCGATGCCCTACGGGGATCACGCCTCGGTCCCTCCCGCGACGACCGTGGAGCGGCACTAGGACGCAGTTGCCAGCCCCGCTGGTGTGGCGTCACCCCAATGTGATGATGCCGCCCCAAGCGGTCGGTGGCCTGATGTCATGGTGCGACGGCATCCGTCGCGTCTACGAGAGGTCCGCGCGGTGCGTGTGCACGAGGAGAAGCTCCGGCGCCTCTCGATGAACGACACGGAACGGGTCCTGCACCTGCCCCTCGTGGCGCTCGACACGAAGACGCGGGCGATGCTCGATCTTGCCGTGCTGATCGCCCTCGATGGTCCGGCCACCGCGTTCGAGATGACGGCCGACGTGGCGATCGCGGCCGGCGCGACCGAAGATGAGCTCGTCGAGATCCTCATCGCCGCGGCACCACTCGTTGGGACCGCGCACGTCGTCGCAGCCGCACCGAAGCTGGCGCTAGCCATCGGATACGACGTCGAGGCGGCGCTCGAGGGGCAGGAGCTCGAGGGGGTGGGGCGTGACGAGCGAGTGCACTGACCCTTGTTGCAGTGTCCTGACCTCGTGGGCTTCACCCGGCACGGGTGATGCGCAGCAACGGTCGTCCCCGAGACTTGGATTGGACATACCTGATACATCGACGGTCACTCGATCGGAAGGAGCAGAACGATGAGCATCGGACCAGTGGAGTACGGGGTCGTCGCATTCCCCGGCAACAAGTTCAAGGGTGAGATCGCGCCGGCCCTCAAGGAACTCGTCGAGTCCAAGACGATCCGCATCCTCGACCTGGCGTTCGTCCTCAAGGACTCGGACGGCGAGGTCGCCGGCGTCGAGCTGGAGGACGCCGGCTCGGAAGTCATGCGGGCGTTCGAAGCCATCACCCACAGCCGCGACGGCCTGATCAGTGACAACGACATGGCGGAGATCGGGGCGGCACTCGACCCGAACTCCTCGGCGCTCGTGATGGTCTGGGAGGACCTCTGGGCCACGAAATTCTCTGACGCAGTCCGAAACGCCGGCGGCGTCGTCGTGGATCTTCAGCGTGTCCCGCGCGACCTTGTCGAGGCAGCGATCGAGTACGCGAAGGCACCGGTCGGCGCCGAAGCCTGATCCGGGTCAGCGATACACCGACAAGCAAGGAGATCCACGACCATGATGAGACGACGCCGAGGACCAGGACTCGTTCGAATGGCAGCCGGGACCGCGGTCATCGCCGGGACTGCCGGTGCGGTCCGTCATCACCAGGAGCAGAAATATGCGAATCAGGCCGCGGAGCAGCAGGCTGAGCAGCAGGCGATCTATGACCAGGGCGTCGCGGCGGCGCAACAGGCCGCTCGCGCCGGCTCCGGCCGTGGACCTGACGGCCGAGCTCCAGAAGCTCGCGTCGCTCAAGCAGGCGGGCGTTCTCACCGACGAGGAGTTCGCGGCGGCGAAGGCCAAGCTCCTGGCCTGACGTTCAACCGACCATCCGTTTCCTGCAGCCATGAAGGGCCGGCCGACCGCAAGCTGGCCCTTGGACATCGGAGCCTGATCTCGTGATGGACGATCCCGGCCGCAAGGCGATCCAACCGAACCGCCGACACGATCGACCGACCGGCGTCGGCGGGACGGTGCTCGTCGTCCTCATGGGCGTCGCGCTGGCGGCCTCGGCATGTGACGGCTTCGTCGCGCCGTCCGGGCTCGGATCCAACCTGCCATCCGGCTTGCCGTCGCTCGGACCATTGCCAAGCCTGCCCGAACGTTCGGAACGTCCGACTCCCGAGCCGACCCCGGAACCTACCCCGGAGCCCACGGCCGAGCCGACTCCTGAGCCGACCGCCGAGCCCACCCCGGAACCGACAAGGGAACCCGCCGCCTCGGTTACAGCGACCCCGACCGCGCCGCCCACACCGGAGCCGACCCCCTCCCCAACGCCGGAAGCGACCCCCGCCCCGACGCCGGAGCCGACACCGAGCCCGACGCCGGAGCCGACTCCCAGCCCGACACTCAGTCCTTCACCCAGTCCTTCACCCAGTCCTTCAGCCAGCCCGACACCGGAGCCTTCCGCGGCGCCTCCAACCGAGCCGACAGGCGATGGCACGGTTCCGATCGCATTGCTGTTGCTCCTCGCGCTGATAGCGGGCGGCGTCGCGATCTGGGCACTCCGTCAGCGGCGAGACGCTACCAGCGTGCCGCCGACCGATCCGGACCAGCCGGCAGCCACGGGTTCCACGTCCTGACGCCCCCGACGTCGCGCCAGAGGACGACTCCCCCACCGTGGTCGAGGAACCGCCCACATCGGAGTCCGACCCGAACTCCGGCGATGCGGAAAGGCCGCAATAAGCCCCCGGGGTTGCGTTCGTCAGCAGTTGCTGGCGACGAACGCGGCGACGTTGTCGAATGCGGTCACGACGTCGGGCGGCGGGCTGGAGACCGCTCCGGCCGTCGCTGCGCTCGCGAGCCAGGTCCCGATCGTCTTTAAGTCGGCTGCGACCGGCTCCAACGCGGGATTCGTCGACCACGCGGACACCACGGTCGAGAGCGACGCCGCGGTCGTGGAGTCGACATTCGGCCAATCGGCCTGGATCTCCGACGCGAAGTCCTGGCAGAACCCTTCGAGCCCTTCGGTCGAGATGCTCGCGGGCAATGACGGGATCGCGACCGACGGGACCGATGAGGCTGTGGCTCCGGAGCACGCGGTCAGAGCGACCGCCGCCACGGCGACAAGACCGATGATGGAACGGCGAACGGACATACGGCACCTCTGTTGGACGCGAGAGTGGTGACAGTATTCGGTCGGTGGTGGCGCCAAGGTTGGGCCGTTCCCCGCCCGCGTGACGTCTGCCTTGCAGGTCCGCTGCCCCCGAGCCGAGCCTGGCTGGCCGTCAGTCGGTCGGAGCCGCGCCTCGCGTGCGCAGGCGATCCGTCAGCGCCGTGACGAGGTCGTAGCGGATCACCGGGAACTCATCCATGAGCCGCGTGAAACCGGATCGATCGATCACGAGGGCTTCGATCGGCTCGTCCGCCTTCACCGTCGCCGTCCGCGGACGCCCGTCGATCAGGGCGATCTCACCGAGGAAGTCACCCGCCCCCAGCCGCCGGACGGTCCCGCCGCCCTGCGTGACAGTGGCCGACCCGCTCCGGATCACGATCAGCGAATCGCCCTCGTCCCCCTCACGGACCAGGACCTCGCCGGCCGGGAAGCTCGCTTCGCGGGCGATCCCGGCGATGATCTCGATGGATCGATCGCTGCAGCTCCGAAACAGCGGGATCGCGCGGATGGGATCGATGCTCGTGACCATGGCCTCCTCGTCGTGACGGACGCGACGACTGTAGGAACGAACCGTTAACGCCTCATCAACGACGACGATCGTGGGCACCGCATACTGAACGGCATGTCCCCGGCCGAGGACGAGCCCGAGACCGCAAGAAGGACGACCGACCATGACCGACAGCTCGACCCTGACCGGCACCGAGATCGTGGTACTCGAGCCCCAGGCGACCGCGGCGGTCCGCATCCAGCAGCCGATGACGGAGCTCGACCTGGCAAAGGCGTTCGACCGTTTCATGCCGCTCGTCGCATCGACGATCGAGACACGCGGCGGTGAGATCGGCGGGCCACCGTTCGGCCGATACCACCGGTTCGGCCCGGACGTCGTCGACGTCGAGATCGGGTTCCCGGTGGCCAAAGCCCCGGACCTGCCGCCCTTGATATCCGTCGAGCCCGGCGAGGTCGGGATCTCGGAGCTCCCGGGCGGCCCGGTCGCGCGGACGGTCCATCAGGGCCCGTACGACGGCTTGTCGGCGACGTACGACGCCCTGCATGAGTGGATCCACGCTCAGCCGGGCTATGACGACGGCGCCGGCCCGTGGGAGTCGTATGTCGACGATCCGAGCACCGTCGCGGATCCGTCGCAGATCCGCACCGAGGTGATCTGGCCGCTCGTTCGCGGTTGACGCACGCTCACGCGCGCTGCTGCTTGTTCGTCTCGATGAGCTTGTCGATCACGCGCTCGATCTGACGGTCCGAGAGCTTTCGGCCGGCCTCGGCCTCGATCCGATCGCGGGCCAACCGGATCGCTTCGGCCTTCGGGATCCGAAAGCCCGTCGGGATGCGGATCCCCTCGATGTCACCGTCGCGGATCATGTCGCGGACAGTTCCCGGCGACCGTTCGAGGATCCAGCTCACCTCTTCCGTCGAGAGATGCTCGTCCATCGCATGATCGACGCCAGGCGGTCTCGCCTCCTGGCGACTTAGGCCGTCGTCGGCTCCATACGCTCAACGAAGTCGGCTCGCCAGGCTGGCGCCTCGAACGGGTTGGCGAAGTACTCGGTCATCTTGGCGACCTTGCCGTCGCGGACCTCACCGATACCGACGTAGCTCACCGGTATGCCATCGCCGTAGTCGATCGTGCCCTCGACGACGAAGACATCGCCGCCTCCGATCATCCGCTTGTACGTGAATTTCGGGCTCGTCCCCGAACGCTCCGCATATGCCTCGTTCAGTCGGATCGAGGCGTCCCTGGTCAGGCGTTCCCCGGACTGCGGCCACTCTTGCGCGAAGTCGTCCGCTGCGTATTCCTTGACAAGCTCCGTGAGGCGGCCGAAGTCTCCGGTCTTGAGGCCTTCTTCGAACTTCGCAGCCATTTCCATGTTGTCGCCCATCGCGACGCCCTCCTCTATCCGTGGACGCCCAGCTTGGACCCGCGAGCGATCGACGGCAAGTCGATCGTGGTCCGGATGGGCTGCGCTGCCGCTGCCTCCTCCGGTCAGCTGCGCTCCAGCGCGTCGGTGTCGAGCGGGATGGGGCGTCCATCGCCGTCGACCAAACGCCACCGGACGCCCAGCCCGTTGTCGCGCCCGTCGACGAGGAGGTCTGCGACCTCGGCCAGCGAGGGTTTCGCACCGAGGGCCTTGATCGCCTGCTCGACCGCGAAGCCCGCGACCGCCGGAACCTCGCCGATCAGATCGCGCCGGACCATCCCTTCAGGATCGGCCGCGCCAGCCGCGGCCAGCATCTCGATGAGCTTGGTCGCGCGACGTCGCTCGGCTGGTTCGAGGTCGCGCATCCAGCGCGGCTCGGGCGGCTCGAGCGGGCGGCTCGGGGCGGCTTGGCCTCGGCTCTTCCCTTCGAGGGGGCCTTGGAGCCGCCGGCGGTCCTGGTCGTCCTCGGCGCGGCCGCAGGCACCGCCGCCCTGTTCTTTAACTTCGACGTCGGCGCAGCGGTGCCGCGCGCGGCCTCGATCGCCTCCTTGGCGGCGCCCAGGCTCTTGAACGGACCCCGGACGAGGGGCAGCCCGAGGTCATCGGTCTGTTCGGCGTCCACGACGGCCCAGGTCCCCGACTGCGGCTCGATCGTGAACCGCTCATCGCGCGTCTGCCACCGCCCTCCGCCGAGCCGCTTGAGACCCTCGTCCTTGTCCGGCGCCGCGGCCATCAGGCGCGCCCACGCACGAGGTCGATGAGCCGCCCGAGCACGCGTTCGCCGTCGGCCCGCAGGCCGTTGTGCTCGAACTCGTCGGTCTGCCAGGTGCGGATGCCGCGGATCGTCGCGGCGGTCTCCTCCGCGAAATCTCGTTCGACGTAGAGGTCGTTGACGTAGATGGTCGCCGCGACCGGCACGTCGTTCTGCCGCAGCCGTTCGGCGTCGTAGAGCCGCGGCCAGGGGTGTTCCGCGAGCAGGTCGGCCGCCTCGCGGTGACCGCGCAAACCGGCGTAGTCCTCCCACATCCACGGGAAGATGTGCTCGGCCGTGAAATAGCCCTCCCGCGTCACCTCCTCTGGCAGCAGGCGGTCGGCGGACCAGCGGGTCGGGACCCCATCCGCGTACGACGATTCGTGGAGTGTGGCGTAGATCGGGTTCCGGTCGAAACTGACCGCGGCCGCGGCATCGTGGAGGAACGCCGTCGACCCGAACGGCAGCTCGATGACGTGATGCAGGAGTTCGAAGCCGGCGCTGTCTCCGAGCCACATCCCCAACTGGCGGAACCGTCGCGCGGTCAGGCGGTCTCCGTCCGCCAGCCGCACGTCCTCATCGTCGAGCCGGCGGAGGATCTCGCGCACACGCTCGCGATCATCCGGGTAGCGGTCGAAGTAGCGCCGGTTCTGCACGATCAACCGTCGATAGGTCGCGCCGTAGATGTCATCGACCGGCCGACCGATCGGTGACAGGCCGCCGGTGATGAAGGCCTCGCGCAGCCCCTCGGGAGCGATCGACAGGTAGGTCATCGATGTGAACCCGCCGAAGCTCTGGCCGAGGACGCTCCACTGCTCGATCCCGAGCTCACGGCGGATGGCCTCGCAGTCGCGGACGATCGAATCGGCCCGGAAGTGGGTCAGGTAGTCCGCCTGTGCCTGCGGGGTATCCCCCGGGATCGTGGGGCCGACCGGCGTCGAGCGACCGGTGCCGCGCTGGTCGAGCAACAGCACGCGGTAGTCCTGCAGCGCGCGCTTCATCCAGCCGGTGGGCGGGCTGGTCGGTCGCGTCGCTTCGAACCCGGGACCGCCCTGCAGGAAGACGAGGTACGGCCGGTCGCCGCCGTCCGGGGCGGCCACCTCGCGGGTGAAGACCGTGATCCGCGCCCCATCGGGCGCGCCGTGATCCAGCGGGACCTGGTGCTCGCGCTCCTCGAAGATCGCGCCGGGCGCTCGGTAGGTGGTCATCCCGGGGTCGCCCACGGCGATCGCCCCATCGAGCCCTCGAGGTCGTTTTCCAGGAGCCGCGCGCTCTGGCAGGTCGGGCGGATCGCGGCCTCGCGCCGGATCGCGCGCAGGAAGTGCCGATCGAACGGCCCGCGGGGGTACTTGCGCAGCACCGAGGCGCGGACGCGCTCGACCACGTCGAACTCGGCGCCCCGAACGTCGACCGCGGTCGCCCGGTCGAGCAGCAGTGCTTCGATGCCATCCTCGGGTGTCACTCCCGGCTGCATGTGCAGGATGATGGCGATGGCCGCACGGTCGGCGGCCTCCGCCGACATCCCGTGGTCCTCGAGGAATCGGCGCGCGATCTCCGCTCCCTCGACCTCGAAGCACATCGTGTTCCGCGGGATCCGGGTGAGCCCGACGTCGTGGAAGAGGGCGGCCGTCCACAGCACCTGTGCGTCGAACGTCCGCCCCTCCCACGCGGCGATCTCGGCGCCCCAGCAGTACGAACGGACGGAATGCCTGAACAGGTACCGTGGGAGCGTCGACTGCGCCCAACGCCAGGTCTCGGCGGAGATCGAGTCCTGGGGTACCGGAAGACCGGCGATCGAGCTCGGGAGAGACGTCACAGCCATCCGACGATGGTAGCGGGGTCATACTTGGGCCGATGGCCAGATATGAGGTCAACCAACGGGCCGTGGCTCACGCAGAGCGCCTCATCCGTGCGCGCCAGTACGTGCTCCGGAGCGATTGGGGCGAGGCGCAGCCGACGGCCGACGATGAGAACCGCTACCTCGAGTCGCATACATGGGACGAGTACGCCGAGTGGCACCTTGGTCTGACCGTCGGTGCCACAGACGGGACCAAAGCGCGGTACGCCTTCGTCTACGGTGACCTCCGCCGCGTCCATCGGTCCGGGATCATCGCGTGCCAGTTCCGCGCGGCAGAATGGCGGCACAAGGAGGTCGAGCTGGCGGCGCACGACCTGCTCCAGCTCATCGACACGGTGAGTGCCTGACTCAGACCGCGTCGGTCCCCGTATCCTCGTCGCCCGAGCGTCGTTCGCCACCCTCGTCGGGCGGTTGCCACGAATACTGTGCGTACCGGAGTTGGCGCAATCTCAGCTCATCCATCCGCCCCTGCTCCTCGCGGAGCAGCTCGAGATCGCGCGCACGCTCGTCGGCCTCGATCTCGGCCGGATCGACCGCCGGCACCGCGGCCTCTTCGCTGCCGCCATCGCCGCCGAACAGCTTCCGCAAGAACCCCATGCCCTATTCCTGACGCAGGACGCGCGCGTGGAACTCGAATGGGAGGACGAGGACGTACATCCCCGAAAGTGAGCCGAATCGCGACGACGATCGACGCCGAACGAACTGCCGGCCGAGCTCCGAGATCGACAGCGTCGAGCCGGGCGCCGGACTGCGGCCCCACACGCTCGAGCCACCGTGCGGGTACAGCGGGTCCTCGACGATCGCGGCCGTGACCTTGGCCCCCTTGAGCAACGGGTCCCTCGTCGCCTTGAACCCGCTCATCACCCATGCGTGGCGCCCGCGCCAGACGAGCAGGCCGACCGGCCGGCCGGTCATGCGCATCGCCTTGGCCGCGGTGACCATCGCCTCCTGGATCGTCGCGAGGCCGACGACCCGGTATGGCCCCCCACCCATCATCGTCAGGCCGGCCGCCCACCCTCGGACGCTCGCGCCCTGCCGAACGCGACCCGTCCTCGACGGGCCGCTCCAGGCCCTGGCCAGATTCTGAAGACGCAGCTGCGTGGAGGGGCTGCGGTCGGCGCCGGGGCGGACCATGTTGAGCATCATCTGCATGCTCGCGCCGACACATTGGACGAGATTCGTCTGCGCGACGTAGTCAGAGCGGGCGCCGAGGTCGAGCCGGAACGCCTTCGGGGTGGCCGCCTCGGTCACCGGCGCGAATGACAGCACCAGCAACCCGGCCAACGCGAGGCCAACGGACCGTTGCGCGCGCACCGACTTCATCGCATCACGGTACGCCAAACAGGCAATATCGGATGCGACCGCGTGACGCGGCGGGTGTCTCGGTCCAGGATCGCGCCGCGCCCCGTCGGCGGTACAGTCAACCGGTGACGACGGCACGCGACTCGTCGCCCCTCGGCGCGGCTCTCACGCTGCAGGACTTCGAGATGGAGCCCTACGCCGCGCTGGCGCGGCTGCGTGAGCACGAACCCGTCTCGTGGGTGCCCGTCCTCGACGGCTGGGTCGTGACGCGCCGCGACCTGTGCATCGACGTCATGCGCGATGCCGCGCGCTTCACGGTCGACGATCCTCGCTTCTCGACGGCTCGCGTGGTCGGCCCCAGCATGTTGTCGCTCGATGGCGACGAGCATCGGCGCCATCGCGATCCCTTCGCGGCAGCATTCCGTCGGGCGGACGTCATCGAGCGGTTCGCCGAGCGAGTGGAGAGCGAGGCCCGCGACCTCGTCGGCGCCCTGGCCCCGACGGGCAGCGCCGAGGTGCGTCGCGACCTGGCCGGTCCCCTGGCAGTTCGCGTCGTCGCAGCCGCGCTCGAGCTCATCGACGTCGAGCCGAGGGTCGTTCTCGGCTGGTACGACGAGATCGTGGCCGCCGTGGATCGCGTGTCGGCCGGTGGCGAGATCGGACCGCGCGCTCCTGAGGCGGTGGCTGCCCTGGACCGGCATGTCGGCGCGACGATCGGCCATGGACGCGGTGTCCTGCATCAGGCGACGGCGACGCTCTCCCAGGCGGAGGTCGTGTCCAATGCCGCCGTGATGATGTTCGGCGGTATCGAGACGAGCGAGGGCATGACGACCTCGCTGTTCTGGCACGTGCTGACCACGCCGGGCGCGCTCGACGCCGTCATGACCGACCGCTCGCTGATCGCGAACGCGGTCGAGGAATCGTTGCGGCTCGAGCCCGCGGCGGCCCGCGTCGACCGCTACGCCACCGTCGACGTCGAGCTCGGTGGGGCGTCCATCCGCCGCGGCGATCTCGTCATCGTGTCGCTGACGGCGGCCAATCGCGACCCGGAAACGTTCCCGGACCCCGACGGGTTCGACATCGCGCGACCGAACGCCCGGTCGCATCTTGCGTTCGCCCAGGGACCGCACGCGTGCGTCGGGCTGCATCTGGCCCGCCTCGAGACCCAGGCCGCCCTCGAGGCAGCGCTGGATGGCTGGCCGGGACTCAGGCTCCAGGACGGCGCGAACGCTCCGACCGGCGTCGTGTTCCGCAAGCCTCGGTCCTTGCCGGTCGCCTGGGACGCCTGACTAGAAGTCGCGACGACCCTCGAAGCTCGCCTCCACACCCGGGCGCGTTCGCTCGTAGATCGCGAGTCGATGGCCGCCGGGCCCTGCGAACGAGCGCACCGGACCCTGTGGGATCTCCAGGCCGTGGCCCTCGTCCCAGCCACGCGACCGGAGATCCGTCCTTGCGCGCTCCAGGTCCTCGACGCGATAGACGAGGATCGGTCGATCACCCTCGAGGTGGTCGGCGAGCAGGATGCGCGGCGGACCCTCGGTCAGCTCGATCATGGCGACGCGGGTGCCCATCCCGTCGATCGCGAAGACCAGCCGTCCGCCCAGGACGTCCGTGAAGTACGCGACGTCGGCGGCCACGTCCCGGCTTGGCATGTACACGTAGTCGAGCCCGACGAACATCGATGGCGCCTCCCTTCGTCCGATCGCGTCACAGGGGTGGCGGCTGCCACCCGCCCGACGCTGCTTCGACGACCCGGGCCGCTGCGAGCGCGACATCTTCGCGCCACGGCCCGGCGACCAGTTGCACTCCGATCGGGAGGCCCTCCGGAGATGTCCCGCCACGGACGACGACGGCGGGCCAGCCGGTCAGGTTGTGGACGTCGCTGTAGGTGTCACCGAACCAATCGGCGGTGCTGTCACCGTGACGGATCGCGGGCTGCGGCATCGCCGGGCACACGATCAGGTCGACGTCACGCATCCAGGTGGACAGCCGAGCCCGGATCGTATCCGCACGCTCGACCAGGGCCGTCAGCTGGTCGCCGGGCAGCGCCGGGCCGACCTCCACCCAGCCGCGGGTGTCGTACGAGCCCATGCCGGCGGTGCCCGCCTCGGTGATGAGGCGCTGGAGCCACGCGAACCCATCGGCGCGGATGAGGGCGTCCCAGGCTGCCCAGGCTTCGTCCAGGCCCGGCGGCAGCCGCTCCTCGACGGTCGCGCCGGCATCCGCCAGGCTCCGCGCAGCCGACTGCACGGCTGTCACGGTCTCCGGTGTGGGAGTCCGGATCGCATTGTCGGTGAACGTCACGATTCGGAGCGACGCGAGATCCACGTCCCCGGGACGCCCGAGCGCGACCGGGGCGACGTGCGGGTCCTCCCCATCCGGACCGACGATGATCGGCAGCACGAGCTCGAGGTCCTCGACGCGACGCGCGAGCGGTCCGAGCTGCGTGAACGACTCGAACAGGCCGCGATATCCCGGCCAGTGACCCGTCCGCGGCACGCGACCGCTGGTCGGCTTGATCCCGGCGACCCCACAGACGTGGGCGGGTTGCCGGATGCTGTCGCCGGTGTCGCTGCCGATGTCGAATGGGGATCCACAGGCAGCCACGATGGCGGCCGCTCCCCCACTGCTGCCGCCGGGCGTGCGGGCGAGGTCGTACGGGTTCGACGTGCGGCCGTAGACGTCGTTGTCGGTCTCGTCGGACCAGGTGAATTCGGGTGTATTCGTCTTGCCGATCAGGATCGCGCCCGCCGTCTTGAGTCGCGCCACGACGGTCGCGTCCCGGGCAGGGACACGGTGCCGCCACCCGACGGTCCCGACCGTCGTCACGAGGCCCGCTGTGTCGAACGAGTCCTTGATCGTGAACGGGACGCCGTGGAGCGGTCCGAGGACCCCGCCGGCCGCCCGCGCCACATCCGCCTCGCGCGCCAGGTCCATCGCATCGTCGGCGAATTGGACGACCGCGTTGATCCGTGGATTCACCTCGGCGATCCGGTCCAGACATGCCCGGACGACCTCTACGGACGACGCTCGACCCGCTCGGATCGCTGCAGCCACCTGGGTCGCGGACATCGAGGCGACATCGTCCACATTCGAACCGTACTCCGGTCAGCGGTCCTCGATCACCACACGTCGCCGGGTCGCCATTCGCAGCTGATCGGTGCGCTGAGGTCGAGCTCCGGCGAGGACGGGGTCGGCAGGACGAGGATGGATCCATCGTCGTCCGCCGTCCGCACGAGGCCGTCTCGCGTCCGGACTGAGGTTGGCCCACGCCAGGTCACCCAGCCGAGCCGCTCGTAGAAATGATGCGCGCCCGTCCCTAGGCCACCGAGCGCGAAGCCGTCGCGGATATAGGCGCTCGCATCACGCATCACGATCGTCCCGTGACCCCGACCCTGCAGCGCCGGGTCCGTGGCGACGGCCTCGACGTACCCGGTCCGCAGATGGCCGATCGGCGACATGCAGCTCGCGCTCGACGACCGATGCGTGCGCCGCGATCCGGCCGTCGACCTCAAGTATGACGTGGGTTCCGCCCAGGGCATGGTCCCAGTCATCCTCGGTGAAGCCCTCCTCGCCGGGCGGGAACGCCGTCCACAGAAGGTCGCGGAGAGCCGCGATCTCGGTCGGGGTGAGGTCGGCGGACGGGATACGACGCAGGCTGCCACCGCCCGTCACGTCGGGAGGCCTACGCCGCGAAGCGCCACTTCGTCGCGCCGTGCGGCTCGGCGCCTGCGACGCCGAAGACGGTGTCAAACCGGAACCGATACAGCAACCAGGGCGGCGGCCCGGCGCTCGGGGCGCTGAACGGGGCCGTAAGCGCGTCGCCTTCCACAGTGGCAGGCCAGCCGCCCTCGTTGTACTTCACTGCGAGGGCATCGAGCGTTGGGCGATCGGTCACCCGGGACACGCCGCCTTCGAAGACGAGATCGATGCCGGTCAAGCTGACGGAGATGGTCCCGACCGGGTTGCCAGCGAGGTCGCGCGACTTGCGCGTGCCGTCGCCGCTGGTGAAGTACAGGTCGCCGTCGTACCACATCGCACCGACCCCGGCCGCATGTGGCCGCCCATCGCGCCGGGCGGTGCCGAGGAACCAGGTCACGTGCGCGGACGGCTCGAGCGCCTCCAACACGTCCCGTGCTCGGCTCCACGGCAGTGCCTCGTTCCCATAGCGATCGAGGTTGGTCGTCTCGACGGGTTCTCGTTCGGTCACGGTGTCGCCACCTTTCTCAGGTTCATGTAATGGGCTCGCTCCTGATCATCGAAGTGCTCGAGGGCATACCGAAGGGCCGTTCGAGGCATCGTCTTCGCGTGGCGATCGAGGAACGCTCGCAGCCCAGCACGGTCACTGTCGCCGGCCGCTCGCAGCGCCCACCCGACGGCCTTGTGGATCAGGTCCTGGTCGTCCGCGAGGAGTAGCTCCGCGATCCGGAACGTGTCGTCGACCTGGCCGTTCCGGATGAACGCCATCGTCGCAAGGATCGCGGTCCGGCGTTCCCACATGTTGGATGACTGTGCCAGCTCGTCGAGCACATCGCGCGGCTTGTCGACGAGCCATCGACCGACCACGTCCCAGGCGCCGAGGTCGACGAGGTCCCAGTCGTTGATCCGGTCGTGGCGCCGGAGATAGAGCTCGTACAGCGCCCGCCGTTGCATGTCCGGGGTGCGCTTGCCGCGGGCCTGCGTCGCCATGATGCGCACGGCGCCTGCGCGTGGTTCGTGGAACTTTGCGTCGAGGAGCGCCTCGATGCCCGCAAGGTCCATGTCCGCGAACTCCTTGGCGAGCGCGAAGACCTGGCCCATACGGACACCCATGAACACATCGCCTTCGCCGTACTCGCCGGGCCCGGTCTTGAAGTAGCGCTGGTACTTCGCAAGCTCATCGAGCGACCGGAGGGCCTCCAGTCGCTCGATGAAGCGGGGCGCGGTGTGCGGTTCGCTCGCCATCTCAGTCGGCGGGCCGCTCCTGGAGCGCCCAGCCGTTGCCGTCCGGATCGTCGAAGAAGGCGAACGAGTTCCAGCGCCCACCCTTCCCGTCGACCCACGTGCCGTTGTCGAAATGGCGGATCGGGCTGATATCCAGACCGCGGCCAGCCAGCTCGGCATGCGCGGCCTCGATGTCATCGACCACGAGCTGCAGTCCCTGGACGGATCCAGGGGACGTCTTGATGGCCCCCTTCCCGACCATGATCGAGCAGCCCGAGCCCGGCGGCGTCAGCTGCACGATCCGGAACTCCTCGCTCGGCTGGTGATCGACGTCGATGTTGAAGCCGACCTTTTCACTGTAGAAGGCCTTCGCCCGGTCGACATCGGCGACCGGGATCGGCACGAGCTCCAGCTTGAAGTCCATCAGCGAGCCACCGGCTCGCGGAGCTTCGAGATCAACTCGTCGAGTCTGTCGAAGCCCTCGTTCACGCCGCCTTCCATGCCGCTCTCGATCATCGCGTCGCGAGCCTGGACCGACTGATAGACGGAGTGGTTCCGGATGACCGTCTTGCCGCCCTTGTCCTCGAAGACCAGCGACTCGAGGGACACGTTTCCGGGCGAACCCTCGAACTCGAAGGTCTGGAGCATGCCGTCAGGCGTCTGATCGCCGTGGAACACGCCATGGAAGCCCCATGCGTTCCCGTCGTCGTCGGTGTTGATGTACCGCCACTTGCCACCGTCGCGGACATCCCAGCTCTCGACGGTCATCTTGTACTTGCGAGGGCCGAGCCACTGGACGAGCAGCTCGGGATCGGTGTATGCCTTGAACACGAGGTCGCGCGGAGCGTCGAACTCGCGGCTCATGTCGATGAAGGGGACGCCTGCCGGGGCATCGATCTGCGTCTTCGCCATCACGGGTTCCTTTCGTCGTTGGTGACCTGGAGTGCTGCGAGCAGCGCGTCCAAGCGGTCGTGGCTCTCTTCCCAGTACTCGCGATAGCCGACGAGCCACTCGGTCGCCTGCCGGAGGGGATCCGCCTCCAGATGGCTGAGCCGTGCGGTGGCCCTGCGGGTACGCGAGATCAGACCGGCCGCCTCGAGCACCTTGAGGTGCCGCGAGATGGCCGGTTGGGAGACCTTGAATGGGGCCGTCAGCTCCAGGACGTTCGCGTCCCCATCGGCGAGCCGGGCGAGGATCGCCCGTCGGGTGGGGTCGGCGAGGGCGCCGAAGACTGCGTCGAGGTCGTTCATGACATTCATAACAATATGGTTATGAATGTCGTCTGTCAACCCCTCCGTGAGACCGTCCGCGCGGAGGGTCGGATCAGGCCGTCCTGGTCGGCGTCAGGCGCACGACCGGGATCACGCGCCCCGTCTGGGCGGGGTAGTCGGCGAACCACGGCAACGCCTTGACGTGATCGTCCCAGAGGACGTCACGCTCGTCCCGCCCCACGATCGTCGCCGTCGCGTCGAGGTGCTGATTGCCCGCCTCGATGGTCACGTGGGGGTCGACCTCCAGGTTGTGCAGCCAGCCTGGGTCGCTCCTCGATCCGCCCGCAGTCCCAGCGACGATGTAGTCGTCCCCGTCGCGATGGTAAGTGAGGATCGCGCGACGCGGCTCTCCGGTCTTCGACCCCTTACTGGTCATGATCAGGAGCGGATGGCCGGCGAGCGGGCCGCTGACGACCTTGCCGTCATTCGACCGCATCTCGGCGATGAGCTGATCCTCGAACGGGTTGTCGTCTGGCATGGTGCGTCCTCCCCTGGCTATCTCGTTGCAGACGCAACGATGCCACGGATGGGCCGAACGCGCCTCCGTCGCGACCTCAGCGCTTCTTCGCGGCGGCGTCCGTCTCGGCCATGCGCGTCCTGACCACGGTCGCGACCAGCTCCTTCGGCAGGGGCCTGTCGGGCTGGAAGCGGATGGCGCCCTTCGTCGTGTCATAGCCCGCGAGGAGGGCCTTGTGCGCCTCCATGGCGGCGGGGCTCATGACGTAGAACGCGACGTGCGCCTTCGCGGCGCCGAAGGACACCAGGGGTCGGCCACGGTACCTGAACGCCGGGAGCGCGTAGCTGATCGCCTCGACCGCTTCCGGTGCCGCGGCCGCGATGGTCTCCCGCAGCGATTGCAGCGCGGCGCGCTGGTCGTCGGGCAGGCCGGCGAGGATCGCGTCGATCTGCGCGGATGCCGATTCGCCGTTCGCCAACGTCTATGACCTCCTCGTGTCTTCGGCGGCGGGCGGTGCCAGGATCCAGTGGTTGCAGCGCAGGTTGCGTCCGCCGTAGTCGACCGACTTCTCCCCCACGAGCGCGAACCCGAACTTGCGGCACAGGGCGTTGGACGGACCGTTCGTCGCTCCCGGGAAGGCGTGGATCGCGCCCCAGCGACCGTCGACGCGAGCACGCTCGAGCAGGATCTCGAGGGCCTGGCTTGCATAGCCACGACCCTGGAACTCCGGAAGCACCGACCAACCGGCCTCGCTGACGGCGTGGCCGTCAACATCCGACCGGAATATGCCGATCATCCCGACGGGCCGGTCGCCGGGCGCGGGGACCATCGTGAACCACCACGATCCGCGGGCGATGCTGTCGAGGCGTCGCGCATGGATCTTCGGGATCGCCTCGGTCGGCCACGCGCCGCCGAGCTCGGCCATCACGCCGTCGTCGGTCTCGAGCGCCTCGGTTAGCCAGACGTCCGCGTCCGTGTAGGTCACCAGGTCCACGTTCAAAGCCTACGGGCGATGGCGGGAACGCGGCTATACGGCCGGCAGGTATGTCAGCGGCCAGGATGAGGGCCGGACCGATGAAGATCAGCGCCAGCGCAGGGATCGTGAAGAAGAGGAACGCGACGACGGTGGTGAGGTCCGACTCGGACCGTCGCAGAAGCAAGACGCCCGCGAGCATCAGCGTCATGGCGACGGCGATGATGAAGACGCCGGCCGGGAGGCCCGCGACCGACGGTGGGTTTGCGAACAACGGGTCCATGAATCCGGGTGCAGCGAGCGTGACGATGATCAGCACCCACAGAGGGAGGAGCCCGAGGAGCACGCGGGGACCGGATCGTGACGCGGGTCGGACCGGAACGACGGACGAGCGATGCTCCGGCGGGGATCGGCTCGGGCACTGCGATGCTCCTTCCTGAGGTGGTGGCCAGGCGCGGTCTCGAGGACATCCGCGATCGTGCGTGCCCACAGTCCGACGACTGCTCTGCGACCGTTCGAGGCACGTGCATCGCGGAGCTGCTCGCGGAATAGGCGGGTCATCTCCTCGCCGTAGTCGTCCCGGAATGTCGCCGGATAGAGGCGAAGCAGCGCGCGATACGCGCGGTCATGACCACTCATCCCGATGGATCGCGCACCCAGTCTCGGGCGCGAGCGACCAAGCCCTCCATCCGCGCGACCTCGGCGGCGACCACTGCGCGACCCGACTGGGTCAACCGGTAGTACCGGCGCCGAGCGTCGTCGCCGTCGTCGAGGACGGGCGGTTCAGCCTCCTCGATGAGGCCCGCGGCGAGAAGCCGCTTGATATTCGTATAGAGGGTTCCCGGGGCCAGCCGAACCGTTCCGGCAGTGGATGTCGCGACCTCGGTCATGATCGCGTAGCCGTGACGTGCGTCGGGCCCGATGGCCAGCAGGATGTGGAGGGCCGCGGTCGGCAACGGTGACTCGGTTCCAGGCATGTGGCCACTGTATCCATAACGGATATAGTGTCAAATCGAACGTCGCGCCCGTACCCTCGCCGCGAGGGGTTCAGAGGGAGGGCAACGGATGCAACCTGTCGCGCGCACCATCCACGCGGTCCTGGCCTGGCTTCTCGTAGCCGCCCTGATCGTCCAGGTCTGGCTGGCCGGCCGAGGCGTGTTCGAGGCGCCGGGCTTCTTCGCCACGCACCGGGATGTCGGCTACACGCTCAGCATCTTCCCGATCGCGTTGCTCGTGCTCGGGTTCCTTGGCGGCATGGGCCGTCGGGTGGCCATCATGGCCGCCCTGATCTTCGGGCTCATGATCCTGCAGTCGGTGTTCGTCGTCATGCGGACGTCGACGCCGGCGATCGCGGCGCTGCATCCCGTGAACGGGTTCCTGATCCTGCTTGTCGCGATCCTGCTTGCGCGCGAGTCGTGGGCGATGCGGACCGCCACCGCCTGAGTCGGCGGCCGCCTATGCCGACTCCGCGGACCTGCTGCGGGCATCGGCGCGTCGAAGAAGCCGGTGAAGATCGGCACGAGCAGATCGGCGCGCTGCATGATCGTCGAGTGGGGCGTGCCGGGCAGGATGGCGAGCTGTGAGGCGGGCAGCCCGGCCATATCGCCGATCACGCCACCGCCCCGCAACCGGAACATCTCGACCGCATGCTCCGGCCTGACGATGTCCGAGTCGCCGATGACGATCAGCGTCGGCGCCTCGAGCGCCGCGACCGCCTCGGCCGGCCACTCCGGGATGTGCAAGTTGAGGTCGGTCACCTTCGCGACGAACCTGGGGAAATCCTCGGGACGCGGAGCGCTCGACTCGTACTCCTCCGCCCACGGCGTGCCGGCCAGGTGCTCGGGCTTGAGGCCCTCGAGGCCGTCGAGCAGCCCGGGATGGAGCCCGGCGATCTCGTAGCTGGCCGACACGAGCGCGAGCTTCCGCACGAGGTCGGGCCGTTGCATGGCGAGCTCCATCGCGATCCCCGAACCCATGCTGTAGCCAAGGACATCGGCCTGCTCGACGCCGAGGTGCTCGAGGAGCGCCGCCGTGTCAAGAGCCATATCGGCGGTGCGCAAGGGTCGATCGATATCGGCGGTATGGGCGTGGGCCTGCATCTCCGGGGCGATCGCCCGGTAGCGGGCTGCGAGGCCAGGCAACACGGCCGCGAACGAGCTGCGGATCCCCGACAGGGCGCCATGCAGGAGCACAAGCGGACGTCCGCTGCCGTGGATCTCGTAATACATCTGGAGGCCGTTGACGGGGGCGTACCCGACCGTCGGCGACGTGATCGTCGTCACGGTCAGACCCGGCCTTCGTGGAGCTGGCTCACGAACTTGTCGATGCGCCGGGTTCGCGTCTCGTCGGTCTTGGCGTCATCGATGGCGAGCGTGAGCCGTCGCTTGTTGCTGTACGACAGGCCATCGAACGTCGCCCGCGCCTTCGGATCGGCGTCGAGCGCGGCGGAGAAGTCGGCCGGCACCTCGACCTCACGAGGCGCCGTATCGAGTTCGAGATCGACCTCGATCTCGTCTCCCGCCTTGAGACCTGTGGCCGCCCGATGCTCGGCAGCGACCCCGAGCATGTAGGTGTCGCCATAGACCGCCACTGTGTTGCGGTAGGTGTAACCGTTGATGGTGACGAGAACCGGAGGACGTTTGCCCTTGCCGAGGGCTTCGACGACGTCCTCGGGGATCCGGAACCCTGTCGCGGTCTTGCCACCGAGCTCGAGGGTGGTCTTGAATCGCATCGGATGAGTATGGCATCGACCGAGGGACCAACCCGATGACTCGGCCGCGGACGGCCTGGCTTCGACCGTTCACGAACCGGATCGTCAACCCGATCAGTCGGCGCGTGGCCGGCCACCTTCCGTGGTTCGGCATCATCGTCGTCCCGGGGCGGACCTCCGGGCTGACCAGGCGCGTTCCCATGAACGTCTTCCGCGACGGCGAGGATTACGTGTTCGCCCTGACCTACGGCACGGATGTGGACTGGGTGAAGAACGTGCTCGCCGCGGACGGCTGCCAGCTCGAGACACGCGGCCGGATCGTCGCGTTGCGCGACCCGGTCGTCGTCCACGATCCGAGCCGGCGGCTCATGCCGTGGCTCGTCCGGACGTTCCTCGGCGTGATGCGCGTGACCGACTTCGTGCGTATGCGACGGGCCGCCTGACGACGCGCTGCCGGCGAACGCGTCAGGCGTGGAAGGCCTCGAGCGCCTCTCGTTCGCGTTCGACGGCGCGCTCGTCACGGGCCGTCAGCTCTTCGAATGGATCGAGGACGATTCGCCCGTCCTTGAGCGACCACGCCCCGGCGACGACGCCGTCGACCAGGTACGTCCCCACCGAAAACGGATTCTTCGTCGAGAAGACGCGCGACCGGTACCGCTCTGGCAGCAGCCCTGTCCGTCGCGCGTGGACCAGCAGGTTCGCATCCCAGTGCGGCAGGAACCGCACGGGCGTCGGCGTGTCGGGATCCGGCAGCGGGGCGTCGGGCAGATCCACCAGCTGACCGCCATCCTCGTCGCGGAAGGACCGTAGATCCAGGCCGCGTGCGGCCTCCTTGGCGGTCGCGATCGAGATCCCGGCCCAGGATGCGATGTCGCGCCACGCCCCGGGCCCGAATGCGCGGAGGTACGCGCGAACGAGGTGCGCCAGGCCGTCGGCTTCGGTGGCGGTGGGGGGACCGACCCAGTCCTCGGCCAGGGCGAGGCTGTCGGCCCGACGGCGTTCCCACGTCCCGGCCGGCGGCACACGCACGAGGTCCACCCACAGCCCGAGTGTCCCGACGAAGCCCGTCGCGAGGTCACCGAGCTCCTTGACAGTGCGCGGGCCGTCCGCCAGGGCCGCTCGCATGCGCTCAGCGGCCGCCTCCATGTCCCGTTCCCCTGCCCCGCTCAGTCGCATGGCGGTCCTCCGCCATTGCTCGCGGCGCGCCTGGCGGACACCGAGCGCGAAGGGCCAGTATTCGCGGCGCGAGACGATGTGGATCGTGACCCGCATGAGCGTCGCCTGGATGATCGACCGATCCTCCAATCCGGCGGTGAGAGCGGCGCGCTCGAAGCCGGCGAGCCTCGTCCACAGGCCGACATACCCCGACGGCGCGTACTGGGTCTGCAGGCCGCCGACCTGGTCCACGGCGTCCGGGATCGACAGTGTCGAGCGTTCAAGCAACAGCTGTCGTGCCAGGAGCGCGCGGTTCAGGGCGCGTTGCGTCAGGATCTGGTCGGCCACCGGGCGATGATGGCATCTCGGGCGATCGGGGCGGTCGTATGCTGCGTGGATGGCGACCGACGCCCGGGCGAGGACCGGGCTCACGGGCATCTCGTGGTCGATCGTCGTCGCGATCGTCCTCCCGCTGGCCGGACTGGGGCTGCTCCTCGCTCGCCCGGAGCTCGACCACGAGTGGGAGCACCATCCGAGTCATTTCTGGCTCGTCCTGATCACGGCCGGCGTCAACGTGGTCCTGGCGTACGTCACCAACGTCGCGGCCGGTCGCTACCGCGACGCACGCCTGGTGCTGATCTCGCTCGCGTTCCTGTCCGCCGCCGGGTTCCTGGGCCTGCACGCGCTCGCGACACCCGGCGTCCTGCTCGAGCAGCCGAACGCCGGGTTCGTCATCGCCACCCCGGTCGGGCTCGTCCTCGCATCGATATTCGCCGCTGCCTCGACCAGCGCGATCGCCGGGCCTCGCGCGCGCACGGTGCTCCGCGTCCGGCCGGTGCTGCTCGGCGGTCTCATCGTCCTCATGGCGGTCTGGGGGATCTTCTCGCTCGCCCAGCTGCCACCCTTGGATGGGCCGCCCCCTGTCAAAGAGGGGGTCGGCCCGCTGACGATCCTCGGGGGCGCGGCGGTCGCTCTGTACGCCTTCGCTGCATGGCGCTCGATCCGCATGTATTTCGATCGGGGCGGCGCGCTCCTGCTGTCGGTGGCGATCGCGCTGATCCTGCTTGCGGAGGCGATGATCGCCGTCGTCCTGAGCCGGAACTGGCGCTTGAGCTGGTGGGAATGGCACATCCTGATGCTCGCCGCGTTCGCGCTGATCGCGCTCGGTGCCCGTGCCGAGTACCGCCGGAGCGGCTCCCTCACGGGCGCATTCGGCGGGCTCTATCTCGAACAGACGCTGGCGCAGATCGACCGATGGAATGCGGAAGCGATCGCGGCTGTCGCCGCGGCCGATGCGAAGGGCGGCTCCATCGACCGGGTGCTGTCCCAGCTCCGGACGGAAGGTGCCTCCAGCGACGAGGTCGCGCTCCTGGCCGGCGCCGCGCACGAGCTGCGCCGTCTCGACGCGTCCTTCCAGCCGTATCTGCCCTCGGTCGTCGCGGAGCGGATCCGGCGCGAGGGCACGGGTGCCGCCATCCCCGGAGAAGAGCGTGTCGTGAGCGTGGTCTTCGCAGACCTCGCCGCTTTCACGACCTTCAGCGAGACGCGCCCACCGACCGAGGTCCTCGCGATGCTCAACGCGTTCTGGGGAGTGGTCGTCCCGGGGATCGACCGCGCCGGTGGCGTGATCGAGCATTTCGCCGGCGACGGCGTGATGGCCATCTTCAACGCGGGCGGCGATCAGCCCGACCACGCGCGGCGTGCCGCGCAGGCGGCAAGGGCGATCGTGGATGCCGCGCGACCGCTGGCCGCCGACCATCCGGGCTGGCCGATCTTCCGGGTCGGCGTCAACACAGGCCCAGCCGTCGTCGGGGATGTCGGTGCCGCGGAGCGGCGGAGCTTCGCGGTCATCGGCGACACGATCAACACGGCGGCGCGGCTCATGACGGCGGCTGAGCCGGGGCAGATCGTCGTCGGCCGTGCGACATGGGAAGCGCTCGGCCCGGATCGCGTCGGCTCCGAGCTCGGAGCCGTGCGTGTCAAGGGCAAGCGCGAGGCAGTCGAGGCATGGCGGCTCGGGCCGTCCTGACCACCCGGTCCTAGAACGTGGTCTCGGTCCGGTGCGATACGCCGTCCTCGATCGAGGCGTACGCCTTGACGATCACCTCGAGGACGTGGCGGGCGTGCTCGGCCGTCAGGACCGGCTCGGCCCTGACCGCGCAGGCAGTCGACGAAATGGCGGACGCCGGTCTCGACCACTTCCTGATCGTCCGTCGGGACCTCGATGTCGTCTCGCCAGCCCTCCTGCGCTGCCGGCGAGTCGTCGTCGACGTAGATGCTGACAGGCGCGTGCCGGTCGTGCGACTGGCCGCCGAAGCTAACAGTCGCCTTCGTGAGGTGCACCTCGAGCCAGGGAGCCCGGGTACTGGCCGTCCCGAAGCTCGCCAGCAGCTGCCCGAGGGCGCCGTTCGCGAACTCCAGGTTGATCAGAACGTGGTCCGGGGTCGTGACCGCGATCTCCTCGCCGGTCAACGGTCCGCCGCGGACGATCCGCGTAGGCACGCCGATGGCGCCCATCGCCTGGACACGGGCGACGGGACCGAGCAGGGACGTCATCGCGTGGAGTCGATAGACGCCGTGGTCGATCACCGGGCCGACGCCCGGCCCGTAGAAGGGCCGCGGGTCGCCGGTGTACTCGCGCCAGGCCGCCGGACCCGGATCGGCGTGGTGGGCGACGACCAAGGTCGCACGCCCGTATCGCCCGGAGTCGACGAGCTCCTTCAGCCACCGGACTCGCCGCGTCGCCGCGACACCGGGTGCGCACAGGAACATGACGCCGCGGTCGGCTGCCGTCGCGATGAGCCGGTCGGCCTCCGCGACGGTACCGGCGATCGGCTTCTCCGAGTAGAGGTTCAGCCCCGCGTCCAGGATCGCCTGGTTGACCGTCGCATGGCGCGGTGCCGGCGCGAGGTCGATCACCGCATCAAGCCCGCCGGCCCCGAGCATCGCGTCGAGGTCATCGAACGCGGCAGCGTCCGGCGACCATCCGGCGATCGCCTCCGCCCTGCCACGCGCCGCGTCGAGTCGCACGTCCATCAGCGCGGCGATCCGGACGTCGCCGGCCATGTCGGCGAGCGCCGGCAGGTAATGCCGGGCGGCGACATCGCCGCAGCCGACGATGCCGATCCTCAACCGGTCTGCAGCCACCCGCCGATGGTAGTCAGCGGCGGGTGGCGCCGCTGAGCGCTAGGCCGCGTACACGTCCCGCGGCGTCACGCGCCTCGGGCTCGCCGACCTCGATCGGGTTGTTGGCCGGGTCCTGGCTCCACTCGAACCAGCCGCCGTCGTACACCGCGATGCGTGGCCAGTCCTGGAGGAACGCGTAGAACCAGGTCTCGCTCGCCCGCCAGCCGGTGCCGCAGTAGAACGCGACCCACTTGTCCGGCACGATCCCCGCCTCGGCCCAGTTGGCCGTGATCTCGGGATAGGCGCGCATCGTGTTATCGACATTCCGGTAGTGCTGCATGTGGTAAGCGTCGGTCCCGCAGTTGCCCCACACGTCACCTTTGATCCGGCCGGCCGGGCCGATGTAGTTGTAGCCGCTGACGTTGCCGATGTGCTCGCGCCACGTGCGCACGCTGACCAGTGCCGCGCCGTCCGGGTCGGCGATGATCTCCTTGGCCTCCTCGATGTCGACGATCACCTCCGGACGGACCGGGATGACCGCACCGAAGTCGGCGACCGGCGACGGCTCGCGCAGGACCGTCTCGACCGGATTACCGGCGCGGACCCACCAGTCATACCCGCCGTCGAGCAGTCGGACGTCCTCGACACCTGCGTAGGTCAGGATCATCAGCGCCCGGGTGGCGGCGATCTGACCCGCCCGGCGACCGGGCCATTTCTCGTTGGCCTGCCCCTCCGTGTCGCGCCCGTAGACGACGACGGTCGTGTCCTTGGTGATGCCGAGCCCGCGGATTGCCGCGTCGAGGACTCTCCGGCGACCGCCGGTTCCAGTCGGCCGGGTCTTCGAGCACATTCGTGTCCAGGTACAGGGCACCGGGGATGTGCGCCTCCGCGTACTCCTCGGGAACCCCGAAGTTGACGTGGAACAGCAGGAAGTCGCCCTTCGGCGCGGCCTCCGGCCGCTCGCCGGCGAGGACCTGGCGCAGCCAATCGATGTGCACGAGCCGGTCGTACTTCGGGAGCCGCTCGACCGGCAGCTCCGGGTCGGCGGCCCACGCCGCGAACCCGTCGGCGTAGGTCCGTGCCCCGGGGATGCCGAGCGACTCGAGCTTGGTGACGAGGGCCGAGGCGTCGTCGGGCCCATTGCCGTAGACGACGACATCGCGGTCGGCGGTCACACCCTTGCCGGCGAGCAGGCGGGCGATCTCAGGCTCGTCGACCGTTCGGAGCCAGTCGATCGGGAAGCCCACGGCTCCCGGGATGTGGCCACCGCGAACTTCGCCCTTCAGGCGCCACCCGTTATAGGCGGTCAGCGATCGGACGTCGACGACCGTCAGGGACGGGTCGGCGAGTCGATCACGGAGTTCGGTCGTGCTGATGGAGGCGCTTGTCGTCATCTGGATCGTTCCCTCGTGGTGAGTCGGGATAACAAGAAACCCCTGCGTCTGCAGGGGTCCGGGGTGAGGGCCGGCGTGCGGGTCTGCGTCGAACGCACGCCTAGCGACACCACCTGCCCTGCTCGGCAGCGGCATGACACATGCAGTGGGGGTGGTGGTGCGTGCGCGTCATCGCGGCGCATTGTCCACTAATCGACTAGGGATTGCAAGGCCTGGCAACGCACGCAGCCACGGGCTGGGAACGAGGCCGCGCCTCACGGCGACGACGCCTCCGCCACGTCGCGATGGACCCCGCGTCTCAGGCGTGCGGGCGACAGCGGCAGGCACGACAGGACGAGGACCACGGCGATGGCGACGAGCATCCAGAGGCTCGCACCGAAATCCCCCGTCAGGTCGCGGGCGGCGCCCAGGATCACCGGACCGCTCGACGACACGATGTAGCCGCCGAGCAGCATCAGGGCCGCGACCGATCCGACGCGAGCGGGATCGTCGGCGACGTCCAGCGGCAGCGTCAGCACCAGCGGGAACACCGCACCGAGCGACAGGCCGAGGACCACGACCCAGGCGAACGCGAGCTCCGGCGCCATGATGATCCCGACCAGCCCACCGACCGCGATCGCCGACGAGACGAGGAGCTGCGGCCGGCGCGGTCCGAGCCGATCCGCGATGAGCGGGACCCCGACGGTGGTGATCAGGCCGATGCCGTTGAACACGCCGATCAACGCCCCGGCATCGGTCGTGTTCCAGCCGCGCTCGACGAACGCGTTCGGCAGCCAGGACACGATCCCGTAGAAGAGCACCGACTGCAGGCCGAAGACCGCGACCAGCAGCCACGCCGTCGCGTCCCCCCACGGCAGCCGCCGAGCCGTCGTCGCCCTGTCGGTCGGGTCGCCGATCGAGGCCGCCCAGGAGGACCCAGGCGACCACGGAGAGGATCGACAGTGCCGAGATGATCAGGAGGGCCCGGCGCCAGTCGTCCCCGGCGGCCAGCGGCACGGCGAACCCGGCAGCCAGCGTCGAGCCGGCGACGATGCCACCGGCGTAGGCGCCGGTGCCGAGGGCCGGACGGTCGGGCATGCGTCGCGACACGATCATCGATGGGATCGCCCCGGCCGTCCCGATCCCGATGCCGATGCCGAGCGTCGCGAGGAGCACGAGTGGCACCGACGGAGCGAACGTCCGAGCGAGCCCGAAGGCGACGATCGCGACGAGGCAGGCCGCGAAGGCCACACCGGATCCGAAGCGCGCGGCCAGACGCGGCCCTACGGGTGCGAACAGACCCATGCACAGGACCGGGATCGTCGTGAGCAGACCGGCGATGCCCGCCGACAGCCCGAGATCCTCGCGGATGAGTGGCAGCAGCGGACCGATCGCGAGGATCTGCGGCCGCATCGCCAGCGACGCCACGAACAAGCCGGCGATGAGACCAAGTGGGATCGCGGCGCGACTCACGGGTCCGTGCCGTCACCTCGGCCCGGCGGGCACGCACGGATATCGGGCCGGGAGTCGGGCATCCTCGAACTCTAGCCGACCTGCGGCACGTTCCCGACCCGGTCACGCGTACCTAGGAACGGCCGGCTCGCTACCTTGGCACCGCGCGTTCGCGGATGCATACTCCTTGGTATGGCACGCCCTCGGACGACCGCCGGCCTCCGCGTCGGCCAGGCAGCGGAGATGCTCCAGGTGTCCGTTGACACCCTGCGGCGCTGGGAGGCCGACGGGCGGCTGCGGGTCGACCGGTCCGCCGGTGGGCAACGAGTGATCGCCATCGAGGAGGTCAGCCGGCTACTCACCGAGCGACGGGTCAGCGGATCGGACCGGCCGATCGTGGCGCAGTCCGCCCGCAACCGTTTCCATGGCATCGTCACCCGGGTCGAGAAGGATCGTGTGGCGGCCGTGGTCGAAGTGATGGCCGGACCGCACCGCCTGGTGAGCATGATGACGGCCGAGGCGGTCGATGAGCTACGCATCAAGGTCGGCGACGAGGCCGTGTGTGTGGTCAAGGCGACCAACGTCATCGTCGAGATGCCGGCCGGCGGTCGCGGTGGTGGCGGATGACCCTGGTCGCGCCGCTCGCGTGATCGGGCGCCGTGCCGTGCTCGGCGCGGCCCTCCTGTTCGCCCTGTTCCTCGGCCTGCCGATCCTCGTCCTGGTCGTGCGTGCCGTCGTCGGTGGTTCGCTCGCGCGGGCTCTCGGCACGCCCGCCGTGCTCGACGCGATCGCGCTGAGCATCGTCACGACGTCGGTCTCGCTCGCGATCACGGTCGCGCTCGGATTGCCTCTGGCCTACGTCCTGGCGCGTCGGACGTTCCCGGGCAAGCGCCTCGTCGAGATCGTCATCGACCTGCCGATCGTGCTGCCACCAGCGGTCGCCGGGCTCGCACTGTTGCTGGTCTTCGGCAACCGCGGGCTGCTCGGAAGCCAACTCAACGCGCTGGGATTGAGCATCCCGTTCACGACGGTCGCAGTCATCCTCGCCCAGACGTTCGTGTCGGCTCCGTTCTTCGTCCGCTCCGCGCGTGCCGGCATCGCCGGCGTCGACCGTGACTTGGAGGACGCCGCGCGGGCCGATGGGGCTTCGGAATCCCATCTCTTCCGGACAATCACCGTCCCGCTCGCGAGCTCCGCACTCGCAGCCGGGCTGGTCATGAGCTGGGCGCGGGCACTCGGTGAGTTCGGCGCGACGATCATGTTCGCGGGCAGCGTCGAGGGACGGACGCAGACCCTACCGCTTGTCGTCTATGCCGAGTTCGGGGCGGGTGACCTCGATGCGTCCATCGCGGCCGCCACCGTGCTGGTGCTGGCTGCCTTCGCCGTGCTCGCCGCGGTGCGTGTCTTCCACTGGGGCCGGGCGCTGGACGCCCGGGGACTCGCCTGAGTCGCGGTCAGCCTTCGGGTCTGGCCGGCGGCGTGGTCTGCACCAGATGCGCCGGCGTGTTGTGGACGGCGGGGATGCTGCCCAACCGGCCGGCCTGGTAGTCGGCGACGGCCTGCAGGACCTCCTCGCGCGTGTTCATGACGAATGGCCCGAGCCAGGCAACCGGCTCGCGGATCGGGCGACCTCCGAGGACGAGGACGTCCATCATCGGAGAGCGACTCTCCTGCTGGCGCGCTGCCTGGATCGTGACGGCATCGCCCGGCCCGAACACCACCAGCTGCCCTGTCCCGATCGGCCGGCCCTCGGCTCCGACCGAACCCTCGCCGTTCATCACGTAGACGAGCGCGTTGTAATCGGGCCGCCACGGCAGCCGGAGGCGCGCGCCGGGACCCAGCGTGGCGTGGACCAGCGTCATCGGGCTGTACGTCGAGCCCGGGCCGGCATGACCGGCGATATCGCCTGCGATCACGCGCACGAGCGCCCCGCCGTCGGGGGACGAGAGGAGCGACACCTCGCTCGCCCGGATGTCCTGGTAGCGCGGGGCCGCCCATTTCTGGAGAGCCGGCAGGTTGACCCACAGCTGGAAGCCGTGGAACAGACCGCCACTGGCGACGAGGGCGTCGGGTGGCCGCTCGATGTGGAGGATGCCGGAGCCGGCTGTCATCCACTGCGTATCGCCGTTGGTGATGACGCCGCCCCCGCCGTTGGAGTCGCTGTGCTCGAAGACCCCGTCGATCATGTACGTGACGGTCTCGAACCCGCGGTGTGGATGCCACGGCGTGCCCTTGGCCTCGCCGGGCGCATATTGCACCTCGCCCATCTGGTCGAGATGGATGAACGGATCCAGGTCCTCCAGCGCGACGCCGGCGAACGCCCGCCGAACAGGGAACCCCTCCCCTTCCACGCCGTGCGGGGCGACCGATACGCCGCGGACCGGGCGCTCCTGCGCGATGGCGGGATCCGGTTCAGGGATGCGCGGGAGGACGGACAGATCTTCGACGACGACTGCGGGCATGCGAGCTGGACTCCTTCGGTTCTGACGACACGCTACCCGCAGGTCGTTGCGTTGTCAACCACCTGACCAAGGCGACCTACCACGTGGCGGGCTGGTCCACCGACACCCATGCTCGATCCAGCGCCAGTTGGATGACCGTCGATCGCTCTTCGGCGAGGGCCTGCCGCAGGGCGGGTTCGACGTCGGCGTCTCGGTCGATGCGGACGCCGCGTGCGCCGAGACCACGGGCGATCGCGGCGAAGTCGATCGTGCCGAGCTCCGTGGCGATCGGCGCCCCCGTTCCGCGCCTCGACTGCCACATCCGGATAGTCCCGAACTGCTCGTTGTCGAACACGAGGACGATGATGCGGGCCCCCTCCCGCGTCGCCGTCTCCAGCTCGGCCATCGTCATCGCCATCCCGCCATCGCCCGCCAGCGCCACGACCGGTCGATCACGGTGGACGAGAGCCGCCGCGATCGCGGCAGGGACCGCGTAGCCCATCGCACCGGAGGTAGGGCCGATGAAGGTCCCGGGTCGGCGGAACCGGAAGCCGCGACCGGCCCAGCCGGCGAAGTTGCCGGCATCGGTGGTGAGGATCGCGTCGTCGGGGAGGACGTGCCGCAGCGTCGTGATCACTCGTCCCGGATGGACACCGGGGCCTGTCCAGCCGTCGGCACTCGCGTCGACGGTCGCGGCCTCTTCCCAGGCGGCGCGGTCCGCCACGTTGTTGGCCTGGCGGCGCCGGACAAGCTCGGCATCGAGCACGGCTTTGCCGACCAGACGATCGTTGGCCGCGCGCAGGAACGTGCGGGCATCGGCGGCGACCGTGATGTCCGCGGGCTGCGGGCCGGACGAACGATGCGGCTCGATGTCGACGTGGGCCCAGCGCGTGCCGACCGCCGGGATCGTGTCCTCCCATGACGTCGGCTCGCTCAACCGGCAGCCGATGACGAGCATGGCGTCGGCCGACGCCAGCCGCTCGCGGATCGTGGGTGCGGCACCCAGCCCGGCCATCCCGAGATACAGCTCGTGGTCATTGGAGATGACGTCGGCGCGTCGCCACGAGGCGACGATCGGCACCTGGAGCAGCTCGGCGAAGCGCAGGAGGTCGGTCGAGGTGCGCGCCCGGAGGATGCCGCCGCCCGCGAGGATGACCGGTCGTTCGGCGGACGCGAGGAGCTCGATGACTGCTCTGATGTCGCTGTCGGACGGACGTCCGCCGGTGGGGCGCTCCGCGACGACGCGCGCGTCCGCCGGGACCAGCTCGTCGAGCAGGTCCTCCGGCAGTGACAGGAGCACGGGGCCCGGGCGCCCGCCGGAGACCTGGCGCAGGGCCTCGTCGAGGATGGTGGCGACGTCGGCTGCGTCCGTCGGCTCGGCGGCCCATTTCGCGAGCCCGCCGATGGTGCCGACCTGATCGATCTCCTGGAATGCCTCGTGGCCCCGATGCGCCCGCTCGACCTGCCCCACGAGCGCGAACATCGGGGTCGAGTCCTGGCGCGCCGTGTGGATGCCGATCGCGAGGTTGGCCGAACCGACCGCGCGGGTACCGATGCACGCCGCTGGTCGACCGGTCAGGTTCCCGTGGGCCTCGGCCATGAACGCCGCTCCGCCCTCGTGGCGCGTGGCGACGACGCGGATCCCCACCTCGTCCAGGGCCTCGAGCAGACCGAGGAAGGACTCGCCCGGCACCGTGAACGCATAGCGCACGCCGGCCATCCGGAGAGCGTCCGCCACGAGCCTGGCGACCGTGCGCGGCCCCGTCGGCTCGGCGGGTGAGGCAACGCCCTCGGCCGGATTCGCGTCTACGGGTACGGCCTCGGTCTCGGCTACGGCCGTGGTCTCGGTCTCGAGCGAGGTCTCGGTCTCGGCTACGGTCGAGGTCTCGGTCTCGGCTACGGGCGTGCTCTCGGTCTCGGCGGCGGTCTCGGGCGGGGTCTCGGCCGCGGGCTCGATGTCCGAACCGCCCGTCGCCTCGTCCTGGGCCGCCGTCCGCGTGACGTCGTCGGTCATCCGAACGCGAGCGGGTATGCGACGGTCGACAGCACGAGCCCGAGCACGATGATGACGATCACCGCGATCATGACGGCCTTCGCGAAACGCGATCCAGGCAGCACGTCCGACCCTTAGCGGTAGTTCTGGAACTGGAGCGGGACCGGCTCGTCGAGCTCGCGCAGGCGCGTGATGACCTTCTGGAGCTCATCCTTGCTCTTGCCCGAGACGCGGACCGCGTCGCCCTGGATCTGCGACTTGACCTTCGGGAACTCGTCGCGGATGAGCTTGGTCAGCCGCTTGGCGATCTCGTCCGTCAGGCCGCGTCGCAACTTGATCTCCTGGCGGACCTTGTTACCGCCCGCCGGTTCCACCTTGCCCCAGTCGAAGATCTTGAGCGACAGGTTGCGCCGGATCGCCTTCGACTCGACCAGGTCCTTGATCGCGGCGGCCCGGTACTCGTCGTCGGTGACGAGCACGATCTCGTCCTTCGCCTGCGTCAGGTCGACCGTGACGCCCTTGAAGTCGTAGCGCTGACCGACCTCGCGACGCACCTGATCGAGCGCGTTGCGCAGCTCTTGCTCATCGAAGTCGCTTACGACGTCGAACGAGACATCGCCTGCCATGCATCCTCCTTGCGTTACGCGCCGGCCGACGACACGCGTCGATGCCACCACTCGCGGAACCGGGCGATCCGCCCGTCGGCCGCGATCTCCATCGTCAGGAAGCCGGCGAGCCGCACCCGGGCCCGATCGGCCCGGCCCACGTAGCTCGCGTGCCAGGCTGCCAGGACGGTCGCGCCGGAAACCCAGTGACGCTCGACTGTGAATTCGACGTCCTGTTGCCGTCCGGACTCGTCGAGCAGGTACGCCCGCACGGCATTGTGACCGACGATCGGAGGCTCGAACGGGTCCTCGCGGTACTCCACGTCGTCCGTGAACAGGTCCGTCCAAGCGTCGCCATCGAACGACTCCCAGGCGCGGCCGTATCGCTCGAGCAGATCCTCGGCAGCCGCGTGATCCAGGTCCATCGTCAGGCCGTCTCCTCCAGTCGTCGCAGCAGACCGGTCGCGATCCGGTAGCTGTGGCCTCCACCCATCACGAGGACGGCGTCCCCTGGCCGAACCTCGCCGGCAAGCCATTCGGCCGTCGCGTCCACCGATCCGGGTGCTGCCACCGGGATGGCCCGTCCCAGTCGTGTCACGGCGGCGGCGAGGTCCCCTGCCGACGCGATCGTCGTGTCCGGATCGCGGCCGGGCCAGATGTCTGCGATCGCGACCGCATCCGCCGTTGCGAGCGCGTGAGCGAAATCGCTCGCAAGCGCTGCCGTCCGATGGTACGTCAGCGGCTCGTAGACCGCCCAGAGACGCCTGCTGGGCTCGCGCTGGCGGAGCGCGGCGATGGTCGCCCGGATGGCCGTCGGGTGGTGACCGTAATCGTCGTAGACCACGACCCCACCGGCCTCCCCCTTGCGTTCGAGTCGGCGACCGACACCCTCGAAGCTCTCGAGACCGCGCACGATCGCCTCCGGCGAGACGCCGAGCCTCGAGGCGGCCGCGGCCACGCTGAGTGCGTTGGCGGCGTTGTGGCGGCCGGCGGTCGGCAGGCGCGCGATGATCGGTCGAGGTCGCGCGCCCAGTCCGTCGAGCTGCAGCGTCGTTCCGTCCGGGTCTTCGGCGATGATCCGCCCTGTGACGGCGATCGGCTGATGCACGGCCGATACGGCGGCCGCATCGCCGTCTGCCAGGCCGACCGTGACCAACGCCACCGGCATGTCGGCCTGGCCATCGACGATCGCGGCGACGCCGGGATCGGCGACGTTCGCGATGACCGTTCCGCCGTCCGGCATGCCGTTCAACCACTGTCGGAACGCGTCGTGCACGGCGGCGGCATCGGCGAAGACGTCGGGGTGGTCCCACTCGGCACTCGTGAGCACGGCGATGTCCGGCCGGTACGCGTCGAAGTTCCCGGCGTACTCGTCGGCCTCGACCACGAACGGCGTACCGCGGCCCATCCGCGCGGTGGCCGGAGCACCGCCGGTGACCGCCCGCGACAACAGGGCACCGACGAACGCCGAGGGGTCCAGTCCGGCGTGCAGGAGGACATGCACCAACCAGCCCGCGGTCGTGCTCTTCCCATGCGTCCCGGCGATGGCGACCAGAGTCCGACCCCAGGCCGCGTCGGCGATGACCTGCTGCCACGCCTCGACCGGGATGCCGCGCTCGCGCGCGGCTCGCAACTCCGGGTTGTCCGGGTCGATCGCAGTGAGGGCTTTCGTGACGGCCAGCCTCTCTGGCGACGGCTCCGTCGTGATGTGACTCGGATCGTGGACGGTCGCCAGCTCGATGCCGGCCTCCTCGAGCGCCACGGTGTAGGGCGACGCACCCCCGGAATCGCAGGCTGTGACCACGGCGCCGCCCGCACGTGCGAGGAGAGCGGCCGCGCTGGCACCCGCGCCCCCGGCGCCGATCACGTGGATACGTTCGCCGGCTCGGATCGGGCGAGCGGCACGGACCGGGTCCAGACCGGCCCCGATGGCCGCCGCGTCGCGGGTCACGCGGACTGTCCGGTCAAACGGCTCTGAACGAGCTCCAGGGCGGCCGCGGCGCTCAGCCGCTTGTTTCCCGATCGATCGCTGTCCCACACGAAGCGCCGTACGTCCCCGCCGTCGGCGTCCGCGACGGCGACATAGGTCAACCCGACCGGCTTCGCGGCCGTGCCGCCGTCGGGGCCGGCGATCCCGGTGACGGCGACGGCGAGATCGACCGAGAGCCGGCGGCGAACGCCCTCGGCCATCGCCCGCGCGACCTGCGCCGACACGGCGCCGTGTGCCTCGAGGACGTCCGCCGGCACGTCGACGAGCCCGATCTTGACGTCGTTCGCGTAGGTCACGATGCCACCGGTGAAGTAGTCGCTCGAGCCCGGAACCTCGGTGATCAGGTGGGCGACCAGGCCGCCGGTGCAGCTCTCAGCCGTGGCAAGCCGCACGCCCCGTTCCCGACATGCCGCGCCGACGCGGGCGGCCAGCTCCACGAGCTCCTCGTCAGTCGGGACCATTCTCAGCGATCTGCATAGCCGGCTCAGGCGGCATGCGCTATCGGCGTTGGGTCATGACGGGCTCGTCAGGGGGCGCGAAGAGCCAGGTCTCCGGGATGCCGCTGCGGCCGAGGGCGCCGAGTCGTGTGCCATTGAGCGTGAACTTCGTCGCACCCGACGAGCCCGTCCGCACTTCGATCAATTCCTTTCCCGTGAAGGTCAGGGTCTTGCCGTTGCCGAGCACCTTGCCCGCCGGCCCGGTCTTGGGGTCGAGCTTGCCATCGACCCATACCTTCAGCCACGCTCGACCGCCCTCGATCGAGATCACCAGGTTGACCCCCTTGAACGCCACCGTGACGGCGCGCGTCAGCGATGTGGTCTTCCCTTCCGGACTCGACGCCGTGACCGTGATGGCCCATTTGCCGGCTGTCAGCTCGAACGGCGCGCTGAACACTCCGTCCTCGCCGACCTCGACCGTGACCGGCTTCGGCTGGGCGGGCGGGGCCGGGATCGCGCCGCCCGCGGCCGGCGCAGCCGGTCCGGTGTATGCGGCGCTCACCACGACCGAGCCGGCGTTCGTCGTCCGGCCCTGGACGGGGATCGCCCCGTTCTCGTACGTCGCGCCGTCGGCGGGTTGCTCGACCGTGAGTGTCGGCGCCTCGATGACGCGGAACGGCACCGTGATGACCCGTTCGACCGGCGCCTCGGCCACCTTCCCCGTGGCCGGGTCGGTCGCCGTGATCGTGAACAGGTTCTCGCCCCGGCGGAGGTCGACCTTGAGGGTCCAGCGTCCGGCGGAGTCGGCGTTCGCCCGTGCCTCCACATCAGCGGTCTTGATCGTCACGGATCCGCCCGGGATCGTCGATCCCTCGAGCAGATAGGAGGTCGCATCCTCGTCGACCTCGAGGACGGCCACGGCCGGGTCGCTGACAGCGATCGTGGGCGGCTTCGAGAAGCGGAGCAGCTGCATGCCGAGCCAGACCATGAAGACCACGACCAACGCGACCAGCAACGCGAAGACGATCAGGCTGGGCGAGAACGTCAGTCCGCGGCGTGGCGCGGCGATCGGCCGCGGAACCGAGATGACCGGTTGCGGCTCGCGCGGGTCACCTCGTTCACGCCGCCACTGGAGCAGGACCTCGTCGGGATCGAGGCCGAGGTACAGCGCGTAGTTGCGCAGGAATCCCTTCGTGTAGACGGCCCCGGGCAGCTCGCGGTAATCGCCTCGTTCCAGGGCGGCCAGATAGCGCGCCCTGATCTTGGTGTCACGTTCGGCGCGGTAGAGGTCGACGCCCTTGCGCTCGCGCGCGGCGAGGAGGCGCTCGGGTAGCCCGGGCGCGCTGTCACTGGCAGGAACGCGCGGCTCGCGTTCCGCCTCGACCCCTCGGCGGACATGGTCCCTCGTGGTCACTCGGTCGTCCCGTCCTGCTCGCGCTCGGGTCCGTCGCGGTCGATCGGTTTCCGCGCCGCCCGAGCGACCGTTGTCGCGACAGGATACCCCAGGCCTCCGGCCGGGCCGCGTCGGGAGGATTCCCTACGCGCGTCAGTCGCCCGGATCATCGATGTCGTCGTGTGAACGGAACCAGTTGTCCGGCCCGTAGATCAGGCGCGGCGTCGCGGGATTGCGCGGATCCTGCGGCCCGATGATCCCGTAGCGCTCGAGCTCGTCCATCACCCGGCTCGCGCGGGCGAAGCCGAGCTTCAACTTCGTCTGGAGCATCGAGGTGCTGGCACGCTGGCTGGTCGTGATGAGCTCCGCCGCCGGGACCGTCATCTCATCGACGCCGAGCTTGCGCAGCCAGGCGAACTGGCTGCCGTCGGAGCCACTTCCGTCCTCCGGGTCGGCGAAGGCGAGGATGCCCTCGTCGTAGAACGTCCGATCGCCCGTCTGATCGAGCCAATGCTGGGTGATCGCGCCGACTTCGCGATCGCTCACGAAGACGCCCTGCATCCGGACCGGCCGCGGCAGGTCGACCGGCTGATACAGCATGTCGCCCCGCCCGATCAGATCCTCCGCACCCTGCGCGTCGAGGACCGTCCGTGAGTCCACGTTCGAGGCCATCGCGAACGCGATCCGGGACGGGACGTTGGCCTTGATGAGACCCGTGACCACGTTCACGGACGGTCGCTGGGTCGCGAGGACCAGGTGGATGCCGACCGCGCGGGCCTTCTGGGCGATCTTCACGACCGGGTCCTCGACCTTCCGACCCTCGCGCATGATCAGGTCGGCCAGCTCGTCGATGATCAGCACGATGAACGGCATCCGCTCGCCGTCGTCACTCGCCCCGCCGCCCTCCGCGTCGTGGCGGGCATTGAATGCGGTGATGTTGCGCACACCGTGTGCGGCGAGGAGCTTGTACCGATCCTCCATCTCCCGCACGGCCCAGTTCAGCACCGCCTTGGCCTCGTGCGGCTCGACGATGACGTGCTGGAGGAGGTGCGGCAGCCCGTTGTACGGCGCCAGCTCGACGCGCTTCAGGTCGACCAGGATCAGCCGCACCTCGTCGGGCCGGGCTCGCATCAGGAGGCTGGTGATGAGCGCGTTGACGCACACGCTCTTGCCGGATCCGGTCGCCCCGGCGATCAGCAGGTGCGGCATCTTCGCCAGATCGACGGAGTACGCCTTGCCCGACACGTCACGACCGAGTGCGAACGTGAGCGGACTCGTCGAGTCGAGCATCACGCTCTCGTCGACGAGTGGCTTGAACCCGACGACCTCGCTGACCGAGTTCGGGATCTCGATGCCGACGACGTCCTTGCCCGGGATCGGCGCCTCGATCCGGATCGATCGGGCGGCGAGGGCCATCGCCAGGTCGTCGGCGAGCGCCTCGATGCGCGACACCTTCACGTGATGCTCGGGCCGGACCTCGTACTGGGTGACGACCGGCCCCGAGTTGACCGCGACGACCTTGGCGGGGATCGAGAAGCTCAGCAGCTTCTCCTCGATCCGGCGCTTGTTCGACTCGTGGTCGACCCCGGCGCCGACACGCCCCGCCGCACGTGGCTCGAGCAGTTCCGTGCCCGGCAGCACCCAGTCGATCGCGCTCAGCGACTCCAGGGCGGTCGGCTGTTCGGTGGCCACGGCCGTCGCGACGCGGGTCGCGCCGTTGCCGCTCGAGAGTCGCGCCGCTGTGCCACCCGACCCGCCGTCGAGCGGGCCGGTCCAGACCGTCTGGCTGACCGGCGACTGGCTGTGCGCCGGCGCCGGTTCGTCGAGGATGCTCCGGGCGGCGGCCAGATCGCGGCCCATCGCCATCGGGACCGGGACGGGAGCCGGTGCAGGCGCGTCGCGTCGCCGGCCGTTGGTCGGAGGCGTCGCGGGCTTGGTCGGTCGCGCCTCGGACACTCGGCGCATCGACGCCGCGGTCGTCGAGCCCAGCCATCGTGCCGCCCCTGCCAGCGGGGAGAACAGCTCGCGCATCTGCAGGTTGAACGCGAGCATGAGCCCCAGGCCGGCGATCGCCGCGAGCAGCACGAACGTGCCGGGGCCGGTCAGCAGCGGTTCGAGCGTCCCGGCCAGGAAGCGACCGATCCGGCCGCCACCGCGTTCGGCGTTGAGCAGTTCGATCTTCAGGACCTCGAACGCGCCAAGCCCGGCGACATACGCGAGCCCGAGACCGGCCAGTGTCATCCCCCAGCCCGAGCCGGGCTGGCGGCCGGGTCCGCCTGCCACGTACCACCCGCCGCCGAGCAGCAGGAACGGCAGCAGCCAGCGGCCGGTCTCGAACCACGGTGCGATCGAGTCCCGCCACCAGTCGGTGAGCGCCCCCTGGCCGGGCAGGATCAGGGCGATCAGCGTGATCGCGCCCAGCGCCATCATCGCCGTCCCCACGATCGATCGGACGACCTCGGGTGTGAAGATCCTGGCCAGGTCCCGCGACATGCGGCGCCGCGAACTACGGCTGGCGGACCGCGGAGCGGCCGAGCGACGGGGTTTGGCCACGCTCAGACCTCGACCACGACCGGGAACACCATCGGACGGCGCTTGGTCTGTTCGTAGAGGTACCTCGAGACCCCGTCCTTGATCTGGGTCTTGAGCAGGCCGATCTCGCTGATGTGGTCGCCCGGCGTGTCGATCGCCGCGATGACGCGCTCGACGGCCTCGCCCATGAGCGGATCGAGCTCGTTGAGGTGGACGAAACCGCGCGTGACGATCTCCGGGCGACCGACGACCGAACCCGTCTGCTTGTCGACCGTGACGACGATCATGAACATGCCGTCGTTCGCCAGGGAGCGCCGATCGCGCAGGACGATCTCCCCGACATCGCCGACCGACAGACCGTCGACGAACACGTAGCCAGCGGTGACCGGGCTGCCGCGGCGGGCCGAGCCATCGGCATAGAGCTCGATCGGCGTCCCGTTCTCGATGATGAAGACGTTCGACGGGTCGACGCCGGTCTCGATCGCGAGGCGCCCGTGCTGGACCTGCATCCGGAACTCGCCGTGGATCGGGATGAAGTACTTCGGCTTCGTCAGCCCGAGCATCAGCTTGAGCTCCTCCTGGCTGGCGTGCCCCGAGACGTGCGCGCGCTTGATCGTGTGGTAGTACACGTTGGCGCCCGCCTTGAAGAGGTTGTCGATGGTCCGGGAGACGTACTCCTCGTTGCCGGGGATCGGGCTCGCGCTCACGATCACGGTGTCGCCCGGCTGGATCTCGACGAAGCGGTGATCGCGATTGGCCATCCTGGCCAGACCCGCCATCGGCTCGCCCTGGGCACCCGTCGTGGCGATCACCAGCTGGGCGTCGGGATGGTCCTTGATGCGGTCCTTCGAGACGATCCGTGACGGCTCGTAGGTCAGGTATCCGAGATCTGTGGCGATCCGGAAGTTCTGCTCCATCGAGCGACCGATCACCGACACATTGCGGTTCATGTCGGCTGCGGCGTCCAGGACCTGCTGGATGCGCGCGATGTTGCTGGCGAAGGTGGCGACGATGACCCGCCCTTCGAGCGGCTCCATGATCTCGCGGAACGCCTCGCCGACGGTTCGCTCCGACGGCGTGTAGCCCGGGTTCTCGGCGCGTGTCGAGTCGGACAGGAGGCAGATGACCCCTTCGGCGCCCATCCGTGCGAGCGTGGCGAAGTCGGACAGCTTGCCGTCGACCGGCGTGTGGTCGAACTTGAAGTCACCCGTGTGGACGATGGTCCCGACGGGCGTCCGGAGGGCGATGCCCATCGCGTCCGGGATCGAATGGCCGACGCGGAACGGCACCACGTGGAACGGCCCGACGTCGATCTCGTCGCCAGGGTCGAGCGCGAGCACAGGATTGTTGTGGAGCTTGTGCTCCTTGATCTTGTTGCCGAGGAGCCCGCGGGCCAGCTTGCTGGCATAGACCGGTACGCCCGGGAACTCGGGGAGCACGTACGGCAGCGCACCGACGTGGTCCTCGTGGGCGTGGGTGATCAGGAAGGCCCTGACCTTCTCGCGGTTCTCCTTGAGGTACGTGACATCGGGGATGACGAGATCGATGCCGAACATCTCCTCGTCCGGGAACATGAGCCCGCAGTCGATCACGACGATGTCGTCGCCGTACTCGAACACGTACATGTTCTTGCCGATCTCGCCCACCCCGCCGAGCGGGATGATGCGGAGCGGCACGTCTGGGTCGGTGATGGTCATTCGGATCCTATGGTTCGGTTCTAGAAGATCGTGAGTTGGTCGGCGGTGTCCGCCACCGCGTCGGCGTCGACCGCGGGGATCGTCGCGGCGACCGGGACCGCCGTCTCGGCGGTGGCGAGGCTGCTCTGCCTGCGTCGCTCGCGGGCGTCGGTCAGCACGCGCGGGATGAGTGCGGCGTCCTCGTAGCTCTCGCGCTCGATCGATGGGGTACGGAGCGCGGCCGCGGGGTGATACATCGCGAAGACCGTCGCATCGCGAGCGCCGGTCGCCGGGTCGGCGAGACGCGTGGTCCCGTGCGCCTGCGAGATCCGCGCGCCGGGCATGAAGCGGCCCATCGAATGGCGGCCCAGCGTCACGATGACGGCAGGGTCGAGCGCCTCGAGCTGCCGCTGGAGGTACGGCGCACACGCCGCCACCTCGTCCGGCTCCGGGTCGCGGTTGCCCGGCGGCCGGCACTTCACGATGTTGGTGATGAACACGTCCCCGCGCGTCCAGCCGATGTGGCCGAGCAGCTTCACCAGCAGATCGCCGGCGCGGCCGACGAACGGCCGGCCCTGGAGATCCTCGTTCTGGCCCGGACCCTCACCGACGAACAGGACCTCGGTCGACGGATCGCCCTCGCCCGGGACGGCGTTCGTGCGGGTGGCGTGGAGGCGGCAGCGTGTGCAGACACGGACCTCCGCTGCGATCGCCTCGAGCGCCGCTCGGCGCTCGGCGTCGGTCACGCCGGGGATCCGGCCGCGTCCCGTGTCGCGGCGGCCTTGACCCACCCGCGCTCGACCAGCAGCTCGGCCAGCTGGACGGCGTTGGTGGCGGCTCCCTTGCGGAGGTTGTCGCTGACGACCCAGAACGCCAGCCCTCGCCCGCCGTCGATCGATGGATCCTGGCGGACGCGCCCGACATAGATCTCGTCGGTGCCGGCGGCCTCGGTGGCGAGCGGATAGGTCGAGGTCGATGGGTCGTCCTGGACGACGACGCCCGGGACGGCAGCCGAACAACGTCCTGGCACGTTCGGGCGAGATCGGATCGGTCGTCTCCGCGTGGACGGCCTCGGAGTGCGCGACGAACACGGGGATGCGGACGGCCGTGCTCGAGATCCGCAGGTCCGGGAGGTGGAGGATCTTGCGGCTCTCGGTCACGACCTTCCACTCCTCCCTGGTGTAGCCGTTGTCCAGGAAGACATCGACCTGCGGGAGGGCGTTGAAAGCGATCTGGTGGGGATACACGCTCGCCTCGAGCGGCTGGGCATTGCACGTGTGCCTCGACCTGCGCCTGCAACTCGGTGATCGCTTTGCCGCCGGTGCCGGAGACCGCCTGGTAGGTATCGACCACGACGCGTTCGAGGCCGACCGAATCGCGCAGAGCCATCAGGACCGGGACGAGCTGCATCGTCGAACAGTTCGGGTTCGCGACGATCCCTTCATGCCACGCCAGGTCGTCGGGGTTGACCTGGCTGACGACGAGCGGCACGGCGGGATCCATGCGCCACGCGCTGGAGTTGTCGATGACGGTCGCGCCGCGTCGAGCCGCTTCGGGGGCAAGTGCCTTTGAGGCGTCGCCACCCGCTGAAAAGAGCGCGATATCGACGCCGTCGAACGCGTCGGGCGTGGCCTCGCGAACGAGATGGCGCGTGCCGTGGACATCGAGCTCCGCGCCCGCACTGCGGGCACTCGCGAGCAGCCGCAACTCCCCGAACGGGAACTCCCGCTCGAGCAGCATCCGGATCATCGTCCCGCCGACGACGCCGGTCGCGCCGACGACCGCGACCGTGAGTGGCTTCCTGGTCACCGAGGGCATGGCTCCGCAGTGGTCTTGATCACGTCGGGCACGGCGGGAGTATAGCAGCGAGTGTTGGCGGGACCCGACGTCGTCGGCCTGAATGGCTCTCCGCGTGGCTTCGCCGTCGCGATCACTCGCAGCGACACGTCAGACGCTCGGGGCTTTCGGACGGCGATAGGCTGGGCATACGCGCGCGATCGCTCAAGGCCGAGCGTGTGGAGGCCTTGGCAACCGGCCTTCGATGGCCTTATGCCTCTCCAAGCCCGGGATCGTCTGGTGCCACCAGAATCGCGCGGCGCACGGACGGGACCCGCGCGATGACCGCCGGATCCAACGGGACCCATGCCGCTCTCTAAGGCGCGGATCGCCGCTCCAGGACGAGCGCCACGGCACCGCTCGCCAGTCCGAGCACGAGCGGCACGGCACCGACGAGCAGCCACACGTCACTGCTGCTCAACGTCCCGCCCGACCCCGCCTGCGTGGCGAGCAGCAGCAGCCAGGCAACCCCGAAGCCCGTGAGCGCACCGGATGTCGCGGCAAGCCACGTTCCGGCACGCACGCCCGGCACGACGAGAAAGATGAGGAGGAACCCGAGCACCCCGATCAACGCCGCGATCAGCGCTGCGATGGCGCCAAGGCCGAAAGCCGCGATCCAGATCGTCCTACGTCGCATCGAGGTCACCCGTAGAAAGAGAGACCGGCCGGGCCCGAAGGCGCCGGCCGGTCGTCTGTCGATGGGGCCGCGTCGGGTTAGCTTCCGACGGGCTCCTTCGCGAGGTGTCGCTGCATCGCGGCCTTGCGCGACAGGTTGACGCGGCCCTGGCGGTCGATCTCGGTCACGACGACCATCACCTCGTCGCCGACGGACACGACGTCCTCGACGGTCGGCACGTGGTAGTCGGCGAGCTCGCCGATGCGGACCAGGCCCTCCTTGCCGGGCAGGATCTCGACGAAGGCGCCGAAGCCCATGATCCGGGTGACCTTGCCGAGGTACAGGGCGCCGATCTCGACCTCGCGCGTCAGGCTTTCGATCCACTGGATCGCCTTACGCGAGTTCTCGCCGGACACGGCCGCGATCTCCACGGTCCCGTCGTCCTCGACGTTGATCTCGGTCTGGGTCTCTTCCTGGATCTTGCGGATCATCGATCCGCCCTTGCCGATGATCTCGCGGATCTTCTCCGGGTTGATCTTGATCGTGATGATGCGCGGCGCGAAGTCGCTCATCTCCACGCGAGCCTCGGGCAGGACCGCCGTCATCTTGTCGAGGATCTCGAGGCGGGCGGCGAGGGCCTGCTTGAGACCGTCACGGATGATCGCCTCGAGATGCCCTGGACCTTGATGTCCATCTGCAGGGCGGTGACACCGTCCCGTGTCCCGGTCACCTTGAAGTCCATGTCCCCGATCGAATCCTCCTTGCCGAGGATGTCGGTCAGGACCACGAACCGGCCGTCGGGCTCGCTGATCAGACCCATCGCCGCGCCGGCCACCGGTGCCTTGATCGGCACGCCGGCGTCCATGAGCGCGAGGGTCGATCCGCACGTCGAGGCCATCGACGTCGAACCGTTCGACGTCACGCACTCGCTCACGAGGCGGATCACATACGGGAACTCGTCGTGGTCCGGGAGGACAGGCACGAGCGCCCGCTCGGCGAGATGGCCATGACCGATGTCGCGCCTGCTAGGCCCGCGCATCGGCTTGTTCTCGCCCGTGCTGTACGGCGGGAAGTTGTAATGGTGCAGGTAGCGCTTCTCGGTCTCCGGGCTGATCGTGTCGATGCGCTGGACGTCCGAGGACGAACCGAGCGTCGCCACGGTCAGGGCCTGCGTGTCACCGCGCGTGAACAGGCCGGAGCCATGGGCGCGTGGGACGAGTCCGACCTCGACGCTGATGGGCCGGATCTCGGTCAGACCGCGACCGTCGATGCGGATGCCCTCGTCGAGGACGAGCTGGCGGACGGTCTTCTTCTGGATCAGGTTGAACAGGCCCTTGCTGACACGTGCGTCGCGGCGCGCGAAGTCGAGCAGGCTGGGGGTATCGCCACCGGTGCGCTGTGCGCGGACCGCGTCGGCGATAGCTGTGCGCAGGTTCGAGATCCGGCCCGGCAGATCCTGTGCGAACCAGATCAGCAGGTTCGCGGTCGCTTCGGCGTCCGGGAGGGCCCGATGGCTCTGGGTCAGATCGACGCCGAAGAAGCGCGCCAGGTCCGGAAGCTTGTACGAGTCACCGCCGGGATAGCCCTCGCGGGCGATGACCAGTGTGTCGAGATAGGTGCCGGGCTGGAAGCGGAACCCATCGCCCTTGGCCTCTTCGATGAAGCCGAGGTCGAAGCCGACGTTGTGCCCGACGATCTTGGCGTCGCCCACGAAGGCGAGGAGCTGATCCGCCGCTTCGCGGGGGCTCGGCGCACCCTTGACGTCCTTGTCGGTGATGCCGTGCATCTGGTTGCCGACGATGGGCCGGCCGGGGTTCACGAAGGTCGACCAGCGGTCGACGATCTCCGTGCCCTTGACCTTGACCGCGGCGACCTCGACGAGGTCGGACATCTTCGGATCGGTGCCGGTCGTCTCCACGTCGATGACGACGAGCTCGCGCTTGTCGTCGGTCGCGGAGGCGAACTCGAGGACCGAGCCGGTCGGGGGCTCGAGGTACGGGATGCGCTTCGCCTTGCCGACCGCCTTCTGGATCTCCTCCTGGAGGTCCACGATCGGCTGCAGCGCGCGATGCCCGAACAGGATGGCCTCGGCCATGACGTCCTCGGGCAGGAGCTTGGCGCCGGCCTCGACCATCATGATCGCGTCGCGAGTGCCGGCGACGATCAGGTCGAGCTCCGAGTCGGCGAGTTGGCTGAAGGTCGGGTTGACGACGAACTCGCCGTCGATGCGGCCGACACGGACCGAGCCGATCGGCCCGTTGAACGGGATCTCACTGATCGTCAGGGCGGCGGACGCCGCGATCGTGCCGACGACGTCGGGGAGGTTCTCCTGGTCGGTCGAGAGGACCGTGATGACCAGCTGGACGTCGTCCTTGTAGCCCTCGGGGAAGAGGGGACGAATCGGTCGGTCCGTCTGTCGGGCGGCGAGGATCGCGTTCTCCGATGGACGGGCCTCGCGCTTGATGAAGCCCCCCGGGATCTTGCCCGCGGCGTACATCCGCTCCTCGAAATCGACCGTGAGCGGGAAGAAGTCCAGCCCGGGGCGGGGCTCGGAACGGTTGGCGGTGCCGAGCACCATGGTGTCACCGTAGCGGACGGTGACGGAGCCGCCGGCGAGCCGTGCTAGCTTGCCGGTTTCGATGGTCAGCGTGCGACCACCGAACTCTGTCTCGAAAGTCTGAGACAAGGGAAACGATCCTCCTTGGTCGTGGAGGAGAAGACGACCCGCGGGCGGGTCAGCCTGCTGCGCTGCTTGCGTTGTATGCGAGGACCCCGGGCGGTCTGCCCGAGGTCCGTGAGCGGCGACGCTAGCGGCGGAGTCCGAGCCGTCCGATGACGGTCCGGTAGCGCGCGCTGTCCTTCTTCATCAGGTATGCGAGAAGGCGGCGGCGCTGGCCGACGAGCTTGAGGAGGCCGCGACGCGAATGGTTGTCCTTCGGGAAGCTCCGGAGATGGTCCGTCAGGTCCTTGATCCGCTCGGTCAAGAGCGCGACCTGGACCTCCGGTGAACCGGTATCGCCATCTTTTGTGGCGTACCCGGTGACGATCTCCTGCTTCAGTTCCCGCGCGAGCGGCACTCGGTCCTCCGACACGATCTGTGTTCTTGTACCTTCCTATTTGACCGGCGGATGGTAGCAGAGAGGCCCCGAACGCGCCATCGAGCGTCGCTCGGCTCGTGCACGGCGGCTATCCTTCGCCCATGCCGCGGCTGACGAGGATCTACACGAAGACGGGCGACGAGGGGATGACCGGGCTCGGTGGCGGCAGGCGCGTGGCGAAGGATTCTCCGCGGGTCCGCGCGTACGGCACCGTCGACGAGTTGAACTCCGCGATCGGGGTCGCTCTCGCGCTCGGGCTCACCGACCGGCTCACGAGTGAGCTCGGATCCATCCAGAACGAGCTCTTCGACCTCGGGTCGGACCTGTGCTGGCCCGAGGACGACGAACGCCGCGCACGCATCCCGACGGTCCAGCCCAAGCACGTTCGCCGGCTCGAGAGACTCATCGATGAGCTCAACGAGGTGGTCGGTCCGCTGGCGAACTTCCTGCTCCCGGGCGGCGCACCGGGCGCGGCCCAGCTCCACGTCGCCCGCACGGTCTGCCGGCGCGCGGAACGAGATGCGATCACGCTGTCCCATGAGGAGCCGGTCGGAGAGCTGGTCCTCCCCTATCTCAATCGATTGTCTGACGCGCTGTTCGTGATGGCCCGGTTCGAGAACCACGCACGCGGGGTCGACGAACCTCTCTGGCAGCCTGGCCTGTAGACCTCAGGACGCGGCGAGCTCCGGCCAGCAGAACTCGGCATCGACCATCGATTCTCCGGGGCCCGGCGCCCCAGGTTCGAATGGCGTCCGGAACGTGAACGCGGCGGGCGTCGAGCCGTCGCGCCGTAGACGCTCCAGCCGATCGAGCGCTTCGTCGATGGTCGGGATGTGGCCGGCCGGCACCCACCACAGCACGAGGTGGGCGGTTGCGAGCTGCTCGAACCACGATCGTCGTTCGCGGAGCACGTGGACATGAGCCGTCGTGTACGTGAACGCGCGGAGCGCCTGGAGCGACGTCCACACGCTCATGTTGATCAGGAACAGGTCATCCTCGGTCGGCCGGATCGACGTCGCGTTCCCGGCGTCCGTCTGGAGCCGCCACACCATCCCCGGGTCGGCGTCGGCCAGCGCGTTGATCGGCTCGAGCTGAGCGACGAAGCCGGCGATATCCGGCGACTCGAGCGGTGCCAGCAGACGACCGACATTGAGCTGGGCCAGGTGCCACTGCGACTCGGTCACGCCGTCAACTCCATGCTGATGGGTCCATCCTCGACCGGCATCCCGATCTCGACCGTACCATCACGCACGGTCACGCTCGTCGACCGTCCATCGATACGGGACGCGTACTGCCCAGCGGGAGGCATCGCCAGAGGCCACCCGAACGTCACCGCCCCGTCACGGACCTCACCGCGCAGGGACACCGGTCGACCGAGCAGGCGCTCCGCCGCCGCCAGGTCCCCGGCGCCGATAGCCTTTCGGATCGCCGAGCTGCTGACGGATGCACCATCGAGGACGAACGGCTCGACGACCACGAGATCGAAGCCCTGGACGTCGCCCAGCGCCGCGACTGCCTCGGGCGTGCCGCGGCGCTCGAAACCGAACGCAGCGTCCGGCGTCATGAGGAGGCCGGCGAGCTCTGTCCGGTTCCGGATCATACCGATGAAGTCGTCGTAGGTCGTCCGCCGGACAGCCTCGTCGAAGTGCTGCAGGACGGTGACCTCGACGCCCAGCGCGGCAAGTCGCTCGAGGCGCTCGTCGGGGTGCACCAGCAATGGCGGCGCCGACCCTGTCAGGACCTCGTCGGGGTGGTGGTCGAAGGTGATCACGGTCGGCCGCGCCTGCCGCGCTTCCGCCTCGCGAACCAGGTGCTCGAGCAAGTAGACGTGTCCGCGATGCATGCCATCGAACACGCCGATCACCGCGAAGACCGGCCCATGCTCGGGGCGAAGCCGCTCGACCCCGGCGACGACGTCCATCAGGCGGGCGCGCCGGCTCCGGCAGGTGCATCTGCCGCGACCAGCACCTTGTCGGGCGCGAGCCGGCCCGGTCCCGCGGGGATCGCGATCGCCACGAGGGTCCCGTCGGGACCACGCAGGCGGTAGTGGTCCGCACCGGCTGGAACCTCAGCCGAGGGTCGGACGAACTGGCCGCGGGCCACGGCGGCGACCTCGTCACGCGTGAGATCGACGACCGGGATGCGGTCGAGACCGGTGTCGATCGGTCGCAGGAGGGCTGTCAGCGACGACGGCCCATCTGCCGCTGCCTCGCGGACGCGGTCGAGCTGGATCGCGTCGGCCTCCGTGAACGGACCAGCGGCGGTCCTGCGTAGCGCCCCGAGGTACGCGGCACTGCCGAGCCGCTCCCCGAGGTCGCGCGCAAGGGCGCGGATGTAGGTGCCGGCAGAACAGACGACATCGACGATCGCGATCGGGCGCTCGGGGTCGGAATCGTCCCAGGAGACCAGTGTCAGCTCCTCGATGACGACTTCGCGGGTCTTCAATTCCACCGTGCCGCCAGCACGGGCGACGGCGTAGGCACGCCGGCCACCGACCTTGATCGCGGAGTAGGCGGGCGGCCGCTGCGAGATCGTGCCTGTGAAGTCGGGGAGCGTGGCTTCGAGGCGCGCGCGATCCGGCGCCGGACCCGTCGCCGGCGTCATCTCACCCTCGAGATCATCGGTCGTCGATGACGCCCCGAAGCAGATCGTCGCTCGGTACGCCTTACGGTCGGCGAGATGGAATTCGACGATCCTGGTGGCCCGTCCGAGGAACACGGGCAGGACCCCCGATGCGAATGGGTCGAGCGTCCCGCCGTGTCCGACGCGCTTGGTGGCGGCGAGACGCCGGACGAGCCCGACGATGTCGTGCGAGGTCGGGCCGATCGGCTTGTCGATGACCAGGATCCCGTCGAGTCCGGGACCCAATGACGAGCGGGCCATGTCAGCGAGCGACGGCCGCGGCGGACCGGCGTGCCTCGGCGAGCACCGCGTCGCGTGCCTGGTCCATGGGGAGCGGCACGGTCGCACCGGCCGCCCGGGCATGCCCGCCACCCCCGAAGATCCCGGTCAGGACGGTCGCGTCGACCCCACCCGGCTTGGTGCGAACGCTGATTCGTGTCCCCTCCTCCGCCTCCTTGAACAGGATCGTCACCTCGGCCTCCTCGGCCTGGGCGAGCAGGTCGATGATGCCCTCGGCGTGCGGCGGTTGTGTGCCGGTCGCCGCGAGATCCGCGTCGAACAGCGTCGATGCGACGACGCGGCCCGCATCGAAGCTCTCGAGCCGGTCGAGGACGCGGCCGAACAGCCGCAGCTGGACCGCCGGCTTGGAGCGATACAAACGACGCGAGATGTCCGACAGCGGCGCACCCGCGTCGACCAGCGCGGCGGACACCGCGAGCGTTCGCGGCGTGGAATTCGGGTGGGCGAAGGTCGCCGTGTCCATGACGATCCCCGCCATGAGGGCGGTCGCGAGTGCGCCGCCCGCGGAATCGAGCGGGATGCCCAGTCGGACGGCGAGCAGCGTGGCCATCTCGCACGTCGCCGCGGCCGCAGGGTCGATCCAGTCGGCCTCGCCGGCGGCCGCGTTCGAGGCGTGGTGGTCGATGACCACGCGCGGAAGGCGGTCGAACAGTTCCCGATGTCTCTCGCCGACCGCCCCCACGCGCTCCAGCGTCGCGCAGTCGGAGATCACGACGAGGTCGTAGTCAGCGGCCGGGTCCGGGTCGGTCCGAAACCGCTCGACGCCGTCGAGGAAGTCGTACAGCGGCGGGACGGGGTCCGTGCACACCGGGTCGACCGTGCCGCCGAACGCCTCGACGAGATGGACGATCGCCAGCGTCGCTCCCAGCGTGTCGGCATCGGGGTTCTCGTGGCTGACGGCGAGCACCCGACGCGCGTTGCGGATCCTCTCGACCACGACATCGGGCACAGCGTCGAGATAGACCGCCAGGTCGACCGTCATCGCTGCTTCCGTTGGGCGGGTCGGCCCGTCGGTCTGCCGCGGCGGCGTGGCTTGGGCGGCACGACGGCCGATGGAGGCTCCTCGGCCGAATCGCCCTCGTGGTGCACGCGCGGGACGGGTGTCGGCAGCGTCTCGCCGAGCGGCAGGTCGCTTTCCGGTGCCGTTCCCGCACTGAGCTCATCGAGCAGGTGCAGGACGCGCGTGCCCCGCTCCGCCGCATCGTCGAGCTCGACGTGGAGGTCCGGGATCCGCTTCAGCCGCAAGTTTCGCCCGAGCTCGCGCCGCACGAACGGCATCGCCCGCGCGAGCGCCGCGATGGTCTGGGTCCGCTCCTTGGGCTGGCCGATGACGCTGACCCACACCTTGGCGTGCCGCAGGTCGGGCGTCGTCTCGACCTTCGTGATGGTCGCGAACCCGATCCGCGGATCCGCGACCTCACGCACGACGATGGCTCCGATCTCCTGCCTCAGCAGCTCATCGATCCGGTCAGTACGCTGACTCACCGGACGTCACGCCGTCGCGACGCGAGACACCGTTTGCGAGGTGAAGCACTCGATGATGTCGCCTTCCTCGAGGTCCGTGAACGACGCGAGGCCGATGCCGCATTCGTAGTTCGCCTGGACTTCGCGGACGTCGTCGCGGAAACGGCGGAGAGACTCGATCCGGTCGGTGGCGATGACCTTGCCTCCGCGCCAGACACGCGCGCCGCCGCGGACGATGCGTCCGTCGGTGACGTACGACCCGGCGATGACCGTGTTCTTGCCGACGCGGATGACCTGGCGGACCTCCGCGCGACCCTCGACGACCTCGATGACCTCCGGCTCGAGCAGGCCCTTGAGAGCCGCATCGATATCGTCGGTCAGCTTGTAGATGATGTCGTAGAGACGGACATCGACCCCTTCGGCCTCGGCCGCCCGTCGGGCGGTGTCGGTGATCGACGTGCTGAAGCCGACGACGATCGCGTTTGATGCCGCGGCCAACATGATGTCGTTGTCGGTGATGTCGCCCGCGGCCTCATGCAGGATGTTGATGCGGACCTCGTCCTGATCGAGCTGCTCGAGCGCATGGGTGATGGCACCGAGCGAGCCGGACACGTCGGACTTGAGGATGATCCGCAGCTCCTTGGCCTGGCCGGCCTGGATCTGACGATACAGGTCCTCCAGGGTCGCGCGACCGCTTCCTTCGCCGCCCTTTGCGGCGAGCTGGCCCTTGCGCGTGTCGACCAGGGCGCGGGCAGCCTTGTCATCGGCCACGACGCGCAAGATGTCGCCGGCCTCCGGGACCTCCGACAGCCCGAGCACGACGACAGCGCTGGCGGGGCCCGCCTGCTTGACGCGCTTGCCTCGATCGTTCTCGAGCGCCCGGACGCGACCGAAGGTCTCGCCGACGACGATGATGTCGCCGACATCGAGCGTGCCGGTCTGGACCAGCGCAGTCGCGACGGCGCCGCGGTTCTTGTCCATCTGCGCCTCGACGATCGTGCCGATCGCGGGGCGGTCCGGGTTCGCCTTGAGCTCCTGCAGGTCGGCGACGAGCAGGACCATCTCGATCAGCTCGTCGAGGCCCTGGCGGGTCTTGGCCGAGACCGGGACGAGCGGCACTTCGCCGCCGTACTCCTCGATGACGATGCCCGCCTCGGTCAGCTCGGTCTTCACCCGGGTCGGGTCGGCGTCCGGCTTGTCGATCTTGTTGAGCGCGATGATGATCGGCACCTTCGCGGCTTTGGCGTGGCTGATCGCTTCGAGCGTCTGGGGCATCACACCGTCGTCGGCGGCAACCACGATGATCGCGATATCCGTGACGCGGGCTCCGCGTGCACGCATTGCCGTGAACGCCTCATGGCCCGGCGTGTCGAGGAAGACGACGCGCTTGCCGTCGTGGACGACCTCGGATGCTCCGATGTGCTGGGTGATGCCACCCCGCTCCCCCGCCGCGACCTCGGTCGAGCGGAGCGCGTCGAGCAGGCTGGTCTTGCCATGGTCGACGTGGCCCATGACCGTGACGATCGGGGCGCGCGGCTGGAGCTTCTTCGGGTCGTCCTCCTCGAAGAGGACCTCCTTGGTGGCCTCGGGCGCGGTGCCGTCGGTCTCACCATCGGGGCCGGTCCCGTTCGTCGACGCGGCGACGGTCTCCGCCACCTCGTAGCCGAGCTCGGACGCGACGAGCGACGCCGTGTCGCGGTCGATGAGCTGGTTGATCGTCGCGAAGATGCCGCTCTTGATCAGCTCGCGGATGACATCCGCGACGTTGACCGCGAGGAGATCGGCGAGCTCCTTGACGGTGATGGTGCCGGGCAGCTCGATCGCCCCGCGTTCGCGGGGATCGACGACCTGCACGGGCGATGTGAACGCGTTGTCGCGGCGCGGCGGCTTGCGCGGCCCGCGACGGCCGCGGGTGCCGCTCCTACTCCTGGCCACGGGCTCCTCCTTCGATGGTGTTCGTGGTTGTGGCCCCCGGATCGACGCTCGCGAGGAACGCCGCCGGAAGCGGGATCTCCAGCGCCCGTCTCAGGGCGCCTTTCTTGATGGCGATGGAAAGACAGTCGGTGTCGTGGCAAACGTACGCCCCGCGGCCGGCGAGTCGCCCTGTCGGATCGACCACGACCTCGCCTGTCGGTGTCCGGACGATCCGCTGCAGGTCGCGCTTTCGCACGCGACGTGCGGCACGCCACGCACGTCCGCATCGGGACGCGTCGAGGCGTCTCGACCGTGGCCGCGCGTCTGGCGGGCGCGGCTACGGCGCCACCTCCTCGGCCGGTTCGGTGGCGGGCGCCTCGATGGCGGCCCCATCGTCGGTGTCGGTCGATGCGGCGGCTGCTGCCTTCTTCGTCGTTCTCTTCGGCTTGGCCGGCGCCTCGACGGCGACGCCGTCGGTCGACTCGGCCTTTCCGTCCGCCGCCGCGGCCGCGGCAGCAGCCTTCTTGGTCACGCGCTTCGGCTTCGCGGGCGCGGCTTCCTCGATCGCGGGCTCACCGGCTGTGACCGCCGCTGCGGCGTCCGCCGGAGCCGCGGCGCCGTCGGCGCCCCCGCTGTCGATCGCGACCGGTTGCGTCGCCTCCGCCTCGGCGGCGGCCTTCGCCTCGGCGACCGAGACGTCGCTCCGGATATCGATCCGCCAGCCGGTCAGGCGTGCGGCGAGCCGCGCGTTCTGCCCCTCACGGCCGATTGCCAGTGACAGCATCCGCTCGGGCACGGTGACCGACGCGATGCGCTTCTCCTCGTCGATATCGACCGACAGGACCTGGGCAGGGCTCAACGCGTTGGCCACGAACACGGCCGGGTCGTCGCTCCACGGGATCACGTCGATCTTCTCGCCGGCCAGCTCGGCCACGACCGCCTGGACGCGCGCGCCACGCTGTCCGACGGTCGCGCCGACCGGGTCGAGCCCGTCCTGACGGGACGAGACCGCGACCTTCGAGCGGCTGCCGGCCTCGCGTGCGATGGCCTTGATCTCGACGGTGCCTGAATGGATCTCGGGCACCTCGAGCTCGAACAGGCGGCGCAGAAAGCCCTTGTGGGTGCGGCTGACGAAGATCTGCGGACCACGCACCGAGCGCCGGACCTCGAGCACGAACGCCTTGACGTTCTGGCCGATCCGGTAGTGCTCGAGCGCGCTCTGCTCGGTCGTCGCCAGGATCGCTTCCGTGTTCTTGCCGACGTCGAGGATGATCGCGCGCGGCTCGACCCGGTTGACGGTCCCGGTGATCAGCTCGCCCTCGCGGCTCGCGAACTGGTCGAAGACCTGGTCGCGCTCGACCTCGCGGATTCGCTGCAACACGATCTGCTTGGCGGTCTGGGCACCGATGCGCCCGAAGACGTCGCCATCGAGCTGCTCGGTCTCGACCACATCACCGGGCTTGGCGTTGGGGTCGTGCTTGCGGGCGTCCTCGACGGTGATCTGGGTCAGTTCGTCCTCGATCTCTTCGACGACCAGGCGGGCGCGGTACACGCGGATGCGGCCGGACTCGGCATCGATCTGGACATGGATGTCCTCGTCCCCAGCCACGCGACGATATGCGGACTGGATCCCGTCCTCCACCGCCCCGATGAGCTGTTCGCGCGAGACCTGCTTCTCCGCATTCAGCTGAAGGAGGGCGCCAACGAAGTCTCGACTCACGATCGCCTCCTTCCACGCCACATGCCAAGCAACGACCGGTCCGAAAAAAATACGTGGGGGTCACCCACGTAACGGAGCGGCCGTTCAGTTGGCCGAAGTATACACCCGGACGCGTGGACGAGTCGAAGCGGGGCCCGCTCGTGCTAGCCTACCGCTCCGTCCGAGCGAACCGCGTGGACATGAGGGGGAGTCGACCGTTGCCCGAGCCGACCGCGCCCACGCTGCCCCTGATCCAGCGCACCGAGGTCGATGGCGTCCCGCTGCTGTGGGCCGACGCACCCGGCCAGCCGATCCTGGCCCTTCATTTCCGCGTGGGCCGGGCCGACGAGCGCGCCTGGGAAGGCGGCCTGACCCATCTCGTCGAACACCTCGCGATGGGCACCATCGGTCAGCCGCGCTACGAGCACAACGCGTGGGTCGATACGACGCGGACCGTGTTCTACGCCAACGGGTCGAAGGTCGATGTCGCCTCATTCGGGCGGGCGATCACAACGGCGCTGGCCGCGCTACCTACCGACCGGTTGGAGCATGAGCGCTCCATCCTGAAGCGGGAAGCCGCAGGCGAGAGCCCGGGAATCAGCGACAGCCATCTGAACTTCAGGTTCGGGATGGCGGGTTTCGGGCTGTCGGGTCAGCCGGAATTCGGGCTCGGGGCGGTGACCGCCGAGCGGGTCGCGGAGTGGGCGCGTGAGCGGTTCGGACGCGGCAATGTCATGGCATTCATGACCGGCGCCCCGCCGGCCGATCTCCGCCTGCAGCTGAACGAGGGCGCCGCCTTCCCGAACCCGCGACCGATCCGGAACCGACGGCCCCCCTGCCGTCGCACGTCAGGACACCGAGCGGCGGCGTCGCGATCGGCTTCCTGCTCGAGCGCACGATCGGCGCCGGGACGTTCCTCGCGCTCTATCACCGGATGCTGCGCCAGCGCCTTCGATTGGAGCGCGGGCTGATCTACGACGTTCTGGCCGACTACCAGCCGCTCGACGCGACGTGGGCGGCCGCGCTCGTCGGCGGGGAGTGCGATCCCAAGCACGCCCAAGAGGTCGCGGACATCGCGTTGGACGAGCTCAGCCGTCTGATGAACGGGGAGGTCGATCAGGCCGAGGTCGACGCGGAGACCGACGACTTCCGGCAGTCCATCGAGGATCCGACGCAGGTCGCCGGCCTCCTCGACTCGATGGTCCGTGACGAGCTCGCCGACATGCCGTTCCGGACCGCCGAGGATCGCTATCGCGAGCAGCAGGCGACGACAGCCGAGCACGTCGCCGGCCACGCCGCCCAGGCACGTCGCTCGCTCATCCTGCTCGCCGACGTCGAACAGCACACCAGCGACATCGTCGCCTACCCCATGTCGTCGACCGACCTGGTTGCCGGCCGTGAGGTCAAGCCGCTGCTGTCGGTCCTCGGCTTCGGCCCGAAGGTCCGGCTGACCATCGGCCCGGACGGCGTGTCGCTACGCGCGAAGGACGGCTCGCTGGCGACCGTGCGCTACGCCGACTGCGTAGTGCTGGAGCGGCCTAACGACGACGAGCTGGTCATGTGGGGCCGCGACCTGTCGCGGGTCTACGTGCCGGCGGCCTTCTGGCGGGGCGGCGAGGAGGTCCTGGCCGAGATCGCGGCCGCGGTCCCGCCCGAGATCGTCGTCCGCGACACGTTCAGCCACGACTACATCGAGGGCTGAGGGCCTCTCTCCGGCCGGCGACGCGCCGGCGCCGGGGTCAGTGCGCGGCCGGGACCGCGGGTGCGGGGAACCGCTGCGCGACGTAGTCCTCGAGGATGGCGATGAACTCGTCGACGAGCCCCTCGCCACGGAGCGTGCGATCGAGGCGGCCGTCGATGAAGACCGGCGCGACCGGCTCCTCGAAGGTGCCGGGCAGGCTGATGCCGATGTCGGCGTGCTTCGATTCGCCCGGGCCGTTCACCACGCAGCCCATCACCGCCACGCGCAGGTCTTCGGCCCCTGGATGGGTCTCCTTCCACTCCGGCATCCGGTCCTTGAGGTAGGCCTGGATCTGCTGGGCCATCTCCTGGAAGAACGTCGACGTGGTACGACCGCAGCCCGGGCAGGCCGAGACCTGGGGCAGGAACGAGCGCAGACCCATCGACTGGAGGACCTGCTGGGCGATCTCGACCTCGCGCTCGCGGGGAGCGCCCGGTTCCGGGGTGAGCGAGACGCGGATCGTGTCTCCGATCCCCTCGTGCAGGAGGATCGCCAGGCCCGCCGTCGACGCGATGACGCCCTTGTCGCCCATCCCGGCCTCGGTCAGGCCGAGATGGAGCGGGTAGTCGCAGCGGGCGGCGAGCAGGCGGTAGACGTCGACGAGGTCGCGGACGCCGCTGACCTTGGCGCTGATGATGATCCGGTCGTGGCCGAGGCCGGTCGCCTCCGCGAGCTCCGCCGAGCGGAGGGCCGACTGGAGCATCGCCTCGATCATCACGTCGCGCGAGTCCTGCGGCTCGGATAGCTGGGCGTTCGCGTCCATCAGCTCGGTCAGGACCGCCTGGTCGAGCGACCCCCAGTTGACGCCGATGCGGACCGGCTTGTCGTTGTCGATCGCGACCTTGACGATCGTCGCGAAGTGCTCGTCGTGACGCTTGGCGCCCACGTTGCCCGGGTTGATCCGGTACTTGGCGAGCAGGCCGGCGGCCTCGGGATATTCCACCAGGAGCTTGTGCCCGTTGTAGTGGAAGTCCCCGATGATCGGAACATCCACGCCCAGGCCTCGGACCTTGCGGACCATCTCCGGGACGGCCGCCGCGGCTTCCTCCGTGTTGACGGTGACCCGGACGAGCTCGGAGCCCGCGTGTGCCAGACGCGCGACCTGGATCGCCGTCGCGTCCGCATCTGCGGTGTCGGTGTTCGTCATCGATTGGACGACGATCGGATGGTCACCGCCGACCGGGATGCCACCCACGTCGACGGTGATCGAGTTCCTGCGCATCGGTGCGTCGGCTGGCGTCAAGGAGCGGCGGGTGGCGGTCCCCCGCCGAGGGTCCTGATGATGTCGAACCCGGACACCCAGATGATGAAGGCGAACAGGAACACGAACCCGACCAGGTAGGTCAGCTGCTCGGCGCGCACGCTGATACGCGCGCCGAAGATCCGTTTGAGCGTGATCATCAGCATCCGGCCGCCATCGAGCGGGGGGAACGGCAGGATGTTCACGACGGCAAGGTTGGCCGACAGGATGCCCGCGACGTACAAGGTCATGATCGGGCCGGCGTTGAAGAACACATCCCCGATCTGCGTGGCGATGCCGATCGGACCGGATACCGGTGGCGGCGCCGTCGGATCGGCGGCCACCGACGCCACGAGCGATCCGAGACCCCCGATGATCAGGCCCATCCAGCGGATGGTGTGATCCCAGCCGACCTGCGCAGCAGTTCCCAGGTCATTGGTTGTCGTGGCGCCATCGAAGTAGGCCTCGAACGGCTTGGTGTTGCCGACGATCCCGAGGGCCCCCCGCCCTGCGGCGATCGCCGCTTGGTCGCGGAGTGTGACGGTGACGTCGCGCCGGGCCCCGTCGGGGCTGTCGATGGTGAGGACGACCGTGTCGCCAGCGTGCTCTCGCAGGCCCTGGATGATCGCGGGGCCGGCCATCAGCTGGTATCGCTGACCGTCGATGGCGACGATCGCGTCACCGGGGGCCAGGCCGGCCTGGGCGGCCGGCGAACCGGGCTCGACCTCGTGGAAGCGGATGCCCGCCAGCGGTGATGCGAGCCACACGATGCCGGTGAAGATCGCGAACGCGAGAACGACGTTCATCACGACGCCGGACACGAGGATGAGCAGGCGGATCGGCAGGCTCTGCGCCGAGAATGCCCGCGGATCGCCGCTCCGGTCGCCGTCCTCGCCTTCGAGCTTCACGAAGCCACCGATCGGCAGCCAGTTCAGCGTGTAGAGCGTCTCGCCCTTGGATCTCAGGATCTTCGCTCGCGGCGGGAAACCGATGCCGAACTCGAGGACGCGCACCCGCGCCAGGCGGGCGGTGATGAAGTGACCCAGCTCGTGGATGACCACGAGCGTCGCCGAGGATGGCGAAGAACAGGACGATCGTGACGATCGACTCGAGGGCGCCGGTCACGCCTGGCCTCCCACCGACCCGGTCGCGAAAGGCCGCGCGGACCTCGGCGTCGAGGGCGACCAGCTCGTCGACGTCCGGATCGCTCGCGCCCGCGCCGCGGCCGAACCGCTCGACGGCCGCCTCGAGCACCCGCGGGATGCCGAGGAAATCGAGGGATCCCGCGAGGAAGCGGGTCACTGCGACGTCGTCGGCGGCGATCAACGCAGCCGAGGCCCGCGGGCCAGCGATCCCGGCCTCGCGCGCGATGCGGAGCGCCGGAAAGCGGTCCTCGTCGGGCGCTCGGAAATCGAGTCGCGCCGTCGCGATCAGATCGGGAGGAGCGGCGGGTGACGGTCGGCGGTCGGGGTAGGTCATGGCGTACTGGATCGGGAGGCGCATATCCGGGGAGCCCAATTGGGCCTTCAGGGAGCCGTCGATGAACCGGACGGCGGAGTGGACGACGCTCTGCGGGTGGATGACCACCTCGATCGCCTCGTACGCGACATCGTACAGCCAGTGCGCTTCGATGACCTCCAGGCCCTTGTTCGCGAGCGTCGCCGAGTCGATGGTGATCTTGTCGCCCATCGTCCAGGTCGGGTGACGCAGGGCGGCGTCGGGGGTCGCCGCCGCGAGCTGATCGGGCGTCGCGTCGAGGAACGGACCGCCCGAGGCGGTCAGGATCAATGCCTCGACCGAGGCCATCGACTCACCGACGAGGCATTGCCACAGCGCCGAATGCTCCGAATCGATCGGGCGAAGCCAGGCCAGCGGGCTCGCGAACGGGTCGCCAGGAGTCGCGGACGCGGCCTGCGCGGCGAGCCGGCGCGCCTCGGGCATGACCAGGTGCCCTCCCGCGACGAGCGTTTCCTTGTTCGCCGTCGCGACGACCTTGCCCGCCGCGAGCGCCGCCAGCACCGGCCGCAGGCTGACGATGCCGCCCGTGGCCACGACGACGAGGTCGACGTCGTCGCGCGTCGCGAACTCGATCAGCGTGGCGTCGGACGACGTCACGGCCGATGTGGTCGGGCTCAGTCGCGCGACCTGCTCCTCCAGCCCAGCCCGGTTCGAGCCCGTCGCCAGCGCGACCGTGTGGAAGGCCTCGGGATGCGCGACCAGGACGTCGACGACCTGACGCCCGATCGAGCCGGTCGACCCGAGAAGGGCGACGCCGCGGGACCTAGGCGATGACGGCGACGACATACAGCGTCATGACGGGTGCCGCGAAGAGGAACGAGTCAACACGATCGAGGATGCCCCCGTGCCCGGGGATGAGCGTGCCGGAGTCCTTGGCATCGGCGGCGCGCTTGAGCATCGACTCCGCGAGATCGCCCGCCTGGGCGGCCAGCGCCGTGAGGGGTCCCAGGACGATGGCGTGGAGCGGCGACTGGCCGAGACCGGCGAGGAGGAGCCCGACGACCACCGTCGTGGCTGCCACGCCGCCGACCAGACCCGCATAGGTCTTGGACGGCGATATGTGGGTCAGGAACCGTTCCCGCCCGAAGCGTCGACCCACGAGATAGGCGCCCGTGTCGTATGACCAGACCGCCAGGATCAGGAGGACGATCCAGCCGCGTTCCTGTCCCAGGAATGCCAGCGGCGCCGTGTCGGGCGGGATGGGTCCGGCGTGCCCGAGGCGGATGACGAAACCGAGCAGGCTTACGTACATCGCTCCGAAGATGGTCGCCATCCAGGTCGCCAGCCCGTCCCGCGGGTCGGTCCGCGTGAATGCCGCGACCGCGACGAGGACGACGCCGATGGCGATGAGCAGCAATCCGCTGCCCTCCAGGACGTCGGGCACGGCCGCGTCGAGGATGACCGTGAGTGCCAGCACCGACCCGAGGGCAGGCAGGGTCGGATGTCCCGCCGCACGGAGGAGAGCGAACGCCTCGCGCGCCGCCAGGACCGTGAGGACGGCGATCGCGACCGACAGGGCGACGCCGCCGAGGGCGACGACGATGAGGAGGAGCGGGACGAGGACGGCGGCGCTGGTCGCGCGCTGGCGCACCCTGACCTACCGCCCGAAACGGCGTTGGCGGCGCGCGAACTCGAGCAGGGCCTCGTCGAATGCGGCCGGCCCGAAGTCCGGCCACAGCGCCTCGCAGAAATAGAGCTCCGCGTAGGCCGACTGCCAGATGAGGAAGTTCGACAGGCGCTGCTCACCGCCCGTCCGGATGACGAGGTCGGGGTCCGGCAGGCCGGCCGTGTAGAGCGCGGTCCCGACGGTCGCCTCGTCGATCGCCTCGGGCGGCGTGCCGGCGGCGACGAGCCGGCGGACCGCGTCGACCAGCTCGGTCCGGCCCGCGTAGTTGAACGCGATGTTGAGCGTCAGGCGATCGCCGTCCGCCGTGGCATCCAGCGCCTCGCCGATCGAGCGGCGGGTCTCGTCGGGGAGCTCGTCCAGCCGGCCGAGCAGGCGCACGCGGACACCCTGGCGTCGCAGCTCGTCTGTCTCGCTGCGCACCGCTGCCTCGAGCAGCCCGAACAGCCCGGTGACCTCGTCGTCGGAGCGCGCCCAGTTCTCGCGACTGAACGCGTAGAGCGTCATGACCCGCACGCCGCGGCGGACCGCGTGGCGCAGGATCTCGCGGATCGACTCGACTCCGGCGGCGTGGCCCTCGATCTCGGGCAGCTCGTGCTGGCGTGCCCAGCGCCGGTTGCCGTCCATGATGATCGCGACGTGACGGGGCAGGTCGTCGGGCGCCAGGAAGGGCTCGGCCGCCTCCACGGCGCTGAGGTCCGGCGTCGCGGTCGTTGCCGGCACGGCCGGCTCGTCGGTCGCCTCGTGGGCGATCGGCGGCGCGTCGGTCGGTCGTGCCAGCGGTGCGCGGGCCACCTAGACCTCGAGGACCTCCTGCTCCTTGGCCGCACCGCGCCGATCGACCTCGGCGATGTGCTTGTCGGTCGTCTTCTGCAGCGAGTCGACCTGGCGATGCGCCTCGTCGGTGCCGACCCCGCCGTCGCGCTCCTCGCGCTTCAGGTGATCGTTGGCGTCTCGACGGATGTTGCGGATCTCCACGCGCGCCTCCTCCATGCGCTTGTGGACGACCTTGACGAGCTCCTTGCGACGTTCCTCGGTCAACGGCGGGATGTTGAGACGCACGACCGTGCCATCCACGTTCGGCGTCAGACCGATCTCGCTCTTCGTGATGGCCTTCTCGATCGCGCCCAGCACGCTCCGATCCCACGGCTGGATGACGATCTGATGCGGCTCCGGGACGCTGATCCCGGCGAGCTGGTTGAGCGGCGTCTGGGTCCCGTAGTAGTCGACGAGGATGCGTTCGACCAGCGCCGTCGAGGCGCGGCCGGTGCGCACGGCCTGGAAGTCGCGCTCCATCGCATCCACGGCCCGGGCCATCTTGTGGTCGGCGTCGGAGAGGATCTCGTTGCTCATGCAGTCGGCCCTCCGCTCGAGATCAGCGTCCCGACCGGCTCGCCGGTCGCGACCTTCGTGATGTTGTCGGGCTGATTGAGGTCGAACACGATGATCGGGAGGTCGTTCTCCATGCACAGGCTCACGGCTGCCGCGTCCATGACCTTGAGCTGGTCGCGCAGGAGATCGGCATAGTCCAGTCGAGCGTAGCGCCGGGCACCCTCGTTCGTCATCGGGTCGCGGTCGTACACGCCGTCGACCTTGGTCGCCTTGAGCAGGACCTCGGCGTTGATCTCGACCGCGCGCAGGGCTGCCGCGGTGTCGGTGGTGAAGTACGGATTGCCGGTGCCGGCAACGAAGATCGCGACGCGGCCCTTCTCGAGGTGGCGGATGGCGCGCCGCCGGATGTACGGCTCGGCGACTTCGTTCATCGCGATGGCGGTCATCACGCGGGTCGGCACGCCGGCCTTCTCGAGTGCGTCCTGGAGGGCCAGGCCGTTCATCACGGTCGCGAGCATGCCGATGTAGTCGCCGGTCGCCCGATCCATGCCTCGGGCAGCAGCCGCCAACCCGCGGAAGATGTTCCCGCCACCGACCACGATGCCGACCTGCACGCCCAGCGCGTGCACGTGTTTGACCTGATCTGCGATGAACGCGCAGAACTCCGGGTCGACGCCGTACTGCCGATCGCCCAGCAGGGCCTCGCCGGACAGCTTGAGCAGGACGCGCCCGTAGGTGACGCCGCGTTCCTCGGCCACGGCCGTCGGGGCGGTGTCGCTCACAGCTCTTCCCCGAGCGCGTACCGCGTGAACCGGCGCACGCGGATGTTCTCGCCGATCGTCGCGATCTTCTCCACGATCAGCTCGCCGACCGTTCGCTCCTCGTCGCGGAACGGCTGATCGACGAGGCAGACCTGGGCGTACCACTTCTTGAGCTGCCCTTCGACGATCTGCGGACGGATGGCCTCGGGCTTGCTGTTGACGGACTCGTCGGCGGCCAGCTCTGCCTTCTTCGCCTCGAGGTCGCCGGGCGGTATCGCATCCTGGTCGACATAGAGCGGCGCGAGTCCGGCGACCTGGACTGCCAGGTCCTTCACGAGCTTCTGGAACTCGTCGGTCCGTGCGACGAAGTCGGTCTCGCAGTTGACCTCGATGAGCACCCCGACTCGACCGCCTGTGTGGATGTAACTCGAGACAAGCCCCTCACGGGCATCACGGCTCGACTTCTTGGCAGCCGCGGCCAGACCCCGCTCGCGCAGGATCACGACGGCCTTGTCGAGATCGCCATCGGCCTCGGTGAGGGCCTTCTTGCAGTCCATGAACCCGGCGCCGGTCCGATCGCGCAATTCCTTGACCAGCTCCGCCGAGATGTCTGCCATGGGTGGGTGTGCTCCTGTTCCTTGATGTCGTGCGGGCGCGCCAGGCGCCGCGGTGATCGATGAGTTGGTGCGCGTGGCGCCGCGATCGTGCGGCGCCGGGTCTCAGGCCGGGTTGTCGACCTCGGCCTTCTCGGCCGCTTCGCGGGCGAGCTCGGCGGCGATCTCCTCGGGGGTCGCCTCCGCGGCCTCGGCCACGGCCGCCTCCGCGCGCGCGACGCGGTCGCCGGGCAGCAGGTCGTCGTCGTCGGCGTCGGGCTCGAACGTGAGCGCAGCACCGCCGGCGAGCGCGGCGACGAGCTCGTCGCTCGCGCCCGGGGCCTCGTCCTCGCCCTCGGCCGCGGCCGCCGGCTCGAACACCTCGGGTTCGCTGGCCGCCCGGTTCGAGCGCTCCTGGGCGCCCTCGATCGCGGCCTCCGCCACGAGCGTGCAGAGCAGCCGGATGGCGCGGATGGCGTCGTCGTTCGCGGGGATGATGAAGTCGAGCTCGTCGGGATCGACGTTCGTGTCGCCGGTCCCCACGACGGGGATCTCGAGCTTGTTTGCCTCGGTCACGGCGATCCGCTCGCGGTGCGGGTCGATGATGAAGATCGCACCGGGCAGACGCTTCATCTTGCGCATGCCACCGACCGTCGCCTGGAGCTTGATCATCTCCTCGGTCAGTTTGGCGGCTTCCTTCTTCGTCATGCGCTCGAAGTCGCCGGCACCCTGACGCGCCTCGAGCTGCTCGAGCAGGCTGATGCGCTTCTTGATGGTCGTGAAGTTCGTCAGCATGCCACCGAGCCAGCGCTTGTTGACGAACGGCTGGTTGGCTCGTGTCGCTTCCGCGGAGATGGGCTCCTGGGCCTGCTTCTTCGTGCCGACGAACAGCACCTGCTCGCCGCGAGCAACGGTCTCGCGGACGGCCTCGAGCGCGACGTCGAGCCGTTGCACGGTCTGCGCGAGATCGATGATGTGGATCCCGTTGCGCTCCGCGAAGATGAACGGGCGCATCTTGGGGTTCCAGCGGCGCGTCTGGTGGCCGAAATGGACCCCGGCTTCGAGAAGTTGCCGCATGGAGACGGACGGCATGATGGGGCGACCTCCTGTCGGTTGATTCCTCCGCGGACCCTCGCTGATCCCCGGGGACCGGTCGCATACGACGGCCGGCACCGCCCGGTGGGAACGGTCCGCGTGTGGGCTCCGCTCGGCACCGCGGGTACGGCGACGGCGGGCGATCGCGGTTGATGGCCGGAATCCGGCTCCGGACCGGCGCGGAGTGTAGCACAGGGGTCGTGTTCGGCCGCAGACGCCGACGAGCAGCGTCGCTTGTCTCGTGCACCCGAGGGGCCCAGCGGCGCGCCGGCCCGCGAGTGGGCCAGTGACGCGCCGGCCCCCAACCATGAATGACGCGTCTGAGGGCGACCTAATGTCCTGTCCAAGCGCCGGATCGGCCGCCTGGCCCGCGATGGAGGCCGGTTTTCCGCGTCCGACCATGCGATCTGTCGGGCTCCATCCGCGTTCTACATGTTGAGCCCGATCGCGGACGCCATAAGGTCGCCACCATGCGCGTCGTACATGTCGCCCGAGTTTCCATGGTCACCGGAATTTCGGAGTCCCCGCCCGCTCAGAACGCTGCGCGGTGGTGCCGAACGCGCGGCTCCCCGCCCCCGACCCCCGGCTCGACCACGACCAGGTCGAAGCGGACCGGCAGCCGCGGCAGATTGACGCCGTCGGGAAGCACGCCTCGATCGAGCAGCCCGTACGTCGCCATCCGGACGTGCGTCCGCTTCCGATGGTCGACGGTCTCCTCCGGCAGCCCGAAGCCCCGCGACGCGCGCCAGCGGACCTCGACGACCACGAGCGTGGCCGGCGGACCCGGGTCGACCGCCACGAGATCGAGCTCGTGGCGGCCGACATGGACGTTCCGGGCCAGGACGGTCCAGCCAGACGCCAGAAGGCGGACCAGCACCAGCGATTCGGCGGTGTCACCTGCCTGCTGGGCGGCGGTCCGGAACGGCGAGCCGGTCGAGCCTTCCATGCGTCGCATGATGACGAGGACCGCTCACCGGCCGCACATCGCCCGCTTCACCCGCGCTTATCCGGCGCGTGTGGCGCGCGCGAGCGCCGTGCGGCGGGTGACACCCCGCGCGAGGGCGCCGTCAGGCGGGTGACACCTCGAGCGCGACAAGGTCGCCTGCATCGAGCGCCGCATCGTCGACCATGACCGGCACGAGCTCCTGCTCCAGCAGCTCATGGACCGACGGCGACGCCGCCGGATCGCCGAGCAGGTCGAAGTCGAGCTGGTCGCCGGCCAGCGTGCGCTGCAGCGCCAGGAATGACCGGCGGTGGAATGGCGTGAGGCCGAGCGCCCGGATCGCGTCCCGATGGTCGCGCGTTGCGTAGCCCTGGTTGTGCTCCCAGCCATAACCCGGGTAGCGGGCCGCGAGCTTGATCATCATCCGGTCACGCACGACCTTGGCCACGATCGACGCACATGCGATCGAATAGACCTTGGCGTCGCCGTCGACCACGTTCGAGTAGGGACCGACCTGCGCCTCGAATCCGACGATCCGATTGCCGTCGACGATCACGTGCTCATGGCCGCCGATCCGCCCGATCGCCCGGCGCATCGCGAGATGCGTCGCGTGATAGATGTTCAGCTGGTCGATCTCGCGCACCGAGGCCGCTCCGACGCCGATCGCGACCGCGCGCTTGCGGATGATCGGCGCGAGACGCTCCCGCTGGGCCATCGACAGGGTCTTCGAGTCGCGGACGCCGGGAATCCGATGGCAGCCCGGTCTCATGATCACGGCGGCGGCGACGACCGCGCCGCATGTCGGAGCGACCCCGACCTCATCCACGCCGACGACGCGTGTCAGGCCCTCGTTCCAGAGACGGCGTTCGTGGCGGAGGGTCGGGACGATCACGGCCATTCGGGTGACAAGCCTACCCGAATCGAACGACCCCGCCGGGCGGACGGGGTCGGATGGGTCGAACGGGTCGCCGTGGCGATCGTCAATCTAGCTGCGGCGCTCGCGAAGGGTCGCGGCCTTGCCGACGCGCTTGCGCAGGAAGTACAGCTGCGCGCGGCGGACCTCGCCGTGGCGCAGGACCTCGATCTTGTCGATGCGCGGGCTATGGATCTTGAAGGTCCGCTCGACGCCGACCCCGGACGCGATGCGCCGAACCGTGATGGAGCGGGTGATGCCGCCACCGCGGAGACGCATCACGATGCCCTCGAAGACCTGGATGCGCTCGCGGTTGCCCTCGACGACCTTGGCGGAGACCTTCACGGTGTCACCGGTGGCGAGCTCCGGCAGGTCGGTGCGGAGCTGGTCCTGGACGATCTCGTCGAGCACGTTCACGCGGCGGTTCCTTGATCGGTTGGCAGCCGAAACTGCGGGTCGGGCGATGGGAGGTGGCCGCGTGGTGGGCGACCGACGGCGGAGTATAGCACGCACCCCGCTCGACTTCGGGCTTCTCGGCCGCCGTTTCCTGAGAGGTGACAGGTGACGGAGGGATCCGACCCGCGATCGTCCTCGTCGTCATGCGTCTCCGCAGACGTGACGCCAGGCGGCTGGAAGCACCCATGGCCCGTGCCAGCCGCTCGTTGTCACTCCTGACGCAACGGCCCGTGACCATGGTGCACGTGGTGACCGCATCGGAGACCGAGCGACCCTCCCGGGCTTCGTTTGTGCATGGCATGACCCATCGAGCGGTCGAGGGTCGTTTCGGCTTCGTTCTGTGCACGGCATGCACCGGATCCTCGCCCAGCATCCTCTCGATCGAAGATACGTGCACCACATGACCACGCGGGGTCCGACCGGCCGGCTCTCGCTCAGCGGTCCTCGCGCAGCAGATCCGGCCGGCGCGCGCGGGTCCGCTCGACCGCGCGCTCCTGGCGCCACGCAGCCACCGCGCCGTGGTCACCCGACGTCAGGATCGGTGGCACATCCATGCCGCGGAACGAGGGTGGCCGCGTGTATTGCGGGTACTCCAGGAGGCCTGCGCTGAACGACTCCTCAGCGGTCGACGCGTCGTCGATGGCACCGGGCAGCAGCCGGATGACCGCATCGATGACCACCAGTGCCGGCAGCTCACCGCCCGTCACTACGTAATCGCCGATCGACAGCTCGAGGTCGACGAAGGCGCGGATCCGCTCGTCGACGCCTTCGTAGCGCGGGCAGACCAGCACGATGTGGTCGCGCTGGACGAAGTCTATCGCTCGGGCGTGGCTGAAGACCTCCCCGCCCGGGTCGAGCAGGATGACCAACGACTCCGGCCGCTGCACCGATTCGATGGCCGCCACGACGGGCTCGACACGCATCACCATCCCGGCGCCTCCGCCGTACGGCGTGTCGTCGACCGACCGGTGCCGCCCCAGGCCGAACTCGCGCAGGTCGTGGACACGGATCGTGGCGAGGCCGCGTTCCTGGATCCGACCTGGGATGCTCTCGGACAGCGGGCCCGACACCATCGAGGGGAAGAGCGTCAGGACGTCGATCTCGAGCGTCATGGCGAGCCCTCCGGCGGCGGGGGTGAGCCTTCCGGCGGCCGCGGCGAGCCCTCGGGTCGGCGAGCCTTCGGGCGGTCGGGGCCGACGGGTCTTCCGGCGTGGCGCACGAGGCCGGTCGGGATCGTTGCGTCGGACCTTGGGCGGTTGGAGGTCGAGCGCCTCGGCATCGACCACGATCTCGCCTCGCCGAGGAGCGAACACCCTGATGAACGCACGGACCGCCGGCAGGTCGAACGTCCCGAATGGCTCGCCGGTCACCACGTAGACCTCGTTCTCCCCGACACGGTAGATGTCCTTGACGACCCCGAGGTCGCGGCCGTCGACGTCCCGGATGGTCACCCCGATCACCTCGTGCCAGTACACCTCGCCGCGCGCGAGGTCACCCAACGGGTGAACGACCGTCTCCAGGTACGCACCCCGCAGGGCGTCGGCCGCGTCGCGGCTCGTGACCTCGCTGAATCGGATGCGCCAGCCGGGTCCATCGGCGACAGCTTCGGCTGAAGCGATCGTCAACGGCGCATCGGATCCCTCGCGATGGAGGACGACGCCGGGGCGGAAGCGTTGCTCCGGGCGGTCGGTGAGCACCTCGACACGGACCGCGCCGTGCAGGCCATGGACGCCGCGCACCAGGGCGACGACGAGTCGCTGCGTGGCGTCGCCGAGACCGGCGGCCACCGAAGCCGTCTCGCTCAGACGATCTCGAGCTGGACCGGCTCCCCGTCCCGGGCCGCGGTCACCTTGAGCAGGGTGCGCAGGGCCTTGGCGACACTCCCGTTGCGGCCGATCACCTTGCCCATGTCGTCGTCGGCGACGTGGAGCTCGATGACGGTCGCACCGTCTTCCTCGATCACCTCGACCTTCACGGCATCGGGATCATCGACCAGCGACTTGGCGACGTACTCGACCAGTTCCTTGGCTGCCATCGTTCGCGCTCCTACTTGCCGCTGGGCAGGATGCCCGCTTGCTTGAACAACCGAGCGACGGTGTCGGACGGCTGAGCGCCCTTCGCGAGCCACGCCTTCGCCTTATCTGCGTCGACGCTCAGCTCGATCGGCTCGGTTCGTGGGTTGTAGTGACCGATGGTCTCGATCGCGCGGCTGTCGCGTGCGCGGCGAGCGTCGGCGACGACCACTCTGTAGGTCGGCTGCTTGGTCGCGCCGACGCGCGTCAGCCGGATGCGGACTGCCATCTGTGTCGTATCCCTCCTTGGGTGGTGCGGGCTGGGGACCCGCCTACTTGACCGTGATGAGCGTGTGCGTCTCCACGAGCTCCCCACCGACCGCGCCCGTCGAGATGAGAGCGTCGAACGGCGTGAGGAACGGCTTGATGGACTCCTCGTACTCGGTGCGTTGCTGGTCGGTCGCACTGGACATCGCGCCCTCTGCGAGACCGCGGATCGCCGCGATATCGACGAAGGTGACGCCCGTGTTCTCCGCATCGACCCGCGCGAGCAAGCCCTTGAATTGGGCATCGTCGGCGAGCGACGCGCCCGCTCCCGCGTCGAGGACGTGCTTGATGAAGTCGGCTGAGCTGCCGATCGCGATGACCTCGTCCGTCGCGACGTACGCGATCTGGGCACGACCCTCCGGCAGGCTCGACGGATCGGTGGGCAGCGATCCCAGGCCACCGGCCATCGCGGCCAGGTCGCGCAGGTCGCCGAGGTCGATGACCGTGATCGTCTCGCCCTGGTATTGCTCATCGCGGATCGTGACGCCGGCCTGGGCGCCGCCGAGCTGCAGGAAGCTGCGGATGGTGGTCAGCAGCTGACGCCCGCCGGAAGCGTCCGCCGGGACGCTGACCAGGCCGCCCTCGACGGAGTCGCCCGCCTTCGCGATCACGACCCCGGTGTCCCCCATCCAACTGAGGAGCGCCTCGAGGCCACCGAGCATGCCGGCTGCCTGGTCGATCTGCGCGAATGCGTCGGCGAGGGTCGGCTCGCTGCGATAGAGCTCGATCCAGTCGAGGAGCGAGCGACCCAAGTCGTTGCCGGCGAGCAGGGCGACGGTCGATGGCGGCGCAAACGCGGCTACCCCGTTCGCCCGGTTCTGGTCGGGCCCCGGCATGCCCGCCTTGTGCTGCGTGACTGCGTCGAGCTGCAGTGCGTCGGCCTCGACGCGGATGCGCATCGCGGCCCAGTCCGGGATCAGGCCGGTGATCGCGCTGCTCAATGGTGACGCCGACGACAGCGAACCCGTGACACGGGTCGACGCCTCGAACAGAGCCTTGGTGTCAAGGAACATGAACCCGAGATCGTCGCCGGTCAGCGCAGCCTGAGCTGCTGCGACGCCGGGGGCCTTGGCGAGCGCGCTGGAACCCTTGGTATCGAGAGCGGCCTTCACCGACGCGACGTCCCCGACGATGGCGACCTTGCCGCCGGCCAGCGCGAACGCGGCCTGCTCGGTCGGTGCATGGGGGTTGGCGAACACGGTCAGCTCCGTGCCCTGATAGGTCTCGGACGTGCCGGTCACGCCGGCCTGGCCGAGTGTGTTCGTGAACCACGTCCGGGCGAGGGCCTCGTCCTTGACGGTGACGAGCAGCACGCCACGGGCAGTGGATGACATGGGCGCGTTGGGATCGACGTCCGGGATCGGGCCGATCGCGAAACCGAGCTGCCCGCCGAACCACGGCTTCACGTCGCGGGTGAAGGTCTGCTTGCCCTGGCTGCCCTCGGAGATCAACCGGTCGAGGACTTCGTCGAGCTTCGTCTCGAGCGCTGCCTGATCGGCGAAGCCCGGGAACTTCGACAGGAACTGGCCGACCTTCTGGCGCTGATCGCCGGGGAGGTCGAGCCGCATCTCACCGTAGGCGACGCTGTCCGTCGGCACGTAGCCGAGGACGACTGACGACGGTGTTGAGCTCGTCAGGACGATCGCCGCGAGGGCCGTCACCAGGATCACGAGGGCGATAGCACCGCCGGCCGCGATCCAGCGCACCCTGCTCTGGGGTGGTCGCTCGCCCGCCCCGGCAGGCTCCGCCGGCGTCGTCGCGACCGGCACCGCGGTCGTGTCGCCATCGACGGCGCTCGGTGGCGGGGCCGGCGGCGCCCCTGTCGGGCTCGGCGGCGTCCCAGTCGGGGTCGTGGGTCGTTCGGAATCGGTCATCGCGTGGTCTCCCCCGGCGCCTAGCGCCGATTCCCCATGAGGCTGCCGAGCGCGCCGCGCCGACCGCCTCCGGAAAGCTGCTTCATGAGTTTCTGCATCTCGCCGAATTGCTTCACCAGCCGGTTGACCTCCGGCAGGCTCGTGCCCGCGCCCGCCGCGATGCGGCGTCGACGCGAGCCGGTCAGGATCGTTGGATCGCGGCGCTCCGCCGGGGTCATCGCCCGGATGATCGCCTCCGTCCTTTTCAAGTCGCCGCGGTCCACCGCGGCCTGTGCCTCGCCGGCCATGTTGCCCATGCCCGGGATCATCGACATGATCTGGCCGATCGGCCCCATCTTCTGGACCTGCTGGAGCTGGTCGAGCATGTCCTCGAGCGTGAAGCTCGCCTTGCGGAGCTTCTCTTCCATCTGTTGCGCCTGGTTGACGTCGAAAGTCTCCTGCGCCCGTTCGACGAGGGTCAGGATGTCGCCCATCCCGAGAATGCGGCCCGCGAGCCGGTCCGGGTGGAAGGGCTCGAGAGCGTCGGTCTTCTCGCCGGTGCCCAGGAACTTGACGGGGAGCCCCGTGACGGCGCTGATGCTGAGTGCGGCCCCACCGCGGGCGTCGCCATCGATCTTGGTCAGGATGAGCCCGGTGACCGGCACGGCCGCGACGAAAGCCTGGGCCACGGCGACTGCCTCCTGGCCGGTCATGGCATCGACGACGAGGAGCGTCTCGACCGGCTTGACCGCGGCATCCACGGCCGCGATCTCCTGCATGAGTGCCTCGTCGACGCTGAGCCGACCGGCGGTGTCGAGGATGACCACGTCGCGGGTCTGGCGCTTGGCGGCCTCCACGCCCTGACGGGCGATGTCCACGACGGACGTGCCCTCGGGCGCGCGATAGACCGGGACGTCGAGCTGTTTGCCGAGCGTCTCGAGCTGGTCGGCGGCGGCGGGCCGGTATGGGTCGGCCGCGACGAGGAGGGGTCGCCGTCCCTGCTTGATGACGTAGCGCGCCAGCTTGGCCGTGGTCGTCGTCTTGCCGGAGCCCTGCAGGCCGACCATCGCGACGACGGCCGGGTTGCCCGACAGGTGGAAGACGCGGTCGCCGGTGCCGAGCAGGTCGACCAGCTCGTCGTGGACGATCTTCACGACGGCCTGCCCCGCGGTCAGGCTCTGGAGGATGTCCTGGCCGAGGGCCTTCTCGCGGACGCGCGCCACGAAGTCCTTGACGACCTTGAAGTTGACGTCGGCTTCGAGCAGGGCGAGACGGACCTCGCGCATCGCAGCATCGATATCGGCCTCGCTGATCCGGCCTCGGCCGGTCAGCGTGCCGAGCGTGGCTCGCAGGCGCTCGCTGAGAGTGTCGAACACGGCCCGATCAGGACTCCGTCATGGTGGTGGACCGACCGTGGTCGCGGGTCGCGCGGCGTCGGGCCGGGTGATGCGCGGGTTCTGGCGCATCGAGGCGGGGGCAGTGTAGCGCAGGGTTCCCGCAGGCGCGCCCGGGACGATGGTCCGGTGCGGGCGTGCCACCGCGCCCGCCGCGGGACGCCGGCGTCGCCCGCCGTGGAACCACCAGCGTTCCAAGTAGCGACGAAACCCTGCTTCTACCGCCGTTCGGAACGCTGCAGGTTCCGATCGGCGGCTGAACGGGCTTCGTGGGGTGGTTCCGCCGTCACCCGGAACGCTGGTGGGTCCAGCTCGCGGATGGAGCGTCCGTCCGACGCCGGTCGCGCCGCTATGCTGCGGGCTTCGTGCGCAATCCCTTCACATCGCCCCTCTGGCAGAACCACGCCTTCGTCCGCGTCTGGGCGGCGGCGAGCATCTCGATCTTCGGGTCGCTCATCACCCGGATCGCCCTGCCGCTCGTCGCGATCCTGACGCTCGGCGCAGGCCCGATCGAGGTCGCCGTCCTACGCAGCATGGATGTCGCGGCGGCCCTGGTGGTCGGCCTGGTTGCCGGCGCGTGGGTCGATCGACTGCGGCGCCGGCCGGTCCTCATCTGGGCCGACCTCGGACGCGCGGTCCTGCTCGGCTCGATCCCGATCTCGTTCGTGCTCGGGACCCTCGCGCTGTGGCAGCTCGTCGTGGTCGCGGGGCTGGCCGCCGTCCTCACCACGTTCTTCGACGCGGCGGATAACGCCTATCTGCCGACCATCGTCGATCGAGAGCGCCTCGTCGAGGCGAACAGCGCATTGGCCGCGAGCGGCTCGGTCGCCGAGTTCGCCGGCTTCGGGATCAGCGGCTTCCTCGTCCAGCTGCTGACCGGCCCGATCACGATCCTGATCGACGCCGTCACCTACCTCGTCTCCGCTGTGCTGCTGCTGACGGTCCGGCGACCCGAGGCTCCACCACCGCCCCGCTCCGAGCGCGAACCCGTCCTCGACGAGATCCGTCACGGCCTCCGGGTCGTGCGCGGCAACCCGGTGCTGCGGGCGTTCGTCGGCGCCCAGATGTTGATGTCGATGCTGTGGGGCATCTTCGGCGCGACGTGGTTCCTTTTCGCGATCGATGACCTCGGGGTCAGCCCGGCGCTGATCGGCGTCATCGCGGGTGTCGGTGGTGCGTCGTCGTTCATCGGGGCAGTCGTCGCGACGCGATCGACACGACGATGGGGCGTCGGCCCGGTCGCCATCGCCGCGATGTTGTTGGCGGCGGCGGGCAATCTGCTCATCCCGCTCGCGCCGGCCGGCATGCCGCTTGTCGCGGTCGCCTTCCTTCTCGGGCAGCAGCTCGTCGCCGACTCGGCCATCACCGTCTACGACGTGACCGAGACGTCGGTTCGCCAGTCGCTCGTCGCCGATCGCGAGCTGGGCCGCGTCGCCTCGACATTCCAGGTCGCGTCGGCCGGCGCTCAGCTGGCGGCGACGATCGGGGCCGGGCTACTTGCCGAGGCCATCGGTCTGCGCCTGACGTCGTTCCTCGCGCCGCTCGGTGGACTGCTCGCCGCCGCGGTCCTCTACTGGTCGCCGGTCCGCTATCTGCGCGAACTGCCGGTGATGGACGCGCGCCGACCCGCCGAGGTCGTCGTCGACGTCGAACGCGATCAGCCGCCGGGCGCCTGAGGTTCGGCGAAGAGCGCCTCCACGAAGGCGTCGGGGTCGAACGGCAGGAGGTCGTTGATGCCCTCCCCCACACCGACGAAGCGGACCGGGACCTTGAGCGCGTCCTCGATGGCGAACACGATCCCGCCCTTGGCGGTCGAGTCGAGCTTGGTCAGCACGATCCCGGTCAGGCCGACCGCCTCGTGGAACGCCCTCGCCTGTGACAGGCCGTTCTGGCCAGTGGTCGCATCGAGCACGAAAAGCGTCTCGGGCTCCGCGTCCGGGAGCCGCTTGTCGACGATCCGGCGGATCTTGGTCAGCTCATCCATGAGGTTCGACTTCGTGTGAAGCCGGCCGGCGGTGTCGGCGATGACGAGGGTCGCCCCCCGCGCCACCGCCGCATCGAGCGCGTCGTACACGACGGCGCCGGGATCGGCGCCGGGGGCGTGTGCCACGACGGGAACGCCGGCTCGGTCGGCCCAGATCCGGAGCTGATCGATCGCGGCGGCACGGAACGTGTCCGCGGCAGCGAGGATGATCGACTGGCCCTCTTCGAGATAGCGCGCGGCGAGCTTGCCGATCGTCGTGGTCTTGCCGGTGCCGTTGACACCCACGACGAGGACGACCGCCGGGCCGCCCGACGCCGCGGGCCGCGGCGTCCAGTCCAGGTCCCGCTTGACGAGGAGCGCCGCGAGCTCGTCACGGATCGCAGCCTCGGGTCCATCGGGGTGGCGGCGACTGCGCGCCCGTTCCACGAGGTCCATGGCCAGCGCCGCGCCCACGTCGCCCGCGATGAGCGTCTCCTCGACGTCGTCCCAGGCCGGACCGTCGACGCCGCCGAGATAGCCACGGAGCTGGGTCATGAACGTGCCGCGCGTCCGCTCCAGGCCCTGATCGAGCGTGTGCGCGGGGGCGACCGCGAGGAAGGCGGTCGGGTCGAACGGCGCGTAGGCAGCTTCCGGCTCGGGCTCGGCGGGTCGTGGTTCCGGGGCGGACTGGGGCTCCTCTCGGGCTGGCTCCTCCAGATCGACGGGCTCAGGGATCGATGGGGCGGTGTCGTCAGGTGCCGACTCCTGAGCAGGGACTTGGACGTCCGTCGGCGCCGGTTCTTGGGACGGGGCCTCGTTCCCCGGCTGGGCCGAGTCCTCGGAACGCCGGCGCCAGAACGGCATCAGCCCGCCGCGCTGAGCTCGCGGCGCTCGGACGCGAGGGCCTGGGCCTCGTCGAGCCGCAGGCTGATCACGCGCGACACGGAGTCGTCGCCGACCGTGACGCCGTACAGCGCATCGGCCGCCTCGATCGTGCCGCGGTTATGGGTGATGACGATGAACTGGGTCCGATCGGCCAGGCTCCGAAGCGCCTCTGCGAACCGGCCGATGTTCGCCTCATCGAGCGCCGCATCGACCTCGTCGAGCACGCAGAACGGCACGGGTCGCACCTCGAGCATCGCGAACAGGAGCGCCACAGCCGTCAGGGCACGCTCCCCGCCCGACAGCATCGCCAGGGCCTGCGCCTTCTTGCCCGGCGGGCGGGCCACGATCTCGACACCGGTCGACCCGAGATCGCTCGGGTCCGTGAGTGACAGCTTCGCGAACCCGCCATCGAACAATTGCTCGAAGCGCCGCTCGAACGCCGTCTCGAGGGCGGCGAACGTCGTTCGGAACTGGGTCGCGATCATCGTGTCGAGCTCGACGATGAGCTCGCGCGTGCGACCGATCGCCGAGCGCAGGTCGTCGCCCTGGGTCTCGAGCGACTCGAGACGCGCCTTCAGCTCCGCGTATTCCTCGACGGCATACGGGTTGGCCGCACCGAGCTCGTGGTAGCGGCGCCGCAGCTGCCCAAGTCGACCGGGGGTCGGCGGCACATCTGTGGGCGCCTCGACGGACCATCGTTCGGCGAGTGCCGCCAACGCCGACTCCACGGCGGTCGAGTCGTCGGCGTCGCTTTGGGTGGCGGTATCTGCCTCGGCTGTGGGCTCGGGCCGTGCGATCCCGAGGCTCGCGAGTCCGAGCTCGCCGAGCCCCGCCAACTCGATGAGGACGCTGTCACGGAGCGACTCCAACCCGAGCCGGGCCTCCAGCTCGGCGTGGTCGGCGGCCCGTGCTCGCTCGTCCGCTGCCCGGAGGCGTTCGCGGGCGGTGGCAGCAGCCCGTTCCGACTCGGCCAGTCGCACGCGATCCGCTGCGTCCGCCGCATGGAGCGCCAGCAGTGCCTCGCGCGCCTCGCGCTCCCTGGTCGTGGCCGACGCGATCTCGGTGCTGATGTCGTCCCTCTCGGACCGGAGGGCATTCTCTCGTTCGACGAGCGCCGCGGCTTCGCGGTCGGCACGCGCCATGCGCTCCGCGGCGATCGCGACCGCAGCCTCGGCCCTGGCCCGGGCATGTTCGGCATCCCGGCGCTGGGCGTCGTGGGTGGCCGATCGAGCGGCGAGGCGGTCTCGACGCTCGCGGAGCTCGGTCGCCCGTGACTCCCAGGCGGTCAATGCGGCACGCTCGTCGCCGGTGGGCTGGTCGTCCCTCGCCTCTTCGTCGGTGCGGGGCTCCGCCGCGACAGACTCGCGAAGCCGGGTCAACTCCGCGTCGAGTCGGGCCTGCTGCGCTTCGTGCCAGGCTGCTTCGCGGGCCACCGCTTCACTCTCACGGAGAGCCGTCCGCTCGGTCTCTTCGGTCCGACGTCGGTCGGCGACCAGCCGCGTCTCGTCCGCGCGAGCCTCGTCGAGTCCGGCGCGGGCCGTTGCCGCTCGTTGCTCGGCCGCTGCGGCCGTCGTGCGCAGCTCGGCGAGCTCCGCCTCGGCGCGCTCGAGCTCGGCCGACAGGCGCCCATGCTCGGCCCGGCGATCGAGGACCGGGTCGGATGTCCCGAGGGCGAGACCCGTGTCATCGAGCACGGCCGTCCCGTCGCGCGGCACGGCCACCCACCCGGGCGGCATCGCCGACTGGAGCGCGAGGCAGTCGTCCAGGTCTGGGAGCCACACGGCACGTTCGAGCAGGCGCCGGACGCCCCCGGTCCCATCGCGTCGGACGCCATCGGCCAGCCGCCCGCCACCGGCCGCAGCGACGGCATCGAGCCATCGGCGCGTGAGAGCATCCGCCGCCGGGCCGTTCCCGGTCATGCGTTCCTCGACCAGGAGGTGCCCGCGTTCGCCAGCCAGGGAGGCGACCTGCTCGGCGGCGACCAGGTAGGCCCGCACCCGATCCGCCAGGGCCGCTTCGATCGCGGGACGCAGCTCGGGGTCGACCGTCAGGTCCTCGTCGAGACGCCGGCCACCGCGCTTGCGAGCCGCCCGGGCGATCGGACGGTGCTCGTCCTCGTCCAGATGCGACGCGAGTGCCTCGACTCGACCCCGCAGCGCAGCCACGCTCGCCGCCGCGCTTGCCAGTCTCTCGGCTGAGGCCGATCGTTCGGCCTCCGCCGATCCCGACGCGAGGCGCGCGGTCTCGCGCGCGGCTTGGGCATTGCGCTCCGCGCCGGCGGCGAATTCCAGAGCGCGACGAGCCGCCTCCGTTCGCGCAAGGACCTCGTCGCGTCGGGCGATGGCAGTCGTCGCGGCCGCACGTTCCTCGGCAGCTCGCCGTTCCGCGTCCGCGAGCCGGCGTGTGGCGGTCTCGGCCTCCGCCGCCCGGATGGCCTCGGCACGCCGGACCGCGGCCGCATCCTCGTCCCGGGCTGCCGACGCGGACCGCAGCGTGGCGAGCTCGGCCAGGGCCTCCGCAAGAACGCGATCCGCCTCGGTCACGGCGGCCTCGAGATCGACGTCGCGAGCGGGCACCGGCGCCGCCATCGCGCGTCGCTGGCCCGCGCCGTCCGACTCGGCGGCCGCGCGTTCGTCCGCCAGCCGGACGCGGTCGCGCTCGATCGCCTCGAGATCCGCGGCAAGCCGCCCGTCGCGCAACTGGAGCCCGGTCAGGATCGACCGTGCGGTCTCGTGCGTTTCGCGTCGCGCGCGCTCCAGCTCGGCGCGTGCGGACAGCTCGTCGGCCAGCGACGCGGCGGTGGCCTCGGCCGCCTCGAGGTCGGTCATCGCCCGCTTCGCTTCGGCCTCCGTTGCAGCGCGCAGATCGGTCGCGACAGCCAGCCTGGCCGCGGCCTCATGCCAGCGGGCGTGGCTCGAGGCAAGTAGCGCCGCTGCCAGCTCGTCAGCCACCGACGAGCGCGTGGTCTGCTGTTCCGCCTGGGCTGCCAGGCGGCGTGCCTGCGGCCTGAGCTCGGCCAGGATGTCGTCGACCCGGGCGAGGTTCGTCTCCGACTCCGCCAGCTGATCCTCGGCCTTGCGCCGGCGTCGCTCGTGGCGACGGACACCGGCGACCTCCTCGAACAGCGGGCGCCGCTCCTCGGGGCGCAGGGCGAGCGCCTGGTCGACCATGCCCTGGCCGATGAACAGGAACGCGTTGTCGGCGAGGTGCGCCGCGTCGAGGAGGTCGACCAGATCGCGCAGGCGGATGCGCTGCTTGTTGAGCAGGTATTCGTTCTCGCCACTGCGATACAGGCGCCGGCCGAACTCGAGGATCTGGAAGTCGACAGGCAGAAGGCCGTCAGCGTTGTCCAGGACCAGCGTGACGTCGGCCATGCCCTGGGCGGTCCGCTTCTCCGATCCCGCCCAGATGACGTCTTCCGCCTTGCGCGAGCGGAGCGCGCGTCCCTGCTCGCCGAGCGCCCAGCGGAGTGCGTCCGCCAGGTTGCTCTTGCCCGAGCCGTTCGGTCCGACGACCGCGCTGATGCCACCACCGAACTCGACTTTGGTCCGTTCCGCGAACGACTTGAAACCCTGGACACGCAGCGCGAGGAGGCGCGGCGGTGCGGTGCGCTGCTCGATCATGCCGGTCGCCGCTGACGCTCGCGTCGGTCGGCACGGCGGGATCGACGGCCCGCGTCGGGTCGGGTCGCGCGCCCTGCCCGTTCGGCGGCTCGCTCGGCACGGATCCGCTCGATGGCCTGGGCTGCAGCCGACGTCTCGGCGGTCCGGCGGGACGGTCCCTCGCCGGCACCGAGGATCTCGCCCTCGATCCAGACCTCGACACGGAACGACTTCTCGTGGTCGGGACCGGACGCTTCGACGAGCCTGTAGTCGGGTCGCTCGCCGGATCGCCGTTGTGTGTATTCCTGCAGGCGTGACTTCGGGCTCTTGAGCGAGAGGACGGGCTCCTCGAGCGACAGCTCGGGGTCCGCGAGGTCCTGCAGCCAGCGATGCACCAGCTCGTAGCCGAGGTCGAGGTACAGCGCGCCGGTCAGGGCCTCGAACGAGGAGGCGAGCAACGAGGGTCGGCGGCGCCCGCTCCGCTGGGACTCTCCCTCACCCAGCAACAGGTACTTGCCGAGCTCGATGCGACCGGCGAGCCTCGCCAGCCCGGAGGTCGACACGATGGCGGCACGGCGGGCCGACAGGGCGCCCTCGTCCTCATCCGGATGGCGTGCATAGAGCGCCTCCGAGATGGTCAGGTTCACGACGGCATCACCGAGGAACTCGAGCCGTTCGTTGTGGCCGCGCGCGGCGTCCGGGTGCTCATGGAGCCACGATGAGTGGACGAGGGCCTGCTCCAGCAGATCGAGGTCGCGAACCGGGAGCCCGAGGCGTTCGGCGACGTCCTGACCGGGACGCACCTCGGACGTGGCCGACCGGTTAGGAAGAGTGCTCGTCGATGTAGTCGACGGCGTCCTGGACGGTCCGGATCTTCTCCGCGTCCTCGTCCGAGATCTCCGTCCCGAACTCCTCTTCCAGGCTCATGATCAACTCGACGAGGTCCAGCGAGTCGGCGTTGAGGTCGTCGACGAACGAGGCCTCGGGCTTGACCTCATCCTCGTCGGCGCCGAGCTGCTCGACGACGATCTTCTTGAGCCGGTCGTACGTTGTGGCCACTGACTCCCTCCTCGGAGCTGGGTGCTGGGGAGATCGTCCCGAGAACGCCGTTCATGAGGCGTCGCATCGGCTCTCCGCTGTAGACGCGTGCCAGCTCGACCCACTCGGCGATGGCCACCCGGGCCGGCGTGGCGGAGTGTAGCACCTCACCGATGGCGGTTCGGAGCAGCGCGCGGTCCATCTTGGCGAGGCCGGTGACCGGGTAGCGGGGTGCGACACGGGTGATCGCGGCGTCGATGTCGGCTCGATCGCGGGTCACGGCCGCGACGAGCTCGCGGGCGAGCGTCGCGGCCGATTCATCGCGCTCGCTCTCGGCCAGGTGGCGCTCGAGGATGGCGTCGGCGGTGCGTTGCCCGAAGTCAGCCTCGAAGATGGCCGCCAGCGCGAGTCGTCGTCCCGTGCGACGTCCCCGCTGCTTGTCAGCCTCCGACGCCATCGACGATGACCGTCACGGCCCCGAGGTCGAGCCCGAGCAAGCGTTCGACAGTCGCGGCGACGGCCGTCCGGACCTCGGCAACCAGCGGTCCGAGCGTGTGACCGGGACGGGCGACTATCCGCAGGCGAACCAGCACTCGATCGTTGACGACCCGGACGCGGACGGCGGGACCCGCCAGCCAGCCGCGCCATGACGGACCGCCGTACCCGACGCGTGCCACGCCGGGGACCTCGAAGGCCGCGGTCTTGACGAGCTCGGCGATGACGCCCTTGCCGACCGTGAGGACGGGACCGCTCATGTCGTCTCCTTCTCGGTCGTCGGCGCCATGCTGGCCAGCAGCTCGTTGTCGGCTGCGAGCGCCTGCGCGATCAGATCCGGCACCCGCGCGCCCGCGGTCTTGGCCGCCACCTCGCAGGCGTATCCGATCATCCGTCGCTTGGCCCGCCCGTGGGTGATGATGACTGTCCCCTTGACGCCGAGCAACGGGGAGCCGCCCTGGGCCTCGTAGTCGAACACCTCGCGGATGCGGCCGATGCCCGGGCGCATCAGGAGATACGCGAGCCTACCTCGCCAGGTGCGCCGGAACTCGGTCCGCCACAGGTCGAAGATGAAGGTCGAGAGGCCCTCGAAGAACTTGATCACGACGTTGCCGGCGACCGCATCCGTCACGACGACGTCGGCGAGGTGACGGGCCAGGTCGCCGCCCTCGACGTTTCCGACGAAGCGGAGCGTGGTCGCGTCGAGCAGCACCGTCGCGCGCTGGATGCGGGCGTCGCCCTTGCCCTTCTCCTCGCCGATGCTCAGCAGGGCGACGCGCGGGTCGGCGACTCCGAGGACGCGCTCGGCGAAGATCGCTCCCATACGCGCGTACTGCACGAGGTTCTCCGGGGTCGAGTCCGGGTTCGCCCCGATGTCGATGAGCACGAGCGGGCCTGCATCGGTGATCACCTGGACCGCCAGCCCGGGTCGCTCCACGCCCGGCAGCCGGCCGAGCTTGAGGATCCCGGCGGCCATGCCGGCCCCGGTGTGGCCCGCCGTCACGACGGCGTCGGCCTGGCCGTCGCGGACGAGCTGCGTCGCGACGAGGATCGACGAGTCCTTCTTCTCGCGGAGCGCGAGGGCGGGATGCTCGTCCATGCCGATCACGGATCCCGCGTGCACGATGCTGACGTTAGGGGGCAGTGGCCCCGCGATCGCCGTGATGGTGTCGGTCAGACCGACCAGGATCAGCTCGACCGTCGGGTTGCGGCGGGCGTAGTCGAGGACTCCCGGGACGACCTCGGTCGGTCCGTGGTCGCCGCCCATCGCGTCGAACGCGATGCGGACCACTGGATCAGCGCGCGGTGTCGTCGCTGCCGGTGCTGACCGGCTTCGGGGGAACGGCCAGGCGGCCCTGGTAGTAGCCGCAGTTCGGACAGACGCGATGCGGCAGCTTCATCTCGTGGCAGTGCGGACACTCCTCGAGCTTCGGCAGGTCGATCGCGAGATGCGATCGGCGCTCGCCCTGGCGGGCATGCGAGACGCGGCGCTTCGGTACACCCATGGGGTCGTGGGGCTCCTTGTGTCGTTCGTGGGGCGCGCTCGCGGGACGGCGCTCGGGGTAGGAGCGCGGTCGGCGCCGACGGCGGAGTCTACAGCGAAATGGCGCGCCTCGTCAGGAGTCGGGACGGAACGCCCGGAGGGCTTCCAGTCGCGGGTCGATCTCGTCGTCTGGATGGTCGTGCTCACCTTCATCGAGCGGTAGCCCGCACACGGAGCACAGACCGGGGCAGTCCGGTCGGTCGAGCGGGGCGATCGGCTCGGCCAGCAGGATCGCGTCGCGGATGGACGGCTCGAGGTCGAGCTCGTGATGGTCGGACAGGCGGAGCGCCTCGGGCTCGGCGCCGATGTCGGCAGGTCGGCCGGTCTGGAAGTCGATCGAGGGCAGGTATTCCTCCTCGAGCCGGATGTCGATCGGCGTCGTCAGCGGTCGAAGGCAGCGAGCGCATTCGCCGGCGAGCGAGGTGTCCAGGCGGGCGTCGGCCAGGATCCCGCGGTTGGTCCGCTTGAGCCTGACCTGCCCGGCGATCGGGCCGGCAAGCTCGAGTTCGTCGGGCAGGTCGATGGTCGCGCCGCTGATGTCGTAGGTGCGGTCCGCACCCACGCCGTCGGCCAGCAGGCCGGACACGTTCCAGGTGAAGGGGCCGTCGGTCGAATGGGCGCTCATCGGCGCCCCGTTACGTCCGGGCGGGCGCCGCGGCGTCCTCCGCCTCGTCGTCCCACTGGTCGTCCTCGAGGAGCGCCTCGCCTGGCTCGCCGGGGACCTCGGGCGGCAGGGCCATCAGTGTCGCGCGCCGTTCGTCGAGCAGGTTGAGGCCCTTCTGGATGCTCTGGAGGGTCTTGTGGACGTCGCCCTCCAGGCCCTCGAGCACGCTCACGGCGTACTCGTCCGCGCCGGCCCGGATCCGGTCGGCGTCCCCGTGGGCCTCCTCGATGACCCGGCGGCTTTCGGACTCGGCCGCCTGGGTCAGGCCGCGCTCGTCGATCAGGAAGGCCGCCTGTTCCTGGGCACGGCCGACGATCCGCTCCGCCTCTTCCTGCGCCTTCTCGATGATGCGCTCACCCTCGGAGTTGATCCGCTTCGCCGCACGGACCTCTTCGGGGACGGCCACCCGGAGCTCGTCGATGAGCCCGAGAGCGGCGTTCTGGTCGACCACCACGTTCGTCGTGAGCGGCAGTTTCTTGCCGTTGGCGATGAGCGATTCGAGACGCTCGACGAGGAAGATGATGTCGATGTCGGTGGCCCTCCTGCGCCGTCGATTATGGCACGGGCCGCACGGTCAGCGACGTGTGAAGACTCGTTCGAGGGCTGCGCGGGCTGCTGGCGGCACCATCGTCGAGACGTCGCCGCCGAACGACGCGATCTCCTTCACCAGGCTCGAGCTCACGTAGCTGTTGGCGGCCGACGTCATGAAGAAGACCGAATTGACGTGGGGCGCCAGCACGCGGTTGTTGTGCGCCAGCTGCAGCTCCGCCTCGAAGTCGCTGATAGCGCGCAGGCCGCGGACGATCGCACCTGCATCGCGGGCGCGGGCGAAGTCGACAGTCAGCCCGTCGAACGAGGCGACCTCGATCCGATCGGCGTCGACGGCATGCTCGATGAGCGCCTGGCGGATGATCTCGATGCGCTCGTCGACCGACAGGAGCGGCGCCTTCCTCGGGTTCGCAAGGACGGCGACGACGACCGTGTCGAAGACATTCGCGGCACGTTCGACGATGTCGAGGTGGCCGTTCGTTATCGGGTCGAACGATCCGGGGTAGACCGCGACGCTCATGCGTCCTCCGTGCTCTCCTCTGGACCGGGCGTCGGGTCGCGCCGCCGGTAGAACGTCAGCGCAGTCTCGCCGAACCGCCGCTCGCGCTCGGATGCTAGCAGTCCGACGACGGTCGGAGGAGCGGTCCGCCAGAAGTGCTTCGCGACGACGCTGGGCGTCCGGAGCGACGAGCGGCGGCAGGTCCTCGAGGGCGCTGCGGAGCACGGTCTCGTCGTCGTAGGGCGGGTCGACGAAAGCCACGTCAAAGGGTTGCTCGTGACTCCGGCCGGCGTCGCGCAGCCACGTCAGGGCATCGGCGCGGACGATCCGCGCGCGGCCTCCGGCGCGCAGCCCGGTGCGGTCGAGGTTGGACTCGATGACTCCGACGGCGGCACGGTCGCGCTCGACGAAGGTGGCGTGGGCCGCGCCCCTCGACAGGGCCTCGATGCCGGCCGCGCCGCTCCCGGCGAACAGGTCGAGGAAACGCGCGCCGCGCAGGTCCGGCTCGAGGATCGCGAACAGCGTCTGCTTGACGCGATCGCCCAGGGGCCGCGTGTTCGGTCCGGGCGCCTCAAGCCGGATCGAGCGGGCGGTACCCGCGATGACCCGGCCGGCGTCAGGCACGAGAGCAGGTCACGAGCCAGTTGCCGGGTCGGCGGTCGCGAGGCGGCGAAGCCAGCCGGCCGCGAGCTCCGCGGCGAGCGGTCCCAGGTCGGGTCGCCCGGGATCGAGCGCGCCGTCGGCGTCGAGAAGGCGCTCGGCCGCGGCCCGCGCCTGGACCGCGAGCTCGCGATGGTCGGTCCGCGTCAACGATGCGACGCGCATCCCCGGCAGACCGCTCTGGGCGAAGCCCAACACGTCGCCCTCGCGCCGCAGCTCGAAGTCGCGCTCGGCCAGCTCGAACCCGTCGGACAGGTCGGCGATAGCGCGCAGGCGCGCGACCGCGGTCTCGTCGGTCGCGCTCGAGACGAGCACGCAGTAGGACTCGACCGTGCCACGACCGACCCGGCCGCGTAGCTGATGCAACTGAGCCAAACCGAATCGATCGGCGTTCTGGACGATCATCATCGTCGCCTCGGGGACATCCACGCCCACCTCGACGACGGTCGTGCCGACCAGCACGTCGAGGTCGCCGTCGCGGAACCTGGCCATCTCGGCGTCGCGGTCGAGCGGGCGCATCCGGCCGTGCACGAGGCCGACTCGCAGCGGCGCCAGCAGCTCCGTCAGTCGTTGGGCCTCGGTCTCCGCCGCGACGGCCGAACCCGCGCTGCCGTCGTCGACGCCGTCGCTGCCCTCCTCGATCAGCGGCACGACGACGAACGTGCGATGACCGGCGGCGGCCTCCTCACGGACCTTGGCCCACGTCGGCTCGAGCCGGTCGGGCGTTCGGATCCCGGTCCGGATCGGGACACGCCCGGCGGGCGGTGTGCGCAGGTCGGACACGTCGAGGTCGGCGTACAGCACCTGGCCGAGCGTCCGCGGGATCGGTGTCGCGGTCATCAGCAGCACGTGAGGTGTCACGCCATCCGCGGCCTTGGCCTCGAGCTGGCCACGCTGCTCGACGCCGAAGCGGTGCTGTTCATCGACGACGGCAAGGCCCAGCCGAGCGAACGTCACCGACTCGCTGAACAGGGCGTGCGTCCCGACGATCACCGAGGCCTGGCCGGAGGCGATCAGGTCGTTGGCGTGCGCCCGGTCGCGCGTGTTCAAGGATCCGGTGACCAGCAGCACGTCGACGCCCGCTCCGACGAGGAGCGCGCCGACGGTGTCCCGATGCTGCCGTGCCAGCAGGTCGGTCGGCGCCAGCAGGGCGGCCTGGTAGCCGGCTCGTGCGGCGGCCGCGAGGGCGTAGGCCGCCACCGCGGTCTTGCCCGAGCCGACGTCGCCCTGCAGGAGCCGCAGCATCGGCGTCGAGGCCGCGAGATCTGCCCGGATGGCATCGATCGACGCGGTCTGGTCGGGTGTCAGCTCGACCGGGTGGCCGATGCGTGCGCCGAGCGCGTCGAGCAGTGCCCCACGGATCAACGCGTCCGTCCCGTCGTCGACCTCGACCACCGGGGCGCGATCCCGCCCGCGCGCCCGGCGCCGACCGACCATCCCGATCTGGAGGGCAAGCAGCTCGTCGAACGCGAGGCGCCGGAGCGCCGCGTCCCGTCCTTCGAACGACTCCGGGTAATGCGCGGATTCGATCGACGCGGCGATCCCGGCGAGCCGCTCCTCGCGGCGCAGGTCCGCCGGGAGGTACTCCGGGTAGGCGTATCCCGCTCGGTCGAGTGCCTCGCGCATCGCGACCCGCAGGCGCGCGGCGGTCAGCCCGGCCGTCAACCGATAGACGGGCACGATCCGCCCGGCGTGGAGCACCTCCCCGTCACCCTCGACCGCCTGGAATTCGGGGTTGTCGATCGTCAGCGACCGGCCGAACCGCTTCAGCCGGCCCGAGACGACGATCTGCTGCCCCTTCTTCAGGCGCCGCTCGATGAACCGCCGTCCGAACCACGTCGCCTCGATCTGGCCGGTCTCGTCGCTGAGGCGGGCGATCGTGCGCTGGACCCGGCGGCGCCAGGACGCCTCGACCCGGACGTCGTCCACGAGGACACGCGCCGAGACCACGGTCCCCTCCTCTGCCCAGACGAGGTCACCCAATCTCGAGAGCTCCCGCAGATCGTCGTACCTGCGCGGGAGGTGGAACAGAAGGTCGCGCACGTCGTACCAGCCGAGCCGGATCCCGGCGCGTCGCAGCAGGCCGGCGGCCGTCAGCCCCGAATGGGCGAGCGGCGTCCGCAGGAGCTCGACGGGGTCGGTGGGTGCCGGCGGGAGCTTGGGCTTCCGGGGTGCGCTCGCGGTCTTCGCCATCGAGGCCGGCTACTCGGCCGAGATGAGATACCGGTAGAAGGGCTGGCCGCCGTGCCGCACCTCGATCTCGACGCCCGGCACCACCGTGCCGATCGTGCGCGCCATCGCCTCGGCCTCGGCAAGGTCCGCGCCGTCCCCGTAGAACAGCGTCACGAGCTCGTAGCCCGGGGTCAGCGCGGCGATGGCGCTCAGGACGGCCTTCTCGCGGTGATTGTTCACCGCGATCAGTCCGTCGTCCGGGTCGAGGGCGATCGACTGGCCCCGCTTCACCTTCTTGCCGCCGATCGTCGCATCCCGGACCGCCTCGGTGACGACCACGGTCTGGATCGCCCGGCCGGCCTCGGTCATCGGGCCGACGTTGGCGGCGGCGTCGACCCCAGGATCCAGGGCGAGGAGCGCGGCGAAGCCCTCGGCCGCGTTCCGGGTCGGGACGACCTGGACGGGTCGGTCGGTCATCGATGCGACCTGTCGAGCCGCGAGGATGACGTTCGGGTTGTTCGGCAGCAGCAGGACTTCCTTTGCCGGGACCGCACCGACCGCCTGGAGCAGCTCGCCGGTGCTCGGGTTCGCACTCTGGCCTCCCTGGACGACCGACGCGACCCCGAATTCACGAAAGATCGCAGCCAGACCGTCGCCCGACGCGACCGCGATGACCGCCAGGCCGGGGAGGTCCGCAGTGGCCCCGGTCCCGTTGCCACCGCCGGCACCGCCGTCGGGCCTGGCGATGCTCTGTTCGCTGGCCTCCGGGGACGGTGTGCCAGTGAACGCGGCGGCCCGTGTCTCGCGGACGTCCTGCGCCTGGTTGTCGAGGTTCTCGACGGTGATGCGGCTCAGGTCACCGAGCGACAGGCCGTACCCGATGACGAGGTCCGGGCGCTCGTTGTGGACGTGCACCTTGAGGGCGCGCGCGTCGCCGGCCACCAGGACCGACTCGCCGATCGATTCGAGGTGATCGCGGATGGCGTCGACATCGAGCAGCTGGCGGCCGGCCGCTCGGAGCAGGAACATCGTCTCGTAGCCGAAGCCCTCGTCGGCGTGGGCAACGAGCGTGCTCGGCTTCGGGCCGGCCGTCGCGCGTGTCCGGGCTGCCCCGACCGGGGTCTTGCCTGTCATGTGGAGCAGCGCACCCTGGAACAGGCGGTACAGGCCCTGGCCACCCGCGTCGACGACGCCGGCTTCGCGCAGGATCGCGAGCAGGCTCGGCGTCCTGGCGACGGACTTCTCCGCGGCCTTCAGCGTCGCGGCCAGGACGGCCTCGATGTCGTCGTCGCGTTCAGCGGCCGCGACCGCCCCCGTCGCCGACTCGCGGATGACCGTGAGGATCGTCCCCTCGACCGGCTTGGCGACCGCCCCGTAGGCGGTCTTTGCCCCTTCGCTCAGGGCGTGGGCGAGATCGAGGCCGTTGAACCGCTTCTTGCCGCCGAGGGCCTCGGCCATGCCGCGGAAGATCTGGCTCGCGATGACCCCCGAGTTGCCACGGGCCCCCATGAGGGCTCCGAAGCTGATCGCGGCGGCGACCCGGTCGGCGGGCTGGCCGGCGACGGCCTCGGCCTCGTCGAGGGCGGCCTTGACGGTCGCGAACATGTTCGAACCCGTGTCGCCGTCAGGGACCGGGTAGACATTGAGGCTGTTGATCTCGTCGACGTGGGCCTCCAGATTCGCGACCGCCGCCCGGAACGCGTCGAGCAGACCCGTCCCGTCGCAGGCGCGGCGCGCCATCTAGGCGACGTCCGTCCCGCTGTCGGCCAGGTCTCGGGGTCGGATGCCACCGACAGGCAGCGTGGTCGGCGCGACAGGAACGTTGCCGCCCGTCGGGACGTGCAGACCGTCGATGTGGATGATGATCCGGGCGACGTCGCGTTCCAGCGCGCGGCGGATCGAATACCTGATCGCGGAATTGACCTGCCGGGCGACCTCGGCGACGGGGACGCCGAGCGCGACCGTGATATCGAGCTCGATCTCGATGCCGTCATCGAGTCGAACCGCGAGCCCGGGCTGAGCCAGCCCGAATCGGGAAATCAGGCGGCGCAACGGGCCGCCGGCGAAGCCGGTCACGCCGTACGACCCGAGGGTCGCCGTGCGGATGATGTCGTGCAGAGCGCGGCCGGTGACGAGCGATCGGCCGGGCGTTGGGCGGATGGCCACGCTGGCTGGGTCTCCCTGGAGGGCTCCCGCGGCGGGCTGGCCGGAAGCGCGTGCTATCATACCGCCCCGCTCAGGCCAGCCAGCCTGATGCACCTGTCCCTGAACCGCGTCCTGAGGAATCACATGGCCCGCTCCTGCGCGATCTGCGGCAAGGTCTCGATGGGCGGTTTCAACCCGCAGTCGTCGGGTTCGAACCGCGTTCGAGCTCACCGCCGCATGCAGCCCAACCTGCAGCCGCTCGTCATCGAGCGGCACGGCGCCCCGGTCAAGGCGCTCGTCTGCACGCGCTGCCGCCGCACGCTGCTCAAAGCCTCGAAGTAGATCGCCCGCCGGCGTCGTGCCGGCCGCATCCCGCCGATCCGTCGACCGGTCGCCCGCATGGCGCCCGGTCGTCTTCGTGTGCGCGGTCGCAGCACGACCCTTGCCGCACGTCTCCTCTGGAACCACCGGCGTTCCGGGTGACGGCGGAGCGGCCGCGATCTCGGGTTCCTTCGCCGGATGGCACGCGCCAGGGTGCCGATCGACACCGGAGCGCCTGGTCCGACGTCAGTTGGAACGCTGGGTGTTCCGCGGGCCGGCTGGGTGGTTCGCGGGCGCTGACGGGCCAGGGTCGCAGGCCGGCCCTACCGCTCTGCCGTATCGAGCCAGATCGTGAACGGGCCGTCGTTCACGAGCTCGACCGCCATCTCCGCACCGAAGCGGCCGGTTCCGACGCGCACATCGTGCTCCCGCAGCGCGGCCGCGAACCGCTCGAACAGCCGCTCGGCCTGTTCCGGCGCGGCGGCCTGGGTGAACCCTGGCCGGCGGCCACGACTCGTGTCGGCGAACAACGTGAACTGCGACACGACCAGGGCTTCACCGCGGACGTCGATCAGCGACCGATTGGTCCGCCCCTCGTCGTCGCGGAAGATCCGCAACTCGGTCACGCGCCGTGCCAGGGCATCGGCGATCGCCGGATCGTCCTCGTGCGAGACCCCGACGAGGATCGCCAGCCCCGGCCCGATCGACGCGAGCACCTCGTCGCCGACCCGGACCGACGCCCTCGACACTCGCTGGAGGAGGGCGCGCAAGCCGTCAGGCCTTCGCCGCGAACGACGCGCGCCAGCCGTCCGCCTCGGCCATCAGGTCGTCGCGGGTCGGTCCGTGGTGCTCGACCACGTGGCGCTCCACCGAGGCTGGGATCAGCAGGTCGTAATCGCGGACACCGTCCGGGTTGATCTGTCCGTCGCCGCGCAGCATCATCACCGGGATCCCGGTCCCCTCGATCTCGTCCATCAGGCGATGGGCGAGGTGCTTGGGCAGCGACGCGAAGCGGGTCATCCGGTCAACCGGGATCGGCGGATCGCCGCCGTTCGGGCCGTACTGGAAGCCCTCGTCTGCGAGGGCCCGGATCAGCCGCACCTCGCGGCCCATGTCGCGGCCCCGCACGAACAGCGCCGACCCGACGACGAACACATCGACCCCGTGCGACCCGGCGAACTCGGCCGTCTCGCGGTTGATGCCGCCATCCACGTGGATCTCGCCGCCATACAGCTTGCTGCGCAGCACGTGGCGCGCCCCCGGCGCCTTGGCGGCGAGGACGTCGGCCATGAACGGCTGCCCGCCGAAGCCTGGCTCGACGGTCATGATCAGCACGATGTCGAGCAGCTCGGCGTACGGTTCGAGGGCCTCGACCGGGGTTCCCGGCCGGACCGACAGGCCGGCAGCAAGGCCGGCGTCCCGGATGGCGACCAGGGTGGGCGCGATCGGTTCCTCGATCTCGACGTGGAACGTGATGGAGTCGCAGCCGGCGTCGATGAACTGGTCGATATAGCGGCTGGGCTCGCTGATCATGAGATGGGCGTCGAACGGTATGGTCGTGCGCGGGCGGAGCGCCTTGACCGTCCTCGGCCCGAACGTGATGTTCGGGACGAAGTGGCCGTCCATCACGTCGAGGTGGACGCGGTCCACCCCGGCGGCGACGACCCGCCGCACCGCGTTCGCGAGGTTGCCGAGATCGGCATCGAGGATGCTCGCGGCGATGCGCGCCCGGCTGTCTCCCATCGCTACTCGCCGACCCCGACCGGGATGGGTTCGTGGCTCCGCTCGCCACGGAGCGCAGCGGCGCTCTCCTCCTCGAGTCGCTCTCGACGCCGGGCCACGGCGGGAGCCGGCGGCTCGCCGGCGCGCTCCGCGGCGAGCTGGCCGCAGGCCGCCCCGACCTCCTGGCCCCGATTGCGCCGGATCGTGGTCGAGATCCCGGCATCGCGCAGGGTCCCCGCGAAGCGTTCGATGACCGCCATCGGGCTGGCCTGCCAAGGGGTATGGGCGACCGGGTTCATCGGGATCAGGTTGACGTGCGCGTGGTCGCCGCGGAGCAGGTCGGCCATGGCTTGCGCGTCCATCTCGGTGTCGTTCACGCCGCCGATCATCGTCGTCTCGTAGGTGATCCGCCGGCCTGTCGCGCGGGCGTGGTCGCGCGCCGCGGCGACCACCTCGGCGACCGGCCAGCGCCGGTTCAGCGGCACCAGCACGTCGCGCAGCGCGTCGCGCGCGGCGTGGAGCGAGACGGCGAGCGTGAACTGCGGTCCGAGCGCCGTCAGGCGCCGGATGCCCGGGACGACCCCCGACGTGGAGACCGTGATATGCCGTGCACCCAGGCCGAACCGGCGCGGATCGTTGAGCGCCTCGACCGCGGCCAGGACGCGATCGAGGTTCAGCAGCGGTTCGCCCATCCCCATGAACACGATGTTGGTGAGGTGGCCGCCTTCGGCAGCCAGCCGGCGCTGCGCATGTCGCGCCTGGTCGACGATCTCGGCGACCTCGAGGTCGCGTCCGGCGCCGAGCTCGCCGGTGGCACAGAACGGGCACCCGACCGCGCAGCCCGCCTGGCTCGAGATGCAGAGCGTGTGCCGTTCGCGCGACGTGCCGCGAGCCGGGTAATGCATCAGGACGGACTCGATGAGGGCACCGTCGGGGAGTCGATGGAGGGCCTTCTCGGTGGCGCCGGCGTCGGCCAGCCTGATCTCCGTGTCCGCCACCGTGTCGAGGACGAAGTCGTGCGCCAGCGCCTCGCGCAGCGGACCCGGGAGCACCCGGATCGCGGCGGCCTCCGTCACGCCGCCGTCCTTCCAGACGGCGTCCGCGATCTGGCGGGCGCGGTACGACGGCTGACCCTGGGCCTCGACCCACGCGGTCAGCTGCTCCGGGGTGAGACCGGAGATCCCGGGCGTCGTGGTCGTCGTCACCCGACGATGCTAGCGCCGATGATCGCCGGCCGGCCCCGGACATAGGCGTCCCACGACATGCGCTTGCCGCCGGCCGGCTGGACCTCGAGCAGCCGGAGTCGCCCGCCGTCGCCTGTGCCGATCCCTTCGCGATCGAAGGTTCCGATCGGCGGACCGCCCGCCGACGGCTTCGCCGACCACACGATGAGCCGGCCCAGCGGCGTGTCCACGAACGACCCCGGCCACGGCTGGTACGCACGGACATGCCGCTCCAGTTCGGTGGCCGAGCGCGAGACATCGAGGCGCCCGTCCTCGCGCAGCAGTGGCCGGGTCATCGTCACGCCCTCGGCGGGCTGCGGTCGGGCCTCGATCTCGCCGCGCAGCCACGGACCGACGTCCTCGCCGAGCAGGTCCGCGGCGACCTCCGCCAGCCTGGCCTCGAGGTCCGGCGCGGTCTCGCCGGCGATCAGCGGTACCACGGTCCGTGCCACGACCGGGCCCGAGTCCAGCCCTTCGTCCATCCGCATCAGCGTGACGCCGGTCTCGGTATCGCCGGCGAGGATGGCTGCAGGGATGGGGGTCGCACCGCGATGCCGCGGCAACAGGGATGGATGGAGGTTCAGCGCTCCTCGCCCGACATCGAGCAACGCGGCCGGCACGATCTGGCCGTAATCGGCCAGGACGACCAGGTCGGGCCGGAGCGCGAGCAGAGCGTCGATCGCTTCGGGGGCACGCAACCGTTCGGGCGTCTGGATGACCGGCACCGCCGACTCGACGGCGGCGTCGTGGATCGTGGTCGACGTCGGGCGGCCATGCCGGCCGGCTGGTCGTGGCGGTGCGGTCACCACGCCGACGAGCTCGATGTCGTCATGAGCAGCGAGGCGTCGCAGACTCGGGCGGCCGAACCCGCCGCTGCCGATGAAGACGGTGCGCGCCCGCCCTCCGGTCACGCCAGGGCGCTCGTCGCCTCGCGGATCTCGGCGTCCTCTTCGGCATCCTCGCCCTGGCCGACCGGGATCAGCTCGTCCATCGACTCGAGGTAATCGATATACAGCTTGCCGTCGAGGTGGTCGAGCTCATGCTGGAGCGCCCGCCCGAGCAGGCCGCCGCCGGCGACCTTGAACTTCTTGCCTTGCCGATCCTGCGCGACGACCCAGACCTTCTCGTGACGGGTCACGTAGGCGACATAGCCCGGGATCGACAGGCAACCCTCGAGATCGCGATCGTCGCCGCTCGCGCGGACGATGCGCGGGTTCACGAGCTCGTAGAGATGGCTCTCGACCTCGATGACGCAGGCCTGCATCGCCTCGCCGAGCTGAGGCGCGGCGAGCCCGACACCCGGCGCGTCGCGCATCGTGTGCGCGAGGTCGTCGAGCAGCTCATGCAGGTACTTGCCGAAGGCGTCGACCGGCTTGCCCTTCAGGCGCAGCCGGGGATCGCCGAGCATGACGATGGGTCGGACGGACATCGCCGCGAAGTATATGGGCGACCGGCCGCTGGGGCCGGGCGTGTCAGAGCGGCGGGTTCCCCTCGGCGGCGTCCTTGGCCGCATCCTTCGCAGCGTTGGTCGTCCTCTTGCCGGCGTCGCCGACCTGCTCGCGGATATCCGCGGCCCAGGAGCGCGACTTCTCGGCGAGCCTGCCACTGGCCTCCGCGGTCACCTCGCCGGCCTTCTGGACCACCGGCGCGGCTTTGTCGGCAGCGACCGCGACGAGCTCGGCGGCCTTCGCGGAGAACTCGCGAACGGTCGGTGCTGCCTTCTCTGCGAAGTCCTCTACGACGTCGCGGATCTGCTCGAAGACCTCGTTCGCCTTGGCGGAGGCGTTGGCCGCAGTGTCGTCGGCGCCCGGCTTGGCCGTCTCGGGACCGGTCTGGCCGGTAAAGCCGGGGTCGCGCGGCCCCTCGGCGGGTTCATCGTGTGCTGGGTTCAGCGGGTCGGTCATGGTGTGCGTCTCCTTATCATGGGACCGCATCCTCGCACGAACGCGACTGAAAGGCACGGGTCCGATGGTCCCTGGGCGTATCATCGGCAGATCAGACGCGCGCTCAGATGGAGGAACGAGATGGCGGCTGCGGAATGGACGTTCGCGGATCTCGAACCGGCGCAGGTCGAACTCGTCCATGAGGCGGAGCGGACGCTCGATACCGACGTGGTGTTGGCCTATGCGCCGAGTCGCTGGGGGACGGTCGACCCGGACGCGATCGGCGATGGCCTGACGCCGGTCGAGCTCGAGGCCAGCCAGCTGGAGTACCTGCAGGGGCTCGAACGGATGGTCGGTGGCGTGCTCGTGGCATACCGCCTGAAGGTCGACTGAGACCGTCCGTTCAGAGCAGTGATTCCGGGTCCACATCGATGGACCATGGCGGACCCGGGTCGGCGCCGAGGACGCCGCGCGGGTCCTCGCCGCGCAGGATCACGTGGTATCGCCACCGATCGTTGCGTCGGGCGATGTAGGCGGGCGCGGGCCCGATGACGGTGGTTCCCCCGCCGGCGGCGCGCTCGCGCAGCCGGTCGGCCATGGCCACACCCTCGCGCTCCGCCGCCTCCCGATCCGGTAGCGCGACGGTGAGCTTCACGAGCGAGCCGAACGGGGGTGACCCGAACCGCCGCCGCAGCGCGAGCTCGTCCGTGTAGAACGCCTCGCCGTCGCCGGCGGCCACGGCGCGGATGACGGCGTGCTCCGGCTGGTACGTCTGGAGGATCGCGCGGCCCGGTCGCTCGCCGCGGCCAGCGCGTCCGACCGCCTGGCAGAGCAGCTGGTACGTCCGCTCCGCGGCGCGTTCGTCGGGGAGGTTCAGTGCGACATCGGAGGACACGACACCGACCAATGTCACGTTCGGGACGTCCAGCCCCTTGGCGACGAGGCTTGTGCCGACTAGCACGTCGACCTGGCCGCTCGTGAAGGCGTCGATCACCCTCTCGGCGGCACCGCGGCGGTCGACGACGTCGCGATCGAGACGGGCGACCCGGAGCGTGGGATGCGCCTCGCGCACCTCGCGCTCGACCCGCTCCGTGCCACCGCCGAGATAGCGGATCCGCGGCGACCGACAGTTCGGGCAACGCGTCGCGAGCGGCGTCGCGCGGCCGCAGTGGTGGCAGCGCAGCGTGGTCCCGGCCTGGTGGTAGACCAGCGGACGCTCGCAATCCGGGCAGGCCTGGACGTGTCCGCAGTCCCGGCACAGGACGACCGAGGCGGTCCCGCGTCGATTGAGGACGAGGATCGCCTGGTCTCCGGCCGCCGTGTCGAGGCTGGCCAGCGCCTCGTCGAGAGCGCGAGACAAGAGGCCGCGATTGCCCTCCGCCAGCTCGGCCCGCATGTCGACGACATCGATCGCCGGCGGACGTCCGGTCGGTCGGGTCGGCAGGACCACCCGGTCGTATCGACCGTCGAGGGCGCGGCCGAGGCTCTCGACCGACGGCGTCGCCGAGCCGAGGATGACTGCCGCGCCGGCGAGCTCCGCCAGGCGGATCGCCGCGTCCCTCGCCTGGAGCCGGGGCGTTCGATCGCTCTTGTACGCGGGATCGTGCTCCTCGTCCACGATGACGACGCCGATATCGGCGAGCGGCGCGACGACCGCCAGCCGCGTCCCGACGATGATGTCGACGTCGCCGGCACGGATCCGCCGCCACTCGTCGGCACGCTCGCCGTCGCCGAGACCGGAGTGGATGAGCGCGATCCGCGCGTCGAGGTCGGCCCGGAGCCGATCGACCAGCGGCAGGGCCATCGCGATCTCCGGGACGAGGATGAGCGCCGGCCTGCCCTCCTCTAACGCTGCGACGATGGCCTCGACGTAGATCGCCGTCTTGCCGCCGCCGGTCACGCCATCGAGCAGGAGCGGTCGCGAATCGCGGGCGCGGATCGCCTCCTCTGCCCGCGCGACCGCGCCCGCCTGCTCCGGTGAGAGATCGGACGCCGGCGGCCGGCCACCGCGCCGACCGGGTGTTCGCGTGGCGAGCGGTCGACGCGGCCGTTCGCGCGTCTCGGCTTCGGCGAGACCACGCCGGACGAGCGACGCGACCGACGAGCTTCCGTGTCTGCCGGCGAGCTCCGGGCCGGCGACCCCTTCGGGAGCGGCTGCGAGCTCCTCGAGAGCGGCTGTCTGCCTGGGTCCCAGCGGCCGGCCCGGCCGTCGCTCGCCGGTCGACGGCTCGCTGGCAGCAGCCAGCCCTGCCTCCGTCGGCCGGATCCAGCGCTCGTATCGCGGGCCGGCCGACGCACCGAGCAGCGTCCAGTCGAGGGTGACCAGCCCGCGGTCGGCCAGGGAGCGGAGCCGGCGGAGAAGACCGGCGCGCCCGTCGGGAGCAGCGAGATCGCGAGCCGGGCGCGCTCCCGCCTCCAGCTGGTCGAGCAGGTCGGCGTCGACGGGGTCGAGGCTCTCGTCGCCCGGCGGAATCGCCGTGGGCGTCCTTTCCCGCGACGAGCTCCAGTCGCTCGAGCAGGCCGGGCGGCAGCATCGCCCGGATCACGAGCGCAGGCGGCGCAAGGTAGTGCTCGGCGATCCAGCGCGCGAGCGCCAGGGACAAGCCGGGCAGCAGCGGCCCGTCGGCCCGGACGCGGTCGACGATCGGCTTGGCCGCGACGCCGTCGGTCGCGGTCGACGCGCCGAGCACGATCCCGAGCGCTTGCCGCCGCCCGAACTCGACGAGCACGGCCTCGCCATCGAGCAGGTCGGCAAGGTCGTCCGGGACGGCGTAGGTGTACGGCCGCGCCCCACCGGCGCCGGCCGCGTCGACGGCCACGTCGACAAGACGGTGACGGCCGTCGCCCGCGGCGACGACGACCGCGTCCCCCGTCCCGTGCTCGGGCTGGAGCCCGAGGGTCATGCCGGCCTAGACGCGGACCCGCCGGCCCGCGTGCGCCGCCCGCTCCGTGGCGATGATCGCCTCGATCTCGTCGGCCGTGCGGCTGACCTGGCCGGTCTCGTTGACGACGACGTGGTCGTAGTCGTCCTGGCGAGCCAGCTCGATGGCCGCATCGCGCTGGCGGATCTCGAGCTCGTCTGCGTTCTCGGTCGCCCGGGCTCGCAGACGCGCGAACAGCGTTTCCTGCGACGGCGGGATCACGAAGATCAGGAGTGCCTCGGAGACCTGCTCCTTGACCTTCTGCGCGCCCTGGACGTCGATCTTGAGGATCACATCCTTCCCGGCAAGCAATGCCTCGCGGACCTGATCGCGCGGCGAGCCGTACCAGTTGCCATGCACCTCGTTCGATTCGAGGAACCCGCGGGCTCTCCAGATCCGCAGGAACTCCTCACGGGTCACGAAGTGGTAATCGGCCGTGTCGACCTCGCCATCCCGCGGCGCCCGGGTCGTCACCGTCACGACGTAGTGCCGCGCCCCATCGGTGCCCGCCGCGGCTTCGCGGCGGCGCATCTCGTCGATGATCGTGTCCTTCCCCACCCCGGACGGCCCCGAGATGATGACCAGGATCGCGCCGGGAGCGCCCTCGATCGTGTAGTCCGGACGGCCCGGATCGTCCGAGATCCGCGTCGGCTCGACGAGCCGATCCAGCGCATCCTCGAGACGGGGCGCGTCGCGGCGCTCTGTCACCGAGCCGCCTCCGCCTGCCGCAGGCCGTCGAGGACCGCCTCGAGCTCCCCGGGGAGCGGCGCGGTCGCGCGGATGAGGTGCCCATCCCCGGGCGCCGCGAGCTCGAGTCGCCAAGCGTGGAGGAACAGCCGGTGGAGCCCGTCCGGGCCGCGCCGCGACGTTCCCGTCCCGTACACGGGGTCGCCGGCCACTGGATGACCGATGGCGTCGAGGTGGACGCGGATCTGGTGGGTCCTCCCCGTGACCAGGTCGAGCTCGAGGAGCGTCCAACCGACAAAACGTTCGCGGACGCGATAGCCGGTCACCGATGCTCGGCCGTCCGGCACGACCGCCATCCGTGTCCGGTGCTTTGGATCGCGCCCGATCGGCGCCTCGATCCGACCGACGGCAGCGGCGACGCTCCCAGCCACGAGAGCCTGGTAGGTCTTGCGGATGCGGCGCGCCTTGAGCTGCGCCATGAGCGACTGTTGCGCCGCATCGTGCTTGGCGACCATGAGGAGCCCGCTCGTGTCGCGGTCGAGCCGGTGCACGATGCCGGGTCGCGCGACCCCGGCGATGCCGCCGTACTCCGATCCGCCCGCGCGTGCCAGCAGCGCGTTCACGAGCGTGTCGCCGTCGTGATGGCCATGAGACGGATGCACGACGAGACCGGCAGGCTTGTCGACGATCAGAAGGTCGTCGTCCTCGTAGACGATCCGGAGTGGGATATCCGGAGCCGGCGCGAGATCGAGCGCCACCGGTTCAGGGACGTCCAGACGCACCTCGGAGCCAGGCGCCACGAGCGCGTTGGCACGCACGGGGACGCCGTCGACGGTCAGCCGGCCTGCGGAGATCAGCTTCTGCACGTGGCTGCGCGACAGACCCGTCGCATCGGCGACGAACCGGTCGATCCGCCCGGCCGTCCCGTCCGGGACGCGAACTGTGCGGACGCCGGCGGCGACCGCCGCCTCATGCATCCGGCGACTCCGGCCTGGGCCGCGCCCGGTCGACGACGAACGTGCTCAACAGGAGCAACAGGATCGCGCCACTGATCGCCGCGTCGGCGACATTGAACGTGTACCAGCGCAGCGTGCCGATCCCGAGGTCGACGAAGTCGACGACATAGCCGATCCGGAACCGGTCGGCCATGTTGCCGAGCGCGCCTCCCAGCAGCAGGCCGAGGGCGACCGACAGGAGCGTGTTCCGACCGGACGAGCGGTGGAACCAGATGATCGCCCCGACGACCCCGACGGACACGATCGCGAACACGATCGCCTGGTCACGGAACAGGCCGAACAGCGCGCCGTTGTTCTGCGAGTGGACGAGCCGCACGTAGTCGCCGAGGACGTCGACACGCTGGCCTGGCGCGAGGAACGACACCAGCCACGCCTTGCTGATCTGATCGGCGACGAAGACGACCGCCGCGAGACCGAAGAAGATCGGCCAGCGCGCTCGGTCGCGGGCCGCGGGGCGCGTGGCCGACGCAGTCGTCGCCGTCAACCGAGCCTCCGCAGCGCGATCGTCACGGAACCGGCGTCGAGCGCGACCGTGGCTGTCGGCGCGCCGGGCGGTGGCTCGCCGTCGCGCAGCTCGGCGAGCGTGTCTGTGGCGATCGCCGGCAGGTGGGCCGCGACGGCATCCGGTAGGCCCTCGACCCACAGCTCGATCACGTCGTCCAGCTCGAGACCCGCCTCGCGACGGAGGTCCTGCACGGCGCGCGCGAGCTCCCGGGCGTCGCCTTCTGCGCGCAGCTCGTCGGTCAGGGCGGTGTCGAGGACCATCACGAGCCCATCATCCTCCGCCACGGCCGTCCCTGGTCGCGGGGTCGCCTGGATCTCGACCTCGTCGGCGGTCAGGGTCTCGCCCGCGAGTGTCACCGACCCATCGTCGTGGAACGCCGCGGACCCCTCGCGGGCCGCAGCCATGACCGCCGGGATGGCCGCGCCGAGCCGCTTGCCGACCTTGGGAAGCAGCACCTTGACCCGACGATCGACCAGGTCGGAGCCGTCGGAGATCGGCTCGACCTCCTTCACATTGATCTCGGACGCGATGATGTCGAGGAGGTCCGTGGACAGCGCCCCGTCGCCGCCGGGTGCCGCGACCCACGCACGCGCGAGCGGCTGGCGGGTCTTGAGTCGATTCGCGCTTCGGAGCGTGCGCGCCAGGTCGACCGCCCGCCGCGCGACGTCCATCGAGCCCTCGAGGTCGCGGTCGCGGTCCGCGGCGAGCTCCGCGGTCGGAAAGCGGGTCAGATGGACGCTGTCGGGCGCCGCGTCGTCGACGCTGGCGACGAGGTTCCCGTACATCGCCTCGGCCACGAACGGCAGGGTCGGCGCGAGCATCCGCGTCGTCGCGACGAGTGCGGCGTGCAACGTGGCGAACGCCGCCGATCGGTCCGCGGCGTCGTCGGATCGCGAGAAGCGACGTCGAGTGAGCCGCAGATACCACGTCGACAAGCCGTCCAGGTACGAGGACAGGGCCCGCGTCGCACCGAGCGCATCCACGTCGCGCAGCCGCTCCTCGACGATCTCGGCGGTCCCGGCCGCGCGCGACAGGATCCAGCGATCCAGCGCCGGCCGCTCGGCGACCGGGGGCGCGGCCTCCGCCGGAGTCCAGCCCGCGAGTCGGGCGTAGGTCACGAAGAATGCATAGACGTTCCACAGCACCAGCAGCTCGCGGCGCGCCTCGTCGGCCGCGTGCCAGCCGAACAGGATGTTCTCCTCCGGCCGCGCCTTGGCGAACATCCAGCGCATCACGTCGACGCCCATCCTCTCGGCGGCCTCGTCGAAGTCGATCGCGTTTCCCCAGCTCTTGTGCATCGGCCGTCCGTCCTCGCCGAAGACGAGGGCGTAGCCGAAGATCGTCTTGAACGGCGCCTGCCGCTTGAGCACGGTCGACATCGCCAGCATCGAATAGAACCAGTTGCGGAACTGGCCCGGGAAGCTCTCGGTGATGAAGTCGGCCGGGAACCACTTCGCCCAGTAGTCCGGATCCTCGCGGTAATGGAGCGTCGAGAACGGCACGATCCCGGCGTCCAGCCACGGATTGCCGACGTCCTTGATCCGTTCAACCGGCTCGCCGCAGTTCGGGCAGGCGATCCTGACCTCGTCCACCCACGGTCGATGCGGCGTGTGGCCTTCGAACCGGTCCCAGCCTTCGACCGCGCGGTCGTGGAGCTCCTCGCGACCGCCGATGACCTCCACCGTGCCGCACGCGGCGCAGTCGTAGATCGGCAGCGCCAGGCCCCAGTAGCGCTTCTTGCTGATCATCCAGTCGTGCATGTTCCGGAGCCAGTCGAGCTCACGCTCGTACCCGAAGTCCGGGATCCAGCGGATCTGGTCGACGATCTCCATGATCTGGTAGCGCAGGCTTGCGTCGACCTGCTCCTTCGTGAGCGTCTCGCGCGGCTGGTCGTACACCGGGCCCATGCTGATGAACCACTCGTCGACCAACCGGAACACGAGCGGCGTCCCGCACCGCCAACAGTGCGGGTAGCGGTGGACGTACGGCTCCACCCGATAGAAGTGGTCCGCGTCCTTGAGGTGCTCGATGATCGGCTCGGCCACATCGCGCACATCGCGACTGCTCAGTGACCCGAACCCCTCGAGGAAGATTCCGGACTCGTCGATCGGCGCGATGACCGGCAGCCCGAGCGCCTTGCCAAGCTGGAAGTCCTCGGCGCCGCATCCGGGCGCGATGTGGACGATGCCGGTCCCCTCCTCCTCGCCGACCTCGTCCCATGCCACGACGCGGTGCTCGTAGCCCGTCTCGGCGAAGGCGGCACGCACCGCCGGCAGCTCGTCGAACGGCCCTTCGTAGCGCCAGCCGACCAGCTCGCTGCCGGGCAGCTCCTCGATGACCTCGAACGGTCCTGCCAATGCGGTCTTCAGCGTCCCCTTGCCGAGCCAGAACATGTCGTCGCCCTGGCGGACCCGGACATACCTGAGGTCTTCACCCACCGCCGCGGCGACATTGGACGTGAGCGTCCAGGGCGTGGTCGTCCACACGAGAAGGGACTCGCCCGGCCGGTCGACGAGCGGGAACGTGACCGTCAGCCCCGGGTCCTCGCGATCCTGATACCCCTCGTTCATCTCCATCTGCGAGAGGCCGGTGCCGCAGCGCGCGCACCACGGCATCGTGTCGTGGCCCTTGTACAGCCAGCCACGCCGGTGGCACTCCTGGAGGAACCACCAGATCAGGTCATTGTTCTCGTTGCTGAACGTGAAGTAGCTGCCCCCGGTCTCGGGCATCCCAAGCCGGCCGACGAGCATCTCCACGGTGTCGGTCACCGGCCCGGACGGCCCCTCGATCGTGGTGATCTCGGACGGGTCGGTGGCGAGCATGTCGCGCAGTCGACGCAGCTCGTCCGGGTCGTTCCAGTCCATCCACATCCCGAGCCGGATCGACTGCTCGGTCTGGCGCGCGGCGTAGGTCAGCACGCGCTGCTTGCAGAGGGTGACGAACCGGCCGATCCCGTATGCCTCGATGTCGCGCTTCGAGGTGAAGCCGAGGTCACGCTCGACGTTGACCTCGACCCACAGTCCCTGGCAGTCGAAGCCGTTCTGGTAGCGCTGGTCCTCGCCGAGCATCGCGTGGAACCGCTGGTAGATGTCCTTGTAGGTGCGGCCCCAGGCGTGGTGGACGCCCATCGGGTTGTTCGCGGTGATGGGTCCGTCGAGAAAGCTCCAGCGCGGTCCCCCCGCGTTCTGGGATCGCAGCCGGGCGAAGGTCCGGCGTTCCTGCCACGCCTCGAGCAGTTCGTGTTCCTGGGCAACGAGATCGGGCTTCGAGGTGACGGGTCGGAACATGCATCTCCGGGGTGCGAGGACGACGGCAGCCAGCCGGAACCGGCCCGGGCGACCCGTCCGGCGAGTCCGAGTATCCTACCCGCGATGCAGAACCCGCAGGAGGCGCGACCGCGCACCAAGTCGCCCTTCACGGCGGCGTTCCTGTCCCTCCTCTTCCCCGGTCTCGGCCACCTGTACGCCGGCGCCCCGATCCGGGCGCTGGGGTTCGCGGCCGCGCCGATCCTGCTCCTGGCGCTGATCGCGGGGTTCGTCCTCCGGCTCGACCGCTTCGAGCTGCTGGGCGCGTTCCTCCAGCTCGTCGGGGCGATCTTCGTCTTCAACCTCATCGCCCTGGTCTACCGGCTCGTCGCGATCGTCGATGCCTATCGCGTGACCCAGTACCTCAATACCCATGCCGCGTCGGGTGACGGACGGCTCGGACGCGCACGACTCCCACGCGATCCGCTCTCGATCGCCGGTCTCGCGGCGGTCATCCTGGTGATGGCCGGCTCGCACGTCGTCGTCGCCCGCTACGACATGCTCGCGCAGGACGCCCTCGGGAGCTGCATCTTCGTCAACCAGGCCACCGACGCCGACTGCGAGCCCGAGGCGACACCCTCGGCAGGGCCGACCGGCCCGACCAACGACAGCCCGGAGCCGAGCACGACCGCCACACCTGAGCCGTCGCTCGCCGGGACACCAGTGCCGAGCGTCGAGGTCCCACCATGGGACGGCCGCGAGCGTCTGAACATCGTCCTGATCGGCTCCGACGAACAGCGCGGCGGGCACAACACCGACACGCTCATCACCGTCTCGATCGATCCGGTCACCAAGCAGGTCGCGATGTTCAGCCTGCCGCGCGACACGGTCGACGTGCCAGTGCCCCCTGGACCCGCCCAGCGCGTCTGGGGTCGGAACTACCGCAGCAAGATCAACGCCTGGTTCGCGGAGAACCGGCGCCGGGCAGACCTGTGGCCAGGCAACGACCGGCAACGTGGTTACAACTCGCTCAAGGCGATCCTGGGCGAGCTCTATAACCTCGACGTCCGCTATTTCGTCGAGGTCAACTTCGACGGCTTCAAGAAGGTCGTCGACTCCGTCGGGGGCGTGACGATCAACGTCCAGGTGCCCGTCGTCGACGACCAGTTCCCCGGAACGACCGGCCGTGCACAACGCCTGTACATCCCGAGCGGGCTCCAGCACATGGACGGCGAGCAGGCGCTCCGCTACGCGCGGTCGCGCCACACCTCGACTGATTTCGACCGCGGCGCGCGCCAGCAGCGCGTGCTCCTGTCGCTGCGCGAACAGGCCGACCCGCAGACGCTGATCCCGCGTCTCCCCGAGCTCGTCGCCGCGCTCAAGACCGCCGTCCGGACCGACATCCCGATCGACCAGCTCGACGAGCTGCTCGGACTCGCGTCGCAGGTCGATACCGCGAACATCCGGTCATACGTCTTCGCGCCCCCGCTGTACTCGCGCGACACGTGCCAGGACGCCCGTGGCTGCGTCGTGATCCCGAACATCGCCCGGATCAAGCAGGCGGTGAAGAACGCATTCACCGTCGACCCGCGCGACGAAGCCCTGCGCCAGACGCTCGCGGGCGAGGGTGGCCATGTCTGGGTGCTGAACGGCACGACGACCACGAATCGCGGCGCGCGCGTGGCCAGCTACCTCGAGTATCACGGCCTGGATGCCTCGGCGCCGCGCGGCAAGCCCAAGGGTTCCGTGCCGGCCAAGACGGTGATCACCGTCTACAACGGTGCCGAGACGGACCTGTCGGCCACGATCGCCTACCTCGAGGCGCTCTTCGACGTGAAGATCAAGACCGCCAACGATCCGGCCGTGGCAGCCGACGTGGTCATCACGGTGGGTCGGACGACGCCGGACCTGGAGCCGCCGCCGTCCTCCTGAGCCGCTCGGAGGCGGCTACTCGATCGGGGTCAGCCAGTGCTGGTAGGCGGGCAGACGACCCCGGACCGCGTCGAAGTACCGGTCGCGGACCAGTCGCGCGATGGGTCCGATCTCGCCCGACCCGACCGGCCGGTGGTCGACCTCGATGACCGGCGACACCTGGACGCCCGTCCCGCAGACGAAGATCTCGTCGGCCACGTAGAGCTCAGAGCGGTCGATCGAGCGCTCCGCCGTCGGGATCCCTTCGTTGCTCATCAACTCCATCAGCGCCTTGCGGGTCACGCCTTCGAGCAGGTCGTCGCTGACCGTCGGGGTGATCGCCACACCATCGCGGACCACGAAGATGTTCGCGGCGGACGACTCGTTCACGTGGCCGTTCGCCGTCAGGACCACCGCCTCGTCGAAGCCATTGAGCTCGGCCTCGGACTTCTGGAAGGCCATGTTCACGTAGCCGCCGACGATCTTGCCGCGCGCGGGCAGCGCCTCGTCGGCATTGCGCCGCCAGGACGACGACATCACGCGCACGCCGTTGGCCGTGTCGATGTAGTTCCCGAAAGGCAACGTGATGATGGACAGGTCGTTGTCGAGGTCGTGGAGCCGGACACCGATCGCCTTGGTCGACTTGTAGAACGACGGGCGGATGTACACGTCCTCGCGGAAGTCGTTCCGTCGCACGGTCTCGAGGATCAGGCGCGTCAACTCGTCGACCGACGGGACGTTCTGCATCAGCAGGATCCGGCATGACTGGCGGATGCGCTCGACGTGCTCGCGCACCTTCAGCCCGTAGAGCTTGCCCTGCTCCTCGTTCCAGTAGGCGCGGATGCCCTCGAACGTCGCGGTCCCATACATGAACGCGTGGGTCATGATGCTGACCTTGGCGTCCTTCATCGGGACGAACGCGCCCTCGAAGTAGCAGATCAGCTCGTCCATGCTGCCCGGTGTGGGCGCGTGGTGAGCGGTGGGGGCCGGCGAGTCGGACGTGGTGTCGGTGGTCATGCGGGCGACTCCTGCGCTGACGGCGCGATACGCTCGCGCGGGCCTGCACGGTCGGCCGAGTATAGCGTGCAGTGCTGGCGCCTCAGCCGAACGCGACCGCGCTGCCGATGGCGACGCCGATGACGACGAGGGTCGCGACCGCCACGACCACCATCTGTCGGTCGCCGGCGACTCGCGAATCCCACTGCGGCGGCGATGACTCGGGTGATCGGCGTCGCGATCACGGCCAGGAGGCCCAGCCACAGGAAACCGGCGGGCCGAAGGGCGACGAGGTCACCCGGGATCGATGCGAGATCCAGGCTCGGACCGCCACTCGATGGCGGGATCCCGTTCGCGACCATCAGAAGGACCCCGACGACCAGAAGTGCGGTGCCGACGTAGGTCAGCACGATCAGCAGCCGGCCGATGGTTCGATCGAAATCGGTCACGACGCCGCTCGCAGGAGCATCTGGACCGCGGTGTAGAGCAGCACCACGACGAACAGCCAGCGCAGGATCCGCAGGTCGATACGGTGGGCGACGCGAGCCCCGAGGCTCGCCCCGAGGAACACGCCGATCCCGGTCGGTCCGGCGACGTACGGATCGATCTCGCCGTGGATCAGATAGATGACCGCGCTCGCCGCCGCGGTGATGCCGACCATCAGGTTGCTCGTGGCCGTCGCGACACGGAGCGGGATGCCCATCGCCAGGTGCATGAGCGGGACCTTGATGATGCCGCCGCCAACGCCGAGCAGGGCCGAGGCGACGCCGGCCCCGGTCGACCCGACCACGCCGATCGGAAGGTTGCGCACCTCGTACGCCGGTCGGCCGGCGCCCGGTTCATCGTCGGACGAAACGTCGGCCCGCAGCATCGACACCGCGACATACCCGAGCAGCGCGGCGAACAGCACCGACAGCCAGCGCTCGTCGATCAGGAACGCGAGCGTTCCGCCGACGAGGGCTCCGATCGCCGTGAACAGCTCGAGGCGCATCCCGAGGCGCAGGTCGGCCAGATGCCGCTCGAGGTAGACCCCCGCCGAGACACTGCTCGTCATGATCACGCTGACGAGCGAGACCCCGACAGCTTCCCTGAGGTCGAGCCCGAACCCGAGGGTCAGCAGCGGCACGATGAGGACGCCGCCCCCCAGCCCCAGGAGGGACCCGAAGGCACCGGCGGCCGCGCCGCCGACGATCATGAGGAGCCCGTCTACCACGCTAGCGGGTGAGCTGCCGGGCTGCTGGCCCGACCTCTCCGAGGTCGGAGGCGAAGCTCCGCGACGCCATCCGCCCGAGGACTAGGGGCGCAGGTGCTGCGGGGCGTACGGGAGGAGCGCGACGTGGCGAGCGCGCTTGAGCGCGATGGCCAGCTCGCGCTGATGCCCGGCACACGTGCCGGTCTTCCGGCGCGGCTCGATCTTGGCTCGCTCCGAGAGGTATCGACGGAGGCGGTTGACCTCTTTGTAGTCGATCAGGGTGGTCTTATCGGCGCAGAACGCGCACACCTTGCGGCGGCGTCGATCGCGATAGAAGTCGTCGCGCTTACGCGAACGAGCGGGAGGCATGGGTCAAGTACTCCTGGTCAGAAGGGAAGGTCGTCGATATCGGTGTCGTCGGTCGGGGCGCGCTGGGGTCGCACAGCCGCCGCCGCCACCGCCACCGCCGCCACCGCCGTCCGACATCGAGCCGGCTCCGGCAGGCTGGGCATTGAAGGAACCGTCGTCGTCGCGCGGGCGGCGCTCGAGGTTGACGATCGAGTCCGCGGTGATCTCGAGCGAGGTCCGCGTCTGACCGTCACGGCCTTCGAACTGGCGGGTCTTGAACCGACCCTCCACGAAGACCTTGTTGCCCTTGCGCAGGGACTCCGCCATGCGCTCGGCCCGATCGCCCCAGACGCTGACGCGGAACCAGTCGGTCTCCTCGACCCACTCCCCGGTCTGCTGATTCTTGGTGCTCTGGTTGACGGCGACGTTGAACTGGGTCACCGCCCGATTGTTCGGCGTATAGCGCATCTCGGGATCTGACCCGAGGTTGCCGATGATCATCACCTTGCACAGGGCCATCGTCGCGCTCCTCAGTCGATGGCGGCCGGGGCCGCCTCGCTCTCGTCCTCGCCGATCCGCTCGCCACCGTCGTCCTCTTCCTCCAGGTCGAGGCGAGGGAGATCGGTGTCGTCAGTCTCGTCGGCGTCCGCCCCGTCCTCGCGTCGCGATGCCTTGACGGGCCGCTCGTCGCGGGTGATGAGGTGTCGCAGGACCTCCTCGGTGATGAGGAGGCTGTGCTCCAGCTCGGCGAGTGCGTCGCCAGGGGCGTGGAACAGGATGATGTGGTACGAGCCCTCGCGATACCGATCGATCGGGTAGGCGAGTCGGCGGCGGCCCCACGGGGCGACCTTGGCGATCTGTCCACCGGCCGCCGTGATCTGGCGGGTGATGCGGTCGATGACCGCCTGGCTCCGGTCATCCGGGACGTCCGGGCGGAGCACGAGCATGAGTTCGTATCGGCGCATGCGCGCAGCAACTCCTTCCAATGGGAATGCCCCGTTGACGTCGGCAGGCCGATCCGGCACGGAGCGGAAAGGAAACGGGCGGTAGTCTAGCACGGGTCGTCCGGACGGCCCGGCGGGCTGCAACGGTCGCCGATGTATCCTCTTGCGCGACTCCCGCCAGCCGACCGTAACCAGACCGGAGGCCCAGTGCCCGCCAGCACCATCATCGTCCTCGAATCCGCCGCGACCGGTGCGGCATCGCTCGAACCGATCCTGTCCAGCGCCGGCTACACGGTCACCCGCACGACCGACCCGGACGAGGCGTTCGCCAAGGTCGCGGAGCACCAGCTGGCGGTCATCGATGTCGGTGCCGGGGGATCGAAGGGCAGCAAGTCCGGGTTCGAGTTGTGCCGTGAGATCCGCTCGACGCCGTCGATGACCGCGATCCCGATCCTGTGCGTGGCGGCCACGGACGACGTCGAGGAGCGCATCAGCTTCCTGGAGGCCGGCGCCGACGACGTCGTCGGCCGGCCATTCGACCAGCGCGAGGTCGAGGCACGGGTCGAGGCGCTGCTCCTCCGCTTCCAGCGATCGAAGGACCTCGCTCCCGTGGTGTCGTCCGACGGGCTCACGCTGGCGCGCCCCCGGCGGTCGGTCGCCGTCTACAGCCCGAAGGGTGGCGTCGGGACGACGACGATCGCCACGAACCTTGCTGTGGTCGCCGCGCAGCGGAAGGCCGACCGGGTCATCCTCGTCGACCTGTCGCTGCAGTTCGGCGGTGTCGCGACCCATCTGAACCTCGAACCCAAGCTGACCATCGCCGACGTGGTGCGCGACGAGGCGGCCCTCCGCGAGCCCGAGCTGCTGCGGACGTACGCAACCCGTCACGACAGCGGCCTCCACATCCTGGCCGCGCCGCCGTCGCCGGAGTCATCCGAGCTGATCACGCCCGACCACATCTCGCACATCCTCGGCACGCTGCTGGAGGGCTACGACGCGGTCGTGGTCGATCTCGGGTCGGTGCTCGACGAGCGGGCGCTCCGGGTGTTCGAGACCGCCGAGACGATCGTTCTCCCGGTCAATCCCGAGATCTCCGCGCTCAAGGCGGTCCACGGTCTGCTCGACTATCTCAACGAGGCTGCGTCGATCGGCGCCAAATCGACCTTCGTGCTCAACAACATGTTCGCGCGCGACATCCTGAAATTGCGCGACATCGAGGCAGCGCTCGGGTCGCGGATCTCGACCGACCTGCCGTACGACCCGTTCCTGTACCTCAAGGCCGTCAACGAAGGCGTGCCGATCGTGCTGGGCGCGCCCCGCTCCCCCGCCGCCGAACAGCTCGTGAAGCTGAGCGCGTCCGCCTTCGGCTCGGATGGGTACACGGTCCCGGACGCCGAGCCGGAGCGCCGGGGCCGTCGATTTGGGTTCGGCCGCCGGGCCTGAGGTTCCGCCTCCGACGACGGCCGGCTCCGGCCCAGACCGCGCCCCACGGCACTCGACTCGCGCCAGTGCCCCGCCTCACCGGCCCGTGGAACATCACGATGTTCCAATCAGCGCTTGAGCAAGGTCAAAGACCCGCCTCCGGCGCCATTTGGAACCTCCTGCATGTTCCAGACAGCGCGGGAAGGCCGAATCGGGCCGAAATCTGCGTCCGCTCAGGCGCTCAGGCCGAGATCGGAACATGGGGATGTTCCAGATGCCGCCGGGGCGAAGTCCCGGTCCGGTCGCCACGCCACTGGCTACGCGTCCACGCCCGATCGGCCCAATAACCGCAACACCAGCCCGAAGCCCTCATCCGAGCCGCGCCAATGCGCCCGGAGTGCCTCCTCCCCCACCCGCCGGCCCACCCATCGCAGCACGATCGCGCTCACCACGATGTCGTCGAGCGGACCGATGACGGGCACGAACTCGGGGATCAGATCGATCGGGCTCGCGAGCCACACCGCGAGCCCGCCCAGCGCGACCTTGCATGAGCGTGGCGTCGACGGGTCGCGCGCCAGCCCGGCGGTCATCCGAAGGAGATCCGGCAGCAGCCGGACGACGTCGATGGCCGTGGCTCGCGATGGCGCGGACCGCCAGACCACCACCACCAGCAGCGCCCACAGACCGAGGAAGACCAGGATCCCGATGAGCACGGCAGTCAGCAGGTCCACGAGGCGACAACGGTAGTCCACGCGACGTCACGACATTCGTCCACGTCGATGCTGGACCCGCGCCGATGCCCGACGGCGATGCCCGTGCGCCATGGTGCGACAACGGTCGGAACTGCCTCCCGGCCGGTATCGGAGCCACCACTATGCGCACATTCGTCCTGGCGGCCTCGTTCGTCGCCGTCATCGCCCTCGCCGGTTGTCAGTCCGGCCCCGTCCAGCCTGTCCCGTCGCCGTCGGGTGACGCCGGCGTCCCGACAGCCACGCCGATGGCGCCCGGAGCCCGGAGCCGTCGGTCACACCTCGGCCGTCGCAGCCTGCACCAACGGCCCAGCCGCCGGCACCGACGGCCAAGCCCGCACCCGGTGGCCACGCCGCGAGCCGAAGCCCGTCAAGCCGACATTCAACGTGGACGAGAAGTACCTGCTGGCCGGCATCCTGCGCGGTGCGAAGGACTGTGTGCCCGTCCGCGATGGGTTGCCATCCCGTAGCCGGGCAGGGATCGAATGCGCCTCAGACCATCGCGCGGTCTCGCGTATCGGCTTCTACCTGTACGACAGGGATGAGGACATGGTCGCGGCCTACATCGCACGCATGGCGCGCGAGGGTGTCGAGCTGGAGAGCGGCCCCGACTGCCGCGTGGTGAGGGCGAAGGGGCATACGTCCCCTGGGAACCCGGCGAGATCGGTCCGATGCGCGCCGGCTGCTTCATCAACGACCAGGGCTACGCCAACTACCGGGTCACCACCGGCTACGGCGTATACATCGGCATCCTCGGTCGAACCGACGACATGGGCGCGCTGGAGGACTTCACCTTCCTCGGCAGCCACGACGTTCCGGCCTTCCCGACCCTCTGGGGCCTTGAGTAACCGATCTGCCGACCACCGATCCGCGTCACACGCACGAAGCGCCCGATCATCGATCGGGCGCTTCGTCTTTTCCTGATGGCCCCGCGAGTGTCGGGTGAAGCGCCCTCAGTGAGCCTCGTCCGGCTGCCGTGGAAAGTCGCTGTCGCGGTAGACATACCAAGTGACGCCCGGCTCGCCGCTGAGCTCTCGAACGCGAACGCGGACCCGCGGATACGTGCTCCGGAGCACATCCTCGAGTTGCCGCCGGGACTCGACTCCCTTGGCGATCGCTCGACGAACGGCCTGCGCGAAGGCGCGGTCAGACGTCGGGATGGAGATCGTGCGCAGGTTCCAGGTCGAATCCATGAACAGGCCCTAACAGGAGGCCGCGCCCCCGGATGCCTGACCCTATGTCGCGCGAAGCGACACACGGATGACTGTCGCTCCGGTGCGGCTTGCGCGCCGCTTGCAAGCGAGGGGCGCGGGGTCGTAGATTGGCGACTCGGGTCTCAACGACACAGGTCCGTCACCTAGCTTCCCAGAGA
>CAWABZ010000008.1:0-770636 GCA_963780425.1 uncultured Chloroflexia bacterium | reverse complement strand
GGTAGGTGCATCGGCGCGGGGCGCCGCACGTCGGCAGGCCGGATCCGGGGCCATCAGCGGAGACCGATTCGACTGGCCTCCGAGGCCAGCCGTTCGCCTCAACCAGCGGACCTATACTCCCAGCGTGAAACCGAACCCGCCCTATTTGGCCACGGTCGTGATCGCGGTCGTGCTGATGGTGATCGGGCTTTCACTGGAGGGCAGCCTCTTCTCCATCGCGCCGCTCAACCAGGTGGTCGGGGATGCGCTCGCGGTGGTCGGCATCAGCGCCAGCCAGGAGTTCGCTCGCATCCTGATCATCGCGTCTCCGACGCTCCTGATCATCGGCTCGCTGGTGCGGGGGATCTGATGCGCCGTCGCAGCAATCACGCGCCAAAGTCGCGCACCATCGTGCTCGCCGCCGTGCTGACCGTCTTCGCGGCGCTCGTCTTCTTCACGGGCCTCGCGCCGGCCACGATCGCCGGCTTCGCCACCGGCACCCTGGCGCTTTACGCCGCCATCGTCGCCTTCGTGGTCCTGCTTCTCGGGACCTTCGTCGAGGGCGTCTGAGATCGACCGGCTTTGGCAGGGTCCCGGCGCGAGACCGTGAGGCGCGCCCGGTCGGTCGCGCACCGAACGAGGACAAGACGGCAAGGTCGGTGCCATCACGCACCGCTGTAATGTCGGCGTAACGGCTCGCACCGAGCGCTGTTACGAATTTGAAACGTCAGGCGCCGCCATGACGTTTCCCACGCCAACTGCAAACGCTACGGTCGACCGACTCATCGCCGGGGCTGTCCGTTCCCGAACTAGGGCTTTGCCCGAAGGGGGTTCGCATGACCGACCGCCGGAAGGCGTTCTTCGCCATCCTGTCGACAGCCCTCCTGATCAATGCCTTCGCGGTGCCGATCGGCGCCGGGGCGGCCCCCACCTCATCGACGACGTCGTCCGCGCCTGTGGCGAAGACGGCGGCCACGCCGAACGGCCGCCTGGACATGTACGAAGCCGTCGTCAGCACCACGCTGGTCCAGCGGATCATCGAGGCCGGGTTCGATGTCGCCGACATCCAGTTGCTCGCCAACCAGCAGGCGCGTATCACCCTCGTCCTCAAGCCCAACGAGCGGATCGCCGTGCGAAAGATGGGCGTGAACCTCGAACTCTGGCGTAACGACAACGGGCTGACCGCCACGCAGCTGGCCAAGCAGCAGAGCACAGCCGGCTTCAAGGTGTGGCGCGACAACGACGGCCCCAATGGCTTCGATGCCTACGCCCACGCGATCGCCGCGGCCAACCCGGACCTCCTCAAGCTCGAGGTGATCGGGCAGACGTGGGGGACCAACCCGAACGGGGTGCCCGGCGAGTCCGATGACACGCCGCGCGACATCATCGCGCTGCAGCTCACCGTCGGGGGCAACGGGCTTGGCACCGGCCAGAAGCCGGCGGTCCTCTACAACTCCCTGCAGCACGCCCGCGAATGGATCAGCGGCGAGGTGAACCGTCGACTTCTCGAGTGGTACATCAAGCGGTACCGGGAAGGCGATCCCCAGATCATCAGCCTCCTCCAGTCGACCGAGTTGTGGTTCGTCCTCGTCTCGAACCCCGACGGCTACCAGTACACGTTCAGCGAAGGCAATCGACTGTGGAGGAAGAACCTTCGGGACAACGACGAGAACGGGATCATCAACGGCCTTGATGGCGTCGATCCCAATCGGAACTACGCGGAGCACTGGGGCTGGGACGACGAGGGATCGTCACCCCTGACTCGAGCGAGACCTACCGTGGCCCCTCAGCGGCCTCCGAGCCTGAGACCAAGGCGATCGTCGACCTCTACGACCAGATGGACTTCGCCTTCCATATCAATTTCCACTCGGTCGGCCAATGGCTCCTCTATGGGCTCGGCGCGATCATGGACACGCCGACGGCCGACGACCCGATCTTCGTGGCGCTCACCGGCACCGATAAGCAGCCGGCCATCCCCGGGTTCAACCCCGGGATCAGCAGCGCCGAGCTGTATATCACCAACGGCGACACCAACGACTTCGCCTACACCGAGCACGGGACGCTTGGGTGGGTCCCGGAATTGAGCGAGGGGCCGACCGGGGACGGTTTCATCTTCCCGGACAAGGAGGGGCAGATCAACGCCGAGTTCAACCGCGTCCTGCCCTTCGCGCGAAGCGTCGCGCTGTCGGCGCTGGATCCCGACGATCCAGTGTCTTCGGTGGGCACCACCGTGCAGCCGTTCTACCTCGACGTCTCGAAGATCGACCCGCAGAAGGCGTCCAATCCCTTCAGCGACCTGACCTTCGCCCACTCGTATGGCGACCCGCAGCCGGTCCAAGTGCTTGCCAAGCGGGACCTGAACAACGATGGCACCCCGAATGATGCGGTCACGCTCAACTACACCATCAATGGTGTGGCGGCCCCGCCCGTCGGCACGACAGAGTGGATCGGAGGTGACCGCTTCGGCGCCGCCGGCGACGAGTACTTCCGCTACATGCGCGGCAATGTCACCGGCATCGACCCGGGCGACAGCGTCAAGGTGTGGTTCACCGGTGGTGGCCAGACCAGCGAGTCGTTCACCTTCACGGTCGTCGAGGACACCCCGGCCGAGGTGCTCATCTTGTCCGCCGAGGACTACACCGGGGCCACGAACGACCCTGCGTATCCCTCAGCGAACGGGCCGTTCTACCTCGACTTCTACACCGACGCCCTCGACGCGAACGGGATCACCTACGACGTGTACAACGTCGACGCGATGGGTCGAAAGGCACCGAGTCACCTCGGCGCGCTCGGGCATTACGACGTGGTGCTCTGGTACACGGGTAACGATTTCCTGACCCGCGAGCCGGGTCAGGTGCCCGGCACCGGATTCTCGACGCTCGGTTTCCGCGAGATGCTCGAGGTCCGGGCATTCCTCAACGAAGGCGGCAACCTGCTCTTCACCGGACAGCACGCCGGGGTCCAGCTGGCGCAGGCCTTCCCGTTCAACCCGGTCAGCACCCCACCATTCTGCGATGGGACCGTCCCGAACAAGACCCGGGTCGAGTGCCGGATCGCCGACGACGACTTCCTCCAGTACTGGCTCGGCTCGTACGTCTACGAGGACAACGCCGGCCTCGCCGGTCCGAGCGACCCGTACGACATCAACGGGCTGTCGACTCCATTCGACGGCACCTCCTGGATGATGGAGGAGGGCAGCAGTGCGAACAACCAGGTGAGCGCCGAGGCGTTCATCACGACGAGCAGCCTGCTCAACACCACCGACTACCCGCAGTTCACCAGCACCGCGTCGGCCGAATGGGTGACTGGTGTCGCTGGCGCATTCCAGCCGCACGGCGGCACGCAGTACCTGTACTCCGATCGCGCGGACATCACGTACAAGCGGATCAAGCGCGACGCCACCGTGCCAGGCGGGGGCGGCACGATGACGTTCTTCACCTCCTACGACACCGAGCCGAATTGGGACTTCGTGTTCGTGGAGGTCCATGACACCACGGCCGGGACGTGGCAGACCATGCCCGATACCAACCTGCATACCAACCAAAGCACCGGCGACAGTTGCCCGGAGGGCTGGCACGAGCTGCATCCATGGCTGATCCAGTACCAGGGCGCCGACTGTGCGGGTGCCGGTTGGAACGCTCACTCCGGCCGCTCGGCCGGCTGGGAGCCTTGGGCGATCGACCTGACGCCGTTCGCCGGGCACGATATCGAGATCTATTTCTCGTATGTCAGCGACTGGGCCTCCCAAGGCCTTGGGGCGTGGTTCGACGACGTGACCCTCAGCTGGGAGGGCACGACCGAGGGCTTCGAGTCCGGGACCGGGGCATGGACCGTTCCGGCCGGCGTCCCGACCGGCAGCTCGCCAAATCCCAACGACTGGTCCCGCACGACCGACGTCGGCTTTGCCGAGGGCGCGGTCGTCGGGATGGATCCTTCCGACGCCGACTTCCGGACTCTCCATTTCGGGTTCGGCTTCGAGGGCATCCGCTCCCAGGACGAGCGAAACGACGTCATGTGCCGGTCGATGGACCACCTGGGAATCCCCTGTCCGTAGCGCATCATCTGGATGCCGAAGGGCCGGCCGGCTGACCGGCCCTTCGACTCAACCCAAAGGACCACGACGTTCCCCATCATCCCGAGGCCGGCACGCCCAGATCGTGACGCGTGCCCGGCCGTCGATGATGGGTCCTGGCCGCAGCCTGTCAGGGTCGAGCGGCCTGGAGTGCGCGGGGCAGGAAGACGAGCAGGTTCCAGCCCGCGATCGCGACGACGAGGATCACCCTCACGATCAGCGGCCAAGACGTCTCCCAGATCCAGAGGCCGATCATCACCGGCAGGAACAGCAACCAGACCACGGCCTGGACGATCAATGGCAGACCTCGGATGGTTTCCCATACTTGGTCGACGCTTCCCTGACTCCAGAGCAGGCCAGCGCCGAACGCGATCCAGATCAGGGCGAAGACCCCGAACAGGACACCGTGCTCCGCCAGCCAGCCCACGCCGTTGCCGAGGCCGCTCGCAAGGGTCTCGATGATCCCTTCCACCCGACCCGCCCTCCTTGCGTTCAACGCACGGTTCCTACCTACATCGCCGCAGGGGCGGACCTGACCTGCAATCGCTCCGTGCTGTCCGGTCCAGCGATGACGTAAGCGACCATCGCGAAGAACCCGAAGCTGAAGAGACCCAGCACGAGCAGGACGATGAACCACACCTTGTCGTCGAGCTGGGCGGTGTTGATCAACGCACCGATCCATGCCACGAGGCCGGCCACAGCGCCGCCGACCATGGCGAGGAAGCCGACTGTCGCCACGGCGATCATCGTCCAGGCGAACGGAGTCGCATGGAATGTCGTGACATCCGGCCCGTCCATGACGACCTGGGTGCTCCCGAACGCGAGGATCCCCGCGAACAGGCCGACGATCAGACCGGCGAAGATCGCGACGATCCCGCCGACGAAGAGCTTGGTGATCGTGGGCTTGGACATCTCAGTCCTCCTTTTCATTCCACCACGGGGGCGGCCAGTTGGTCCCTGCGCAGCAAAATCGCTTCTTGGCGATCGTCGTGCAGCGGCTCCGGGTCGAGCCAGTGCCGGACCGACCGTGCTCGATGTGACCGACGGCACTTCTCCGTGGCCGCCGCCGTGACGGACGGTGAACAACGTTCGATCAGAGGCCTACACGGAGGCTTTTCGGCTGTTCAGGATCTCGATCGCTGTCGTGCTGCTCGCCCACGGGATCGGGCACATCCTTGGTCCTCTGCAGGTATCCAAGGTCGCCGTCGCCAGTCCATCGTGGAACGGCGACTCGTGGCTGTTGACCGGAGCTGTCGGTCAGTCGATCACCGGAGCCGTCGGCGTCGCCCTCTGGACTGTCGCCATCGTGGCGTTCGGCGTGCTCGCCGGGGTCGTGATGGGCTGGCTGCCGGAGGCTTGGTGGACGCCCCTCGTGATCGTGGCCTCAGTCGTGTCGTTGGTCGGCGTGCTCCTCTTCCCGGCGGCATTCCCGGCCACCAGCACGATCGGTGCGGTCGTCGTGGACGTGGTTGTCCTCGCCGCAGTCCTCTGGTTCCACTGGGTTCCGAGCAGCCTCCCCGCGTAGGATCGCGAGCCAGGCGTGGAGGCGACCACCGCGCAGGGCCCCCCACGGTCCGCGCGCGAGGATCTGAGAGAGGGAAACTGGCAGTGTGACGGCGAACCCTGCGCTCACCGGACGGGCGCTGTTTGCACGCTACGAACGGGCCTGGCTCCGGCCTGACGTCGTCGCCGGCGTCACGGTGGCTGCCTGGTGCGGGTGGAATGGCTGCTGCTGAATGCCGAAGCGATCGTCGAGATCGACCTGACCTCGGCCGACGCGCTAGGCGAGCTCCACGATGAGCTCGAACGGCGTGGCATCCTGCTCGCGCTGGCGCGGGTAAAGCAAGACTTGCGGATCCAGCTCGAACGGATCGGGCTCGACGCCCATATCGGGCCTGATCGACTCTTCGCGACTCTGCCGGTCGCGCTCGAGGCGTTCGCGCGCCGCGCCGAGGAGTCGGCTTAGCGGGTCCGCGTCCATCGACTCATGGCAGGGTCCCCAAGCCATCGGCGAGCACGATCACCGCCGTCAGCACCAAAGCCGCGACCACGATCAGAAGCATGCCGCGCCGTGCCATCACCTCGGACGGGTGTCGCCAGACGCTGGAAGCAGGCGATCGTCCGCGGCCGTTCCGGCTGCGATCCCGGGAGTTCATCGCCACATGCTCGGACTCGACGAATGCGATGCCACGTGCCGAGTGGCCCGATCCGATCGGGCATTGTTTCCTCGCGTCGATGGTGCCGGTGGTTCGTGGATCCAGGCTTGCTGCCGACTCACCCGAAGCCGTCCGGCCGATGCGCGCCCACGATCACGCTCCCGGGGACCGGACGTCCGGCTCGGCCTGGGTGAGAACGGAGTTCCCACGCACCTGGATCGAATCAGGGCCATCGCGCGTGCCGAGACGTGACTGACGGCCCTACTCGCCGGAGCCGCCGGAGCAGACAGTGCGGGAACGAGCCCGAAGCCCGGAGGATGGACCCGGTGACGGAATCACGACGAGGCACGCTTCCGGAGCACGACTTCGTGTCGTACGAGCATAGGGGGCTGGGACGGGGCATCGACCGTATCCACGAGGTCGGGGCAATTCGCGGGACGAACGAGGAGTTGTCGATCGCTGCCCTTGAAGTCCTCCACTGGATCGACACCGTGCTCGAACCGCACGCGAAATGGGAGGATCGCTGGCTCTACCCCGAGATCGCCAGGCGCGCCGGGACGCCCTGGGCGACCAAGCTGATGTCGTTCGAGCATCAGCAGATCCGCGATGCCGCACACGCGCTCGCGAGGGCACGGGCCCAGCTCCACGATGCCCCGACCAACACGCCTGTGATCGAGGTGCGAGCGCGTTTGTTCGCCCTCGAGGCGATCCTCCGTGCCCACATGGCGCGCGAGGAGCGTTTCCTCATCCCGCTGTTAGAGGCTGGGATGCCGAGCGACGCGGGCGCCGCGCCGCCGCCAGGCGACCTGCGCACGAGCGGATCGCGTCCAGGAGTACCGACAGGAAAGGAAGGGTGAGTCCCGTGATGACCGTCCGCGACGTGATGACCACGTCTGTGATTTCCGTTAGCCACGACGCGCCACTTAAGGATGTCGCGAACCTGCTCGTCGAGCACGGCATCAGTGGCCTGCCTGTGGTCGACGCTGACAAGCGCGTCGTCGGTGTCGTGTCCGAGGCCGATTTCCTCTTGAAGGAAAGCGGCGCCGACGCAATGCCACACCGCCGACTCGAACGACTGCTCGGGGAAACGAAGGCCACGCGCACGTACCGCGCCAAGCTCGAGGCGACCACCGCGGCGGAGGCGATGACCAGTCCCGCGATCACCGTCGGCCCGAGTCATTCGATCAGCGAGGCGGCTCGGACGATGACGAGGCATGCCGTCAATCGCCTCGTGGTCCTCGATGACGGTCGGCTGGTCGGCATCGTGACCCGCGCAGACCTCGTTCGCGCATATGTCCGGTCAGACCAGGAATTGGCGGAAACGATCCGGCAGGACGTCGTGCGGCGCATCCTCTGGCTCGACCCGGCGGGTTTCGTCGTCAACGTGGAAGACGGCGTGGCCACGATCGTGGGTGGAGTCGAGAGTCGCTCGACGGCCGAGATGGTCGGCCGAGCCGTCGCCATGGTGCCGGGCATCGTCGACGTCAGGGCCGACGTGACCTGGTCGCTCGATGACACCAAGCTCCGCCCGCCGCCCGTCGACCCGTTCTTCCCATTCACGCCGCGCTAGCGGGAGCTGATGAGACGGGTCCGACGGCACTCATCGCCGTCTGCGCATGCGAAGGGCCAGAGGTCATGTGGCCAGCGGCAGGTGAACCGTCAACTGGTGAACCGGCCCTGTGACATTCGGGACGCGTGGCCCTACCGCCGCCGGGGCGCGGGGCGCAAACATGGCTGCATACCGCCTGAGCGCGGGCCACGGAAGGAGACGGCCATGAAGATCCTTGTCGCCTATGCGAGTCGACACGGGGCTACCCAGGGCATCGCTGAGCGGATCGCCCACACTCTGAAGGAGGAGAGCTTCGACGTCACGCTTCGGCCCGTGGGCCAGGCCGGCCCTGTCGACGGCTACGACGCCTTCGTGATCGGCAGCGCCGCTTACTACGGTCGCTGGCTGAAGGAGGCGACGCGATTCGTGCGGCGCGAGCACGAGACACTGGCCGGTCGTCCGGTCTGGCTCTTCAGCAGCGGTCCCGTCGGGAGCACGCCCACGGGCGGGAAGGATCCCGTCAAGGAGGCGGAACCGAAGGAGTTCGAGGAGTTCGAGCGGGACCTGCCGACCCGCGATCAACGTGTCTTCTACGGAGCCTGGGACCCGGATCTCACCCCAGGCGGCGTCCTGGAGCGCCTGACGCGGCTGCTGCCAGCAGTGCGGGACGCGCTCCCTGCCGGCGACTTCCGCGACTGGCCGGCGATCGAGGCCTGGGCGCACGGGATCGCGCGAGAACTGAAGCGGGCCCGCGACCTCGAGCTTTCGCACGCCTGACTTCTGCCCGCCGGCTCGCCGGCGGTCGGCCGCCGACGTCTCCGGCCCCAAATAATGAGCGTGAGGTTGATCGTGAAAAGGCTGTTGTTGACCGGGCTCGCTATCGGCGGTGCCGTCGTGGCCTACCGGGAGGTCGTCCAACCATGGTGGCGGAGCTGGGGCATCGATGAGCTGGACGTTGCCCGCGAACTGCCGGGCGACGATCTGGTTCCGGCGGCGTCCACCACGGACACGCGCTCGATCGTTGTCCAAGCGCCGCCGTCGGCCGTGTGGCCGTGGCTCGTCCAGATGGGCTACGGCCGCGCCGGCTGGTACAGCTACGACCAGATCGACATGGCCGGCACCAGTGTCGACCGGATCGTCCCTGAGTGGCAGGGGCTCGCAGTCGGTGCTGTCGTGCCGACCCACCCGGGCGGCGGGTTCGAGGTCCGATCGCTCGAGCCCGAACGGGCGCTCGTGCTCTATTCGGATTCGGACCTCGTCGATCGACAGGCGGACGCCGCACGGATCGCCGACGTCGGTCGAGCGGACGCCAATGTCGAAGCGACGGGAGCATTCCTGGGCGTGGCACAGCCTGCCGACTTCGCGGCGAGTTGGGCATTCGTCCTCGAGCCGCTGACCGGTGGGCGGACGCGCCTGAGCGAACGCTTCCGAGTCCGCTTCGGCGAGAGCGACAAGCCATGGACGGCATTCACGTTGCCGCTCGTTGGTTTCGGGGTCTTCCTCATGACGCGCAAGCAGATGCTGGGCATCAAGGAACGGGCCGAACGCCTGGAGGTGTCGAGTGCATCGCCGCGGCGTGACGGCGCCGACGCCGCGCTCGTGGCCGCCGGGGGAGAGGCCGTCACCACGGTCGCCACGTAGGGAAGCGCAAGGTGGCGCGGTCGTCGACCGACGACCCGCAGGAAGGAGGCGCGACATGCAGTTCGATCTTGGGATTGCAGGTCTGGGCCTGCTCATCACCCTTGCCGCGGGCTTCGGTCTTCTGACTCACCTGGTTCGGAAGCCATCGACACGGTGGGTCGGGCCGGTCGCGGCGATCGGCTGGTTCGCGGGCGGGCTCTTCGCGAGCGAGGTGGTCTTCGGACGCGCGACCGTCGACGAGAGCCAACCGATCATCGACGGGCTGGCATTCGATGAGGCGCTCCTTGGCGGTCTGATCGCCGGCGCGCTTGTCGTGGTCGGGGCTCGAGTGTTGGGCGGTGGACGCGCCGCGGATCGGCCGCGCGCGGCCCGAAGCTCTTCGGGTGTAACGCAACGAGAGAGTCGAACGGGCCCGAATGTCGTGACCTCGGGCCCGTTTCACGCGGTGGCAGAATAGCGAGAGTGGGGCCATGAGATCGCCGGCGGGCGACCCTACGCCGTCGAGCCGATCTCACATCGAGGTGGAGGGAGACCCGTGTCGACTTTGCGGAGACTGGCGGTCCCGATCGGGGCGCTCGCCGCGATCCTATTGGTCCTGTTGTTCAACCCCTGGTATGTAATCGAAGGCGACATCCGCACTGTCCTAACGGTCGCCTTCTGGATCACCTTCATCGTGCTGTTGATCGCCTTGTTCGAGGATCGCAAGAGCGCCGAGGCCCAGGAGGTCGAGATCGAGGGACCGCGATTCGTGCGGTTCCTCTTCAACAATTCCAGGGCAGGGCTCTTCTGGCTGCCCATCCGCTTGTTCGTCGGGTTCGCCTGGCTGGAAGCTGGCTGGCACAAGTTCACGGACCCGGCCTGGATGCAGGGTGGTTCCGCGCTGCGCAGCTACTGGGAGCGAGCGGCGTCGATCCCCGAGGAGGGACGACCGCCGATCACGTTCGAGTGGTATCGCGACTTCATCCAGATGCTGTTGAACGGCAATCACGAGGGGTGGTTCGCCTACGTGATCACCTTCGGCGAACTGGCCATCGGGATCGGCCTGCTGGTCGGAGCGCTGACCGGGATCGCGGCGTTCTTCGGCGCCCTGATGAATATGTCGTTCCTCCTCGCCGGTTCTGCCTCAACGAATCCGATCATGTTCACGCTCGCTGTCGGCCTGATGTTGGCGTGGCGTGTCGCCGGCTACTACGGCCTCGACCGCTACCTGCTCCCGGCGCTCGGTGCGCCTTGGCGCCCGGGTGCCCTCTTCAACCGAGACAGGCCCGCCGGCACTGCCAGCGGGACACCAACCGGCAGCGAGACCGGCTGACGCGGGGCGTCAGCCCGCCAAGCGATCCGAAGACCGCCCGCCCTCTGGCGGGCGGTCTTCATCCACCCCGACGTGGAGCCGGGACGACCAGGCCGCCCCGAGCGATGCAGGGCGGCCCCTCGCGGCCTCGCGGACGATGAGGACGGGACACGGGGCGTGGCGAGCCACATACTCGGACACGCTGCCCATCAGGAACCGCCCGATCGGCCCACGCGTATGGGCACCAACCAGGATCAGGTCGATGTCCTCGGCCTCGGCCGCGGCGACGATCGACTCGCCGGGCTCGCCGGTCCAGACGAGGAACCTCACCGTGACGCCGACCTGCCGGCCCCGCTCCACGAGGCCCTGGGCGGCTGCCTCCCGTCGGTCGCGGACCTGGTCCACGCGCGTGTGGAACGCGCCGGTGGGTAATACGAGTTCCCGCGGATCGATCACGCTCACCACGAGGAGCGCGGCGTCGGTCCGCCGCGCGAGGTCGAAGGCCCAGTCGGTCGCCGGCTCGGTCGTCGGGGAAAGATCGGTCGCGAGGAGCACCCGGCGGATCTCCATCGAGGCAGGATCCTGTGATGCGCGGATGGGTTCGACGGCGAACGTCATGCCGCGCAGTCTCGCCCGTCGGAATCGCCCGCGAAAGTGACCTTCGGCCCGTTGTGCCGTGCCGCGCGTCGCATCGCCGCACGCTGCTTGGTAGGCTGCGCTGGTGAGGCCACCGAGCCAGGCGACGTCCACGGTGACACTCGACGCGACTGGCCGCGCCGCCGTCGAGGCGCTCAGCGACGCCATCGGTGCGGTCGCCGGGGTGCTGGCGGTCGAAGGCGTACTCCAGCTGATCGTCGATCGCGTGCGAGCGCTCGTGGGCTCGCGATATGCCGCGCTGGGGATCCTGGCCGACGATCGGCGGCACATCGAGCGGTTCATCACGAGCGGCATCACGAATGAGCAGCGCAGGCTCCTCGGTGCGCCGCCACAGGGCCATGGACTCCTGGGATTGATCATCACGGAGGGTCGGTCACTGCGGATACCGGAGATCACCGCGCACCCGGCGAGCTACGGCTTCCCGCCGAACCATCCGCCGATGAGATCACTGCTTGGCGTTCCTATTCGTCTGAAGAACCGCACGATCGGGAACCTGTACCTGACGGACAAGCTGTCGGCGGAGGATTTCAGCGAGGACGATCAGCGTCTCGTCGAGCTCTTCGCCTTGCACGCGGGGATCGCGATGGAGAACGCCCGCCTCCACGAGGCGGTCCAGCACCTCGCCGTCGTCGATGAGCGTGAGCGGATCGGCAAGGATCTTCACGACGGGATCATCCAGACGCTCTACGCGATCTCCCTTTCCCTCGAGGACGTCCCTGCTGTGATGGAGACCGATCGCGCCGACGCATACGAACGTGTCGACCGCGCCATCGACACCCTGAACGGCGCCATTGGCGATCTTCGCCAGTTCGTGGTGGGTCTCCGGCCGAGACTCGTGGATACCACCGATTTCGGCCACCTGCTGGCCGCCCTCGCCGACCAGGTCCGGCAGAACCACGTGATGGAGGTTGATCTCGACCTGCCCGACGAGCGGATCGAGATCGCGGCGCACGCACGGGGGGAGTTGCTGCAGATCGCCCGTGAGGCGTTGTCCAACACCGCGCGCCACGCACACGCGACCACTGCGCGCGTCGTACTCCGGCGCGATGCGGACCAGCTGCGCATGGAGCTGGTGGACGACGGGATGGGCTTCGATAGCGGAGCAGCCGTTCCCGGTGGCCATCTCGGGCTCGCCAACATGCGCGACCGCGCGAGCCGGCTGGGCGGGACGCTCGAGGTCGAGAGCGGCCGGGGCGGGACGACTATCATCGTCCTCATTCCCATGCGCGGATCCACGGCGGATCGGCCCACCGACCAGGAAGAGGCGACTTGGTGACTGACGCAACAGCAGGCGGGACAGCGCCGGCCAAGCAACTTCGACTGCTCGTCGTCGACGACCACGAGGTCGTTCGTCAGGGACTCGTCGCGCTCTTAGACCGTCGCCCCGGATTCCAGGTAGTCGCGGAGGCGGGCACGGTCGCCGAGTCGATCGAGGCTGCTCGAAGGTTCCGGCCGGACATCATCGTCATGGACGTCCGCCTTCCGGACGGCTCCGGCATCGAGGCGTGTCGCGAGATCCGGGCCGAGTTCCCGGAGACCCGCGTCGTGATGCTGACTTCGTATCCCGACGACGACGCCGTCCTCTCGGCGATCGTCGCAGGGGCCTCGGGGTATCTCCTCAAACAGGTTCGAGCGCGCGACCTGGTCGCCGCCCTGGAGACCGTAGGTCGCGGCGAATCGCTGCTGGATCCGGCGGTGACCGAGAAGGTCCTCGAGCGCGTCCGCCGGATCGCGTCAGGCACCTACCAGGACGAGTTGTCGCAGCTCACCGGCCAGGAGCAGAAGATCCTGATGCTCGTCGCAGAGGGCATGACCAACAAGGAGATCGCAGCCGAGGTCTTCCTGTCGGACAAGACCGTCAAGAACTACGTGAGCTCGATCCTGTCGAAGCTCAATCTCGAACGCCGGGCCCAAGCGGCCGCCTTCGTCGCGAAGCATCGGGCCGATCATCCTTCCTGAACGGCCGGCGCCCTTCCATTCGGCATAGGAGGACCGCGCGGGTGGGCGCCTGATGGGGCGGATCGGCGATGGCAAGCGGGTCGCTCGGCCCTTTCGGGCTCGCCCGCAACGCGCGACGATGACTACCGAGACGCCAACGGTGCGTCGTGAAAGGAGGTAGTCAGGTGGAACTCGCCATCACTCTCGGTCTCGGCGGGTGGATCCTCTTGATCGTCGGAGCAGTCGTCTTCGGGGTCGCAGCCCAGTTCATCGGTGAGGCCAACACCGGCTATGAGTGGCTCGTCGACGGCATCGCGGCCGCGTTCGGCGCGATCATCGCGAGCGAGTTCATCGTCGGCCTGCAGGCGTTCGGCCCGGTGTGGGATGGGCTCGCGCTCGTTCCCGCGCTGGTTGGTGGCGTCGTGCTTGGCGGGATCGTCGGACTCGTGACTCGGTATGCCACGGGTGGCACGTACACGCACCGGCCGATGTCCGTCTGACCTCGGTCAGGCCTAACAGGCCAGACGACCCGCCGGTGCGTGCCGGCGGGTCGTTTCATGTACGGGTGGCCCTCGATGTGCGGGCCGTTCGGCTCTGCCACCAGGACCAGCGACGCCGCACGATCGAGCCAACGGAGGTATCCAACCATGCATGCTGTCGTTGTCTACGAATCCTTCTGGGGTAACACCGCCGCGATCGCCCGCGCCATCGCCGAGGGAATCGGTCCCGACGCGTCGGCCATGACGACCGATGAAGCCAGCGCCGACGTCGTGGCCAGCGCGGATCTCGTGGTCGTGGGAGCACCGGTCCTGGGCTTCCGGCTGCCGACGGACGCCGTTCGGGCGGGGCTGCTACGCGAGTACGGCGCCCCCACGCCGGCCGACACGAGTCACCGATCGATGCGGTCGTGGCTCGACGCGCTTCCGGCGGGCAAAGCGGGCGTCGCTGCCTTCGAGACCAGGTTCAGATTCTCACCGGGCGGGTCGATCGGGACGATCACCGACGAGTTGGAGCGAGCCGGCTATCGACCCCTGACGAAGGGCCAGAAGTTCCTCGTTACCGGCAAGTACGGTCCGCTCAAGGCTGGCGAAGTCGAGCGAGCCCGGCAATGGGGCGCCCAACTCGCGACGGCTGCCCAGGACAGGGCACTTTCCTGAGCAGCCGAGGACGGGCCAGGGGTGCGGGGCACTCCCTGGCCCGTCACTCATAGCCGTAGAGTCCGGGTATGCGCATCGTCAGCCCTGAAGACGCGGTCGCTCTGATCGACAGCGGTGACCAGGTGTATGTCCATTGCGCCGCGGCGGCGCCCTCGGTCCTGCTCGACGCACTCGTCGCCCGGGCGAAAGCGGCCGACCTGACGGATGTCAGCGTCGTCCACCTCCACATCGAGGGTCCGGGGCCGCATCTGGCGCGGGGCATGGAGCGCCACCTCCGACACCGCGCGCTCTTCGTCGGGCCGAACGCTCGCGCCGCGGTCGAGGAGGGTCGGGCCGACTACGTTCCGGTCTTCCTCTCCGACGTCCCCCGCCTTTTCATGTCCCGGGCGCTCGAGCTGGATGCCGTCCTGGTCAATGTGACACCGCCGGACCAGCACGGGTTCTGCTCGCTGGGGACATCGGTCGAGGCGATCCATGCCGCGATCCGCGCCGCGCGGACCGTGATCGTCCAGTTCAACCGCTCGATGCCGCGCACTCTCGGAGAGAGCTTCATCCACGTCAGCGAGATCGACGTCGCGGTGGAGGTCGACGTTCCCCCATACGAGCACCCACTCGGCACTATCGGGGACGTCGAACGACAGATCGGTGCGTATGTCGCCGACCTCATCCCGGACGAGGCGACGCTCCAGCTCGGCATCGGGGCGATCCCGGCCGCGACCGCGCTGTTCCTGCGCGACAAACGCGACCTCGGCATCCATACCGAGATGTTCACCGACTCGGTCGTCGACCTCGTCGAGGCCGGGGCGATCACCGGCGAGGCCAAGGAGCGAAATAGGGGCAAGATCGTCACGGCGTTCGTGCTCGGGACCGATCGCCTGTATCGCTTCATGCACGACAACCCGATGGTCGAGATGCGATCGGTCGATTTCACCAACGACTCCTCAGTCATCAAGACGTTCCGACACATGGTGGCGATCAACTCCGCGATCGAGGTGGACCTCACCGGACAGGTGGTCGCCGACTCCATCGGGCACCGCATGTACTCCGGCGTCGGCGGGCAGATGGATTTCGTCCGGGGGGCGGCATTGGCGTCGGAGGGACGGGCGATCATCGCTCTACCCTCGACCGCCGCCGGCGGAACGGTGTCGCGGATCGTGGCGACGCTACAGCCGGGCGCCGGCGTCGTCACGACGCGTGCGCACGTGCGCACCATCGTTACGGAGTTCGGTGTGGCGGACCTCTTCGGCAAGAGCCTGGATGAGCGGGCAGCCGCGTTGATCGCGATCGCCCATCCGGACTTCCGCGACCAGCTCCGATCCGAGTATCGACTCCGCTGACGATCTCGGGCCGATGCTCAGCCCGTCAGGAGCCATGCGGCCCTAGGGATTGCGCTCGTCGACGGATACGGTCGAAGCCGGACGTCGATCAGGACGCGACGATGCTCCTGAAGGTATTCCTGGCCGGCTTCTTGTTCCTGCACGGCGCGATCCACATGAGTTACCTGACGCCACGACCGCCGGCAACGCCGGGTGGCCCGATCTGGCCGTTCACGCTCGAGCGCTCCTGGCTGCTCACAGGGATGGCCGTCCCGCCCGAGCTGACACGGCGGATCGGGCTGGCGCTCGTCGTCGCGACGCTCGCATCGTTCGCATTCGCCGCCGGGGCAATGCTAGGTCTCTTCCCCAGCGGTCTATGGCCGGCCGCCGTCGCCGTGGGCGCGGGGACATCGCTGGCGGTCCTCGCGCTCTACCTTCCATCCGTGGCTTGTGATCGGTGTCGTGATCGATCTTGCGCTCCTGGCGGTGGTATTGATCGTGCGTTGGTCGCCGGACGCATTGGGATCCTGACGGCAGCTCGTTGAACGAGCTACCCATGCCGGTCGACCCAGGGCGACGGGCCGGAGGTCACTTCCGGCGATCCATGCCGTGATGCCATGATCGGGCCCATGGACATCACGACCCGCCCGGTGGACGGCGTACGTCCCCACCCTGAACCGAGCATGTCACCATCTGACGCCGGCGCGATGAGCCGACGAGCGATCCTGCGGGCCGCGGGCGGCGGCATCATCGCGGCGGGCGTCGCGGCGTGCGCCCCCGTCGCGGCGGCGCCTCGCTGGACCTATCCACCTTCAAGCACGTCCGCACCGGCCGCGAGCCAGCCGGCCCCGACCTCGTCGGCGCCACCGTCCGCCGCTCCGTCCATGGAGCACAGCCCGGTCCCCTCGGCCGCCCCGTCGGCGCCTGCCGTTGACCATGACGCCAACGCGCTCGCCGTCGTCGAGCGCTTTCTGGATGGCGAGGGCGCATCCATGGACCGCCCCGGAAATGCGGTCCTGGAGCCTCGCATCGTCGACGGGGTCAAGGTGTTCGAGCTGACGATCGAGGAAGTCGATCATCGGATCGACGCCATGAAGGACCCAGTGCCCGGTCTCGGCTACAACGGGACGTGGCCAGGCCCACGGCTGACCGTCACCGAGGGCGACCGGGTCAGGGCGATCTTCACGAACAAGATGGCCGAGACGACCGGTGTCCACTTCCACGGCCAACGTCTGCCGAACAACATGGATGGCGTGCCCCACATCACGCAGGACCCGATTCAGCCAGACGAGACCTTCACCTACGAGTTCACCGCGCGGACCCCCGGCTCCCACATGTACCACAGCCACCACAACGCGACGGACCAGGTCGGCCGAGGTCTGCTCGGGGCGTTCATCGTCGAGCCGCTCGATCCCCGACAGCGGTATGACGCGCTGTATGGCGCCAGGCAGGACATCGTCTGGATCAGCAACGATGCCCTTGGCGGTTTCACCATCAACGGGCGCGGATTCCCGGCGACGTCACCGATCGTCGCGACCCTTGGCGACACGATCGTGATCCGCTTCATGAACGAGGGGAACATGATGCATCCCTGGCACCTCCACGGGATGCCGATGCGCGTCGTCGCGCGGGATGGCTACCCGCTCGGATCGGCGGCGTTCACGTGTGACACCCTTGGCGTGAACCCAGGCGAGCGATGGGACGTCGTCATCCGATGCGAGGAGCCCGGCGCGTGGGCGTTCCATTGCCACATCCTCCAACATGCCGAAGGCCCCGACGGGATGTTTGGCATGGTCACCGCGCTCGTTGTCCAGGATGCCGCTGCGGCCACGTCGGCCGGTGGGTCGTCTCCGGTCGCCCGGGCCGCACTGGCCGCGGGCTCGACCGCCTTCGCGTGCATGGTGCCGTCCATCGGGTAGCCCGCCGGCGACGGCGACCCAGCGAATTGAGGTGAGCGGGCCCGGGGGGACGGAACTTGGCGCGAAGGAGGTGGGCTCGCAGGTATCTCGTCGTCCTGGCGAGACGCAGCGTGAAGGTTCGTCAGCCGTCGGAGTAGAGCGCGACGAAGTCGCTCGCTGAGAGGACACCCACGGTTCGGCCGTGCGCATCGACCGCGACCAGCCGATGGATGCGGTTGTCGCGCATGAGCCGGGCTGCCTCGACGAGCGGCGCTGTATCGGCGACCGTCACCGCAGGCGACGACATGAGCTCGCCGACGCGAAGCCCGCTCGGCTTGCGCCGGAGCAGGATCGCCAATGGAGCCCCGCCATCCTCGATCACATCGGTCTGACTGATGACGCCGATGGGAACGCCACGGGCGTCCACCACCGGTAAGCCACTGACGTGCCGCTCTCGCATCAGGCGCTCCGCCTCCTCGAGCGGTGCATCCACGCCGACGACCACTGGATCGAGTGCCATCAGATCGCCTACCACGAGCTGGTCGGCCTCCGTCGCTTTGCGGTTCATGCCCGCAGCCTAGGGTCCACGGTGCTCGCGTCGATAGGGCCGAATGTCATCCGGATCGGGCCGAGTGGGGTGGGCCAGCTGATCCGTAAAATCGAGTCACAAAGCACGGGAGCTGGCATGCGGAGGGACACGAACCAGTACGCGAGCCCGACAACAACAGCTCCGCCGGTCAAATTGCCGATCGTGACCGGCAGAAGATTTGCCATGCGGCCGACTCGCGAGCCGTAGTGAGTACGGCACGAGGCTGGCTCGTCTGTCGATCAGGCAGTCTCTACGAGCCTTGCGCCGGCCCCCGGAGAGGGCCGATCGGCATCGGACTTCGCGACGAGCGGCTCTCTGCGCCGCGCCCGTGATCGATAAGCATGGGCTGAGCAAACGCCATGAATCCGCAGGAGTGCCCTTGGGACTCGCTGCTGAAGCCGAATGAACCAAATAGAGGGAGCTTTCCCATGGCACCAGTGATCAACCTCGTGGACATCTTCGCGGCGGCGTGGTCGAACGAGGCCTTCCGTCGGGAGGTCCTGACGGGTGAGCATGAGCAGGTCGTCGTGATGACGATCCCGCCCGGCGGCGAGATCGGCGAGGAGGTTCACCCCGATACGGACCAGGTCCTGGTGTTCATCGACGGTCGCGCCGAGGCCCGCCTCGACGGGCAAGCCAGCGAGGTCGGGCCGAATGATCTCGTCCTCGTTCGGGCGGGCACGCGCCACAACTTCCGGAACATGAGCGAGGGGTCGCTCCGACTGATCACGATCTATGCGCCGCCCGAGCACGCCCCCGGCACGGTGCACCAGACCAAGGAAGAGGCTGACGCAACCGAGGATTGACGCCGACCCGCATCGGTCGTTAGGCGGCGAACCGAGTCAGTTCTCGCCGCGCCATTCGGCCGATCGATCGGGAGAGGTCGGAGTCAGTTCTCGCGGCGCCACCCATGATCGAAGCGTGTGCATGTAGTTGGCGCGCTCGAACGCTGACGGATTCTCGGCCGTGGCCTGGCTGGCGCTTCCCCGGAGCTGTTCGACGGATTCGTACTCGTGGCCGGTCATCCATGCTCGCAGCTCCGCCTCCACTGTGCCGACATGTTCGGGGCCATGGCGAAGAAGGGCCGACGTCATCATCACGACGTCGGCGCCGACCATCAGGCCCTTGATCACGTCCGCGCCCGTGTGGACACCGGACGTCGCCGCGAGCGATACGCCCGCCCCGAGTTGGGGCCGCAGGATGGCGATCCAGCGGACCGGCAACCGCATCTCCCAGGGCTGGCTCAGCTCGAGCCGCGGCACGACCTCGAGCGCATCCAGGTCGAGATCCGGCTGGTAGAAGCGATTGAACAGGACCAGCCCATCGGCACCGGAGCGCACAGCCGCGGCGGCGAAGCTCGGGAAGGCAGAGTAGTACGGGCTCAGCTTGACGGCCAGCGGGATCCGGATCGACGCCCGGACGGCCGCGATCAGCTCCAGGTCGGCGGCCTCCACCTCCGTGGCGGTGCTGCGCGGGTCCGCAGCGAGTCGATAGAGATTCAGCTCGAGCGCGTCTGCACCGGCGTCCTGCATCAGTCGTGCGTAGCGCACCCAGCCCCCCGCGCTCGTCGCGTTCAGGCTCGCGATGATCGGGACCGTGGCCTGGCCCTTGATCCGTTCGAGGCCAGCGACGTAGCGGTCGGCCGTGCCCACGAACGCCACGACCCGCGGGAAGTAGTCGAGGGCCTCTGCGAAATGCTCGGTGCCCTGTTCCAGCGAGTGCGCGAGCCCGATATCCTCGGCCAGGATCTCCTCCTCGAAGAGCGACGGGAGGACGATCGCCCCGACGCCCGCTGCCTCGAGGCGGCGGACCATGGCCGGCTCCCCATTCTGTGGCGCGGCCGAGGCGATGATCGGCGACCTGAGCTCGAGGCCGAGGTAGCGGGTGCGGAGATCCACGCTCACGAACCGTCTCCCTCGTTGTCATAGCGGTAGCCCGCGTCGCTCTCGACCTCGGGCACGATGTCGGGGTCGGGCTGGTGGACGTGGGGAACCGTGCGCTCGATGCCGGCGAGCTGCTGGTAGTAGTGCCAGCGTTCGTCGGCGTCCGCCTGCGCCAGCTCCGCGAGCTCGGCGGCCCGTTCGGGATGGGTTCGCTGGAGAACCGCGAAACGTGTCTCGCTGGCAACGAAGTCAGCGATCGGGATCGACGGTGCAGTCGAGTCGAGTTTGAACGGGCGGCCACCTTCGGCCTCGGACGGGTGGAAGCGGTACAGCGGCCAGTAGCCACTCTTGACAGCGTCCTTCTGGTGGGTCATCGACTTGCTCATATCGATCCCGTGGGCGATGCAGGTGCTGTAGGCGATCACGAGCGACGGACCCGGCCAGGCGTCGGCCTCGAGCAGCGCCTTGGTCGTCTGGAGGTCGTTCGCCCCCATCGACACCTGGGCGACGTAGACGTTGCCGTACGAGCGCGCGATCGCGCCGAGGTCCTTCTTTGCTGTCCCCTTGCCGGCGGCCGCGAACTTGGCCACGGCGCTCCGCGGCGTGGCCTTCGAGGCCTGGCCGCCGGTGTTCGAGTAGACCTCGGTGTCGAGCACGAGGATGTTGACGTTTCGACCGGACGAGAGGACCTGGTCGACGCCTCCGAAGCCGATGTCGTAGGCCCAGCCGTCGCCGCCGATGATCCAGACGCCCTTGCGGACGAGGTCGTCGGCGAGCGCGAGGAGGTGGCGAGCATCGGAGCGGAGGGGACCGTCGACGTGGGCGAGCGCCTCACGAAGGCGGCCAACCCGCTCGCGTTGGAGCACGATGTCGGCCTCGGTGTCCTGGACGGGGCCGAGGAGCTCGCTGACGACGTCCGGGCCGAGCTCCGGGGCGAGGCGCTCGAGGAGCTGGCGGGCGTGGTCGGTCTGGGCGTCGAGCGCGAGCCGCATCCCAAGCCCAAACTCCGCGTTGTCCTCGAAGAGCGAGTTGTTCCAGGCCGGGCCGCGCCCGGCCGCGTTGACCGTCCATGGTGTCGTCGGCAGGTTGGCGCCGTAGATGGACGAGCAACCGGTCGCGTTGGCCACGATCATGCGGTCGCCGAAGAGCTGGCTGACCAACCGGATGTAGGGCGTCTCGCCGCAGCCGCCACACGCCCCCGAGAACTCGAAGAGGGGCTCGAGGACCTGGCTGCCCTTGACAGAATCGACTGGGATCAGGCTGCGATCGAGCGGCGGGATCGACTGGAAGAAGTCCCAGCGAATCCGTTCGACGTCGCGATGCTCAGCGACCGGCGCCATGTCGATCGCCTTGTGGCTCGTGTCGGTCTTGCTCTTGGCGGGACAGACGTCGACACAGACACCGCAGCCGGTGCAATCGTCGGGCGCGACCTGGATCGTGAGTCGATGGTCGAGCAGGTCCCGCGAGCGGAACTCCTTGTGGAGGAAGTCGGCCGGCGCGGCCTCGACGGCGCCGGACGGGAAGACCTTCATCCGGATGGTGGCGTGGGGGCAGACCATCGCGCACTTGCCGCAGTCGATGCAGATCGCCGGATCCCAGACAGGGATCATCTGGGCGATCGCCCGCTTCTCGAACTTCGCCGTCCCGGTCGGGAACGTGCCGTCGACCGGCAGTGCGCTCACGGGAAGGTGGTCGCCATCGCCGGCCATCAGACGCGACGTGATTCGCGCGACGAAGTCGGGCACGTCGTCTGGCACGGAGTGAGTCGTCGGAAGATCGTTGGTAACGGCGCGCAGAGAGACGCGGGCCAGGCGCTCCAGCGAGCGGTCGATGGCGACGAAATTGCGCTGGACGATCACCTCGCCACGTTTCGCATAGGTCTTCGTGACGAAGCCCTTGATCCGGGCGATGGCCTCGTCTGCCGGCAGGATGTCGGCGAGCTGGAAGAAGCACGGCTGCATGACGGTGTTGATACGGCTGCCCATGCCGGCCTCGTCGGCAACGGCCATCGCGTCGATCACCCAGAAGTCGATCTCCTTGTCGAGCAGTAGCCGCTGTATCCCGCCCGGCAGGTGATCCCACACCTCGTCTGGCCCGTACGGTGCGTTGAGCAGGAACGTCGCCCCTTGTTTGGCGTGCTCCAGCACCTCCATCGTGCCGAGAAGCCCGAACTGGTGGCAGGCGACAAAGTCGGCCTCCTCGACGAGATAGGTGGACCGGATGGGTTCGGGGCCGAAGCGCAGGTGCGATACGGTGACCGAGCCCGCCTTCTTGGAGTCGTAGACGAAGTAGCCCTGGGCGAACAGCTCGGTGCTCTCGCCGATGATCTTGACCGACGCCTTGTTCGCGCCGACCGTGCCGTCCGAGCCGAGCCCGACGAACATCGCCTGCACTTCGCCGGCCGGACGCGGGTGCCGGAAGTCGGTGTCGATCGGCAGACTGAGGTGTGTCACGTCGTCGTAGATGCCGACCGTGAAATGACGCTTCGGCCGCGACGCTCGGAGCTCTTCGAAGATCGGCTTGATCATCGAGGGCGTCATCTCCTTCGAAGAGAGGCCGTATCGACCGCCGATCACTCGCGGCGCCGTCGCGAACGGGGGGTGATCGCGGTCCATCGCCTCGGCCAGGGCCGCGACGACCTCCAGGTAGAGCGGCTCGCCGACGGCGCCCGGCTCTTTCGTCCGGTCGAGCACCGCGATGGCGCGCGCCGTCGACGGCAGCGCGGCCATGATCTGATCAGCAGGAAACGGCTGGAACAAGCGGACACGTAGCATCCCAACCCGCTCGCCTGCCGCGACAATTGTGTCGACCGTCTCCTCCACGGCGCCGGCGGCGGAGCCCATCACCACGATCACCCGGTCCGCGTCGGGTGCGCCGTGGTAGTCGACCAGCCCGTACTGGCGGCCGGTCCGTACGGCAAGCTCGTCCAGGACCTCCTGGACGATCCCGGGCACAGCCAGGTGGAACGGGTTCGATGCCTCGCGCGCCTGGAAGTAGACATCGGGGTTCTGGGCGGTGCCCCGTACGACCGGGGCATCGGGCGTCATGCCCCGGCCACGGAATGCGAGGACGTCGTCGTCGCGGACCAACGCCCGGAGGTCGTCCTCTTCCAGCACTGCGATCTTGTTGATCTCGTGGCTTGTCCGGAAGCCGTCGAAGAAGTGGAGGAACGGCACGCGGGCCCGGAGGGTCGCGGCATGGGCCACCAGCGCGAAGTCGTGCGCCTCCTGGACCGAGCCCGCCGCCAGCATCGCCCAACCGGTCGTCCGCGCGTGCATCACGTCGCTGTGGTCGCCGAAGATCGACAGGGCGTGGGTCGCCACGGTTCGTGCGGCGATGTGGATCACCGCCGGGGTCAGCTCGCCGGCGATCTTGAACATGTTAGGGATCATCAAGAGCAGGCCCTGGGACGCGGTGAACGTCGTCGCGAGCGCGCCTTTCTGGATGGCGCCGTGGAGCGCGCCGGCGGCGCCCGCCTCGGACTGCATCTCGACGACGTCCGGGACCTTTCCCCAGAGGTTCGGCCGGCCGGCCGCCGCCCAGACGTCGCAATGCTCCGCCATGGGGGAGGCTGGAGTGATCGGGTAGATCGAGATCACCTCGCTGAGGGCATAGGCGACGCGGGCAGCGGCCTCATTGCCGTCGAGACACTCATGCTGTTGGTCCACGTGCCGGCCTCCATTCAGGGATCCAGTGTGACGCCATGGCTCCGACGAGGTCGGCCGTCGAAGCACGCTGATGGACGGACGACGTGGTTGCGCCAAAGGTGCATCAATGGCGCGCCCCAGGCGGGCCACAGGGACAACCAGCAGCCGGGGTTGCCGATGAGTGAAGCCTGCCCGAGCCTCGTTCGCTGGTCGAGGTCCGTCCGGCCCTGAAGAGGGGTTCCGAAGGCCCGTCGTGAGGCCGGCCAGACCTAACGGATCCTCGCCGCGTCCGGCCGATCGGATCCGAAGCGACCGCGGTCTTTCAGTCGTGCTCGCTGAGCCAGGCTCCGACCCTCGGCCAGAGGTTCTGGCTGGCCGAGCGGCCGACTACGATCCCGACGTGCCCGCCCTCGATCAGGATCTCCGAACTGTCCGTGCTGCCGACCCGCTCGGCGATGACGCTCGTGGTCGCCCTGGGCGCGATCTGATTCCGGCTGGCGGCGACGTTGAGGACCGGGCAGCGGATGTTGGCCAGCCGACCCAGCCGGCCGTCCATCTCGAGCATATCCCTTGCCAACCGGTTCTCGCGATGGCGGCTACGGGTTCGCGACGCTGTGCCTCGGCGGCGGCAGCTCGGTCGCGATGGCGGTCGAACGGGTCTGATCTGTGGCTGGTGGGGGTCAGCCGCCCCGCGCGAACGGGACCTAATCAGGCCTAGCCGATCACGTCGAACGGAGTGCGCATCCCCATCTTGTAGTGCGCTTCCTTTTCCGTCTCGTCATAGATATTGCACAGCAAGAGGTACTTGCCGGCCGCGAGGGTGATCTTCAGCTCCTGGGTCTGCCCTACCGGGATGTCCTCGATCTCGTCGATGACCTCCATCCCGGTCCCCGATTCCGTGACCTTCCCGGTCGCATCGGTCGGGAGCGCAGCGGGATCGAGATCGGTCTTGACGACCACGAACTCGTGGACGTCTGCCGGTCCGGTGTTCGTAACCTGGAACGTCACGTCACCGGCTGCAACCGACGTCGATCCGGGGACCACGGCCCACTCTTGGAGCGTGACCTGAACCGTCCCTGCATCGGCCGCTGCGGACGGGCTGGGACTGACTGCGGTGGGGCTCGCCTGGCCGGTCGCGCAGGCGGACATGGCGAGTGCGACGATCGAAATCACGGCGAAGGTTCTCCACCTCAGCGTTCCGTCCATTGTGTCCCTCCTCCTTATGTCCTCGCGGGTTCTACGGCCTGCCATTGTTAGCTACGCGTCTCGGCCTGGGGCGCAAGCGCGGCCTGGATCGCGTCATGCAGCCTGGCGCCGGTCGGCTGGCCCAGCAGGACCGTGACAGCGTGGCGACCGGTCGTCTCCTCCCAGCTGAGCTGCAGTCCGGGCGACGTCAGGACGACGGGCGTCTCGGGATGGATGTCACGGATGTTCTCGATCAGTGTCCGCGCGCCCTCAGCGTCGCCGCTCGCCCACACGTCGTAGACGAGGACATCGGCACGCTCCGCGAGGTCGCACGGTCGCCCGGCGAGCACAGGGCAGCGGTTCCTGGTCGGCCCCCCGCATTCGATCACGTCGTAGCCCAAGCGACGGAGCGAGTCGGCCTCCTGGCCTGCGAGGTCGAGGTCGTGATGGACGACAAGAACCCGAGTCATGGTGACCACCTCGGCGCGATGCGCCTCGTCCGGTCCGCGTGGTCCGGCCTTCCGCGCATCGCTGGGCGTCTCGCGACGGTGGGACGAGTGGCAAACGTCACCCATCCCCGGGCCATTCGGCTCTCCCGGCAGATCGTCGCCAGCGGTCCGTCGGGTGAATGCCGGGGCGCGGTCCGACGTGTTGGTCGGGCGGTCGCCGGCGAACGGGATCGAATGCGACGCCGACAGATGCACGTCCGTGATGGGCCGATAGGCCCCACGTATCGGTCCGGACGGACCTCGACCGTCGGGTTCGACGCGGGCAGGCTTGAGCCATCGGCGAGTCTGACGAGTTCGACAGAGAACCGCCGGGATCGGAGCGAGCGATGCCAGATACGGGATCGATCGGCGGCGCGACCGTCGCAAGCATCATGACCACTTCCCTCGTCGTGGTGTCTGAAGGTGATTCGATCGAGGAGGTCGCCGACCTGCTGGCAGGTTTCGAGATCACCGGCTTGCCCGTCGTCGACGTCGCGGATCGATTGGTCGGTGTGATCAGTCAGACCGACCTCGTTCGGGCGCGGGGATCGATCGTCCCGTCAACGGGGTGGCACGGACTGATGGTCCGCGACCTCATGTCCACGCCGGCGAAGACGATCTCAGGTGAGGCGCCACTCGAAGAAGCGGCTCGGCGGATGACGGCTGGACATGTCCATCGTCTCGTGGTGGTCAACGGACGGCAGTCGCCGATCGGTGTCATCTCGGAGAGCGACATCGTCCGCGAGATGGCCGACCGCTGCTACGACGGCTGACGGAGCGACCCTGCAACGCCGGGGGTACCGGACCGATCGGCAGTGTCCTGGTGCTGGCGTCACCCATTACGTCGTCGCAAGGAGGCACCACCATGGCTGGAATGCAGACTCTCGGTCCGACCGCTCGTGAGGTCGCGCCTCCGAGTGCGGTTGTATGGATCAGTGGCCGACAGGCCTTCGTGGCACTGATGAGCCATGACGGGCGGATCTCGACCTGCGAGATCAGCCGAGGCTGGCTGTCCCGACCGTCGTACGTGGCCCAAGTGGTCCGAGTGATCGGCGACCGCCAGCGGGTCGTGATCCTGGGTCCCAGCTCCGTTCGCTTGGCGCTGGAGCGTGAGTACGTCGCGATGTTCCAACGCCCCGATCGAATGATAGGCGTGGATGCCGGGGGCCCGGTCTCTCCCGAGGAGCTGGTCGATCGTCTGTGCACTCTCGCCGCGTGAACAGGCCCAAGGTCGCGCGTGGCCGGTGGTTCGCCGGCGCCGAACCGCGGAGGCGCTCGGCCGGAGCGTATCGCTGGAGCGAGCCATCTGGACGCCGCCCGTTCGGTCAGGCGCACCCTTCGTCGCGTCGCGTCGTCACCAAGCCGACGCGCGGTCGAGGGCGAGAAATGCCAGAAGGGTGAGAGAAGGACATGGCCAACGGCGCGATGAAGGTGCTCCTCGCCATCGACGGTTCCGAGCCTGCGGGGCTCGCCCTTGACCTGGTGGCAGACATCGCCTGGCCAGCCGGGACGGAGTTCCTGGTGGCGGAGGTGGTCGAGACTGGAGCGGGCCTCTTCGGTGGACTATGGCCGGCACTCGCGATGGGCGAGCGAACCGCCCATCAGCAGGCTCGGCGATCGTCCCGCCGTAGGTCATAGCACCGCAAGTGGGATCAGCCGCCGCTCGCGTCGCAGATATCGGTCCTGGCAAGGGGAACGGTCCTCAGATGGTCTCGTTGGTGACTACGAGCTGGCGATCCGTCCAGGCAACGAGGTTGGCGAGCTGACGCCCATCGAGCCGGTCGCAGGCCCATGACCAGTGGATGGAGACGATGTCACCGGGCTCAGGGACATCGATGAAACCCGTCGCGTCGCGCCACGCCTGGACCCGTTCCGCCGCCGGCGTTCGCCGTGCCGAAGCCGCCCGTCCATGAGTTCGAGCCGCGTGGCGGAGACGACGAGCTGGTCGCCGATCCGTTCGAGTACCCGTCCCCACCGGATGCGGCAGGAGTCGATGATCTCGAGGATCCCATCGACGCGGCCGCCGCGGATCAGCCCGACGCGCGGGAACACGTCCAGGACGTGGAACGCGTGGACGGTCGCGCCCCGCTGCAGGGGCTTGGTCGCGAGCCAGCGCCAGTCATCCGGTCGGAGGCGCGGCTCGGAATCGTTCATCGAGCGACGCCCCAAGTGCCCCGACCGGCACGGCCGCGAGCAACTCGTTGCCCAGCCAGTACGCCTCGACGACACGAGCGATCGAGCGGGTCGGCGAGGCCATTGGATCCGGCGATCAGAGCGAGGTACGGGTAGGCGCCTTCGAACTTGCCGGCCAGTCCCGCAGGACGCGATCCTGACCGGCGGCCCCGGCCTCGAGAAGCTCGTCCGCGTCGTCCGGACCGCAGTAGCCGTAGCGGTTCGGACCGTAGGCGTATCGGGCGAACAGGACCGGGCCCGACGCCGGGGCGCGCGCGATCCTCTCGCGCGCGGGCGGTGGAACATAGCTCGAAGCGGCCATCTTGCGGCCTAGGCGACGACCGGTGCCGAGCGTCGCGAGCCCGAGCCCCGCCAGCCCGACGACGGCGATCGCGACCAGCATGTACCCGCCGGCCGTCATCGGGTCCGGCACGGCGCCGCGCGAGATGGCGGTCAGCGCGCCGGTGATCAGGGCGCCGACGACGAGGATCGATGTCACCTCCGTGGCCGGCGCCCGACCAAGGGCCGCCAGCCAGGTCCCCACGTAGCCCGAGAGGAACATCCCGGTGATCGCGATCCACAGCCATGCCGTGCCATCGAGATCGGCGATGCCTGCGATCCGCCCCGTCACGACCAGGAAGCCGACCAGCACGACGAGGCCGATGCCCAGGCGCGCGACGCCCACGATGGGCGATCGGACCCGACCCAAGACGCGCCGGGCGAGGACGACCTCGACGGCCCACAGGCCGGTCGCGATGGCGATGAGCGTCTCGCCGGTGCCCCATGTGATACCGAGCGGCGGGAGGATCAGAACCTGGCCGAGGAGGATCAGCCCGAGCGCCGCGATCGGCGCCCAGCCCAGGCGTTCCCCCAGGAACGGGCCGGCCATGAGGGCGACCCAGAGGAACATCGTCTTGTGGATGAATGCGGCGGACGGCGCACTGGCCATCGCCAGACCGGAGAAGAAGAGCAGGAACGCGACACCGCCGCCGAGCATGCCGATGATGACGAGCCGGACCCGATCCCGCGCGCCTACGGACTCGGACCTCCGCCGGGCGGACGACAGCCACGGCGACCGCGAGAAGCAGGACGAGCGCCACGGCGTTCTTCAGCGTCGTGAACACGGCGGCGTCCGGGACGAGCTTGACGGCCGTGGCGTTGATGAAGACCGATACGCCGCTGATCGTCGCCGTCGCGGCGGCGAGGCACAGGCCGACGGCCCGGGTCCGGGGGATCGTCAGCGCGCGCGTTGGGCGCGCGCCATGGACAGCGATCATGTTCGTGCTCCTTCGTCTCCCCGCGCGACCCGAACGAGTCGCTCGATGTCATCCGCCTCATCGGTTTCGAGGCGGGCGATGATCGATCCGGCGGCAACGATCACCCGGTCGCCGACGGCGGCGTCCGGCAGGGCCAGCGTGGTGGCCCGGCGCAGGCGGCCATCGGTCAGGACGACGGCTTCCAGACCCTCCAGGGCGACCACCTCGCCGGGGAACGTGACGCACATCAGGCGGTCCCCGTCGAGCGCAGCCCGGTGGTCGATGGTGTGATCGGGTAGGCGCAGGCCACCTCGGAGAGGCGTGTCTCGACGTGGGCGATCGTCTCCGACCCGTCGACGATCGCGGGCAGTCCGGGGAAGCGCACGGCTGGCGCGGTGGATGTCGTTTCGCTCATGTCCAAAGCGTGCGGGAGACATGCCGACCCCGGACGTGGCGTCCGGCCCCTTGCTGTGGGCCGTTCGGCAGGGCCGTTCTCGGCAGGTTCGTCAGCGGCCGGCGTTCGAGCGCACGACGAGCTCGCGGACCCGCCCGACCGCATCGGCGATGGCCAGGACGAATGCGTCCATGGCTGCGGCGACCGGCCAGCTGAGCGCCTCGCCGAAGCCGAAGTCCACGCCGCCGATCGCCACGACCATCCCCTGCAGCGGCCGCCCTCGGATGATGGAGGCCACGCCGATCGTCTCGGGGATGGAAAGGGCGTGCGACGACCGGGGGCGGATCCCGGACTCGCGACCCGCGAGGCCGCTGAACGGGATCTCGACGATCCAGCCAGGGTCCACACCGACCGCGGTGTCCACGACGATCGCGCCGGCTCCTTTCGGCACGGCCAGCAAGTCATCGATGTCCAACTGGCCGACGATCCGCGTCCTGACGTCGTCCGGCAGGTCGTCCGCCAACCGGCTGACCGCGATCACCGCAGCGGCATCGTCACCGCGGTCCGGCGCGCCGCAGGCGAGGATCTCGATGAGCGTCGTCGGGCTGGGGATGCTGTCCTCGGTCCACGCCGGGGCCTCCTGCGGCAAGACGACGGGCACGGTCTCGAACACGGTAGTCATGGCACGTCCTCCACCTCGAGCTCCAGGAAATGGGTCGCGCAACTGATGCACGGGTCGTAGCTGCGGATCAGCTGTTCGAGGCAGATGGGTGACCTCCCCGTGCGGTCGGTCGAGGATGGTCGGGGCGAACAGCGCGAGGTCGGCCTCGATGGCCGCTTGGTTCTGGCTCGTCGGTGGCACGATCCGCGCCTCGACGACCTGCCCGTCGGCGTCGAGGCGGTAGCGCTGGAACAGCAGGCCGCGCGGGGCTTCCGTCGCCCAGGCCGCGGTGCCGGCTCGGGACGTCCACGGCACGACCGCCTCGGGCGGTGGCTCGTACGCGTCGACGATGTCGATCGCCTCAGCGACGGCGTGGACCAGCTCGATCGCGCGAGCCGCGATGCTCCAGTGGGGTTCGTTTGCGATCCGATCGGCGAGACCGAGACGCGCAAGCGCGTCGGCCGCCCGCGGGTGGAGCTGCTTCCCGTCGAGCGTGACCCGGGCGGACGGCCCCAGTAGGTACGGCCGACCGTCGCGCCCCAGGGCTTGGAGCGCATGCGACCACGGCACCTGCCGTTCCTCGAACATCGACTCCCAGGCTTCGGCCGCGATGTCGAGCCCGTCGTCCGACACGATCCGGCCGTGATTCATCGGGTACTCGTCGGGAGCGCGGAGCGCGACCAGCCGCGCAGGTCGCCGGAACACCGGAGGTCGGAGCCCGCCCACGAGATCGATCGTGGCGTCGGCGAGCCGCTGGGCCTCCTCGAGATCCGTTCGAAGGGACGCGATCTCGCCACGGGCCAGCACCCTCGAGAACCCGCCGACGCGAACCGACACCGGGTGGATCGCCCGCCCGCCGATCCGTGCGACGATCGTGTTCCCGGCACGCTTCAGGCGCAGCCCGTCCTCGACCGTCGAACGGTGGTCGCGCGCGAGGTCGAGGGCGCTCGGGTAGCCGAGGAGGTCCGGGAGGTGGAGGAGGTACAGGTGCAGCGCGTGGCTTTCGATCCACTCGCCGCAATAAAGGAGGCGACGGAGTGCGACGGTCGCCGGGTCGACCTCGATACCGAAGGCCGATTCCGCGGCGTGGACGGCGGTCAGCTGGTAGGCGACAGGGCAGATGCCACAGATCCGCGCGACGATGTCGATGACCTCGTCCATCGTCCGACCGACCACGAGCCGCTCAAAGTAGCGGGGCGCCTCGAAGATCTCGAGGTGCGCCGACTCGACGGCGCCATCGCGCACACGCAGGTGCAGCGAGCCCTCACCCTCGACGCGCGTCAGGTTTCGGACGTCGACCGTCAGGTCGGTGCCACCCGGGGCGACGACGGCGTCATGCATCGCCACGTTCCTCCCGGCTGGAGCCGTCGATGGGACCGGGTGGGCCGCCCGCGTCGTCGATGACCCGGCGGAACGTCGGCGACCAGGCGTTGAAGAGAGCGAACGTGCGGGCGATGTCGGCCGGCGCTCGATCGCGCTCCAGCCAGGTCACGAGACCGTGGCCGTTCGCCGCCTCGCGAGGACCGAAGCAGCCGTAGCAGCCCCGGCCGTAGGCCGGACACAACGCTCCGCAACCACTTCGAGTCACTGGACCAAGACACGTCACGCCGCCGGCGACCGCGATGCAGGTCACGCCGCGCCGTTTGCATTCGGCGCAGACGGCCTCGTCCGGCAGGTTCGCCCGCCGTCCGGCCAGGACGGCCGTAACGAACTCCCGCAGCTGATCTGGGGAGATCGGGCAGCCCCGCAGCTCGGCGTCGACGGCCACGTGGTCGGCGACCGGCGTCGCCGTCGCGAGCGACTCGACGTACTCAGGGTGTGGATACACGAGTGCCCGGACCGCATCGTGGTCGGCCCAGTTGCGGAGGGCCTGGATGCCTCCGGCGGTCGCGCACGCGCCGATCGTGACGAGCGTCCTCGTAGCGGCTCGGAGCCGGACGATCTCGGTCGCCTGTTCCGGGGTGCTGATCGAGCCTTCCACGAACAGGATGTCGAACGGTCCCGACGACCGCTTCGACGTCGCCTCCGCGAACTCGACGATGTCCACGCGGTCGGCGATGGCCAGCAGGTCGTCCTCGAGGTCGAGAAGCGTCAATTGGCACCCGTCGCAGGAAGCGAACTTGACGACCCCGATCCGCGGTCGGTGGCGGACGGCGTGGCGCGGCGTCGGAATCGTCAACATCACCGGCCCTCCACGGTGAAGGTGTCACCGAGCTCTGCGACGGAGAACACCGGGCCGTCGCGGCAGACGAAATACGGTCCGATCTGGCAATGGCCGCACAGCCCCACCCCGCAGGCCATGTTCCGCTCGAGCGTCACCCACGTCCGACCCGGGTCCACGCCCCGCCCGGCGAGCGCGCGCGCCGTGGCCTGCATCATCCGGTCGGGTCCGCATACGAACGCTGTCGTCCGCTCGCCCGTCCAGGCCGCCCGTTCGAAGAGCTGGGTCACGACGCCGACGCGGCCGAGCCAGTCCGGGCCGCCGCGATCCACGATCTCCGCGACCTCCAGGTCGGTGCGGCCGGCGAGGGCCATCATCTCGGGAACGAACAGACGATCATGAGGCGTGCGTGCGCCGAGGTATACGCGGACCGCCCCGAAACGATCCCGCCGTGCGATGACCTCGTCAAGCACCCCGCGGAGCGGTGCCAGACCGATCCCGCCACCGACGATCACGACATCGCCGCCGAAGGCCGACTCGACTGGCCAGGGCCGACCCAGCGGCCCGCGGAGCGACAGCCGGTCACCCGGAGTCCGCGCGGTGAGCCCCGCAGTCGCGGGTCCGACATCCCGGATCGTGAGCTCGAGGCCGTCCGATCCGATGCGTGAGATGGAGATCGGCGGAACGGCCTGTGCTGGACGCGCGACCATGACGAACTGTCCGGGCCGGCTGGCAAGCAGCCCGGGGTCGTCTGTCGCCAGGGTCAGTGTCACGGTGTCGGCCGTCTCGCGACGTAGCGCGGTCACCTCGGCCGGGACGTACCGTGCCGGCTCGATAGTCGTGAGTGGCGTCGGCGCGTGGCCCTTCGCGGGGGCCGGCGGCCAGGGCAGGGGCCCGGAGGTGCCCCCGGGAGGCGCGATGGCGAGCAGCTCCTCGCGGACGTCGATGCCGACCGGGCACCACGTGATGCATCGGCCGCAACCGACGCATCCTGTCGAGCCGAACTGGTCCCACCAGCTCGAGAACTTGTGCGTCAGCCACTGGCGATACCGATCCTCGACGCGTGGACGGAAGTTCGCATCGCCGGCCACGCGACCGAACCCGAGCGTGAAGCAGCTGTCCCAGGTGCGTTCGGTGGCACCGATCGTGCCATCGAGATCCGAGGTGACGCCAACGCTCGTGCAGAAGCACGTCGGGCAGACGAGCGTGCAGTTGGTACACGCCAGGCAGCGTTCAGCGACCTCCGCCCAGCGGGGATGCTCCGGAGCGGCCCGTAACCGCGCAGCGAGCCCATCGGTCGGTACCGGGTCACCGATCCAGGCCCTGACGGCGGCGACACTGTTCGGCAGCCGACGTGACCTGCTCGGCTGCTGCGTCGGCAAGTCCGAGCGGCCCGACGATGCGTTCGCCCGCAGTGGTCAGGGCGCGGACCGTGAACCCGTCATCGAGTTCGGCGAGGACGATGTCGGCGCCGTCGGTGACCTCGGGACCCGTGTCCATCGAGGTGCAGAAGCACGTCGACGTCGCCACGGCACACTCCACGGCCACCACGAGCGTGGCGTCAAGCCGCGCCGCGTGATCCGCGTCGCCGGCAGGACCCGACCGGAGCACACGTTCCTGGATCTTCAGAGCGGCCAGCTCGCACCCCCGAACGCCGATGAACGCCACACGCGGAACCGCGGGCGCGACGGGCTCGACGAGCCCTTCCGCGCTGGTGCCGGTCAATGGCACGCGGGGCGGGAACGTGAACCGCTTCCATGCGGTCAGGCCGACGCCGTAGTCGAAGGCCCGCGTCTGGCCGGTCGCCTGCAACCGATAGCTGCCGGGCGCGGTTTCGGTCCGCCAGCCGACGGGGAGGTCGTCGGGACCGACGAGCTCGTCGTAGACCACTGCGCCATCGCGCACGGTGGGACCGATGACCGTCCGACCGTCAGCGCGGAGCGCATCGAGGAGGCGGCCGAGCCCGGCCCGCGGCAGGAAGGCGGAGTCGGGCGGCGTCGGAGGGACGGCGGCCGTCATAAGGGGCGGCTCCCCGACGCGTAAACGTCGCGCATCAGCAGGCGGGTCGCATCGAGCCGGCTCGCGACGGCCTCCAGCAACAGCCGGTAGAAGACGCCGGCGACCGTCTGGTCGGCCTCCATCGCCGAGAGCAGCGCGCTCCGCTCGAAGCGCAAGACCCGCGCGCCGTCGAGTGCCACGATCGACGCCGTCGAGATCCCATCGAGGACGGCTGACCAGCCGAAGGCATCGCCGGCCTCGAGGGTCATGAGCGTGATGTCGTCCGCGCCGACCCGGTCGCGGACCGCGAGCCGTCCCTCGACGATGAGACCCACGTCGAGGGTGGGACGCCCTTCCCGCATGAGGTAGGTCCCCGCCACAGGCCGTTCGTCCCGGGCGATGGACCCCAGGGTCTGAGCCGCGCTCGCGGGGAGATCGGGTAGAAGGCGAACCACCAGCCGGTATGCCGTCATGTCCGCCGTGCTGCCCATGGCTGCTAGCGCTCGGAACCGGGAGCGTGGTCGAGCGCCCAGAACGCGCTCGCGAGCGAGTCGTCGCTCAGGCCGCAGATCAACGCCTCGACTCGGCCGGACGTCAGACCCCGATACGAGGGGCAGATCCAGCAGACCCCGATATCGACGAGGCCACGGCTGGGACAGACCACCCGACCTGCCTCGACGCGCAGCGCGCGCTCCCCATGATCCATGGATCGGCGATCGATACCTGCGCTCATGACCGTCTCCTTGGCTCCGATCGTGCCGTTCCGGGGGATCGGCATCACGGGCCATCTGTCACCAACGCCGGAGCCGGCCGGCCCGTCCGACGGCGACGCTCTGCGGGTGCCGATGTGCCCGCCGCGCGAGGTCGAACGGCACTGGGTCAGGGCTCGCCCCGGCCGTACGATCGACGCGATACAACCGTTCCGAGCCACACATGCAGATGAACCGAGAAGCGCAGACCGCCGAGCCGACCCCGATCCTCCGGGTGGCATCGCGCCGCCTGGCGCCGTGGGGCTTCCTGGCGGATCCGGACCTGCCCGATCGACCCGGTCCGGCGTCGTTGATCGTGGCCCTGCGCGAGCGACCGACGCTCCGCCACTACGACCCCGAGGTCGTCGAGTTCTGGTCGACCCGCGGGGGACGCGGAACGCATGAGACCATCACGCGCCGGTCCGCCGTACCCATGTCGGTCGGGGTCTCGTGGGGCGAGATCCGGATCCTCGACCGCCTCGGCGAATCGAACGGATATCTCGGCTTCGGTGGTCGGTGTGACGCCGACCGGATCGATGACGCCGTGATCGTGGCGATCACGTCGTCCGCGCCGATCCTCCGACGCGGCGGTCACTCGCAGGGCTGGGACGACGGCGCAGATGCCGTCGGCGCGTTCTTCGGGCGGCTCCTCGTGACGGTCGACTACGTGCCTGGCTTCGAGCAGCGGTTGGCCGACGCGACGCCCCTCGCCCGATACGCGGCCTTCATCGGCGACGCCCGGGCGCGAGACCGCGGCACTCCGATCGCGGCCCTCGAGGTCCGGCCATTCACCGCCACCGTCAGGTCTGAGGCGGTGCGACTCCAGCGGGACCACCCCGATGCGTGGCGAGAGGGCTCGGGCCTCTTGGAGGACGTGGGCCGGACCTTGCGGGTCGGAGCGGCGACCCTGCCGGATCGCCCGTGACTTCGGGCCGGCCGGCCCTAGGCCACGCGGCGTCGCCGTTCGACCATCGCCTTGACGGACGCCCAAGTGGCCTGGTGGGCCGCAGGGCGGCCTCGAGGGGCCCGGCACCAACCTGTCGCGGCGCCGGGCCCCAGATCGCCGACATGGCGCAAGACGAGGAGTCGGAGATGAAGAACATCCTGCTCGCATACGACGGCGGAGAACCTGCGAAGCGGGCTCTGGACGTCGCCATGGACCTGACCAAGAAGTTCGAGGCGAGCCTGGCGGTCGTGAGCGTCATCCCCACGCATCCAGGACGCTCGCCGGTCGATCCCTGGGACGACCGCTCCGTGCACGCCCAAGAGCTGCAGGAGGCCCGAGCCGCTCTCACCCAGAACGGCATCGACGCCGAGATGATCGAACCGGCGGGGGATCCGGCGAAGGAGATCGAGAAGATCGCCCAGGCAGGCAAGTTCGACACGATCGTCATCGGCTCGCGCGGCCTGGGCACGCTCGGCCGGATCCTCCAGGGGAGCGTGTCCGAGCACGTCGCGAACAACGCGGCAGCCACCGTCGTCGTCGCACGCTAGCGCTGCCCACAGGCGCGCGAGCCGACATGGCCCGCGCGCTTTCGTGATTCGCCTGTCATGGCGACGAACCGTGATCCGTCACAGTCCAGGCTGACCGTGACCGTCTTCGTTGCCATTTTGCGATCACCTTGCTCGGTTGAAGCCGGGGCGGGGTCCGAGGGAAGGGACTCGGGCCCCGCGGCGGCTCATCTGGTCAGACCCGGCCCTCCCGTCCTCGACGGAGTAAACCAATGACAACGATGAAGATTCGCGATGTGTCGATGTACGTCGATGTACTGGGGCACGGCGACCCGCTGCTGCTCATGCACGGTGGACCCGGGCTCGACCACGTGTCGCTGACGCCCTTCCGACAGCTCGCCGACCGGCACACCGTCGTCCTGTATGACCACCGCTGCAACGGGCGCTCGACCGGCGCAGCGGTGACGTCGATGACCTGGGAGAACCTCACGGCGGACGCCGACGCGCTCCGGGAGGAGCTGGGCTCGAGCGGTGGGCCGTGCTCGGGCATTCGTTCGGCGGCCAGGTCGCCCTCGAGTACGCGCTCCGTTATCCATTGCGCGTGTCACGCCTCGTCCTGCTGGACACGGCAGCGACGCGCGATGGTCGCAGGAGAACGCAGCCGACGTCCTCGCTGGCCGCGGCGTCAGCCCGAAGACGGTGGCGGTCGCTCGCCGCTTCTACAGCGGGCGGATCGCCCCGAAGGACTTCGTCCGCGCGTCGCTTCGGCTCCGCCCGCCTACGACCACCGGTTCCAGCCTCCTGCGGCTCGCCCGCGAGATGCTCGAGGGCGGCTGGCGGGTGAAGACGCGGCCCGAGGCGCTCGTCTTCGGCGGCCAGCTGATGCAGCGGCTGGAGCGTCATGGATCGGCTCGGCGAGATCCGGGTGCCGACGCTCGTCATCGCCGGGCGTGACGACTTCCTCTTCCCGCCCGAGAGCCAGGCCCTCCTCGCCGCCGGCATCCCGAACGCTCGGCTCCGCATCATCGAGCGGGCCGGTCACAACCCCCAGTCCGAGCGGCCGGCCGAGACGCTGGCGGCCGTCGCGGACTTCCTCGCGGCGGCGCCTGTGCTCGCGGCCGCGCCGGGCTCGGACGCGGCCGTCTTATCGCCAACGCCCGCACGAGCCTGACCATGGCCGTTACCGCAAACGCGCCCGGCAAGGGCCGCATCGGCACTATGGACGTCCACGAGTCCGGGAGCCCGGCTCGAGAGCCCGACACCAGCCCGCGTTCGCTTTGGCCATCGTCGAACGGGGCAGCTGCTCGTGATTTGTGACAGTCGACTACGTGTGCGGAGCCCGCTTCGCAGATCCTTCGCCGTCGATCTGTCAGGCCGCGGCCGGGAGGGTGTGACCCAGATCGATCACGGCTTCGAGGTCCCCCGCGGTGCCGGCACGGAGCGTCATCGGTCGCTGGACGGAGCGCAGCAAACTCATGATCGCCGGGTTGCTCCACTGGATCTCGGCCAGGACTCGCGCGAAGCGGTGCTCGGTCGCCCACTCGATCGCGGCCGTGAGCAGGGCTCGCCCGATGCCCCGGTGCTGCCAGGCATCGGCCACCGCGACCGCCATCTCGACAGCGCTCTCATCGATGGGCTCGAGGCAGATGTGGCCGACGATGACCTCACCTGTTCCAGCGCGACGTTCGACGGCCACCAGTCCCTCGCGATGCCGGTGATCAGGACCACAGAAAGATCGCGCGGCCTGCCTCGCGATGCCGTGCGCGGCACCGTGGAAGCGCGCGTCCATCGCATCGACCGATAGTCCGGCGTAGAAGCGCTCGAGAGCATGCTGATCGCGTGGGCGGATGCTCCGGATGGAGATACCGGTTGGGATGGGTCGATCGCTCATGACCACAGGCTGACCGGACACCGCCGGCGACGGGAGTGCCGAACGTCACACGCGCAGGGGACCCCCGGGCCGATCGATCAGGCTACCCACTCGCGACCCTGCGTACCGCGAATGGCCTCAGCCACGATGGCGGGTGCCAGCGCGATGGCCGCCACCCACGCCCAGTCGGAGAGGTCGAGAGGAGTCGCGCGGAATGCCTCGGCGAGCGGCGGAATCATGGGGATTGCGATTTGTATGGCGATGACCGCAAGACAGGCAGCCAGCAGCATGCTGTTCGGTCGCAGCGACATGACCGGTCGGGTCAGGCTTCGGTTGGCGTATGCCCGTACCACCTGGGCCACGACCAGGGTCGTGTAAGCGACCCATCGCACGTGGTCCGCCGTCCCGTCGTGCGTCAGCATAAGCGCGAGTGCCGCGGCGGCGCTGAACCCCCCGGCGATCGCGATCCGCGTCAAGAGCGGTCGATCGAGGAGCGGTCGATGTCGCGGGCGTGGTGGTCGCGTCATCGCGCCGGGCTCCTCGCCCTCACGTTCGAAGGCGACGGATGTCGAGAGGTCGATGAACAGCTCGAGCCACAGGATCTGGATCGGCAGGAGCGGCTGCGAGATGCCGGCCACCGTGGCGATGAGGATGAAGCCGAGCAGTGCGACGTGCGTCGAGACGAGGAATACCAGCCCCTTCTGGACGTTCGCGACGATCCGACGTCCTTCGCGCAGCCCGTACATCAGCGTCGCGAACGAATCGTCGCCGAGGACCAGGTCCGAGGCGTCCTTCGCGACCGCGGTGCCGCTGCCCATGGCGACAGCGACATCGGCGTGTTGGAGGGCCGGCGCATCGTTGACGCCGTCTCCTGTGACCGCCACAGTCCGACCCGCCTCGCGGGCGACATCCACGAGACGCAGCTTGTCCTCGGGGACCGCCCGGGCCACGACCGTCAGCTCCGCAAGCCGCCCCCGCAGTTCGGCGTCCGATAGGGTCGTCAGGTCCCTACCCACGACGACGCCCTCCGGATCGATCCCCGCCTCACGTGCGATCGCAGCCGCCGTGGCGGGATGGTCGCCGGTCACGACCACCGTCTGGATCCCGGCTCCTTGGGCGAGACGGATCGCCCCCGGGACGTCACCGCGAAGCGGATCCGCGAAGGCGACGATCGCGATGGGCTGCCACCCGATGAGGATCGGTCGCGACTGCAAGGAGCAGGAGGCGACCTCCGCAGCCTGCCTCGCGCTCGATCACCGCGCGCCAGGACGACGGGTCACCGGCGCCCTCGTGCGGCAGGCCGAGGATCGCCTCTGGAGCGCCGATGGCCGAGCCCTCCTCGACGCCGTCGCGACGGCTCCAGGTCATCGACCACGGTCGATCGTCGCTCGGACCCTCGCCCGAGATGAGGTCCGCGCGGTCCAGTCGGGGTGACAGGTCGGAGGCCGCCTCCATGAGAGCTCTGGTGAACGAACCCGGTCGAGCACCGGCGTCGACATGCCACGCATCCTCTTCCGCGCGCAGCGCCCGCGCGAGGACGTCTGTACGCGCCGTCGGATCGGTGATCGAGCCTGCCGGCGTCAGGATGTCGCGGACAACGAGTCGGTTGGCGGTGAGCGTGCCCGTCTTGTCGGTGATGATCAGATCCACCGCCCCCAGGGTCTCCTCGGCCGAGAGCCTCCTTACGAGCACACCGCGGCGGAGCAGGCGGTAGGCTCCGAGCCCGAGGATCACCGCGAGCAGGATCGGTGGCTCTTCGGGGATCGCCGCGATCGCGGCCGAGATCCCGGCCAGGAGGTTCGCACCGAGTGGGTTACCTCGGACGAAGCCGAGGCCGACGGTGATCGTGATCAACCCGAGTGCGACGACTAGGAGGATGCGGACCAGGCGGTCGAGCTCACGCTGAAGGGGCGAGCGTCGCCGCTCGGTCTCGGCCAGGCCGCGGGCGATGCGACCGAATTCGGTGGACGAGCCAGTCGCGACCACCACGCCCTCGCCCCTGCCAGCGACGATGGCCGTCCCGGTGTAGGCGATGGATCGGCGATCCGCCAAGGGGGCGACCGCGGGATCGGGCTCGGCTGAAGCGAGCTCAGGGATCGACTCCCCGGTCAGGGCACTTCGGTCGACGAGGAGTCGGTCGGCGGCCACCAATCGCATATCCGCCGGCACGATCTCGCCCCCACGCAGCAGCACGACGTCGCCTGGGACCAGCTCGGCCGCCGGGACGTCATCGACCGCGTTGTCCCGCCGGACGCGAGCGACCGGTGCTGCGGCGGCCCGCAGCGATTCGAGGGCCCGCTCCGATCGGTAGGTAGTCAGGACGTCGGCGCCGATGATCGGTGCCAGCCCAAGGAGGACGAGCGCACCGTCGCGGGCCTCGCCGAGGAGGATGGCAAGGACGCCGGCCACGAAGAGCAGGACGACGAACGGCTCGGAGACGGCGTCCCAGACGATCGACCATATCGACGATCGACGGACCTGCTCCACCTCGTTGGGGCCGTACCGTGCCCGTCGCTCAGCGACGTCGACGGACTTCAGCCCCCGAGACGGATCGACCCCCAGGGTCGCGGCCACCCCCTCGAACGGTGTCGCGTGTGCGGCAGGCTCATCCGGCCGTTCGCCATCGGCCGTCACCGCGGACATGCGTCCATGCTCGCACGGGGTCGGGCCGCAGAGTCGGGCCGACCGTCATGCATATGGGGGGCATATGGCACATCCCGATACGGACGACTCGGCGCATCGTGACCGCGAAGGAGGCTCATATGAAGGTCCTGCTTGCGGTCGATGGTTCGGATGCATCGATGACCGCTGTCGCGGCCACGGCCGCGCTGTCCTTCCGACCGGGATCGACGGTCGAGGTCGTGAGCGTCATCCCGGACTCGTTCGCGCCGGAGGGGAGTCCCTGGCCGAACGTGATCCGGATCGATCCACCAACCGATCGCTACCGTATTGTTGACGACGTCTCCAGTCGCCTCCTCCATATCGCGGATCGCATCAGGGTCGGCGATACCACCGTCGACGTGTGCGTCCTCGAGGGTCGGCCGGCGACGGAGATCGTGGCGGAGGCGGCCCGGTTCGGCGCTGACCTCATCGTGATGGGCGCGTGCGGCCTGAGTGCCGTGCGGCGCCTTCTGCTCGGTTCGGTCTCCTCCGAGGTCGTCGACCATGCCCCGTGCCCCGTCCTTGTCGCCCGTCACGCGGCCGTCGAACGCGTCATGTTCGCGACCGACGGCTCGCCCGGCGCCGCCGATGCAGCCGAGTTCATCGCCGAGAGCGGCCTGTGCGACGAGGCACAGATCCGGATCGTGAGCGTTCCCGATCCGGGCATGCCGATGTGGGCCGGCATGTCGCCGGTCGACGGAGCGACGTCGATCGAGGTCCACGCCGACGCGTTGGAGATCGCGGAGCACTGCGCGCGGAAGGCTGTGGACCAGACCGCGGAGCGGCTTCGGGAGCGCCACGTCGAGAGCGCGTGGGCGCTGCCGGACGGGGATGTCGTGGGGACGGTCCTCGATGCGGCCGACGCATGGCGGGCCGACATCATCGTGCTCGGCGCGAGGAACATCGGCACCCTGCGTCGATGGCTCCTCGGCAGCGTGTCGCGCTCCATCCTTCATCTCGCAGAGTCGTCCGTACTAATCGTCCGGCCTCGTACTCCCGCGGCGAAGCGAACGGAGGCAGAGGTCGCCGCCGCGGTCTGAACAGAGCGTCGGTCGGGCCGGCGGGGTAGGCTGGCGACAAGCGACAAACCCCGGTGCGACCGACGAGGTATCGATGGCGCAGACCGCATCAAATCCGGCTGCGGCGGGCCCGTCACCGCTGAGCGACGACGAGCTTCGGGTGATCGACGCGTACTGGCGGGCTGCCAACTACCTGTCCGTCGGCCAGATCTACCTGCTCGCGAATCCACTGCTCCGCGAACCGCTTCGGGCGGAGCACACGAAACCGCGGCTGCTCGGCCACTGGGGTACGACCCCGGGGCTAAACCTCGTCTATGTCCACGCCAATCGGGTCATCAAAACACGCGACCTGGACGCCATCTGGATCGTCGGACCGGGCCATGGCGGCCCGGCAGCCGTCGCCAACGCCTACCTGGAAGGCACGTCCGGTGAGGTCTACCCAGACCTCACGCCCGACGAGGCGGGCATGGCCCGCCTGTTCCGCCAATTCTCGTTCCCCGGCGGTGTCGGAAGCCACGTCACACCGGAGACGCCCGGCTCCATCCATGAAGGCGGGGAGCTCGGGTACGCCCTGGTTCATGCCTTCGGCGCCGCGTTCGACAACCGCGACCTAGTCGTGTTCTGCGTCGTCGGCGACGGCGAGGCGGAGACCGGACCGCTCGCAGCCAGCTGGCATTCCAACAAGTTCCTCAACCCGGCCGTCGACGGGTCTGTCATCCCGATCCTTGCGCTGAACGGCTACAAGATCGCGAACCCGACGATCCTGGATCGGATCCCCGACGACGAGCTCATCAGCCTGTTCGAGGGGTACGGCTACGCCCCGTACATCGTCGCGGGGGACGACCCGACATTCGTGCATCGGGCAATGGCCGAGGTCTTCGACTCGGTCCTGGATGACCTCGATCGGATCAAGGGGGCCGCCCGCGCCGGCGACACGGCTCGCCCCACCTGGCCGATGATCATCCTGCGAACGCCAAAGGGCTGGACCGGGCCCAAGGAAGTGGACGGCAAGCCGACCGAGGGCTCGTTCCGATCGCACCAGGTCCCGCTGGCCGATGTGCGGCACGACCCGAAGCACTTGCGCGAGCTGGAGGACTGGCTCCGCTCCTACCGGCCGGACGAGCTGTTCGACCATGCGGGGGCTCTCCGCCCGGAGCTCGCTGCGTTGGCGCCGCGCGGGGAGCGACGGATGAGCGCAAACCCGCACGCGAACGGCGGCCTGCTCCTGAACGACCTTCGCCTCCCGGACTTCCGCGAGTACGCCGTCGAGGTCAAGACCCCGGCGACCGAGTCGAGCGAGGCGACGCGGGTGCTCGGCACGTTCCTGCGCGACGTGATCCGCGCCAACCCGACGTCGTTCCGGCTCTTCGGTCCGGATGAGACGTCGTCCAACCGGCTCGACGCCGTGTTTGAGGCGACTGACCGGACGTGGGTCGCCGAAGTGCGGCCGACGGATGACCACCTGGCGCCCGACGGTCGGGTCATGGAGGTCCTCTCCGAGCACCTCTGCCAGGGCTGGTTGGAGGGCTATCTGCTGACCGGTCGCCACGGGATGTTCAGCTGCTACGAGGCGTTCATCCATGTCGTCGACTCGATGTTCAACCAGCATGCGAAGTGGCTGAAGATGACCGGAGAGATCCCGTGGCGCCGCCCGATCGCGTCGCTCAACTACCTGCTGACCAGCCACGTCTGGCGACAGGATCACAACGGCTTCAGCCACCAGGATCCGGGCTTCATCGACCATGTCGTGAACAAGAAGGCCGAGGTCATCCGCGTGTACCTGCCGCCCGACACGAACACGCTGCTCTCGGTTGCCGATCACTGCCTCCGTAGCCGCGACTACGTGAACGTGATCGTGGCCGGCAAGCAGCCTGCGCTCACGTACCTGCAGATGGACGAGGCGATCCTCCACGCCGCGCGCGGCCTCGGAATTTGGGATTGGGCCAGCAACGACGCCGGAGAACCGGACGTGGTGCTCGCTGCATGCGGCGATATCCCGACGCTCGAAGCCCTCGCCGCGGTCGACCTCCTGCGGCAGCACTTGCCAGACCTGCGGATCCGGTTCGTCAACGTCGTCGACCTGATGCGGTTGCAGGACGAAGACGAGCACCCCCACGGCTTGTCGCATCGCGAGTTCGACGCGATCTTCACCACCGATCGCCCGATCGTCTTCGCGTACCACGGCTATCCATGGCTGATCCATCGGCTGACGTACCGCCGAACGAACCACGACAACGTGCACGTTCGCGGATACAAGGAGGAGGGCACCGTCACGACGCCGTTCGACATGGTCATGCGCAACGATCTCGATCGGTTCCATCTCGCGATGGACGTGATCGATCGGGTCCCGAAGCTCGGATCGAGCGTCGCGGCCCTTCGACAGGATCTCGTCGATGCACGGCTGCTCGCTCGCACATACGCGCGAGAGCACGGCGAGGACCCGCCCGAGATCCGCAACTGGACCTGGCCATCCTGACGCGCGACCCGTGACGGTCCCATCCGGACGGGTCCTTGTCCTGAACGCCGGATCGGCCACCCTCAAGGCAACGGTCCTCGATCTACCCGCATCCGAGCCGCGGTTCGATCGGACGATCGACTGGCCGACGGCGGCCCAGGTCGCATCAGGATCTGCCCTCGATGCCACGCTCGACGCCATCGTCGATGACGGCGTGGCGCCCTCCTCGATCGTCACCGTCGGTCACCGGGTCGTCCACGGCGGCGAGCGCTTTACCGCCCCGGTCGCGATCGATGACGAGACGCTCGGTGGACTCGACGACCTTGCGGGTCTGGCGCCGCTCCACAACCCCATCGCCGTCGCCGTGATCCGCGAGGCGCGGATGCGACTGCCGGGGATCCCCCATGTCGCCGTCTTCGACACGGCCTTCCATGCGACATTGCCCGTCGACGCCTGGCGGTATCCGGTACCGGATGACTGGCTGATCGACCACGGCATCCGCCGGTTCGGCTTCCACGGGCTGTCGGTGGAGTGGTCGACCCGGCGCACGGCCGACCTCCTCGGGCGCCCGGTTCGGGACGTTCGCCTGATCGTCGCCCATCTGGGAGGTGGCTGCTCTGTTTCCGCCGTCGACGGGGGTCGGTCTGTCGACACCTCGATGGGGCTGACGCCGCTCGAGGGACTGATGATGGGGACGCGCGCCGGCTCGATCGATCCGGGGATCCTGTTCAGTCTCCACCGCAGAGGGATGCCCCTTGACGAGATCGAGCATCGCCTCGAGCACGAGTCTGGGCTCCTTGGCGTCGGCGGCACCGATGACATGCGAGCGCTGCTCCGTGGCGAATTGGACGGTGATGACCGCGCGGCGCTTGCGATTGCTCTCTTCGTCCGTCGCGCGGCTGCCGCCATCGCCGCCGCCGCGACCACGCTTCCGACCCTCGACGCCCTCGTCTTCACCGGCGGCATAGGCGAGCATGCGGCGACGGTCCGCTCCCGGATCTGCCGCCGCCTGGGCATGCTCGGGGTCCCGACGCCGGGCGCCGACGCGCCCGAGGGCGACCACCTTCTTGGACGAGGACCCGAGGGCACCACCGTCATCAAGGTTCAGGCGAGGGAGGACATCGTCATCGCGAACGCTGCCCTGGCGGCGATCGGCGCTGCGCGGGCCGGTCAGGCAGGGGTCGCGACCGACTGAGCGACGCCCACCGCCCAAGCGGCCGCCCGCTCTACCTCACCGTTCGCCAACGGCCCGTCGAGGCCGAGTACGAGGAAGCTTTCCGGTTCGGCAACCAGCCGGCAGCCCGCGCCGACGAGATGGCGGGCGATCGCCTCCGAGGCCACCGTCTGGGCGAAGTCGCCCATCCGTGTGTCGAACGCGGCGGCCCGGACACCGCCGAAGCCCCGACCCTCGAGACCGATCAGGAACGGCTTCGCGAGGAGGCGCAGCCCGCGCATCTGCGTCGGCGCCCCGACGAACAGCAGGTCGACCCCCTCGGCGGTGAGCGATCGTGCGGCGGGCGCGTATACCACGCGGACGCTGTGCGACGGCAAGAGCGCTCGGGCCATGGCCTGGGCAAGCTTCTGCGTGTTCCCATATTGGGACCCGTATACGATCAGGATCTCCACCCTCAGTCTCCTCGCCACCCCCAGCGTTGGGTGGACTGAGTTATACGACCCGCGGTCGCGCCGACGCGCCTGCCGTTCGGCCCCTTTTCGGGTGACACCGCGATGACACCCGCTCCCCATCCGACGGCGCGGACGTGGCCTGATACGCCCTCACCGTGACCCGGGCCATCCGACTGTCCTGGACGGGCCGCCCGGCACTGTTGCCCCTCTCCAGCGCCGATGAACATCGCGGCATCCGCATAAGGAGCGCTGTGATGAACACGAGCCAGACCCCAGCCGTTCTCCCCGCACCTCAGGGCGCGGCGGACGGCCGCGCGCGCGCCAGGACCGTCCGCCGCGTCCTGTTGGCCACGGACCTTGATGCCGCGTCCTCCCGTGCGAACGAGCAAGCGATCACACTTGCTGCACGAGATGGCGCGGTCCTGCAGATCCTTGCTGTCGCCAAGCGACACCGAGATCGTGAACGTCTCGAGCGCGGCCTCCAGGTCCTGCTTCGTCGAGCGCGCGCGTCCGGCGTCCGGGCGACCTCGTTCATCTGGCATGGCGAGCCGGCGGAAGCGATCCTCGAAGCTGCCTGGACCGAGCGTCCGGATGTCATCGTCGTCGGCGCTCGACAACGTCGATATGTCGCGCGGATCCTCGGCAGCGTGTCGGCCAAGGTGGCCAACGAGTCTCCTTGCCGGGTCGAGGTCGTGCCCGCCCCCTGACGTGGACGGCGCGGGCGGTCCCGCACTACGTGTGACTTTTGGACCCCGACCCGCGGGCCGATGGGCTCGGGAATCGGGCCGTTCGGCAACGTGCGACGGGACATCTGCCCCTCACAGTGAGCTACAGGTAGAAAAGCAACGAGAAGAGACAGGAAGGGATATTTCGATGATCGGACGGTTGCGAGGTCTCGGCCTCATCCTGGCGGTGTTCGGCCTGTTGTTCATGGCCGGCGGCGCCTACGCGTTCATCCGGACCCAGGAGGGCGTTCGGTCGCTCCAGGCGTTCAGTGCCGCGCAGGACGTCCAACTCAGCTACAACGAGCAGGGCGTGCTCGTCGATCGCGGCGAACCGGCCGGCGCCCAGGCCATCCTGGCGCTTCTGACCAGCGACTGGGGCTACCCGGTCGTGACGGGCGATCTCGATCCGAACGACCCGCTCGTCAACACTCCGACCGAGTATATGTATCAGATGGCGACGGTCGCCTACCACACGCTCCATGGGACGCAGACGATCGTCCTGACCGAGCAGCAGGAATACAAGGGCGAGATCTTCCCGGCCGGTGAGTACGAGTTCGCCGTGGACGGGCGGTACTGGACCGACTTCGACCGCCAGCACCCGATCGAGGGTCCGGCGCGAGACAAGGCGTGGACCGGCACCGCACATGCCCTCATCGCGAACCTTGGCGTGGGCACCGTGACGGCCTCGACCCTGCAGATGGGCTTCGGCCTGGCAGGCCTATTCGCCGGGATCGGGTTCACGTTCCTCATCGCCGGACTGGGTCTGGTGTGGGCGACCCGGGCAGCCGAGGAGACAGCTCCGAAGAGGCGGGCCATCCCGCAGCCGATGCCCGCATAACAACGAGGACGTTGCCGGATCCAAGGCCGGCGACGCGACCAAACGGGCCCGACTCGACGAGTCGGGCCCGTTCTCGTTCGAACGGCTAGCTCCCGAGGCGACGCGCAACCGAGTCGGCGACGGCCTGGCTCACGCCCGTGATCATCGCCACTCCCAACCCCAGTGCGTGGAGGTCACGCCTCCGCAGCTCTGACGGCTCGAACGTGACATCCCGGATTCGATGCTCACGAATGCCCGCGTGCGAACGCATTCATGTATCTCGCCGCGAGGCGAGGTTGGCCGAGCTCGATGCCGAGGTCGCGTCCGGTCGCCTATCGCCCCGCGTCGTTGTCCACAAGTGTCGACGGATGGCAGCACCCCCATGGCAACAACAGGCGCTTTGGCTCTTGTGATCAGCCGCTCGCCAGATGTTCATTTCATGGACGGAGGTATCTGCGCAGTTCTGTAGCCGGAAACCCGGCCGTCCTCGAGGAGAAGGCCAAATGACAACGATGAAGATTCGCGATGTGTCGCTGTACGTCGAGGCCATCGGGCAGGGTCCGCCGGTGCTGCTCATGCACGGCGGGCCGGGGCTCGATCACGTGTCGCTGACGCCGTTTCGAGAGCTCGCCAACCAGTACACGATCGTGTTGTACGACCATCGCTGCAACGGGCGGTCGACCGGGGCACCGGTGACGTCGATGACCTGGGAGAACCTCACCGCGGACGCCGACGCGCTCCGGGAAAAGCTGGGATACGAGCGGTGGGCCGTGCTCGGGCATTCGTTCGGCGGGAACGTCGCCCTCGAGTACGCGCTCCGTTATCCAGAGCGCGTGTCACGACTCGTCCTGCTGGACACGGCAGCTGACGCGCGATGGTCACAGGAGAACGCAGCCGACGTGCTCGCCGGCCGCGGGTTCAGCCCGAAGACGGTGGCCGTCGCTCGCCGCTTCTACTGCGGGCGGATCGCCCCGAAGGACTTCGTCCGCGCGTCGCTTCGGCTCCTGCCCGCCTACGACCACCGGTTCAGCCTGCTGCGGCTCGCCCGCGAGCTGCTCGAGGGTGGGTGGCGGATCAAGACGCGACCCGAAGCGCTCATCTTCGGCGGACAGATGATGCGCGGCTGGAGCGTAATGGGTCGACTCGGCGAGATCGGCGTGCCGACCCTCGTCATCGCCGGGCGTGACGACTTCCTCTTCCCGCCCGAAAGCCAGGCCCTCCTCGCCGCCGGCATCCCGAATGCTCGGCTCCGCATCATCGAGCGGGCCGGTCACAACCCCCAGTCCGAGCGGCCGGCCGAGACACTGGCGGCGGTCGCGGACTTCCTCGCCGTGGCGCCGTCGCTCGCGGCCACGCCAGCCCCGGACGCGGCCGTCCTGTCGCAGACGCCCGCACGAGCCTGACCATGGCCACTGCAATCGCGCCCGCTACAGGCCGCATCTGCGATGTTTAGTGACCTGGCGGCGGTCATCGCCGTCGCCCAGATCATCATCGAAGTCATCGGTTGGGGCGTCGCCGGAACACCGGTGCTCAGCGCGCAGCCGCGTCGAGGCGTCGCTCATCGACTACAAGGCGGGTCTGGGGCGAAGCTGAGCGTGTAGCCCCGCAGCGATGCGCGGCCGCGAACGGTGATGGGCTCGAGCCGGCCCGGGATCGGATAACGCACACCGGGCATCCATCCCAGGATCAGGCGCGATGGCCCGCCGCTTCGGGCCGATCGGCCGTCGACCGAGGCCCTTGACGGCTCGACCATGTGACCACGCAGTCGAAGCCAGTCGATCGGCGGCGACGCGCAGCGTCCCGCCTTGTCCATGGAGGTCGCCATGCAAGCGAGAGCCTCGGCCCAGCGGTGGGGTGGCCTCACCGTCCTTGGAACCGTCCTGGTCATCGTCGGTGTCGGCTGGTTCGTCCTTCGCGAGCTCCGGATCGATCCATTCGAGGCGATCTCCGGCGCTGGCTGGCCGTACTTCGTCATCATCCCGGGTGTCGCCCTGCTCCTCGCGTCGCTCGTCCCGGCCGCCCCCCGCGGCGTGGGCTTCGCGATCGCGGGCAGCATCGTCACGACGGTCGGGACCGTTTTGCTCTATCAGCAGACGACAGGCCATTGGACGAGCTGGGCCTATGCCTGGGCCCTCGTCGGGCCGGGAGCGGCGGGGCTCGGCATGCTGGTCTACGGGCTGATCTTCGGCCAGCGTGATCTGCTCGCCGCCGGAGCCCGTTTGGTCGCGATCGCCGGGACCATCTTCGCCGTGGGCTACTGGTATTTCGAAACGGTCTTCAGTACCGGGCGGGCTCCGGTCGAGCTCCGCGAGTGGTGGCCGGTCGTCGTCGTCGGCGTCGGACTGACGGCGCTGTTGGCCGGGTTCCTAAGCCGCGGGTCGCGAACCGACGACCCGAAAAACCACCCAAACGTGCAAGGAGAGGTCCGATGACCACCGAAACGACGGCACCCTCAGCGTCGACAGAGGCGCGGCCCGCTGCAGCGCCACGGCGGCTTCATCGTTCACGAACGAACCGGCAACTTGCCGGCGTCTGCGGCGGCATCGCCGAGTACTACGGCTCGGACCCGACGGCGGTCCGCCTGGCCGCCCTCATCATCGGACTGTTTACGGGGGTCGTGCCGATGGTGCTGGCCTACATCATCGCGGCCATCGTGCTGCCAGAAGGGGATAGCGCATCTGCGGCCGGTGACCGCGCCGAGGTCGCACCAGGCCAGACGGCCATTGTCCTCGGGGCGCTGCTAGTCCTGGTCGGGATCGCCGGCTTCGCGAACGTCTGGCTCCATGTGGACTGGGATCGGGTCTGGCCGTTCGCGTTGATCGGCCTCGGTGCCTTGATCGTCGCCGCGACGGTCCGGCCGCGACCCTGAAATGCGAAGGCACCGTCGCATCGGACTTGCGCATAGGCAGGACAGCACGTAGGGACTCCCGGGCGAAAAGGGATGGTGCCCAAGGCCGTGCCTCATGCCTGCCATTCAGAACGGCTCAGCTGGCTGCCGACCACCTAGCCTTCGGTCACTAGACCTCCGCGCGGCGTGCTGTGATGCCCGGAGGACGATGCCGGTCGTGGCGGGCGTGCCGCTCTGGAGTCGTTCGACGAGCAGCGGCACGACCAGGAAGCACCCGTGCAGGATCACCGTCATGCCGAACACGCCGGCCAGTGCCGCCGCGAACGGTGGTGCCAGGAGCCGCGGGTCGACCGCCGGATGGTCGGTGCGAAGCTCGATCGCCACGAAGGCGAGCGCGAGCGGGACGGCCGCGATCGCGGCGATCGTCCCGAGGCCACCATCGAGCGTGCCGCGGATCGCCAGCAGAGCCGCGTCCAGGGTGAGCGCCAGGAGGGCCAGGCCCGGCCAGTCGATGGGACGTGGCGATGTGCCGATAGATAAACCATCTCGGCGTGCCCTGCTCGTAGGGGCAGCAGCCAGTAAGGCTCGACGGGCTGGCCGACAGCCGGCCCCTCGTCATCTGTCGCGTGGAACAAGAGGCGCGAAGATCGCGGATCTTGCCACGAACCAGCGGACCTATACTCGCCGCGTGAAGCCCAACCCGCCCTATTTGGCCACGGTCGTGATCGCGGTCGTGCTGATGGTTATCGGGCTTTCACTTGAGGGCAGCCTCTTCTCCATCGCGCCGCTCAACCAGGTGATCGGGGATGCTCTCGCGGTGGTCGGCATCAGCGCCAGCCAGGAGTTCGCTCGCATCCTGATCATCGCGTCTCCGACGCTCATGATCATCGGCTCGCTGGTGCGGGGAATCTGATGCGCCGTCGTAGCAATCACGCGCCAAAGTCGCGCACCATCGTGCTCGCTGCCGTGCTGACCGTCTTCGCGGCCCTCGTCTTCTTCACGAGCCTCGTGCCGGCCACGATCGCCGGCTTCGCCACCGGCACGCTGGCCCTTTACGCCGCTATCGTCGCCTTCGTGGTCCTGCTTCTGGGGACCTTCGTCGAGGGCGTCTGAGATCGACCGGCTTTGGCAGGGTCCCGGCGCGAGGACGTGAGGATCAGGCGCCTCGGCTGGGCCGACCGCTCGGTTTGGCGCTCAGCCGACCGGGACGGCGCTCACCTCGTGAGTGATGGATCCGCCGACCGGGCTGTTGTCAAGCCCGCCCGGACGGTCCAGGAACGACAACAACTCCGCGTTGACGCGATCGCCGGCATCGTGCTGCACCCAGTGGGTCGCGTCATCGATGACGACGAGACGGCCGTCGTCGCACATGTCGAGGCTTTGCTGGGCCAACGAGAGGTCGAGCGCGATGTCCTCGGCGCCCCAGATGATCAGCGCCGGCATGCCGATGCGCCAACTCTTCGGCGCCGGGGGCTGATGGCGAATGGCGGCCCGATACCAGTTCAACATGGCCTTCAGGGCACCCGCGGGGCGCCACACCCCGATGTACCGCTCGATGTCGTCGTCGGTGAACGACGTCGGCTTGGCGCTGGACCTGAAGGAGCTGGCGAGGGAGGCCATGTCGTTGCGCGAGAGCAGCGCCTCTGGCAGCCGCGGGATCTGGAAGAAGAGGATGTACCAGCTCTTGCGCATCTGGCGCAGGCTGCCTCGCAGGGCCTTCTGGAAGACCCTCGGGTGGGGGACGTTGAGGATCACGAGTCGCTCGATCATGGACGGCTCGGTCAGCGACAGCCACCACGCCACGGTGGCGCCGAAGTCGTGGCCGACTACGAAAGCCGACTCCCGACCGAACGCGCGGATCAGGCCGGCCGCATCAGCCGCTAGCTCGGCCGTGGCGTATTTCGTGATGCCTTCGGGCCTTTCGCTCTCGTTGAAGCCGCGCTGGTCCGGGACGACGACGCGGAACCCGGCGGCGGCCAGAACCGGGATCTGATGGCGCCAGCCGTACCAGTACTCGGGGAACCCGTGAAGGAGGAGGACCAGCTTGCCGTCCGGAGGACCGGCGGTCGCGACGTGCAGGGTGACGCCGTTGGTCTCGATGAGCTGATGCTCGATCTTCAAGGTCGCGCCGCCATATCGGTCCGGTATCCAGCCGACATGGCTGCGTTCCGAGTGCCGCAGCCTAGCAGCGACAGGATCGTTCGACGGAGGCCCCTCTCCAGGGAAGCGATCGGCCCGTCAACGTGAGCCCGCCTTCGATCGTGTCCGCTCGATCGCACCGACGACGCGAGTTCGTCAGGCAGTCGCGCGTTTCACGAAGGAGAGGTGGAGCGGGAGACGGGGCTCGAACCCGCGACATCCTATTTGGGAAGTCTTGATCCCATGAGCGCTGTTGCGTGAGCGTGGAATAGCGAGCGTACCGCGCCTAGTCATGGTGTCGCTGAACAACCTGGTCCAGGCGTCGGCTGCGGGTTCTCCCTCTGGTCGCTGTCCACGCACGTTTCCTGCCGAGCACGCCGCCCTGTTGGCTAGACTCGATGCCTACGAGAGAACCAAGCTGGGCGCAGGGCTCTCGCGCGTGTGCACCCGAGAAGGAGAACCCATGAGTTACGCCGTGACCAATCCCGCCACCGGCGAGACGGTCAAGACGTTCCCGACCATCACCGACGCCGAGCTCGACGCCGCCATCGCCGCCGCCGACGAGGCCCACCGCGGCTGGTCGAAGTCCACCACCGTCGAGGAGCGTGCCGCGCTCGTCCGACGCGTCGGCGAACTGCACCTCGAGCGCCGCCAGGAGCTCGCCGAGATCATCGTGCGCGAGATGGGCAAGCCGATCGAGCAGGCCCTCGGCGAGGCCGATTTCGCCGCGGCCATCTACAAGTACTACGCCGACCACTCGGCCGAGTTCCTCAAGGACGAGCCGATCACGCTGCTCGCCGGCGAGGGCTCGGCGGTCATCCGCCGATCGTCGCTGGGCGTGCTCCTCGGCGTCATGCCGTGGAACTTCCCGTACTACCAGGTCGCCCGCTTCGCCGGCCCGAACCTCATCATCGGCAACACGATCCTCCTGAAGCACGCCGAGCAGTGCCCCGAGTCGGCCGCCGCCATCGAGCGCATCTTCCTCGACGCCGGCTTCCCGGCAGGCGCCTACGTGAACATCTACGCCTCGCACGACCAGATCGGGAAGGTCATCGCCGACCCGCGCGTGCAGGGCGTCTCGCTCACCGGCTCCGAGCGGGCGGGCGCCGCCGTCGCCGAGGTCGCCGGCCGTCACCTCAAGAAGGTCGTGCTCGAACTCGGTGGCTCCGACCCCTTCATCCTGCTCTCGACCGACGACCTCGACGCGACCGTGCAGGCTGCGGTCGACGCGCGCCTCGACAACAGTGGCCAGTCGTGCAACGGGGCCAAGCGGTTCATCGTCGCCGATGAGCTCTACGACCCGTTCCTCGAGAAGTTCACGGCGAAGCTCGCCGAGGTCGAGGCCGGCGACCCGACGTCGGCCGGGACCGCGCTCGGGCCGCTCTCGTCGCTGAAGGCCGCCGAGAACCTCGACGAGCAGGTCAAGCGCGCGGTCGAGCACGGCGCCACGCTCGTCCGCGGCGGCTCGCGCGACGGCGCGTTCTTCCAGACGACGGTGCTAACGGATGTCACGCCCGAGAACCCCGCCTCGAAGGAGGAGTTCTTCGGGCCGGTCGCCCAGGTGTACCGCGCGAAGGACGAGGTCGACGCCGTCCGCCTCGCGAACGACATCCCGTTCGGACTCGGATCGTACGTGTACACGACCGATAAGGAGCAGGCCCTGCGTGTCGCCGACGGCATCGAGGCGGGCATGGTGTTCGTGAACGTCGTGCTCGCCGACGGTGCGGAGCTGCCCTTCGGCGGCGTCAAGCGCTCCGGCTCGGGCCGTGAGCTGGGCCGCTTCGGCGCCGACGAGTTCGTGAACAAGAAGATGATCCGCCTCGGCTGAACGCCGGTCTCGACGATCGTACGAACCTGCTGCCGGCCACTCTCGCCAGCTTCGCTGCCGGCACCCTGGCGCTCTACGCTGCTGTCGCCGCCTTCGTGATCCTGTTGCTGGGCGCGTCATCGAGGGCGTCTAGGGCGCGGACTGCGGCGCCCGCTGCCCGGATGACCGGGGCGTGTTCCTTGGATCAGGGGTGGAGCGGGAGACGGGGCTCGAACCCGCGACATCCTGCTTGGGAAACAGACACTCTGCCAGCTGAGTTACTCCCGCTCGGCGTGCGCTCGGGTACACGTCTGACTGCGCGCCAAGCGATTCTGGCGCGAGCAGTCATGGCCGATAGCGCTCGTACAGCCGATGCCTGACGATGTCGACTGCGCGACGCCATTAGGGGCCTATTGGACTTCAAAGCTGAGCGAGCCGACAAATCCAGCAATTTCGTTGGGGCATCGGTGCGTTTGGGTGCCGCCCAGGGCGTAGAGCCGGTCGCCCACGATCACCAACCGCAGGCACACGAAGCCCTTGACGTTGGTTATAACGACGTCCAATGCGGAATGACCGCCAACTTTCGTTGCCGATCGGTCCAACAGATGACCGTTGAATGCGGCCACATAGCGATCCGCATTCGTGTCGAGGAACGCGCCTGGTTCCTTGCCCTTCAACACTCCCTCGTTGTAGTCCGTCGCAACAATGGTGTACGTGGTCATCTGGTCCTTTGAGGCCCATTCATAGATCGCCGTCAAGGTGGGGCCATCGGGTCCCGTGGTCGCCGCTGGACCTGTGGTCTTGGGTTGCCCCGGAAAGGCGATCCGAAATGTTCCGCCTGGGTCCGCAAACATCACCCAACCGCCTGGGACGCCCTGCAGCTCGCCAAAGTAGGCTGTCCCCGAACCGCTCGGGAGGGGCCCCGGTGTCGGCGGCGGCGGCGGCCTGGTCGATGACGAGACCGAGAGAAATGTCGCACTCGATGTGCCGGTGTCCTCGAACGTCAGCTGGAAGTAACTGCCGCCGATGTCGGTTTCCACGTACCCATCACGCTGGGCGTCGGGAAAAGCCGTCACCAGCCAGGTTCGTGCCTGTGTCCCATCCGCTCTGCCGAACAGAGCGCTCATGTCACCAAGGTAGTCGGTGATGGTCCCGACCTTCACGGAGTCATAGTCCAGGACCTGCGCCGAGACGCTCTTGAGGTGGGTGCGGTCGGGGCCTGTGGCGTGCATGAACAGCTCACTCCCGTCAGCGACAGTCCCACTGCATGACCACACCTGATCTGTGGGCTGTTCGCTCGACGAGTACTCCTCGCATGTCAGTCCGCGCGCCTCCGCTTCGTTGGTGAGCGTGGTGGCATCCAGGTCGGAGAGGTATCCGTCATCCGACGCGACGGGAGCGAGCGACGCTGGCGCACTCCTGCCTGCGGTGTGCGACACACTCGGGGTGCCGGTGGCCTGACTGGGCTGCACCGTCCCGCCACAGGCCGAGGTCAGCAACACGATCGCCAACAGCCCTTTAATGTGTGACGGCCCTGGGCCTGGTCGGCGTGAACCACCTGAATGCGACCGTCGCGGCGAGATCAGCCGCAGCGCGCCGGCGATGGGTGCGAGTGCCTGGTTCACAACCACAATTCCCATCTCAACGACCTTCCCTACATCCGAGTGACAGTTCCGATGACGCGAGTGACGCTGCCACGTTGCCACCGGGTGACTGCGGTACGGCTTCGGTACCGCCTCAACTTGGCGCTCACGGTCGTCCTGATCACCGCTAGCCGCAGCCATTGGCTACGTGCCGGCGCGCTAATGGCCCGGCGGTTGGCGCGACCATACGCCGGGCGCGGGCCGGTGCTGCTGGCGATCGCCCTCCCTGTCGTCGCGATGGTGGCAGTCGCGCTGGGCTATCCGATGATCGTGCCCGAGCGCGCCAAGGCCGATGCCCCCACCGTCACGCTCGCGGCTAGTGCCTACGGCCGCCTGACCATCGAGCCGACGGAGTTCCGCGCCGGTTCCGCCATCTGGGAGATCGAGAGCACGTTCCACAGGCGGCTCACCCTCGTCAATAACTGAGACGATTTGGTGGTACCGCCACTCGCGGAGGCACAGCGCTGAGCCGCTCAGACTTGGGAAGCAGACACTCTGCCAACTGAGTTACTCCCGCTCAGGAGGCGCACATCCTACCGCGAGAAAGCCCTACTTCGCGACGTGTCCGGGCGCTGGAAGGAACGGCCCCTCGACCTCGGTGAAGCGCGGTCCTGACCCGGTGTACGGCGCATCGAAGCCGGACGAGAACAGCGAGATCACCTCGTCGGGGTCTTCGCATGAGTCCGTCAATGCCAGGTCGATCCACGCCCGGCACGGTGCTTCCCAGGCCGCCCAGATGGCAAAGCGTCCTTCGGGGAGTCCCTTGGGGAAGTCGTGGACGAACCACTCGCAGGTCGCCGGTCCGGTCTGGGTCTCGTAGGTGGGACCGCATCGCTCGCTCGTACCGCGCACGACATAGTCGGATGTGTAGCGGTAGGTGGCCTCGTCCCCGCCCTCGCCCAGGCGCGTGACATACAACACGACATCGAAGCCGTCTCCGAGCGGCTCCTCCCCGTTGTTGATGAACCCTTCGCGGACGTGGAACGGACGGCCAGCCGTCCAGACGCCAGAGCCCATGGTCGGGTTCTGGGGGTCCATCCAGTGCGCGTCGCGGAAGCACTCCGGCCAGCAGAATTCGAACAGGAAGTCGAGGCGGTCTAGGTTGGGCGCATCGTTGATCGTGCCCAGTGGCAAAGGCCCCCTGCCATCGTCGCCAGGCCGTGCCCCCGCAATGTCAGGAAGCGGGGTGCCCCCAGTCGGCAGGGCCGCCACGCCGTCTATCGGACGAGGCACCGGCGTGGCTTCTGGGGAATCCGCGGTGGGCGGGTTCGGCGTTGGGTCCGGAGGTGGCGTCGCGGTCTGATCCCCGAGGTCGGTCCCGGCCGCCGGAGGCTGGCCGCCGCCCTGGCCGGAAAGCGAGGTTCCCGTGACGAGCGTGAATGCGCCAATCAGCATGATGGCGGCCAGACTGCCCGGCATGCCGATCCCGCGGACCTGCACCCGCGAGGGTGTCGAGCGGTGTTCGGGCGCGCCGTTCAAAGGAGGCATCGCTGAGCCGAGCCTTTCTGGGACCATGCTGACTCTAGCGTGCCGAGCCACCCCTCGAAAGTGCCCCTTCATGTCCGTTGTCGGACCTTCATGTGCCGGCAGCCACTCACGGGTCGGTTCGGGGCGAGGTGGAGCGGGAGACGGGGTTCTAACCCGCGACGCGCTGCTTGGGAAGTCCTGGGCTCGTGAGCGTAGTAGCGCGAGCGTGGATCGGCGAGCGAAGCGCGGGTAGTCAGGGTGTCATGCCAGTCGACGGCCTCGTGCGCGGATTCGTGGCCGCGAAGATGGCCATCGAGCCGACAGTCTCCAGCTCCACCCGCTCGAACGATGCCTCGAGATCTCGCCGAGGCCCTCCTGGGTGTCGCCGAGGTTGTCGAAGGTGCCCCGCCGGTTGTTGGCCTCGAGAATGCTCCGCGACAACCAGGTATGTCGCCCGGAGGGCCCGAGGATCGATGCACCGAAGAGGACGCCCGTCGGAGCGAGGACGGCGGCCACGTTGGCGACGGCAGCAGCCTTGCGCGGGAGCGGTCCCGGCAGGCAATGGAGCACGCCATTGAGCGCGGCGGAGTCGAACGGCCCGTGGACGGGAAGTGGCTTGCAGACGTCGGCCTCAATGGTCGTGATGTCCAGGCGCTGCAACCGCCGGGATGCATGATCGAGGACGTGCACGTTGGGGTCGAGGAGGGTGACAGGGCTGCCGTCAGGCATGCCGGCTCGTTCCAGGAAGTAGCCAGTACCGGGACCCACGTCGAGGTGCCGGTGGCCGAGGTGCCGCCGGTACCCCTCCACGAGGCGAGTCGTCGGGCACCGCCACACGACCGGCGTGAAGAAGCCAAGGATCAGGGGGTCGTAGATCTTGAGGAAGAGCGGGGTGTACTCACGCTGGCCCTCGTAGGCGGGGTCGTCACGCTCCATCGAGCTCGCGGGCGACCTCGACCCGAACGACCCGCTCGTCAACACCCCGACCCAGTACACGTACCAGATGGCGACCGTCGCCTATCACACGCTCCATGGCACTCAGACGGTCAGATGACCATTCAGCGGCGCGAGTCGGGTGCGAGCACGCGTTGGCCCGCGGGCCGGGGCTGACGGACGGCCGGTCGACGAAAGCTCGTTGGATGACGCCGTCATCTGGCGTTTTCGCCGGGCGGCTAGGTAGAGGTTCATCAGGCGCCGGACTTCTCTCTCATCGAGCAGGCCGTCAGACCTTAGGGCCATCTCCACCCGTCTCGCGGGGAACAACGTTTCCTCTGGTGCGCGATCGAAGTAATCGGCCGTATCGGACTCGCCTTGCACATTCCTGAGGGCCCTGGCGAGCTTCGTCGCCGTCTCGAGCGACGGCGTTCGATCGTCGCGCAGCAGCCGTGAGATCGTCGAGTGGTCGACGCCTGAGAGGGCAGCGAGCTGCCGCTGGCTCATGGGACGCTCGCGCAGCTTCCGGCGGAGCCAGAGGTTGAACACGATCCCACCGGCCCACCCGCCGCCGGCGCGTCCGAATTCGATGGCGACCGCCACGCTGGCTGGGGCCTGGTTCGCGACTGCGAGTCCGGCGACGAACCCGGCCGTGGCCGGCTCCAGATCGTCCGGTCAACACCAGCCTGGTCAAGTGCGGCGCCGCTCGAGGCTCGACCGACCGGGAGGTCTCCGCCGGCGGGACGGACGGCGGGCGCGTGGGCGTGCTGCCCTGCCGCAGATGCCGCGGGAGCCGAAGCCACACGACTGACCGGCTCGACCCGCTCGCCGACGATCGGTTTGGATGCGTCGCGCGTGTCGGTGGGTGTGGCGGCCGTTGCTGTTTGCGGGGGATCCTCGGCGAGGGGTGAGACGGCCACGGGCGACGGAAGAGCCGATGGGAGTGGCGGAACCGTCTCGGCCGCCGACGGGTCGGAGACAGTCGGGTCACCGGTGGCGGGGGACGGGTCCGGCGATGTCGAGTCCGGTACCTCCTCGTCGTTCGGGGAAGGCGCATCGGAGGCGGTCGGCAACGGCTCCGCGGCGACAGGAGGATCGGGTGGCGTGTCAGTCGGTGGCGTGTCGGTCAGTGGCGTGTCGGTCGATGGCGTGTCGGTCGGTGGGCCGGCCCAGGCGGCTCTGCCGAAGGCGGCTCCACGGGGACCGGTGGCGGCTCGGTCGGTGGCGGGTCGGTCGGCGGCTGCTCACCGAGATCGGCCGGAGGCAGATCCGCGACCGCGGGCGGCGGATCGCCGGCCACGTCATTGGTGTCCGCCTGCACGGCGCTGATGCCGCGGGCGGTGAGTCCGATCGCGAGGATCGATGCGACGGCAAAGATCCGGAGTACGCGGAGCACCACGGTTGCGTCATCGTACTGCACGGGCGCAGCAGCGAGGCACCGGCGTCGACAAAGCAAGGAGGTGGAGCGGGAGACGGGGTTCGAACCCGCGACATCCTGCTTGGGAAGCAGACACTCTGCCAACTGAGTTACTCCCGCTCGGGAGGCGCACATCCTACCGCGAAAAAGCGCTACTTCGCGACCTGTCCGGGCGCTGGAAGGAACGGCCGGATGGCATCGACCGCCCGCTCGATGTCGGCGTCGTCGTTCCAGACGTGGACCGAGAACCGGATCCCGTTCCCGCGAACGGCCGCCCGGATGCGCTCGCGATCGAGCGCCGCTCGGACGCGTTCGGGCTCGGCGACAGGAACGCAGACGAGTGATGCACCCTGCGGCTCGCGATCGAGCGCACGGGCGAACCTGGTCGCCAGTGCCAGAACCGGCGCGAGCGCCCCTTCGCGCCGCCACGCCGTGACGCAACGAAGTGATTCGACCGTCGCGACCCACGGCAGCCAGGCGAGCGAGACATTGAAGCGTCCGGCGTCATCGGCGAGCTCGAGCGGTCCGCCGAAGAACTTGCTCCATGGATCGGGCGCACCGCGCCAGTTCGCATGGGTCGGCTCGAGGTCGTCGACGCGATCCGCCCGCACGTACAGGAAGGCACAGCCCCTCGCCCCAAGGAGGTGCTTGTACGCGTGGCAGACGAGATAGTCGATCGCCCCGATGTGATCGGCGACCTCGACGAACGGCGTCGCGTGGGTCGAATCGATGAGCACCCGGGCACCGACTTCCGCTGCCCGCCGCGTGATCGCGGCGAGATCGGCGACCCGTCCGGTCTGCATCTGGACGAGGCTCGCCGCGACGAGCGTCGTTCCAGGCTCGATCGCATCGGGCAGGGCGGCGAACGGCACCGCTCGGACCGTCACGCCTCGCCGTTCCGCGACGAGGAGCGGGAACAGATCGGAGACATGCTCGTCGTCGGGCACGACGACGACGTCGCCTGGACGCAGGCTGGCCGCCACGAGACCCGTCCCGACTGAGACCGATGGGATGAGCGCGATGTCCGCGGCCGAGACGCCGATCAGCTCGGCGAACAATCCCCTGGCGGCCTCGGCCGGGCGGTCCCAGTCATCGACCCAGCGTGCCGTCCCGGATCGCCAGCCGGCCAACGCCCGCTCCATCGCCTCGACCGTTGCCGTCGGTGGCAATCCGTACGTCGCCGCGTCGAGATAGGTGATGCCGGGCGCCGGCGCGAAAAGCGCGCGTATCGATGGGTCGGTCAATCTAACGAACGATCCTCTTGACGCTTGACTTATGTCGCTCGGCGATCTCGCGCTCGGTCCCATTCACGAGCTGCCCATCGCGAACGACGGCCTGGCCTCCGACAAGGACATGCTCGGCCCGCGGCGGGGTAGCAAGAACCAGGCCGGCTACGGGGTCGTTCTCGAACCCTGCGCCGGCGACGCCGGTGAGGCGGAACATCGCGATATCCGCTGGACGCCCCACCTCGATCGACCCGATATCGTCGCGCTTGAGAGTCCGCGCCCCGCCGGTCGTGGCAATGTGCAGAGCCTGCCGCGCCGTCATCAGGCGATCACGTTCGATGACTCGCGAGAGGAGAAACGCCTCCCGGGCTTCCGCAAGCAGATTGCCAGAGTCATTCGACGCGCTTCCGTCGACCCCCAGCCCGACGTCGACACCCCGATCGAGCATGTCCATGACCGGCGCCGCTCCGGAGGCCAACCGCATGTTCGAGGAGGGGCAGTGGGCGATCGCCGTACCCGCCTTGGCGACCATCTCGATATCCGCATGATCGAGATGCACGGCGTGCGCCAACCAGGTCCGATGGTCGATCCAACCCAGTTCCGCGAGCCGCTCGATCGGGCGCTTGCCGAAGTGCTCTCGACAGTATTCCTCCTCGTCAGGAATCTCGGCCACGTGGGTGTGAAGGGTGAGATCCTCCTTCGCCGCGAGCTCCACACAGCCGCGCATCAACTGCTCTGTGCAGACCGTGACGCCATTCGGCCCAAGTCCGATTCTGACCATCGAGCCGGGGGACGGGTCGTGGTAGCGCGAGACCGCCTCCTCCATGCTCGTGAGGATCGCATCGGTATCCTCTATGAACTCGATCGCTCGGCTCCCGCCGGCATCAGGACCGATGTCCACCGCTCCGCGCGTGGCGTGAAGGCGGATGCCCAGAGATCGGGCGGCCTCTACCTCCGCCCCGATCATCGCGACAGCACCGCCTGAACTCTTCGGGAAGGCGTAAAGCTGGTCCGAGGTCGTCGTGCAACCCGACAGGAGCAGCTCGGCGATCGCGACCTGCGCCGTGGCGTAGACGGCCTCCTCGTCGAGACGCGACCAGTGCTGGTAATTCGCTGCTTCCCATGCCAGGAGACCGACATCCTGTGCTGCGGGCAGCGCGCGCGTCAGCGTCTGGAAGAAGTGATGGTGAGTGTTCACGAGACCGGGCAGGGCGACCAGGCCGTGTCCATCGACGATCGCGTCCCCACGGGTGTCCTCAGGGACGTCACCGGTACCGGTCGCGGCGATCACCCCGTCGTCGACCACGACGTACGCGTCGGTGAGCTCGCCGTCCTCCGCTCCCATCGGCACAAGCCGATCAAGATGCTCGATCACGAGGCTGGGCGGGGTCATGGTCATCCTTCCTCTCGCACTATCGCGGCGATCGGCGCCGTTCCCGGTGCGCCTTGGTGTTCCGTCCCACCCGATACGAAGATGGCAGGATCCCCGGTGACGCTCGCGATCACGGCACCGACCGCCGCGCGAGCGTGTCGCTCGAAGTTGATGTCGGCATCTGACAGCATCGTCGTTCGACGTCCCCGTACCTCGCCCGTGAGGCCGGGCGTGGCTTTCGCGAACACCGCCGCGATCCCGCGCCGCTGCTCCTCATCAGGTCGACAGTCGACCTTGAGCCCAGCCGACCGGAGGCAATCGACGACGCCCTCCGCATCGATCGCGTCGGCGAGGCTGCCGTGCCCGATCCGGAGGCCTTTGACAGCCGCGGCCGAGTTCGCGAATAGCACGATCTCGCAAGCGACGAGCTCGCCACCCGCCGAGGTCGATGCAACCGACGAATACAGGCTCGTGTCGCGGGCGATGACGTTATCGGTCACCTTTCCCGAATCGATCTCGTCGAGTGCCATTGCGACGCCGAGAGCCGTTGCCCCACGAGCGTAGGCCTTGGACTCGTTTGGATCCGTCGTGACGAGCCGCGCTCCCCGTGTCCTCGCAGCGCTGATCGCAGCAGGGGTCAACAACGGCCCTTTTACTTGGACGAAGTGAACGTCAGCCGGGTCCTCGATGGAGAGGTCGCGCATGGCGCGACGAGTCGCCCCAGCGACCTCCTCGGATTCGATCGAGCGTCCCGATCTCCTCAGGTCGGAGATCGCGCGTCCTCTGGACACTGACCGCAAGTCCTCCGCCTGGACCATCGGACGCGATGCTGTCGTCGCGGCAGATGACCGTCATATGCGGCGAGAGCACGCCCTCGCATCCACCAGACCAGACCAGCGCGACACGGTCGACGACGTCGCCTGGCGATTCGCCCGTCACAGTGGCGATGGCCTGCGCAGTGCTCACCGTCGCGAGTGCTCGGGTGAAGTCGTTCGCGCCGCCGTTCCCCTCCGTCTTGCCGATGATCGCGACGACCAGCGAAGGGTCGACCTCGCCGATCTCGATGAGCTGCATGAGCCCCCTGACGTCGGCGGGGTTGCCCATCGCGATGCGATGGACTGTCACTCTCATCGCCTGTCCTCCATCGTCCCTTTCGATCCCGCTGTCTCGCCGATCCCAGCGATCGCATTGACGAGCCCGCCCAGTCCTTCCGCCGAGCATTCGACGACATCGCCGGACCTCAGGAACTGCGGTGGAAGCATCTGATACCCGCAGCCACCGGGGCTCCCGGTCGAGATGATGTCGCCGGGCTCGAGCGTCAGGCCTTTCGAAAGCTCCGCGATGATCCGGGGCACGGAGAAGATCATGTTGGCCGTTGAGTCTCGTTGCCGTTCCTCGCCATTGACCCGGCAGACAAGCTCGAACGCGGACCAGTCTCGCGATCCGCCTCGAGCGACGATCCATGGCCCCATAGGACAGTAGGTGTCGAGTCCCTTGCCGATGAACATCTGACTCGTTCGCCACTGCACGTCACGGGCACTCACGTCATTCACTAGGGTGTATCCGAATACATGATCGAGCGCATCCGCCTCGTCGATCCATGTTCCGCCCTTGCCGATCACGATCCCGAGCTCCACCTCGTAGTCGAGCTTGTTGGTGATACGTTCGTCCAGTTGGATCGGCGTGTCGGTTCCGATCACCGACGTCGGCGGTTTGCTGAAGAACAACGGCACTTCCCCGACCTCTGGGCGAATCCCGAGCGCCCGGGCATTCGCCTCGACGTGCGATGGGTAGTTCAGGCCGACGCAGAAGACATTCTTGGAAGGGCGCGGGATGGGGGCCAGCAAGCGGACCTCAGTGAGCTCGAGGACCATCGCAACGTCGGCCTTTTCCAAGATCTCTTCCGCTCGAGCGATGGCGGCCGGTCCGGCAGAGATCAGACCGACCATCGAAGCCATGGTGGGATCGTCTGTCGCAGCGGCCGAAAGGTCCACGACTCGCTCGTTCGCGATCATCAGGCCGACGTGCGGCGGCCCACCGTCCCGGGAGAACGTGGCGAACCGCATCATGAGGTCGCTCTCGGCGCCACGCCCGGTTGGCGTTCCCGCCCGATAGGCAACCACGAACCGGAGCCGCGGGTTGCGCTCAGTCCTCCGCCCGAAACCACGCGCTCCCCACGGCGATAGACGGCCGTAAGGCTGCCGGCTAGAGCGCATGCCCTCGAAGGGCCAGAAGTCGGTCGACATATGTCCGGAACCGAGGTCCGTATTTCCGGCGGGGTCGATCAATGCGATGTCGGCGTCCGCCCCGACGGCCAACGTCCCCTTGCGTGGCCAGAGGCCGATGACACGGGCAGGCGCTTCGGACACCACCTGCACGAGGCGGGCCCAGTCGATCCGTCCCTCGATGGCTGCTCCGACGAGCAGTGGAAGCCGGGTCTCGACCCCCGGCAGGCCGTTGGGAACCTGTCGGAAGTCCGTCGCCCCGGCATCCTTCTGCGCGTTGTCGAAACAGTTGTGGTCGCTGGACACTGTGTCGATCACGCCCTGGCGCAGCCCATCCCATAGCGCGGCGCGATCGGCGGCCGAGCGGAGCGGCGGTGAGCAGATCCAACGGTGGCCGGCCGGACGGTCGTAGACGGACTCGTCGAGGAACAGATAGTGCGGACACGTTTCCGCGACGATCGCATCGCCACGTCCCTTCCGCTCGGCAAGCGACGCGACACTACCAGCCCCCGAGATGTGGACGACGTAGATCGCAGCCCCCATCTCGCGCGCTAGATCGCCGATCACATCCACGGCATCGCTCTCGGCGATCGGCGTGCGCGATCGAGCGTGGGCCCGCGGTCCGAGGTCGAAGGTGCGCGCTGCCTGCTCTATCCCATCTCGTACCAGGCTGTCGGTCTCCGCGTGGACAAAGACCGTGATACCCGCATCGGCAGCTGCCGCGAAGACCCGACGGATCTGGTCGAGCGTGAGCCCGATCGAGTCCGTATACGCGCTGAATATCTTCACAGTGCCGACGCCGGACTCGCGAAGTGCCTCGAACTGCGCGAGGGAGTCCTCGAACGAATTCCCGCACGACCGCTCCGTGCACGACGTAATCGGCGACCACGTCCGATCGAGCCTCCGAGTGGGTCCGCTCGACTGCCTGGAGTGATGTCTCGCCGGGCCGCGGGATCGCGAACTGTGCGATCGTCGTAGTGCCGCCGAAGAGCGCCGCGGACGTTGCCGCCAGGAAGTCGTCACGGGTCGTCGTCCCGCCGAAGAACGTGTTGGCGTGGACATGGAGATCCACGCCGCCGGGGATCGCGACCAGGCCCGAGGCGTCGATGCGCTCTGGTGCCTGCACTGAGCCAGGCCGACCGACCGCCGCGATCCGACCGTCCTCGTCGATCCCCAGATCGACGGTCACCAGTCCCTGTGGCGTGACGGTATCCGCGGCAACGATCGCCACAGCCAGGTTAGCCATGAGCGCCCTGCGATGCGGCGGCATCCAGGTTCGCCAAGATACCGAACCCGGCGCCTGGCACATCGACGCCAAGAAGTCCAAGAGCACCCCATAGACCGACCACCACACTGTCAAGGACCGGGATACCGAGTTGTTGCTCGAGGCGCTCAGCGACGTCCGACCCGCGCATGTTCGTGCAGTGGATCACCACCGCCTCGGGCTGAGCGCGCGCGACCTCTTGAACCTGCGTCGCGATGGAATCGCCTGATAGGGCTGCAAAATCCCAGTTCGTCGTCAATGAGTCATGACTGCTCGCCACGCACTCGTAACCGGCGTGTCTCAGGTTGATGACGATCGCGTCGGTGATGGGCTCGACATATGGGACGACCAGTCCATACCTGCGGATCGACAGCGCTCGGAATGCCGCCAACAGGGCGAGTGTCGCCGTGGTCGCGCGACGGCCGGTGGCATCGTGGATCGCCGCGACGAGACTCCGATCGGCGTCGATGCCTTCCCACGCGCCAGACGTGCCGGCCCAGAGGATCACGTCGACTCGGGCATCCGCCAGGAGTCTGGCTGCGGCGATCATGGGCTCGAGGGCGAACTGCCGATGACTCGCCGTCTCATCAGCGATCCGGGTCACGGGGAAACGGGTGAAGTGGACGTCCAGCCGATCGCGGACCGGTTCCAGAAGCCGAGTCGTCACAGGCTCCAAGACCGTATTGGAGGAGGGAGTAAGTACGCCGAGACGTTTCATCGGCACGCCTGCCTGGAGCGCTGCGTTGCCTCAATCCCGACAGATGGCGGCACGTTCATGGTCACCGCGCGCGGTGAAGAAGTCGTACAGGATCTTGCGACTCTGCGACCGCATGTCGGGGTCCGGCTCGCGGATGACCTCGAGTCGATCCAATCGTGCCGGGTTGTAGCCCGACCGGACGATCGCGTCGTACGCGCTGCCGGCGACCACGATCGGACCCGCGGCCCAGACGACCGTTGAGATCGGGGAGAGCAACACCAGACCAAGGCACATGAGACAGGGTTCGCCCGAGGAATAGAGGACGTAGGAGCCCTCCGCACCAGGCATCAGGCGCTTGCCGGCGCTACGGATGGCCATGATCTCGGCGTGCGCCGTCGGGTCAGCTAGGGGGACCATCCGGTTGCGATCAACGCTAACGACCGAACCTTCCTGGTCGACGATGACCGAACCGACGGGCGTTGAGCCCTCGTCAGCGGCGATCCTGGCCTGTTCGATCGCTTTCTCGAGATAGGTGCGATGGGCGAGCATGATCCGCTCCTGATCCGTTGACTATTTGATGATCCCGATCTTCACGCGCTCCATTGACAGATAGACGGCACCGACGAGAACGAGACCCTGGACCACGAGTTGGATCTCCGACGGCACGCCGAGGATGACCATCCCGTTCAAGAGGATCGAGATGATGAATGCACCGACGACGGTGTTCGTCATGCTGCCGATGCCGCCCGTCAGCGGCGTTCCCCCAAGCACCACGGCCGTGATGGCAGCGAGCTCCAACCCGACAGCCGCAGTCGGCGTCGCTGCGCCGACACGCGCCGCCAGCGCGACTCCCCCGATCGCCGACATGAGTCCAGCGAAGACGAAGAGGAGCACCTTGACGCGGGTGATCGGGACCCCAGAGAGCCGGGCGACCCGTTCCTGCCCGCCGATCGCGACGGCGTGGCGTCCGAACGTGCTGTAGTTCAGCAACACCGTCGCCCCGAGGAAGCAGACGACGAACAGGATCATGCATCCCCGGCATCCGCCCGATCACCTGGAACGACGTGTCGACGTTGATCGGCTGCGAGGCCGAGAAGATGATCGTCAGACCGCGAGCGATCGACAGCATCCCCAAAGTGACCATGAATGACGGCACCTTGAAGATCGAGAACACGACGCCGTTGAACGTGCCCGCGGCGAGGCCCACCGCCAGGGCGGCAACCACGCCCGGGATCGGCCCGTATGCCGCCGCGATGACCGCGGCGACCACACCGGTGAGTGCGACGACGGAGCCGATCGAGAGGTCGATGCTCCCCGCGATGATCACGAGGGTCACGCCGAATGCCGGGATCGCGATGATCGCGCTCTGTTGAAGAAGGAAGCTGGCATTTCCGAGACTCAGGAATCGGGTGCCGCCCGTCACCGAGAAGAACACGACCACCACGATCAGGGCGACATACGGCACGAGCCTCGTGGGTACCCACCGCCCAGAACCGCGAGACGCACGGAACAAGCGCGGGATCCCGACGGACGGGAGAGGCGTCTCGGGCCGACGTCTGACTGGCGGGATCTGACTGACCCGTCAAAGCATGTAGCCGATCAGCGTCTCCTCCGTCGGCTGGTCAGCCCGGGAAACGCGTCCGGCGATCTGCCCCACGCCGCATCACGAGCAGCGTATCTGAGAGGCCGATGAGTTCTGGCAACTCGTCGCTCACGAGCAGGATCGCCGACTCCCTGGTCGGCAAGACCGCGAATGAGCCGATAGATCTCGGCTTTGCCGCCGACATCGACACCGCGAGTCGGGTTGTGCAGGATCAGGACCTCATTCTGACGCACGAGCCATTTCGCGAGCACGACCTTCTGGCGGTTCCCGCCACTCAGGGTGAATGGGACATCGTCGGGACCCCTGCTGACGATCCCGAGTTCGCTGATCAGCCGTCTGGCGATCCGTGTTTCGACCCGCGGGCCGATGACGCCGAAGCGGTGGAGCCATGGGAGGGCTGCCAGACCGATGTTCCTTTCGAGGGAGAGGTTCAGGATCAACCCCTCCCGCTCGCGGTCGCTGGGAACGAATCCGACCGACGCTTTGATCGCATCCTTGGGTTGGCTGAACTCGACCCGACGTCCGGAGAGACGAACCTCGCCAGCCGTGGGCCGAAGGTCCCCGAACAGCGCCAAAACCAGCGCTTCGCTGCCGCAGCCGATCAGTCCACCGATACCGAGGACCTCGCCGCGGTGAAGCGTGAAGGTCACGTCGGCGTACGCGGCCCGGATCGTGAGCCCGCTCGACGTCAAGGACCGGATCGCCACCCGTCCTGGGCGCGATCATCGTCCCGGAACATCGTCGCCTTGATGCTTCGGCCGACCATGAGGACCGAGAGTTCATCCACGTTGGTATTCCGGGGCTCCAGCGTCCGGACTATTCGCCCGTCCTTCATCACCGTGACCCGGTCACACAGCTGGAAGACCTCTTCGAGGTAATGGGAGATGTAGATCACGAGTACCGCCGTCGTCCGCGAACGCCCGCAGTATCTCGAAGAGTTCCGGCACGCCACGCTCGGATAGATTCGCGGTCATCTCGTCGATCACGAGGACCCGCGGCCCCTGACTGATACTGCGCGCGAGTTCTACGAATTTCTGATCCTCCAGCGTGAGGCTGCCCGCCGCCCGGTGGAGGGGATCTTCCGGCGCAGGTGCCCGAGGGCCGCCCGGGCAAGCCGCCGCCGCTCCCGCGGTGTGAACAGGAAGCGGGGTGCGTACAGTGACTCGCGGCCCAGCAGCAGGTTCTCTTCGACGTTCATCGTGTCGACGAGGCCCGGTTCCTGGAGAACGATGTCGACACCCAGACGACGCGCATCGACAACGTCACGAGGGGAGTAGGGGCGGCCGTCCAGGAGCATCTCACCATCGGTGGACGGTGTGACGCCGGCGATCACCCCGACGAGCGTCGACTTTCCCGCGCCGTTCTCTCCGACGAGAGCGTGGATCGTCCCTGGCTGGAACTCGAGTGAATGGTCCGGGTCGAGATCCACTGCCAGAGTCCCCGGATACTCTTTCCGGATGCCCTTCAACACGAGTATCTGGTCGACGGCGTCGGGAGCTTCGGGGGCGATTCCAACGACGTGCGTCATGCCGCCTCGAACATGAATGGCCGGGGTCCGTCGAGCGACGTGGCCCCGGCCGCTGAGGAGGAGAGCTACTTCAGAGTGACGGCGTAATCGTCGGTCGTTGCGGTAGGAGTGAATGTCGTCGATACGGCCTTGAAGTCATACGAGTCCATGCCATTCAGGACCTGATCCTGATACGCCTGTACGTTCTCCGCCGTTACCGACAGCAAGGGGATATTGACTGACCGACTCTTCGGCGGATGACCGTTGAGGTGATCGAACAGCTCGACGAGGGCGAATGCTCCGCAGGCATAGCCACCGCCGACGCTCGTGAGCAGCTCGCCCGCCGCCACCGCGTTGATCGCGTCGATCGTGGCGTCGATCGCGCGTGACCTTGACACTGGCGAGGGCGTTCGCGTTCTTGAGGGCCTGGACGGCGCCCAATGCGCCCTCGTCGTTGAAGGAATAGACGCCGTCGAAGCCCGGACCCGGGTATGCCGAGAGGAAATTCTCCATCGTCTTCTGTCCGGCGTCGCGGGCTTCGTTGCCATACTGCGATTGGAGGATCGTGACGTCAGGGTGCGCCGCGGCAAAATCCTGAGCCGCCTTGAGGCGGTCCTCTGCGACCGAGTTGCCCTGAGAGCCCGTCATTGCGACCCATTTCCGGGCGCCCGAGTCGTAGAGGGTCTGAGAGGCTGTTTCGCCGCCGCCGATATCGTCCGTCCCGACATAGCCGATGTAGCTCTTGCCCTGATACGCGTCTGGCGCGACGCCCGGAGAACGCTGCATGAACGTGACCGGGATGCCTGCCGCCTCGGCGCTTTCGAGCACCGTTGCGCCCACCTTGTCGCTGACCACGCCGATGACGATTCCATCCACGCCCGCCGAGATCATCCCTTCGACGATCGCGATCTGCTTGCTTTCATCACTATCGGCTTGCGCCGTTTGCAGGTCGATCCCGAGAGTGCCTGCCGCTCCCTGGGCGAAATCCTGCATCAACTTCCAATACGGATTCGAGATGAGCGGTACCACGAATCCGATCGTGTACTGCTCGCCCGCGGCGCTGCCCGACGGGCTGGCGGCGCCACTCGGGGCGGCGCTACCCGGGGCGGCGACGCTGGGGGCGGTGGTAGCTGTGGTCCCGCTCGTACACGCAACCACGATCAAGCTCACTGTGATCGCCACGACGCCAAAGCCTGGCCGCTTTATGCGCATCTCCTCAGCCTCCTTCGAGATCGCTGTGCGTACCCGTTGTGTGGAGGGTGGAGCGGCGCCAGCCCTCCATCGCTAGCGTCCGAGCACCTTTCATGTATTCTGTATACGTTCCCCGGGGTCTGTCAAGGCTCCATCCTGCGGTTTGGGTCGAGGCGGCTTCAGACGGGAAGCCCGAGGAGCGCATCGATGCTCCAGGCGCCCGCACCGAGCACGAAGATCGCCACGACGATCGCCAGGACGCTGAACGGCCAGTCCCAGCCGCCCAGGAAACCGGCTTTGCGCTTGAAGCCCAGGATCGCCACCACGAGGATCGCAGCGAGCGGTATCGCCGCGAACCGCGTAAGCAGGCCGATCAGGACCATGACACCGCAAAGAAGCTCGGTCGCGGCCACGACGATCGCAAGCCGTCCCGCCCAGGGCCAACCTTGGCGGCGGATCATCTCAGCCAACGCGTCGCGCCCATGCGGTGCATCGGGTGAAGCGATGAGCTTCCGGACGCCTTGAGCGATGAAGATCATGCCTGCCGCCAGTCGAAGCAGGAGCGCCGCGGATGCGAGGGTCATCCGGGATCGGCGCTCGGCGGAGGCGCGAGTCGCTCTACCCGCATCTCGACCGTGTCGGTCTCAGCGTCGTGCGCCCGGATGAGGCGAACGTCGAGGAGCTCCTGAAGGACGATGTCCATGTTGTTGAAGACCGGGTTCTGCCCTGTCACGAAGTGGCCTCCGGTCACCGCGCCGGTGGAGTCCGAGATCGATCCGTGCAGATGGGTTTCTCGCCCACCCTCAGGCGTCTCGCACACTAGCCCCTGCCCCCCCATGAACTCGACGCGTTCGTCGACTCGATGCGGCACCAGTCTCGGGTGTTCTTCGCCTGGCGGGATCCGCAGGAATCTGAAGCCAGCGGCCGACAGACTGCCGTAGCACGCGAGCACGGCGGCGAACCGCAGGCCATGGGCGTCGCACGCAGCCTCAAGGCCCGCGATGAGGTCGACGCCGGGGTGCAGCCGTCCCACGATGATCCGTCCCACGCCTGCCTGCGCTACTTCGACTTTGGTCATTCTCCGGTCACCTCACTCTCGGGACTGGGATCGTCGACGTTCGCGGCATCGGTAAACCGGCGGCTCACCTCGTCCCTGGTGCCGCCATCACCGAGCGTCGCCATGAGCAGGAGCCACGCCTGCTCTGCTGTCAGGTCACCCGCGGAGAGGAGTACGGCATCGCGTAATGGTTCGCCCGTCCCACCGGTCGGTACCTGTGGCAGCCGACCAAAGGGAGCTCGTGATGCTATGACGACAGGCATCCGCGCGGCAGCCAGGCGAACGGCATCGAGCATCCCAGGCGGGATGCCACCGGCACCCGGCAGGCCTTCGATCACGAGCCCATGTGGGTACGAGGCAGCAGCGATCTCGATCGCGCCCCCGCCCGCTCCGGGAACGACCTTCACGAAGCCGACTAGGGTGTCGAGCGCACCCGAGAAGATAGGACCGCGTGCCGTAGGCCGGTCGATCTCCACCCGGCCGGCGGCAACTCGGCCCACGTCGCCGTCCAGCGCGATGAACGCCGTCCGATCAACTCGGTGTACCTTCCACGCTCGGCGCGCCGCGATGATGTGACCTCCGAACACGACAAGGGCACCAAGCCCGCGCGCCCGGTCGGAGCTGGCGACGGCGACCGCATCAGCCAGATTCCGCGGTCCGTCGGCACCCTCCTCGTCCGATCGTCGCATCGCTCCGGTGAGGACGACCGGCGTCGGCACGTCGAGAACAAGGTCGCAGAGGAACGCGCTGTATTCAAGCGTCGAGGTGCCGTGACTGAGGACGACACCATCGATCGTCGGGTCGCGCGCGGCATCGCGCGCTGCGACGGCGATGTGTGCCATCGTTGCCGGATCCAACGTCCAGCTCGGTGCCTTGGAGAGCTCGCGGGGCCGGAGTGTGATGCCCGGCATCGAAATCAGCGCCGCGAGTTCAGCCGTCCCAAGGGTCGGTGCGGTCCGTCCCCTTGGGTCTGTTGTCGTCGATACCGTGCCACCGGTCGTGAGCAGGGCGACGACCTTGTTCACGTCACGCGCTCGCCCCGTTGACGCTCGTTTGACTCGGTCCACTTGGCGGGGCTACCATCATGTACAGTGTATACATCATACGACCTATGATCGCGCGACTTTCCCCTCTGACGGATCAACTGTCGCTGCAGGAGCGGACCTACCAGGCCCTGCGCTCCGCGCTCTTGGATGGCGACTACCTTCCAGGGGAACGCATTTATGAGGGAGCGATCGCGAAGGCGCTTGGCGTCAGTCGCATTCCGGTTCGCGAGGCGATCCGTCGATTGCAACAGGATGGCCTGCTGGATGTCCGCCCCCACTATGGGATCTACGTAGCGACGATCCCGTCCGCGGAGATCGAGGATATCTATCGCATCCGGGGCGTGCTCGAGGCGACGGCTGCGGCCCTGGCCGCGGAGCGCATGACAAAAGCTGAGATCGCCGAGCTCGGCACGATCGTCGACGCCCAGCGGAAGGCGGCGCTGTCCGCCGACTCGCTGCCGCGTGAGCCGGTATCAGCTGTTCAGGCGGACCGCTTCCACCATGCGATTCACGTCGGAGCTCAAAGCCCGCGCTTGCTGACCCTGCTCGAACAGCTGTATGCACAGGTCACGCACTTCCGCAACCTCACGCTGCGATTGCCCGGTCGAGCGGCCGCATCGGCCCAGGGACACGCTGCGGTTTTCGAGGCGATAGCGAAGCGCAATGCTGGTGCAGCGGAGCACGTCATGCGACTCCACATCGACGACGCTCGCCAGGCGCTCGTGCGCCAACTGGAGACGATCCCCGGCGAACCCGACCATGAAAAGAAGGAGGAGTCGCCGTGGGGGTGACCGCCGAGGTCGCCAGTTTCATCACCCACATAGAACTCGGATCGATCCCCGCAGGCGTCCGCCACCTTGCTTGCCGTTCGATCCTCGACGGCGTCGGGTTGGCGATCGCCGGGTCGAAGAGCCGCGCGTCTCTGATCGCCCGGGACGAGATCACCCGATACGGCGACCTGTCTGCCGATGCGTCCGTACTGGGTGCGGACCTCCGCGTACCAGCGCGGTTTGCCGCGTTCCTCAACGGCCTTGCCATCCATGCCGACGACTTCGATGACACCCAACTGGCTGTCGCGGCCGATCGCGTGTACGGGCTTCTAACCCACCCGACGGCGCCGGTGTTGCCCGTCGCTATCGCCCTTGGGGAACGGGACGACAGGTCGGGCGCAGACATCCTGGTCTCGTATCTGGTCGGCGTCGAGGTCGAGACCAAGATCGCCGAAGCGATCGACCCGCGCCACTACAACGACGGGTTCCACTCCACGGCTACTGCAGGTGCTATCGGATCAGGTGCGGCAGCTGCGCGGATGCTGGACCTCGATGCGACGCAAAGCGCCATGTGCCTTGGGATCGCCGCCTCGCAGGCCGCCGGGCTCCGCGAGAACTTCGGCACCATGACGAAGCCGTTTCATGCCGGGCGTGCCGCTGAGAGCGGGGTATTGGCGGCCAGCCTGGTGAAAGCTGGGTTCACGGCCGCCCCGAATATCCTCGAGGCCAACAGGGGCTTCTTTCACGCCGCCGGTGGGAGCTTCGATCGAGGGATGGTCGTCGGCCGGCTCGGCGCACCGTGGACGTTCGAAAGCCCAGGAATCTCCATCAAGCCCCATCCGTCGGGCTCGCTGACCCATCCAGCGATGGGCGCGATGCTCGAGTTGATCGAGGCTCACGATGTCCGTCCGGATGCATGTACTCCGTGTGCGCGTCGGGACGAATCGGCATATGCCGAACGCGCTGATCCACCACCGCCCGTCCAACGATCTCGAAGCGAAGTTCAGCATGGAGTTCTGCATGGCGATCCTGATCCTCGAACGCCGAGCGGGCCTACCGGAATTCACCGACACGGTCGTCAATCGCCCTGACGTCCAGGAGATGGTCGGCCGGGTCGTTTTCGAGGCCGACGAGGCAGCCGACGCTGGCGGTTACCGGGAGATGACCTCTCTGATCGAGGTCGAGCTCGTCGACGGGACCGTGCTCCGCACGCGGGCCGAATTCGGCAAAGGCAGTCCGGCAGACCCGATGCGCGACGACGAGCTGCTCGACAAGTTCCTCGCGTGCCTTGACTGGGCGAACATCCCGGGTGATACGGGCCGCGTCGTCGCGGAACGCGTCCTCGATCTTGAATTCAGACGTCGATCCAGGACGTGCTGCGGCCGCTGCGCGATGCGGTCGCCGGCACGGCGGTGTGATGGCCCTCGACCTCGATGTCATCAACGCGCGGATCGTGCTTCCCGAGTCGGGGGTCGTGGCCGGGAGCCTCATCGTCCGCGATGGTCGAGTCGCACGCATCGACCAGGTTGGGGGAGCGACGGGCGAGGCTGACGTGTTCGATGCCAACGGGCGTCACGTCCTGCCCGGCCTCATCGATCCGCATGTCCATTCCGGGCTCCTGCCGCCCCTTGGTGATCGCCTTCAGGCCGAGTCGGCGTTTGCTTTGAGCGGTGGCATCACCACGATCGTGCGCTATTTCCGGCGGCCGGAGTCCTACATCGACACGCTCCCTGCGCAGGTGGCGCTCGGCGCGGAACGGCATTACCAAGACTTCGCGCACCACCTGACGCTTGTTCAATGGCGACCAAGTCGCAGAGATGGACCGGTACGTCCGAGACTTCGGCGTGACGTCCTTCAAGATCTACATGAACCTCAAGGGAGCAGTTCGGCAAGGGTGTCCTGATGGACCTCCTCGTCGGCGACCCGGACGAGCTCACCACGGCCGACGTCGACTTCAGCGACGGCCACTTGTGGGATGTCTTCCGTACTGCTGCGGAGCTTCCAGCGGCCGTGCGGATCAATGTTCATTCCGAGGACGCCGAGATCGTGTCGACCGAGATGGGCCGGGTCCGGACATCGGGGATGGAGGGGCTGCCGGCGTGGAGTGCCGCCCGACCTGGCGCCTCGGAGGCGATCGCGATCCAGACCGTCGCATATCTGTCGCGTCGGTTCCGCGTTCCGGTGTACTTCCCCCATATCGGCTCCCGCGAGGCGATCGAAGCGCTTGTCGACGTCCGGGCGAAGGGCACGGACTACGGTGCCGAGGTCTGTCCCCAGTATGTCGCGCTCACCACCGAGAGCGAGGCTGGGCCCTTGGCGAAGGTGATGCCACCCGTGCGGACGGCGGAGGACGTGCCGCGTGTCTGGTGGGCGATCGGCGAGGGCCTCCTGACATCGTTCGGATCCGATCACATCGCCTACACGCTCGACGAGAAGAAGCCGGGCTCGATCTGGACGACCCGTCCGGCCTTCGGGGGCACGGGCATGATCCTGCCGATCTTCCTGAGTGAGGGTGTGAACGCCGGACGCATGACGATGCGCCAGCTGGCCGAGATCGGCAGCATGAACACCGCCCGCCTGTTCCACCTCTATCCACGCAAGGGAACACTGCAGCCGGGTTCTGACGCTGACTTCGTCGTCGTCGACCTCGATCGCGAGTGGACCGTCCGCGCGGACGAGAACCTGAGTCGATCGGACTTCAGCGTCTACGAGGGCCGAACGCTTCGCGGCGGGGTCGTGGCAGTCGGCGTTCGCGGCAAGGTGATGTACGTCGACGGGACGCTCGTCGGCCCGGCGGGTCATGGACGTTACTACCGACGATTCCCTTCGCTCGAGTCGACCGACTCGGTGTGATCGTCTCGCGCGCCCTTCTGATCGAGAAGAGCCGTCCTGATGACCCGGTATGAGATCGCCGTCATCCCAGGCGACGGCATCGGCAAGGAGGTCGTGCCGGAAGGCCTGCGGGCACTCCGGCGGGTCGGGTGAGGTGACCGGCCGCTTCGAGATCGAGGTGCGGGAGTATCCGTGGTCCTGCCAGCGCTACATGGAGACCGGCTCGATGATGCCGTCGGATGGACTGGCTCAGTTGGCCGACTCCGATGCGATCTACCTCGGAGCGGTCGGATTTCCGGGCGTGCCGGACCACGTCTCCCTGTGGGGGCTCCTGCTGCCGATCCGACAGGGCTTCGACCAATACGTCAACCTGCGGCCGGTCGAAGCGCTCGACGGGATCCCGGGCCCACTTCGAGACAAGGGCGCCGGCCGACATCGACATCCTATGCATCCGCGAGAACACCGAGGGCGAGTACGCGGGCCTCGGGGGCCGGTTCCAGGTCGGAACGCCGCAGGAGTCCGCGGTCCAGACCTCGATGTTCACGCGCCGTGGCGTCGAACGGATCGCGCGGTACGCGTTCGAACGGGCCCGCGAGCGCGACCGACGGCTCGCCAGCGCGACAAAGTCGAACGCGCTCCAGTACACAGCCGTGATGTGGGACGAGATCGTGGCCGACGTCGCGCAAGGACTATCCCGACGTCGAGGCCACGAGCTACCACGTCGACGCCCTCGCGGCACGGATTTGTCACCTTCGCCGGAATCCCTCGACGTCGTCGTCGCGAGCAACCTGTTCGGTGACATCCTGACCGACCTCGGTGGCGCCCTCCAAGGCTCGCTCGGCCTACCGGCTTCGGCGAACCTCAATCCGGAGCGGCGACATCCCAGCATGTTCGAGCCGGTCCATGGCTCTGCACCTCGGCGGGCCGGCCAGAACGCTGCCAACCCGATGGCCGCCGTTTGGGCGATCGCCTTGATGCTCGATCACCTCGGTGAGGGCGAAGCCGCCGGACTCGTCATGGCCGCACTGCAAACCGTTGCTCGCGATGGACCTCGAACCCGGGACCTGGGCGGTAGCGCCACTACTCGCGAGATCGGCGATGCTATCGAGACGAGCATCGGGCGATCTGCCCGCTTATAGGTCTGGACGAGGACCCGCCTATCGATCCATGGTTGCCGGGCGCCCCGTGGACCCGCCGATCGCATCGGGCTCGAGCCGCAGGCGAAGGCAATCGGCCATCTCTTCGACGATGCGCTTCGCGACGGATTCGATGACGCTTCGCCCGAATTGGGCAAGGCGCCCGGCGATCGCCAGATCCGTCGATATCGTCACAAGCGACCCACTCTCGGCGGCAGTCACCTGCATGGTCGCTGTCGCCTTGACCCGACCGGCCCCGACGCCCTCGGTGCCCTCCGCATCGACGGTCGCATGGCGAGCGACGGGGTCTTGTGACGTGATGGACGCCTGGCCACGATACGTGACGCCGATCGGGCCGACCTTCACACGCAGCGTCCCGACGAAGGTGTCCGGGCTCTGCTCCTCGATCCCTGATACCCCCGGGATGCAGCTGGCGATCCTGTTGACGTCAAGGAGGAACTCGTATGTGGCGTCCGGGTCTGCCGAAACCTGGAATTGGTGTTCGAGCAGCACGCTCTAGCTCCCGCGCGCGGAGGGCACGGTCACAGAGTTCGATCCAGCCGACGCCCTGATCAGGCCGAGGATCTCATCGGGGAAAAGCGGCATCGAGTCGACCCTCACACCGAAGGACGTCAAGGCGTCCTCGATGGCCTCGGCGATGACGGCCGTGACCGGGATGACGCCGGCCTCGCCAGTGCCCTTGACGCCGAGCGGATTGAGCGGCGACGGCGTTTCGATGTGAGCAAGCTGGACCGGCGGCATGTCGTCAACGGTCGGAAGACGAAAATCCATGTAGCTGGTGGCCTGCGGCTGGCCGGCCTCATCGAACGGCAAGCGCTCGAGGAGCGCACCGCCGATGCCCTGGGCGAGCCCTCCGAGGACCTGGCCTTCGACGATCGTCGGGTTCACCATCCGACCGCAGTCGTGGACGACGACATACCGCAGGATCCGGACGCCGCCGGTCCCGGTGTCCACCTCAACGACCGCGGCGTGGACACCGCTGGCGAATGTCATCGCCGGTTGGTCGGCATATCCCCGTGCTTCGATCCACGGCGACGGCGGGCGGTGACCGCCCGCGCGGGTTCGAGCTCGCTCGAGGGTGGCTGGATCGTCGTCCTGGCCCCACGGACCGGGATAGCCGAATGGGTTGGCGAGCGTTGCGATGGTCCCGATCCTGAGCCGGTTCGACGGCGTCCCAGCCACGAACACCCAACCGTCCTCGATGACGATGTCGTCCGGGGTGCTCTCGAACAGCGCAGCCGCGAAGTCCACGACCTGATCGCGGACGCGGCGGGCCGCGATCGCGACGGCATTGCCGCCCATCACCAGGCCGCGGCTTCCGAACGTCCCGATCCCGTCATCCTGACCGGCGGTGTTGCCCGTCTGGACGACGACATCCTCGACGCGACACCCGAGGGTATCGGCGGCGATCTGCGCAAAGACGGTCTCGTGACCCTGTCCCTGCGACGGCATACCGAGCGAGAGCACGAGCTTTCCGTTACCGATCAGGCGGGCGCCGCAGCCTTCGGATCCAGCCGGCGCCGTCGCCTCGACGTATGTCGCGAGCCCGAGGCCGAGATACCGGCCCGACGCGCGGGCGGCCGCCTGTTCCGCCCGGAACGCTTGAGGGTCGATCAACTCGATCGCCCGATCGAAACCGGCGACGTAATCCCCACTGTCATACGTGACCGGAGCCTTGGAACGGAGGCCGGTCTCGTACGGGAAGGCGTCCGCCGTGATGAGGTTCTGACGACGAAGCTCGTTCGGGTCGCGATCGAGCCGGAGTGCCATCGCAGCGATCAGCCGCTCCATGACGAAGACGGCCTGCGGGCGACCCGCCCCGCGATATGGGCTGACCGGTGGCTTGTTCGTGAAGCAGACCTTGGCGCTGAACTTGAACGCTTTGATGCGGTACTGACCGAGCACGTGGGTCGCAGTGTTGAACACCACGTCGCTGCCGTACGGCGTGTAGGCCCCGCTGTCATGCAGGAGTTCCGTCCGCACGCCGAGGATGCGCCCGTCAGCGTCGAATGCGATCTCAGCCGTATGCCGTTGGCCGCGTTCCTGGTTCGCGCTGACGAAGTATTCCCAACGGTCCTCGATCCACTTGACGGGCCGCCCGAGCTGGAGGGCCGCGTACGGGACGACGATCTCCTCGGGGTAGAAGACCATGATCTTCGCGCCGAACCCGCCGCCCACATCGGGCGCCTCGACATGGAGCTCATCCTGGCCAAGCCCGAAGAGCCGGCACAGGCCGTGCTTCAGGGCGACGGGTGCCTGCGTCGAGGCGTAGATGCGCATCCTCCGGCGGGCAGGATCCCAGTCGGCGTTCAGGCCACGTCCCTCGATCGGGCTCGCAGTGCTGCGCTCCACGGACAGTTCCAGTCGTTCGACGAAGGGCGCCGAACGGAACACGGCATCCGCGTCCCCGGTGAAATCGATGACCTCGCCGGCGACGTTGTCGGACACCTCGTCATGGACCCGGCCGGTAGACGTCTGCGCTGATGCGAGGGCCACCACGGCCGGTAGTGGCTCGTACTCCACAGCGATCAACGCCGCCGCATCCTCGGCGAGGTAGCGGTCGTCGGCGACGACCATCGCGATCGCCTCGCCGACGTAGCGGACGCGCTCGACGGCGAGCGGCAGCTGTGTGCGGGGGTTGCGCATCTCCGCGTCGGGCACGAATGCCGGCAGGGGGACGTTGAGCCCACCCAGGTCGGCACCGGTCAGAACGAGTCGGACTCCCGGGGCCGTACGTGCGGCCGAAACGTCGACGGATACGAGCCGGGCGTTGGCATGGATGCTGCGGACGAAGGCCGAGTGGAGCTGGCCCGGCAGGTCGATATCGTCGACGTACCGACCGCGCCCTCGCAAGAGGCGCTCATCCTCGAGGCGCCGCACACTTGTCCCGACGAAGCGAGTGGGGGCGGCCTCACTCACCGAACGCTGTCCGAGGTGAACTCGTCTCCGGTCGCCATGTCCGCGGTCGGCACGGCCACACCAAGTGCTTGTTCGGCCGCGCGAACGATGTTCCGGTATCCCGTGCATCGACACAGGTGCCCGGCCACCGCGTCCACTATTCCACCAGGGCGGATCTCGGGCTCCTCGGCGAGGCTGGCGAGCGACATCATGATCCCCGGCGTGCAAAAACCGCACTGGAGCCCGTGCTCATCCCTGAATGCCAGGGGGATCGCCGTCAGCGAGTCATCGGCTCTCGTAAGGCTTTCGACCGTGCGAATGTCACATCCATCAGCCTGCACGGCAAACATCAGGCAGGCCCGGACGGCGCGGCCGTCCAGCAGGATCGTGCAGGCCCCACACACCCCGTGCTCGCAGCCGACGTGCGTTCCGGTGAGCCTCAGATCGTGGCGGATGAAGTCGGACAGGAGCATTCGCGGTGGCACGGCGGCTTCGTGATCATTTCCGTTCACTCGAAGTCGGATGGGAATGGGAGCAATGGCCACTCAATCCACCTCCTTGCGATCGCCCGGTGACCCCGCGACGGCGTCCTGGAGCGCTCGCCGGACCAGCGTTTCCGTGAGGTCTCGGCGGTAGAGCGCGTCTGGTCGTGGATCGTCGATCGCTGCCTCGTCAGCCGCGCGTCGACTAGCCTCCGCGATCGAGTTCGGGGTCACCCCCGCGTTGATGATGGCCTCGGCACCAACGGCCCGCACGGGGCGATCGGGCGTTCCGAAGACGACGATGCGGGAGGTGCCCTGACCTCCGACAGCTCCATCGATAACGGTGGCAGCCCCCGCCAGCGCGAAATCGCCACGGCGCTGGGCGAACTCTCGGAACCCCCAGCGAGCGCCGGCCGTAGGGAGAGGGATGCGGATCTCCGTGAGGATCTCGTCCTCGGCAAGGACTGTCGTGAAGAAGCCGGCGAAGAACTGCGAGGCTGGTATCGACCGTTCGCCCCGGTGGCTCACGACGACCAACTCAGCGTCGAGTAGGAGGCAAAGAGCCGGCAGTTCGGCGGCAGGGTCGGCATGGGCGATGCTTCCGCCCACGGTGCCACGATTGCGGATCTGGATGTGCCCGATCCACGACGCGGCGGCCGCCATCAGCGGGATCGTCTCTCGCACCGCCGGATCAAGCTCGAGTGTCCTGATGCGCGTCATCGCGCCGATCCGGAGCCGGCCGGCATCTGGATCGATGAACGCAAGCTCGGCCACTCGATTGAGATCGACGAGCATTGCCGGCGCGGCCAGACGGAAATTCATCAACGGGACGAGGCTTTGGCCTCCAGCCAGCACCTTGGCGTCGCCCCCCGAACGTTCAAGGATCTCCACGGCGTCCGCGAGCGACTCTGGTCGAGCGTACTCGAATTCAGGCGGCTTCATTCCCTTCCCACGAACTGCCCCTGGGCGACCCGTTCCGGCCCGCCAATCACGGCTTGTATAGTGTATACGAAGTTAATGGCGCGGCGTCGGTGCGCGCTTTGGACCGTGGGCGTCGGTGGCAACCGTACGTCGCGGCGTCCAGGTAGGTGACGCCGGGCGCCGGCGCGGAAGGAAGCGCGGATCGCTGGATCGCGTCCGCTCCGCGGCTGTGTCCCCCATGTGCCTGGATCCACGACACGCATACGCCGACGAGAGCCGTCGCTACCATCGGCGGATGCTTCGAGGTCCGATGTGGCGAAACATCCTTCCACGCCTGCCCGGCTTGGTACTCGGGCTGATCCTCTTCGGACTCGGCATCGCCCTGATGGCAGAAGCGGGGCTGGGCCTCGGACCGTGGGAGGCGTTCCACCAGGGTCTCGGCCTACTGACGGGTCAGGAGATCGGCACGATCAGCGTGCTCCTCGGGATCCCGATCCTCCTCCTGTGGTGGCCACTCGGCGAGCGGCCCGGCATCGGGACACTGCTCAACGTCGTCTTGATCGGGACTGCGACGAACGTCGGGATCGCACTGCTTCCCAGCGCGGTCGGTCTGGGAGCCCAGCTGGCGATGATGCTGGCCGGACTGCTGATCATCGGGCTCGGCTCCGGCTTGTACCTGGCGGCCGATCTCGGAGCGGGGCCGCGCGACGGACTGATGACCGGGCTCCACCACCGTTTCGGGTGGTCGATCCGGCGGGCCCGGACGCTGGTGGAAGTCACCGTCCTGGCGCTGGGTTGGCTGCTGGGCGGGTCGATCGGGATCGGGACCGTGGCATTCGCCTTCGGGATCGGACCGCTCGTGCAGTTCTTCCTGGGCGTGTTCGATCGAACCGGGCGGCTGGAGCGGCGCGCGACCGACCTTGACGCTGCGCCGGGCGCCGCGGAGTAGGGTCGGACAGTCTGCCGACTAGGGGACTTGCGTGAGGTTGTCGACGACCAGCGTCGCTCGACACCAATGCCACGCCACGATGCCGATGTCGTGCCCGAGCGAGCTCCGGTCAACGGCCGCCTCACACCCGCCCGCGGCCTCGTCGTCGAAATGGGCGTCGATGGCGAACCGACCGGCCTGGTCGCCGCACGCGACGGGCACCTCGAGGCTCTCACTCGGCCTGGCAGTGATGACGGCCGTTCCGTCGCGGATGGTCAGTTTGCGCGTTGCGTTACCGGACAGCCAGGCGGGCTCCCAGTCCCATGACGGGCGATCACGGTCGTCGCACACGAGCCCGAGGTCCCCCTCGATCCGGATCGCCGACCGCCCGAAACAGGCCAGGCCACCGTCGCCCGTGTCGGAACCCACCAGCCGGGCCAGGTCCGCGACGCGGATCGAACCTGGCGCGGGGCAATCGATCGACCGGCGTGACAGCCAGCGCTCCGCGCCGTGGTCGGACGCGGACACCCAGCCGACGCGCGGGGTGCCGCCACCGGAGTCGACTGACGGCACGAGGACTTTGAACCATTCGTAGTCGGCCGCGACGACCGGGCCGTCGACCACCCAGACCCGTGTGCCATCTGCGAGCAGCTCGAACCGCTCGCTCGTCAGGCCGGGTTCCGAGCGCACGCGGAGGTTCGGCGACACCGTGATACCGGGTGTCCCCGCGACCGGGTAGTCGTCGTCCGCCGTGACCTTCGTCACGACGAACCTCATCCGGCAGGCGAGGCGGGCGACAGGTTCGGCGAGGGGTTGTGCTCCGGGTCCGGTCGCTCCGGGGCGGCAGTCGGCCGCCGCCGGATGATCGAACGCTCCCTCGATATCGACCATGCCGGACTCCGGTAGCGCCGAGGCAGCGACCGGCCCACCGGGATCCAGCGTCAGCTGCGGCCCTCCGATCGACGGCACGGCGACCTGGGAGTCCACCGTGGACTGCCAGCCGCCAAGCCCGGTCAACCACGCGGGACCGTCGACGCAGGCGATGGCGGGATCCGGCACACAGCGAGCGGTCGCTGCGCTCCCCTGGACGAAGGCACGGAGTCGCAGCGGGCCATCGCCAAAACAGGCGACCCGCTCCTCCGGATGGAGGGCGACCACGATGTCCATCGTGGTCTCGATCGAGGGGCATGCATCGGTACGCGCGTCGATCCACGGCGTCCCGTCGTGGTCGCCGCGGGACACCCAGCCGACCGGGAACGAGGCGTACAGGTTCCCGGGGCGCCACGCCGTTACCTGATACCACTCGTAATCGTTCGCCACGACCGGCCCGTCGAGGATCAAGAGGTGATCTCCGACGTCCAGCAACGGCTCGTACTTGACCGAATCGGCAGCGATCCGCGGCTCCGAACGGATGCGGAGGCGACCCGAGACGACCTGGGCCAGCGTATCCGGGGTCAACGGCGTGCCGCCGAACGCGGCACCTGGCGGGCCTTGACCCGGCGCCGGTGAGCCTGGGTTCGCGGTGGCGGTCGGCTGGGGCGATTCGACATCCCCGAGTGCGGGTGGCGAGCTCGACGGTCCGGTGACCCTGGCATCGAGCGGCGTGCGTTCACGGAACGCCCCGGCGGCAGCGGCGACCCCGACCATAAGCGCGAGCAGCGCCGCTGCGGCGAGCAAGACCGGCCACTGCCGATCGCGTGGCGGGACGAGGGCAGATCGGAGGACGCGTTGTCGGACATCGGGCGACGCATCGCGGACGGGAAGTCGGCCGAGAAGGCGCTGCATCTCGCTGTGGCTCGCGGCGGCCTCGGCACACTCCTCGCACTCGAGCAGTCCGGCCTGCATCCGCGCCTGCTCCTGCGGAGTCAGTTCGAAATCGAGGGATGCCACCGCGAGACGAAGGGCGTCGTGATCGTGGTTCATGCGTGCATCCCTTCGGCGACGAGGAACGATCGGAGCCGTTCCCGCGCTCGGAACATCAGCGTGCGCGTCGCGGGCTCACTCCGACCGATCGATGCCGCGATCTCGCGCCCCGAGAATCCGTTGGCGGCCATCACGAGTGCCGTCCGAGCTTCGATGGTCAGGATCGCCAGTGCGGCGACGAGCGCTTCGCCCATCTCGTGGCGCAACATCTCGACGTCGGCAGCCACCTCGTCGTCCGGCCGCGGCGCCCGCTCGATATACCGGCGAGCCACGACACCGCGGCGGCCTCGACTCGTGACGAGATTCGCGCACACCCGGAACAGCCACGCCGAAACGTTGTCCGGGACACGGCCCGCGGCATGCTCCTTGACGAGCCTGAGGAACGCCTCCTGGACGATGTCGTCGGCGACGTCGGCATCGTGCGTCAGCGCGTAGGCGAAGCTCGTGAGCTTGCGCTGGTGCTCGTCATACGCGGTCATGACGAAATCGGCCCGAAGGTCCGCGACGGTCGTGCGGCCGATCGGGCGGATCGTGGGTCGCCGCCCGTTTGACGGGTTGATCTCGCCCTCCACACCCATGATGACGCGATAGCCGCGGGATTGTGGCAGACGGCCGTCGACGCTCAGGCGTCCGGACCGGGGTGGTACGGATAGGTGGGTTGTTTGCCGGGATGACTTCCCTAGGCTTCGCCCATCGCTCGCAGCCAAGGATCCATGCATGTCGCGAACGCACGACAGGGCCGCGTCCTCATGAGGACTCCCGACTCGTCAACCGGGAAGTCGACTCGGTCGACCTCCCGTGCGCCGCGCGTGCCCGCACGAGCGACGGTCCGGTCGATGGCAGTTCCCCCCGGCACACTCGTGTCGCAACCTCCCCGCCGATCGACCAACCAAGGTGGCGAGGCGCGTGCGGAGGTCACTGCCGCGTCCTCGCGCCCGATGGTCGGCAAGAGCCGTTTCGACGACCTGGTCGGCTCGCTCGACGCCATCGTGTGGGAAGCGGATGGCGACGACTATCGGATGACCTTCGTCTCGCCCCGTTCGTTGGACATCGCCGGGTACCCACCCGAGATCTGGCTCACCGAGCCCGAGTTCTGGGAGCGCCACCTGCATCCGGACGATCGCGCGCGCGCGATGGCCGTGACGGACGCTGCGATCAAGGCGCTCAACAGCATCCGTATCGAGTATCGATTCCGCGTCGCGAACGGGCAGTACCGCTGGTTCTCGGACGTGATCCGCGTCATCCGCAAGGCGGACGGGTCGGGTCATCGATTGGTCGGCGTGATGATCGATATCACCGACCAGAAGCAGATCGAGGAGACGCTGGCGTATCGGGCGACGCACGACACGCTGACGGGCCTGCTCAACCGCGAGCAGCTCGACATCGAGCTCGAGCGGGTCCACCAGCTTCCCGAACCGTGGGCGCTCCTGTTCCTCGACCTCAACGGCTTCAAGGACGTCAATGACGGTCTCGGTCACTCGATCGGGGATGAGGTCCTCCGCATCGTTGCGAAGCGACTGTCGTCTGCGACGCGTCCCGACGACATCGTGGCGCGCTTCGGTGGTGACGAGTTCTGCGTCCTGGCGCCCGTCCATGAACGAGAAACGGCCATCACCATCGCGCAACGACTCCGGGACGCCGTCCACGGCGCGGCGACAGTCGGCGGGCATACGCTGCGTCTGACGGTGACGGTCGGGATCGCCTACGTCGCGTCGATCGGATCGCCCGAGACGCTGCTGCGCCAGGCGGACGCCGCGATGTACAGCGCCAAGCACCTCGAGGCCGGTGTCGCCGTCTACGAGCCATGGATGCGGAAGGCCGCGCTCCTTCGACTCAACGACACCGTCGAGGAAGGGCGGCCCGCCTAGTCGCGGTCGGCGGCGGTTCCCTCGCGCACCGCGACTTGAGCTTGGGCGTTGTCTATTGGCCCCACACATTGTTAGGATGCTCGACGCGCGCGTGCGGGATCTCGGGGATCACGATGCAGCACGATACGAATTACTCCAGATCGGGAATCGAGGCGGCCGACTCGGCCGCCCCTTCGCCTGATGGCGGGGTCGAGACGTCAGAGCTGCTGGACGAGGCAGCTGGGTCCGCATCGCCGGGACATGAGCAATTCAAGTTGCCCGGAGTCTGAGTCGCCCCCTCGAGAGGATGGCACCGAAGCGCCTGAAGGCGGCACGGTTCCGATCTTCCTCCACGAGATCGCGCGACAGATGCAGGAAGCCGTCGACCGCGAACGCGGGCGGATCTCCGCGGAGACCGCGGACAGCCTCGACGCGCATGTCCAAAAGGTCCGAATCCGCGCATCGACCGAGGCGGAGGAGCTCAGGCGGCTCGCGGAAGAGGACGTGGGCCACATCCACGAATGGCAAGCTGCCGAGAGCGAGCGACTCCGTCGAGAGACCGAAAGTCGGATCGGCGCACGCCGGGAGGACCTCGAACGGCACCTGCGGCAGCATGACGCCCTCGTTGAGCGCGAGATCTCCGGCGCCAGCCAGGCGGTAGAGGAGTACCAGGCCGAATTGGACCGTTTTGTCGGCCGTCTGGCTGACGAACGGGAGCCCACCGAGATCGCGCAATTGGCGAGTCAGCTGCCGGAACCGCCACGCGTCGAAGAGATCGCGTCGGCAGCGCGTGCCGAAGCGATCGCTGAGTTGTCGCGTTCGGAGGCGGCCGACGACAGGGCGTCGGCGGGCACTGAACTCGTCGGCGTGATGGACCCTGGCGCGGTCAGCCAGCCAGCAGCCCCGAAGGCTCAGGAGATCGCGCCAGTCCCGGCCGCCGACGTCACCGCATCGGACGACGTCACCACAGCGGACGAACCGATCGACCAGGAACGACGTCCCGGCATCCTTGGTGCCCGGAGCAGGGTCGACCTGGTCATTCGACTGGTGGTCGTGATCGGTCTCGTCGCACTTGTCGCGGTCCTGGCGGCACTCGTGGTCACCGGTCAGGTCAGCGCGTCATCGAGTAGCGGCCCGTCGCCAGTCGCTTGAGCAGAAGGTCGCCCGCCTAGTCGCGGTCAGCGCCTCGACGCGAGCGGGAACGGGCGCCAACGTGAGGACGATGGGGAGCTCGGGCTCGACCGGGCGGCGCATCGATGCGATGGCGTCGATCAGCGCCTGCGGCGGACGCGGGGTCCGGTAGACCCGGGCGACTGGCAGGTCGACGATCGCGGCTCGAGCGAGCTCGGGATCGGCGATGGACGAGCGCGGGCGAACGAGATACGCAGACATGCAGTAGGGACCCGATCTTCGTGTCGTGACGGTGAGCGTGGCGAACGCTACCCGGTCTGGGCAGAATCTGCAGCGACCCGGTCGACTGGGCGCCACCCCGTACCGTTGGGCCATCCGCCTGGACCCGCGCAACGGGCCGAAATGGTGCTCCTGCTATCGTGCGAACGTGGAGGCGACCCTCACAGAACCGTTCTCGGGCACGCTCGGCGAGCCCGCGCCGTTGCACGCCCGATGGCTCGGTCGGATCGACTATCGCGAGGCGCACGACCTCCAGAAACGGCTCGTCGACGAGCGTGTGGCAGGCCGCATCGAGGACCAGCTCCTGCTGCTGGAGCACCCCGCGGTCCTGACGCTCGGCAAGAATTCGGACCCGGCCCATATCCTCGCGACGGCAGAGGAGCTCCGGGAGAAGGGCATCCCGGTCGAACGGATCGAGCGCGGAGGCGAGGTCACCTACCACGGGCCAGGTCAACTCGTGGCGTACCCCATCGTCCGCCTTCACGAGCGAGGCCTCCTCGTCCGTCCGTTCGTCCGCGCGCTCGAGGCGGCCCTCGTCGCGACCTGCGGATCCCTCGGCGTGGCCGCGACCCGGCGCGATGGCCATCCCGGCTGCTGGTGCGACGTCGACGGCCCCGCGCCGCGCAAGATCGGGGCGCTCGGCCTGCGGGTCGAACGGGGCGTGAGCTACCACGGCATCGCTCTCAATATCACGGTCGACCTCGACGACTTCGCCCTGATCGACGCGTGCGGGATCCCGGGCGCAGTCTCGACATCGATCGCGCGCGAGCTCGGACGGCCAGACCGGCAACCGACCACCGAGAGCGTCGAGGAGGCCGCCTGGATCTTCGCGCGGTCGTTCGCCGCGACGATCGACGCGCCCCTGACGGTCGAGGCCTGACCCGACCGATGGCCAGTGGCCTGTTCGAGCTTCGAAAGGACCCGATCACGAGCTGGTGGGTCGCGACGGTCGTCGACCGCGCCTTTCACCGTGATCGGTTCGCGCGTGCGGCGGAAACCGTCGACGATCGGATGTTCGGCTGCGGCAACTGCGCCGCGCCGGGCGATGGCGTGCGGACGCGAGTGCTCAAGGACTTCGCGTTCCATGTCGTCGGGACGGACACCGAGGCTCGCGAGCTCGATCGCGACCACGGGCTTGCCCAGGTCTCGCTGGCGCAGGCCCGGGCGACCGGCTCGTGGCGGACAGTGATCGCGCCCAAAGGCGAGCACCGGCCCCTTCACGCGGTCGGCACGGATCTCATCGAAGGGCTGGTCGTGGGCGCGCGCGATGCACTCTCCGCGGCCCGCGACGACCCGCAGACCGAGTACCTGACCATCGTGCAGAACTGGGGCGCGCAGGCGGGCGCACGGACCAACCATTTGTGTCTCGACCTGTACGACCTGCCCCAGGTCCCGCATCGCATCGCCGAGGAGCTCGGCGGTGCGGCGCGGTTCGTGATCCGGGAGGGCGAGTGCCCGTTCTGCCGCCTCGTCCGCGAGGAATCGCAGCGACCTGACCGGCTCGTCTGGGAAGACCACGACAGCGTGGCCTTCGCGCCGTATGCCTCGCGCTCGCCATTCGAGATCTGGATCGTGCCGCGCCGCCACGATGCCGACTTCGGACGGGCCGATGCGAGCGCCATCAAGGCCACCTCGGAGGCGTTGCGCCAGGTGCTCGGCATGCTCGCCGGTGCTCTCGATGGACCGCCCTACAACCTCGTCCTCCACACCGCGCCGTTGCGCGAGCAGGTCGACGGCACATACCACTGGCACTGGGAGATCCATCCTCGATTGCGCGAGATCGCCGGCCTCGAGTTGGGAACCGGCCTGCCCGTCAACCCCGTCTCACCGGAGGACGCGGTAGAGGAGCTCCTTGGCCGCGCCGATCCGGAGGGAGGTGGATCGGGTTGATTTGGGCGGTGCCCGGACACGTCGGGCGTCACATGTGGGGGAGATGCCTCGTCTCTGGCGCATCGAGCGTGCATGGCCCATTCCGTGTGCTCGTCGACCCCATCCACCCGGAGCCGCCGTGGTCCTCGACCCTTCAACCGCCGACTTGCGCCTTCCATTCGGCCGTCCGACCGTCATCGGTGCCGATCGAGGCAACCCGGTGAGCGGCGTCTGGGACCGCGACGAGGCCGCGATCTTCGTCGAGGAGATCTTCTCGAAGCACCACGGCGAGATCTATGCCTACCTGTTCCGCATGATGCGCGACCCGGAGGTCGCGGCGGACATGACGCAGGACGCCTTCATCAAGGCGTACAAGAACTACGAGACGCTCGAGAAGCCCGAGAACGCCCGCGCGTGGCTGTACCAGATCGCCCACCGCGTCGCGCTCGATGAGATCCGCCGGCGCAAGATCATCCGCTTCCTGCCATGGACCGGCGAATCGAAGGGGTCGGCCCCATCCGCCGAACGCCTCGTCATGGATGCGCGGCTGTCTGGTGACCTCCAGCGCGCTCTCGCCCGGATCCCGGAACGCCAGCGCGCCGCACTGCTGCTCGCCGAGCTCCACGATCTGACCGGGCTCGAGCTCGCTGCGGCGCTCGGGGTCAGTCACGTCGCCGCCCGCGCACTGCTGACACGGGCACGCGAATCGCTGCGACAGGCGCTCGCGGCGGAACGGGAAGCCGAGACCGCGGCCGAGGTCGCGCGTGACGCGGCGCGCGAGAAGGGCCGTCCCGCCGAGGTCGACCGGTGAGCCGCTTCCCGCGTTTCCGTCGCCGCCAGGACCAGTGGTCCGACGCCCATGCCCACGCCCGGATGCGGCTCGCCGAACGGCTTGACGGCCCTCTCGGGCTCGCGGAGTCGACCTGGCTCGACGAGCACCTCGCGGGTTGTCCGGCCTGTACGGCGATCGCCGCGGGATACGAGGACGACCGGCTCGCGCTGCGCTCTCTGCGCGACCAACGACCGGACCCGCCGCGCGACCTGTGGGCGCGGACAGCGGCTGCGATCGAGGCCGAGTCACATGTCGGCGCTCGGGCCCGCTCCCGGCGTGGGCGCCTGGCGGCTCTGCCGATCGGGGCCTTGTCGGGGCTGACGGTGGTCGCACTCGTCGTGGGCGTCAGCCTGCTGTCCGGGAGCATCTCGATCTATCCGGATACCGGCAACGGCGTGAAGGGCGAGGATCCGGCGGGCGATGGCCCGTCGTTGGCCAGCGCGACGCCCGAATCAGCGGCGGTCGAGCCCACGCCATTCGCCGTCGGGAGCGTCGGTCCCGTGGGCTGGATCGATCAGGGGCCCGAGGGCGGCCACCACACCGCGACCGTTGACGAGGTCTGCCCGGTCGAGGACGCCGCCGGCTGCCCGCCGCTACGCGCGAGCCGGGATGCCATGGCGTTCAACAGGGAAACGAAGACGATCGTCGGGTCGCCGACGCGTCCTCAGGCCATCGCGATCGCAAGATCCGAGAGCACGGGCGACGAGGTCGTCGTCGTGGCGATGCCGGAAGGCACCGATGAGCCGTCACCGTCGGCTACCCCACCGAGCGAAACCCCCGCGCCGGAGACGCCCAGTCCGTCGAGCGCTGCTGCGTCGATCGCGCCCTCGGCGAGCACGGCGACCGAACCATCGGTTGAGCCATCCGCCAGCCCGACGCTGTCGCCCGAACCGACCGTCGCCAACACGGTGGCGATCGCGAGCGGCATCGACGTCGTGGGTGAGTCGGCCGCCTATTCGCCCGATGGGACCTGGTTCGCGTTCACCGCGCGCCCGGCCGACGGCTCCGGTGGCCCCGATGTCCACGTCTGGCGCGTCGGCGACAAGAAGGCGGTCAAGGTCACGGACGACGGCGCGTCGTACTTCGCGTCGTGGGCCGGCAACGAGATCATCGCAAGCCGGCCGAGCCAGCCAGGGTCCGATGACGCACGCCCCGTCTCCGTCATGATCGATCCGACGACGCACGCCGAGGCCGATGCCGGCGACCTGTGGCGGCCCGTGGTCGACCCGACCGGACGCTTCGCGATCGCATGGGACGGCTCGCTTGCCCGTTCCGATGCCGATGGGACATGGATGCCGTCACGCGGGAGTCTCGAGCTCCGACGCTGGGGAGACGACGGTCCGCGGGACGCGACCGGATCGAAGGCATCACGCCGCGCGGCCGATGAGGCAGCTGGCGATTTCGACGTTCGCTGGGACGAAGCCGGCGAATGGGTCGCGGTCTGGATCGCCGAAACGCCGGACTCGCAGGTCGGCCAGCTGACGCTGTATCGCGTGGATCAGGCCAACGTCCGCCTCGAGCGCGCCGACGGCGCGCCGACCCGGGAATCGGCGCTGCCTGGCTTTTCGATGGGAGCGGGCCGGCTCGCGTGGGCCACGCCTCCGGGCGAAGGTGGCGAGGGCAGCCGCATCCAGATCGCCGCATGGTCTGACGACGGCGTCGGCGTCGTCGAGAGCGGTCCGGGCGACCAGCTGGTGGTCATCCGCTGATCACGCGGGCCGCCGTCGGGTGGGCGGGGCTATGCACATCGGGGTCCGGCAGCGTATCGTTCCCGCCCTATCGTGCGACCAAGATGGTTGGTCGTAGGGTCGGTGATCAGCACCGCCCTCGCCCTGGTCTCGCTGCCGGGTCTGGCAGGCACCCGCGTCCCCAGCGCCGTGGAGCCGGTCCCCGCCGGAGCATTCCAGCCGTACTCGATCCCCGCGCTCGACTCGCGATCACCTATCGAGATCGCGGGCCTTGACGATGCGCATCGCTCGGACGGCGTCTTCGATGCCGGGACGACGATCTTCGAACCCGGTATCCCCGGGGAGGCCGGCCCGACGCGCAGGACCACGGTCGATCAGCCGGATGGCGTGGCCGGCTCGGACCGCAAGCCTGCCAGGTACACGCTGACCGGCGAGGCCACGTTCTATGACGCCGGTTTCACGGCGATGCGGCTCCCTCGCGGCACGATCGTGGTCATCTGCGGCGACGCCGGCTGCATCGAGCGCGTCGTCAACGACTACGGCCCGCAGCTGGAGCGGCGGATCGTCGATCTCTACCGGCCGGACTTCTTCAAGATCTGTGGCTGCCCGTCGTGGAGCGGCATCACGAACGTCACCGTCCACGTCTACTGACCGGTCGCGCTCCAACTCCGCCACGCCCCGCGGTATCCTTCTCGCTGACCCTTCGGCTGCGGCCCCGTGAGGCCGACCGGGTGGCCCTGTGAGGCCGGGAAGGAGCGATGACCGGACGCCGGATCATGACCGCCGACGAGATCCGTCGCGCGACGGTCCGCCTTTCGCATGAGATCGTCGAGAAGCAGGCGGGCACCGACGGCCTGCTGCTGATCGGGATCCAGCGACGTGGCGTCCCGCTCGCCCGCCGGATCGCCGACGCGATCGCCGAGAACGAAAGTGTCGAGGTGCCGGTCGGGGCGCTCGATATCACGTTCTATCGCGACGACCTCTCGCTCATCGCCCAGCAGCCGGTCGTGAAGGGCACGGAGCTGCCGTCGGGCATCGACGGTCGGACGGTCGTCCTCGTCGACGACGTGCTGTATACGGGCCGGACGATCCGCGCCGCGATGGACGCGCTGGTCGATTTCGGGCGGCCGCAGGCGATCCGACTGGCCGTCCTGGTCGATCGCGGGCATCGCGAGCTGCCGATCCGAGCCGACCATGTCGGCAAGAACGTCCCGACGTCGCGCGAAGAGATCGTGCGCGTCCACCTCGAGGAGACCGACGGGGAGGACGGGGTCGAGATCGAGCGTCTGGTCGACAGCCCACTGGCCGCCGAACCCGTCGCATGACCGACGTGATCGACGGACGGACCGAGTCGGCGAACGGCGCCGAGGTGGTCGTCCCGTCGGTCGATGTCGCGCCCGAGAGCCAGGTCGTCGGCTGGCGTCATCGGCACCTGCTCGATGTCGACGGACTGTCCGTCGAGGACATCGACCTGGTGATGCGCACGGCCGATGCGATGCGCGAGGTGCTCGCCCGGCCGATCGCCAAGGTGCCGGCCCTGCGCGGCCGGAATGTCACGATCCTGTTCTACGAGGCATCGACGCGGACGCGGGTCTCGTTCGAGGTCGCCGCCAAGAACCTGTCGGCGGACGTCGTGAACATCGCGGCGTCGACGTCGTCGGTATCCAAGGGGGAGTCGCTGGTCGACACCGTCCGGACGGTCGAGGCGCTCGGCGCCCAGATGCTGGTGATGCGCCACAGCGTCAGCGGTGCCCCGTATCTCGCCGCGGAGGTGTTCGGCGGGTCGGTCCTGAACGGCGGCGACGGCTGGCATGCCCACCCGACGCAGGCCCTGCTCGACCTGTACACGATGCGCGCCCATCTGCCGGGCGGGTCGGTCGCGGGCCGCAAGATCGTGATCCTCGGCGACGTGCTCCATTCGCGAGTCGCCCGCTCGAACATCTGGACTTTGACGGCCGCCGGGGCGGATCTCTGGCTGTGTGGACCTGCCACGCTCCTGCGCGGGTTCGAGGCGTGGGCGGGCCGGGGAGCCGCGGCCGGCCGGAGGTTCAACGTGACGACGTCGATCGACGAGGCGCTCCGCGACGCCGACGCTGTGATGGCGCTCCGCATCCAGCGGGAGCGGATGGCGTCCGGGCTGCTGCCGTCGCTCCGGGAGTACGCGGCACGGTACGGGCTGACCGCCGCGCGACTGGCGAGCGCGAAGCCCGGAGCCCTGGTGATGCACCCTGGTCCGATGAACGAAGGCGTCGAGATCGCCCCCGATGTGGCCGCCGGGGCCCAATCGGTCATCACCGACCAGGTGACGAACGGCGTCGCGATCCGGATGGCGCTGCTCTACCTGCTGGCCGGCTCCGCGCGCACATGACTGATCTCGACCTCAGTCGGGTCTGGGTCGTGGACCCAGCGACAGGCCGTGAAGGCCCGGGCGAGGTGGTCGTGCGCGACGGCATCCTCGAGGCGGTGACCTGGCTCGAGGACTCGGACCGCGACGGGGTCGACCCGACCGGCGTCGTCGTCGCGCCCGGGTTCATCGACTTGCACGCGCATCTCCGAGAGCCGGGCAACGAGGATGCCGAGACGGTGTCGTCGGGCTTGGCTGCTGCCGCGCACGGCGGCTTCACGACGGTCTGCGCGATGCCGAATACCACGCCCGCACTGGATGAGCCGGGAGTTCTCGCTGCGATGCGTGCCGCCGCCGCCGCGTCCGGATCGCCGGTCGAGTTGCTTGCGCACGGCGCCGTGACGGTCGGTCGGGCAGGGGAGACGCTGGCGGCGCTCGGCGAGCTGGCGGATGCCGGAGTCATCGGCTTCTCCGATGACGGCGCGCCCGTCCGGTCCGCGACGATCCTGCGGAACGCGCTCGCCTACGCGGGCGCGCTCGGGCTGCCGGTCGTCGACCATCCCGAGGACACGACCCAGACCGAGGGGGCCGAGGCGAACGACGGCCTCGTCGCGACCGTGCTCGGACTGCGTGGCTGGCCCGCCTCTGCGGAAGAGGCGGCCGTTGCCCGCGACCTGTCGATCCTTGCGGACGTGCGCCGTGATGTGCCCGGGGCGCGGCTCCACCTCACCCACGTCTCGACGGCCGGAGCCCTGGAGCTGATCCGGCGCGCGAGGGCGGCTGGATTGCCGGTGTCCTGCGACGTCACGCCCCACCACCTCGCCCTCACCGATGAGTGGATCGCCGGGGCACGCCGGTTCGCGTGGGAAGCGGGTCGCGACGGCGACCCGTGGCGCGACGATGCGATCGTCGCGTCGCCGTACGCGTCGTCGCTGCGGGTCAATCCGCCGCTTCGCACGCCGTCGGACGTGCTTGCGTGCCTCGCGGCCCTCGCCGATGGGACGGCCGACGCGATCGCCACCGACCATGCGCCGCACACGGAAGTCGACAAGGCGGTCGAGTTCGGGCTCGCCGCGAACGGGATCAGCGGCATCGAGACGGCGCTGGGACTCGTGCTGGCGGCGGTCGACGCGGGCGAGCTCACGCTCGGCCGCGCGGTCGCGGCGCTGACGGTGGGGCCGGCGGCCCTGATCGGCCGGTCGCGCGGGCTGGTCGAAGGCGAGCAGGCTGACCTCGTCGTCTTCGATCGCTCGGAGCGGTGGACGGTGACGCCGGACGCGCTCGTGTCGAAGGGCAAGAACTCGCCGTTGCTCGGGATGGATCTCCCCGGCCGGGTGCTGCTGACGATGGCCGGCGGACGCGTCGCCTACGAGGCGCCGGTCGCTCGTCTCGGCGTGACGCACCTCGACCGTGGGTGGGTCTAGCGGACCATCGATGTCGAGGATCAAACGGTAGACCTGCGCGATCGTGTCGCAGCTCGGTGGGTCGGGCGGCACCGTATTGGTGACGACCACGCGTGAGAGCGCGGCGTCGATCGTGATCACGATTGTCCGGGGCGCACTGGCCACCGACCCAGGCGAGCTGATACCGACCAGGAACTGATGGGTCGGGCACGAGGACGCCGCCGCTTCCAAGTCCGTCGGCCGGGAGGATCTCGGTTGGTTGCGGCAGCCGGACAGACCTGATGCGGCCGCTCAGATCGACGATTGCGGCACGGACCTTGGGGAGCGCGAACCCGCCGTCGTTCGGCAGCGAGACGACGGTGGCGCCGACGGGCGGGAAGGTCTCGAATGGCGTGCCCACGCGTTCCCAGCCGCGGACCGCCGTCGCATCGATCGGCTGGCTGAACCGCAACACGATCCCGCGAGGACGAGTGCCAGCCGACAGCCGTCGGCCTGCTCGCCGCGCAGCTCGAGCCGATCCGGTGGCACTCCGGCGCGATCCCCGTAGACCGTGAGGACGAAGCGGTCGTCACAGAGCGACCCTTCCCAGTAGGCGATGACCGTGTCGGGCGCGGCCTGGACGATTGCCATCTCGCCCGCGAGCAATGACGTGGGGGGCCCGCGCGGGTCGGCTTCTCCCGCGGCTCGAGCTTCGACGAGCAGACCTGACCTGTCGACAACGCCGGCCTTGGCGACGAGGCCGCTCGCACCTTCCGGCATCGGCACGTCCAGGACGCCGGCCGGAGGCCAGGTTCGTTCCGGATCCTCAGGTGGTTTGCCGCCCACAAGGACCGTCTGCCCGTCGGTCTCGACGCGGTAGATCCGATCCGTTCCGTCGACGACGAGGTAGATGACAGCCCGCCCATCTTCGAGGACCCGAACGACCCAGACGGCGTCCTCGTCCGTGATGCCCGCCCGCCCGTCACGTAAAGCAGGCTCGACGCGCTGGGCATCGATGCCCAGCCACGCCGCGGCCGACAGGATGGGGCTGTCGGGCAATGCGGCGGTCATCGTCGCTTTGACCGGCGCGAAGACCGGATCATCGGCACCCGGTTCGGTGACCAGGCTCATCGGTTGGGTCACGCCGTCTGCCCACTCGACGCGGTCGATGACGAAGCGATCCCGACACACGTCGATCCGCGCCGGATCGCACCAACCGGCCCGGCGGTCGTCGAAGTGGCCGACCACCACCACCTCGGTCGCTCGGATCTGGCTTGACGCGTCCTTTGGGCCCGTGGGCCAGACGATGTCGTCCATCGCTACCGGGAGGAAGGCACCGTCGGGCGGGATGGAGTTCAGCACCTCGCGATCGCTCGTCAGGACGGAGAACGCGTCTTGACAATCGGGCTCGAGGAAGAAGGACGGCTCGGGCGCTCTGCAACGCACTGCTCGCCGTGGCGGCAACCAGCCGCGGACCGCGATCTCGCGGTCGTCGCGGCCCGCATCGCGGATCGCGATCGCCTCCTCGACGGAGATGACCGGGAGGCCGAGCACCTCGGTCGGCGGGGCAGACGCGGGCTGGCCGATCAGGTCGACGAGGCCCGTCTCGGTCACCTCGAACACCGTCGCGTGGCCCTCGTCGCCGACCAGGAACGTTCGCGCGATCGGCTCGGCGTCCCCTCCGATGAGGGCGCGGATCACCCATGACGTCTGCAGATCCGGCTTGGCACGCGTGTGCCATTCGATCGAACGGAGGGCATCGGGGTCGGCGACGCCGATCGACACGACAGTCACACCACCGACGACGGAGGACAGGACCTCGACCGCCTCGGACGGCCCAGTCACGGGCAGCCCATCCGGGCTCGACCATGGATCGGGAAGGTCGTCCGTGAGTGGCTGGTCCGCGGCAACCACTCGGTCGATCACGAAGCGGGCCTTGCATTCGGCCTGCTGGGCCTCCGGACACGTCGTCCAACGATGGTCGAGCTGATGGCCGAGCGCCAGCACCTCGAGGGCGCCGCCGGGAGCGATCGTGGCCGCTGTATGGGCGTCGACGCGCAGCATCGGAATGACGTGCGGGACGCTTGGTCCCACAAAGCCGCGATCGACGGGCGCGTTCTCGTCCGTCAGATAGAACCCGAAGTCCGCGCAATACGGGATCAGTGGGTGCGGGTCGAGTTCGATCTGGCAGTCGACGATCGCGCTCGACCGAGCGAGCCATCCGCGGACGACGACCTCGCCGGCCGTGGGAGCTTCGGCGGCCGCTATCAGGTCCTTCACGGTCTTCACCGGCAGCTGGCCGAGTCGTAGCGCCGTCCTCGGTCGGAGTGGGCTCGGGGGTCTCCGATGCCGTCGGGTCCGGGCCGTTCGTGAACCGGAAGCTCGCGACGAGTGCATCGAGTTGCCGTCGGGCCTCGGCGACGCCTGGCTCCTTGAGCATCGCCTCGAGGCGAACGACGTTCGTGCCGTTGGTCCCGGGGCGGGCGATCTCCCAGTGGATGAGCTGATCCTCGCCGTAGAAGGAGTCGGGTCGTGGGTCGAACGCGTCGACGATGGCCGGCATGCCGCCCACCCAGACCCGCGAGGTACTCCCGTTTTCGATGGGCGCCCGGTCCTCGATCGTCTGACCTCGATAGGCGCCGGTCCCGACGAACAGACGGATCTGGCCGGGCTCGATCCGTTGTTCGTAGACGCAGTTGAGATCGACATGGCGCTCGTTGCCGCAACGCCGTTCCACCGGCTGCGTTCCAAGCACGGCGATCGACGAGAAGCCGCTGCCCGAAGCGGACGCGTCGTACCCGTGCCACGCGGCCGGATAATCGAAAGCGAACTCGCCCGTTTCGAGCGTCTTCAGATCGGCCGTCGGACCTTCTCTGAAGAGGGCGCGTCCCCGCACGTCGCCCGACAGCGCGATCCCGCCCGCCACCACACCCACAGCGAGGACGACGACCGCGGCGGCCGGCAGCCACCGACGCCACACCGCCATCGGCGGATCGGCGGTCCGCACGCGCGCCACCACCTCGCCGACCAGCTCGGTCGGCATCGGGGTCCTGGAGGCTCGGGCGGCGAACGCCGCCTCGAGTCGGCGATCGTCCCAGGGCTCGCGCGGAGCGATCGGCGATGTCATCGATCGCTCGCCTTCGGCGTCGATCGCCGCCTGGAGGGCCCGTCGGGCCGCATGCAGTCGAGACTTCACGGTCCCCGTCGGGATATCGAGGATCGCCGCCAGCTCAACGATCGATCGGCCCTCGAGGTGGTGCAGGACGAGGATCGATCGCTGATCGACCTCGAGCGTGCGGAGCGCCGCATCGAGCACGCGGCCATCAGTCTCTGCCGGGTCGACAGACGGCCCGGAGATCGGCGCCGGACCGACCCGGCTCTGGGGGATCTCACGAACCCCACGACGTCGCCGCGATCGATGCGTCATCCGCGCCGCATTGACCGCCACACGCTGCAGCCACGCGTCGAACTTGTCCGGATCACGCACGGCTCGGATCTGCCGCCACGCCGTGATGAACGTGTCCTGGGCGGCATCGCGCGCATCGGCCTCGTCGCCGAGGATCGCGATGCTCAGTCGGTACACGCCATCCATCCGGACACGCACGATCTCCTCGAACGCGTCGAGGTCGCCGTTGCGAGCCCGTTCGACGAGCGATCGGTCTGTCGCGGGTGAGATCGGCTCCCTCCTGCGGCGCGTTCGACCATCTGATGCCGGTCAGGACGTCCAGGTTCGATCGTGCGTTGCGACCGCCTGTCCGGATTCGGACAACGTGCTGTATCTCTGCAACGAAATCGTCCGACCCGACGTCATCTTCGTACCAGAGTCGGCACGAACATCGAACGAAATCCTGAGCCGCGGCGCCATAACAGGTGCGGAGACGAGGACCATGGACATCAACGAGATCAGGACCAGACCCGGCGCCGGACACGAGCCTCGGTCGCGTTGCCTGGCCGACGGATGTCCCTGCCGGGACGCGCGGATCGTCTCCCGACGACGCGCACGGTTCTTCGCACACCTGGCCGAAACGCACGGCGAGACCGCGAACCGGGTGCTCCTCCCCGAGCCGGACTGGGAGCTTCCGCGCTCCATCTGACCAGCCGGTCAGACGTAATCGGGTCAAGAAGGGCGTACCGGGCTGCGCGTCGTCACGGTGCGGCCCCGCACCCTCCGGTACATTCGCGGTCATGGCCGCGACCCCGCCGCTGAACACCGACTACGAACGACGTGCGTTCTGGCAGGCGTCGATGGCGCCGCTCCCCGACCGCTCGGGCCGCGACCTGCCCGCCGAGGCAGATGTCGTCGTGATCGGTGGCGGCTACGCGGGCGTCATGGCCGCCCGCGAGCTGGCGCGCCGGGGCGTCGCCGTCACGCTGCTCGAGGCCCACACGCTGGGATGGGGCGCGTCGACGCGGAACGGCGGCATCGTCCACGCCGGCTACAAGTGGAGCGCCAGCCAGCTCATCAAGCGCTACGGGATCGAGACCGGCAAGGCGCTCTACCAGGAGACGCTCGATTCGTACCAGCTCGTGAAGCGGTTGATCGACGAGGAGTCCATCGATTGCGACTTCAGGGAGGTCGGCCACCTCGAGCTTGCCTACGCGCCCGCCCATGCGCCTGAGCTCGAGCATGCGCGGGACAGTCTCGCATCGGTCGGCGTCAGCTCGACGGTCGTGCCGCGCGAGCGCATCCGCGAGGAGATCGGCACCGACGCGTATTACGGCGCGCTCGTGGTCGAGGGCACCGGGCTGCTGCATCCGGGTCGGTATTTCGCCGGCCTGGCCGCCGCCGCAGACCGAGCCGGCGCGGACCTGCACGAGGGTGTGCGTGCCCGCTCGATCCGGCGGCAGGAGGACGGCACGTTCAAGGTCGAGACGACGCGCAGCCCGATCCGCGCCCGCGATGTCTTCGTCGCGACCAACGGCTACACCGACGGCGTCGTGCCGTCGCTCCGCCGACGGATCATCCCGATCGGCTCGTACATCATCGCGTCCGAGCAGCTGCCGGAGGACCTCGCCCACGAGCTGTCGCCCAAGGGGCGCGCGTTCTTCGACACGAAGAACTTCCTGTACTACTGGCACGTGTCGGCAGACCGTCGGATGGTCTTCGGAGGTCGGGCGTCGTTCATGCCGACGACGATCGACAAGACGGCCGCGATCCTGTGGAAGGGTCTCGTCGAGGTCCACCCGCAGATGGCCGACTACCGCATCGAGTACGCGTGGGGCGGCAACGTCGGATTCACGTTCGACCGGATGCCGCACGTCGGGCGGACGAAGGACGGCGTCACCTACGCGATGGGCTGCTGCGGAACGGGTGTCGCGTCTGATGACCAACCTCGGCACGAAGGTCGGTGCCTGGCTGGCAGGTGGCGAGGCGCCGGCCCTCACGCGCCTGCGGTTCCCGCTCGTGCCGGCACCCTACGAAGGCCGGCCTTGGTTCATGCCGTTCGCCGGGGAGTGGTTCCGCCTGCAGGACCGGCTGGCCGCGCGCTCGCGCAACGGTGGATAGTCCCACTGAACGTCGATCATCCGCAGGTGGAGACCGTCATGTCCGAGTCCGTCGAACTCCTGGCCAAGGTGCCGTTGCTCTCGAGCCTCGACAGGAAGGAACTCGAGCGGCTGGCACGCGACTTCACCGAACGCACGTTCCCCGCCGGTAGTGTCGTCGTGCGCGAAGGCGACTCCCATGGGATGGGCTTCTTCGTCGTCGTCGAGGGCGAAGGGGTCGTGAGCGTCGGGCGGCAAAGAAGTCGACCAAGGTGGGGCCGGGCAGCTATTTCGGCGAGGTCGCCCTCATCAGCGACCGCGTCCGGACCGCGACGATCACCGCCACGACCGACCTGCGGACGCTGGTCATGACGTTCTGGGACTTCCGGGCGTTCGTGAAGGGTGACGCCGAGGTTGCCTGGAAGCTGCTCGAACACGTTGGCGGGTTGCTCCACGGACATGGTTGACCCGCACCGCGGGCCGCTGCCACTGGCCGTCCAGCTCTACACGTTCCGCGATCCGGCCCGGTTCGGGGGTGCGGGCATGGGCCTGGACGTCGTGACGCTCGATGCGATCGCGGCCGCCGGCTTTCTCGGTGTCGAGACGGTCGACGTCCCGGGTGGTGATGCGGTCGAGGCGCGGCGCCTGCTGGCGGACCTCGGGCTCGCCGTCACGAGCTCGCACACATGGGCCGACCTCGCGGATCCCGGGGCATTCGACCGCGCCGCGGCGGCCATCGCGGAGCTCGGCTCGCCGCGCGTGGTCGTCACGCCCCGTGCGGTCGCGACGCTGGACGGGGTCAGTGCACTCGTCGATCAGGTCGGGACTGTCGCTGGGGTGGCTGCGACGCACGGCCTGCGCCTGACGTACCACAACCACGACACGGAGATGGCCGAGGTCGATGGGACGCCGGTCATCGACCGTCTGCTGGCCGGTCTCGGCGACGCGGTCGACTTCCAGGTCGACATCTTCTGGGTGGTCGTCGGCGGCGCCGAGCCGGCGTCGGTCATCGGCCGACTCGGCGAGCGCGTGGTGTCGCTCCACGTCAAGGACGGGATCGTGCTGCCGCGGTCGGCCTACGCCGACGAGCCGTTCGTCAACGTGGCCGTCGGCACGGGAGTGGTCGATCCCGGCCCCGCCATCGCCGCCGCGGAGGCCCAGGGATCGGTCGAGTGGCTCATCGTCGAGTTCGACCACGTCGAGGGGTCCGCCATCACGGCGACGCGGCAGAGCCTCGCGAACCTGACGGCGCGAGGGCTCGCACGCAGCCGCGCCACGTGATAGGGGACGAGCGCCCAGCCCGGGTCGGGATCGTCGGTTGTGGGGATGTCACGAACCTCTACCTGCCTGGCACGGCGCCGTTCCGGTCGATCGAGCTCGCGGCATGCACCGACCTCGACGCCGACCGGGCGGCGGCGCTCTCGGCGCTCGGCGGGTTCCCGGCCGTCACCCTGGAGGAGCTGCTGGCCGACCCGACGATCGAGATCGTCCTTGTCCTCACGCCGCCTGTCGCGCACGCGGCCGTCTCGCGGGCGGCGATCGCCGCTGGCAAGCACGTCTACACCGAGAAGCCGCTGGCCACGACGAGGGCGGATGCGGCGGCGATCCTCGCCGACGCGCGCGACGGCCGGCGTCCGCATCGGTGCGGCGCCGGACACGTTCCTGGGCGGCGGCCTCCAGACGGCTCGCGCCCTGATCGACGAGGGAGCCATCGGGACGCCGCTCGCGGCCAGCGCGTCCGTCGCGCATCTCGGGCCGGAGCGCTGGCACCCGAACCCGGGCATCTTCTACGCGACCGGCGGCGGGCCGTTGCTCGACCTCGGGCCGTATTACGTGACCGCGCTCATCAGCCTGCTCGGACCGATCGCGGCGGTGTCGGCGGTGGGGCGAGGGACAGGGTCGGAGCGGGAGATCGCCACGGGGACCCGGGCCGGGACGAAGGTAACGTCGGAAGTCCCGACCACCGTGATCGGAACGCTCGCGTTCGAATCCGGGGTCGTGGGTGGGCTGACGGCGTCATTCGATGTCGTCGGGAGCCAGGCGCCATCTCTCGAGTTCCACGGCACGGCCGGATCGCTGAGCCTCGGCGACCCGAACAGGTTCGACGGCGAGGTTCGCTACCGAGCCCTCGGCGCGGACGCCTGGGAGGATGTGCCGCTCCGGTTCGACGGGAGCGTCGGGCGCGGGATCGGCCTCGCCGACCTCATCGGCGGGATCCGGTCGGGGCGACCACACCGCGCGTCGGGCGAGCTCGCGTTCCACGCCCTGGACGTCCTGCTCGCGCTGGAGGCGGCGACGTCGTCGCACCGCACTGAAGCGGTCGGTTCACGGACGACTCGCCCGGCTCCGCTCGGCTAGCGTGCGCGGCTCTTACGGCGCCCGTTTCTGTTCCCGACTCAGAAGATCTGCTGATCCTGCGCAAGCCGGCGAAGGGTGTCGAGCAGCCGGTCGATGTCGGCCTCCGTCGAGAGGTAGTTGACGATCCCGGCACGCAGCCAGGTCGCGCCACGGAGCCGCGTCGTCGTCAGCCAGCCGTCGCCGGATGCCTCGAGCGCCGCCTGGAGTCGATCCTGGTGGGCGTCGAGCGCCTCTCCGGTCAGGCCCGGCGGCAGGTGGCGGAAGCAGACGACCGACAGCTCCGGCGCCGCCGGGAGCGCCTCGAGGTCGTCGGCCTCGGCGCACCTCGCCGCGAGGTATGCGGCCAGGTCGTCGTTCGCCTCGATGAGTCGGCCGAAGCCCGGCGTGCCGAGGTGCTTCCAGGTCATCCAGAGCTTCAGGGCACGCCAGCGACGGGTGCCCTCGAACGACAGCTTGTAGAAGTTGAGTTGATCGGCGTGGTCGTCGTGCTCGCCGTCGCGCAGGTAGTCCGGCGTCCCGCTCCCGACGCTCTCGCCGCCGCGGTAGTACTCCGGAGCCCGGCCGCCGAAGACGGCACTCAGCATCCGACCGTCGCGGACCAGCAGACCGCCGATGTCATACGCCTGGAAGAACCACTTGTGCGGGTCGACGGTGACCGAGTCCGCCCGATCGAGGTCGGGGACGCGGTCGCGATCCCGCGCCGACAGGCGCGCGCCGCCGCCATATGCCGCATCGACGTGGAGCCACAGGCTCTCGGCCTCGGCGACGTCGGCGAGCTCGCCGACCGCGTCGACCGAGCCCGTGTTCGTCGAGCCGGCGACGGCGGCGATGGCGAACGGGGTCAGGCCCGCGGCGCGGTCGCGCGCCACTGCGTCCGCGACGGGGGCACCGCGCAGATGGAAATCGTCATCCGATGGCAGCACCACGAGCGTGTCCGTCGGGAACCCGAGCTCATCGAGCGCACGCGCGATCGAGAAATGCGTCTGGTCGCTCGTGTAGACCCGCGCGCCGTCGAGGTCCTTGCCGCGCGGCGGTGCCTGCAGCCCGCGCGCGCGCCCGAGATGCAGGTCCCGGGCAAGGGCCATCGCCATGAAGTTGGCCATGACGCCGCCGCTCGTGAGCAGGCCGAACGACGTCGGCCCGTACGCCGACGAGATCGCATAACCAGCGGACGACCTCCTCCTCGACGAATGCGGCGAACGGACCGGCGTGCCACACATCGACGCCCTGGTTCGCGACCTGGGCGAGCAACTCGCCCATGATCGACATCGGCAGGGGAGGCGGCGTGAAATAGCCGAACTGGCGCGGATGCTGGGCGTTCATGAGGCCGCCCGACAGCCGCCCGCTGAACTCGGCGAGGACCTCCGCGGCACGCATCGGCGACGTCGGAGCGGGACCCGGGCCGTCGCGCGGACCGGTCGGGTCGGAGGCGTAGTAGCGCCGGCGAGACTCGGGGTACGGCGAGGGATCGCCCATCGCGCGGGTGGCGGCGATGCCGTACAGGAACTCGAGCGCCTCGTGCCATGTGCGGGCGCCCAACGAGGCGAGCGCTGCCCTGGACGACTCCTCATCGCGATAGCCGATCAGCTCCGGTTCGGGATGCCAATCGAATCGCTCGAAATACGCGTCGATGTCGGGCAGCGCGGTCGGTGATCGGAGCGTGGTGGGGTCGGTCATCGACCGCGATGGTACCGATTACGCTTTCGCGCATGTCCGATACCGTCCGGATCGACCCGGCCACGCACGATCCGGAGGGCCGCGAACGGTTGGTCGCCGCGCTGGCGCCATTGGGTGTCGACTACGAGCTGTTCCCGTGCGACCCGGCCCTCGCCGACACCGCGGCCTTCTGTGCGGCCTACGGTTTCGCACCGGAAGAGTCGGCGAACACGATCCTCGTCATCGGCAAGGGCGACCCGCCCCGTTACGCGGCGTGCGTCGTCCTTGCGCCGAATCGACTCGACGTGAACCGCGCCGTCCGCGATCGGCTCGGCACGCGCAAGGCGTCGTTCGCGCCGTCCGAGGCGACGCGCGAGATCACCGGGATGGAGATCGGCGGGGTGACGGTGTTCGGGCTGCCGGCATCGCTGCCGGTGTGGGTCGACGCTCGCGTGATGCAGCGCGAGCGCATCGTCCTCGGCGGTGGGTCAAGGTCGTGGAAGGTTCTGGCGCCACCGTCGATCCTGCTCGCGCTCCCGAACGTCGAGGTCGTCGAGGGCCTGGCGACCGATCCTCCGACGGCCGATCCTCCGGCGGCCGATCCTCCGACGGCCGATCCTCCGGCGGGCTGACGCCGCCTCCCGTATCGTTCGGGCTCGTGACCGAACTCGACCCCGACGCCGACCCGAACCCGGATCCGAACGCCGACCAGAACCCGGATCCGAACGCCGACCCGACGCCACCCCGGCCACCTCGTCCCACCGGCCCGGTCCAGTACAAGGGCGCCGATCTCGAGGCCGAGCGCGGTCCGGGCCTGGGCTGCTTCAGGTTCCAGCTCGCGGTGCTCGCGCTGTTCGTGGTCCTGACGCCGCTCAGCGTGGCCTGGCACTGGCCGGAAGGCGTGAGCGCCGTCCTGTTATTCGCGGTGATCGGCCTTCTGCTGACGACCGGCCAGACGATCATCTTCCTGCTGCGGCTGGTCGCCGCGGACCGCCGGAGCCGTCGACGGCCGCTGGGGAGTGCCACCAAGACCGTCGGCGAGCTCGAGGACGACGCAGCCGACACCGATGCGGCCGACCCCGATGCGGCTCCGTTGGAGCGCTAAGTCCGCCAGATACTCGCCCCCGGAGTCTTGGGCGGACCACGGGGTGCCAGTCGCCGGCGCACCTCTGGCGTGCTGTCCAGATCGTGCACGGATCGTGCGCGCTCTAACGTCGAACGGGGGGCCCGCGGAGCCCATAAGGGCCCGAGAGCCCGCCCAACACTCCCACGGCGAGTATCTGGCGGTGTGGCCGCGCCCAGTGCCCCGAACCCTGGGACCGCGCCGCCCGGCCGCGCCCCGACCCCCGTGCGACAATGCGGCCACCCAAACAGAGCCTCGAGACGCCCTGCCAAGCCGACCCGGAGGAGCCAGCCCACCGTGCCCGTGCTCGCCACCTACTTCTCCGTCCGACGCGGCCGCGACCCGTTCTTCAAGTTCTTCATGAAGACTCTGTTCCCGCGCCAGTTGAAGGACTACGAAGAGCGCTTCGGGATCCGATTCATCGGCTGGTACAACGTCGCGCACGGCTGGGATTTCGACAACGTCATCCTCCTCGACCTGCCCGACTACGCGACGCTCGACAAGCTCGAGGCCGATGAAGGAACCCGCGCCCTCGGCCATCGAGCCGGCGAATGGATCTTCGAGCGCCATCATTCGATGTTCCTGCGCGAGCGCATGGGCCCTGACCTCGAATACCATCCCTGACCCAAGCCAAGCGAGGAGCACCATTGGGAATTCGACGCGAAGTCCTGCCACCGGGCGACGAACCGAACAGGAGGCGAACCATGGATACGGGCCGCAACGACCTGCTCGGCGAGATCGCGGCCGACGCTGCGCTGGAGCGGTCGGACTTCCTCGTGCAGTCCACCGATCAGCTGCGCCGTTTCCTGGATCGGCACAAGGAGCGCATCGCCGCGTACGGTGGGCTCACGCTGATCGATGAGGAGCCCGATTACCTGTCGATCGCGCCGGACAGCACCTTCCGTAGCCGGACGCGCTTCCTCGACGACCTGACCGGCGACTGGGTGAGCGAGACCGAAGTCATCGAATCGGCGTCGGAGCTGGTCGAGCTGTACAACCCGGCCGACGTCTACGCCGCATTCACCGAGGCCGCAAAGGAGGCCGCCGGTCTCACCGAGGAACCGACCGCCACCGACGAGATGCTCGAGGCCGCCGGCATCGCCCCCGAGGAGACGGTCAGCCTGGGTGGTGAGGACCCCTACGCCGCCGCAGCGGACTCGTGGGCAGCCGGGCAGCCGGCCGATGTCGATCTCGCCGACGACGAGGCAGCGTCCCGGCGGCTGTACGACCTGGCTCTCGAGTACCAGGAGCGCAGCCAGCGCACCGAAGCGCGACTGCTCGACGATTTCGAGACGGCCGCCGCGACCGCCGCGAACCTCATCGGGGATCTCGTGATCGTCGATGACGACGACGAGCGTCTCATCCTGACCTCGACCGGAGAATTCCGCGCGGAGGTCGTGCCCGAGGAGGCCGACGGCTCGTGGCGCACCCTCACAGGGCCAGACGAGCTGGTCGAGTTCTACGACCCGACCGACGTCTTCGGCGACCTCGCCGATGCGCTCGCCGATGCCTACCCGTCGGTCGCACCGGAGTTCGCGGGTGCGGCCGCGGGGAGTGACATCGACGACGAGGAGGCCAAGCCCGCCGCCGAGGCCGAGAGCGCCGAAGTGGGCGAGGAGGCCGGCGACAGCGAGGCCGGCGACCGCGAGGTCGCCGAGGAAGAGGGCGAGACCGCGGATGACGACGCGGCCGGCGACGAAGCGGCCGACGACGAGGGCACGGAGGGCCGCCCGACCGCGTGACGATGCGGCTCGCCGCGGCCGAGCTCGTCGAGAGCCGCGAGATCCTTCCGGGTCAGTGGCTGCAGGCGTATCACGCACCCGATCTCGCGAACGGGTCGCGCGCCGGCCAGTTCGTCCACGTTCGCACCGGCGACTTCTCGGGGCTCGTCCTTCGGCGCCCCTTCTCGCTGAACACGGCCGACCTGGCCACCGGCATCGTGACGATCCATTTCCGCGTCATCGGCCGCGGCACCGAGTGGTTCACCCGGCTGCGAGCCGGCGATGCGATCGACCTGCTGGGTCCCCTCGGGCGCCCGTTCGAGGTCGATCCGCGCAGCCGGCATCTGCTGCTCATCGCCGGCGGCCTCGGGATGGCCGGTGTCCGGATGCTGGCCGATGAGGCGATCCGCGACGGCCGCCAGGTGACGCTGCTGTTCGGCGCATCGAGCGCCCGCGAGGTGTATCCGTCGAACCTCCTGCCCGACGAGGTCGAGTACGTGGTCGCGACTGATGACGGCTCGCTGGGCCACCACGGGTTCGTCACCGACCTCGTGCCGGACTACGAGGGATGGGCCGACCAGGCCTTCGCCTGCGGTCCGACCGGGATGCTCAAGGCGCTCGCGAAGCAAGCGGAGGGTCGCCGGCAGCGACTCGGCGTGGCGAAGCTCGGCCGCAAGCGCGGCGCGGGTCGCGCCGCAGCGCTCGGTTCACCCGCCGCGCGTCGGAAGGCGTACCTGCAGGTGTCGATGGAGCAGAACATGGGCTGCGCGGTGGGCGCGTGCCTCGGCTGCGTCGTGATGAGCGTGACCGGGACGCCCCAGCGCGTCTGCCGCGAAGGCCCGGTCTTCGCGAGCGAGGAACTGGCCTGGGAGGGTGCCTGGTCGTGAGAGCCAAGCGTCGGGTGGTCACAGGGAACGGCCGACCCGCGGGAGCCAAGCGGACGCCGACCGTGCGTCGGGTGCGCCCCGCGATCGTCCAGGCCACGCCGCGCCCGCGAGTCGCGTCGGTCGCGCCGTCGAAGGTGGTCGCCGGGTCGTCGCCGCCGGAAGCCACCGACATCGACCTGACCGTCGACCTCGGCCGCGGGCTCGTCCTTCGGAACCCGATCCTCGTGGCGTCGGGGACGTTCGGTTACGGCGTCGAGTACGGCGAGGTCGTCGAGATCGATCGGCTCGGGGCGATCTGCTGCAAAGGAACGACGCTCAAGCCGCGCATCGGCAATCCGACCCCGCGAGTGACGGAGACACCGGGCGGGATGCTGAACTCGATCGGCCTCCAGAACCCGGGCGTCGACGCTGTCGTCGAGAAGTACGCGGCCACCTGGGCCGGCTGGAAGGTGCCGGTCATCGTCAACGTCGCGGGTGAGTCGGTCGGCGATTACGTCGCCGTGACGCGTCGACTCGAGGGAGTGCCCGGGATCGCCGGCATCGAGCTCAACATCTCGTGTCCGAACGTCGGTCGCGACGGGCTCCAGTTCGCGATCGATCCAGACGCTGCGGCCGAGGTGACTGCCGCGGTCCGGCGCGCGACCGACCTGCCGCTCCTCGTCAAGCTCTCCCCGAACGTCGCCGACATCCGCCCGATCGCGCGAGCCATCGAGGACGCGGGCGCGGACGCACTGACCGCGATCAACACGTTGTCCGGGATCGCCGTTGCGCCCGACCGGCACAGGCCGCTGCTGGGCAACGTCTATGGCGGTCTGAGCGGCCCGGCGGTCAAGCCGATCGCGCTGCGAGTCGTGTACGAGGCGGCGCAGACGGTCGGCATCCCGATCGTGGCGATCGGCGGCGTCACGGAACTCGCCGACGTCCTCGATTTCCTGGCGGTCGGGGCGGTCGCGGTCCAGGTCGGGACCGCGATCTTCGCCGACCCGACCCTCCCGGTCCGCCTCATCGACGAGCTGGCGGCCGAATGCCGTCGGGTCGGCGTGACGTCCCATCACGATCTCGTCGGGACGGCCCTGCCGAAGCGGGCGGCCGCTCCGTCGGCCAAGGGCGTCGAATACCGGCCCTGAGGGCGATGCACCCGCGGGAGCCAGCGGCCGCCCCCCCGGTGGCCGGCACCGCCCCGGAAGCCACCCCGCCTACACTGGTCCCGTGACCACGATCAAGTCCGCCGTCGACCTTGCCGTCCGATCCGCCGTCGCGGCACGGACCGAGGAGCTGTTCCGGGCCTCCGGCGCGTTCCGCGAAGGCCACTTCCTGCTTGAAGAGCGGTCGGCACGGCGACGCGTACGTCGAGAAGTTCGCGGTGCTGTCCGACCCCGCCGCGACCAGCGAGCTGTGTGGGTTCTGGGTGGCCCGGATCCGCGGCCTCGCCGGAAATGGAACCCCGCCGCTGGTCGACCTCGTGGCCGGCCCGACGACTGGCGGCATCATCCTCGCGTTCGAGACGGCGCGGCAGCTCGGGACACGCGGCATCTTCGCGGAGGAGGTGCGCGACGACGACGGCGCTACGCGCCGCGAATTCCGGCGCGGGTTCACGATCCGGCCCGGCGAGCGGGTCTATCTCGTCGACGACATCCTGACGACCGGCGGGTCGCTGCTCGCCATGATCCCCGCCGTCGAAGCGCTCGGTGGCGAGATCGTCGAATGTGCGGTCCTCGTCGACCGGAGCGGCGGCCGAGCGACCCTGACCTCACCGACCAGTGGGCGGACATACCCACTGCGATCGCTCTGGCAGCTCGACCTCCCGACGTTCGAACCCGGCGAGGCGACCTGCCCGCGTTGTGCGGCGGGTGAACCGGTGTATGCCCCCGGGAGCACGGGAGCCGTCGGCAGCACCGTCGCGAGCGGGATCCCGACCGGAGCCTGAGCCGTGGATCGCCGGACGCGCGTCCTGTTCGCCGCGCTCTTTGCCGCGATCGTCATCCTGACCGCCGTGGCTGCTGTCTTGCTGAGCGAGACGGGCGTCGTCGACCCCGACCGGCCGGCCGGCACCACCGACGTGACCGGGGTCGTCGTTGGCGTAGACAGCAGCGGGCTCGCCGACGTGCGAGGTTTCACCCTCCGCATCGCCGGCGGTGAACTGGTCGAGTTCAGCCTTCGTGCGCTCACGAACCCGACACAGTTCGCGCCCGGCCACCTCGCCGAGCATCAGGCGACGGCCGAACCGGTCCGCGTGTGGTGGCGGATGGAGGGCGCCGAACGACTCGCGATCCGCCTGGAGGATGCCCCGTAGTGGCGCCGCGCGGCGCCCGCGCGCCAAGGCGACCTTGATGTCCACGATGCCAGCCCCGGCCGACCCTTGGTCCTTGATGTCGCACAGGCCGCATCACCGCGCTAATGGAGGGCGCGCAATGCGACCGGCGGGACGAACGCGGCCGGCTGGACGAACGCGGTCTGCCGGAGAGCGCTGTCTACTGCGACGACGCCGTGGGTACTCACGTCGCGCGCCTTGATGCGGCCCATGCGCATCACCGAGTGAGGCGTCGCACCGGCGCCGAGCTGGCCGTGACTCGGCACGCCTTGATGCGGCCCATGTGCATCACCGAGCGAGGCGTCGCACGGGCGCCGATCTGGACCGCGACTCGGCGCCGCCGTGACCCGCCGTCACTCGACCGCGGTGAGGGCGGCCTCAAGCTCTTCGTCGCTGAAGATCATCATCAACGACGCAGTGATGACACCATCTCGGTTCACCACGAACACCCATGGCTCCGTCGGGAGACGCCATTCGTTGGTCGAAGCTGCCGGCGTGAGTTTGTCGTCGGTGAGAACCGGCTGGAGCTGGCCGTCCTGGAGCTCGAGCACGTATGGCTCGACGTTGATCACGGTCACGCCTGGATGCCGCGCGGCGATCGGCTTCAATCGATCCAGCGTCGGGCCGCATTGCTGACTCGCGCAGAACTTCGGCGTGGCGAATGCCACCACGAACGGCTCCTTGGCTGCGATGGCTTGCGCGATCGACGTCTCGTAGAAAGCGGCGACCGGCGCCGGATCGCTTGAGATCTTGGACACGTCACCGCCGACGTCAGCGAGGGTCGGCGTGTCGGAGGCGGGCGCCTTGTCACCGACCCGGACGACGCTCGAGGTCGGCTGGACGTCCTGGATGGTGCGGATGACCTCGGGCGAGCCGCCGCCGACCGCCGTCGTGAACTCGATGCCGTAACTCCCGGCGGTCGGCAGGTCGACATCGACGACGTAGACGCCGACCCGCGGCTCGATCGCCCAGATGAATGTCGCCGCACCCTGCGCGACCGACTTGGCCGGGTCCGCCCCGAGATCGAAGAGTTTGACCTCGACGGTCCGGTCCGGGGCTGCGACCGGCACGTTCTGCGAATTGAGGAACGAGAACATCAACCGATTCGGGCCACACGCGACGGTGCCCGCCGGGTTGATGACGGACGGGAAGATCGATGGGCGTTGCGAGCCGACATCCCACCCCGCGGGCGTCCCCTCTGGAGGCGGTGTCGTCCGGCACGCGTCGCCCGCCTGACCCGACGATGGTCCACAGGCAAGAACGGCGAGAAGCGTCACGCACAGGAACGCCACGAGGTTCGATCGGGTCATGCCCGAAGCGTAGCCGAGCCGCCCGTTCGGGGCCGCGGGCGGCCTGCCTCGCGCTAGAATGCCCCCTGCGCCCCGTCCCAGCGCCCCCAGGAGATCACGTGACCCGCTTCCAGAAGCTCGCCGCGACCACGCTCGGGACCGCCATCCTGCTCGTGACGATCGGGGTCATCGTCCGAGCCACCGACTCGGGACTCGGCTGCCCGGACTGGCCGCTGTGCCACGGGCAGCTGCTCCCGCCGCTCGACGATCCGAAGGCGTGGATCGAATGGATCCATCGGACCGTCGCGGCGATCATCGGCTTCGAGATCCTGGCCCTGGCGGTGCTCGCCTGGGTCGACCACCGCGACCGCGGATCGCTACTCTGGCCGACGCTCGGTGCCGTCGTCCTCGTCGGGTTCCAGGCCTGGCTCGGACGCGAGACGGTCCGCCTCGGGAACAGCGGGGAGTCGGTCACCGCGCACTTGGCCGCGGCGATGCTGCTGGTGGCACTGCTGGTGTACGTCACGGTCCGTGCCGGTTTCCCGGCCCGTGTCGGCGGCTGGGGCGGCAGCCAGCGGTTCACGTTGCTCGCGGCGTTCGCGACGCTGGCGACGTTCGCCCTGCTGCTCTTCGGGTCCCATGTCACCGCGACCGACACCGCGCTGGTCTTCCCCGATTGGCCCCTGATGAACGGGTCCCTGGTCCCGCCGATGACCGAGCTCACCTCGGCCCACGTCCTGCATCGTTGGGTGGCGGCCGTCGTCGGTGCCATCGTCGTCGCGCTTGCGATCGTCGCGTGGCGAACCCAGCGAGACGAGCCCGCGATCGTCCGGCTCGCTGTCGGTGCGGCGGTGCTGTTCGCGATCCAGGTTGCGATCGGCGGGCTGCAGGTGCTGACCCGACTGTCGGCCTGGACCCAGACGCTGCACCTTGCGCTCGGTGCCGTGATCCTCGCGACGCTCGTCGGCCTCACCGTCACGAGCTACTACGCAGCCCGCACGGTTCGCACCGGCGGCCAGCGCGAGCCCGAAACGAGTACAGGGGTCCCGCGGACGACCGGCGACCGCATCCGCGCCTACGTCGCGTTGACCAAGCCGCGGATCATCGAGCTGCTGCTCGTCACGACCGTCCCGGCGATGGTGCTCGCCACCCGCTGGGTACCCGGCATCGACTGGGGCGACTGGGGTTGGAAGGTCGCCTGGACGCTCATCGGCGGTACGCTCGCGGCGGGGAGCGCCAACGCCATCAACTGCTATCTCGACCGCGACATCGACTCGCTCATGGCCCGCACCCGGCGACGACCGTTGCCGGCCCACCAGGTCGAGCCCGAGAACGCGGTGATCTTCGGGGTCGCCCTCGGCGTCATCTCGTTCGTGCTGATGGCGTGGACGATCAACCTCCTTGCGGCGTTCCTGACGCTCCTGGCCATCGCTTTCTATGTCGTCGTCTATACGATGCTGCTCAAGCGATCGACACCGCAGAACATCGTCATCGGCGGCGCGGCCGGAGCGCTTCCGCCGGTCATCGGCTGGGCGGCCGTCACCGGCGACGTCGGGATCCCAGCGTTGATCCTGTTCGCGCTGGTGTTCTACTGGACGCCGCCCCATTTCTGGGCGCTGTCGCTGCGCATCCGCAAGGACTACGCCGCGGCCGGTGTGCCGATGCTGCCCGTCGTCCGAGGCATCCCCGAGACGACCCGTCAGATCGGGCTGTACACGCTCCTGATGGTCGCGATCTCGCTCGTCCTGTGGCCGGTCGCGCGGATGGGTCTCATCTATCTCGGGGCCGCCGTGGGCCTGGGGGCGGTGTTCATCTGGCAGGCTTACGCGCTGTGGCGGCGCGGATCGTCCGAGGAGGCATCGACCCAGGGGGCGATCAGTCTCTACCGCTACTCGATCAGCTACCTGTCGCTGCTGTTCGTCGCGATCGCAGTCGACGCCATCGTCCTCATTACGTAACGACCGCGCGACGGCGGGCCCTCGGACGGCGAGGTCCGCCACTCTGCGTGGCCTGTCACCATGCGCGGCATGCAGATCCACTTCCTCGGTGGAGCCACCACCGTCACCGGCTCCCAGTTCCTCATCTCCACCGATCGAGCGAAGGTCCTGGTCGATTGTGGGATGTTCCAGGGCAGCCCCAACGAGTCGGTCCGGAACCGGATCCCGTTCGGGTTCGATCCTGCGGAGCTGGACGCGGTCGTGCTGACCCATGCGCACCTCGACCATTGCGGTCGCCTGCCGCTGCTCGTCAAGGCCGGCTACCAGGGCACGATCCACGCGACTGCCGGGACCGTCGAGTTGGCGACGCTCGTGCTGCTCGACTCAGGGCACCTGCACGAGGAGTTCGCCAAGCGCGAGGCGCGCTGGGAGAAGCGGCACCCTCAACTCGTCGAGGCAGACGACCGAGCCGAGGCGGAGGCCTACCAGGCGGCGGTCGATCTTGCGGCTGCGGGCGGTTCGGAGGAGGCCGCCGTCGAGATGGAGCACGCGCAGGACGCCGGCGAGCACGTCGAGACGACGATCGAGCCCGAGCCCCCTCACGCCTGGCCGCCCGATCCGGAGGTCGAGCTGCGGTCGCAGCCACCGGCGATCGACGTCGACCTGGACCTGCCTCTGTACACGGTCAAGGATGCGGAACGGACGCTCGAGCATTTCCGGCCGATCGACTACGACCAGGAGCGCGAGGTCGCGCCGGGCGTCTGGGCGACGTTCCTCGATGCCGGTCACATCCTCGGGTCCGCGATCATCCGGCTGCGCGTCCAGGAGGGCGGCGAGGAGCGCGTCATCGTCTGCTCGGGCGACCTCGGCCGCCCCGGGACGCCGATCATCCGCGACCCGACCTATCTCACGGCCGCGGACTACGTTCTCGTCGAGTCCACGTACGGTGGCCGCGAACACGAACCGCACGAAGAGGCCATCAGGATCCTGGCGGAGACGGTCCGCCTCGTCGCCGAGTCGGGCGGCGTGCTGCTCGTGCCGTCCTTCGCGATCGGCCGGACGCAGGAGGTCGTGTGGGAGCTCGACCGGCTCATCGATCGCGGCGAGATCCCGTTGCTGCCCCTCTACCTCGACTCGCCGATGGCCGGCAAGGCGTCGGGCATCTATCGCCGCTACTCCGAGTATTACGACGAGGAGACGGCACGGCTCCTGCGCGAGGGCGACACGCCGCTCGACTACCCGGCGCAGATCGTCACGAACAGCCCGAAGGAGTCGCAGGCGATCAAGTTCGCGCCACGGCCGTACATGATCGTGGCGTCGAACGGGATGCTGACCGGTGGTCGCGTGGTCGGCCACCTGCGGAACCTGATCGACGACCCGAACGCGACGATCCTGTTCGTCGGCTACCAGGGCGAGGGGACGCTCGGGGCGCACCTGCAGGCCGGGGTACGCACGGTCCGCATCGACGGCCAGCCACGAGAGGTCCACTGCAAGGTCCGCTCGATCGCCGGCTTCTCGGCGCATGCCGACGAGAGCGAGCTGCTCGACTGGATCGGCCGGTTCCGCGACGGCAAGGAGCCCGGCCAGGCCGGCTATCCGCGGCGCGTCTTCCTCGTCCACGGCGACCCGGATGCCCAGCTCGCACTTGAGCCCAAGGCCCGGGCCCTCGGCTTCGAGACCCACATCCCGCGCTGGCATGAGCGGGTGACGCTGACGTAGCCGGGCGAGCCCGGCCCCCTTGTGGCGGGTCGACGAAAGGCCTGCTTTTGGTGCGATTTTGCACCAGTTGTAAGGTCCTACCCCTTGCTTAGGACCCAAGTACCGGGTACTGTTCGACGTGGCCTCATCCTGGGGGGAGATCGGCCGAACAGATGCCCGGTTGCGATATCGCAGCCGGGCATCGCCACGTCTGGCGGGAACGCACCGCGGGGCCATCAGACGACCCGGTTGCGCATGCTGCACCACCCGGGCCATCTGGTGGAACACGACAGGCAATAGGATCCCCAGGCTGCACGATCGGGACCGGTTCGCCACCTGCGCAGGAGGTCCGCCGTCCATGGCCATGCCGCTCGCGACACCCGCGACGACCGAATCGTCGACCCTCTATTTCGGGCCGTGGTACCGGCGCTCGCCGTTCTTCGAGAAGACCCTCGAGGCCGGCTGCAGCGCGTACGACATCTACAACCACATGTACCTGCCGGGCTACTACGCCGACCCGGTCGAGGAGTATTGGGCGCTGCTCAACGACGTGACGCTGTGGGACGTGTCGGTCGAGCGGATCGTCGAGATCACCGGGCCCGATGCCTCCGCTTTCGTCAACACCTTGACCTGTCGCGACCTGACGAAGTGCGCGGTCGGCCAGGGCAAGTACGTGCTGATCACCGCCGAGGACGGCGGCATCGTCAACGACCCGGTGCTGCTGCGGGTCGAGGCCGACCGCTGGTGGCTGGCGCTGGCCGACTCGGACGCCGGCCTGTGGGCCCGCGGCGTCGCCATCCACAGCGGCATGGACGTCACGGTGCGCGAACCGGAGGTCTATCCGGTCCAGGTCCAGGGTCCCAAGTCGAAGGACACGCTCGTCTCGTTGTTCGGCCCCGAGATCCTCGACATCAAGTACTACTGGACGCTGACGACCGAGCTCGACGGGATCCCCGTCGTCATCTCGCGGACCGGCTGGACCGGCGAGGTCGGTTACGAGATCTACCTGCGCGACCCGTCCCGGGGCGCCGAGCTGTGGGACCGGATCATGGAAGCCGGCCGACCGCACGGCATCCGGCCGATCGCACCCTGCGAGGCCCGTCGGATCGAGGCTGGCATCTTCAACTACGGCTCCGATATCACGATCGCGGACACCCCGTTCCACGTCATGGGCCTGGAGCGGCTGGTCGAGTCGCAGGACGCCGACTACATCGGCAAAGCGGCCCTCGAGGAGATCCGGCGGACCGGCGTCGACCGCAAGCTCGTCGGCATCGAGATGGACGGTGAGGCGCTTCCGTTCGAGCTGTCGCGCAAGTGCCGCGCGTTCCACGACGGGGAACCGGTCGGCACCGTCACGGACCTCATCTGGTCGCCACGCCTCGAGCGGAACATCGGCTACGTGTGGATGCCGATCGGCCTCGCAGGGGCAGGGACACCACTCGAGATCGAGGCGCCCGACGGTGGCCGCTGGCCGGCACGAACCGCGGCCATCCCGTTCCTCGACCCGAGGAAGGACGTTCCCAAGACATGACCACCACCGGGCCGCTCACCGCGGAGGAGATCGCCGCCGTCCGCAAGCCGTACCGCGCCGCATCCCTGCTGCCCGGCCGGGCGTATCACGACCCGGCGATCCACGACTTCGAGCGACGCGAATGGTTCCGGCGCGAGTGGATGGTCGTCGGGAGGGAGGAGGACGCGCCGACTCCCGGCACCTATTTCCTGGCGACGCTCGATGACGAGTCCCTGCTGATCGCACGCGGTCGTGACGGCCAGCTCCGGGCGTTCTACAACGTCTGCCGCCACCGCGGGACGACGGTCGTCGAGGAGCCGTGCGGGCCGGCTGTCCGGTTCCAGTGCCCGTATCACGCCTGGATCTACGACCTCGATGGGTCACTCATCCGGGCCAAGCACACCGACGACCTCGACGACTTCGACCGCAAGGACTTCGGGCTTGTCGCGGTCCGGATGGAGACCTGGCAGGGCTTCGTGTTCGTCTGTCTCTCCCCGGAGACGCCGCCGCTCATCGAATGGCTGGGTGACCTGCCGCCCCACCTCGCGCGGTTCGACTTCGCCCGTCTCCGCGTCGCGCACACCGTCACGTACGAGGTCGAGACGAACTGGAAGTTCGTCGCCGAGAACTACAGCGAGTGCTACCACTGCCCCGGCATCCACCCGCAGCTGAACAAGCTGACGCCGTACGACATCGGCGGCGACTTCGCGCCGACCGGGCCGTGGCAGGGCGGCTGGATGGAGCTCGTCGACAGCGCCGAGACGATGGCGATCGACGGCGGCCATCGTGGCGGCCGCCCGGCGATACCGGGGATGACGCCGATCGATGAACGGCGGATCTACTACTACCTGATCTGGCCGATGACGTTCCTCTCGATCCACCCCGACTACCTGCTGGTCCACCGGCTGGAGCCGGCCGGCCCGGCCCACACGCGGATCACCTGCGAGTGGATGTTCGAGCCCGAGACGATCGCGGCACCCGATTTCGACCCATCTGATGCCATCGCGTTCTGGGACTTGACGAACCGCCAGGACTGGCACGTCTGCGAGCTCCAGCAGCGCGGCACCAAGTCGCAGAGCTGGACGGCAGGCCGCTTCTCGAACCAGGAGCCGAGCGTCCACGCATTCGACCTGATGGCTGTCGACCGGTACGCGAACGACGGCATGAACTCGCAGCGAACGATCCGGCTGCGGTACGACGTCCCGACACCGAAGGACGGCGACGTCTTCGAGGGCGACATCGCCGGCGTCCGCCTCCCGCGTGCCACGCCGGACGCCTCGTCACGGTCCGCGGCGAGGGCCAAGGCCGCCACCAGGACCTGAGGGGGCAGGACGACCCGCTGCTCGAGGCGGAGCGGCCTAGCGGTCGTCCGCGACGCGCCGCTCGGTCGCGGGGCTGAACGCGCCGGCTCGCCAGGCGATGAGGATCGCGACGGCGGTCAGGGCCACGACGATCGTCGAGATCGCGTTGATCTCGGGCGTCACGCCGAACTTGATCTTGCCGTAGATGTAGAGCGGCAGGGTCGAGCTGCCGACCCCGGAGTTGAACGTCGAGACGACGTAGTCGTCGAAGCTCAGCGAGAAGGCCAGCAGCGCCCCGGCCAGCACCGCCGGCGCGATGAGCGGCAGCGTCACGTAGCGGAACGCGCCCCACGCCGACGCCCCGAGGTCGCGCGCGGCCTCCTCCAGATGCGGGTCCATGTTCGCCGCTCGCGCGCGGACGACGACCGCAACGTATGACACGCAGAACGTGATGTGCGCCACCCACAGCTGGGCGATCGAGCCGTGGGCGTCGAACAGCTGGACGAAGAACAGCAGCAGCGACAGACCCATCACGATCTCGGGCGTGATCATCGGGACGAGGAGAAGCGTCTCGGTCGCGCCACGGCCGCGGAACCGGAGCCGCGCCAGCCCGAGACCGAGCAGCGCGCCCAGGACAGTCGAGACGAGGACCGCGACGGCCGCCACCTGCAGCGTGACCACGAGCGCATCGAGGAGTTCGTCGTTCGCGAGCAGCTTCGGATACCAGTCGAACGTGAACCCCTGCCAGACCAGTCCCCGTCGGGCCCGATTGAACGAGTAGATGATCAGGACCGCGATCGGCGCGAACAGGAACGCGTACACGAGGATCGCGTAGGCCGACAGCCAGCGGTTGCGCTCGCGGATCATCGCGGGCCGGCCTCGCCGATGGTCTCAGTCGCCACCGACCACCTCCCGCCGGAGGGTCCGCAACGCGATGAGCGTTCCGGTGAGTGTCACGATCATCAGCACGAAACCGAGCGCCGCACCGTACGGCCAGTCACGTCCCGCCAGGAACAGGACCTGGATGTTCTTGGCGATCGTCGTTGTCTGCGGCCCGCCGAGCAGGTCGGGCGTGACGAAGTCGCCGAGCGCCGGGATGAACGTCAGCAATGCCGCGGCGATGATCCCGGGCATCGTGAGCGGCAACGTCACGTGGAGGAACGCAGCCTCGACCCGACGCGTACAGGTCGCGTCCGGCCGCGACGAGGTCCGGATCGAGCCGGTCGATCGAGACGAACAGCGGCAGGATCGCGAACGGCAGGAACCCGTATGTCATCCCGAGGATCACGGAGATGTCCGTGTTCATGAGGATGATCGGCTCCTGGGTCAGCCCGATCGTCTGGAGGACCGAGTTCACGACACCGTTGTCGCGCAACAGGATGATCCACGAGTAGGTCCGGATGAGGTAGCTCGTCCAGAACGGGAGCATCACGAGGATGAGCAACAGGACCTTGTGCCGCCCGCCGTATCGACTGATCCAGTAGGCCACCGGGTAGCCGATCGCGAGCGACAGGATCGTCGTGATGGCCGCGTAGCGCAGTGAGTTGAGGAACGTCGGCAGGAAGACGGGATCGAACGCGCGGACGTAGTTGTCGATCGAGAGTCGCTCGAGCGTGATGCGGTCGAGCGCATCGCGTGAGCCGAGGCTGACCACGAAGATGATCGCCAGCGGGACGATGAAGAACGCGATCAGCCAGCCCACCCCGGGCAGGACGAGCCACGCGGCGCGCAGGCGCGCCAACCGACCGGGTGTGGCAGCGGCGGTCGCCTCGACGGTCCCGACCGCCGCGCCCACGCGTCCGGTCAGCCTCGCAGCTCCTGCCAGCGCGACAGGTACTCGTCACGCATGGTCCCGCTGAGGCTCAGCAGCTCCTCGAGCTTGTCGACGATCTCCTGGTCGGGGTTGATCGTCGGGTCGCTCAGGATCGCCGGATCGATGAACTCCTTCGCTGCCGCGTTCGGGCCCATGTAGTAGATGAGGTTGGTGTTGAGGGCGCTGTTGTGCGCGTCGAGCAGGTGGTTGATGAACATCTGCGCGGCGATCGGATGTGGCGAGCCCGTGAAAGTGGCGACGGTGTCGGAGCCCTTCACGCCGCCTTCCTCGGGGATGTAGTAGGCGAAGTCCGGGATCGCTTCCTGGATGGCGAAGCGGTCCGCACCCCAGATGTGACCGATCCACACGTCGCCCGAGGTCATCGTCGCGATCGTGTCGGTCGAGTAGGTCCGGACCAGCGGTTTCTGCTGCTTGAGGAGGGCCAGCGCCGCGTCGAGTTGGGCGGTGTCCTCGGTGTTGGCGGAATGCCCGAGCTGGATCAGCGCCAGCCCGAACACCTCCTGCCAGTCGTCGAGCATCGCGATGTGCTGGCTCCAGCGCTCATCCCAGAGCGCCTTCGAGCTGGTCGGCTCTTCCTTGATGCGCGCCGGGTCGTAGCCGACACCCGTGGTCCACCACATGTACGGGACCGTGTACTGGTTACCGGGGTCGTATCCGGGGTTCGGCCCATTCCGCGCCGAGGTTGCCGATGTTCGTCAGGAATGACGGGTCGAGCTTGGCGATGACCCCACCCTCGATCATCTTCGGGACGTCGACCGAGATCGGGAAGCTGATGTCGTAGTCGCCACCGTCCGTCCCGAGCTTGGCGTACATCTCGTCTGTGTTCGAGAAGAAGCTCTGGGTGACCTTGACGTTGTGCTCGTCCTCGAACGACTTGATCACGTCGTCGGCGAGGTAGTCGACCCAGTTGAGGATGTTCAGCTCCGCCTCGGGCGAGGGCACGGGGGTCGGCGCCGCGGAGGCCGACGGCGCAGCCGACGACGGCGACGCAGCGGCGGCCGACGCGGACGGGCTCGCGCCGCCGCTCGACGTGCAGGCGGCGATGACCGGGGCGAGCGCCGCCGCACCGCCGACGAGCGCGATCCTCTCAAGGAGCTCCCGGCGTGTGACCCGGCGCTCCGCCATGTAGCGGACGAGCGCCTTCTCGAGGTCGATGCTCGACCCATCGTGCCGTTCGTTCATGTCGTGACCTCCTCCTCGGCGGGGGCCGCGTCGAGGACCAGTGCCTCGGCGGGCGGCCAGACGATGTCGACGTCGCTTCCGATCTGGTGCCGCTCGCCGGACTTCGGCGCGAGCACCGTGATGGCCAGGCCACCGCGCGTGCGGACCTGGTACTGGACGGTTCCCCCGAGATAGGCGACCTGCTCGACCTGGGCACGCAGCGGTTCGCGGCCGTCGTGCGCGGTCCCGTTGGACCGTTTCAGGACGATCGATTCCGGTCGGATCGAGAGTTCGACCGTCCGGCCGGCGCGCAGGTCAGGCCCGGCCACGGCGCAGGTATCGCCGCCTTCGAGGCGGACGATCGCGGTTCCGCCGGCTGTCGACTCGACGGACCCGGACAAGAGGTTCGTCGTCCCGATGAAATCGGCGACGAAGCGGGTCGCTGGCCGCTCGTACAGCTCCTCCGGCGTCCCCAGCTGCTCGACGCGGCCGGCGTGCATGACCGCGATCCGGTCGCTCATCGTGAGTGCCTCTTCCTGGTCGTGTGTCACGTACACGAACGTGATGCCGACCTCGGTCTGGATCCGCTTGAGCTCGACCTGGAGTTGGCGCCGGAGCTTGAGGTCGAGCGCTCCGAGCGGCTCGTCGAGCAGGAGGACGTTCGGCCTGTTCACGAGCGCCCTGGCGAGTGCCACGCGCTGCTGCTGACCGCCCGACAGCGCGGACGGCTTGCGGCGGTCGTAGCCCTCCAGCCGCACGAGCTCGAGCACCTCACCGACGCGCCGCGCGATCTCGGTGCGAGCGACGTTGCGGCGTCGCAGCCCGAAGCCGATGTTGGCCGCCACGTCGAGGTGCGGGAAGAGGGCGTACTGCTGGAAGACCATGTTGACCGGGCGCTTGTCGGGCGGGTCGTCGGTGACGTCGCGGTCGCGGAGCAGGATCCGGCCCGCCGTCGGTCGCTCGAAGCCGCCGATCATCCTGAGAGTCGTGGTCTTGCCACAGCCCGACGGGCCGAGGAGCGAGAAGAACTCCGCGGTCCGGATTTCGAGCGTCACGCCGTCGACCGCCCGGATCTCGCCGAAGCGCTTCTCCAGGCCGATCAGGCGAATCTCCGCCGAGGCGTCGCTGGGGACCGTCATCCGGGGGCGAGCCTACGTTCGGCCCGTGGGACTCGGCGCACGCCGTTTCGGCCACCGCAACGGGGCGTTGGCCGCTACTTCAGCGTGGGCGTCGCTCTTCCTCGTACCGGACCTGGGCCGGGCTCTTCCGGGCACCGGGCTTGGTCCGAGCGTTGATCCGCGCCAGGGCCTCCTCCCAGCCGGCCTTGAATGGCTTCCCCGGCGAGTCGAGATCCACGACGACCGGCGCGTGATCGGACGGGACCGGCGGCCCCTTGCGCGCCTCGCGATCGATCTCCGCCCACACCACGCGGCTCGCGACCGACTCCGTCACGTACAGCAGGTCGATGCGCATGCCCTCGTTCCGATGGAACATCCCCGCCCGGTAATCCCACCAGCTGAAGCGGCCGCCGCGTTGCTCCTGGAGCCGGTACGCATCCTTGAGACCCCATTCGCGCAGCCGCGCGAGCGCCTCCCGCTCCGGCTCCGACACGTGCGTCCCACCGTGCGCCTTCACCGGATCCCAGACGTCTTCGTCGGCCGGCGTCACGTTGTAGTCACCGGCAAGCACGAGCGCCTCATCCGGCGATCTCGTCTCGTCCAGCCAACGGCGAACTCGCTCGAACCAGCGCAGCTTGCCCTCGTAGAACGGGCTGCCCACGACCCGCCCGTTGGGGGCATACAGGCAGACGAAACGCACCCCGCCCGACACCGCGGTCAGCATCCGGGCCTCGTCGAACGGGTCGAAGTCGTCCTCCTGGAGACCGCCCGCCCCGGCGCCGCTGTCGCGAACGGGCCCGTCGCCGAAGTTCGTCACGACCTCATCGAACGTGAGACCGTCGCGCGCGGCGATCGCGACGCCGTTCCAGCGACCCTCGCCGTGATGCAGCAGCTCGTAGCCGGCCATCTGGAACTGCATCAGCGGGGCGTCCTCGTCGGAGAGCTTGGTCTCCTGCATGAGAAGGATGTCCGGCTCGGCCCGCTCCAGCCACTTGTCGACGGCCTCCTGGCGGGCCTTCAGCGAGTTGACGTTCCAGGTCGCGATCCGCATCCCGGTCCTCAGTAGCGCCGGCCGCGCTGGCGTTCGAGGTCGAACGTCGCGGTATCGGCTACCGCCATGACCGCCATGGTCCCCGCCTGGACCGGATCGGACACGACGAGGTCCACGTGGTCCGTGATCGAGCCGACCATGTTCAGCGCGATGATCGGGATGCCGACCGCGCGCAGCTCCTCGGCCGCCGCGCTGATGTCGCCGCCCATGATCGAGCCCGCCAGGACAAGCAGCCGCGCCCGCGGCAGGTCGGCCACGGCCCGGACCGCGGCCGCGATGTCCGCCTCGCCGACCAGCGGGATGGTGTCGACGGAGATCCGCTCACCGCGCAGGTTGTGGCGGTCCGCCTCGCTGACGGCGCCGAGCGCGACCTGGGCGACCTGGGCGCCCCCGCCGACGACGATGATCCGCTTGCCGAAGACTGTGCCGAGCGCGCGCGTCCGGTGGATGGCGCGGAGCTCCGGCAGGTCATCTAGCGCCTCGACCAGGGCGTCCTCGGTGACCCCTTCGACCTCCAGCTCGATCTCGACCTGCGGCGGGTCGCCTTCGATCGGACGAACCGTCGCCAGCGTCCGGATGCGGCCGCCCATCGCCGCCACGGCGCCTGCGACGGTCGCAGTCGCACCCGGCCCGTCGATGATGTCGAACCGGATCGCGGCGGTCTGCGCGACCTGGCGTCGGGGCATCGCGCGGTGGTCGCAGGTCAGCCGAGCGAGCCGCGTCCGGCGGCCCCGGGTCGCAGGTCGCCCACGGTCATGGACTCCGGCTGGACATCGCCGTCCGGATCGTGCTCCTCGAAGGCCAGACCCAGGCTCTCGAAGGCCGACCGGGTCGCGGCGGCATCGGAGGTGGTCAGCATCAACGCGCCGTCGGTGTCCTCGGCCACGCCCACGATCCCGGTGATGTTCACATTGCGCTCCGCGAGCGCGGCCGCGACACGCGCGAGCGAGCCGGGCTGATCGGCGAGCTGGACCGTGAACCAGACCGTCACGCGGACACCTCCTGTGGTCGGTCGATGGTACCCGGTCCCGACGGTGGGATACGCTCGCGGCCATGCCTGCACCCCTCGGGCGGACGCCGACACGGAAGATGCCGGATATCCAGGTCTTCGGGCTCGACAACGATCCGGCGACGCGTGCCGCACAACGGTTCTTCCGCGAGCGCCGCATCGTCGTGTCCTTCGTCGACCTGCGCAAGCGTCGGATCGCACCTGCCGAGCTGCGCCGCTTCGTCGACCGGCTGGGCGCAGCCGCCCTGCTCGACGAGACGTCGAGAGCGTATCGAGATGGCGGTCTGGCCTACCTGTCGATGGACGATGCCGCCATCGTGGAGCGTCTTCTCGGGGACGTCCGCCTGCTCCGACTTCCGCTGGTCCGGCACGGCAACGAGGTGACCTCGGGCAGGGCGGAATTGGTGTGGAAGGCATGGCTGTCCGGGTCGGCTGTCAACTGACCGACATCAGCGCAACAGGACGCACGGCATCCGCGTTTCCCCACCAGGTCGGCTATGGCGTCGACCACCCGACAACGACTGGTGGTCACCGTGTCTCACTCACTCGCCCCATCGCGCGCGACCTTGCTTCTCCTGGCGGCCGTCATGATCGCCGCCTGCGGCGGCCAGACGGCCGTGGCAGGCGGCCAGTCGGCGCCAGTCGCAGCGCCTCAGCTCGCATCGCCCGGCGTCCCGTCGCCCTCGACCGCAGCGATCGATCCGGAGCCGTCGCCAGGATCGTCCGGCACCGCGGAACCGTCCGCGCCGGTCGTTGTGGACCCTGTGCCGGACCCGACTCCCAAACCGCCGGTCGTGGTCAAACCGGCCGTGTGGTCCAAGGCCCGCATGGTCATCAACGGTTCTTGCTGGGCCCCCGTCGCGACCATCGATGGCGCGGGCAGCTTCCACGTGGCCGCGCGATGTGGCATGGGGATCCGCTACGCGACGTCGAAGGATGGTCGCACCTGGGTCGCCACGACGCTCAAACATCCGGCCCACCGCTTCGACGTCAATCCCCAGATCGCGGTGGACGGGTCGACGCTGTATGTCGCCTTCACCCGGCTGCGCCCGATCGATGGGGGCTGCGGAGACGATGGACTCGCGGATGTCGGCGTGTACTACCGAACGCGACGGCTCCCCGGTGGCGCCTGGTCGGCACCCGTGCGGATCGGTGATGTTGGCGACCGCTTGCAATCATTCCGCGTCGTGGATGGCGTGATCCACGAGACGTTCGTGTCCAAGGATGGCCAGGGACCCGTTTCATACGGCCGGCTGACCGGGAATCGATTCTGGTCGGTCCGGATCCCTGGCGCGGTCGAGACATCGTTGCGGATCGGCGACGATGGCCTCGCTCGGATCGCGTTCTCGGCAGGCAACAAGCTCCGTTTTGCCTCGGTCCGCACGGATGGTCGGCTATCGACGCGAACCATCTTCGACGGCGGCAGCATGCAGGTCTCCTGGCCGAACCTCGTTCTTGGTCCCGGCAACGAGGCGTATGTCTCGTGGGGCGCCCATCAGCCATGGGGCGGGGGTTGTGCCGACGCAGAACAGCCCATGCCCAAGCCTGGGACGTATTTCGCGACGGATGCCAACGGATCCTGGCAGGTCAAGCGGCTGGCAAGCCACGTCGCTCCCGCCTCCCTGGTGGTGGATCTCGACGACGGGACTGTGCACGTGGTCTTCAAGGATCGCCGCTCGATCCGCCACTTTGTCAGGGACGCCGGCGGCCTCTGGACGAATGAGCGCGTCCCACGGACCGCTCGCCTTGATGAGGTCACTCTTCGCCAGGACCCCGCCAGTAGTCATCTCCTGCTGGTGGGTAGCACATGGGTGGAAGACGAGCCAGGGTCCGACATCGTGGCCATGACCCTGTCCTAACCCGAGACTGCTGGTCAGGTCCGTCGGCGTCGTGCGTCAACGATGAGGAGGACGCCGACGGCCAGCAGTACGGCTCCGAACAGGGCCCAGCGGATGTCATCGACCATGAAGCTGGAGCCGCGCAGCAGGCCGAGTCCCTGGCCGATCCATACGGCACCGACCAGCGCGAGCAAGATTCCTGCGATCAGTCGGCTGCGCATCGTGGCCTCTCGTGCATGTCGTCGGGTGGCATCCTTCCCATCGTGACCGACAAGCCCGATCGCCGCCGGAGCGGCCGCCTGACGATCCGCCCTGAAGCGTCGCACCTCGCCGGCAGGATGGCGCGCACCGAGGACGAGGCCCTTCTCGAGCGGCCGACTCGCCCCGAGTTTCTCGACTCGGACCCATGGCGCTCCCTGCGGATCCTGTCCGAGTTCGTCGACGGGTTCGATGCGTTGGCCGGGGTCGGTCCGGCGGTCAGTGTGTTCGGATCCGCGCGGACCAAGCCGGACCATCGCTACTACAGGCAGGCGCGTGAGCTCGGTCGGCGGCTCGCCGAGGCCGGCTACGCGGTCATCACCGGCGGCGGGCCCGGGATCATGGAGGCCGCCAATCGCGGCTGCCAGGACGGCGGAGGTCTGTCGGTCGGGTGCAACATCGAGCTGCCGATGGAGCAGGGGCTCAACCCATACGTCGATCTCGGCGTCGAGTTCCGCTACTTCTTCGCGCGCAAGGTCATGTTCGTGAAGTACGCCGATGCGTTCGTGATCTTCCCGGGCGGCTACGGGACGCTGGATGAGCTGTTCGAGGCGCTGACGCTGATCCAGACCAAGAAGGTCCAGGACTTCCCGGTGATCCTGATGGGCACCGACTACTGGACCGGCATGATCGACTGGATCCGTGACTCGCTCCTCGCGGAGGCGGCGATCAACCCCGAGGACGTCGACCTGCTTCGGCTGACCGACGACCCCGAGGAGGCGGCGACGATCATCGGGGCGTACAAGGAGAGGCACCGGGCAGCGGCCGCTGCGGTCGAGCCGGAGACGAAGCCGATCGCGGAGGAAGACGTCGACAGGCCGTCGAAGAAGGTGGAGCCGGGGGAGAGTTAGGGGTGCCGCGGGCCGCGGGGCCGTTTGGTGCCGCTGGTCTCGTACCGCGGGGCCGTTTGGATCCGCCAGCGTTCCCGGTGACGTCGGAACGTCGTCCCGAGGCCTCTCCTTCGTCGAATGGCACGCTGATGCCGTTCCGATCGGCACCGGAACGACGGTTCTGCCGCTAGTTGGAACGCTGGGTGTTCCGTGTCGGGACACGGGCGGGCCGGGAGAGCCCGCGGCACTAGACCGGCAGCGCCACCTCGATGACCCCGTCCACCACCCGGACCGGGTAGTAGCGCAACCGACGGACGCGCGTAAGTCGACGAGCCTCTGCCTTCTTGCCGGGCGGGTCGACCTTGGGGTCCCTGCCGGCCGGCGACCAGGTCGGGTGGTAGACCCCGTCCGCATCGAGCCCACCGGTCGTCGGCATCTGGGCTGTGTCGCCGCTCACGAGGTCGAACCGGCCGTCGTGGAGCGGGCAGGCCACGATGCAGCCATCGAGCTCGCCGATCGATAGCGGCGCGGACATGTGAGGGCAACGGTCGTCGGTCGCGAAGACTCCCCGCTCCGTGTTGACGAGCAGGACGTCGAGCTCGCCGACGGTCACGCGGCGCATCGTGCCCTCCCGCAGCGCGGCCACGTCGAGCAGCGGACGGAACGGCGCATCGGCCGTGCCCACGGCCTGGAGGCGGGGCGGGAACGCGGCGGGTTGCGTCTCGGCGGTGGATCGCACGGACGCCATCCTAGCCCTGAACAGGGAACGGCCCCGATGGCGGAGCCACCTGGGCCGTTCGCGATTGGAGATGCGCGAGGGTCAGTCGGTCATCGGAGCGGGGCGCGCCCCACGCGCGGAGGTAGCGGCCGGCACCGGCATCTCGTTCGTGGCACGGAGCGGGATCTCCTTGATGGCTACGGCCGCGATGGCCGCCGCGACGGAGCCCACGACACCGAGCCAGAAGGTCTGGGCGGTGGCGAGGCTGAACGCCGCATGGATGCCTTCGACGATGTTGGGGACGAACGGCTCCACAGCTGCCCGGAACTGATCCGGTATCTGAGCGAGGATGATCGCCCCGAGGTTGCCGACGCCGGTCAGCTGATTGAAGTCGAGTGCGCCTCCGGAGGAGGCCTGGGTGAACCCGTCGACGACCGGCTGGGGCACACCCTGGGCGACGAGCGACGGGGTCAGCTGCTCCTGGAACGTCGTCCCGAAGATGGTGCCCACGAACGCCAGCGCGATCGTGCCGCCGATCTGACGGAAGAACGTGAGGTTGGAGGTCGCGACACCGAGCTGCCGGAACGGCACGGCGTTCTGGATGACGATCGTGAACACCGAGAAGGTCGGGCCGACGCCGAGTCCGGCGATGAACATCCAGAGCCACACGATGGGCACCGGGGTGTCCTTCGTGAGCTGCGTCATCAGCAGGGTCGCGAAGCCCATGAGGGCGATGGCACCGACCAACAGCCACTTGTACCGGCCGGTCCGCGAAACGAGGAACCCGGACCCGATCGAGCTGGCGATGAGGCCGACCATGAGCGGCAGGGCCGCCAGGCCGGAGTTGGTCGGCGAGAAGCTCTCGACGACCTGGAACCAGCGCGGCAGGAAGACGATCGCGCCGAAGAACGCGAAGGCCGCGAAGAAGGTCGACACCATGGACGCGGAGTACGTCCGGTTCCTCCATAGGTCGAGCGGGACGATCGGCTCCTTCGCGCGGGCCTCCGCGAGGATGAACAGCACGGTGCCGATGAGGCCGATGAGGATGAAGCCACCCACTGTCGGGTCGGTCCACTCGCCGAACTGCTTGTTGGTCAGGCCGACCAGCAGGAACACCATCGCGACGGTGAAGATCGCCCCGCCGATCAGGTCGAAGTTGCGGGTCGCCGAGGCGGTCTTGACCGTCGGCAGCAGCCGCTGGATGACGATGAGCGACACGATCCCGATGGGGATGTTGACGTAGAAGATCCAGTGCCAGCCGACGTTCTCCGTCAGGAAGCCCCCGACGAGCGGACCGACGACGAACGCGATCCCGAAGACGGCCCCGAAGAGGCCCTGGTACTTGCCGCGTTCCTGGGGCGTGAACAGGTCACCGATGACGGCCAGCGCCACCGGGAAGAGTGACCCGGCACCGATACCCTGGATGCCGCGGAAGAGGATGAGCATCCCCATGTTCTGGCTCAGGCCGGACAGTGCCGAGCCGACGAGGAAGATGACGATACCGATCATGAAGATCGGCTTGCGCCCGTAGATGTCCGACAGCTTTCCCCAGAACGGGACGCTGATCGTGCTCGTCAGCAGGTAGATCGTTATCGCCCAGACGTAGTAGTCGTTGCCCGACAGCTGGGTCACGATGGTCGGCAGGGCCGGCCCGACGATGGTCTGATCGAGGGCACCGAGGAACAGTCCGAGCAGGACCGCGAAGAGGATCTCCATCTTCGCGCGATGGCTCAGCCCGAGTGCCGGGTCCTCGGCGAGCGTGGGCGCTCGCCCGTTCGTGTCAGGGAACGATTCCATGAGGTCAGTCCTTCTGTGGGTGTGTCTGGCGCTCGACACCCCGGAGGGTCGACGAGGATCGTGGAGTGGGGATGGAGCCGCTGTGGCGATCCGGCGGTTCGACGCCGGTCGCGACACCGAGTGCATCGCGCAGCGCGGCGACGGCCTGGCCGACACCCGCAAGCTTCGATCGATCGAGGTGCCCGAGGACCGAGCGCAGCAGCTCGTCGCTCAGGGCGTCGATCTCATTGAGCATCCGCTCGCCGGCCTCGGTGACCCGGATCAGGACGATCCGGCGGTCCTCCGGGACGCGCGTGCGGTCGACGAATCCCCGCTCCTCGATCCGGTCGATGAGACCGGTCGCGTTGGAGAGGGAGACGTTCAATACCTCCGCGAGGCGGCTCATCGGCATCTGGCCGTTCCGCCTGAGCGTGTACAGGATGTGCAGTTGGGCGACGCTGATGCCAAGCCGGAGCACGCGCTCGCTCGAGGCGCACCTCATCATCGTCATCGCGGCCTGGAAGTCGGCGATGATGGGGGCGTACGGGTCGGGCGGCGATGTCTGGCCCGCGGGCTGCGCCGGTCGCTGAGGTGCGATTGTTCGTGTCACGTGAACTATTGTAGTCGAATGGAATATCGCGTCAAGCCGAATGATTGACGCCGAGTGCAGGAGTGCCCGATGCGATATGCGCTGATGCTCGAGCCACAGCAGGGGATGAGCTACGCCGATCAGCTCGCGTCGGCGACCCGCGCAGAGGCGAATGGGTTCGATGCGTTCTTCCGCGCCGACCATTTCGCGAGCTTCCCGGGCGAGGCCGGCCAGCCGACCACGGACGCCTGGAGCGTTCTTGCCGGTCTGGCGAGGGAGACCAAACGGATCACGCTCGGCGCACTCGTTTCACCGGTGACCTTCCGTCACCCCGGCGTCCTCGCGAAAGTCGTCACGACCGTCGACGAGATGAGCGGGGGACGGATCGAGGTCGGCGTGGGTGCCGGCTGGAACGACCTGGAGCACCGCCAGCTCGGGCTGGAGTTCCCGCCGATCGAGCGGCGCGCCGACCTGCTCGAGGACCAGCTCGCGATCCTGCACGGGTTGTGGGGCGAGCCCGACGGCTGGTCGTACGACGGCATCACCGGGATCCGCGTCCGGGATGCGCTCTTCCGGCCGAGACCGGTCGAGACGGAGGGTCGTCCGACCACGCCTGCCGGAGGGCGGCGTCCGCGGATCATCGTCGGAAGTGGCGGCTCGCCGCGGTCATACCGGTTGGCGGCGCGCTACGCGGACGAGTACAACCTCAGCTCAGCATCACCGGCGCGCGCGGTCGAGGTACGCCAGAAGCTCGACGAGGCGTGCCGGGCGATCGGTCGGGATCCGGCGACGCTCGCTCGATCCACGATGGCCGGCGTGCTGGTCGGACGGACCGAGGACGAAGTGGCGGATCGCGAGCGGACGCTGATCGAGGCCTTCGGCGCCGACGCCGAGACAGGCGAGGCGTGGCTGGAGGAGCGGCGGTTGCGCTGGGTCTACGGCACGCCCGACCAGGCTCGCGCCCAGATCGAGCGCTTCGCGGAGGCCGGGATCGAGCGGATCATGCTCCAGGACTTCACCCCGTGGGACCTCGACATGGTCGACGTCATGGGCCAGGAGCTCGTCGGCCGGCTCTGAGCTATCCCTCGGCCGAATCGGCCGCGTCGCGATAACGGTCGACGTCGCGGTGGATCGGGTCGGGGTTGACACCACGTGCCCGCGCCAGCCGTTCGGTCAGCATCTGGAGGGGCGTCGCGGTGCCGAGCAGGGCGGCGACCGGCGCGGGAAGCGCGGGCGCCTCGGGGATCACGATCCGGCCCGCGGGGGTGAGATCGGTGGGCAGGTCGACGGCTGCATCGGCGGCGACGATCGCCGCTGCGACCATCCCGATGCCGCGAGCAGCCCGTAGCGCACCGGTCGCCCGCGCCAGCCGCTCGGCGCGTCGGTCGCGATCGGCGAGGATCAGGACGAGACCCATCGCCTCGTCCGTGGCGGCAAGATGCCCGTGCAGGAAAGTCTCGAGGTCCCGATAGGCCGCCGGGATCCACGCCCCTTCCTCGATCTTGAGGACGAGTTCGCGACCGGCCGTTCGGTCCGCGCCGGAGGCGATTGCGACGATCGACCGCGTCTCCGACAACCTGGTCGCGACGGGCTCTGCGATCCCGGCCCGGTCGACGCCTGCCTGGATCAGGTCGCGCGCGGCTGCGCGCAAGGCTGCATCCACGGGCCGGCCCGCGATGTGCGCCCCGACCGCGGTGGCCGCGACCAGCGGGCTGAGATAGCCGACCGTGTGGCACCAGCTCTGATCGAGCTCGTCGGTCTCCACGACGATGTCCGCGAGTGCCGCGCCGGGGGAGCGGTCCGACACCGTGACGATCGCCGTGCGGGCACCCGCCGCACGAGCGGCGTCGAGAGCCGCATTCGTGGCGGTCGTGCCGCCCTCGTGCGAGATGCCGATGACAAGGCCCGTCGACGGTGGGTCGAGTGACAGCTCGAACGCCTGGGCGGCGAACGGCTCGTGGCGCGTCGCGTGCCCGGGTGCCCGGATCTCGGCTGAGCGCACGGCCTCGCGCAGGATCTCGGCGACCCCGTAGGCGGCGTGCTCGGACGTCCCGCAGCCGGTCACGACGACCGGATCTCCAGCGCGGATCGTCCGGCGGATGACGCGCGCCAGCTCTGCCGCTCTGCTACCGACAGGCTCGTGACGCGCCAGGATCCGGTCCGCGAGCGCCGGTTCGGCCTCGATCATGTCCGTCAGGTGATATGGCGGTCCGGAGCGGTGGCTCGGGGTTGAGGTCGACGCCCACGGATCGGGGGCACCGGGAAGCGGAGCAGTCGGGTCGAACGCGGTCTTATCCATGCCGTTGAGGATAGGGGCCGAGCGCGCCTGCCGGCCGGCATCCCGGCGGACGCGACGATCGCGCTGACCGGTGACAATGGTTGCGACGACACGGATTCTGATCGGAGGCGACGATGCAGGTCGGGCTGATGGCACCGCAAGGCTGGAAGGGCGACTACGACGGCTGGCCGCCGGCCGACGCGTGGGCGCGGACCGTCGAGCTCGCACGTCAGGCCGAGGAGCTCGGCTTCGAGTCGTTGTGGGTGTTCGACCACTTCCACACGGTGCCCGAGCCGACCGACGAGATCACCTTCGAGTCCTTCTCGGTGCTCGCGGCCCTCGCGATGGTGACCGAGCGCGTCCGACTCGGTCATATGGTCGTGTGCACGGGCTTCCGGAACCCGGCGCTCACCGCCAAATTGTCGTCGACCATCGACGTCATCAGCGGCGGCCGGTTCGAGCTTGGCATCGGGGCTGGCTGGAAGGAGGACGAGTGGGTCGCCTACGGATACGGCTTTCCGCCCCTGGCCGACCGCATGGCGGCGTTCGGTGACCACCTCGAGATCATCACGAGGATGCTGCAGCCGGGTCGCTCCTCGTACGAGGGGCGCTACGCCCACGTCCGCGGCGCCATCAATGAACCGCAGGGTCTTCAGACGCCGCGCATCCCGATCATCGTCGGTGGCAACGGCCGCCAGCGGACGGCCGGCTACGCGATCCGCTTCGCAGAGGAGCTGAACTTCGTGTTCATCGAGGCCGACGACATCGTCGGCCGCATGCGGGATGTTCGTGAGCGCTGCGAGGCCGAGGGACGCGACCCCGCCACGATGCGGTTCTCGCTCTACGAGCGCGATGAGCGGATGCGCGACGCGGGCCAGGCCCGCGTCGACCGGCTGGCGCGGTTCGCCGAGATCGGGCTGGACCGGTTGGTCGCCTTCCCGACCCGCTGGTCGCCGACGCTCGACTGCCCAGGCGGCCTTCGCCGAGGACTGTGCCGCCGCCGGGATCAGCCTGTCGGCGCAGGCGGCGGCGGTCGGCCCCTAGAGCTTCTCGAGCGACCCCGCGATCGCGGCCGCATCGGCGGCACTCGCGTTCGTCACGCTGACCATCAGCTGCCGGTCGCCCATGAGCACGAGGTACTGATCGATCGTCGGCGGCGCGGGCTGGCTCGCAGATTTGATGTTGTAACGGAGGTGGAGCGCCTCGCCGGCCGGGAGGGTGACCCGCTCCGTCGCGACCTCACCCTCGGCCAGGGTCTTGAGCTGAGCCAGGTTGGCTTGCTCGAGCAGGTCCAGGCTCATGCCCATGCTCGGAAGCGACAGGACGTTGAGGTTGGTCCCGGTCGTGATATCCGGCCCGAAGGCGAAGATCACGAGACCACTCGCGAGCATGGTCTGGATCTGCGCGGAATAGAGCTCGGCCATCTCGGGGTTGTCGGCCCCCGCGGCGGCCATGATCTGCTCGAGATCGCCCGACTGCAGGTCGATCCTGGTCCAGCCTGCCGGCAGTGTGATCGCGAAGCCCTGCTCGGGGACCTCGATGCGGCCGGTCGTGGCGAGGCTCGCTCCGGCTGAGGCCGAGGCCGATGCTGCGGCTGATGGGCTCGCGGTCCCAGCGGATGGTGCGAGGCTCGCGGGTGCGGCCGAGGTCGGCGCCGACGTGGCGGCCGATGGCGTGCCGCCGCAGCCAGCGAGACTGAAGGTCAGGAGTGCGCCGCCGAGCGCGATAGTCAGGCGGCGCGAGCGCGTCGAAGTCACGGTGAATGGTTCCTTCCAAGGGGTCGGATCGGGAGATGTCACCGTACCGTCGGAGGTCCGGTTCGTCCACCGCTCGAAGGTCCGGGCCGGCCGATCCGACGCAGGGGACCGTAGCGGAACCAGATCCTCCCCACGAGGAGCGCGACCGGCACCGGTCCGTAGCGGTTGGAATCGACCGGCTCGCCGAGGCCCGCCTCGGCGGTCAGCGCCGCGTCGGCATCGGACACGAGCCATGCCTCGTCGTCGGCCAGCTCGATGTAGCCGTCTCGAAACGGCACTCGATCGCCGGGCGTGCCGGCTACGCGCTTGATCGAGAGCACGCCGCCGTCTGGTTCGTGGAACGCCACGACCGAGCCGCGGCGGGGCCACCGTGTCGTGGTCGGGTCGACCAGCAGCCAGTCACCCTCGCGGATCGCTGGCTCCATGCTCGCCTGCTTGACGGCGATCCGCCACGGACCGCGCAGCCGATGCCGGAGCGGCTCGGTACGACGAGGCCCCGCCGATCGGCGGGGCCTCGGGATGCGCATCTCGGACGAGGTCAGGAAGGCCTGCCCGCCACGCGGGTCTTCTCCTCGCCGCCGGTCTTCTTCCAGGCGGCGTCGATCTCGTCGATCATGTCGAGCAGCGCCTTCGAGTCGGCGGCGTCGGTCGATGCCTTGACCTTCGACACCTGCTTGGTCGCGTTCCAGAACAGCTCGTGCAGGTTCGGCACGGCCTCGAGGTGCTCCGGCTTGAAATAGTCATGCCACAGGACGTCGAGGTGGTGCTTGACCAGGTCGGCCCGGTTCTCCTTGATGGCCACCGCGCGGGTCCGGAACGTGGCGTCCTCGTTGGCGGCGTACTTCTCGTTGATCTTGTGGCAGGACTCGGCCTCGATGCGCGCCTGCTCGGGGTCGTAGACGCCGCAGGGCAGGTCGCAATGGGCGTGGGCAGTCGTTGTCGGCGCGAGCCAACGGGTCAGGCGAGACATGGGACTCCTTCTCACACTGGGTCGAGGACACCACCCTACCGTCTCGGGAAACGCCTCGAAGTGTCCGAGCGCACAGAGAGCGTGTCAAACGCCTTCAGGTCGACGAGGAGCTCCCTATTGCCCGGCCTTTCCGTGTACCGATGTCGGGTGCACCGCAGGTATCATCGACCGGATGACGGACCGAGGGTTGCCCAGCGCGGACGGTTCATCGGCCTGCCCGTTCGTCGCATTCGAGGACGATCGCGACGAGCGCGCCGATCGGCCGGATCACCGACACCGCTGCTTCGCGGAGACCGAGCCGGCACCGCGCGCCCTCGCCCATCAGGAGGCGTATTGCCTCTCGACCGCGTTCCCCGTCTGCCCCACCTTCCAGGAATGGGCGCGACGTGAGGCCGCTCATGCGATCCCGGCCGCGGCCGTCGCTGCGATCGCAGACGACGATGGGGCGGGACCCGGTGATGCGGTCGCGGTCGCATCCATTGCGAGCGTGACCGACGACGGGGATGACGACGCCGACGGCGATCTCTGGAGCCAGGCCAGGGAGGAACCGCCGCTCGAGGACCGCCCTCGGCGCAATCCGCCGCGTGACTGGGCCGCGCCGCCACCGTGGGCCTCGGGGTCGGGCGGCGGTGGGACGCGCAATGAAGGACAGCGCCCCGACGACGGGGCCGCTCGACCGCCCGTCCCGGAAGAGGGACAGGGCCTGGCCGGCAGCGCCGCAGACCGGCTGGCGCGCGGCGGCGATGTCAGTGACGAGTGGGGCCAGCGATCATCGCCGCGCCGACCGTCGCCTTCGCAGGACAGCCCGGCCGTTCCCGCGGACCCGGACCTGGCCGGGCTCGTCGGGCACGCGGCCCGGCAGGCCGAGGAGGGCGAGGCCCACGCGAGCGTACGACCGCCCACGCGACCGGCGCGGCGCCCGACCGTCAGCTCGACGCGCGACGGCGGTCGGACTCGCGATCGAGCCGCCGACCGAGGCGACAACGATGGGCCGCTCTGGGAGCGCCAGCGTCGCAATGAGGCGTACCCGTCGATCAAGACCCGGGCCGGTCTGTCGGGCCTCCCGGCGATCCCGACCGTGGGGATCCTCTTCGGCGGCGTGGTTCTTGCCGCGCTCATCCTGTTCTTCCTGCCCGCATTGCTCGGCGTCGGCGGTCGGGACGGTGGCGGGGTCGGGTCCAGCGCGAGCCCGTCCGCCGCGGTGGCGACCTCGTCAGCTGAGCCGACCCCGATCCCCGCCCCGACCCCGCAGACCTATGTCATCAAGGCGGGTGACACGCTGTCGCGGATCGCACGCGAGTTCAACGTGACGCTCGACGCGTTGCTGGAGGCCAACAAGGACCGCATCGCGAACCCGAACCGGATCAGGGTCGGCGACGAGATCATCATCCCGGTGCCGGTGACCGAGGAGGTCCCGGCCGAGGCGTCGCCCTCGCCCTCGCCGTCCTAGCCAGCTCGCTGTGCGTGCTTCTCAAACTGCAGTAGCACCCTCAAGGCATCTGAGCGGTCGTCCTCGCCGCCATTTCGTGCATGCCGAGCACTGATCCACTGCGAAGCGTCGGGTGCGAACCGGTTCGGGCTTCGTCTGCAGCCTAGGAAGCACGCATTGAACGTGCCGGTCCCGTAGCGCGCGGGGCTAGCGTGGCGCGATGTTGATGGCCGTGATGCGTCCCGCTTCTACGCGGAACGTCGCGTCGATGTGCTGGGTCGGCGCACCCGGGCGGACGACCAGGACGTCCGCCTCGTAGGTGTTGCCGGTGTCGCGGATCTCGCCCGGGATCATCCGCAGCCCTGCGTCGCCGCGCAGGAACCACCCGCCGACCCGCTCCACCCCGCGCAGCGTCTGGACGTTGTCGCCGACGTGGACGCGCATCTCGGTCTTTTCGTCCATCAGGTCGACCGCGCCCTGGCGGTCGCCGGCATTCAGCTTCTCGAAGAACTCTTCCATCGTCTCGACAGCACCCATGGCCGGAGTGTAGCGTCGGGCGCCCATGCACGCCGCCGAGCCCGTCGCGACGACCCCAACAGCACACTTAGATAGGTCGCCCGGCTGTGCCTTGGGCGTTCTCGCTCGATCCCGTCGGGGGTCAGATCAAGACGAAACCGAAATCGAGGAACGGCTGCAGCCGAGCCGCAGCCGTTTCAAGCCGGATCGCGGAATCAGTTGGCCACGCGCTGCCAGTTGACGAATTCGACCGGGCCCCCGAGTTCGATGACCGTCGGCTGGCCACCACCCTCGATCGGGTACAGCACGACTTCGTTGCCAGATGGGCAGGTCGCCAATGCGCCATCGGGCGACGGCTCGATCGATTCGCACGACGTCTGCCCGAGTACTCGCAGGCCCGTTCCGTCGGACCGCACGACACCCGGACCGCCCGCAGTTAGGAACAGCACATGCCGGTCGTCCGGGCTCCAGACCGGCAGGATGGTGTGGTCCGCGAAGCCGCGCGTGAGGACCTTCTCTGTCCCGGTGGCGACGTCGATCGTGGCAACGTCCCAACCGAAGCCGCCGCCGGGCTGGGGATCGATCGTGTCGTCGACCTGGTAGGCGATCGACCTGCCGTCGTGTGACCACGACGGCCCCTGGAACGCATACTCGGTTCCGGCCGACGTCTGCAGCATCTGCTCGACTTGAAAGTCCGCACTCATGACGCAGAGGTGCGGCACGCCGTCTGGTCGTGCATTGGTAGGCGAGCCGTCCGTCCGGAGCCCAAGCGGGATCCTCTGCGGAACTTGATCGACTCGTCCGGTCCGAGTTCACTAATCGTTCGGGCGTCGATGTCGGCGACGAACAGCCGATCGCCTGACCCGCTGAAGGCAAGACGTCGATCGTCCGGTGACCAGGCGATCCGAAAACCAGGGTCGCCGACGAGCTTGGCACGGTCGACCTCGAAGGCGCTCGGATCCGTCTGCGTTCGCGACGATCAGCGACTTCTGACTCCCACGACCGGCGTCCGGAGTCGCCCACGCGGCGATCCTGGTTCCGTCGCGCGAGAACGAGGTCCCGGTGACTCCTTCGAAGGGCGGCACGACGAGAGGTTGCGCGTTCGACCCGTCAGGCTCCATGAGGACGATCTCGCCGTTGACGTTCGCTGCGAGCAACCCATTGCCGGCGAGGCCGAACGGAGGGGGTAGGGGTTCCTGCCGCAAGAGCTGGCTTCCCACCACGACCCCACCGACCGTGAGGGCGAGGATCAGCAGGCCGACGAGGATCAACCGCGGGGTTCGGCCGAGGCCAAAGTAGTTCCTCAACGAAAGTTGCGTCTGCATCGGAGGCTCCATGAGGCGGGCGAGCCAGCCTGGACGCGGCCGCAACGAGCGTGTTCGTTCGACGATCCCAGGCGCGAGGTTGTCGGGCGCCCGCGACGGCGCGACGACCTCCATCCACCGCGCGAGGTCTCGTTCGATTTCGTGCGACGCGTTCATGCCAGTCGCCCCGGATTGAGCTGAGTGGATCGGGCGTCGGCCTCGAGCGCCGCACGCATCGCGTGCAGTGCCCGATTGAGCCGAGACTTCGCCGTGCCCTCGGGGATCCCAAGGACCTCGCCGGTCTCGGCCGCCGATAGCCCGCCGTGGAAGTGCAATACGAGGATCGCGCGCTGCTCGACGGTCAGCCGTCGAAAGCCGCGCTCGATCTCGTCGCGGTCGGCAAGGTCTGCCGACGCATCGCCGATGCTCGGCGGGGTCGGATCGAACGTGTTGACGACCAGTCGCCGACGGCGGTGTCGATCGGCCTCTCGATAACACGCTCTGACGACGAGTCGATGGATCCACGCGTCCCACTTATCGGGATCCCGCAGGGCCCGCACATCTCTCCAGGCGGAGATGAGCGCCTCCTGGACCGCGTCCTGGGCGCGGTCAGGATCCCGCAGGATGAGCGTTGCGACGCCGTACAGCCGATCGGTCGCCGACTCCGCCAGGATGGCGAAGGCGGCGTGATCGCCCTGACGTGCCCGTTCGACGAGTGTTCGATCCATCCTCGTCATCCATGCGGCGCGACGCTTCTCGCCGCGCTCACAGACTAGGGCACGCTCATCCTCGAACCGTTCCATCTCGGGCCGCAGTCGATGGCGGCCCGATGTGACATCGATCCTGCCGAGCTGGCGACTGGGCGTATGCTCCACGGACGGGAGGCGGAGAATGACCGAGACGCATGCGTCGCCGCTAAGCCGATGGCGATATGGCATCCATCCGCAAGCGACTGAGATGCGGATCCTCTCCCTCGGTCGCGTCTACATTCAGCTCGGCGAAGCGCTCCGCCTGGAGATGATGAACGCCGGCCCAGACGGAGATGAGCATCGTCCACCTGCAGTACTACATCGCCACGGAACTCGGACCGTGGGCGCTCTGGCTGTCGTGCCCACGCGAGGATGTCGCCGACTGCGAAGCGTCCCTTCGGGAGCTCACTCCTCCGTTCGAGGAGGAGCAGCAGACCTAACCGCGGAGCGGGTGACCTCGCCGCACGCTGTTCCACCGCTGAGAGGTGATACCGACGAAGCACGTCGGCAGATCCACCGCCGGCCGGTGATTCCGACGGAGGACGGCCGCATCGGCGGTCGATCTCGTCGCCGGCCGGTGTGACCGGCGGAGCAACGGGGCCTTCTTCGTCGATAGCACCGCGCAGCGGTGATTTCGGATCGAGCGCGCCGGCGGGCCCGCCGCCTGACCCATCGCCTCAACCTGCCGCCTAGAACCCGCCGCCGGCGCCTCCGCCGCCGCCGCCCGACGAACCGCCGCCGAACCCTCCGCCACCGCTGCCGCCGCTGCCCGACGACGCCGGGGAGTTCCCGATCGTGCCGAGCGCCGACATCATCCCGCCGAGGTCGGGCACGGCCGAGCCCGAGAAGATCGACCCGCCGCTGCTCGCCATGCCACTCGCGACCGACGAGCCGTCGGACGAGCTGTACCAGATCGGGAAATACGTCGATGACGCGAGGTTCGGCGATTCGCGCACGTCCTCGAGGGAGCGCTGGAGCACGTCCTCGATGTCGCCCTGCAGCCCCAGCGCCGTGCCCCACACGACCGCCTGATCGGGCGTCTCGAGCCAGCTCAGACCGGCCTGGTCCACGACCTGCTGCATCGAGCGCGCCTGCTCCATCGTCTTGTGCAGTGTCCGCCGGTATGCCGCCAGCATGGCCCGGATCATCGCCCCGGCCATCGTCACGGTCGGCATGCTCCGCGCGAAAAGGATGATCACCACGCCGCCGGCGATGGCCGCCACGCCGATGAGGACGAGCCCCGAGATCGGCACGTTGACGCCGAGGAAGATCGCCACCGCCCCGGCCGCGATCGCCAGGATCCCCTTGGCGACCCAGCGCGCGATGACCCTGCGCGGCTGCTCGACCATCCAGCCGCCCTTGACGACGTGATCCTCGAGCTTCGAGTCGAAGTCGCTGACGGATGCACCGAACGCCGGCAGCTCGTCGGGCTCGATGAACCCCTCCGTCTTGGCGAGGCTTCGCAGATGGCGCAGCGCATGGTCCTCCGCGGGACCGATGGGTCGCCGGGCGTTGCGGGCCCGCTGCGCCTCCTCGACGTCGTCGGCTCGCGCGGGATCGGTGTCGACGCCGACCTTGTGCGACAGCCCGAGAAGCCCCTTGTCCTCGCGGAACGAGATGAGGCCACGCGACGCGAGGTCGAGCATCGCGGTCGTCAGCGCGCGCCGGGATGTGCCGCCGTCCATGACGAACGCGCCCGATGCCGCGGTCAGGTCGGGCGGTGGAGCGGGCATCAGGATCGACGGGTCGTCGAGGTAGACGGGGTCCTTGCCGTAGCGCCGCCAGGAGAAGAACGCCCAGCCCGCCAGCCCGAGCAGCACGACCGGCGCGCCGATCAGCCCCAGCACCGCGTTGAGCTGACGACCCGTCTGCAGGCGAGCCGCGTTCTCGGGCGTGGCCACGGCATCGATCCGGGCCATCGCGGCATCCAGGGCCCCATCGAAGTCGGCCTCCCGGAGGTGGGGGACCATGTCGTCCTCGAAGATCCGCTGGCGCTCGCTGTTCGAGAGATAGGTCGCCTCGAAGCCGGGCGCGGCATAGAGCTGGACCTGGCCGTGCTCGAGCGAGGGATCGATGTCGAAGAAGATCGCCAGGCCGTCGTCGAAGCCGGCCCGGCCGACGCCCCACTGGTCGATCAGCGGCGATCGCGCGGGACTCCGTCTCCGCCGGCGACACACCGTAGTCGACGAGCTCGGTGTAGACGACGATCTCGGCCGCGGTCCGCGCCTCGATGGCATCGATCGTCGATTCGGCTCGGACGATCGCGTCGGCCGACAGGACGCCGGCGAAGTCGTACACAGCGCGATCGACCTCGGGCTCCGGGAACGGCGGCCCCGGGTCGATGACCGGGCCGCTCGGCTCCTCAGGCGACCCCGGCGGTGACCCGTCGAACGTCGCGTTGACGACCTCCGCGAGCGCCGCGAGGAGGGCGTCGTCGAAGTTCCCGTCAACCAGGAGCGGGAGCATCGTCCCCTCGTAGATCGCCTGGCGCTCCTCGTTCGAGAGGTACGACGACGAGAAGCCCGGACCTGCGTACAGCTGGACCTGCCCGTGGCGCATGGTGGTGTCGAGGTCGAACAGGATGACCAGCCCGTCGTTCAGCCCGACCCGGCCGACGCCCCATTGATCCATGAGCGCCTGGGCGTCGGCCTCGGCCTCCTCGGTCGTGATGTCGTCGCGGCCGAGACCCTGCGTGTAGACCACGACCTCGGCCTTCGTCTGGGCCTCGATCGCGTCGATGATGAGCTCGGCCTGCTCGCGCGTGTCCGGTGTGAACAGCTCGGCGGTGTCGTAAACGGCCTGGCCGTCGACGGGATCGGGGAACGGCGGGCCGGCCGCCGCGGCGATGCCGGGCAGAGCCAGACCGAGCGCGGCCAGCATCGCGAGGACGGCCGCGATCGGCCGGCGGCGGACGGGGCGCTCCATGTCCCGCAGCATACCGGGGCGTCAGCCGAGACCGGCGAGCGTGCCACGCCGCCGGCCGAGGGTCAGGGCCCCGTCAGTGGCGAGGAGGACCTGCGGCGGCCGCGGGCGCCCGTTGTACGCGGATCCGAGCGAGGCCGCGTACGCGCCCGCGTCGGCGATCGCAACGAGATCCCCGCGCCGCAGGGGAGGGAGGTCGTGCGTCCCGAGCGAATCTGTCGATTCGCAGATCGGGCCCTCGACGCGGACCGGGGACAGGGTGTCCGGCCCAGACGTCGGATCGACCGGACGGCCGGCCGACGTCAACGCGACGATCGGGTGGCGCGCGCCGTACAGCGCGGGACGGATGAGCTCGGTCATCCCCGCGTCCAGGATCACCTGGCGTCCGGCGCGGTCGCGCGCGTGGAGGACGCGGGCGACGAGCCACCCTGCGCGCGCAACCAGCGCGCGTCCCGGCTCGATGGCGAGTCGCGTCGGTCGGCGGTCCTCGGGGACCGCCTCCAGCAACGGGCCGAGCTCGCGCGCGAAGCGTTCCGGGCTCGGTGATGGTTCATCGGTCGGACGGACCGGAAACCCGCCGCCGAGATCCACCGTATCGAACGTCTCGATCGAGCCGCGCCAGAGGGCCGCCAGCGACAGCGCCTTGCGCACCGCGTCGCGCCACGCATCGACCGCACCGAGCTGCGACCCGACATGGAGGTGGATGCCGCGCGAGCGGAGCGGGCCGTCGGGCCCGCCACCGGCCTCGATCGCCGTGGCGATCTCCGTCTCGGTCATGCCGAACTTCGTCGCCCCGGCCCCGACGGCGAGGCCGGTCAGCGTCTCGGGCGCCACATCGGGGTTGAGCCGATACAGGACGTCGATACGCGGCGCATCTGCGCGGGTCGCCGCCACGGCGAGCGCCTCGGCCTCCTCCGGCGACTCGAGGGCGATCCAGCGCAGCGGCTCGCCGTCGCGCGCGGCGCGCGCGGCCGCCCGCAGGTCGGCCGGGGTCTTGCCGATCCCCTCGAGCGTGATCCGCTCGTTCGGGACGCCGGCTCGGCGCGCCAGCGCCCACTCCCCGCGCGACACGACATTCGCCCCGAAGCCGCGCTCGGTCACGGCCGCGATCACGGCCGGGACATCGTTCGCCTTGACCGAGTACTGGCGGACGATCGGGTCGGGAAACGCGGCCGTCGTGTCCGCGCACGCCGCGGCCAGGGTCGCGAGATCGGTGACGAAGACCGGCGTGCCGAAGCGGGCGGCGGCGCGCCGGAGTGTCGCCGCCTGTCGTTGGCTGAGCGTCAGTCCGGGACCGCCCTGCCCACCAGCGCCCCGACGATCGAGATGGCGATCCCACCGATCACCGCAGCGACGATCGCGTCGATCGACAGGTCTGGCGGAAAGCCGCCGACCGTGAACGTGATGTCGACGAGGCTCGACACCCAGGCGATCAGCAGCAGCAGGCCGGCGTTGATGACGAGCCCGAACAGACCGAACGTCATCATCGTCAGGGGCAGCGAGAAGAGCTTGATGATCGGCTTGATGAAGCCGTTGATCACGCCGGCGATCAGCGCCACGACGATCAAGCCCGAGATGCTGTCGCCGTAGTCGATCTGCGGCAGCAGAAACGCGACGATCGCGAACGTGACCGCCGTCGCGAGCGTCCCGATGATGAAACCACGCATCCTGATCCCTCCCGATCTGTCGTTCCCCATCGCGAGGATAGCCCCTCAGCGAAGCAGGAATCCCGTCCCGATGCGGGTCGCGCGGGTCGAGCGTGAACAACGCCTCCCCGGTCCGGTACGCGGATCCCTCGACCTCGGTGATCACCGATGCGTGTCCGCCGATCGGCGGGCCGTCGTCCACGACCCACGCATCGAACACGGAATTGACGATCGATCGATGGCGGAACGCCTCTCCCGTCGCCAGCTCGCCGCGGGCGTGCAGCACCGCCAGCCGCGCCGACGTTCCCGAGCCGCACGGCGAGCGGTCGATCTCGCCGTCGGCGAAGACCGTCACGTTGCGCTGCTCGGCCGGCCCGAGACGCTCCCAGAAGATCACGCCGTAGATCCCGCCGAGATCCGGCTCATCGGGGTGGACGACCGAGAGCGAGCGCTGGAGTGCCGGGCGCAGCTCGCGTTCCAGGTCGATGAGCAAGGGGAGATCCGCCGGCTTCGAGCCGAAGGCCGAGCGAAGCGGCCTCGACGATCCCGTAGAACGCGCCGCCGAACGCCACGTCGAGGGTCAGCAGACGGTCGCCGACCCTGACCGTCACGTCCCGCGCGAGCAGGAACGACGGCACGTTCCGGAAGCGAACGGCTTCGACCTGGCCATCCGCGTCGAGGCGCGCCGTGCAGGCGAGCCGGCCGCTGGGCACGTCGACGGTGACGGCGACCGAGCGGGCCCCCGGCGCGACCGCGATACGACCCGTCTCGACGGCCCACGTCACCAGCGCGATCGTCCCGTGACCGCACGCGGTCGAGTAGCCCTCGTTGTGGAAGAACACGACGCCGAGATCGGCCCAGTCGTCGTTCGGCGGCGTGACGAACCCGCCGTACATGTCGGCATGACCGCGTGGTTCGTTGACGATGAGTCGGCGAACATCATCGAGATGGTCAGCGGCCCACCGTCGCCGCTCGAGGACCGTCCGACCCTCCAGCTCCGGGATGCCCCCGGTCACGATCCGGAACGGCTCGCCGGCCGTGTGGTAGTCCACGGTCCGGATCGGGCGCTGGAGGGTCTCCGGGTCGTCGCTCACCGTGCCAGGAGTCCCTCGAGCCTGGCCTTGACGGCGGGCCACTCCGGGGCGATGACGCTGTAGTACGCGGAATCGCGGATCGACCCGTCGGGCATGATCGTGTGGCGACGGTGGACGCCCTCGAAGGTCGCGCCGATCCCCAGTAGGGCCGTCCGCGACTGGACGTTCCGGGCATGGGCCTTGAATTCGACGCGCTCTGCCTTGAGCGTCTCGAATGCGTGGCTGAGCTGGAGCAACTTCGCCTCGCGGTTGGCACCGGTCCGCTGGAACCCGGTCCCGATCCATGTCCAGCCGATCTCGAGTCTGCGATTTTCCGGAACGATCGTCATGTAGCGGCTGCTCCCGATCGCCCGGCTCGAGGCGATGTCGATCGTCGCGAACGGGACCTCCGTGCCGGCCTCGGCATTCGCCAGCGCCACCTCGAGCCACGCTCGCAGGCGGGCGTCGGTGATCGGCTGCGTGATCGTCCACCGCCAGATCGCATCATCGAACGCGACGCGGGCGAGGTCCTCGAGGTGGCGGTCGGCGAGCGGCTCCATCCGGACGCGCTGCCCTGTCAGGGTCACCGGCGTCACCCAGGTCTGTCCCATCCGCCGATGGTAGCCGGGCGGCGATCGGTTTCGGTCATCGGAAGACAGCGCCTCTAGACTTCGGCGATGCCCGCCTTCCTCGATACCTTCCAGGCGTTCCTTGACGCGTTCGTCGAGCTCGAGCCAGTGGCCGCGACGTCGATCGGTGACCACCGGTACGACGGGCGCTGGCCCGACGTGACCGCCGACGGGCGTCGCGCGCGGCTCGCGTTCATCGATCAGTGGAGTGGGGTGTTCGGCGCCCTGGCTGGCGACCGATCTCACCCGCGACGAAGCCATCGATCGCGACCTCGTGCTCCAGGAGCTCGACGCGATGCGGTTCTCGGAGACCGAGCTGCGGGACGATGCGTGGGACCCGCTGACGTGGGTGTACCTGCTCGGCGATGGGCTCTTCCCGCTCCTCGCCCGTGAGTTCGCCCCGCTGTCCGACAGGCTCGCGAGCGTCGCGCAACGGCTGGAGGGTCTGGAGGCCGTGACCGACGCAGCCCGCGACACGCTCGTCGGTGCCGGACCGGGCCGTCCGGTCGGCCGGTTCCAGACGGAGACCGCGCTGGAGCAGCTGCCCGGGGTCGTCGACCTGATCGACGAGGCGCTCGCGGCGGCCGAAGCCGCGCGATCGTCCGATCCGGCCGTCGCCGAGCTGCGGCCGCGGCTGGACGATGCCGCCGCCGCGGCCAAGGCGGCGCTCGATCGATTCGAACGCCACCTGACCGACGAGGTCCTCCCGAAAAGCGAGGGCGACGGCCGCCTGGGCACCGACCTGTTCGCTCGCAAGATGCGGCACACGATGCGCTCCGAGACGCTCACCCCGGAGCGGATCCTCGAGGCGGCTGACCGGGAATACGCCGCGATCCGCGCGGAGATGGTCCTGCTCGCGCGCGACCTCTGGCCCGCCATGGCGGGGCGACGAACCCGTCCCGACCGAGGAAGGCACCCTCGTCCGCGGCGTCCTCGACGCGATCGCAGACCAGCATCAGGACCCGGCCGACCTGCTCGACTTCTGCCGCGAGGAGGTCACGCGGATCGATGCGTTCTGCGCCGAGCGCGACCTGATCGGCATCGTCGACGAGCCGCTCGACATCCGCTGGACGCCGGTCTTCCTGCGAGCCTACGGCGGCGCGATGCTGATCTCGCCGGGACCGCTCGACAAGGGACTGATGACCTTCTTCGCGATCACGCCGATCCCGGACGACTGGTCGCCCGAGCAACGCGAGTCGTACCTGCGCGAGGACAACGACCGCATGCTGCGGCTCCTGTCGATCCACGAGGCCGTGCCAGGCCACTACCTCCAGGGCGTGTACGCCAACCGCTCGTCATCGCTGCCGCGCAGCATCTTCCAGAGCGGACTGTTCGCCGAGGGCTGGGCGGTCTATGTCACCCAGGTCATGATCGACGCGGGTTACGGCGTCGACGATCCGGCGCTGTTGCTCACCCACTGGAAGTTTTACCTGCGGTCGGTGACCAACGCGATCATCGACGCCCGGATCCACTGCCACGGGATGACCGAGGACGCGGCTGTCGCCCTCATGGTCGACGGCGGGTTCCAGGAGGAGGCCGAGGCCCGCAACAAGTACAAGCGCGCGCGCCTGTCGTCGACCCAGCTGTCGACCTACTTCGCCGGGTCGATGGAGATGTGGGATATCGAGCTCGAGGCACGCCGGCGCGCGGCAACCGCCGCAGGCGCCGAGGCGTCCGCGGTCCGTCCGGGCGCCCTACCCGGCGGCTTCGGCGAGACCCCGGGCTTCCGCTATCGACTGCACCTCGAGTCGGTCATCGCTCACGGCGCTCCGCCGACGTCACTGCTGCGCCGCCTCCTCGCCGAGGAGCCGGCTGGCTGAGGAGCTCCAGCAGCGCATCGACGCGGTAGCCGGCCTTCTCGGCGGCCTTTGCGAGGCGGTCGACCATCTTCGTGTCCGGGTCGCGGCCGGTCTCGATGGCATCCAGGCGGACGGCCCATCGGAGCAGGTTCGCGAAACGTTCGCGGTCAAGCCACTCCACGCCGTCCCACGTGTTGAGCCCCATGGCGGCGCGGATCGGGTCGCGCGTGAGCCAGCCCTCGAGGAGGCGCAGGTCGGCCTGCCGCCCACGGCCCCGGATGGTGGACGGGCGCGGCAGCGCGAGCAGCACGCGGACCAGGTCGGCCGCACCCCACGCGCCCCCTTCGTCGATGCCGACCGACCGGAACCCGGACGCGACGACCGGAGCCAGGCGCAGCTCGTCGTACCACGCCAGGCTCGTCAGTCCCACGTCCGCTCCCGGGGCGAGCTCGCCGAGGCGCGACAGCACCAGCCAGCCGAGCAGGGCCGCGCGGTCCCCGCGCGAGAGCCCACCGGCCCCGTCGCGGTACGTGGCCGACGCCTCGTCGCGGATGCGTGCGGCGGTCAGCACCGGGTCACCCGACACGCGTGTCGCCGTCGCCACCGCCCCCAGCAGGACCGCCAACCGCTCCTCGAGCACATCGAGATCGGCGTCCGTGGACGTCCCGTCGAGGACGGCGGCGATGTGGCCGTCGTCGAATAACGCCCGGAGCGGCTCGTGGACGGGCTCCAGGAGGAGCTCGCGGAGCGCTTCGTCGAGAGACGCCACCCCACGCCCGCCGAGCCGTTCGGCGAGGCGGCGCCACTGCCCGGCGACCCCGTCCGCGAGCTCGCGGAACTCCCAGAACACGTGGCCCTGGTACGCATCGAGTGCCATCCACAGGCCGCGCTCGCGGATGTCGCGGCACGAGCGCAGGTAGGCAAGGCCCGTGCGCGCGTCGCGGAAGGTCACGAACATCGAGGGGTCGTCGGGCAGGCCCAGGCCCTCGGCCAGCGACCGGCGGACCAGGCGCTTGGCCCCGCGCGCCGACTTGCGCGCGTATGCAGTCGACTCGCGGATCGTGCCGGCCGTCGAGCCGAAGCGGTCATGGAACACCACGAGCGAGCGCGTCGGGCCGTGGCCGTTCGAGTAGGCCAGGACGTTCTCATCGATCGCTCCGCCGTCGGTGTGGAAGTCGAACATCAGGAAGTCGTGCGCCTCGGCGAACCAGTCCCGCCGATGGAGCAACGGGAAGATCTCGCGCTCGTGTCGCTCCACCAGCCAGCGGTCCGGCTGCTCGTCGAGTGTCGCGCGGCGGTACTCCATGCCGTACTTCTCGCCGAACCCCTCGACCTGGCCGTGACCGAGCATCGGCAAGCCGGGCAGCGTCGCGAGGACCGTCGCGGCGCCGAAGTACTTGTCGCCCTTGCCGAACTGCTCGAGCGCCGTCTCCTCGTCCGGGTTGGTCATGAAGTTGACGTACCGCTTGAGGATCTCCGGATCGAATTCGAGGGTCTCGCGGATGAGTTTCCTGTAGCCGGCCACGTTCTCGTCGCGGAGCATGTGCATGAACGCGCTGTTGTAGACCCGGTGCATGCCGAGCGTCCGCACGAAGTAGCCCTCGAGCATCCAGAACGCCTCGGCGAGCAGAAGGGTGTCGGGCACCTCCGCTGCGACACGGTCGACGACCTCGCGCCAGAACTCCTTCGGCATCCGTTTGTCGAACTCGGCCTGGCTCATCGCGTACTGCGCGCGCGACGGGATGCTGTCGGTCGCCGCCGGTTCCGGCCACCACAGCCGTCGCACGTGCCGCTTGGCCAGCACCATCGCGGCGTCGAACCGGATCACCGGGAACCGCCGGGCGACATCGAGGATCGTCTGGATGACCTGCTCGCGGACCTCCGCCTTCAGGAAGTCGAGCTGGGCCGTGTCGTTCCAGGGGAAGCTCGTCCCGTCGTTGCCGTGATAGATGAACTGCTCGTCGCCGCTCGCTCTGTCGAACCGCTTGAATACGACCGCGGCATCGCTGTCGTTCCAGTAATGGTCCTCGAGGACGATGCCCGCCGGCTCGTCAGGCGCCAGGTCGGGACCCGTGAACGTGTACGCCGGGTAGGGCGGTCGCGGCAGTGCCAGGAACCACTCGGGGTGGTCGACGACCCAGCGCGAATTGATGCCCATGTGATTGGGGACCATGTCGCTGGCCAGCCGGATGCCGCGTGTCCAGGCCCTGTCGCGCAGGTCGGCGTAGGCCCCCTCGCCACCGAGGTCGTCGGCGATCCGGTAGTCGTCGAGCGAATACGCCGAGGCGACCGCGTCGGGGTTGCCACGCATGCGCTTGATCCGCTCCGACGCTTTCGACCGCTGCCACAGCCCGATGAGCCACAGCCCGGTCACGCCCCACGACGCGAGCCGGTCGAGCGCCTCGTCGGGGACCGCGTCGAGGGTCCGGATGTCGCGCTGGAACGTCCGCGACAGCTGATCGAGCCACACGTAGGTGCTCTTGGCCATGAGCACGAGGCGAGGCATCCAGGCCGAGTCGACGGAGAACCGCTCGGGTTCGTCGGCGAGGCCACCGAACGACGGGGGATGGACCTCGCGGCGGTCCCCGCCGCCGCCGAACCGCTGGTGGAGCCCGCGTTCCTCCTCGGCCATGATCCCGATCGTTATGCCGAGCCGCCCGATGAGCGATTCGAGGTCCGAGCCGAGCAGCACGCCCCAGGTGTCACGGACGTACCGAAGCTGCCCGGACAGCGACGTCGGCGCATGGCGCGCCGGGGCACGCAGCAGGTCGACGAGCGAGGTCTTGGTGCCATCGCCGGGGTCCAGCACCGCCCCCGCGTCGAACGCTTCCTCCAGCCCCGCGATCGCCTCCTGGTAGCGCGTCCCGTCGGCGAGGATCCGATCGTCCACGAGCTCGCGCAACGGCCCGATCGCCGGGTTTTCGTTGGCGACCCGGGTGAGCAGCAGCTCCTCGAGACGGGCCAGCGCGGGCTCCGGTTCCGGCCCGACTCCCGGGAACGCGGCCGCGAACCGATCGAGCAGACGGTCGAGGTCGTCGCGGAGATCGCGCCGCACCTCGCGCATCGCGGCGGCCATCGTCGGTCCACCCGCAGCGGCCTGGCGCATCACCAGCAGGTGGCCGACCTCGTGGAGCAGGCCGAGCGCGCCGATCTCACCCGCCGATACGCCCGGCGCCTCCGGCGGGCGTGCCTCGTTCATCCGCTGGGCGAGGACCCTGATCGCCGCGAGGTCCGCGACGGCGAGGTCGCCGCGGAGGCCGAGCAGGACCTCGTCGATGCCGTATCGATCGCGCGCCGAGCGACGGACGTGGAAGTCTCGCCGAGCCAGGCCACCCATCGCCGAAGGATGGCATGCGCCCATCGCCACCGTCAGCCGGCAGGCACCTCGGCGAGCCTCTCGGCGGGCCGCTCCGCCGCCACGTGGTCGATCGCCCGTCGCAGGAGCTCCAGCCCGGCCGGATCGAACTCGTACGACCACGGCCGGATCCGGTCGGGATCGTGCATCTGGCGATCCAGCCCGGCGGCGAGCGCCTCACGCGACAGCAGGATCAGGTCGGACGCCTCGTCGACGACCTTGAGCCGGTCCGTCTCACCGATGAGTGCGGGGACGATCTCGATGCCGGTCGTCCCCGACAGCTGGAGCGTCTGGAGCATGTTCTCCGCGCCGCGTTCGTTGGCGCACACGAGCCCGACGCGGGACCCCGGCGGGAGGCCGGCGATCTCGTGGACCAGCTCCAGGTAACCCGGCCCGAGCAGCATCGCGACGACCGGCACCCGGCCGGCCGCCAGGACCTGGGCTTCGTCGGCATGGAACGTGGTCGTCGCGACGATGTCGTAGTGGAACCGGTCGAGCCGCTCGGGCAGGTCGTCGATGAGCGCCCCCTCGGCTTCGATCATGCCGGGGAACGCGTCGACGAGGCGCTCCGCGTCGTAACCGGCGTCGGCGCTGGTGCATTCCGCGAACAGCACCCGGACGAGCGGTCCGGGACGCTTCCGCTCCGTCGCGGCGGCGAACGTCGCGGCCGCGACCTCATCGGCCGTGAAGCCGGCATGGGCCGCTCGTCGCAGCAGCTCGGCGACGATCCCGGCGAGGGCTTCCGCGCCGCGGCGCTGCGGCGGCCGATCGGCGACATGCGTGCCGGCGCCGTGGCGGCTCGTGACATAACCCGCATCGGCCAGGCGGCGGTACACGGCCCTGATCGTGTTGGGATTGACGCGGAGCGCAGCGCCGAGCTCGCGGACCGGTGGGAGGCGTGAGCCCGACAGCAGCCGCCCGGAGTCGATCTGATAGGCGAGCTGCCAGTAGATCTGCGTCGAGATCGGGACGTCGGAGTCCCGCTCGACGTCGAGGCTATCTCCCGTCGTCCGAGCCTGTCCGACACCGTTCCCGAGCAATTCGTCCATTGACATAGTCTGATAGTCCAAATAAGCTGTCTTGGCCTAATCGACTATAGCAATACCTCCTCGTCAGCCCGTGGCGCGCAGGCCGCGGGCTGACGGATTCTCGGTGCGATCGGGTGCGCCGACCGCGATCAGGGCCTGGCGGAGAAGCTCGACGCCCCGATGGCCGTTCCCGACGAGCAGGCCGACATCGGCGCGGAGGCGCGATTCGAGATCCGTGCCCGCCAGCTCATCCACGAGACGCGCCGCCCGGACCGCGGCACGCAGCGCGCCGGCGGTCTCGATCCGGTCGGGCGACTCCCAGAACCAGGCGCAGCTCGCGAACATCGCGAGGCGCCAACGCTGGGCTTCCATCAGGCCGAGCAGGCGTCCACGTTCGTCCAGGGTGGCGCTGCGGTCGAGCCACGCATCGACGAACGTATCCGCCGCCTCGGCGCCGATCACGACGTCGACGTAGGCATCGCGTGCGGCCCACGGATCGGGTGCGCCTGGCAGGCGCGCCGCCAGCTGCTCCGTCGCCGCGTCGATCCCACCGGCCAACCGCTCCAACGCCGAACGCAGGGGCGCCTTCCAGGTCCCATCGACGGTGCAGTCGCAGGTCGATGACCAGCGGCTGATGCCGTGATGACAGCTCCACGACGTCTGTTCGCGCAAGGCACGCAGCTCGAGACCGCGCGCCTCCGCCTGGGCCACCGCGTCGCCCAGCGAGGGGGCCGCGAACGGCATGTCGGGTGGTGCCGATCGCCCGACCAGGCGGGCCAGGAAGTGCTCGCGGTCGCGCCGGTGATGGCCGTACAGCTCCCCGTCCGTCGCGATCACGACCAGCGGCGATGCCGAGTCGTCGGTCGGCGGCTCATGGAAGCGGGGGATGAGGCGGTCGCGCACGAAGGCATCCGCATCGACCGTCGAGATCGCCTCGAACGACACCGATGCCGACAGAAGCCCGTCGTAGATCACCGCGACGATCGACCGACCGTCGCCGAGATCCAGCCGGACCGGACGCCTGGTATCGAGGAACGATCCGCCGTCGACTTGCCAGGGCGCAAGGATCGTGTGGCCGATGCCCTCGTCCGCCAGCAGCCGGAGGGTCGCCAGGTCTGCCGCCGTCTCCGGCAGCCACATGCCCGACGGACGGCGGCCGAAGCGGACCTCGAAGTCGCGGAGACCCCAGCGGACCTCGGTGCGCCGATCCGCCGCCGACGCCAGCGGGAGGATCGTGTGATGGAAGGGCTGGGCCATTCCCCTGGCGCCTGCATCGCCGTCGACGAACCCGCGATAGGCGACCGGGTCGCCGTGCTCGAGCCAGCCGGCCAGCGTGGGCCCCAGGTCCCACGAGATCGCGCCGAGATTCCCGAGCTCGGCGTTCGGGCGGTAGCAGTCGGCGCTGATCCGTTCGTTCCAGTCGTGGGCCGGCGCCGCCGTCGGGTCCAGCGGCATCGTGCCGGTGAACGGATCCAAACGGGGCGGCTGATAGAAATGGCCGTGGACGACGAGCGAGGGACCGGTCACGTGTCGTTCTCCGCCCGGTCTCGGGCCGTGGCCACGGTGTTCACGATCGTGCGCGTCCAGCGCTCGCCAGATGCCAACCGGATGGGCCACGACAGGAGCAGCGCGCTGCCCTGGTACACCCGCTCGAACCCGGCCTCCGAGTTGGAGACCGTCTCGATGGGCGCCCACCACGCGTCGGCTGGGCTGGTCGTCGTCGTCACGGATACCCCGATGTAGTCGTTGCCCTGGGCGATCGTCGACAGGTCGGCGGCAGTCCCGCTCGTGTCGTGTCCTGTCCGCTCGCCGCCGACGTCCCACCACGCCGCCGGGTTCCCGCCGCCACCCAGCATCGTCAGTGCCCATTCGACGCCGACGCGGCCGTCGAGCTCCGGGCCGTCGCGATGCTCCAGGTCGACCTGCTCGGTCAAGGTCGGGGCGCGCCTGTCGCCGCCAAGGGTCAGCGTCTTCACGACACGGATGGTCGCACCTGCGATCGTTGCGTCGCGTCGCGCGACGAGCCGGCCCGTCGCCAGGTCCTCGACCCCGAAGGCGCCGTCCACGACATCCCCGAGCTCGGTCGCCCGGGCCATCGCCCAGTCCTCGCGGGTCGCGTCAGTCGCGAGGACGCGGATGAGTCCGGATCGCCGCTCATACGCGTCGTAGACCAGATGCCGTGCCAGACCCTTCTCCCTGATCCGAATCGACATCGTGGATGGACGCTGGAGCGTTGCCGTCTCCAGTGGCGGGCGCCGCGGCACCGTCGCCCTCGTCTAGAAACCGGATCGCCTCGTGATAGGCCTCCGGCCGGCGACGCATGACGGCAGCGAGCGCGTGTCGGACCGGGCGGATATCCCAGCCGCCGATCCCCGCACCGCCGTCGAGGTCGATCGTGACGACCTGGCCCTCGTCGGCGAGCAGAACCTCGTCGATCCCGTCCATGTCGAGGTCCTGCAACGACGCGGTCACGAGGGAGCCGCTGGCCGCTTGCGCGAGATCCTCGGCGGCGATCAGGTGCTCGTACGTGGCGAGCCGCATGTGGCTGATGTAGATCCCGCCGAACAGCCCGTGCCAGTAGCAGTCGTTCGATTGGCCCTGGTAGAGGTGGTCGAGCGCCCGCTCCTGGGCCGGGCCGCCAGGCATCGCCGCGACGGCGGCCGAGACCCGCAGCATCCGCTTGTGGAGGTCGTTGATCTCGCGGTACTTGACCTGGAAGTTGCGCCAGGAGGCGCCACGCAGCCAGCGCGCCTCGGGTCGTCCCTCCTCCTGGGCGCGGTGGAGCACTTCGCCGAAGACGATGCCCTCGTCGGGCGGCAGCGCCCAGTGACCCATCTCGGCATATGAGCCCGTCGGGACGTAGACCCGGCCGATCGGCGGGTGGTCGGCGAGCCAGGCCGATGGGGTCGTGGTCGTGAGCCAGTCGACGTTCGCCTCGAGCGCCTCGAAGAAGCGCTCCACCCAGCGTTTCGTGCCCCAGCAGTGCTCCCAGGTCGTCGGCCACGCCCCGAACTTCTCACCGTCATCGCCCATCATCCCGATCCGGTCGCCGGCATCGGTCGCGTGAGAGCGCAGGTAGTCGATGACTTCGTCGACCTCGCGGAACGGGATGCGGTAGCGCAGGCCCTGCTCCGTCCCGAACACCCGGAGCAGGTGACCCTGGTCCTCGGTCGTGTACGGCCCCCAGAGGTCGTCCTCCGGGATCGCGGCGGCGCGGAAATGCGCGTCGTCGAGGATCGTCCAGTCGTAGCCCGCGGCCGCGAGCGACGTCGGCACGTCCGGCTCCCAGACACGCTCGGCCAGCCACGCGCCACTCGGTCGCGTGCCGAAGGAGCGCTCGACCTCGTCAGCCATCCGCTGGAGCTGGCCGATCCGGTCACGTTCGGGCAGGGACGCGAGCACTGGCTCGTAGTACCCGCCACCCAGCATCTCGATCTGGCCGCGTTCGACCAGGGCCCGGAGCTGGGCGACGGCATCGCCCCGTTCGGCGATCAGCCATTCGAGAAGGGGGCCTGTGTAATGCAGCGACATCCGCACCGTCGGGTGGCTCTCGAGCGCCGCGATCATCGGCTCGTAGGCCTGCTCGAAGACCTCCGCGAAGACCCACCCGAAGTTGCCGACCGGCTGGTGGTTGTGGAGCGCCAGGGCCAGCGAGATCCTGGGCGGCACGGCTCAGCCGGCCTCGGTCACGACCGGCTCTTGCACCGCGACCTGGACCTCGACCCCGGCAGCCGGCAGGTACAGCCCTTCGGTGTACTCCTGGAGCATGCGGGTCGTGGAGAACTGCCACAGCGAGGTGGCCATGGCACGGCGCATCGTCTCGACCCAGCGGAGCGGGATGCCGGCCTTGTCCCGATCGTAGTAGGCGGGGACGAGGTCCTTCTCGAGGAGCCGGTAGAGGTCCTCCGCGTCGGACCAGTCCTGGGCGGCCTCGTCGGAATTCGTCTCCCGGTCGCCGATCGCCCAGCCGTTATCGCCCTGGTAGCCCTCGTCCCACCAACCATCGAGCACGCTGATGTTGGGGACCCCGTTCTGTGCCGCCTTCATGCCCGACGTCCCGGACGCCTCGAGCGGCCGGCGCGGGTTGTTGAGCCACGCATCGACGCCCTGCACGAGGAACCGGCCGACGCGCATGTCGTAGTCCTCGAGGATGAACACGCGACCGCGCAGCTTCGGCGAGCGCGAGTACTGGAAGATCTCCTGGATGACCTTCTGCCCGGGTCGATCGGCGGGATGGGCCTTTCCCGCGAAGATGACCTGGACCGGTCGCTCGGCGTCCCACAGCAGGCGCGCGAGGCGGTCCATGTCACTGAACAGCAGGCCCGCTCGCTTGTAGGTCGCGAAGCGCCGGGCGAAGCCGATCGTCAGGATCTTCGGATCGAGGATCGACTCGACCTCGGCGAGGACCGACGGCGACTCGCCGTGGCGGGAGAACTGGTTCCGCAGCCGGCCGTGGACGAAGATCTCCAGCTCGCGCTTCTGGCGGAGGTGCGCCTGCCACAGCTCGTCGGTCGGGATCCGGCCGAGTCGCTCCCAGAATCGATCCTGCCGCGCGCCGGCATCGAGCGTGTCGAGGTCGGCGCCCAGGTGACGCGACAGCAGCTCCACGACCGGGGAGCCGACCCAGGTCGGTCCGTGGACGCCGTTGGTCACGGCCAGGATCTCGTGCTCGACGACGCCCTGCCAGGTGCTGTTGGCGGTGTGCGCGTGGAGCTTGCTCACCGCGTTCGCGCCGTTCGTCAGCCGCAGGCTGAAGGCCGTCATGTCGAACTGGCCTCGGTCGCCGTCCGTGCCCAGCCCGAGCTCGAGGACGCGATCGACCGGGACCTTGCCCGCGTCGAGGAGCGGGCCGGCGACACGGCGGACGAGGTCGGACTCGAAGCGCTCGTTACCGGCGGAGACCGGCGTGTGGATCGTGAACACCGAGTCACGCTTGACGCGTGCCCACGCGGCTTCCAGGGGCTGGCCCGCCGCGACGAACTCGCGGGCGCGCTCGGCGAGCAGGAGCGCCGAGTGGCCCTCGTTGAGATGCCACACGTCCGGTGCGAGTCCCAGGGCCCGGATGACGCGCACACCGCCGATGCCCAGCACGATCTCCTGGTGCAGCCGCATCTCGCGACCGCGGACGTACAGGATGTGGGTGATCGGCCGGTCCTCGACCGCGTTGTCCGCGACGTCGGTGTCGAGCAGCAGCACGGGGACCCGGCCGACCTGCGCGAGCCATACCGCGACCGACAGGTCGCGGCCTGGCAGCTCGACGTTGACGGTCAGCGGCAGGCCGTTCGCGTCCTGGACGCGGGCGAGTGGCAGCCGGCTCAGGTCGTAGTCGGGATAGGCGTGCTCCTGGTGACCGTCCGCGTCGATCGACTGCCGGAAGTAGCCCTTGCGATATAGCAGCCCGACGCCGACGAACGGCAGTGCCATGTCGCTCGCCGACTTCATATGGTCGCCGGCGAGGACCCCCAGGCCGCCCGAGTAGATGCCGAGCGATTCGTGGATGCCGTACTCGGCGCAGAAATAAGCGATCGGTCCGCTGAGCTTGTCGCCGTGCTTCTGCTGGAACCAGTGGCCGGTGCCGTCGGCCATGTACCGATCGAAGTCGGCGAGGACGTCCTGGTACTCCGCGAGGAACTTCTCGTCGTCGAGGAGCCGCGACCATTCCGTCGGGCCGCTGATGACCGGGACCGGGTTGCGGTAGCGGTTCCAGGCCGTCCGGTCGATCAGGCTCCACAGGTTGCGCGTCTTCGGGCTCCACGCCCAATGGAGGTTGTAAGCGAGGCGCCGGAGGCCCTCCAGCCGCGGCGGCAGGGGGAACGAGGCGGCCGGGATGGATGGGATGGAGACTGGGTCCATGCGCGCGCATGATAGCGGGTGCCCCATTCGGTGAAACCGGTCTAACCGGGCCTTCGGGACGGTCCGGACGCGCAGCGCCGCGACTACCATGCTGACGTGGGACTTCGGGTCGCCTTCCTGTCAGCCGAATGCGAGCCGTGGGCCAAGACCGGAGGCCTGGCGGACGTCGTCGATGCACTGGCGCGCGCCATCGGCCGCGTGCCCGACGAGGCCGCCGAGATGCCCGTCGATGTCTTCCTGCCGCGCTATCGGGGCGTGCCGGACCCGCGTCCCGACGCGATCCTGACCGAGACCGTCATCGCCGTGCCGGATCCGCGGGCACGCGCCGGTTCGACGTCGGTCACGATCGTCGATGTGGCGGCCGACGGCTATCGGCTGCGGCTGGTCGATCACCCGCCGGCGTTCGACAGGGACGGGTTCTACGGCGACGACGCGGGGGACTATCCCGACAACGCGTGGCGCTTCGGGTTGTTCGCGCGCGCCGCGCTGGAAACGTTGCGAGCCGAGGGGCGCCGGATCGACGTGCTCCACCTCCACGATTGGCAAGCAGGTCCTGCCGCGGTGTTCCGCGACCGCCTCTATCGCGACGACCCGATCATCGGCCAGGCGGCGCTGGTCATGACGCTCCACAACCTGGCCTACCACGGCTGGACACCGAACGCTGAGCTGCCCCAGCTCGGACTACAGCCCGGGGAAAGGGCGCCGGGTCAGAACGCCGATGGCATCGACCTGCTGGCGGCGGGCATCGTGGTCGCCGAGATCGTCAACACCGTCTCACCCGGCTACGCGGCGGAGGTCTTGACACCTGCATTCGGCATGGGGCTCGATGGACTGCTCCGCTCCCGCGACGATCGCTTCCTGGGCATCCTCAACGGGCTCGACACCGCGCTCTGGGACCCTGCCAACGACCGTGTGCTGGCGGCGCCGTACTCGCGTCGCGACCGTGCCGGCAAGACTGCCTGCCGGGCCGACCTGTTGACCCGCAACGGGATGGACCCGGCCGATACCGGGCCTGTGATCGGCATGATCGGGCGCCTCGACCCGCAGAAGGGCTTCGACCTGCTGGCGGGCGCAGCTCCGGCGCTCCTCGAGCGGGGGGCGCGGCTGATCGTCCAGGGCTCGGGGCACGCGTCTCTTGCCGACCCGTTCCGGGCATTGGCCGAGAAGTCGCCCGGGAAGGTCGCCTTCATCGAGCGGTTCGACCGCGAGATGGCGCGTCGGATCTATGCCGGCGCCGACTTCTTCGCGATGCCATCGCGCTTCGAACCGTGTGGGCAGGGACAGATGATCGCGCTCCGTTACGGGACGTTACCGATCGTCCACCGGACCGGTGGCCTGGCCGATACGGTGATCGACGTAACCCGCCAGCCGGGTGCCGGCACGGGCTTCGTCTTCGACGAGCCCACGGTCGAGGCGTTGCTCGGTGCGTGCGAGGCCGCGTTCGCGCTCCGGGAGCGACGGGGAGCAGTGTGGGACCGGCTCATCGACCGCGGGATGGCCGTCGACTTCGACTGGACGACCGGCTCCGCCCCCAAGTACCTCGACGCCTACCAGCGGGCCGTGGAGATCCGTCGCGGCATGCGAGTCAGCCCAGGGCCCTGAGCAAGCGCCGCCATCGTCTCGGTCGGGTGGAGCCGCTGGGGCGAGTGGGACCCACCCGGGATCGTGATGACGTGGCCGGCCCCGATGACCGCCTCGAACGCTGTGACGGCCTCGGCGCTGACGTAGCCACCGGTCGCAGGCTCGCCGCGGATGACCCACGTGTCGATGCCGGCGGCCGCCGGGTCCCGCAGGTCGGCGAGGCCGCCGTCCCAGTCCCCGTTCTCGAGGAGCACGGCCCGGGCGGCCGCCTCATCGAGATCGGTCAGGGCCTCGGCCTTCGCCCGGACGTCGCCCTCCGACCAGGTCGGCTCGGCGGCATGGACGGCGGCGATCGCCTCGCCAATGTCGTCGAATGTCTGCTGCGCTGGATCGGACGCCTCGAGCGAGATCAGCGCAAGCGGCAGGACGGGTGGGTCGATCAGGACGAGCGTCTTGGGCCGCATGCCGACGGCCGGCAGGGCGGCTGCCGTGACGGCTCCCCAGCTGTGACCCGACCGATCCCTGGAGATCGGCCGTCGCGAGACCGGCTGCCCGTGCGAAGGCGGCCATGTCGGCCGCGTTGTCGCGGAACCTGACGTGGCCTTGCCAGTGCCCGGTCCGACCGTGACCCGCCTGGTCGACCGCGACCACGCGGCGGCCGGTGGCCGCGAGGGCTGGACCGATGCGCCACCAGACGGCCGCCGACGAGGTGACACCGTGGATCAGCAGGAGCGGGCGTGCACCGGGGTCACCCCAGACGAGTGCAGACCACGGGATGCCGGCCGCCTCGACCGTGATCCGCTCACCGGGTTCGGGATCCGCGAGGGTGGCCGCAACACGGGGCGGAAGCGTGGTCGAGTCATCGGACCGACCCTAGCAGGTGGACCGGCGCGCGGCGCTGCCGAGTCGCCAGCACCACGGGCGGTGGCGTGGTCTACTCCGCGCGTGTCGCTGCTGAACGACGAACGGGCCCGCTCGAGACTCGCCATCGTCTCGGCGACGTCTCTTGCGGGCTTCGTGGTCGTGGCGCTGCTCGTGCGCGCCGGCGTCACGGAAGCCTTCGACCTGGCTGCGCTCGAGGCGATGGCCACCCTGCACGGCAGCTTCCTCGATCCGGTCATGGTGGTGATCTCGGAGCTCGGTGTCGCGGACATCCTCGGGTTCTTCACGATGATCCCGGTCGGCTTCCTCTGGTCGCTCGGAGCTCGCCGTGCGGCCGTGTACGTCGGCTCCGCCTACTACCTCGGAGCGCTGGTCACGGACCTCGTCAAGTCCGCGTTCGCTCGTCCCCGCCCAGCCACGAGCTTCCAGATCCCGCTGAAGATGCCGGAGAGCGAGGACCTGATCTGGGCCGCGCTGGCCGTCCTGATCGTCATCGCGTTGTGGCGAACGCGGTACCGGACAGGTGCGTTGCTCGGCGCCGGCCTCTTCGCGGCCACGATCCTGATAGACCCGCCCCGCATCGCGACCGCGGGCATCGACTCGTTCCCGAGCGGCCACGCCCTCCGCTCGACCGTGCTCGTCGCGAGCCTCCTCATCGCGCTGCCGTGGTGGCCACCGTCGCGGCGCGTCATCGTCGCGTTCGCCGCCATCCTCCTCGCGATCGGCGTCTCCCGGGTGTACCTCGGCGAGCACCACCCGAGCGACGTCGTCGCCGGCTGGCTCCTGGGCGTGGCGTTCATCACGGCGCTCGCGTTGGTCCCGGTCTTCCATTCGAGCAAGGAAGCCGCGGCGCTCGAAGCGGCGAGCCGGCCCGGCACGGCCGGGTAGAATCGCCGCCCCAGTCGCCGCCGGAGGTCCGTCACCGACATGGCCAACCAGTTCGTGGTCCAGCTGAAGAACGAGCCCGGCTCGATGGCCACGCTCGCCGAGGCGCTCGCGACACGCGGCGTGGACCTGCGCGCGATCGGCGGCGGGAGCATCGGCGACTCGGGCCACGTGATCATGACGACCGCCGACGACCAGGCCACCAAGAACGTGCTCGACGAGATGGGCTACGTCTACATCGAGGGCGAGTCGCTGGTGACCGAGGTCGATGACAAGCCGGGTGGGATGGCCCGTCTCTCGCGCCAGCTCGCGGACGCCGGCGTGAACATCCAGGGCCACCTGTTCCTTGGTCGGTGGGGCGATCGCGCGATGTTCGCCTTCGTGGTCGACAAGCCCGACGTCGCGCGGCCGATCCTCGAGCGCAAGGGCTGACACGTCCGACTGTCTGCGACGTATGGGGACCCATGACGAACCCGTTCGGCTGGATGTGCCGGACTCGGAGCTCGGGGAGGGGCCCGTCTGGGACGTACCCTCTCAGAGCCTCATCTGGGTCGACATCACCGGTCGGTTCGTCCATCGCCACTGGCCAGCCGACGGACGCGTGGCCAGCTATCGAACGCCATCGCCGGTTGGCTCCGTGTGCCTATCTCGATCCGGAGGCTTCACGTTGGCCCTGGAGGATGGCTTCTGGATCGCGAACGAGGCGTTCGACGACCTGCGGCCGGTCGCGCTGGTCCATCCCGCGGACAGCGGACTTCGGTTCAATGACGGCAAGTGCGATCCCGCCGGCCGATTCTGGGCGGGGTCGATGGCGTACTCGGAGCGACCCGGAGCCGGGGCTCTCTACCGCCTCGACGCCGGATCCAGTGTGACGCGGGTCCTCGATGGTGTCGGGATCTCGAACGGGCTCGATTGGAGCGCCGACCAGCGCACGTTCTACTACACCGATACGCCGACGCAGAGCGTCGTCGCGTTCGACTACGACGTCACGAGTGGTGACCTCGGCGACCGCCGCGTCCTGGTGCGGATCGAACCCGAGCATGGCGCTCCAGATGGCCTGTCGGTCGATGTGGAGGGCTACCTGTGGGTCGCACTCTGGAACGGCTGGTCGGTTCGCAGGTTCACCCCAGATGGGCGTCTGGACCGCGTGATTTGCCTACCGGTCGCCCAGGTCACGAGCTGTGCCTTCGGTGGGCCAGACCTCCGTGACCTGTACGTCACCAGTGCTGCCTACAACCTCAGCGCTGACGACCGTCGAGCCCAGCCGCTAGCCGGATCCGTATTCCGGCTACGTCCGGGTCCCATCGGACGGCCGAGCGTTCGGCGGCAGGAAACCGGCGTCGCGACCTGACGGCAAGTCGCGATGGTCACGTTGTGTGGGCGCCAGGATCCTGTGTCAGTGCAGCGGCAAGCGCGTCCGTCACGATCTGCTCCTCACCCTCCTGGAGCGTCATCGCGGTCAGATAGATCGTCGAGTCTCCAACAACGCCAACATCGACCGGCGGATCCCACTCCCTGAGCTCATCTGCGATGGCTCCAGCAGACCGACCGAGCGATGGGTCGAGATCCAGGCGCGCACGCGGTGTCCCGGTTCCCGCCTCGCCCGGGAACTCCCTCGTTGCCGTCACGTGGGGAATCGCCCCAAGGCTGGAGACCCAGCCGCTGATGATCGCTTCTTCTCGTTCCAGGATGGCGTCGGCGTCGAGGTCGAGGAACCGCTCGACCGCGACGAGTACGCCGACGAGGTCCTCCTTCGAGACCTTCATCGGTCGTCCTAGACGCTGATGCGGCGCACTGTGGATACGGCACGCCTCGATGAGATCCGCTCGGCCGAGGATGAGGCCCGAGCTCTGGGGTCCGCGGAGGCCCTTTCCGCCACTGAACAGCACGAGGTCCGCACCACGCTGAGTGAACCGCCAGAGATTCTCCCGCGGCGGGAGCTGCGCGGCGGCATCGACCACCACCGGCAGGCCGTAAGCGTGGCCGATATCGATGACCGTCTCCAACGCCGCCGCCCCCGTGGCGAGATGCGGACCGGCGAAATAGAAGATCGAAACCGTTCGGTCGGTGATCGCGGCCTCGATCTCCCATGGGAAAGTCTGGAACAGGTTGCCAGCCTGGATCATTCGAGCACCGGCCAGCTGGATCGCGATGTCGTACGGATTGCGCTGTCCGGCGAGGACCACGACGTCTCGACGCTCGGTCGACTGCGGATCCCGCATGTACCGCCCGGCCGCGACCAGGTCGCTTCCAGTGATGCATGCGAGCGTGGCAAGGAAGAGGCCGGCGGACGCACCGCCAGACACGTGAGCCGCCTCGTTGCGGGTCAGCTCGGCGATACGGGCCGAGACCGCGACCTGTAGCTCGAACATATCAACGAAGCTGCGCGAGGCATCGGTCATCGCCGCCGTGACCTCGGGCGCCAGCACTGACCCGCCAAGCCTCGTCAATGTCGCGTTCGCGTTGATGATCGGTCGAACGCCAAGACGTTCGTAGACTGAGGTCATCGCTTCATCCCACGTTAGGCATCGGGCCAGTTCCCGAGCGTTGCGTAGAGTCGCTCTCTCGCAACGTCGATGAACGCATCAGTCACCGGTCGTGCATCCGCGATCGTGTACGGGAGACCGGCGTATCGGACGTACCAGCCAAGCTGACGAAGGGCGTTCGCTGCGTCATCCCATGAGATGCCCATCGCCTCAGGTCGTATGTCAACGCCTGTCTGTCGCAGTGTTTTCAGGATCGCCTCGGGCTCGTTCTCCTGGAGGTCGGACCCGAGGTAGATCCCAAGGCCCACGCCCTGGCCGTGGATGAAGTGCTTGTTCGTGACGTACTCGAGGCAGTACAGGAAGCAATGATCGACGCCGTTCAGGTGCCGATCATTCCACCCAGCGTTGTGGTACGCCGCTCCGCCCCAACGATGGGCGAGCATCAGCGTCCGGATGCCCTCGTCGCTCACGTCTCGAATTGCGTCGACGCTCTTCCGGACGGACTCGAACCAGACGCGGGACTGGGCCACGAGGTCCGCGTCGTATGGCCACTGGCGCTCTTCATTGCCCGTGTCGTGGGCGAGCTTCCAGTCGAAATGCGCGGTATGAGCAGCGAGAACGTCGCACACGCCACTTCGATTCAGGTGGGCAGGCGCTCGCTTGATCACGTCGAGGTCGACGTAGACAACCTCTGGAACCGCCCAGCCGATAGCCGAGGTCTTTCCCTCGGACCTGAGGACGGCACGGTGGGCAAACGGTGCGTTGGTTGTCATGGCGGTTGGCACCTGGAACAGCGGCACCCGCTGGACCCAGGCGAAGAACTTGGCGACATCGCTCGCCTGGCCGCCTCCGAGACCCACGACACTGGCGTATGCCGGCAGCTTCGCGGCTGCCGCCGTAACTTCGTCGAGGTCGAGCGACGTGACGAAATGGACGCCCGCCAGCTGCGACGCGAGCGAATCTTCGAACATCGGCCAGAGGTCTTCCATCGTCACGACGAGATACGGTCGGTGGGCGATGCTCGCCAACTCTTCGACGAGGTTGCGACCGAAAACCGTTAGGAACTCGGATCCGCTGGAGGGACTCATCGAGCCGCTTGCGAGCAGCTCAGACGCCCCATCGCGCACGCGCCTCCGCGATCGGCTCCTGCCTTTTCTCGTTCCCGGTCATCGGTGCGATACCTCGTCAGGACGCCCTTCCTCTGGAAGTATCAGCCCGCCGCGACGGCGGCGGATCGAGCCGCGCGGCTGCTGGGACAGTCTCTCGAGATACCGGCGGTAGCCGCCGATGGTGGTCGGCTTGGTGCCCTCGGTCGCGAGATCAGCGAAGAACGCCTGATAAACTCCGCGGAACGGCGTCGCGGGATCTGCGGTCTTGTTTAGCCTCGTGCGGGAGTAGCTCAGTTGGCGGAACGGCAGCCTTCCAAGCTCAATGCCAGGTCATGCCGGGGTGAGCAAAGCATAGAGCTGGGTCCTGCGGCGGCCAAGCAGCATTCCGCCGTCGCCATCGCCCCACGCTGAAGCCCGGACGCCCCGCGGGGGCCCCTCGCGACCTCCAGTGGCCGCGCTCCGATCGTTCGAGCGTGCGGGCATTCGTCCAACGCCGGAAGTGGACCCGCTGGCCGAGGACCAGGCCGCGCTCGAGACGAGCCGCCAGCGGATTCTGGCTACCGCCGATCGGGTCGTGCCCGGTCACGGCGAGCCGTTCGAGGCAGGCCGATCCAGCTGAGAGGCTGCTGCCCGGCCGCGCTCAGGCGGCCTTCGCGAACCCCTCGAGCAGAGCCGTCCATCCCGGCTGATAGTCGGCGGCCCTCGCCGCTGCCTCGGCGCCATGCACCGCCCAGCCGGTATGGAGCAGATCGACATGCGTGCCACCATCGGGCGCTTCGCTGAAGGTAACCTCCACCAGGGTCGCCAGATCGGACTCGTCGCCGGGATGCCACGTCATCGCCAGCCGCTCCCCGGGCTGCCACTCGGTGATCGTGCCCCAATCGGAAGTGCGGCCATCGGCGGTCGCCTCGTACACGCGGCCGCCGACGACGGGCTCGATTGTTACCGCCACCGCCTCGGCATGGAACACCGAGTGGGTGGCCAGCGGCCACCAGCTGCCCATCCGCTCCGTGAATAGCCGGAATGCCGCGTCGCGCGGCAGCTTCACCGTCACCGAGCTGCGAACCACCCGCGCCACGTCAGCCTCCACGTCAACCTCGATCGCCATCAGAACTCTCCTTGCGGCCGATGCCGGCCCGCTGCTCGGCTTCGGTGTCGGCGACCGCCTTGAAGCCGGCCAGTGCCTGCGACCAGAAGCGCTCCCAGTACTCACGCACCTCGCGGACGCCCTCCGGATCGACCGAATAGATGCGGCGCGTGCCGACCTGCGTATCCGTCACCAAGCGGGCCATCTTCAGGACTCGCAGGTGCTGGCTCACCGCCGGGCGGCTCACCGGCAGCCCGGCCGCCAGCTCGCCGACCGCCGCGGGCCGCTCGAGCAGTCGCTCGAGAATCGCCCGTCGCGTGCCGTCACCGACGGCGTCCATGACCGATGCGTAAGTTTTCACTTACCGTAAGTTACCGCTTACGCTTCTCGACTGTCAACCCCCGCGGGCACCAGTCTGCGGGAGCGGGATCTGCGGCAGCGATTGCTATCAATGCGGACCTCGTCCGGGACGACGTCGAACGGTCAATCGATAGACGCCTTGACCTCGCCGGTCTGTCGTTTCGCGACAGGGTCCCAGGGTAGGCAAAGCCCGTACCTCGGATTCGAAGTGCGCAGGCATGGGAGTAGCCGGAATCGCGCCGTCGGCCGGCGTGCCTCATGCCGCTCGCAGAGCGGCAGCTTTCAAAGCTCAATGCCAGGTCATGCCGGGTGGGCCAAGGGTAGAGCTGGGCACGGGGCGGCGAAGCCATGTTCCCGCGTTGACTCGCCGCCGGTCCCTCTCGCCTCGATGTCATCGGGGGCGCGGCGCTCAGCTCGGTGGAAGGGCCCCGGAAGCAGAACTCCAGGGCCCTTCCGACTAAGCGGTGGGTACCGCCCTACGCGGTGACTTCGGCACCGGTTCGAGGCTCGAGCACGACGATCGCGGTCTTCTCGGAACGGAGCGCCGCCCAGCCGTCGTACTGGTCGCTGAACTCGACCCACCGAGCCCAGAGCCGATCACGCTCGTCGCCTTCCGCAGCGCGACCACGGACGTAACGCACGCCGTCATCCAACGCGGCGACGGTGTCCGGGTGCGCCTGCAGGTTCAGCCACCACGCGGGGTCGGCCTCGGCCCAGCCGTTCATCGCCAACGTGACCAGGTTCGGGCCGTCCTCGTAGTACCCAACGATCGCGACTCGTGGCTGACCCGAGCGGCGCCCAACCGTCGTCAGGCGCAGCAGCCCGAACTTGTCGCCCGGAGCCCGCAGCCCGACCCGTCCCCCGCTGAACCGAAGGAGTGCGCGGTGCAGCAGCCAGGCAACACGGATGACCACTCGCGGCGGGACACGAGTCGGCCGCGCCTCGGTGGCGGTCACGCTGCACCCGCCGTCGTCGCGACGGCGATCGGTGACAGGACTGCCGGTGCCGATCCGTGCGGGCTCTGCGCCTCGGCCGCGGCCTCGACCATCAGCGGCGCTTCCTTGCGGAACCCCTTGAAGGTCATCCACAGGCCGAGCGACAGCTCCCAGAGAAAGATCGGGAGGAGCGCGATCAGAGACCACACCGAGATCTTCTCGTTGATGCCGAGGATCTGTCCGATCACGGAAGACGTCATCAAGACGCCGCCGACGAGTCCGATCGCGGGAATGAGTCGCGGCACGAGGCTGGATCGGTACATCAGGTACCCGAGCAGGAGGGCATTCATCGCGGGCATGAGGGTCCCGCCGATCAGGAACGCCGCGTTGTACGTCCCGACGAACGAGGCGCCACTGGTGAGAAGCGCGGTCGAGTCGGCGCCGGCCGCGGCGCCCACCTGGTGCAGGGACGCGAGCGAGAGAAGGCTCACGACACCCGTGAGGAGCATCGCGCCCTCGATGACGCGCGAGGTGACGAATCCGAGCGCGAACGTCTCGTTCTGGCGCCTGACGACCGGGTACAGCGTGATGGCGGTGCCGATGCCGGCGAGCGCGACGATCACCTCGATGAGGGCGCCCCAGCGCAGGCCGGCGTCGCTTCCGGAGCTCAGGATGTAGGCCGGGTCCTTCAGCACCGGGCTGTAGAGGGTCAGTGTCGCGACCGAAATGAAGGTGATCAGGTAGAGGATGCCCGCGACGAGCGCGGTCTTCCGCATCGAATCCATCGGCGGTCGTTTCGTTGCGGCGGTTCGAACGGCGGTTGTCATGTCGGTTTCCCTTTCGTGTGTTCGTGTTGGGCTATCGAGGCTCGGTGCCGGGCGTCCCGGTCGGGTCGGCGTCGACTTGCGTCACCGAGACCAATGGCAATCCGGTGTCGCGCACCTTTTGGAGCAGGCCATGGAGCGCCGCCTGATCGGGTACGCCGCCACGGATGACGGTGACGCCCTCGCTCTCGTGGCTGAGGCTCAGGCCGTCAAACCAGGCAGCCCATCGGCCATCCAGGTGTCCCTTGAGGCGAATCTCGTAGCGGCCGTCCTCGTGACGGTCACGGTCGATGCGTGTCGTTCCGCTCATCTGCTCCCTTCCGCCGGTCCTGCGATCTGTCTGCCGGCGTGGTCCCGAGCATCGGAGCGGACGTGGGGAGCGAGCATCCCCACATGTGGGGATTTGAGGTGATGAATCTTCGATCGAGCCGCGAGGCGACTTGCGGCGGCCGACCGGGGGCTTCGCGCCTCTGCTACGGTCGGTTGCGGGCTCGCGACAGGAGGTCGAGTTCCTCGGCCCGGGTCACGGCGGACCGGCGGTTGTTCGCCCCGAGCTTGGCGTAGATGGCCTTGGTGTGACTCCGCACCGTGCTCAGCGACACCACGAGCTCACGGGCGATCTCCGGTCCGGCCAGATCGGTTGCAAGCAGCCGAAGCACGTCAAGCTCACGCTCGCTCAGCGGCTCAACCAGAGGCTGTTTGATCGGCGTTCGTTCGTGGGCAGGGCCGAATGCCGTCAGCAGTTGACGAATATAGCCCGGGGCGATCTCGCGTTTCGCGGCCGCACCCAGTAGGCCCGCCATGGATGGACCTTCGTCGGCAAAGGCGCGGACGTAGCCCTCGGGTTCTGCCAGCGTGAGGGCGCGCTCGAGCGGCGCAAGCCCCGCAGCGACGTCGCCTCGCATCTGATGCGCGAGCGCCTCGAGCACCAGGATCTCGATGACGCTGCGTGTCCGTCGACCTGCTTCCGCCGCCCGAAGGAGACGCTCCAGGAGTTCTGGTGCCTCGCGCGCGGGGTCGTCGCCACGCTCCCGAGTCGGACCGGCCAGCAGCAGTCTGGCGAGGGTGATGTGGTCGAACTCGCGCACGTAGCTCAGCTCGTCCTTGACGGAGACGCCATGCACGCGGGCCCAGCCCAGCGCCTGGCTCAGCTGCCCCTGCGCGATCCAGATCCGGGCCTTCATCGCGGGGATCGGCCGGACATTCGGGTAGTAGTCGCTCACGTACAGCCGTTCCGCCTCGTCAAGGAGCTCGAGAGCGGCGTCGAGATCTCCTTCGGCCTCCCGGACGCGAGCCATCGCGACGTGCCAGCGATATGGGTTCTGCGCCAGACCGGCACGTTCACCGAGGTCCTCGCTCGACAGCAGGTGCTGCGTTGCAAGCGCGAGATCGTTCCGCTCGCGAAACAGCTCGCTCATCCCCACGTGCATGTCCGGCACGCCGCGGAGCGACGGCGCAGGCTGTTGGGCCGCGAGGGTTATTCCTCGCTCGTAGGCCTGCATCGCCTCGTGGAGACGGCCCTGTGCGATCCGGATGTCGGCGAGGGCGATGGAGCACCCGATCGCGTCGGAGACGTGCCCCGCCAGCTCCAGGCTCACGGCGGCATCCGTCCACCACCGGTTCGCCGCCTCGAGGTCGCCGCGGGTCCAATGCGCGAGCGCCAGGAACCCCTCTGCCGACCCGCGCTCGAGATGATCGTCCGCACTGATGACGTCCAGCACCCGCTGGGCGTGGGCGATCGTGCCCGTCACGTCTCCGTGCGCCATCGCCAGCGCGGTCCGATACACGGAGACGGCCCCCGGGAGGCGACGGAATGCCGCCTCGTCGACGACGATCATGTCCGTCGACCGGCCCGTTGATCCGTCTGGCGCCTGTGGTCCCGGCTCCAGCCAGCGCTCAGCCTGGAGCAGGCGCGCCTCGACCCCCTCGGCCTCCCCGCGGACCAGCCGCATCGCCACCCAGCCGACTGCCAGCACAGGCCTGGCCTCGAACAGGTCGTCCGGGAGCGCGTTGAGCCAGCGCCGCAGCGTCGCCTCCTGTCGACCCTGGCTCATCGATGGGATCGCGAGCTCGATCAGGTCGGCCGCTCGCTCAAAGTCCTCCCCGGCCATGGCGTGGCGGATGGCCTCAGACCGGTCGCCGTCGTGCTCGTACCAGTCGCTTGCCCGACGGTGGAGGACCGGGACGCGGTCGGGCTGCTCGTCCTGGAGGCGTGCCCTGAGCACGTCGGCGAAGAGCTGGTGGTAGCGATACCACTGGCGGCGGTCGTCGAGCGGGACCAGGAACAGATTTGCGCGATCGAGGCCCTCCAGCATGGCTCTGCCACCGTCCTGACCGGTGACGGCGTCAGTCAACGGACCGCTGAGCCGGTCCAGGATGGAGGTCTGCAGCAGGAAGCTTCGGACATGATCAGGCTGACGCTGCAAGACCTCTTCGGCCAGGTAGTCGACGATGTAGCGGTCGTCCCCGGCAAAGCCGGCGATGAAGCCGGCCACGTCGTCGCGTCCCTGGATGGATAGGGCCGCCAGTTGCAGCGCGGCGATCCAGCCTTCGGTCCGCCCCTCCAGCGCGGCCACATCCTGCGCCGTCAGGTTCAGATCCATCACCTCGTTGAGGTAGGCGAGTGCCTCGTCGGGCGTGAACCTCAGATCTGCCGCGCGGATCTCAACGAGCTCGGCTCGTCCGCGCAGGCGCGCCAGCGGCAACGGCGGATCGGCGCGGGTCGCGATCACCACGTGTGTCTGCGGGGGTAGATGCTCCAGCAGGAAAGCCATCCCTCGATGGACATCATCGGCGTCGATCACGTGATAGTCGTCAAGGACGAGGACGATCTGGTGAGACGTCGTGCTGAGCTCATTCACGAGCGGGGCGAGGACCAACTCGATAGGCGGTGGTTGCGGCTGCCGCAGCAGCGAGAGCGACTCTGCGCCGACGCCCGGCGCCACCGTCTGCAGGGCAGCGATCACATAGGGCCAGAACGAGAGGGCCTGGCTATCGCCTGGGTCGAGCGACAGCCAGGCCGTCGATCTCCCATCGGTGGCTGGATCGTCGAGCCACTCGGCAAGAAGCGTGGTCTTGCCGAATCCGGCCGGAGCGGAGAGAAGCGTCAGCTTGGAGTCGGCCCCACGCCGCAGGCGCTCCAGTAGTCGCGGACGCCCGACCTGGCCGCGCCGCGGCTTGGGGATGTAAAGCTTGGTCTGGAGTAGCGGGCCTGCGTCGTCCTGGGCAGTCATGGGTATGACCCAGTATCACCCCGGGACGTCAGCGAAGAACTCGAGCGGTGACCGACCGGATGGATCACGCGGCCGGCGTGACGGGCTCGTACCCAGAGCGGCAGCTTCCTAAGCTCAATGCCAGGTCATGCCGGGTGAGTGAAGCGTAGAGCTGCGGGCGCCGCGATGTGAAGCGAGGGGGCCGCTCTGAGTCAGCGCGCGCGCCGGTAGTGCATGGCGACCGCGCCGCTGCGGAGCGGCTTCGCCGAGACCAGCTCGAGCCGTCGCGTGCTGGGCAGCCCGCTCTGGTACAGGGTCGGGCCGTGGCCGGCGATCCTGGGGTGGACGAGGAACTTGTACTCGTCGATCAGATCCAGCCGGTCCAGCTCGGTCGCGAGCTTGCCGCTACCGAGGAGCACGCCGGCCGGGGTCGCGTCCTTGAGCTTCTGGACGCCCGTGCGCAGGTCGCCGGCGATGTGGTGGCTGTTGGTCCACGGGAAGTCCTTTCGCGTCGACGACACCACGTACTTCGGCTTGGCCTCCAGCTTGACCGCCCACTCGCGCATCGCCGGCGGCGCCTCCTCGTCGCCGCGGGCGACCGCCGGCCAGTAGCTCTCCAGCATCTCGTAGGTGACGCGGCCCCACAGCATCGCCCCGCTCTCGTCCATGAGGCGGGTGAAGTAGGCGTGTGTCTCGTCGTCGGCGATCCCCTCCTGGTGGTCGACGCAGCCGTCCAGGGTGACGTTGATGCTGAAGGTCAAGACTCCCATGCGGCGAGTCTAGCCATACGATCGCTCGCGGATGTCCTGGCGCCTGCGCTTGTCGGTCGAGACGATCCTGGTCCGTTTGACGGTCATCGTTCCGCCCCGGATGGCGACGCCGCGGGTCACTGAGTCGGGAGTGGCGCTCCGGTCCGTATCGCCTCGACGACGTCGACGATCGCTTGGCTGACGACGGCGGCGTGGGTCGGGTTGTCGACGAGGGACTGATGGGTTGCTCCTGGCACGACGTCGTGCAGGCTGTTGGTCGAGAGCGCGGCCATCGCGTCCTGGTGCGGCATCCATCCAGGGGCGTTCCCTTGCTCGGCCGTTAGCACGATCAACGGCTTCCCGTCGAGGCTCATGAGTTCGCCCGCCTCGCTCGCGGATCGGCCCGCGACCGCGTACTCATCGATGAAGCCCGCCATCTCCTTGGCGGTGGCAGCGCTGGCGCGTGCCTCGTCCCGGAACGGCGGCGGGAGATCCGAGGGGGTCACTTGGGCGAGCAGCCGGCCCAGACCGAGCCGAGCCGTTGCAGACATCAACGCCGAGAAGTGCTTGAGGAAGCTGTCCGAGCCTTCGGTCGTCGGCGACACCGGTGTCGCGTTCGGAGCCGTTGAATCGATGAGCACCATGCCGGCGACCTCGTCGGGATACTGCGCGGCGTAGCGCATCACGTACAGGCCGCCGAAGGAGTGCCCGGCCAGCACGTAGGGGCCGGCGACATCCGCCCGCGCGAGCAGCGTGTGGAGGTCGGTCGCGGTCTGCGCGCCGTCGGGTGCCGTCTGCGCGGCGTCACTCCATCCCTTTCCGGCTCGGTCGTAGACGCACACCGTGGTATGGCGGGCCACGTCGGGCGCGATCCAACCGAGGGTCGCCGCCGACGCCCCGCCGCCGGGCTCAAGGATGACGGTCGGGGCGCCCGTGCCGGTGCACTCCAGGTGGAGACGGTAGGGCCCGACGTCGACGAGTTCGCCGCGCATGGCGACGCTGGGTTCCGTCGCGCGACCGATGGTCTCGTACGCGCCACCCAGCGCGAACAGCACGAGCACCGCCAGCACCGGGTTGAGCAACCATGTGCGGGTCCGGCTCCGCAGATCATGCTTGGCGTGGCGATAGACCCAGGCCACCAGGACGAGCAATGCCGGCGGCCAGACCCAGTCGAGCGCGCCCAACACGGCATCCGGCAGGAAGAGCAGGAGCACGGCGCCAACACCCATGAACAGTGCTGGCGCGTACGCCCACCTTTGCGGCTGATCAGTCAACCGCACCGAGAGAGCCGCCAGGAGCGCCCATCCAACGGCGAAGCCGAACAGCACCATCGCCGTGGCGAAGTTCGCGTCGACCGTGGGCCACGGGATGAAGGGGAGGAGGACAGCGGCCGCGAGGCCCACGCCCAACGAGAGCACGATGATCTTCCCGATGCCGATGCGGTTCCTTCGCGGTTCGGCGGGACGTGCTTGGTCTTCGGCGGCCCCCGTGCTGCTCATCCCAGTCCAGCTGCTCATCTCAGCCCCACCCAATCGCTGCGCAGTCCCGGCACCCGCAGCATGCGCCTTCCGAAGGCACCGGTCCCGCCGCCAATCTCGACGATCTGCTGACCATCGCTCCGGCACAGACCCGGCCCGGCCCAGGGATCACTCGCATCCTGTCGTACCATGTGCCCCGCATCGGGCGGGAGTAGCTCAGTTGGCAGAGCGGCAGCCTTCCAAGCTGCATGTCGCGGGTTCGAACCCCGTCTCCCGCTCCACAACCTCACCCTCCCGGGAGGAGCCCTCGGGCATATGAGCGAGGCCTCGCTCGCCGGTCGTGTGGCGATAGTCACCGGTGGTGCTCGCGGAATTGGGCGAGGCATCGCCACCCGTTTCGTCCGCGATGGCGCGTTCGTATTGATCGTCGACCGGGATATCGCTGTCGCAGCACGCACCGCCGAAGAACTGACGTCCGGCGCGCTCAACGGCGGCGGGGCGGACGCGATCGAAGCGGACACCACCGATCGATCGGCGATGGAGGCCGTGGTCGGACGTGTCGTTGAGGACACCGGACGGCTCGATATCTTCATCGCGAACGCGGGCATCGGGGGCACGGCGCCGTTCCTCGACACGAGCGACGAGACCTGGGATCGGATCCTGGCCGTCAACCTGCGCGGCGTCTTCGTGGGCGTCCAGGTCGCGGCGCGAGCCATGCGCGCGCTCGGCAACAGCGGCCGCATCGTCGTCACGAGCTCGACGAACGCGTTCTGGATGGAGTCCGATCTCGCGGCATACAACGCCTCGAAGGCCGGCGTCCTCGCGATGACACGGACGGCCGCGATGGAGCTTGCCCATTACGGCATCACGGTCAACGCGGTGGGCCCCGGGCTGATCGCGACCGATCTGACCCGGTCAGTCACTGACGACCCGGCCAACGCGGCCGTCTACCTGCGGCAGATCCCGGCCGGCCGGTTCGGGACGCCGGATGACGTGGCCGGCGCCGTCGCGTTCCTCGTGTCACCTGATGCGGCGTTTATCACGGGCCACCTGCTGGTGGTCGATGGCGGCCAGACGCTGGGGACGCCCTTCCCGGGCTGACGGCCTAGGCCGAGCCGAAGGCCAGCACCACCACGCCGATCCCGACGGTCGCCACACCGAGCCACTGCCGCCGGCTGAGGTGCTCGCCGAACCGCAGCCACGCCACGATCGCTGCGAGCGACGCGAATTGCGCGGCCAGAGCCGACGTCACGGCGATGCTGTCGGCCGCGGACAGGGCGAACGTCAAGAACCCGCCGACCTCGCAGACGCCGGCTGCGATCACATACTTGCGAGCCGGGCGAGCGATCTGGAACCGACCGGTCGCGATCGCCGGCAACGTGATGGCGACGACCCCGATCGCGCGCGGCGGCACGAGCGCCCAACCGACCGGCAGCGTCGCCCCGAGCCGCCCAGTCGCGTAGAGGCTGGCACCGAAGGCCAGTCCGGCGATGGCGCCGAAGAGGACGGCCGAGCGCGTTCTCCGGTTCGATGGCTCGATGTCGACGGGATCGGGCGACAAGGCTGTCAGGACGACCCCCACCCCCACGGCTGCGACGCCGACCGCCGCGACCGGGCCGAGGACCTCGCCGGCGATCACGGCCAGCACCGCGGCCACCGCCCCTTCCGCAGCGGCAAGGGCCCCGACGACCCCGACCTTCCCGGTCCGCAGCCCGATGTACTCGGACAGCAATCCGCCGACGTTGCCGGCGCCGGCCAGGAACAACCAGAACAGGGCATCGGTCGGGAACGGCGTGCCGACCGTCGTGAGCAGGACGACCGGGGCGGAGACGACGGCGCTGACCAGCATGACGCCGGCGAGCGTCGCGACGGGGCCCACCATTCGCGTCGCGCGTGTCGAGCTCAGGATCGCTCCGGTGAAGAACAGCGCGGTGATCGTCCCGCCGATGAAGGCCGTCACCGAACGGCCAGCCGTTGCCTCACGCGGGCGCTGGGATGACGGTCACCTCGTCGAAGCCGAGCCGGATCCGGCCGTCGCGGCGCATCAGCGTCAGCCGCTCGTTGCCGGTCACGTCGACACGCAGCTCGCGACCGCCAACGTCGACGCGGACCTGGGCGACCGGCCCCTCGAAGATCACCCGGTCGATCGTGCCTTCGATGACGTTCGCGAAGCCATCGACCCCGTCCTCGACGATCTCGATGTCCTCGGGCCGAATGTACGCCACGACCGACTGCCCGATGGCGAGGCCCGGCCGATCGACACCGCGGATCGTGCGACCCTCGACATCGATGACCCAGCGGGCAGCGTCGCCCTCACCGGCGCGACCGGTGATCGTGCCGCGCAGGCCGTTGTTGGCGCCGATGAATTCGGCGACGTACGGCGTCTCGGGGCGGAGGTAGATGTCGGTCTGCGTGCCGATCTGCTCGATCCGGCCGTTGTTCATCACCACGATCCGGTCGGAGATCGCGAATGCCTCGGACTGGTCGTGGGTGACGTAGATCGCGGTCTTGCCGGTCCGTCGCTGGAGTTCCAGGATCGAGTACTTCAGTGTGTCCCGCAGGTTCTTGTCGAGCGCGGAGAGCGGCTCGTCGAATAGCAGCACGGTGCGGGTCGGTCGCGAGCACGCGGGCCAGCGCGACGCGCTGCTGCTGCCCGCCGGAGAGCTGGGACGGCAGCCGACCGCCGTAGGCGGCAAGGCCGACCATCGAAAGCATCTCCTCGACTCGCGCGGCGATCGCCGGCTTCTTGGCGCCCTTGACCGATAGCCCGAATCCGATGTTGTCGGCCACCGACATGTGCGGGAACAGCGCCGGCGTCTGGAAGACGAACCCGATGTTCCGCTTGCGGGGCGGGAGCCATGTCACATCCTGGTCGTCGAACAGGATCCGACCGCCGCTCGGCTCGACCAGGCCGGCGATCATCCGCAGCGTCGTCGTCTTACCGCAGCCCGACGGGCCGAGCAGCGTCACGAACTCGCCGTCGGCGACATCGAGCTCGAAGTCGTCGACGGCGACGGTCGGGCCGAAGTGCTTGCTGACGCGATCGAGCCGGACGGTCGACATCAGATGAGGTAGGTGCCCTTCAGGTAGCGCGTCCCGAAGACCCTGAAGAACACGAGGATCGCCGCGAACGAGATCAGCTGCATGGTCACCGCGAGGGCCGCGGTCGTCGGGGCGAGGCCGGCCGTCCGCACGAGATTGAACACCCGGAGCGGCGCGGTCGTCACGTTCGGCGGGTGGACGAAGAGCGTCACCAGGTACTCGTTGAAGACGATGATGAAGCAGAGCATCAGACCGGCGCTGACGCCGGGGCCGATGAGTGGGAAGACGACCCGCCAGAAAGCCTGGAGGCGCGTCGCCCCGAGGCACGCGGCGGCCTCCTCGAACGTGACCGGCAGGTCCTTGAGCGCGACGACGATCGGCGACAGCATCAGCGGGAACGTGCCGACGGCCATCGCGAACACGAGCCCCCAGATGGACGTCGTGAGGTGGTAGGTGAAGTTGTACACGAGGACCAGCGAGATCCCGATCACGGCCCCCGGCACGTATAACGGCAGCGTCACGAGGGAGTACAGCGTGCGCTTGCCGGGGAACTGGTAACGAACGATGGCGTAGGCACCCGGCAATGCGATGAGCAGGTTGATGATCAGCGTGAGTCCGGCCACGAGGAAGCTCTGGCGCAGGTTGTCGCCGAAGCTGCCCAGGACGTACTGGAAGTTCTGGACCGCGTAGGTCCCGCCCGGCCCGGTCAGGGAGTATCCGAGCAGCGTCAGGAACGGCAACACGAACACGAGCAAGATGAGCCACACATAGGCGTGCCCCGCGAGCTCGACGAAGCGCCGCCGGCTGAACCGTCGCGGGGGCGCAGGCGCTGACAGGGACGTCGCGGCGGTGCTCAATCGACCAGCGCTCCGCGCGAATAACGCAGCGAGAAGTAGCTGACGAGGACCGCGATGATCAGCAGGACGACGCTCATCGCGCTCGCCAGGCCGTAGTCGGTCTGCACGACGCCACGTTGGTAGAGCGTCCATGCCAAGGCCCGTTGCTCGTTGAGCGAACCCAGCAGCACCGGTTCTGCGAATGTGCCGATGTTCCACCCGAAGACGATGAGGATGCCGGCGATCACGCCGCTTCGCGTGAGCGGGAGCAGGACCCGACGGAGTGTCTGCCATGGCTTCGCGCCGAGGCACGCCGCGGCCTCCTCGAGCTTGGGATCGACGTTGCTCAGCGCCGCACCGATGCTCATCACCATGAACGGGAACGTGAAGATCGACATCGCGAACACGACGGACGGCAGGCTGTATAGGAGCGCAGTGCTCTGGATCCCGAGGGCCTGCAACAGCGGCGTCGCCGGCCCGCCCGGCAGGAGCACGAAGCGCATCCCGAAGGCGATGTACAGCGCCCCGAACATCGGGAACACCATGAACGCCCGCACGAGGTCTCGGTACTTGATTCGTCGGACCAGGATGTAGGCGAACGGGAAGCCGAACAGCAGGTTGACCACCGTCGATAACGCGGCGAGCTGGAGTGTGACGAGCAAGTTCGGCAGATACCGGCCCAACACCGCCACGTAGTTCACGGTCGAATACTGGGGGCCGGCGGGCGACAGATACGACGACCCGACGGTAAAGCTCATCTGCACGATGAACGCCATCGGGAAGTACAGGAAGAGCGCGACAAGGAGAGCCGCCGGGGCGACCAGCGCGAGCCCGACGAGCTGACGATTACGCTCGCGACGACGAGCCTCGTCAGCGATCGCGGGCAGGGGGAGACCGAGCGGCTCAGCCCTCATCGATCCACCATGTCAGGTCGATTCGGCGTCCCCGGTCGCACCGATCGGGGACGCCGTTACGGTCAGTCTACTGGCCGATCTTCGAGGCGTAGTAGTCCTGCCACTCCTTCTGGGCCGCGTTGTAGGCGGGCCAGTCGACGGTCTTGAAGGCCTGGATCTGCTCCAGACTCGGGAAATAGCTGAAGTAGTCCGCGGCGAACCACTCGGGTACTTGGTCGACGTAATTGGGTCCGAGGAACCCCTCGCTGAGCTCGCTCCACGGTCCGTGATCGATGGGCCAGCTATTGGGGAACTGGACCTCCTTGCTGAGCCGCCAGTTGATGAAAACCTGAGCGAGCACCGGATGGGCAGCGCCCTTCGGGACCCACAGGTAACCGTTGACCGGGAAGATGTTCGCCGGCACGAGCAGGGCGGCGTCGGTGTTCCCGCCGAAGTACTCGAGGCGGGCGAGGCTGTTCCAGAAGCTCACCGCGTCGGCTGCGCCGGTGCGCAGCAGTTGCTGCATCTCTGCCGAGTCCGGCGTGTACTTGAGGACGTTCGGGCCGATGTTGGCGACCGCCCAGTCGACGACCTCCTTCATCTGCGCCGCGTCCTTGTAGTCCTTGCCGAGTTCCGAGGACAGCCCGAGGAACAGGCCGCCGTTCGTGATGTCGCCCGGTGGCGGCAGCACGACCTTGCCCTTCAGGCGCGGGTCGGCGAGATCCTTGAGCGTCTTCATCCAGCCCGCGCGTTCCTTGCTGTAGACGACGCCCGGGAAGGCCGTGGACTGGAAGGCGATGGTGGTCGGATCGTGCTTGAAGATGTCGAGGACCATCCCGGCGTTCGGGATCAGGTCGGACGGGAAGACGTTGTCGACCAGGTCCTGGTCCATCGCGTCGGCCCAGTAGTTCTCTTCGACCGCGATCACGTCATACGGCGCGGGGTTGCCGCCGGTCTTGGCCGCGGCGAGCTTCGTGAGGTAGGTGCTCGGCTGCTGGGTGCCCTCGTAGGTCAGGGTCACGTCGGCGCCGTAGGTGGTCTTGACGTACTGCTGGAACTGCTTGACCAGCTCGTCGTTGGCCGTGTAGGTCCAGTTGCCGACGACGACGCTGCCTTCCTTTGCGATCTCGGCCGCGATCTCCTCGTCGGTCATGTCCTTGTTCAGGATCGAGACGTGCTTGGTCCCTGCGGCCGCGCTTGCTGAGGCACCGGCCGATGGGGCCGTGCTCGCCGCCACGCTTGGTGCCGATGTGGCGACGGGGGTGCTGCTGCAGGCGGTGACCACGAGCGCGATGACGCTCAGGAGCATCAACGCGGCTCGCGACCCCGGCCTTGTGCCGATGGTCTCCACGGAGCCGTTCCTCCTCCTCGTTCGATGGCGACGTTCGCGTCCGACCTCGACGTAGAACGCTAAACGTTGACGCTTGACGTTGCCATTCATGCGGCAGCATACTCGGCCCGGCCTCCGAGTCAAGGGGGCCACGCCGTTTCGAGGGCTGCCACCATTCCACCCAAGTCCCGGCCCCGCGCGGAGGCAGCGACGAATGATCGACCGCGATCGGGCTCGACGACCCTTCGCGATGTCGCCGAGCGATCACGGGTCTCGATCACGACGGCTTCGCGCATCCTGAACGGGCGCGTGACCGGTGTCCCTATCCGCGACGACACGCGCGAGCGGGTGCTGACGGCCGCAGCGGACCTCGGGTACAAGCCCAACCTCCTGGCTCGGGGGTTGCGCGGCAGTCGAAGTTCGCTGATCGGTGTCATCGCGCGGGACATCTCCGATCCGTTCCATATCCAGATCCTGCAAGGCATCAACGAGATCACGCGTGCGCGCGAGTTCCGGCTGTTCCTTGGTCACGTGGATTATCGCCCCGATGTCGCATTGAGTTACGGGTCGATGTTCGAGCGCTCGCACGCGGACGGCATCATCGTTCTCGGCGACTTCGCGGATGGCACGAAGACCCTGGCCGACCTCACGGTCCAGCACCGGTTCGTGGTCGGTGTGTCGGATCGAGTCGAACGGGGAGCGTTTCCGGGCGTATACGGAGATAGTGTCGAAGGCACTCGCCTCGCGCTCGAGCACCTGTGGGGTCTCGGCCACAGACACATCGTCTGCGTGTCCGATCCGGGCACCGTGGACCAGCTCCTGCGGGCGGACCTCTATGCCCGGTTCATGACCGCTCACGGGCTGGCTGAGCTCATCGTCTGCCACCAGATCAGTCAACCGGATCCGGAACCCAGCTACCGGCTCGGCCTCGAGCTGTTCGAGGCAAGGGACGGGCGTCCGATCCCGACAGCCATCTACGCAACCTCTGACACGATCGCGATCGGGCTCCTGCGTGCGGCCTACCAGGCCGGTGTCGTCGTACCCGATCAGGTCTCGATCGTCGGATTCGACAACATCGCCATCGCTGCATACACGGTGCCGCCGCTCACCACCGTCAGCCAGTCGGGAGTCGAGATGGGCCGGGCTTCCGCCTCGCTGCTGCTCGACATGATCGAGTCCGACCGCACCGGTGACGAGGTCGCCGACATCGTCCTCCAGCCAACCCTCGTCGTCCGCGATTCGACCGCGCGGTCGCGGGACCTGAACTAGCGAGGTCGATCGGCGCCCCTCGGCCGCGGACCGCTTCCGCCGGTCTCGGCTATCGTCGAACCGTGGCGACTGCGCGAAAGACCCGAACCATCGGCGACCGCTACCGGCTGGGACCGGAGATCGGCCGGGGCGGGATGGCCACGATCCACAAGGCCATCGACCTCCGGCTCGATCGGGCGGTCGCCGTCAAGCTGCTCCGCCCCGAGGCCGCCAGGGACGCGGACCTCGCGAGTCGGTTCCGGCGCGAGGCGTTGGCGGCGACCGTGCTGCGCCACCCGAACATCGTCGCGTGCCTCGACACAGGCACCGACCGCGACCAGCCCTACCTCGTGATGGACCTGGTCGACGGCGAGGACCTTTCCGCGCGCCTGAAGCGAGGCGGCCGCCTGTCGTCGAGTGTCGCGGCCCGGGTCGGTCTCGACGTTGCACGAGCTCTCGGCGTGGCCCACATGCGCGGGATCGTCCATCGCGATGTCAAGCCCGGCAACATCATGCTGGCCGCCGATGGGCGCGCGATGGTCACCGACTTCGGGATCGCGCGGCTGGCTGCCGACGCCGAGGCGATCAAGCCCGGCACCACGCTCGGGTCGGTCCACTACTTCAGCCCGGAACAGGCGCGCGGCGCCATCACAACGCCGGCGTCCGACGTCTACGGCCTCGGGCTGGTCCTGTTCGAGGCGCTGACAGGGACCCGTGCGTTCGGGGGCGAGACGACCGACGCGATCGCGCTGGCCAGGATCGGTGCCGAGGCGCCATCGCCCAAGGCGATCCGTCCCGAGGTCCCGGCCGAGCTCGATGCGGTCGTCCGGCGAGCCCTCGCGCCCGAACCGGCCGACCGGTACCCCAACGGCAACGCGATGGCCGCGGCGCTCGAAGGGGTCGTGCAGGCAGCCGATGACGCGAGCCCGACGACGATCGTCGCGACCCCGAGGCTCCCCGATGAGGCACAGACGCGGCCCGCGCGCGACGCCGCCTCGACGCGCGCACGGGGGCGCCCGCGCGCATCCGCGAAGCCTCGTTCATCGCGTGCCGGCGGCGGCCGATCTGCGCCGCCTGGCGTGGCCGTGGCGCTTCTGGCCCTGCTCGGCGTCGCGGGTGGCGCGATGATCGTCGCGGCCCTGCCCGGCGCGGACCGGCCGGTCGTGACCGCGGCACCGAGCGAAGCTGCGGTCGCGACCCCGACCCCCGTCCCGACGCGAACGCCAGAACCGACCCCGGTCCCGACGCCGACGCCGGAACCCACGCAGTTGGCGACGCCGGCGCCGACCGCGCTGCCGGCGGGCGAGGTGTCCGACCTGTGCGAGATCTTCTTCGACATCCCGTGCGGCCTCGGCGCCGGTCGCTATGCGCCGTCGCGCTTCCGGCCTGCCTTCGACATCGAGCTCGGCGAGGGATGGTCGAATGCCGTCCACGGCGAGGACATCCTCACCCTGACCCGCCCGGAGGGGGCGATCACGTTCGCCGGCCGCATCAAGGAGGTCTACCCGAACGGTGAGACGGACGAACCGCGGGCGCGGCCGCAGGACATCATCGAGGCGCTCATCTCGACCGACGGGGTCCAGGCAACCGATCCGACGTCGGTGCGGATCGATGGACGGCGCGGGCTCTCGACCGACCTCGCGCCCTCCGACAACGAGCGGGTCGCGCTGTTCGCGACCGACAACAGCACGTTCCATCTCGAGCCCGACCGGACCACGCGCATCGTCGTGATCGATCTCCCCGGCGACAAGACGGTCCTGCTCGCGATCGAACCGAATGACGGGTCCGAGCTGCGCGACATCCTCGAGACCGCGGACCCGGTGGCCGGCACGATCCGCTGGCGCTGACGAGCCGCTCCCGCTGACGACAGGCGGCCCTGCGCTCCGAAGGTCAGGGCCGCCGACAACGAACGGTTGGTGCATCCCGTCCACACCCATCGTCCTATCGACGCGCGCCCATGTGCCGGGCACAGTCGGTCGGTGATCCGATCGCACCGGTCGCGCGCCATGGGGCGTCGCGCCCTGAAGCGGCTGGCCGCCGACCCGCATGTGCTGTTGGCGGTCGCCGTCGTGCTCGCGGCCATGGTGATCGAGTGGGCATCCCAGGGTGACACCCTCTTCGTGGCTGTACCCTCGATCGTCTTTCTCGGCGTCCAGGTCGGCCTCGGCCTCGGCCCACGGGCGGGTCGATCCGAGGCTCGCGACACGGCCCGGCTCCTCTTCGCGCTCGCCGTCGTGCTGTGGATGAGCGTCGGCTCGGGCGATACCTCGACGCTGCCTCTCGCCTCGCTCCTGATTCCGATCGTCGCGATGGCAGCGGCCCTCGGAACCCGGCAGGTGCTGGTGGTCGCCGGCGCTGTCGCCCTCGCCGCCCTCACGGTCTATTTCGTCCCGGCATTCAGCAACCCGACGGTGCGCGTCGGTCTCGTCGAGCGCGGCATCGCGCTGGGGGCCACGGCAGTCGTTCTGGCGGTCGGGACGCGCCGAACGGTCTCGTCACTCGAACGAGCCGTCGAGCGCGCCAAGACGGCCAGTGCCGGGATGCGCCGGCGGGCTCGCCAGATGTCCGCGGTCGAAGCGGTCGGGCGGGTCCTCGCCGCCGATGGTCCGACGTCCGCCGCACTGGACGAGGTCATGCATCTGCTCGTGGCCCGCTTCGGCTACCGCTACGTCTCGATCTACACGCGCGACGGCGACCTCATGCGTCTCGGAGCCCAGCGCGGCTACGACGACGTGATCGAGACGTTCGACGGCACGGTCGGCGTCGTCGGTCGGGTGATGCGGACCGGTGAGGCCGAGCTCGTCCGCGACGTGCTGGAGGACCCCGAGTACCGGGCCGCGAGTCCCGACGTGCGCAGCGAGGTCAGCGTGCCACTGCGCGCGGACGACACCGTCATCGGCGTCCTGAATATCGAGAGCGGCCAGGATGCGCCGCCCCTCGATGAGGGCGATCTGGACACGATGATCCTCGTCGGGGACCGCGTTGCCGGGGCATTGGCGCTCGCGCGCGAACGGGAGGCGCTGCGCGAGCGGGCGGCACTGTTCGCGAGGCTGGCCGCGTTCGGCAATTCCGTCACGGCGAGCCTGGACCTCGCGACCGCGCACGCGGCGATCGTCCGTTCCGTGGCCGACGCGCTCCAGGCCGACATCGTGTCACTGGTCCTGCGTGACTCGGCGACTGGCGATGACCGGATCGTCGCCATCAGTGGCGGCGACGAGCGCTACGTCGGCGTTCGGATCCCGCCCGGGGAGGGGATCGTCTCCCAGGCGATGATCGAGCGCCGGGTCATGTCGTCCGATGCGGTCCATCGGAGCTCGTTCCCATCGACCCTCCAGCGGGCCCGCGTCGAGGACGTGCTGGTCACGGCCGCCATCCCTCTCTTGAACGAGGATTCCGTCGTCGGCGCGATCTGCGTCAACCGCCGGGACCTGGCACGCCCTTTCAGTGCACTGGAGCTCGAGGCGATGCCGCTGTTCGCCTCCCAGGTGACGCTTGCGCTGGCCAACGTGGACCTGCACGCGCGCGTGGCCGACGCGGCCATCCGCGACCCGCTGACGGGTCTCTGGAACCGGCGCCACCTCGAGGTCTCCACGACGCGGCTGTTCGCGGCACGAGCGCGGCTCGCGCTGGACGACCGCCACCCGGTAGCGATCATCCTGTTCGACCTCGACCATTTCGGCGCGTTCAACAAGCAGCACGGCCACGTCATCGGCGACGCCGTCCTGCGGACCTTCGGCTCGATCCTCTCGGGGCGTCTGCGCTCGAGCGACATCGTCGCCCGGTTCGGTGGCGAGGAGTTCGTCGCGATCCTCGATGGCGCGACCGTCGAGGAGGCCCATCGCGTCGCAGACGAGATCCGACGCGAGCTGGAGTCGTGCAGGGTCACCGGGTCGGACGGCGAGCAGCTGCGCGCGACCGTGTCGGCCGGGTGTGCCTCGCTGGGTCCGGCCGTCGCCACACTCGAAGCCCTGCTGGAGGTGGCCGACGTCGGTCTCCAGATGGCCAAGCGAGGCGGTCGCAACCAGGTCGTGGCTGCCTGACTCCCGTCGGGCACCCGTCCGCTAGGCTTCGCGAGCGATGCCCCTCATCGCGACGCAGGCCCTCACCAAGCACTATCCGGGCGGAGTCACCGCGCTCGACGACCTGACGGTCGAGCTCGAGCCCGGGATCATCGGCCTGGTCGGCGCCAACGGCGCCGGCAAGAGCACGCTCCTGCGGATCCTGCTGGGGCTGCTGCCCCAGACGTCTGGCGAGGCGACCGTCCTCGGCTACGACGTGCGTCGGCAGGGCACGACGTTGCGCCGGTTCGTCGGCTACATGCCCGAGTCGGACTGCCTGCCGCCAGATACGACCGCGGCGGACTTCGTCGGCCAGATGGCACGACTGTCGGGCCTGCCCCGCTCAGCCGCCCGCGAACGAGCGGCCGAGGTGCTCCGTCACGTCGGCCTGTACGAGGAGCGCTACCGGCCGATCGGCGGCTATTCGACCGGCATGAAACAGCGCGTGAAGCTGGCCCAGGCGCTCGTTCATGGTCCGCGGCTGCTGCTGCTCGATGAACCGACGAACGGCCTCGACCCGGCCGGACGCGACGAGATGCTGGCACTCGTCAGGCGGACCGGCACCGAGTTCGGGATCGCCGTCGTGGTCGCCAGCCACCTGCTCGGCGAGATCGAACGCGTCTGCGACCACCTTGTCGCGGTCGACGCCGGACGCCTCATCAGGTCGGCGCCGCTGACGACGTTCACCGAGCGCACCGGCGTGCTCGCCGTCGACGTCGAGGAGGGCGCCGCCGCGCTGGCCGATGCGCTCGTGGCGGCGGGACTGCAGGCAGTCGCAGACGGCCGCACCGTGCTCGTCGAGCTCGTCGACGACCGGCCGTGGGACATCGTGCGTGACGCCGTGGCCGACCTCGGCCTGCCGCTCGTCCGCATGGAGCAACGGCGCCGTGGCCTCGAAGAGCTGTTCCAATGACCGCGCCCGCCGGCAACATCTACGACCTGGGCTACCGCGGCTACGACGGCCCGCGGTTCGGCCGTCCGACGGTCGCCCTCGGACTGCTGCGCCAGACGCTCCGGGAGGCGTACGGCATCGGTCGTGGCGGGCGCGCCAAGGTCGCGCCTTTCCTGCTGCTGATCCTGAACACGCTGCCTGCCCTGCTCGCCGTGGGGATCAGCGCGCTGGCGCGGCAGGCCGGCGCGGCAGACCTCCTGGACGAGGCCAACCCCATCCGCCACGACACCTACTGGAGCCTGACCTCGACGCTGGTCATGCTGTTCTGCGCCGCCCAGGCGCCCGAGCTGTTCGGGCGCGACCAGCGCTACGGCGTTCTGCCGCTGTACTTCTCGCGCGTCCTGACCCGGGTCGATTACGCCCTCGCCCGGACAGGCGGCATGTTCATCGCGATCCTGATCATGACCGTCCTGCCCCAGCTCCTGCTGACCATCGGCGCGATCCTTGCCGCCGCGGATCCACTCACAGGGCTCGGTAAGGAGCTGCCGGAGATCCCGCGCTATCTCACGGTGTGCGTGCTCGGATCCGGTGTGTTCGCCGGCGTCTCGTCGGTCGTCGCGTCGTACACACCCCGACGCGCGTACTCGGTCGCGGCGATCATCGCGGTGTTCATCGTGCCGCCCATCGTGGTGGGCATCATCGCCGAGTTGTCGGTTCCCGATGTCGCCCGGGTCCTCCTTCTCGCCAGCCCGAGTGACGTCGTCGATGGCGTCAATGGCGCGATCTACGGGCCCCTCAGGATCGGCGGTGAGACGTTCATCATCGCGACGTTGCCCGGCTGGGTCTACATCGTCGCCGCGCTTGCTTGGGTGTTCGGTTCACTGGCGGTCGTCGTGCGTCGGTACCTGACGGTCACGGTATGACGACGGTCGTCCCGGCCATCCAGCTCGATCACGTCTCGCGCTGGTACGGCAACGTCGTCGCCGTCAACGACGTGTCATTCGCGCTGGGCTCCGGCGTGACGGGTCTGCTCGGTCCCAACGGTGCCGGCAAGACCACGCTGCTCCACCTGCTCGCAGGGTTACTGGCGCCGTCGGCCGGCGTGGTCCGCATCGCCGGTCGGCCGGCGTTCGGCGATCCGTCGATCTACTCGATGGTCGGGCTCGTCCCGGAGCGGGAAGCCGTCCCAGGCTATGTGACCGGTCGCGAGTTCGTCCGGCTGAACGCCGAACTGCAGGGCATCGACCGCGCGGCCACCGCCACGGACCGGGCGATCGGCACGGTCGAGATGGTCGATGCGGCCGATCGCCAGATCAGGACCTATTCGAAGGGCATGCGCCAGCGCATCAAGCTCGCCGCGGCGCTCGTCCACGAGCCACGGATCCTGCTGCTCGACGAGCCGTTCAACGGCATGGATCCCCGCCAGCGGCTGCACATGATGGAGCTGCTCCGGCGGATGGCCGCCGAGGGTCGGGCGATCCTGTTCTCGTCTCACATCCTCGAGGAGGTCGAACGGCTCGCCGAGGCCGTGCTGGTCGTGTATGCCGGCCGCCTCGCCGCATCGGGCGACTTCCGTTCCATCCGCCGGCTCATGACCGACCGGCCGCACCGGTTCACCATCCGCTCCTCCGACGACCGGGCGCTCGGGGCGGCGCTGCTTGCCAACCCGGCCGTTTTCGGCGTCGATCTGCTCGACGGCAGGTTGGCCGTCCAGGCCAGCGACCTCGGCACATTCGCCCGGATCCTGGCGCCGATCGCTCGGGCCGCCGGCATCCGCCTGCTCGAGCTGACCCCGACCGACGATACGCTCGAGAGCGTGTTCAGCTACCTGGTCCGTCGATGAGGGCGTTCCGTGCCATCGTCGATCTGACGTTGCGCGCGCTGGTCGGCCGCCGTCGGACCCTCACGATCGCCCTCCTGGCCTGCCTGCCGGTGTTGGTCGGGATCCTTGTGCGGCTGGGCGGCGGGCGACCCGACGCGCCGGAGATCCTCGACACGCTCTGCATCCGAACGGTCGCCCCGCTCGTTGCCTTGGTCATCGGCACCGGCGCGATCGGCTCCGAGATCGACGACGGCACGCTCATCTTCCAGCTCATCAAACCCGTACCGCGCTGGCTGACCGCGCTCGCGAAGACCGCGGTCGCCGCGTTCATCACGGCCGTTCTGATCGTGCCGCCGATCATCCTGACGGGGCTGCTGTTGGGCGGCCTCGGCGCCGAGTCGGTCGGCACGACCGTCGGCTTTGCCGTGGCCGCTCTCGCCGGCGGGACGGCGTATGCCGTCGGCTTCACCGCACTCGGCGCGTTGACGTCGCGCGCCCTGATCGTGGGACTCGGCTACACCCTGATCTGGGAGGGCGTCCTTGCCGGTCTCCTGGAAGGGACGCGCTTCCTGTCGGTCCGCCAGGCGACGCTCGGGATCGCCGCCGCGTCGACCGGCGAGGACGTCGGCGTCGTCGCGCTCGACCTGGCGACATCGGTCGGGATCATCGTCGTCGTGATCCTCGGCGGGATCGCCCTGAGCCGCCTTCTCGCTCCGCCGTTTCCAGGTGCGCGCCGCGGATTAGGCCCCCAGCGTTCGGTGCTTGACGCCTCCTCCGCATGGCGACTAGCATCCGCGTGACAAGCGCACTTGCGCACAAACATCATGTCGCCTTGCGGAGTTGACCGGAGCATGGATCTCGGCGCCTTTTCCACCGGCTTGCTGACCGGCCTGCGTGAGGGGGTCGAAGCCGCCCTCATCGTCGCCATCATCTGCGCCTATCTGGCAAAGACCGGGAACCGCGACAAATTCCCGATGGTCTTCGCCGGCGCGGGAGCCGCGATCGCCCTGAGCGTCGTCCTCGGCATCGTCCTGTTCGTGACTGTGGGAGGGCTCGAGGAGCCGTACGAGCAGATCTTCGAGGCGATCACGCTGTTCGCGGCTGCCGCGGTCGTGACATGGATGCTGTTCTGGATGCGCCGCCAGGCACGCAGCGTGAAGGGCGAACTCCAGGCTGCGGTCGATCGAGCGCTTGACGACGGCTCCGTGATCGCCCTCACCGTGCTGGCGTTCGTCGCCGTCATCCGCGAGGGTCTCGAGACGTCGCTGTTCCTGGTCGGTCAGGCGAACTCCGCGGATCTGGGCGCCCCGTCGGTGCTCATCGGGGCGGTGATCGGTCTGGTCATCGCCGCCGTGCTGGGTGTCGGTTTCTACCAGGGCTCGCGCCGGCTCAACCTCGCCACGTTCTTCCGCTGGACGGGCGTCGCCCTGATCTTCATCGCGGCTGGACTCCTGTCGGTCGGCGTCCACGAGCTCATCGAGATCGGCGTGATCCCGTTCGGGACGCAGACGCTGTTCGACCTGTCGGGCGTATTGCCGCACAGTGCGGACGGCGGCAGCGTGCTTGGCCAGTTCCTCCGAGCGCTGTTCGGCTACTCGGCGACGCCCGAGGTCACGACTTTCGTCGTGTGGCTGACCTACGTCGTTGTGGTGCTCTACCTGTTCCTTCGGCCGACACGCCCGGCCGTGTCCCAGGTCGCGGGCTCGTCGGCGGCGCCCGCTCGGTCCTGACTCAGAACGGGAGCAGCGAGTCCATCTCCGGGACGATCGCGTCCATCGAAGCCAGGTAGATCGTCCCGAGCAGGAGGCTGAAGACGCCGGCGATCAGGCCGACGACGACGTAGATCCGTTCGCGGGTCTGGCTGGCCACGAAGCCGACCGAGGTCAGCACCACGATGGCGAGGTTCGAGATCAGCAGGCCGACCACGAACGCGAGCAGCATCGGGATGCCGAGGCCCGCGCTGGCCGCGCCACCGACCGCAGTGATAAGCAGCACCTGCGTGCCGGTCTCGGCACCGATGCCGTGGATCATGCCGACGCCGAACGCCGTCTTCGGGCCGTAGGAGCTCATCTCGAGCGGCTCGACGTGCTCATGGCCGTGGAGGCGCGCGCCGAACCGCCGCCAGGCGTAGCGCACGCCGTCGAACACGAGCATCCAGCGGCTCCGGAGGCGGAACGACTCGCCGCCCCGGGCGTAGCGATAGACGGAGTAGAGGACCCACAGGCCGAGGCCGACGAGCGTCAGCCCGACGATGCGTCCCATGATCGGGTCGAGCCATTCAGGCAGCAGCGCGCCGAACCACAGCGCGGCGATGCCGAGCCCCACGACCACCAGCCCGTGCCCGAGCGCGTAGAGCGTCCCGAGCCGGACGGCCTCGAGTTGTTCGCGCCCGAATCGCGCGGGCGCCGGCACGCCGCCGCGCAGCGCAGGGGCGAGTGTCGCGGCGCCTGGCCCGGCTTCGTGGGCGTGCTTCTCGAGCGAGCCGCCGTGGCCGTGATGGTCGCCGCTGACCGATCGATGCTGCTCTTCGTGCGCGGCCTCGGCGACACCGGCCGCGGCGGTAGTGCTGGTGATATCGGTGATCGCCGCGATGTGATCCCAATCGATCCCGTGACGGATCCCGAGGGCGAGGCCCGTGACCAGCACGCCGATGCCTGCGGGTGTCGCGACGGCGGTCAAGACATCGAGCACGCGTGGTTCCTCTGTGCGGGGCGGATAGGGTACCGCGAGAAGCGGCGTATCGCAACAAGTTGCATCTGCAGCGGATGGCGCTTGTCCACCTATACTTCGCACGATGCGCGCGACGGGATCACCCCCTGACTGGACTCCGGACGCCGGCCGGCCGTGGGCCGGCATCCCGGACGAGCTGCGTGCGCGCGGCCTGCGCTGGACGCCGCAGCGACGGATCCTGGTCGAGGTCCTGTCGCAGACCGACGGTCACGTGACCGGCGCGGAGCTCGTCGATCGCTGTCGCGCGCTCGATCCCGACACGATCCCATCAACGGTCTATCGCACGCTCGACGTCCTCGAGCAGCTGGGCGTCCTCCGCCACAGCCACGGGGCCGATGGGCGGGAGGAGTTCCACGTCCTGCCGGCGGCCGAGCACGCCCACCTCTTCTGCCGGGTATGTTCCGGCGCGTGGGAGCTCGCGCGCGACGATCCGGCAGTCGTCGCAGCCGTCGACGGCGTTCGCGACGAGCACGGGTTCACCATCGACGTTCCCCACCTGACACTGACCGGCGTCTGTGCGAGCTGTCGGGCGAGCGAGGGCGATGCCTGAGCTGACCGTCGACCTCGTCGAGCGGTTCTACGCGATCCTGGCGATCGGAGCGATCGTCTTCATGGTCGTGGTCTGGGGCCTCCGGCTCCTGGCCATCGGGTCTGATCAGGCACTCGACGCGTACGCCGGGCTCGCGCGCCTCGTGCAGCCTCGAGCGATGGTCGCGGCCTGGATCGTGGCGCTCCTTGCCACCGCCGGCAGTCTCTACTTCTCGGAAGTTGCGCGCTTCACGCCGTGCACGTTGTGCTGGTACCAGCGGATCGCGATGTACCCCTTCGTGGTGCTGTTCGGTGTCGCGGTGCTCCGACGCGAGGACAGGGCGCCGACCGGCGCCGCGGCTCTGGCCGCCATCGGGGCGCTGATCGCCGCCTACCATGTCGTGCTCGAGTGGATCCCATCGCTCGACAGCGGCGCATGTGCGGTCGCGGCGCCGTGCACGTTCGTCTGGTTCCGCGCCTTCGGCATCTTCAGCATGCCGACCCTGGCCCTGACCGCCTTCCTGCTGATCCTCACCCTGACCCTCGTCCGGGACCCGGACGAGGCCGAACGACGGAGAGACCGATGACATCGAGCCCCGGCGATCGCCGCGCCCGCCGCGAAGCGCAGCGCGCAGAAGCCCGCCGCGCGACAGCCCGCAAAACGCCCGCCTCCCGGTGGCTGCTACCCGGGCTGATCGCGGCGGCCGTGGTCGTGGCTGCGATCCTGGCCATCGTCCTGCCCGGAAGTGGGACGCCGCCGGGCGGCGGGAGCTCATCGGTGCCGCCGTCGGCGGCGAGCGGTGCCCCGGGCGGATCGGGGGCAGCCGCCGAGGCTCCGGTCATCACGGGTACCCCGCTCGCGACATTCGAGGGTGCGGACGGCGATCCCGCGGTCGGGCAGCCTGCGCCGGAGGTGATCGGCAAGGACTTCACCGGCAAGCCCGTGACGATCGCGGCCGACGGGCGGCCGAAGGTCGTCGTCTTCCTCGCTCACTGGTGCCCCCATTGCCAGCAGGAGGTACCGGTGATCCAGGCGTGGGTCACCGCGGGAGGCGTGCCGACGGGGGTCGACCTCGTGTCGGTCGCGACAGGGATCGACCCATCCGCGCCGAATTACCCACCCGAGGCATGGCTCGCACGGGAGGGCTGGACGGTCCCGGTCATCGTCGACCCGACCAACAGCGTCGCCGCCGCGTACGGCCTCAGCGCATACCCGTACTGGGTCTTCATCGGCCCCGACGGGAATGTCCGGGCGCGCACCACCGGCGCCCTGGCGATCGCCGACCTCGAGGCGCTGGTCCGCGGTCTGACCGGAAGCTGACCATCCTGCGGCCGTCGGGACGCGCGGCCCGAGTGGCTGCGCGGGCCTATTCGCCGCCGGTCGGGACCCCGACGATGTTGAACCCGCCGTCGACGTGGATGACCTCGCCGGTCACGGCGCTCGACAGGTCGGACACGAGGTAGACCGCCGTCTTGCCCACGTCCTCGATCGAGATGTTCGAGCGCAGCGGCGCGACATCGTCGAACGCGCCGTACATCTTCTTGAACCCGGCGATGCCTGCGGCCGCGAGCGTCCGGATCGGACCCGCGCTGATCGCGTTGACGCGCACCCCGTCCGGGCCCAGGTCTGCGGCCAGGTAGCGGACGGAGGCCTCCAGCGCGGCCTTGGCCACGCCCATCACGTTGTAGTTCGAGACGACCTTCTCGGCGCCGTAGTAGGTGAGCGTCAGCACGGAGGAACCTGGGCGGAGAAGAGGCCGCGCGCCACGGGCCAGAGCCACCAGCGAATAGGCGGATACGTCCATGGCCAGCGCGAATCCGTCGCGCGACGTGTCGACGAAGCCGCCGGCCAGGTCTTCGCGCTTCGCGAATGCGAGGGCATGGACGAGGATGTCGAGATGGTCGGATGTCTCGCCCCAGCGGCGGAAGACGCGCTCGATATCGGCGTCCGACTGGACGTCGCACGGCTCGACGAAGGTCGACCCGATCGACTCCGCGAGCGGCCGGACGCGCTTCTCGATCAGGCTCTCGACCGACGAGAAGCCGACAGAGGCGCCCTCGGCGTCGAGGGCCCTGGCGATGCCCCACGCGATCGAGTGGTCGTTCGCGACGCCGAAGACCAGCGCGTTCTTGCCCTCGAGCAGACCCATCCGGCACCTCCGTTCCGATAGGCTTCCATCATGCCCCACCGCTCCCGTCCGCCGACCGATCTCGGCGCGGCACTGGCCGGCGTGCGGGCCCTCCTGCTCGACCTCGACGGCGTCATCGTGCTGGCCGGCCAGGCCATCCCCGGGGCGACCGACGCGATCGCCGAGCTTGAACGCCGGCGGATGCCCTACCGGATCGTCACGAACACGTCGGCGGTGAGCCGGGAGACGCTCGCGCGCTGGTCGGCCAAGCTGGGAGCCCCGATCCCCGCCGCTCGTTTCGAGTCGGCGCTCTCGGCGTCCGCGGCCTGGACGGCGCGCCATTTCCGGGATCAGCCGCTCTACGTGCTCGCATCGGAGGACGCCGCGGACCGAATTCGCAGGACAGCGGCTGCTGACCCACGAGGAGGCCGGGAGGCGTGGCGCGACCGCGGCGGCCGTCGTGATCGGCGACTCGCCCGAGGACGCGACGTACGACAACCTCAACCGGGCGTTCCGCCTGATCCTCGATGGTGCGGTGCTCATCGGCATGCATCGGAACGCCTGGTGGCTGACCCCCGACGGTCCGACGCTCGACTCCGGCGCGTTCGTGACCGGGCTCGAGTTCGCCACCGACCGGCCCGCCACGATCGTCGGCAAGCCGTCTGCGGCGTTCTTCTCGCAGGGTGTCCGCGACCTCCGCCGAGAGGCCGGTCGCGACCTCGCCCGCGGCGACATCGCGATGGTCGGCGACGACGTGCGCACCGACATCCGCGCTGCCCAGCGAGCCGGCCTGCGTGGCATCCTCGTGCTGTCCGGGAAGCACGGCGAGGCCGACATCGAGGTGGCGGCGAACGAGCGTGGCGGGCGCCGGCCGGACGCCGTGGCGCCGGATCTGGCCGCTGTGGTCGGGGCGCTCGGCTAGCCCGTACGAGGAGATCGACATGTGGGGCTCCCCGTTCTCGACGACACGACCGATCTGGCTCAACGTGCTTCTCGGAGCGGCTTTCGGTGCGGCCGGACAGATCCTGGTCGCGGGTGGTCTGGTTGCCGGTGCCGGCTGGTCCGGCCCCGTCGTCACCCTGTTGGCCCCAGCCGCGATCGCGGTCGTCGCGGCGCTCGTGATCCGCGCAGGCTGGGGGGCGACCGGCTATGCCATCGGCTTCATCCTCGCGGCGCAGCTCGGCCCGCTCCTGTTTCCGACGATCACGACGCCGCAGACCGTCGACCTGGTGCTGAGCCTCGCGGCCGGGCTCGTCGGCTACGCGGTCGGTGCCGGGATCCTGCTCGCCCCGTCGATGCCCGAGTTCACGCCGCCGACACCCGTGGACCTTGCGCGTTTCGAGGCCGAGGCGAGGGGCCAGCTGCGCGGCATCGATCCCGACGCACCGGGTGCGTTCGAGCGCGCGACCGCGGTGCTCGCCCGGGTCAACCAGCAGCTCTCGATGTACTCCCCGTGGGGGCCGGGGTCGACCGACGACCAGCGATCGGGTCCGCCGGCGAGCCTGCTCGAGCTGCAGGCGGAGCTGGCCGAGACGGCACGGACCGCGGCCATGAAGGCCGGCGCGCGGCGGGTGACGATCACGATGAGCGAAGGCATCCACGTCGAGGCCGTGTTCGGCGACCCTTCTGCCGCCGACGACGGCCAGCCGCCGCGGCCACTCGACGTAGACTGACGGCCACGATGCCGACCCACCGACGAACGAGGGATCCGCTATGACGTCCGAGGCCAAGCCTCGCATCAAGGTCACGTACGCCACACTGCGAGCCGACAACGAGGATCTGCATTCCGGCTTCGAGGAGGCCGCGACCAAGGTCCGCGGCGAGCTCGGCGCCAGCCACCGGAACTACGTCGATGGCGCCTGGCGGGACGGGGTCGGGACGTTCGAAGCCCGCTCGCCGATCGATATGGAGATCCTCCTCGGGACGTTCGCCAGCGGCTCGCCGTCAGACATCGACGAGGCGGTCGCGGCGGCGCGCCGTGCCCAGCCCGCCTGGGCCGCAACCCCGTGGCGGGAGCGCCTGGAGATCCTTCGTCGCGCGGCGGAGCTGATCAGCGACCGGTTGTTCGAGTACTCGGCGGCGATGAGCTTTGAGGTCGGCAAGAACCGCATCGAGTCGCTCGGCGAAGTCGAGGAATCGGCCGACCTCATCCGCTACTACGCGCAGACGATGGAGGACAACGACGGGTACGACCACCCGATGGGCAACCTCGGGGATACGTCGGTCCACACCCGCTCGATCCTGCGCCCGCACGGCGTATTCGCGGTCGTGAGTCCTTTCAACTTCCCGATGGCGCTCGCCACCGGCCCGTCGAGCGCGGCGATGATGGCCGGCAACGCGGTCGTCATCAAGCCGTCGTCGGCGTCGCCGTTGTCGGCGCAGAACATGCTCCAGGCGTATATCGATGCCGGCGTCCCGAAGGGCGTGGTCAACCTGGTCATGGGCCCGGGCGAGACTGTCGGCCAGGCGCTCCAGGACCACCCCGATATCGATGGCATCGTCTTCACCGGCTCGTATGCGGTCGGCATGCAGCTGTTCCATACGTTCAGCAAGACGTGGCCACGCCCGTGCATCGTCGAGATGGGTGGCAAGAACCCGGCGATCGTCACGCGGTCGGCCGATCTCGATGAGGCGGCCGAGGGGATCATGCGCTCCGCGTTCGGTTTCGGCGGCCAGAAGTGCTCGGCGAACTCACGCGTCTACGTCGAGCGACCGGTCCACGATGAGCTCGTCCGGTTGCTGGTCGAGAAGACGGAGTCGATCGTGATCGGCGATCCGATCGTCCGCCAGAACTGGCTCGGCCCGATCATCGATCAGCGGGCGGTCGATCGCCATCAGCAGGCGGTGAGCGAGGCGCGGCGCGACGGCCAGGTGCTGATCGGCGGGGAGCGCCTGGACGACGGCGACCTGGCCCGTGGCTTCTACGTCGAACCGACTGTCGTCGGTGGCCTGCCGGCCGACCACCGCGTATTCCGCGACGAGTTCTTCGCGCCGCTCACCGCGGTCCACGCGGTCGAATTCACTGGACGAGGCGCTGACGCTGGCGAACGACACGATCTACGGGCTCACCGCAGGCGTCTACAGCGAGGACAAGGCCGAGGTGCAGACGTTCCTCGACCGGATCCAGGCCGGCGTGCTGTACGTCAACCGGCGCGCAGGGGCGACGACCGGTGCGTGGCCGGGCATCCAGGCCTTCGGCGGCTGGAAGGGCAGTGGCTCGACCGGCAAGGCCGGCCTGTCGATGTACTACGTCGCGCAGTTCATGCGCGAACAGAGCCACACCGTCGTCGACTAGGGTCCGCGACCTGCTAACGGAGCTTTTCGCGCTCCTCGGGCGCGATCGGCGCTTCGAGTCGATCCTCGTCGCCGCGGGTCTCGTCGCCGCCCTGACGCGGCTTCCAGTTCAGGCGGCTGCTCCTTGCGCTCGTGCCGCTCGGGTTCATTGGCACCGCTGCCGGAGTTCTGGCCGTACCGGGTGTCGCGTTCTTTGTCATCCATGGGAAAAGGCTGCGCGACGGGGCGGTGCGGCCGGGCCGTCGCCGCGTCTGAGCGCCTAGCAGAGACATTCCAACCCGTAGCTGGCAAGACTTGCGCCCGAGGACCGCTGTGGCCGATCTGCCTGCGGATTTCGGGCAAGACTTGCGTCCACTGCCGACTTATGGGTCGGCGATGGCTCGAAGAGCCACCATCGACGGGGACATAGGCCATAACGGTCCCTGGGCGAACGTTCTGCCATGTTGGGGCTGGATCTGCTTGGCGGAACCTCGCCGGGGCCAGCGGTGTATCGGTACTGCAGACAAGGAGATACACCGCATGACGCGCCGATCCATCGCCGCCACCGCACTTGGCCCGTTCCTGCTCCTGGTCGCCGCGCTCGCGGCGCCTGCCACCCAGGCCGGTGGCGGCTGTCACGGGAACGATGGCAGCGTGTACACGGAGGGCGACGGCAACACCGTCATCCGGATGGACGTGTGTAGCTTCTCGCCGACCATCAACCGCGTCCCGATCGGGACGACCGTCCGGTTCCTGAACACCTCGAACATCGAGCACGCGGTCGTCGGGCGCGCGGGAACCTTCGAGAGCCAGATCCTCGCGCCCGGTGCGGAGTACTCGGCCAAATTCGCGGCGGCCGGGACGTACCCGTTCTCGTGTCCGCTGCATCCGGGGATGGTCGGGGCGATCGTCGTCGGTGGGGAAGCGGCCGCACCGGCCGCGACCGCCGCGTCTGACCCCGCCGTGACATCGCCTGATACGCAGGCTGTGTCGGCGACCACGACTACCGGCTCCGACCCCACGCCGCTCGCCGCCGCGGCCCTGGCGGGGCTGGGGCTCGGTGCCATCGTCGGCGTCCTCGGCGCGGGAGTGATCGCGACCCGACGCCGCCGATCGGCGGACTGACAGCACACCTCGAAGCCCCTTGGCGCTCGGCTATACTCCGCCGCGAGTATCCACTCTGCATACTTGCTATGCAGCCGAGCATGCCCGAGGTGCCCCTTGTCCACGGCCGCGCGGATCGCCGGTGATCGCCCCGTCCCCGACATCGTCACGGAGCTCCCGGGCCCCAAGGCCCGGGCTCACGTCGCCTACGACGAGACGTGGACGTCGCCCAGCCTTCCCCGGGCATACCCGATCGTCCCGATCCGGGGCGAGGGGCTGACCGTCGAGGACATCGACGGCAACCTCTTCCTCGACTTCGCCGCCGGGATCGCCGTCAACTCGACCGGCCATTCGCACCCGCAGGTGGTGGCGGCGATCAAGGAGCAGGCAGCCGAGCTGATCCATTTCTCCGCGGCCGACTTCTACCTGCCGATCTACCCGGAGGTCTGTCAGCGCCTGGCTGAGATCGCCCCGATCGACGGGCCGGCGCGCGCCTATCTCGGTAACTCCGGTGCCGAGGCTGTCGAAGCGGCGATCAAGCTCGCGCGGTTCGCGACCAAGCGTCCGTACATCGTCGCCTTCCTCGGGGCGTTCCACGGCCGAACGTACGGGGCGGTCTCGCTGACGGCGTCCAAGGCCAAGTACCACGCGGGTTTCGGACCCCTGTTGCCGGGTGTCTTCCACGCTCCGTTCGGCCGGGTCGAGGACCTGCGCTGGTTCGACGAGGTCCTGTTCGACAAGCTCGCTCCCGCCGACGAGGTGGCCGCGATCATCGTCGAGCCGATCCAGGGCGAAGGCGGCTACATCGTCCCGGAGGACGGCTTCCTCCAGGGCCTGCGTGAACTCTGCGATCGCCACGGCATCCTGCTCATCGCCGACGAGGTCCAGTCCGGAGCGGGTCGGACGGGAAAGATGTGGGCGATCGAGCATTGGGGTGTCCGGCCCGACATCGTCCTGACCGCGAAGGGCATCGCCAGCGGCATGCCGCTCGGCGCGATGATCGCGCGCAAGGACCTGATGGAGACGTGGGGCCCCGGCGTCCACGGCTCGACCTTCGGCGGCAACCCCGTCGCCTGTGCCGCAGCCCTCGTCACGATCGACCTCCTCGAAGGCGGGCTCATCGCGAATGCCGCAGCCCGGGGGGAACAGGCGATGACAGGCCTCCGGCCGCTGATCGGGCGGTTCGACGGGCTGGTCCGTGATGTCCGCGGTCTGGGCCTGATGCTCGGCGTGGAGTTCGACACTGCCAAGCACGCCGACGAGGTCCAGTGGGCCTGCTTCCAGCGCGGGCTGCTGGTGCTCGAATGCGGTGTCTCGAGCGTCAGGATGTCGCCCGCCCTGACCGTCAGCGAGGTCGAGATGGCCACGGCGCTCCGGATCTTCACCGAGGCCGTCGCCGAGGTCGCGGGAGACGATCGAGCGGTCCTTGAGGCGGCCACGGATGCCGGCGCGATCAGCGGGGTCGAAGCCGCCGGATGACCTCGAAGCTCGCGTCGATGCGCGACGCGGTCGCCGACCTGGTGCGGGACGGGGACACCGTCGCGATCGAGGGCTTCACCCACCTCATCAGCTTCGCCGCCGGGCACGAGATCATCCGGCAGCGCAAGCGCGATCTGACGCTGGCCCGGCTGACACCGGACGTCATCTACGACCAGATGATCGCGGGCGGCGTCGCCAGCAAGCTGATCTTCAGCTGGCTCGGCAATCCGGGCGTCGGCGGGCTCGGCGCGATCCGTCGGCGGATCGAGGGCGACATCCCGGATCAGGCACTCGCGATCGAGGAGTACAGCCACTTCGGGATGGTCGGCCGGTATACGGCGGGGGCGATGAACCTGCCGTTCTTCCCGCTCCGCTCGTATTTCGAGACCGACCTCCCGGTCGTGAACCCCCTCATCCGACAGATCTCGTCGCCGTACGACGACGGCGTCGTCTACGCCGTCCCGCCGCTCAAGCCGGATGTCGCGATCGTCCACGCCCAGCGCGCGTCGGCCGGTGGCGACACCCAGGTGTGGGGCCTGCTCGGTTGCCAGAAGGAAGCCGCCTTCGCTGCCGATCGGGTCATCGTCGTGGTCGAGGAGGTCGTCGACGAAGCGGTCATCCGCGCGGACCCGAACCGGACGATCATCCCCGGCCTGATCGTGGACGCGGTCGTCGTGGAGCCGTGGGGGGCGCATCCCTCGTACGTCCAGGGCGCCTACGACCGCGACAACCGGTTCTATCTCGACTGGGATCCCATCACCCGCGACGAGGACGCCGTCCAGGCGTGGTTGCGCGACTGGGTCTACGACCTCGACGGCCGGGCGGCCTACCTCGAGAAGCTCGGCTCGGAGCGGGTGGCGGCACTGCGCCCGACCGAGTCGGCCCCGTCGGGCTCGGTCGACTACGGGACCTATCGATGAGCGATGGCCTGATGATCCTCGTGGCCGGCCCGTACCGTTCCGGGACCGACGGCGATCCCGAGCGCATCGCGGCCAACGTCGAGGCGATGACGCGCGTCTCGCTGGCGCTCTACCGGCGGGGCCACCTGCCCGTGATGGGCGAATGGTTCGCGCTGCCCCTCATCGAGCAGGCCCTCGCGCAGGGCGAGGCGGGCGATCCCGACACGGAGATCTTCCATCCGATCGCCGAGCGCGTCCTCGAACGCTGCGATGCCTGTCTGCGCATCGGAGGCCAGTCGGAGGGCGCGGACCGGATGGTCGCGACCGCGCGGCGGCTCGGCAAGACCGTCTACACCTCTGTCGGGGACGTGCCGTGACGGATGTGCACGTGGTGACCATTCGGGAGGCTGGGGAGGTCGTTGTCCTCGCCCGTGGGCATGTCATGCACCACATCGGCAACGAAGGTCGCTCGCGGCGACTGACGGTGCATCCCGTGCGCAGGATCGGCGTCGGAGCCATGCTCGATGCCAGATACGGTCACGTGGTGCACACGCCTGAGCACGCGCGATGAACGATCCCGCCTTCAGCAAGTCGGAGATGATGATCGTGGCCGCGGCCCGTGCCCTCGAGGGCCAGCGGGTCTGCTTCGTCGGCGTGGGCCTGCCCAACATCGCGGTCAACCTCGCCCAGCGGACCGTCGCGCCCGATATCGAGCTGGTCTACGAGGCGGGTGTCTTCGGGGCGCGCCCCCAGCGGCTGCCGCTCAGCATCGGCGACCCGACGATCGTCACCGGCTCGACCGCCGTCGTCAGCATGCTCGAGCTGTTCGGCTACTACCTCCAGGGCGGCCTCATCGACGTCGGCTTCCTGGGCGCCGCCCAGATCGACCGCTTCGGGAACATCAACACGACCGTGATCGGCGAGCTACGACCACCCGAAAACGCGGCTGCCCGGTTCCGGCGGTGCATGCGAGATCGCGATCAACGCCCGCCAGGTGTTCGTGATCATGCGCCAGTCGGCGCGCTCGTTCGTCGAGTCGATCGACTTCCGTACGTCGCCCGGCAACCCGGGGGGCTCCGAGCAGGCCGAGCGCATCCGGCGCGAGGGCGGCTGGTTGGGCCGTGGCCCGTCGGTCGTCGTGACCGACCTCGGGATCTACCGGTTCGACGACAGCGGCGAGATGCGGCTCGCGTCGCTCCACCCCGGGGCCACCCTGGACGAGGTCCGGGCGACCATCGGTTGGGAGGTCAAGGTCGCAGACGACCTCGGCACGACGCCGGCGCCGACCGACGAGGAGCTGCGGCTGATCCGCGAGGAGCTCGACCCGGGCGGCGTCTACACGCGGTAGCGCCGCTAACGCGGCCGCGCCGCTAACGCGGCCGCGCCGCCCGCGGCGTCAGGCCGCTTTCTCGAAGTTGACGAGGAACTCGAGCGTGCCCTCGTCGGCGATCGAGAGGATGAACCCGCCGACGTTCGGCGCGGTGATGTCGAAATCGGCCAGGGCGAACGTCAGCGACCCGGCAACCTGGATCCGCCCGTCCGCCAGCTGCGCCTGGGCTGGGATCTGCACCGACTTCGTCACGCCGTGGAGTGTCAGGTCGCCGACCAGTGTGATGTCGGTGGCCGTTCCGGCCAGCGCGGCCGCGGGGACGTCGATCGGTTGGGTCACCACGAATGTCGCGCTCGGGAACTGGTCGGTCTGGAGGCCCTCGGTCCGCAGCCGGTTGTCGCGCCGACTCTCGTCCGAGGTGATCGTCGAGGCGTCGACGTTCAGGGTGCCGGCCGTCAGCCGTGCACCGTCCCCAGCCGCCTCCACGGTGATCGATCCCGTCACGTCGGACGTGCGGCCGACCGCGTCGGATTCGGCCGGCATGTTGGCGAGCCGTTCCCGCACGCGATAGCCGGCGACGCTGTCGGCGCCGACCTGCCACTCGCCGGCGACGCCGGTGTCGGTGCCGGGCGCCGCGCTCGCCGCGTCCTGGCTCGCCGCGTCCTGGCTCGCGGCCGGCGCGCTGGCAGCTGGCGACGTGGACGTCTCGGTCGGGAGAGCGAGTGCGGCGACGCTGTCCCCGCGAAGGACCTGGTCGTAGGCGATGTAGCCGCCGACCGCGAGGGCGGCGACCGCCAGCAGGGCGAGCGCGATGGTTCGGGTTCGGGTCACGGGGAGCGCCTCCGGAGGGCGGCGGACGTCTGCGCCGTCGACCGGAGATTCTCAACAAAACCTGAGAACGCGCTGAGAGGCGCGATGGTGCCGAGCTACCAGGGCGCCGCACCGAGCAGGCGGTCGAAGCCGCCCTCGCCGACCCAGCGCTCGACCTCGCCGGTCGCGACGTCGAGCCGCGCGATCCGGCCACCGGTCCGGGTGAGCGCGAACAGCGTGGTGCCATCCGGCGTCAGGGCCAACCCGTCGATCGCGGTGCCGGTCAGGTAGCGCTGCTGGACGTCCAGCTTTGTGGCGCCGAGCCGGACGATGCCGCCCTCGCCCGCAGCGAAGACGCTCGCGCCATCGGGCGCGGCGATCACCCGTCGACCGGCGGGGCCGAGCTCGCTGTGCCCGAACTTCGCGAGGCGGAACGCGGCGGCCGCCGACGGCTCGAAGTCCATGGTCCGCCTGACGCTCAGATCGGCGTTGATCTCGACGGCGATCCCGAGCGTCGCGTTGACGGCGAGGTCGCTCCTGCCGGCGCCGAGGCTGACGATGCCCCAGTCGGCGGCGGCCTCGACGTCGTCGAAGCCACGGGTCGGCAGGTCGATGCAGACGGCCCATGCCTCCTTGCTCGACAGGGCGTGCACGAACGGATACTCGGCTCCGCGGTACAGGGTCATCACCATGCCGTCGGCGCGGCGCGCCTGGTCGACCGGCCAGCCGGCCATCTCTTCGTCGACGTTGCGTCTTGTCGACGATGATCGCGTCCCGCATCCGGCCCGTGGCGGTCTCGACCGCGCGGACCTGGTAGCGCGCCTCGAGCGGACCGGGCACCTGCTCGGCGACGTACAGGAGCTTGCCGTCGGGCGACAACGCGTCGTAGTCGAAGGCGCCCTGGAGCTCGATGATCCGTGGCGGGTCGGCCAGCCCGAGTCGGCCATCCACGACCGCGAAACGGCTGACGGTGCGGTCGCTGCCGGCGGCGCCGTGCTCGGCGTCGGCCTCGACCAGGACGATCGTCGAGCGGTCGGCCGACACGCCACCCGGGATCGGGTCGAGGCCGACGGTCGGCAGCCGCCAGCGGCCGTCGATGTCCTGTGTCGAGCCACCGAAACCTGGCTGGACGACGAGGTTGTGGATGCGTGTCGTCGTGTCGCCCGGGGTCGCGGTCAGGACGTGCCCCCAGGTGTCGTCGGGAGCGCCGACCGGCAGCTCGAAGATGTCCTCGAGCGTGCTGTCGAGGATGACCCGGAGCGTGGGTTCGGTCGCGTCGCTCACGATCAGCCACGCGTCGCCGGCGCCCGCGCTGGGCTGTGCCGTCGGCGCCGAGCTCGGGCTCTGTGCGGGGGCCGTCGGTGCGGCCGATGTGGCGCTCGGGGCCGACGATGGCGAAGCACCAGATGCCGAGCATGCCGCGAGGAAGGCAGCGCCAAGCACCGCGAGCGAGCGGATGAGCGACCGGGTCGATGACATCTGGTGGGTCCTCCGGAGGCCGTCCGGTGTCGGGACGTGTACAGCTCCTACACCTTGGGGCGGTCGCAGGTTCCCGCGTGTCGCGGCGCCGGACTACTCGATCGACTCGGCGATCTCGATGGTGGCGTCGCGCCCGAGCGCGCTCTCGATCCGATAGGTCGCCTCACCGTCATTCCAGACGAGAGCGTCGCCGACCCAGCGTCGGCCGTCGTCGACGTGACCAGTGCCGTCGGGTGACACGTAGAAGAAGAAATGCATCTCGCCGGTGATCCAGTAGCCGTCGTGGCCGTCGACCGTGACGGTCTGGAGCGTGTTCCCGGTGCCGATGACCTTCTGGTAGAACTCCTCGTCGCTCCGACCGGCGAAGCGCATGAGGACGAGCCCCACGCCACGCTCCGACGTCTCGGGCAGGTCCTCGTCGGCCGCCCAGACGTAGGCGATCTGGTCGAACTTGCTGCTGTCGATCCACACGGTGTCCGGCGGACCCAGCCGCGCGTCCGTCGGCAGCCGCACCGGAACGCCCGGTCTGCGGCTCGACGTCCTCGAGCGCAACCTGCCGCCCGAGGCCGATCCGGCTGCCTGTGACGGCCGGGAGCGGCGGTGTGGGCAGGTCGCTCGGCGTCGCAGTGGCGACCGGGGTGGGCGATGGCAGGACCGATGCCGGCGGCTCGCCCAGGATGAAGCGCAGTCCAGGCAGCCCGAGGCCGACCGCTCCGGCCACGATCGCGAGGGCCAGCAGCGCCACGATGGCGAGCACGAGCGAGCGACGGACGGGCCGGGTCAAGGGACGCCACCAGGGTCGCGCGGGTCGGGCGCGTTCGCCGGACGCGATCCGGACCCGGACGCGCGTCGCGATATCCGGACCGGCGGTCGCCCCCGACGGAGCCAACGGCGCCGTGGCCGGCCAGTCGATCGCCGTCGCCAGCGAACGGAGGGCGTCCTCCAAGGCAGAGTCGTCGCGGCCGGCGAGCGGTCGATCGGTCATCGCTCGAGCCCCGATGTCGCGCCAAGGGCCTCGCGCAGGCGCGCGAGCGCGCGCGACGTCCGTGACTTGACGGTGCCGCGCGGGATGCCGAGGGTCTCGGCCGTCTCCGCTTCGGAAAGGTCCAGCAGGAAGCGCGCGCCGAGCACCTCACGGTCGTCGTCCCGGAGCGTCGCGAGGGCGTTCAGCAGCTCCGTTCGCTGCTCGGCGGCGATCACGATGTTCTCCGGTCCGGGTGTCGTCCGACTGCTCGGCTCTGCCTCCGCAACGCGGAGCGCGAGGCCGTGCCGACGCCCCGCCGAGCGGCGTCGATTGCGTGCTTCATTCGCCACGATGCGCAGGAGCCACGGCCGGATCGGCGATCCCTCGCGAAAGCGAGGGAGGGCGTCGTAGGCCTTGAGGAAGGCGTCCTGGACTGCATCGTCGGCGTCGGTCTCCGGGCAGATGAGGTGCGCGGTCCGGATGGCCACGTCCTGATAGCGGCGCACGATGGCCTCGTACGCCGCGACGTCGCCTGTGCGAGCGCGCGCGATCAGATCGGCGTCTTCGATGTGGACGGCCCTCCACGACAACCGTACCCTCGTACACCGGTCGGCAATCGGCGGTTCCCGAGCCCGATCGACCGGCTGCTACAATCGTTCGCTGACCGACCCACACCGGCCGCCGGCCGCGTCTTCCGTCGCTCGCTCGTCAGCCGACCCGCCGGTCGCGGTCGAAGTCAAGCGGCGCGACGATCCGCGACGCCGAGGGCGGACGTACATCGATGCCGCCGGCGGGGCGATCGTCGTCAACGTCGGGCATGGCCGAGCCTCGATCGCCGACGTGATGGCCGACCAGGCGCGTCGACTGGCCTATCGCCCATGGCTCGGCGTTCACGACCGAACCGCTGGAGGCGTACGCCGCAGCGGTCGCCGCGTCCTGCCGGTCGACGACCCGGCGATCTATCCCGGTGTCAGGCGGATCGGAGGCGATCGAGACCGCACTCAAGACTGGCCCGCGTCTATCACCTTGCCCGCGGCGAACCCGACCGCGAGGTGCTGATCTCGCGCTACGGGTAGTTACCACGGCAATACGTTGGGCGCGCTCGACGCAGGTCCGGTCGGCCCGCCCTCCGAGCCGGCCGTATGAGCCGTGGCTCGGTCGGTTCCGGCACGTCTCGGCGGCTTACCCGTATCGGGCGGAGCGAGTCCGATGCCCATGCGCTCGGCGACGGCGCAGCCGCTCGCGGCCGAGCTCGACGCCGCGATCCGCGACGCTCGGGCCCGGGCGCGTCGCCGCGTTCCTCGCCGAGCCGATCGTCGGGGCCACGCTGGGGGCCGTGGTCCCGCCCGATGACTACTGGCCGGCGATCGCCGACGTCTGCGCGCGCAACGGCGTCCTGCTGATCGCCGATGAGGTCATGACCGGCTTCGGCCGGACGGGTCGCTGGTTCGGCCTCGACCACTGGGGCGTCCGACCGGACATCCTCGTCGCCGCCAAGGGCACGACCGGTGGCTACTGGCCGTTCGCCTTCGCGGCGGCCAGCGGGCGCGTGTTCACGACACGGTGACGGCGCCGGGGAAGGGCTTTGTCCACGGCTTCACGCACTCGCACTCGGTGATCGGCGCCACCGTCGCAGGCGAGGTGCTGCGGATCCTTGCACGAGGAATCGCCTCGTGGAGGCGAGCGCGGACAAGGGCGTCCGCCTGACGACGCTGCTCCGCGGCGCGCTGGAGGAGCAACCGGCTGTCGGCGAGATCCGGGGTCGCGGTCTGATGGTCGGTGTCGAGCTGGTCGCGGACCGCGCCACGCGCCGGCCGTTCCCGCGAGCGGCTCGGGTGACCGAAGGGGTCGTGGCGGCTGCGCGGGAGCGGGGCGTGCTTGTCTATTCGGGGACGGGCAACGCGAACGGCGTTGATGGGGACACGATCCTGCTCGGGCCGCCGTTCGTGATCACCGATGCCGAGCTGCAGAGCGTCGCAGACGTCATGACCGAGGCCATCGACGTCGCGACGGGCTCGGTCGCCCGCGAGTTAGTCCGTCGAGCGCTCGGCGGCGATCCGCTCGGCCTGTTCCCGGTCGTAGCTGCTGGCGTAGCGGCCGGCCTCCTGCTCACCCTTGACGAAGGCTTCCTTCACGCCCTCAGAGTTCAGGTACCACAGGATCACCGCAGGAAGGAGCGCCGCGGCCAGACCCTTGGTGAGATCGCCGGTGGCGAAAAGGATCAAGACCGCGTTGAGGATCCCGAGCGCGGCGAGCAGCATCCCGCTGGTCCATGCCCAGATCCGGAGATTCCAGGCCCCGTAGGCCACGGCGACATAGAGGACGCCGAGGATGAAGGCCATCAACCCCCAGAAAAAGACGCCGGTCCCGGTCGAGACTGGCCCGAAGGTGACGATGCCCATGAGCTGGAGCCCGATGATCGCGGCGGAGATGCCGTTCACCAGGGCGAAGAATCCCAGGACTGCTATGCCGATCGGTGGTTGTCTCACGTGTCTGCCCTCCTGCACGGACGAACCCCCGGACTAATCTACAACCGCGATGTCAAGGGGCCCGCTCGCCGCAGGACTTAGCGGAGGCGGCCCTCGCGTGATCGATCCTGGCGGAACGAGCCGCCGAACACGAGGATCGCCCCGAGCACGACCAACGCGAGCGGTACGACCAGCCCGCCGAACTGCGGCTGGATGAGATCCACGGCACCGATGAGCGTCAGCAGCCCGCCGAACCACGCCTGCCACCCGACGCCGCCGCCCGACCGCATGCGCACCCCGGCGATGAACAGGAACGCGATCCCGAGGCTCAGCGTCCCGAGGCCCTCACGGCTCAGACCCGCGTTGCCGAGCGCGTCCGGCACCGCCAATGCCGTGATGATCGCCCCGGCATACAGCGAGCCCGTCCCGCGGGAGATGGCCCATCTGACGAGGAAGGCCAGCCCGATCGCGAGCACCAGCACCGAACCCAGCGAGCGTGACTCGGGATACAGCTGCTGAAGAACGAGCAGTCCGCCGAAGACCAGCAGGAAGACGCCGATCCAAGGCAGCCCGGGCCGGCGCTCCTGGTCCGAGCCACGGCCAGTGCCCCATTCCCAGCTGTACACCCGCGCGTCTGGCTCGTTCGGACCCCGACCACCACTCTCGGGGCCGAGGCGCGTCACCTGATCGGTTCGGTCGTCCATCGCGCTATGTCCCGGCGCCCGCCGGTGTGGGTGTCGGTGTCGGCGTGGCGGACGCGGGCTCGTCCTCGACGTGGCTGAAGCCGAGTCGATCGGCCAGTCGGCCGAGCGGTCCGGGCGCCCACCAGTTCCAGCGACCCATGAGCCGCATCGCGGCAGGCACGAGCAACACGCGCACGATCGTGGCGTCGATCAAAACGGCGATCGCCATGCCGACCCCGATGCTCTTGATGGTGATCGACTCGGCCAGCGCAAAGGCCGAGAAGACCGTGACCATGATCAGCGCGGCGCCGGTGATGACACCGGCGGTCTTCGCCAGCCCCTCGGCGACGGACGCGGTGTTGTCGCCGGTGCGCCGATAGGCCTCCTGGATCCGCGACAGGAGCAGGACCTCGTAGTCCATCGACAGGCCAAACAGCACGCTGAACATGATGATCGGGTTGCCGGCGATGGTGAAGCCCGGCGTCGTGAACCCGAGAACGTCGGCGAAGTGGCCGTCCTGGAAGATGAACACGAGCGCGCCGAACGAGGCGGTGATCGAGAGCAGCGTCATGATCACGGCCTTGATCGGGATCACGACCGATCCGAACAGGAAGAACAGGATCACCGCGCTCCCCCCGAGGGTCAAGGCGATCGCCCATGGGATCGTCGCCGACTGGCTGGCCATGAAGTCGTGACCGTCCGCCGCGAGGCCACCGACGAGGCTCTCGACACCGGCGACCTCGACCGCGCGAACGCGTGGCACCACTGCAGTGCCAGCAGGTGACAGCGGCGACTCCGGACTCACGGCATCGAGCCGGACGGTCGAGCCACGGATGTACGCCTCCTCGAGACGCTCGAGGCCGGTCGCGAGCTCTGGCGGCAGCTGGTCGCGCGGCGCGCCGAAGAGCGCGGCGAGGCCGGCGGCATCGAGGTCGGCCCCGCTGGCCGGGTCCTTGAGGCCGGCGAATGGTCCCTCGACGCGATCGATCCCGTCGACGCTGTCGATCGCCGTGCCGAGGTCCAGGATGCGCTGGATGTTGGCCTCGTCGGTCGGTGCGCCATCGACGGTCGCGAGCACGATGATCGGCGACGTCTCGCCGGCCTGGAAGTCGGTCGACAACGCGACCGACGCCTCGCGGCTCTCGATGCCCGGCGGCAGGACCGTCGCGTCCGGGATGCCCTGCTCCAGGCGCAGGAACGGAATGCCGAGAAGGAGCAGGAGGACGAGCGTCGGGACGAGCACCGTAAATGGCCTCGCCATGACCCAATGCGCCATCCGCTCCCACCTCGATGTCCTGGCCGCTTCCGCTGCGGCACCGACGGGCCGGCCAAGTGCGCGCCCGATGCGGTCGCGGAGCCCGGACACGCTCAGGGCGTTCACGCGCGGGCCGAGCATGCCCAGCGCTGCCGGCAGGAATGTCAGCGCGAAGAACACCGATGCGCCGACCGTCAGCGCGCCGCCGATCCCGAACGACCGGAGCGCGGTCGGCTCGAACAGGAGCAGGCCTGACAGCCCGACCGCGACCGCGAGCCCAGAGAAGGTGACGGCCTTGCCGCTGGTGGCGACGGTGATCGTGACGGCCGTGCCGACATCGCGGCCGCGGCGCAACTCCTCGCGGAAGCGGCTGACCATGAACAGCGAGTAGTCGATCGCGAGAGCCAGTCCGAGCATCGTGGCCACGTTCTGGACGTAGATCGACAGCTCGGTCACCTGGGCGGCCAGGTAGACGCCGCCGAGCGTGGTCGGGATGGCCAGCGCGGCGACGAGGAGCGGCATGCCCGCAGCGACGAGCGAGGCGAAGACGAGGATCAGGATCAGCGCCGCGAACGGGAACGACACTGTCTCGGCCTGCAGGAGCTCCTTCTCCGACTGCTCGGCCTGATCCTGTGTCGCGGGCGCTACGCCGGTGAGCTGGAGGGTCACGTCGGTCGGGTAGTCGACGAGCGCGCGAAGCTCGGGCATCTGGTCGACCGCGGCCTCGTCGGTGATCGAGAGTCGGACGACCACGTAGGCCGAGGTCCCGTCGGTGCTGATGAACCGGTCGTCCTGGGTCTCGGCCCAACCGATCGCGCCGTCGACCCGATCGTCGGCGACGAGGCGGTCGAGGGAGCCGGCGACGGTCTCCTGGAACGTCGCTGACCGAGCGTCGTCGCCCGCTGCGCCGCGGAAGACCGCGATGATCGCGCCCCCGCCCGCTCCGAAGTCCCGCGTCAGCCGATCGGTGACGGCAGCGGACTCCGAATCCGGGTCGGTCCAGCCGCCCGCGCTGAGCGCCCCGGTGACCTGCGACGCGAGCGATGCGGACGCGATCGCGAACAGGACGGCGACGACGAGGATGGGACGGCGGAAGCGATAGACGAACGCTCCCCAGGCACTGAACATGACGGTGTACCCCAGTCGTGGCGCTTCGATCGGTCGCCTCCAACCATAGAGAATGGTCATTCCCTTTGTCAACGGCAACGCGTTGCGGAGTGAGGGCAGCCGCGTTACCGTTGCGGGAGCGACCATTCGTTTTGGAGTCGACTTTCGTGCCACGCCTCTCCGCCGCCCAGGAGCAGCAGGTCCGCGACCGGATCATCCGCGCCGCAGTCCAGGTGTTCTCGGAGAAGGGCTATCACCGCGCGACGATCGCCGACGTCGTCGGCCGGTCCGGCCTGTCGGTGGGGGCGATCTACACGCACTTCACCGGCAAGGAGGAGCTGTTCCTCCAGAGCTGCGACCTGATCTCCGGACAAGGCCTCGACGAGCTGGCGATCCGCCTGGCGCCGCTCACCTCGACCGCCGACCGCCTGTCCATGGCGATCGCGTATTACGTCGAGTCGATCGACGAGTTCCAGGGAGCGCCGGGCCAGGTGGGCCTCGTGCGCGCCTGGGCCGAGGCCGGCGAGGAGCCCGGCGTCCGCGAGATGCTGGCCCGCCGCCGTGAGCGCCTGGTCGGGGCCGCGCAGTTGCTGCTCCGCGAGGGCATCGCGCGTGGTGAGCTGCCAGTGTGGATCGATGTCGACGGCCTGGCCCGCGGGTTCCTGGCGCTCTTGGACGGTCTCCTGCTCCAGCGCATCGAAGCCGGCGATTCCTATCGTCCTGAAGAATCGATCCGCCGCGCGACCGCACTCCTCGACGTGCTGCTCGCGTCGGCGGCGGTCGAGCGCCCGGCGGTGTCCACGGCGTAGCATCGGGCGGCGATGGCCCACATCCAGACCGTCCTCGGCCCGATCGACCCGACGGACCTCGGGTTCACGTTGCCGCACGAGCACACCCAGATCGCCCTCTGGCACGTGCCCGACCGGTGGGACTACTGGCAGCTCACCCGCGACGAGCCGCTCATCCTCGAGGAGCTGGCGGCCTACCGCGAGGCTGGCGGCAGCGGCCTGGTCGACCTGACGCTCCCCGGCGTCGGGCGCGACCCGACCTGGCTCGCCGGGATCGCCCGGTCATCCGGGCTGCACGTCGTCATGGGCTGCGGCTGGTATCGCGGCGCCTACTACCCGCCCGAGGCGCGCATCGACCGGCGTTCCGTCGAGGATCTCGCCGACGAGCTGGTCCGCGAGGCGACCGAGGGGATCGGCGACACCGGCATCCGGCCGGGCATCATCGGCGAGATCGGCACGGACAAGCCATGGGTCTCGGCGCTGGAGGAGCGGGTCCACCGGGCGGCCGCGCGCGCCGCCCGGCGCACGGGCCTCGCGATCACGACCCACGGTGTGCTGTCAGCCGTCGGTCTCGACCAGCTGCGGATCATCGAGGACGAGGGCGCCGACCCGGCCCGGGTCGTCATCGGCCACGCCGATTCGTTCCCGCGGCTCGACCACTACCTCGCCATCGTGGAGCGCGGGGCGAGCCTCGAGTTCGACTTCCTCGGCATGTCGTTCTCGCCCATGCGAGCGCCTCGGCGAGGGCCGCGTCGTCGATCTCCTCTGCGACCTTCTCGGTCGCGGGCACGTCGAGCGGATCCTGCTGTCCCAGGACGTCTGCCACGACTCGCAGCTCACGCGTTACGGGGGCAACGGCTACACGTACCTCGTGCGGACGTTCCTCCCGCGCCTGCGCGACGCCGGTGTCGGCGAGGCCGAGATCGACACGATGACCGTGGCCAACCCACGGCGGATGCTCGCGATCGGCTGAGGTCAGCTCGCGGACGCGGGGGTCGGCCGGGGCTAGCCCTCGAGCGCGGCGTCGACGCTGAGCGCGACGTTGCCCTTGAGCGCCTGGCTGATCGGGCAACCGTCCTTGGCCGCCTCGGCCTCGGCCACGAAATCCTCGTTCGACATCCCGGGCACCACGCCGCGCACGGTCAGGTGACTGGACACGACGCGCCAGCCTGCCTCGACCTTGTCGAAGGTCACGTCGGCCGACACCGCGAGCCGGTCCGGCGGCGTGCCGGCCCGGCCGAGGCCGCCCGAGAACGCCATCGCGAAGCAGGACGCGTGCGCGGCCGCGAGCAGCTCCTCGGGACTGGTCTTCCCGCCCGGTGTCTCGGTCCGCGCGGCCCAGCTCGTGGGCAGGTCGGTGAATGCGTTGCTCGAGACCGCACTGACGGTCCCTTTACCTGATGCGAGATCGCCGGCCCATGCGACCTCCGCGCGTCGGATGGCAGACATCTTCGTCTCCTTCGTCGGTCGGGTCGTTCCTATGGTCGCAGACGCGACGCGCGACCGTCGCCGCCGCCGATGGCAGGTCGGAACGGCGTGGTCCGGGTCGGTCGGGTCGGCTCGGGTGCGGTCCGTCAGGGACCATCCGCCCACGATGGCTGGGACCGCCGAGCGGTTCCCGGACGCGCCACGGCTGCCGACCATCGACTCATGCGTTCCCATCTCCGCCGCCTCGGCCCGCTCACCCTCGCGATCGTCCTGGTCGCCGGCGCCGTCCCAGCGGCGACCGCGACCGATTCCGATGTGAGCGAGACAGCCATCCGGGCTGCCGAACAGGACGCGCTTGCCCTCACCAACAAACGCCGCACGGCGCGCGGGCTCGTCAAGCTCCGCTGGGATCCACGGATGGCGGCGCTGGCTCGCGATCGAGCCGAGTACATGGCCGCCACTGGCAATTTCAGCCATACGCAAGCGGGCGGCCGGGACGTCTTCGACATGATCGAGGCGGCAGGCATCCGCTGGTACGCGGCGGGCGAGATCATCGCGTGGAATACAGCCGGCCCCCTCGACTACTCCGCATCGTTCGCCGTCCAGGGCTGGATGGCGTCGGCCGGTCACCGGGCCATCGTCGTCTCGGACGATTACAACTACGTCGGTTTCGGGCTGGCGATCGCCGACGATGGGACCCGCTACTGGGCGGGCGTCTACCTCCGTGGCCCCGACCGGACGGGCGGCTACGCGCGGGTCGGCTCATTCAGCAAGGTCTATCTCAACGCGACCTGGGCACGCGGCACGATCCGCTGGAGCGGTGGCGACCTCCGCCTGCAGGTCCTGACCGCCGGGCACCGCTACTTCCAGAGCCAGCGGCGTCTCGCCGGTGGGACGTGGGAGAACCTCGGGACGACCCGCTCGACGTCCGCGACCAAGTGGTGGCGACGCGGCGCGGTCTACGAGTTCCGGGTCCGCGAGCGCGACCGCAACGGCAACTGGGGATCCTGGGCGACCAAGACGCTCACCCCCTGACGCTCAGGGCCCTCACGCTCAGCCCTCACGCTCAGGTCTGCCGACGCCGGATGGTACGGGACTGCAATCCCATCGGGCCGTGTCGCATCAAGGCACACACGACCCATCGGCGTATCCTTGGGGACCACCTGTGACGAGGAGGCGAGCGATGCCTGAGTTGAACCTGAAAACGATCCGCAGGGATTTCCGACTGCCCGAGCTGCGGTTGCCGGAGATGTCCCGCGACGACATCGCCAAGGGGCTCGGCGACGCTCGCAAGGAGCTTCGCGAGGTCCGCAAGGACATCGAGGCGTTCCGGCGCGAGTTCGAGATGCCGCGGGTCGACCTGACCGCGGTCGAGATGGACAAGTCGCCAAGTCGAACATGCCGAACAGGTCGCCGACGGCGCCAAGAAGGGTGCCAAGCAGGTCGCCAAGGGCGCCCGCGGCGCCGCGGAATCAGCCGGCCTCGTGAAGCCCACGAATTGGGTTTCACGCACGCCGTTCATCCTCGCCGGGCTCGTGACGATCGGCATGGTCGGCTGGGCACTGATCAACTCGCCGAGCGTCAAGACGCGTCTGCGCGAGAGCGCCCAGCGGGCCCGCGAACGGATGGCTGACCGCCGCACGGCCTGGGATCTCGATGACGACACCCGCGCCTTCGACGCGGCCAAGCACCGCCGGCGTCAAGCCGTCCGCGTACAGCGATTCACTCGAGACGCCGGACAGCCCGTTCACCGAGCCCCCGGCCCCTCTCCCCGAAGGACTCGGCGCGGCTGGCCAGACCCGTTCGATCCCGAAGGACACGCCGGCCCGCGCCTGACGGCATCCGATCGCTGAACAGTCGACACGACACCGTCCCACCCGGGGCGGTGTCGTGGTTTTCGCGACGGTCTGAAACCCGCTGAGCCAGCCGCGTACCATCGCGGGCCATGCCGCCCGACGGGGGGATCGCGACCGTGCTCCGCCGCCTCGTCGGCAACGGCGCGCTTCGACGCGTGCTGCCTGCGTTCTTCCTCTTCAACGCGGCAGAGTTCGGGACCTGGGTCGCGATCCTGATCTACGCGTACGAGCGGACGGGACCCGTCTCCGTCGGTGTCGTGGCGCTGGTGCAGCTCGTGCCCGCCGCGCTTCTCGCACCTGCCGCCGCGTCCCTTGGCGACCGATATCCGCGCGAGCGCGTGCTCGCCTTCGGCTATGCGGTCCAGGCGATCGCGATGCTGACGACCGCCGTGACGATGCTCGCGGACGCACCAGTACTCGTCGTGTACGCCGCTGCGACGGTCGCAGCCTCCTCGCTGGTGGTGACCCGGCCGACGCAATCGGCGCTTCTGCCGGGCCTCGCCGCATCACCGGAGGACCTCACGGCGGCCAACGCGGCGAGCGGCCTGATCGAGGGAGCCGGCATCCTCGCCGGGCCGTTGATGGCCGCGGCGATCCTCACCAGCGGGACGCCCGGGACGGTCTTCCTCGCGGCGGCCGTGCTCCTCGCCGTCGCGGCACTGGCGACGATGCGGCTCCGGCCTGCGCCGCCGATCGCGGGCGTCGACGAGGGCCGATCGCAGGACGACGACGAGGAAGACCGTGGCGTCCTCGCCGGGCTGCGGGTCATCGTGGCCGACCGGGACGCCCGCCTCGTGGTGGGCTTGCTCACGGTCCGGATGCTGATGATCGGCGCTGCCGACGTCTTGTTCGTGCTCCTCGCGCTCGATCTCCTGGGGACGGGCGAACCGGGCGCCGGGATCCTGGCGGGGGCCCTCGGTGCTGGCGCGATCCTCGGTGGTGCCGCGACGTTCACGATCGTCGGGCGGAGCAGGCTGGCGGCGGTCGCGGCGGCCGGTGCGGTGGCGTGGGGCATCGGTCTCGCGGTGATCGGCCTGACTGCGTCCGCCACCCTCGCACCGTTGCTTGTCGTCCTGGGCGGTGCCGGCCTGGCGATCGTCGACATCGCCGGGCGGACGATGCTCCAGCGGTCGATACGTGACGAGGTGCTGGCGCGGGTCTTCGGGCTCCAGGAGGGCCTCGCGATGGCTGGCCTGGCGGCGGGCTCGGTCCTGGTCCCGGTCCTCGTCGCCGCCGGGGACGTCGTGTTCGCGGTGCTGGTCGTCGCTGCGACGCTGCCCGTGATCGTGGCCGTGCGCTGGCGGGGCCTGACGGATCTCGATCGGCGTGCCGTCGTGCCGGTGCGTGAACTGGCCCTGCTGCGGCGGAACCCGATCTTCCGGCCGCTGCCCGCGCCGCAGCTCGAGGCCGTCGCCCGGCATGCCGTCTGGGTCACAACGCCGTCCGGCGTCGAGCTGATCAGGCAGGGCGAGCCGGGCGATCGCTTCTACGTGCTGGCGGCGGGCAGGCTGCGCGTCCTCCAGGACGGCGTTTTCCTGCGGGAGCTCTCGACACCCGGCGAGGGTGTCGGGGAGATCGCTCTGCTCCGGGGCGTGCCGCGCACGGCGACGGTGACGACGACCGCCGACTCGACACTCCTGGCCATCGATCGGGCGCCGTTCCTGGCCGCGGTCACGGGCCATCCCGACGCGTCCGCCGCGGCTGAGCGCGAGGTCGCCCGCCGCACGCTGTGACATGGCCCGTCGTTGACGGTCTCGGCCTTAATCCCGATAATCTAGGTCGGAATTGACCACGGCAGACCGGCCGTCCGCGCCGGCCGCTCGCCGACGTCCCCGCTGGACCCAAGGACCGAGGATCGAATGACCGCTACTCGCGACATCGTCACCGACAAGCGAGAACAGTTCGCCTTCCATGACGACATCGCGTACCTGCGCGAGACCAAGCGCGGGCTGACCCGCGCCACGGTCGAGGAGATCAGCGGCTTCAAGGAGGAGCCGGACTGGATGCTCCAGTTCCGGCTGCGCGCCTACGACCATTTCCAGAAGCGGGCGATGCCGACCTGGACCGATGGTCTCGATCGGATCGACTTCGACAAGATCGTCTACTACCGCAAGCCGTCGGAGCGCGAAGAGAAGTCGTGGGACGACGTCCCGGAGCAGATCAAGGCGACGTTCGAGCGGCTCGGCATCCCCGAGGCGGAGCGCAAGTTCCTCGCCGGTGTCGGCGCCCAGTACGACTCAGAGGTCGTCTACCACAGCGTCCGCGAGGAGCTGTCGAAGATCGGCGTCGTGTTCATGGGCACCGACCAGGCGCTCAAGGAATACCCGGACATCTTCAAGAAGCACTTCGGCACGATCGTCCCGCCCGAGGACAACAAGTTCGCGGCGCTCAACAGCGCGGTCTGGTCGGGCGGCTCGTTCGTGTACGTGCCCAAGGGCGTCGAGGTGCCGCTCCCGCTGCAGGCGTACTTCCGCATCAACGGCGAGAACACCGGCCAGTTCGAGCGGACGCTGATCGTCGTCGACGAAGGCGCCAAGGTCCACTACATCGAGGGCTGCACGGCCCCCATCTACGCGACCGATTCGCTCCACGCGGCGGTCGTCGAGGTCGTGGCGCTGCCCGGCTCGAAGGTCCGCTACACGACGATCCAGAACTGGTCGAACGACGTCTACAACCTCGTGACCAAGCGCGCGCACGCCTACGAGAACAGCACGGTCGAGTGGATCGACGCCAATACCGGCTCGCGCAAGACCGTCAAGTTCCCGGCGATCTACCTGCGCGGTGAGGGCGCCACGGCCGACATCATCAGCGTCGCGGTGGCCGGCAAGGGCCAGCACCAGGACACGGGCGCCAAGGCCATCCACCTCGCTCCGAACACCCGCTCGCGGATCGTCTCGAAGTCGGTGTCCAAGGATGGCGGCCGGGCGACGTATCGCGGTCAGCTCAAGGTGGCGCCGGGTGCCACCAACGTCGTGGCCAGCGTCCGCTGCGACGCGCTGATGCTCGACGACCAGAGCCGCAGCGACACGTACCCCTACATCGACATCCAGGAAGACGACACGACCATGACCCACGAGGCCACCGTCGGCAAGATCAGCGCGGACCAGGTCTTCTACCTGATGAGCCGCGGCCTGACGGAGAACGAGGCACAGAACCTCATCGTCCAGGGCTTCCTCGAGGTGTTCACCAAGGAACTGCCGATGGAATACGCCATCGAGTTCAACCGCCTGGTGAAGATGGAGATGGAAGGGTCCCTGGGTTGACGGCTCCGGCCTCACGACCCCGGCCCGCACGGCGGGCCCTCGACGACCTGTCCCTGCCCGTCGAGCGCGCAGACGTCGATGAGCTTCACCTGATCCAGGGACTGCCCGATTGGTCCCGCGACGATCGTGCGTTGGCATTTGACGCGTATGCCGTCGCTGCCGGCGGAATCGAACCTCCTGTACACGCCCTATATCGATCTTCGGCTGGCGCACCTCGAGACCGCGCGTCTCGTGCTGGGACCCGGCGACGGAGCACGTCGCCGGCGACCTCCCGGAGGACGCTGATGGCCTCCTGTTCCTGTCAGAGGGCGGCGTGATCGGATCTGCCCTCTCGGACGCGGCTCGGGACGCGGGAGTCGAATTCACGACATTCGCCGACCTGCACGGCCGGAAGGCGGATGCCGCGCGCGAGCTCCTCGAGGGTGGACCCGGACTGCCGGGCGACGACAAGTTCGCGCAGCTGACCCGCGCGCTGTGGAGCCAGTGCGTCGTGCTCGATATCCCGGCCGGCGTGACCCTGGCCAAGCCGATCGTCATCCGATGGGCACTCGGCGCCGCCGACCGAGCCCTGATCACTCGGACGCTCGTCCGGCTCGGTGCCGGCGCCAGGGCGTCGGTCGTCGAGGAGCTGGTGCCGGTGGACGACGTCGATGACGCTGCTGCCCAGTCGTTCTTCGCCGGCACGATGGAGGTCACCGTCGGCGATGGGGCGTCACTCCAGGTCGCGAGCCTCCAGGAGCTGCCCGCGAACGTCGTCGCGATCCAGCACCGGGCCGCGAACGTCGGGGAGGGCGCCACGCTCCAGTGGGCGCTCGCCCAGCTCGGCGGCCGTCTCGTCCGCAGCCGCGTCGACAACCGGCTCGTCGGCGATCGGAGCTCGGTCGAACAGGTCGAGATCGTGTTCGGGGCCGACGAGCAGCTGTTCGACCTGACCTCCTACACGAGGCACGTCGGCAAGAACACGACGGGGGACCTGCTGTCCAAGGCCGCGCTGCTCGAGAAGTCCCGGACGTATCTCAAGGGCCTCATCACGATCGAGCGCTCGGCCAACGGCACCGACAGCTTCCTCGGCGAGTTCGGCATGAACCTGTCCAAGGACGCCCGCTCCGTGGCGATCCCGAGCCTCGAGATCGACCAGCCGGACTGCCGCCGCGCGATGCACTCGAGCTCGGTCGGGCCGGTCGACGAGACCCAGCTCTTCTACCTCGAGTCGCGTGGCATCCCGCCGGACGAGGCGCGCAAGTTCATCGTGCTCGGTTTCCTCGAGCCGGTGGTGGCCAGGGTCCCGCTGGCCTCGGCGCAGGATCGCCTGCGCGAGCTGCTCGAGGCGAAGTGGATCGCCGGCACCGACGGCGTCGCAGGCGAGGCCGCCGCCTGATGCCTCCACAACCTCCATCGCGCCGGCCCGCTGCGGGCGGGGCAGCGCGATGAGACGGATCGACCTGATCGGCATCGACGAGATCGGCGACGGCGAGATGAAGATGGTCTTCGTGGATGGCACGGACCAGGTGCTCGTGATCAACCAGGGCGGCGAGTTCACCGCGGTCCAGGGCGTCTGCTCGCACGAGTATTTCGAGCTCGACAAGGGGTTCCTGACCAACGGAACGCTGACCTGCGCGCTCCACATGTCGCGCTTCGACCTGACGAGCGGCGAGCCGATCGACCCTCCGGCGGAGGACCCGCTCGCGGTCTACTCGGTGGTCGTCGAGGGCGGCCGTGTCCTGATCGAGGTCCCGGACGGCCCGTTGGAGATCAGCGAGTCGTAGCCGGCGCTTCATCGACCCCCGCGTCGCCGACCTCCGCGACGACCACCGCCGCGGCCAGCCGCTCGTCGCTCGTGACGCTGACCGCGAAGCGCGTGATCCCCGACGCGGCCGCCAGCTCCGCGGCCCTCCCGTGGACGGCCACCCCGAGCCGTCCGGTCGTGCGATCGCAGACGAGCTCGATCGACCGGAAGTCGATGCCTTCGTCGGATGCCGGCAGGACCTTGAGTGTCGCCTCCTTGACCGCGAACCGCTCCGCGAGCCGACGCGCATCGACGCGGGAGGCCGTCCGGCTGTCCGCCACCTCACCCGCCGTATAGACGCGCTCGATGTAGCGAGCGTCGTGGTCCGCGATGTTCTGGACGACCGAGGCGACCGGCACGAGGTCAAGGCCAAAACGAAGAATTGACACGGTGTTCACGTTCGGATGCTTGCGGGGTAGTCCCGGGGTGTCAAGGTCGGTCGCGCGGGTGCACATGCGCACCACAAGGGCGCCGAATGGGCCCGATGGAGCATGACGAAGGTCCCAGAGCGGTCCCGCCGCATCGTATGCTCCGGCCGTCATCATCTAGCCCGCCATCGGGCACCGACACAGGCAACAAGAGCGAATCAGGGGGGCCTCGGTTCGTGGTCGAGCGCGTTCGGCAGATCATCCGTGAGCATGGCCGGCTGCCCGCCGACGTCGAGGTGCTCGACGACGAGGCGGACCTGTACCAGGCCGGCATGACGTCGCATGCCAGCGTCAACGTGATGCTGGCCCTCGAATCCGAGTTCGACGTCGAGTTCCCCGACGCCATGCTGAAGCGGACCGTGTTCCAGAGCGTCCGTTCGATCAGCGACGCACTCGAGACGCTCGGGGTCGCGGCGTGACCGCGGGGCGGGTCGATCGCGATCAGGCATTCCTCGCGACGATCCGACGGATCGCGGACGAGGTCGCCGCGCCGAACGCCGACGGCGTCGATCGGGACGCCCGATTCCCGAGCGAGACCATCGATGCGCTCCGCGCCGAAGGCGCCCTGGCCGCGCTGGTCCCGGCCGAGATGGACGGCGGGGGCATGCGTCTCGAGACGATCGCCGCGGCGGTGTTCGAACTCGGCCGGCGCTGCGGTGCGAGCGGCATGGTGTTCGGGATGCACCAGATCCAGGTGGCGACGCTCATCCGCCACGCCGACGACGCGCCGTGGTTCCAGGCCTACCTGCGCGAGCTCGCGCGCGAGCAGCGGCTCATCGCGTCGGTCACCTCGGAGATCGGGACCGGCGGCGACATCGGGCGATCGATCGCCGCCGTGACGCCTGCCGAGGACGGCTGTGCGACCTTCGAGAAGGCCGCTCCGACGGTGTCCTACGGGTCCTATGCCGACGACTTCCTGACGACGCTCCGCCGGACGCCGGACGCCGAGCCCGGCGACCAGGTCCTCGCGCTGACGCGCCGCGACCAGACGACCCTCGAGCAGAACGGCACGTGGGATCCGCTGGGGATGCGGGGCACATGCTCGCCGGGCTTCACCGTCCGCGCCGAGTTCCCGACCGACCAGATCATGCCGACGCCGTTCTCGACCATCGCCCCGGAGTCGATGGTGCCCGTGACGCACGTGCTGTGGTCGCATCTCTGGCTGGGCATCGCCACCGACGCGTTCGACCGCGCACGAGCGTTCGTCCGTGCCTCCGCGAAGGGCCGGCCCGAGGCCGCCCAACCGCTTGCGCAGCGGCTGTCGCATCTGATGACGGACCTGGCGCTGCTCCGCGCTGAGGTCGGATCGGGCCTGCGCGACTTCACGGATGCCTCGGAGAGCGACCGTGAGCGGCTGACGACGATGGCGATGATCCTGCGCTTCAACAACCTCAAGCTCGCGGCGTCCGAGCATGCCCCGAAGATCTGCCAGGGAGCGCTCGGCGTGACCGGGATCGTCGGGTTCAAGAACGACACGCCCTTCAGCGTCGGGCGGCATATCCGCGACTCGATGTCGGCGTCGCTCATGGTCGCCAACGAGCGGATCCACCAGACCAACGCCAGCCTCCTGCTGATCGCCAAGGACGTTTGACGTGCGCGCGATCCAGGCGGCCACGCCCGACCAGGCGGCGCTGCTCGATGCGCTGGTCGACCACGGCCTGCTCATCCGGACCGGCGTGCCCGGACTGTACGGGCGGAGTGGCGTCTTCGAGGACATCCGGCTCCGGTTCGACGAGCTCGTGACGCGGACGGCGGCCGACGAGCACGCCGAGTCGATGCGCTTCCCACCGATCCTGCCGCGGCCGCTGTTCGAGCAGAGCGGCTACCTCAAGTCGTTCCCGCATCTCGCCGGTGCCATCTTCGGGTTCGAGGGCACAGAAGCCCAGGCGCTCGAGCAGTACGAGCGCGCGAGCCGCCACGAGGACTGGAGCGAGTTCCAGTCGATGACCGACGTGGCTCTCGTCCCCGCGGTCTGCTACCCGGTCTACGCCGCGGTCGCGGCGCGCGGGCCACTCGGCCGCGATGGCGTCACGATCGATCCGGGTGGGTCTTACGTGTTCCGCCATGAGCCGTCGCACGATCCCGCCCGGCTCCAGATGTTCCACATGCGGGAGCTCGTCCGCATCGGCGACCCGTCCGAGGTCCTGGCGTGGCGCGACCGCTGGGCGCAGCGCGGGATCGAGCTGCTGCGCTGTCTCGGCCTCGATGCGGCCGGCGACATCGCGTCCGATCCGTTCTTCGGGCGGACCGGGCGGATGCTCGCGGCCAGCCAGCGCGAACAGGCGCTCAAGATCGAGGTCCTCGTCCACATCGCGGGCCCGACGCCGACCGCGGTCGCCTCGTTCAACTTCCACCAGGACCATTTCGCGAACATGCACGGGATGACCCGTGCCGACGGCGGCGAGGTCAACACCGCCTGCCTCGGCTTCGGGCACGAGCGTGTCGTGATCGCGCTCCTCAAGACCCACGGCTTCGACCCCGGGACGTGGCCCGACGCGGTGCGCGACGAGCTGTGGCCCCGATGACGACCGCCACGACGGGTCTCGTCAGCCTGTTCGGCCTCGATCCGGCCGCCTACCGGCCGCATCCCGTCCACGGCGACGACCGGACATACCCCGAGACCAACTGCTACACGGACATCCTCATCGAGCTGCATGCACGCGCGTGGGGATGAGCCGCTGGCGGCGCTCGGCGGGCTGGTCCGGCTGGACTTCGAGAACGACCAGTGGGGCTTCTTCAAGCCCGACCCGCGCGACCTCGAAACGTTGTTCGGCCTGGATATCCACGAGATGCAGCCATACCGGCCGCTGCCGCTCCAGATCGCCGACCTCATCGCCGACGGCAGGACGATGACCGTCGAGCTCGACGCGTGGTTCCTGCCCGACACGGCGTCCACCAGCTACCGGGCGGAGCATGTCAAGACGTCGGTCATCCCGGAAGCGATCGACGTCGCCGGCGAGCGCCTGCGTTACTTCCACAACGCCTCCCTGTACGAGCTCGGGGGCGACGACTTCCGCGGCATCTTCCGACTCGACGGGGCCGATCCCGCGATCCTGCCGCCGTACACCGAGCTCGTCCGGTTCGACGCCGGACCGCGCCTGTCCGGATCCGACCTTCGCGGGGCGTCGCTCGATGCGATCCGCCATCACCTGACCAAGGCCCCGGCGACCGACCCGTTCGCGCGGTTCGGCGATCGTCTGGTCGCGGACCTGCCCGCGTTGCTCGACGGTGACCCCGCCCTGTATCACGCCTATGCCTTCGCCACGGTGCGCATGGCCGGCGCCGGGTTCGAACTGCTTGCCTCGCATGTCGACTGGCTGCTCGGTCCGGCGGGCCAGCCTGCATCGGACGCGCTCGCCGGGATCGTCGAGGGCGCCAAGCTGCTCGGTTTCAAGCTTGCCCGACAGCGGCCGTTCGACCCGCGGCCGACAGTTGCGGCGATGTCCGAGGCGTGGACGTCCGCGATCGGCGCGCTGCACGCGGCGGTCGGCTGAGATGGCCGTGACGGCACCCGTCCGCCCGATGGCGCCGGGTCTCGAGGTGCACACCCTCGACACGGGCTGGGAGGTCGCGCTCGGGGGTTCCTCGTCCGCGGATCGGATCCCGGCGCGCGTCCCGGGCACGGTCGCCGGCGCGTATCGCGACGCGGGTCGCGCCGTCCCGGCCGGCCTCGACGACGCGGAGTGGTCGTTCCGGACGCACTTCGAGGCGGCGCCCGCTGGAAACGGCGAGGAGGTCGTCCTGCGCCTCGACGGGATCGCGACGATCGCCGACGTCCTGCTCGATGGCGTGACGATCGCGACGAGCGAGTCGATGTTCCTGGGACAGGTCGTCGACATCACCCAGCTCGTCGGTGGTTCACACGAGCTCGAGATCCGCTGCCGGCCCCTGACCCCGCTCCTCGCGGAGTCGCGCCGGCCGCGCGCACGCTGGCGGACGGCACTCGTCGATGACGGGAACCTGCGCTGGTTCCGGACATCGCTGCTCGGGCGTGCCCCGGGCTTCTCGGCCGGGCCGCCGGTCGTCGGTCCGTGGCGCCCCGTCTCGATCGAGCGCCGGCGGGGCATCGTGGTCGAGGACCTGCGCGTTCGCGCGACGCTCGATGGCGATGTCGGGCGGCTCGAGATCGGCGGACGACTCCGCTCGCTCGGGGCTGATGTGCCGGACCGCGTCCAGGTCGCGCTCGACGGGCCCTCCGGCCGGCACGAGGCGACCGTGGACGTGACGGCGGCAGATGGGTCGCAGCGGTTCGCGGGCGAGATGCGCATCCCGGACGTGGCGACCTGGTGGCCGCACACGCACGGCACCCCTGCGCTGCACTCCGTGGTTCTCCGGGTCGTGTCGGGCGCATCGACGCTGACGCTCGACGCCGGACGGGTCGGCTTCCGGTCGCTGGCCGCAGGTCCGAGCCCGGATCACGATGTGGCTCGGGACGGACTCGATCTCCACGTCAACGGCGTCTCTGTCTTCGCACGCGGCGCGGTCTGGACGCCGGTCGACCCGGTCGGGATCGCCGTTCCCGAGGCTGAGCTTCGGGCGGCCCTCGAGCTGGTCGTGGCCGGCGGGATGAACATGCTGCGCGTCCCGGGCATCGGCCTGTACGAGTCCGACGCGTTCCACGCGCTGTGCGACGAGCTCGGGATCCTCGTGTGGCAGGACCTGATGTTCGCGAACCTCGACTACCCGTTCGTCGACGATGCGTTCCGGGGCCTCGCCGAGCGCGAGGCGGTGCAGGTGGTCGGGCGGCTTGCCGGCCGGCCGAGCACCGCGGTGATGTGCGGCAACAGCGAGATCGAGCAGCAGGTCGCGATGCTCGGGCTTGACCCGGTGCTGGGCCGCGACCCGTTCTACGCAGAGACGCTGCCCGCCATCGCAGCGGACGCCGGAGCGGATGCCGTGGTCGTGCCATCGACGCCGTTCGGTGGCGACCTGCCGTTCCGCCCGGATCGCGGGATCGCCAACTACTACGGGGTCGGTGGGTACCGGCGGCCCGTGTCGGACGCACGGATGGCGGGCGTCCGTTTCGCGGGCGAGTGCCTGGCCTTCTCGAATCTGCCCGATGACGCGACCGTCGACCAGGTGGACCCGATGGGATCCGCGGGCGTGCCCCGCGACAACGGCGCCGCCTGGGACTTCGCGGACGTCCGCGATCACTACCTCGCGGAGCTGCACGGCGTCGACCCGGCGGCGCTCCGGCAAGACGACCCGAACCGGTATCTGGCGCTGTCCCGGGCCGTGACCGGCGAGGTCATGGCCGAGGTGTTCGGGGAGTGGCGCCGACAGGCGTCGACCTGCGGTGGCGGCCTCGTCCTGTGGTGGCGGGACGTGGTGCCGGGAGCCGGCTGGGGTCTGCTCGACCGGGATGGACGGCCCAAGACGGCCTTCCATCACCTCCGCCGTGCCCTCGCCCCGATCGCGGTCTGGATGACGGACGAAGGGCTTGGGGGTATCGCCGTCCACGTCGCCAACGACCGGCCCGAGCCGCTGTCGGCGCGGCTGCGTATCGCGCTCTATCGGGACGGTGAGATCCCGGTCGGCGGCATCGATGTCCCCATCGAGCTGCCCGGACATGGTTCGGCGGAACGCAACATCGAGACGTTGCTCGGTCGGTTCGTCGATGCGTCGTGGGCCTACCGCTTCGGACCGCCGGCGCAGGACCTGGTGGTCGCCAGCCTGGAGACCCTCGACGGCGACCCGGCGCAGCCGCTCTCGCACGCTGTGCGTTTTCCGGTGGGCCGCCCGTCGTCGATCGAGACGGCGTCGGCCCTCGGCCTGGAAGCAGACGTGGTCGGCGAAGTCGAAGAGAGCATGACGGTCGAGATCCGGGCACGGAAGCTGGTCTACGGGGTCCGGTTCGAGGCACCAGGCTGGGTTCCCGAGGACGATGCGTTCTCGATCGAGCCGGGCCATGCCCGGCGGATCCGGCTCCGGCCGACCGAGGTGGGCACTCCGTTCCGTGGCGGTCGCCTGACCGCGATCAACCTCGCCGGCGCCCACGAGATCGCAGTTCGATGAACGATCTCGATCCCCGCCCCGACGTGCGACCTGTCTATCTCGGTATCGGCGTGGATGCCGCGTTCGGCATGTCCCACGCGGCCCCGGCCGACGCGCTGGCTTCCACCGCCGTCGTGCTGACCCCGCCGTGGGGCTGGGATGACGTGAGCTCGTATCGGGCGAGGCGCATCTGGGCGAACGAGCTCGCCGCGGCCGGGCACCCCACGCTCCGCATCGAGCTGCCGGGGACTGGCGACAGCGGTGGCTCTGCCGCTGACCCTGCCCGGCTCGAGGCATCGGTCGCGGCGGTCACCTCGGCGGTGGCCTGGTTGCGTGCTGAGTCCGGCTGCCCGCGGATCGCGGTCGTCGGTCTCGGGCTCGGCGGCCTCGCCGCCGCGATGGCGCTCGTTGCCGGAGCGGCCATGGACGACCTCGTGCTGTGGGGCGTCCCGGCGCGCGGGCGCGGCGTCGTACGCCAGATGCGGGCGTTCGCGGGGCTGCAGGGGTCGCGCTACAGCCTGACCGGCGAGCCCGAGCCCGCGCTGCTCCCGGATGGCTGGCTCGAGGTCAACGGATTCGTGCTGTCGGCGGAGACGATCCGCGCCCTGGAGCCCGTGGTTCTGGTCGACCTACCCGCGCACGGTCTCCAGCGGGCACTCCTCCTGGACCAGGACGGGATCCCCTCCGACGCGGCACTCGCGGCGCACCTCGCGAGCGAGGGCGTCGAGGTCACGACGCGGCCGGGTCCCGGCTGGGGTCCCATGACATTCCATCCCGAGAACCAGTCGATCCCGCGCGAGGTGCTCGACACCGTCGGCGCATGGTTGGCCGACGCACCGTCCGGGGTCATCCCCGTCCATGCGGCACCTGCCGCGCAATCGACCGTGTCGGCCGAGCTCGACCTCACCATCGACGGTGTGGCGATCCGCGAGACGCCGATCTCGATCGACGGCGGGGAAACCCGCCTGTTCGCCATCCTGGCTCGGCCGGTCGGTGTGGCGGCCCAGCCCGTCGGCGCCGTATTGCTCAACGCCGGTGCGGTGCGCCGGATCGGCCCGAACCGGATCTGGGTAGATACCGCCCGCCGCTGGGCGGCCCGCGGCGTGGCGACGGTCCGGATCGACCTCGAGGGCATCGGCGACTCCGATGGCGACGCCGAGCGGTATCGCGACGTCGCCGAGTTCTACGTCCGCGACGAGGTCGGTACCCAGATCAGCGCCGCGATCGACGCCCTTGCCCACCGGGGCCATGGCCCACGGATCGTCCTCGCCGGGCTGTGTGCGGGCGGTTTCTGGGCCCTCCGGGGAGCCGCCGCGGACGATCGGGTGACCGCTGCGCTGTTGCTGAATCCCGGTGCACTCGACTGGCACCCGGATCTGCTCGAGGCTCGCCAGGCCGCCCGCGTCCACCGCCTGCGCCAGATCGCCTGGTGGCGACGGATCCTTCGCGGTCGCGTGCCGATCGCCCGGATGGGCGCGACTGTCGCCGCCCTCCGTCGGCGTGCCCTGCGTGCCGTCGCGCAGGCGCCGAGCCGAGCACTGGGGCGCCTCCGTCCGTCCGAAGCCGCCATCACGGGCCCAGACTCGGCCGAGGCGATCCTCGACCGTCTGAGCGCGGCCGGCACGACCGTCGTCATGGCGTTCTCGGTCGATGAGCCGCTGTACGCCGAGCTCGAGCGTGCCGGCTTCATCGCGCGGTCGCGCCGCTGGCCGACGCTCCACCTGGACCGGCTCCCGGGACGCGACCACACGCTCCGGCCCATCGTCGCTCAGCGCGCCGCGCAGGCGCTGCTCGATCGGGAGCTCGCTCGCGAGCTGGATCGCGTGACAGGCGTCCGCGACCGCGAGGAGCGCCTGATGGCCCTGCTCGAGCCCCTCGAGTTGCCCGACGACCATCGATCCGCAGATCGCACCGCTTTCCGCCAGGCCTTCCGTCGCCACCCGGCGTCGGTGGTCGTGGTGACCTATATCGACGCGACCGGCGCACCGCGCGGCATGACGGCGACCGCGATGACTGCGCTGTCGGCCGACCCGCCGTCGCTCATCGTGTGCATCGACCGCGCGACGCGGACGCACGAAGAGGTCATGCACGTGCGGACGTTCGCGATCGACATGCTCGCCGCGAGCCAGCGGCGGATCAGCCAGCACTGCTCGAAGCCGGGCGCGGACAAGCGGCTCGACGATCGGTGGCTCGCGACGGACGTCCAGGCCGGGGAACCGCCGCGGCTCGCGGGTGCGATGGCGCACCTTGTCTGCACGATCGATTCGGCGCTCGATGCCTATACGCACACCGTGGTCGTCGGACGGGTCGGAGCCATCTGGTTGAACCCGCTGGACCCTGCGCCGCTGCTCTACCACGACGGCGGATACACCCGGCTGGCGACGATCACCGGCGCGGATGAGCGAGCGCCCGCGCCGATCGTGCTGCCGGATCCCGCCGGGGACGGCGTCTAGACCGCCCGTTCGCTCCGCGCCCAGTCAGCGCGGGAGCAGCGTCCCCAGACCCAGCTCCTCGGCTCGCCGGAGGATGGCGTCCGCGAAGACGACGTCGGCGAGACCGACGCCGAGGTGGGTGACCACGACGCGACCCGTCGGTGGCCGGGTCGTGCCAGCGAGGATCGCCTCCCCGATCGTCGCGCTCGGATCCGGGTAGTCGTCGAACTGGCCGGCGTCGCGGTTGGCCAGGAACTGACCGCGGTCGTCGACCAGGAACAGCGCCGCGTCGCGCGCCACGGACGCCGCGCACATCGTGGCGTAATCGACCGGGACGACGAGCGCGTCCGGTCCGAGCCACGAGGCGTCCATCACCTGCCGTCGAGCCGGGTCGGTGAACGTCGCCGCGGTGATGACGACATCGGCGTCGACCGTCGCGGCTCGCGCGTCGTCCGCGCCGGTCGTCGCCGTGGCCGAGCGGATGCCGGCCGTGCCACGGGCGATGTCGGCGAGTGCCTCCGCCCGCTCCGGATGACGATCGACGATCGTCAGCGCCACGCCCGGAAGGGTGTAGCCGAGGACCGCGAGATGGCTCCGACCCTGCACTCCCGCGCCGATGATCGTCGCACGCGCGGCGTGGTCGTCCGCTCCCATCGTCGCGGCGGCACGAGGCCCGAAACGGGCGATCGCGACGCCCGACACTGCCGCCGTGCGCTCGGCAGTGATCGGGCCGCCATCGAGCATCGCCCGGGGTTCTCCGGTCGCCGGGTCGCTCAGGACGACGATCGCGTGGATCGCGGGCAGCCCGAGCGCGCGGTTGTCCGGGAAGCCCGTGACCCATTTGATACCGAGCAGGTCGTCATCCGCGTCGGAGGCGGCCACCGGCCGCAGCGCCGCCGGCATCGCGTGCGCGAACGAGCCCGCGGGGCGTGGATGCACCCCGATCTTTGGCGGCAGCTCGGCATCGGCCACCAACGCCGTCATGGTCCGTTCGGCAAGGTCGAGCCGATCGGCGACCGACGGCATCGCGGCGGCGACGTCGTCCGCGGCGAGGTAGCGGAGCGGCGAGCGCATGGGAACGGAGTCTAGGCGACCGGTCCGCCACCGACACCACCGCGTCGCGTCCGCGGGTACCATGCGTCGGCCATGTCCGACTCCAGCGCCGTCCGGGCGCGTCTCATCGCAGAAGGGCTCGACCCCGGCGCGTGGTCGAACGGGCCCGGCGATCGATACGGATCGCACGACCACGGCTACGACAAGGTCATCGTCGTCGCCGCCGGCTCGATCCGCTTCGGGCTGGCCGATGGCCCGATCGACCTCGAGGCCGGCGACCGCCTCGAGCTGCCGGCGGGCATCGCCCACGATGCGGTCGTCGGCGCGAGCGGCGTGACCTGTCTCGAGGCCCATCTGGCGTCCGGATCGCTCTCGGCACCGGCCCATCGTGCTGCCGGGACCTGGTAGCCCGCCATGGCCGACACGGACCCGGCGAAACCGCGCGGCATGCGCCAGGCGTATCCGATGACGGGCGCCGACCCGGGGTCGAGCACCGACGCGGCCCTTGTCCGGGCGGTCGCGGAGGGTTCGCACGATGCCCTGGCGGCGCTCTATGACCGGCATGCCGACGCGGTCTTCGCATCGGCCAGCCGCCTGACGTCGGATAGAGGGATGGCCGAGGAAGTCGTGCAGGAGACCTTCCTGGCGTTGTGGGACCGTGCCGAGACATATGACCCGTCACTGGGATCGTTGCCAGCGTGGCTCCACACGATCGCGCGCAACAGGACCGTCGATCGGCTGCGTGCAGCCGGCCGGCGCCCCAATCTCGTGCCGCTGTCGTCGGCGGCGTCGAGTGGGAGCGCGTTCGGCGGCGCGACCGAGGCCGACGCCGACTCGCTCGAACGGGTGCTGGCCGGTGGCCTGCTTGTCGCCGGTGCGGTCCCGCCGCCATCCCCTGAGCGCGAGCTCGCACTGCGCGAGCTGCGGACGGCACTCCAGCTGGCCCTGGCGGCGATGCCGGAGGTGGAGCGCATCGTGATCGTGATGGCGTACGCCGAGGACCTGTCCCAGACCGAGATCGCCGACCGGCTCGGGTGGCCGCTTGGCACCGTCAAGACCCGGACGCGACGGGCGCTGCGTCACCTCCGCGAGGTGCTCGGCAGCGGCGTCGGCCCGGAATTCACGCGCTACCTGGCACCGGCCGAGCTGGCCGGGCCGGACCACTGACCGTCACGCGGAGACCGATGGACCACGAGGACGTTCTCGAACAACTGGAGCTTGCGGCCATCGAGGCCGGCGGGCTCGAGCGGCTGATGGCCGGCGACACGGCGATGGCCGCCGCGGTCGTCGGTCACGTTGCCGGCTGCGATGCCTGCGCCGAGGAGCTGCGACGGCTCTCGAATGCGGTCCCTCTGGTCCGCGACCTCGTCAGGACCACACCGCCGGCGGACCTGCGTGAGCGCACGCTCGCGTACGTGAGGACGCATGGGCGGGTGCGCGGCGCGCGGGAGGATCTCGCGGCGACGGCCGCTACGACCGCATCTCCCGCCATGACGACGCCCATCACGGCAGTCCCCGCCCCGCGACCCCGCTCGAAGCGGATCCTGCGCTGGGTCGTCGCGGCGGCAGCCGTCATCGCGATCGCGGTCGGGTCGCTCGCCGCGCTCGACGCGCGCAACGACGCCGAGCGTCAGGCGTCGGCCGTGGCCGCTCTCGAGGCCGTCAACCGGGCCACGCTCGAGATCAGCCGGGACACGTCGGCGCGTCGCGTCGAGCTGGCCGCGACGGGCGGCGCCGTGACGTCGGGCACGCTGCTCTACTCGCCCGTCGACGACGGAGCTCGTCGTCGTCGCCACCGATCTCGAGCGTCCGCCGAGCGGCAAGGAGTACCGCTGCTGGGTGGAGGTCGACGGCAAGCGCGAGGATGTGGGGAAGATGTTCTTCGCGGGCGACCTGGCGTTCTGGGTCGGCGATACGCCGGCCGTCAGCGACCTGCCCGACGGCACCGACTTCGGCGTCTCACTCGCCGACGTCGCGAACCCGACGCTCGAGGCCGATCCGGTCATCATCGGCGAGCTCTGAGGCCTCCGCCTCAGCGGCTTCGGCCGGCCGGCGGATCGTCGGGCGGCGGCGCCTCGAGATAGGATCGGTGGAGGAGGAGCAGGCGCTCGGCGGCCTCCGGGCTGACCTTGTGACCCTCGTCCGCCAGCATCCGCGACAGCCACAGCGCCTCGCGCGGCCGCTCCCGCTCGTCGACGTCGACATCGCGCCGTCGACTGTCCATGAGGACGAACCCGACGATCCCGGCCCCCACGACGAGCCCGACGATGAGCAGCCACCAGTTGAACTCGGCGTTCACCGCCGCGAAGTATAGGGACGGACCGCCGCACGGGCCGCGGCGGCCATACACTCCCGCGTATGTTCGACGTCCCCCCGGATCCCATCGCGTTCCAACTCGGCCCGCTGAGCATCGGCTGGTACGGGTTGTGCTACGCCATCGGACTCGCCGTCGCGTACGTGCTGCTCGTCCGGCTCGCGCGGCTGGCCGGGGAGGATCCCGATGTGGTCGGCAACGGGATCATCATCGTCGCCGTGGCCGCACTCATCGGCGGCCGCCTGTACCACGTCATCGACCAGTGGCAGCTGTACGCGAACGACCCGCTCAAGATCGTCATGCCGCCGTATTCAGGGCTCGGTGTCTACGGTGGGATCGCCACTGGCACGCTGGCGGCCTGGTGGTACGCGCGCCGGCGGCGGGTGCCGTTCGCGCGCTGGGCCGATATCGTCGCGCCAGCCCTGTTCGTGATGCAGGCGATCGGGCGCTGGGGCAACTACTTCAACCAGGAGCTGTACGGACCGCCGACGAACCTGCCGTGGGGCATCCCGATCGACTGCGCGCACCGGCTCCAGGATGTGTACTCGTGCGCGAGCTTCCCCGAAGCGACCACGCGCTTCCACCCGCTGTTCCTGTACGAGTCGATCTCCGGGATCATCGGAGCGGTCTTCCTCATCTGGCTCGGGTTCCGCCTCCGTGATCGGCTGCGGCCGGGTGACCTGTTCCTCGTCTTCCTGGTCTGGTACGGCGTCACGCGGTTCGTGCTCGAGAACCTGCGCGAGGACAACTGGACGTTCTTCGGCATCCCCGTCGCGCAGATCGTGTCCTTCACGGTGATCGCCATCGGGGTCGTCGGGCTGTTCATCCGGCACCGGGGGAGTCGGCAGGTCAGACCGGCCCGCGACCAACCCGCAGGGCGCCACGTGGGGTGCGCTCGGCGCCGCCTGGATGATGCGTCCGATCGACGAGCCATGGGCCAACCTGCCGCCACCGGGCAGCGACATCGACGACGACGATGACGAGATCGATGACATCGATGACGACGACACCGACGAGGACGTCGACGACGGGGACGCACGCGAGCCGACCGACGTCCCGCCGCCCAAACCGGCCGACGACCCGACCGGATGAGCGACCCGGTCGCGCCGACCGGGGGCCCGGCCGCGGACCCCGCCGAGTCCGCGGCGTCGTCGGCCCGTCAGCGCCGCCCGCCACCGGCACGCATCGCTCCCGAGGCGATGGCCGCCGCACGCGGCGGAGCGCTCGAGGGCCTCGCGTGGCTCGGCCGGACGCCGGAGGCAAAGGCGTCGCTGCTCTATCGAGCGGTCCGGCTCCTCGTTCGCTTCCTGTGCTTCGGGGTATTCCGGTTCCGGATCGCGACATCGGGCCAGCAGTACGTGCCGGCCGGTGGCTACCTGCTGGTCGCCGGCGCCCACCGAGGCTGGATGGACCCGTTCGTCGTGATGCATGCGCTGCCGGTCGAGCCACGCAGCTGGATCCTCGGGAGTGGCCCCTCGACGTTCACGGCGCCGTGGCGCGAGTGGTTCGCGAAGCGCATCGGTGGCCTGCTGCCGGTGTGGCGCGGCGGCGTCGGCATCGACGGTCACGTCGCCTCGGCGCGTGCTGTGCTCGCGAACGGCGCGGTCTTCGTCCAGATGCCGGAGGGCACCGTCAGCGGACCGGCGGGCCGCCTCGGCCCGATGCGCCACGGCTGGGCGATCATCGCGCAACGCACGGAGGCGGCGATCCTGCCGCTCGCGATGGCCGGCACCGAGGAGCTCTACGTCGGCCGGCGGATGGCGTCGCGCATCCTGCCGGCGACCACGGTTCGCGAGCTCGCCGGGCTCCCGCCAGATGCCTCGCTGCCCGCTGCCGGTTCGCGCGAGGAGCTCACGCTGGCGCGCGTCATGACCGATCGACTTGCCGCTCGGCTGGGGCCCGTCGTCGAGGAGCTCCACCCGACGACGATCGACCCGCCCGACCATCCCGCGCCGGCTGCGACGTCGTCTGACCTGGCTGCTCCTCCGGCCCGGACGCCTCGATCGGGACTAGGACGGATCGCCCCAGCCGCGTGACATACTCGCCCGCGATGCGCTACGTCGAGTCCGTCCTCGACCTCGTCGGCAACACGCCGCTCGTCCGGATCAGCCGGATCACCCGCGACCTCGGCCCGGCCGAACGACAGCCGTTGCTGCTCGCCAAGATGGAGATGCTCAACCCGGGTGGGTCGGTGAAGGACCGCATCGGGCTGCCGATGATCGAAGCGGCCGAGCGCGAGGGCCTGCTCAAGCCGGGCGGCACGATCATCGAGCCGACGAGCGGCAACACCGGCCACGGCCTGGCCATCGCGGCCGCCCTCAAGGGCTATCGCTGCATCTTCGTGATGGCCGACAAGCAGTCGGTCGAGAAGCAGGCCTTGCTGCGTGCGTATGGCGCGGAAGTCGTCCTGTGCCCCACGAACGTCGCGCCGGAGTCGCCGGCGTCGTACTACAGCGTCGCGGCGCGGCTGGCGCGCGACATCCCCGGCGCGTTCAAGCCCGATCAGTACTGGAACATGGAGAACCCGGCCGCCCATGAGCGGACGACCGGCCCCGAGCTCTGGGACCAGACGGACGGCCGGATCACGCATTTCGTGGCCAGCGTCGGGACCGGCGGCACGATCTCCGGGGCCGCCCACGTGCTCAAGGCGCGCAATCCGGCCATCCAGGTGATCGGCGCGGATCCGGAGGGGTCGGTCCTGTCGGGCGACACTGCCCGGCCGTACCTGACCGAGGGCGTCGGCGAGGATTTCTTCCCGGGCACGTACGACGCGTCGGCGATCGACCGCTGGGTCCGCGTCAGCGACCGCGACGCGTTCGCGATGGCCCGCCGCCTCACGCGCGAGGAGGGGATCCTGTCGGGAGGCTCGTGCGGGACCGCGATGGTCGCGGCGCGCGAGGTCGTCCGCGAACTGGCGGCGACCGACGGCGGTCACGAGGCGGTGGTCGTGGTGCTGTTGCCCGACAGCGGCCGCAGCTATCTGTCCAAGCTGTACAACGACGAGTGGATGCGCATCAACGGGCTACTGCCGACGACCGGATCGGCGACCCGCATCGACGTGCTCCTCGCCGACCGCCATCACGTCACCGATCGTCCGCCGGTCATCGTCGCGCGCACGACCGAACGCGTCGGCGACGCGATCGCCACGTTGCAGGCGTTCGGCATCAGCCAGCTGCCGGTATCTGAGCGGCCCGAGGGCGATGAGGTGTCGGGTCTTGTCGGGTCGATCAGCGAGAAGGGGCTGCTTGACCGGGCGTACCGGGACCCGTCGGTCGTCGACCGGACTGTGGGCGAGGTCATGGACTCGCCGCTGCCGCTGGTGGAGGCGTCGGCGAGCCTCGATCAGGCGTTCGCCGAGTTGAGCGGGGCGTCATCCGCACTCGTCGTGGTCCGCGGCGACCGCCCGATCGGCGTCGTCACCAAGCTCGACCTGCTGGAGTACCTGGCGCATCACCCGACCGCCGGCGGCTGATCACTGGCCGCGACTGTGAGTCGCGCTGCGCAGCCGCGTCACGCTACAGCCAGGGCAGCGGCAGCCGGACCGGCAGGAGCGCGTTCAGCAACAGGCCCAGCGTGAGCAGCCCGCCGGCGCGGCGCGTGTGCACGAACGCATATCCGACGAACCACAGCGGCCAGCCCAGCTCGCGGCCAGGTGGCGGACCTGCCGGCTTCGGCTGGCGGAAGACCGCCAGGACGCCGAGCAGTCGCGGCACGGCGAGCACGACCAGCAGCGCCCACGGTCCGATCCATCCGGCGAGCACCGCGGCGATCGTCAGCGGGTAGAACAGGATCATCAGCCACTGGCCGACGACCCTCGCGCGGGCCTCGCCCAGGATCACGGGCAGCGTTCGGACGCCGAGCGCAGTGTCGGCCTCGATCTTGTCGATGTGCTTGCCGAACAGCACGGCCGTCACGAGCAGCGCGTACGGCACCGAGACGAGCAGCACCCACCCCGGGATCGTGCCGGTCGCGGCGAGGAACGTGCCGCCGATCATCAGCGGCCCCCAGACCAGGAACACGCCCGGCTCGCCGAGGCCGTGGTGCTTGAGGCGGATCGGCGGGGCGACGTAGAACACCGAGACGAACAGCCCGGCGAGCGCGAAGGCGATGATCAGCGGCCCGCGGATCGACGCGAGGTACAGCATGATCGCGGCGCCGATCGCGTTGACGATGAGGATCGCCGTGCCGAGCTGGCGCTTCGTCACCCAGCCCGACAGGATCGGATGCGGGGCGTAGAGCGCCCGAACGTAGCCTTCGGTATCGACCCCGCCGGTCGTGTCGAAGTAGTCGTTGATCATGTTGTTGGCGGCGTGGGCGAGGACCAGGCCGACCACCGCCAGCAGGAACAGGCCCCAGTCGACCGGGGCGCCGCCGGCCACGCGGTTCGCCTCGACCGCCAGCAGGCCGCCGATCAACCCGGACCAGATCGTCATCGGGAACACGGCGGCCCGCGTGATGACCAGCCACTTGCCGACCGTGTCGAGCGGGCGCGTCGCGGGCGGGTTCGCCGTCTCGAGGATCTCCTTCCAGGCGAGGAGTCGCTCGCGGATGGGAAGGTCGGTTGCAGGGGAGTTGGGGGTCGGAGCGGTGCTGTCCATCGGGTCCTCGAGCGAGCGCGAAAACGTGCTCGGAAAATGTATCACGTTCCCGTCCAGGTCACGGAGGGTGACCCGCCGGTGGGATGATGCGGACGTGACCTCGGTCCCGTCGATCCGGACGCCGCGCTTCGAGCTCGTGTCGATGTCCCTCGGGTTCATGCGCGCGTTGCGCGAGGGCGATACGGACGGTGCCGCGACCACGATCGGGGCGACGGTCCCGCCCGACATGCACGAGGACCTCGAGCACTTCCTGGAGTACCGCATCGCCGACCTGACCGCGGACCCGACGATCCAGCCGTGGCTCGGACGGGCGATCGTGCTCGATGACGCCGGCATCCGGCAGATCATCGGCTCGATCGGGTTTCATGCTCCGCCCGACGAAGACGGGCGCGTGGAGATCGGCTATCGCGTCGAGCCGGAGCATCGACGCCAGGGCGTCGCGACCGAGGTCGTCCGCGCGCTGCTCGACTGGGCGAACCGGGAGCACGGTGTGACGCGGTTCCGCGCAGCGACCGCTCGGGACAACGTCGCGTCGCAGGCCGTCCTCGCCCGTTTCGGCTTCCGCGAGGTCGGCGTGCAGATGGACGAGTACGACGGTCTCGAGGTCGTCTTCCACAAGGACGGCTGGACCGCCACGACCTGACCCTCGCAGTGCCATCATCCCGGCATGCCACGTGACGCCGACCTCGACGAGCTCTCCTTCGATTCGCTGGCCGTCCACGCCGGTGCCGAGCCCGACGAGCTGACCGGCGCCGTCGCGCCGCCGATCTACCAGACCTCGACCTACGAGCAGGACGCGGTCGGACAGCCGCGCCGGGGATACGAGTACGCCCGCTCGCAGAACCCCACGCGCGAACGGCTCGAGCGGGCGGTCGCCGCGCTCGAGGGCGGCCGCCACGGGTTTGCGTTCGCATCCGGGTCAGCCGCGACCGCCGCCATCGCCGAGCTCGCCGATCCGGGCGAGGAGATCGTCGTCGGCGACGACGTGTACGGCGGCACGTATCGCTATCTCGAACAGGTTCGCCGGCCCGGAGGGGACGTCACGCCGACGTTCATCGACCTGACGGCGGGGATGGACGCGCTGTGGGAAGCCCTGTCGGAGCGCACCAGGCTCGTCTGGTTCGAATCGCCGACCAATCCATTGCTCAAGACAGTCGATATCGGCGAGGTCGCGCGGACGGTCGATCGTCGCGCGGCGGAAGGCGGACGACGGCCGCTGATCGTGGTCGACAACACGTTCGCATCGCCCGCGATCCAGCGCCCGCTGACGATGGGCGCCGACATCGTGTTCCACTCCGCGACCAAGTACCTCGCCGGCCACTCGGACGTGGTGCTCGGCGTGGCGGTCACGTCGGACGACGCGGTCGCGGAACGCCTGCGGTTCCTGCAGAACGCGATGGGCGCCGTGCCCGGACCGTTCGACTGCTTCCTGGTGTTGCGTGGCCTGCGCACGCTCCACATCCGTGTCGAGCGCCACCAGGCCAACGCCGCAGCCGTCGTCGAGTTCCTCCGGTCGCGCTCCGACATCGACGAGGTGCGCTATCCGGGCTTCGGCGGCATGGTGTCGTTCGTGCCGACGCCCGGTGCGTCGGGCTCGTCCGCCGACCGGGCGATCGCCATCGCCGAGGGCACGCGCCTGTTCACCCTGGCCGAATCCCTCGGCGGCGTGGAATCGCTCATCGAGGTGCCGGCAGCGATGACCCACATGTCGGTCTCGGAGACTGCCCTGGCGGTCGACCCGGCGCTGATCCGGCTGTCGGTCGGCATCGAGGGCGCCGATGACCTCATCGCCGATCTTCGCCAGGCGCTCGACCGCGCGTAGTGGCTAGCCGCCGGCCATCACCGACACCGGACCGATCGTCAGGCTGACGACGGTCGTCGGCGTGGTCTTGCCCTTGAGGTCGAGGCTGCGCGTCTGGAGGCTCGGATCGACCCCGGCCGCCAGGGCGGTCTCCGTCGTCATCAGCACTTCGCCGGCGGCGGCGACCCCGCCCAACCGAGCGGCGATGTTGACGGTGTCGCCGAGCGCGGTCAGATCGGTCCCCTGCTCGTTGCCGACAGCGCCGACCCACGCCATCCCTGTTGCGATGCCGGCGCCCACCGGGACCCACGGTCCGCCCGCGTCTGCATGGCCCGTCGCCCGCAGCAGCGCGGAAGCGGCACCGACCGCGGCAGCCGCGTGCCGCGGGCCCGACAACAGCGGGAAGAAGAACGCAACGATCTCATCACCGACGAACTTGTCGACGCCGCCGTCGTTGTCGAACACGACCTGGGCCGCGGTCTTGTAGAAGCGGTCGATCAGCGCGCGGAACTCGGATGGTGGCATCCGCTCGGCGAGGGTCGTCGAGCCGCGGATATCGGCGAACAGGAAGCTGCCCTCGATCTCGGCGCCGCCGTGGTGCTTCTCCATGAAGTCGAAGCAGGAATTGCAGACGGTCCGGTTCTTGAGGGCGGGCCGCTTGCCGATCGCGCGCATCAGATGCGAGCCGGCACCCGCGAACGGCGCGGCGCAGAGCTTGCACCGCGGGCCGCGTGGTAGCAGGCGAAGTACGCGCCTGGTGCGCAGTTCCTTCGGGTCGCCGCGGGTCAGGAACTCGCGCCAGAACGCCTCGTCCCCGCTCGGCGGTCGCTCGTCGGCCGACATCGGACGCCCAGCGTACTCCGCGGAGATCGGCGGTCGAGGGCTAGCCGCCAGCCATCGCTGGGAGCAGCACCAGCGTGTCGCCCTCGCCGACAGGCGTGTCGAGCGCCTGGAGGTGGCGCACGTCCGTGTCGTTGAGGAACGCGTTCACGAATCGATTGAGGTCGCCGTCCGGGGTCAGCAGCTGGGACTCGAGGCCGGGATGCGCCTCGACCAGCCCGGCGATGACCTCACGGACCGTGCCACCCGGGACGGCAACCAGCTTCTCCCCGCCGGTCGCGGTCCGCAGTGTCGGCGGGATGCGGACCGTACTCATGCGTCGCCGTCCAGCCACGATTCGAACGCCGAGAGGCTCGGGCGGATGACCGGCGCGAGCCCGGGCTGACCGGGCCGGGCGACCGGCGTGCCGCCATCCGGTAGCCCGAGGCTCCGCGCGTCGGGTGTCTTGAGCCCGTTGCCCGTCAGCAGCGCCACGACCTCGTCCCCGTCACGGATGACGCCTCGGCGTCTCGGCCGCGGCGACAGCGCCCAGCGTGACGCCGCCAGCCGTCTCGGGGTAGATCCCCTCGAGCCGCGCGACGTCACGGATCGCCTCCGCGGTTACCGCGTCCGGAACGGCCTCGACCGAGCCGCCACTGTCGCGCGCGACTTCGACCACGTAGCGCCCATCGGCCGGGTTCCCGATCGCCAGCGAGCGGACGATCGTGTCGGGCTCGCGGACCGGCTCGATGACGTCCGTGCCGGCTGCGAATGCCGTGGCGACCGGCGCGCAGCCTGCCGCCTGGCCGCCGACGAAGCGGATGGGCCGACGCTCGATCAGACCCAACTCGGCGAGCTCATCGAAGCCGCGTGCGACGCGGGTGAACATCGCCCCGGACGCGACCGGCGCCACGACGACGTCGGGCGACCGCCAGCCGAGCGTCTCGGCGATCTCATACGCGAGCGTCTTCGACCCCTCGGCGTAGAACGGCCGGAGATTGATGTTGACGAAGCCCCAGCCGGTCTCGTCGGCGACCTCGAGGCACAACCGGTTCACGTCGTCGTACGTCCCATCGATCGGCACGACCGTCGCGCCGTACGCGAGCGCGTGGTCGACCTTCTCGCGTTCGAGGTCCGCGGGGATGAACACGTACGCCGGGAGACCGACCGCGGCTGCCGCCGCCGCCGTGGCCCCGGCGAGGTTGCCGGTCGAGGCGCAGGCCAGAGCGGGGACGCCGAATTCGACGGCTCGCGCCGCGGCTACCGCGACGGCGCGATCCTTGAACGACAGCGACGGGTTGCGCGTGTCGTCCTTGATCCACAGCCGCTCGACGTCGAGAACCGGGCCGAGTCGGTCGGCTGCGAGCAGGGGAGTCGAGCCGACCGGCAACGAGCGCACCGGCACCGCCTCGACCGGCAGGAGCTCGATGTACCGCCAGATCCCGGGGGCTCGCGCGGCGATCGCCTCCTTGGTCAAGGTCCCGGCGACGACCGACAGGTCGTAGGCCACTTCCAGTGGCCCGAAACACGCGGGACAGACGTATGCGAGCTCGAGCTCCTGGGTGCGCCCGCAGTTGCGACACACCATGCCCGTGATCCGCCCGCCGGGGATCGGGCTTCGGGTGTCGGTTGTCGGTGCTGGTGTGGATGTCGGGGGCGTCAGGGTCGGCGTGGTCACGATCGGTCTCCAGGTCGCGCGTCGTGGCAGCGGACCGGTCGTGGATGGGCCAGGACCCTGGTCGATGGATGGGGCTCCGGAGAGACCCGTATCTCGCAGGATGACCTGCCCGGACTTGGCACCTTGCCGACCTCGCGTCGGTAGGTTGTCGTGGCTTCAACGGGCCGGTCCCTCAGCCATCTCTTGATACGTGCTCTTCGGTTGTACGGGGGATGCTACGGGCTGGCATCGCGGAGCGTCAAGGCGGGTGCGCATCCGAGCCTTAGTCGGGGCACCGAATTCCCGCCAAATGTGTCACCAGGTAAGCGTTGCGACACGTTGGATGCGCAGGAACTTGGCCCGCGGTGCATGGATATCCAGTGGAGGTGGCCCAGGCCGCGTGGTTCGGTCGTTCGAGCGCATGACGATGCACTGGATCGCATAGGCCGACGCGCATCGCGGTGACGAGCGCTCGTGTGGTGGACATTTGGCAGGAAAGGGGGTCGCGGACGGGCGGACTACCCGTAGCCGGCCCGCGGCCAGTCCCGCGACCACCAGTGGCGCACCAACGATGGACGCTTCGTGGAGCATCAACCAGACCGCAACCTGGGCACTCCATCCCGCGCATTCGCTCGGAATATGCCAGCGGTGGTGGCGCGAAGGTCTGAGCTCCCGGCCGCCCCTTCACCCCGCCGGCTTGAGCGCGATCCAGGTCGTCTTCATCTCGGTGTACTGGTCGTGAGCGTGCAGCGACTTGTCGTGGCCGCCGAAGCCCGACTGCTTGTACCCGCCGAACGGCGTCGTCATGTCGCCCTCGGCATAGGCGTTGACCGCGACGGTCCCGGCGCGCAGGTCCCGTGCGACCCGATGCGCCACGTTGAGGTCGTCGGTATAGATCGACGCGGCCAGCCCGTACGACGTGTCGTTGGCGATGGCCACCGCCTCGGCCTCGGTGTCGAACTCGATCACCGACAGGACCGGTCCGAAGATCTCCTCGCGCGCGATACGCATGTCGTTGCGCACGCCGTCGAAGATCGTCGGGCCGAGGAAATAACCGCCGGTCTCCTCGAGGATCCGCTCACCGCCGGTCACGAGTCGAGCGCCCTCATCCCGACCGACCTGCACGTAGCCCAGCACGCGCTCGAGATGCGGCTTCGAGATCAGCGCGCCGATCTTGGTCGCGGCATCCAGTGGATCCCCGACAGGCCAGTCGCCCAACTCAGCCTGCAATGCGTCGAGCAGCGCGTCCTTCCGCGAGCGGTGGACGATCAGACGGGAACCGGCGCTGCAGTTCTCGCCCATGTTCCAGAAGATCGCGACCGCCGCCTGTGCGGCGACATGCGCCATGTCGGTCACGTCGCTGAACACGATCTGCGGGCTCTTACCGCCGAGCTCGAGGAGCACGCGCTTGAGGTTCGACTCGGCCGACCAGGCCAGGAAGCGTCGCCCGACCTCGGTCGAGCCCGTGAAGGCCAGGCAATCGATGTCCGGATGGCGCCCCATCGCCGCCCCGACCGTATCGCCCGGACCCGTGACGACGTTGAGGACGCCGTCGGGGATGCCCGCCTCGGCGCCCAGTTCGGCGATCCGCAGCAGGCTGAGCGAGGTCGTCGACGCCGGCTTGATGACCACGCTATTGCCGGTCGCGAGCGCAGGACCGAGCTTCCAGGCCGCCATCTGGGCCGGGTAGTTCCACGGGACGACCGCCCCCACGACACCGACCGGCTCACGCGTGATCGTCGCCACCGTGCCCTCCGGCGAGGGCGCGACCTGGCCGTACAGCTTGTCGATCGCCTCGGCGTGCCAGCGGATGCACGCGGCGGTCTCCGGCATGTCGAGTCCGACCGTGTCCGTGATCGGCTTGCCGGCGTCGATGGTCTCGATGAGACCCAGCTCGCGCGCGTGGGCGTCGATCAGGTCGGCCCACGCCAGCAGGATGCGCTTGCGGCCGCCCGGGATCCATCCGCGACCACACGCCCCGGTCGGCAGCCGCTCGTGCTGCCGCGACAGCGACCTCCACGTCGGCCACACCGCCCTCGGCCACATCCGTGATCGGCTTGCCCGTGGCCGGGTTCTCGGTCACGAACCGGCGACCGTCCACGGCGGGTCTGAAATCGCCGCCGATGAACAGGTCGGTGCGGAGGCGGAGTCCGGCAACCTCGGCGGCCGCCTGCTCGCGGTCGGGGATCAGCGTGTCGGTCATGACGGGAGGCCTCGCCTGCGCGATCGGTGACGGTGGAGGGACCATGGTACGGCCTGTCTGGTCCTCGCGACCCAGCCGCAACCTAGCCGCAACGTGTTAGCATCGAGCGAAGCGCGACTGTGGAAGCCGACTCCCGCGAGCGTCTCTTCGGGCTCCGAGCCCGACCAGCGCACGCGGCACGCGCGGCCGGTCGATCCGTACCGTGATCGTCCGCGTCCAGGAGTCCGCCAGATGGCTACCAGCCGACCACCCGCACGACCCGACCATCCCCCGACACCCCGCCCCGCGCGAACGCGCCCAGCGCTAGGTCGTCGCGTCCAGGCGAACCTGCCGACCGCGGAGCTGGTCGAGGATGCGATCCGGGCCGGCGAGGGCCTGCTCGCCGCTGAAGGCCCTCTGGTCGTGCGGACCGGCAAGCACACGGGCCGCTCGCCGCTGGACAAGTTCATCGTCGAGGAGCCATCGAGCGCGTCCAAGATCTGGTGGGGCGAGATCAACCGGCCGATCGGCGAGGCCCACTACGACCGCCTGCGGGCACGCCTCGTCGCGTACTGCGCCGAGAAGGACCTGTACAGCCAGGACATGCTGATCGGCGCCGATCCTGACCATCAGCGTCGACTGCGCGTCTTCACCGAGACGGCCTGGGCGAGCATCTTCGCGCGCAACCTGTTCCGGCGCCCGAAGGCGACCGAGCTCATCGGCTTCGAACCGAACTTCACGATCATCTGCGTGCCGTCGTTCCAGGCCGACCCAGCCACCGAAGGCACCCGCACCGGGACCGCGATCCTCCTCCATCTCCAGCGGATGGAGATCATCATCGTCGGCACGGAGTACGCGGGCGAGATCAAGAAGTCGGCCTTCACAGTCATGAACTACCTCATGCCGGACGAGGGTGTCCTCCCGATGCATTCATCGGTCAACGTCGGAGCGGAGGGCGACAGCGCGGTGTTCTTCGGCTTGTCGGGCACGGGCAAGACCACGCTCTCCGCGGATCCCGAGCGCCGGCTCATCGGCGATGACGAGCACGGCTGGGGCGATGCCGGGCTGTTCAACTTCGAGGGCGGCTGCTACGCGAAGACCATCCGCCTCTCACCGATGTACGAGCCGGACATCTTCCAGACGACCCGCCGGTTCGGCACGGTGCTCGAGAACGTCGACGTCGATCCGACGACCCGCGAGCTCGACCTCGACTCCGAGCGCTTCACCGAGAACACGCGCGGTGCATATCCGCTGCATTTCATCGGCAACGCCGACCCGACCGGGATGACCGGTCAGCCGTCGACCGTCGTCCTGCTCACGGCCGACGCCTTCGGCGTCCTCCCACCGATCGCCCGCCTGACCCACGCCCAGGCCGCCTACCACTTCATCAGCGGTTACACGGCGAAGCTGGCCGGCACCGAGGTCGGGGTCAAGGAGCCGAACGCCACGTTCTCGGCGTGCTTCGGGGCGCCGTTCATGCCACGCCATCCCGGCCAGTACGCGCGGATGCTGACCGAACGGCTTGCGGCGCAGGACGCCCAGGTCTGGCTCGTCAACACCGGCTGGACCGGCGGTCCGTACGGCAGCGGCGAGCGGATGAACATCGCGCACACACGCTCGACGGTCCGCGCTGCGCTCGACGGCCGGCTCGCGTCCGTGCCGACCAGGACGGACCCCACCTTCGGTTTCGAGGTCCCGCTGGAGTGCCCCGACGTGCCGGCGCGCATCCTCGATCCTCGCGCGACCTGGGCCGACACCGACGCGTACGACCGGCAGGCACAGCGGCTCGCATCGATGTTCGCAGCGAACTTCGCGGCCTACGCCGACGGCGTGGCGGACGAAGTGCGTGCAGCCGGTCCGATCGTCGACCCGTCGACACCGCTCCCGGACGTCAGCAGCGATCCCGGCGCCGGCTGAGCGCTTCGCGTGCCCGGCCTCGTCGTCCCTCGCCGCCTAGAATGACCCGGCCCCACCGACCCTCAGACACTGGACCCGAGGAGACGCCCCACCGATGCCCCGCAGCAAGGTCACCGTGATCGGCGCCGGCAATGTCGGCGCCACGACCGCCCAGCGCATCGCGGAGGCCGGCCTGGCCGACGTGGTCCTCATCGATATCGTCGAGGGGCTGCCGCAGGGCAAGGGCCTGGACCTCGCCGAGGCCGCGCCGGTCGTCGGCCACGATGCGCGCGTCACCGGAACCAACGACTACGCCGACACCGCCGGCTCGGACATCATCGTCGTGACGTCCGGCCTGGCACGACAGCCGGGCATGAGCCGCGACGACCTGCTCACCAAGAACGCCGGCATCGTGCGATCCGTCGTCGAGCAGGCCGCGAGGGTCTCGCCGGACGCGATCATCATCGTGGTGACCAATCCGCTCGATGCGATGTGCCACGTCGCGCTCGAGGCGTCCGGGTTCCCGCGTGAGCGGGTGATCGGCATGGCGGGCGTGCTCGACAGTGCCCGGTTCCGGACGTTCATCGCCCAGGAGCTCGGCGTGAGCGTCGAGGACACCCACGCCTTCGTGCTCGGCGGCCACGGCGACACGATGGTGCCGCTGTCGCGCTACTCGACCGTCGCCGGCGTGCCGATCACGGAGCTGCTGAGCGCCGACCGCGTCCGCGCGCTCGAGGAGCGGACCGCCAACGGCGGGGCCGAGATCGTCGGGTTGCTCAAGACCGGGTCGGCCTTCTACGCACCGGCCGCCGGAGCGTTCGAGATGGTCGAGGCGATCCTCCTCGACCGGAAACGGGTCTTGCCGTGCGCGGTCCTTCTCCGCGGCGAGTTCGGGATCGACGGGTTGTTCGTCGGCGTCCCGGCGGTGCTCGGCGAGGCAGGCATGGAGCGTGTCTTCGAGATCGAGCTGACCCCCGACGAGCAGGCCGCGTTCAGGCGATCCGCCGATGCCGTCAAGGAGCTCGTCGAGGTCCTCGCCCGGACCTAGGGGCGCCGCGGCTCCTGGCGCGGGCCGCCCGCGAGCCGCCGCCCTAGCCGACGACCGCGAGGTTCGTGCCGGACGGCCGCTCGAGCTGTGCCGCCCGCTCGCGGGATCGTGCGATCGTCTGTGCGAGCGCGACCCGGTAGGTGGCATCGGTCTCGGGCAGGGGCGCCTCCGCCAGCTCGCGCGCCAGGACGTCGCACAGCCTCCGGTACTGGCGCACGACCTGCGATCGCGTGCCGGTCTGGCCGTGCACCGCGATGAGAACCTCGTGCGCCTCCTCGCGCAACGGATCGCGCCCGATCAGCCGCTCGGCCGCGAGACGCGCGCCTTCCTCGTCCCCGGCGTCGAGCCGCTGTCGCGCGACCACGGCCAGGGCATCCTCGTAGCGATCCGCGAGTCGCTCTCGCTCCCCGGCGAAACAGTCGTGCCCGAGCCCTTCGGCGAGATCCCCGCCGTACTGCGCAACGGCTGCCTCGGGGGCGCAGAACGGGTCGTCGGTGCACGCCTCGAAGCGCGCGACGTCGAGCGAGCGGAGTGCCTCGGGCCGAAGGCCCAGTGTCTCGGAGTCCGCTTCCAGGACGGCATCCAGATCCAGGCCGGCCGCGGCCAGCGCGGTCCGCAGCTGATAGAGCGCCTGGCGGAGTGGGCCGGTGGCGGCGCCGAGCGATTCCGGCCACAAGTCGGTGGCGATCGCCTCACGCGTGCGCGGCCGGCAGGTCAGTGCGAGCAGAGTGAAGAGCGCCTGCGCATGGCGGCCGACGATGCGGATCTCACGCCCATCGGCCGTCCGGATGACGAATCGACCGAGCAGCGTGACGTCCAACCCCGATACCGCGCCTTGACGTGCCGTCACGGCGTCCCTCTCGGTGGGTCACGACGTCCGGCCCGTCCCCCCGTGGGCCGGACGCCGGGACTTGATCGGTGGGCCCCCAGACCCCTCCAATTCGTTCCCCCTCATCGCGACCGAGGCCCCCCAGGCCGTCGGCCCGATGACTGGCATCGTGTCGCGCGCGACACGCGGACGGGACCGGGTAGGCGACACGCCGACTGTCGGCCAGCCGACACCTCCGCCGCGGGTACACTTCGGCGACCGTGCCGATCGCCGTCATCGCGTTCGACTTCGACCCCCTGTTCCGTCTTGGCACCGACATCAGCGTGCGCTGGCAGACGCTCGCGCTGGCGACGGTCGTGCTCGTGTGCCTGGCCGGCGCCGCGGTCCTCGGACGCAGGCGCGGCCTGCGCGCGGACGACCTCCTGTACATCGCGATCGGCGCCGCGCCCGGTGCGGTCATCGGCGCGCCGCATCGGCTACGCGCTGACAGTCCCGGAGGCATTCGCGGCTGGTCCGCTGAGCCTGTTCGATCCCTCGATCGGCGGACTCGAGCTCAGCCTCGCCGTCGTCGGCGGGCTCGGTACCGCGGCCATCGTCGCGGCGCTGCTCGGGACTCCCGTGGGGCAATGGGCGCACGTCGCGACGATCCCGTTGCTGGCGGCGATCGCCGGCGGGAAGCTGACCATGGCCCTGGGCGGCAGCGGGCAGGGGCGTCCGTTCGACGGGGACTGGGCGACCGCCTATCTCGGTCCCGGGCCCTGGGTGGCCGCGGCCCCGGCGATGCCGTCGCATCCGTCGCAGGTCTACGAGGCGATCGGCACGGTCCTCGTCGCGCTCCTGGTCCTCGTGGCGAGCTCGCTCGGGCTCTTCCGATCGGCTGACGGACGGCGGCTGCTGGTCGCGCTCGTGGGCTGGTGTGCCGTTCGCGCGGTGGTCTCGGTGACGTGGCGGGATCCCGTCGTCATCGGCAGCCTCCCAGCGGGCGGCCTGATCGCGATCGTCGTCGCTATCGCGGCTGCCGCCGGAGCCGTCGCGCTGTCGGTGTGGTGGCCGCGTCGGGAGCAAGCCCGGGCCGCGGCCGCCCGGCCGAACTGGCCGGATCCCGAGACGCGCCCACCGTTCTGACCCGCGTCCCGTCGTCCGGCCCTGGCACCTTGCGCACGCCCTGCCGACATGAGGCGGGGATGGCAACTCGTAGCGGACCGGGTATCGTGGCGCGGATGACGACGCGTGCCACGAGGACCCTCCGATGACCCAGGTCGCCGAACCCGAGATCTCCAGCCCCGCCTCTCCGGGGCGCATCAGCCATTGGATCGGCGGGCGCTCCACGCCCGGCACGTCGGGTCGCCAGGGCGATGTCTACGATCCCGCGACCGGCGTCGTCACCAAGCACGTCGACTTCGCGTCCGCCGACGAGGTCGGGGCCGCCGTCGCCGCCGCCCGCGCTGCCTTCCCCGGCTGGCGCGCCACATCGCTGAGCAAGCGCACCGACATCCTGTTCAAGATCCGCAACCTGGTCGACCAGCGCCGTCACGAGCTGGCGGCCCACCTCACCGCCGAGCACGGCAAGGTGCCATCGGATGCGCTCGGCGAGATCGCGCGTGGCCTCGAGAACCTCGAGTTCGCGTGCGGCATCCCGAACCTGCTCAAGGGCGGGTTCACCGAGCAGGCGAGCACCGGTGTCGACGTCTACCAGATCCGCCAGCCGCTCGGCGTCGTGGCGGGCATCACGCCTTTCAACTTCCCGGCCATGGTCCCGATGTGGATGTTCGCGACCGCCATCGCGACCGGCAACACGTTCGTCCTCAAGCCGTCCGAGAAGGACCCGTCGGCGTCGATCTTCCTCGCCGAGCTGCTCCACGAAGCGGGCGTCCCCGACGGGGTGTTCAGCGTCGTCCACGGCGACAAGGTGGCCGTGGACGCGATCCTCGAGCATCCGGACGTCGCCGCCGTCAGCTTCGTGGGCTCGACGCCGATCGCGCGCTACATCTACGAGACCGGCACCAGGAACGGCAAGCGCGTGCAGGCGCTCGGCGGCGCGAAGAACCACATGATCGTGCTGCCGGACGCGGACATCGACATGGCCGCCGATGCGGCGGTGTCAGCCGGATACGGCTCCGCCGGCGAGCGTTGCATGGCCATCGCGACCGTCGTCGCAGTCGGCGATGTGGCCGATCCCCTCGTCGACGCGATCTCCAAGCGGCTCCCGAAGGTGAAGGTCGGTCCCGGTTCAGACCCGACCGCCGAGATGGGGCCGCTCGTCACCCGCCAGCATCGCGACAAGGTCGCGGGCTATATCGACTCGTCCCAGAAGCAGGGCGCGACGGTCGTCACCGACGGCCGCGAGCACCCGCTGTACGGCGAGAGCGACGGCTTCTTCCTGGGTGTGTCGCTGATCGACAACGTCACGACATCGATGGATGCCTATCGCGACGAGATCTTCGGCCCGGTCCTGACGGTCGTCCGGGTCAAGACGTACGACGAGGCGGTCAAGCTCATCAACGAGAACCCGTACGGCAACGGGACGGCGATCTTCACGCGCGACGGCGGCGCAGCGCGCCAGTTCCAGTTCGAGGTCAACGCCGGGATGGTCGGGATCAACGTGCCGATCCCCGTGCCTGTCGCCTATTACAGCTTCGGCGGCTGGAAGGCGAGCCTGTTCGGCGATCTGCACATGTATGGCCCCGAGGGCATCCAGTTCTATACGCGGGCCAAGATCGTCACGTCACGCTGGCCCGATCCGGGCACGAGCAAGGTCGATCTGGGGTTCCCGCGGACGCGGTAGAGGTGGCAGAGGGTCGGGCAGAGGAGTCCCTCGAACTCTCCCTCCCGGTCGGACGGCTGGCCAGATGGCTGGCCGGGCTCATCGTGCTCCTCAGCGTCATGAGCCTGATCGGCCAGCTCATCTCCGAGTTCGTCATCGTCGAGAACGAGTACGTCGACACGGTCACCCACTGGTTCGACGTCAATGCGGAGGCGAGCATCCCCACGTGGTATGCGGCCATCACGCTGTTCGCGGTCAGTGCGATGCTCGGCGTCATCGCGATCGCAGCTCGTCGCAGGGGTCGCCCGTTCGTTCTCCAGTGGACCCTGCTCGCGATCGGTTTCGCAGCGCTCTCTCTCGAAGAGGTCATCGGGGTCCATTCGCAGGTGACGAAGGTGCTGCGCCGGGCCATGGACGCGACCGAGGGCCCGCTGCCGCTGATCGGACTCGGGCTCCTCGGACTGGTCGCGCTTGCCGTCGCGGTCGCGCTGTTCGGCCGATGGTTCGGCGCCTTGCCCCGGCGCTGGCGGACCTGGTTCGCCATCGGTGGGCTGGTGTACCTGGCCGGCGTGCTCGGGTCGGACGCCATCGGCGACTACCTCGCCTCGACGTTCGGTGGCGGCTCGCTGCTCTACATCCTGGTCCTGACGATCGAGGAGGCACTCGAGATGACCGGCGTGCTGATCTTCATCGTCCTGTTTCTCGAATACATCGCGCGATTCGTCGGACCCCGTCGTGGTCGAGGCCGACCCGTCCGGTGGCGGCGACCGCGTCGACGTCATCGGGTAACGTCGGCCACGCCATCACGCTTCGTTCGGCCTGAGCCTGCGCGACCCTTCGCCCACTGGGGCTCGTGCGCGGGGCGGGTGTCGCCGCGCACCACCACTCGGTCTGAGATGCCCCTGCAAGGCCGTGCTGGGGAACGTGATGTGCGCTCAGCCGGATCTCGACCGCATCCTGCGGCTCGGAAGCCCAGGAGGCCACCCCATGACCGATTACGAGCGCACGACGACGCATCAGACCACGACCACCGATCCCGCGGCGCCCGCTTCCGCGGCGCCCGAGCCACGGTCGACGGCTGTCCGGACGACCGAGCGTGCATACGTGCCCCCCGGCCCCGGCGCCGCGGCCGTTGCCGGCCGGTTCGTCACGTTCCTGTTCGGCATCCTGCAGGTCGCGCTGATCCTGCGCATCATCCTGCTGCTGCTGGTCGCGAACCCCGGCAACGACGTCGTCCAGCTGATCCTCAACATCACCGACCCGTTCGTCGAGCCGTTCCGCGGCATGTTCCAGATCGACCGCGTGACGGCCGACCAGGGCTCGAAGCTCGATATCGCGGCGATCGTCGCGCTGATCGGCTGGACCCTCGTCGAAATGCTGATCCTGGCCCTCATCCGGGTCTTCGACCGCCGGACGGTCACCGAGGTCTGATCAGCTCGACACCGTAGCGGCGGCTGCCAGGGCAGCGATGTCCGCGGGCCCCGTCCCGCAGCAGCCGCCGAGCCAGGCCGCGCCCATCGCGGCCCACGATGCGACCGCCGTCGGGTCAAAGCCCCCAGTGCTGTCGGCACTGACCCAGCGGCGGTCCCGTGCGTCCCACGCGTCGCCTGCGTTCGGGTACGCGATGAGCGGCTTCGTCGTTGCTCCGCCGGCCGCGGCCAGCAACGCGGGGACATGGCGTGGCGCGGTGCAGTTCACGCCGACCGCGACGATGCCTCGGAACGGCCGTCGGCGATCGCCACGGCCTCCTCGATCGGTTCACCTGCCGCCGTCGTGGACGCGTCGCGGCACTGGTACGACAGCCACGCCGGTGGCGCCCGACTCCGCGACGAGATCGACCAGCACCCGGGCCTCGCGCAGCGTCGGGATCGTCTCGATCGCCAGGATGTCGGCGCCCGCGTCCAGCAACGCCTCGATCCGGGGGCCGTGGACGTCGCGGAGGGCTGCGTCACCCGGGTCGTAGTCGCCCCGATACTCGGACCCGTCGGCGAGCATCGCGCCGTACGGCCCGACGGAGCCCGCCACCCGCAGGCCCTGCGCCGCCGCCGCCCTCGGCCGCGAACCGGTCCCTCGCCCGCCTGGCCAGCTCGACCGAGCTCCGGATGGCGCCGAGCGCCGCGTCGCGATCCAGCCCGGCCGCCGCAAACCCCTGCACCGTCGCCTGGTAGCTGGCCGTCGTCGCGACCTGCGCACCAGCGCGGAAATAGGCGAGATGGACGTCCTCGATCGCGTCCGGATCGTCGAGCAGGAGGCGCGCCGACCAGAGCCGGTCGCTCAGGTCGTGGCCGCGCGCCTCGAGCTCGGTCGCGAGCCCGCCATCGAGGATCGTCGGGGCCGCCACGGTCGTCGCGGACGTCATACCGCGTGCCGTCCCACGGCCACGATCGTCACATCGTCGACGCACTCGGCGCCGTCCCGGAACGCCGTCTCCGCTGATCGGATGGCTGCCACGAGGTCGTGGGCAGAGCCTGCGCGCTCCCGCTCGATCGTCTCGAGCAAGCGGGGCTTGCCGAACCGTTCCCCGGACGGGGACCGTGAATCCGTCACGCCGTCCGTGTACAGCACGAGCCGGTCGCCGGGTCGCATGACCACGTCGATCTCGGTCAGGTCGAGAGGCGCGAAGGCGCCCAGCAACGGACCGCCACCCTCGATGCTGTCGATGGCTCCGCCGTCTCCCGGGACGAGAAGAGCGGGCTCGTGCCCCGCGTTGGCCAGCCGGATGCGGCCCGAGTCGGGGTCGAGCCGGCCGACGAGCGCGGTGATGAACAGCGCGGTGTGGACCTCGTCCACGAGGATCCGATTCGTCCGTTCGAGCGCGTCGGCCGGCCCGCGCGCGGCGTCGAGCGCCGAGTGGATGATGGGCCGCGCGAACGCCATCAGCAGCGCCGCGGCGATGCCCTTGCCGGCGACGTCGGCGATGACCATGCCCAGCGGTTGACCCCGCCGTGGCATTCGGAAGAGCTCGAAGAAGTCGCCCCCGAGCTCCCGGGCCGGCTCGTAATGGCTCGCCAGGTCGTAGCCGGCGACCTCCGGAGCCACGAGCGACACGATGCTGCGTTGATGCAGGCGACCCACGGCCAGCTCGGCGGCGATACCGGATCGTCGGTCCGGTGCCGCGGTCGCCGCCTCGGCGGCCGAGGCGGCCGGCGACCGCTGCCCGGCCTCGGCGAGCCGCTCCAGGGCCACGGCCAGCGCGTCGAGCGATGCCGCGGTCGTCCGGTCGGTGACGCCCGGACCCTCGGCGACGAGCCGCCCGAACACCGACCCACCGACCAGGAGGTCGCGCGTGAGGCGCGCGTTCGACGATGACGCGGCGTCGGCCGGCGATCCGCTGATGGTTCGACCCGAGGCGTCCTGGAGGGTGACGGTCAGGCCGTCCGGAACACGCGCGAACGGAGCCAGGATCCGCTCGCGCGCCGCACGGTCGACCGGGAACGACGGGTCGAGGTCGGTCACGCCCGCGACCCCGACCCGGTCAGAACTCGGCGACGGCGGTCGCCCGATCGGGATGGATCCGGAAGAGACGATCGAGCCCCGTGCGCTCGATCACCTCGCGCACGCCCGGCTGGACGCCGCACAGCTGGACGGCACTCTGGATCATGCCGTCGTCGACGGCCCGGCCGATCTCGTGCAGCGCACCCCAGCCGTACTCCGGATCCGGTGGTTCCTGTCCCTGCATGACCTTCTCGATCGAATACAGCGACACGAGACCGGAGCTGGAGATGAAGGTCAGGTCGGTGAGATCGAGCAACAGGTGACGAACGCCCGCCCCGTACAGCGGGCGCACGTCGTCGACCAACCGGAGGTAGTTGGACGCGTCGAGCTCCCCGGTGAGCGTCATCACCGTGATCGGGACGTGCGCCGTCGACGCGCTCGATCGTGGTCTGCATCGCCATCGATCACACCTCCTTGAATCGACGAGCCCTCGCACGCGTGAGGGTCAGTATGTTGCCACCGCCCGGGCGCGGTCGATGCATCAATGAATCGGTGGCCAGGCGCATCAGGTGGACCCCCATGCCGCCGGGTCGGCGCTGGGCGGGTGGGACCGTCAGGTCCGGCGGTGGGACCGTGGTCGGATCGAAGGCGGGAGCCGTGTCCGCGAGCGTGATGACGATGTCGTCCGACACCAGCTCCGCGGTCAGTTCGATGGTGCCCGTGGATCCCCTGTAGCCGTGCACGATGATGTTCGTGGCCGCCTCGTCGACCGCCTGGACGAGATCGTCGATGCAGTCCGCCGACGCCTCCCAGCCACGCGCCACATCGCGCACGACCGCGCGGATCTCGGCGAGCCGGTCGAGCTCGGCGGGGATCGTGACGCGCCGGCGAACCTCGACCACCCGGTTCAGCCCGCCGCGACCGACCAGGCCTGGAGCTCGACGATGTTCCCGTCCGGGTCGGTCACGTAAACCCAGGTCACCTGCCGGCCATCGGTCGTGCGCGTCGTGATGACGTCGCCGAGCCGCGCGCCGCCGGCCGCAGTCACGGCATCGACCGCCGCGGGAACGTCGGGCACCTGGAACGCGACGTGGCCCCAGCCCGCACGGGCGACGTTAGCCCCGGGATGATCCTCGAGCGCGTCGTAGGAGAAGATCTCGATCGTCGGCCCATCCGGACCGTGGCCCGGCAGGCGGAGGTGCGCACCGGTCAGATGCGCGTCATGCAGGCCGGTCGCCGCATCGAGGTGCTCGCCGCGGATGTCCCGCTCGGGTGGCACGAACTCGCACCCGAACACGTCGGTGTAGAACGCGACGAGTCGGCGCCAATCTGGCGTGGTGACGTTGACGTGGCCGAAGCGCACGTCCTTGATGGCGCTCATCCTCACGAGATCCTGGCGTGGTCGGCGGTCGATCGATTCACGAAACGGCCGTGACCCTTGCGTCCGGTGAACGTGCCGTCCCGGACGATGACCGACCCACGCGACAGGACGATGTCGCTCGCGCCCTGCACCTGGCGGCCCTCGTAGCACGAGTAGTCGACATCCATGTGGTGGCTCTTGGCGGAGATCGTCCGCTTCCGGTTCGGGTCGTACACGACGAGATCGGCGTCGGCGCCGACGCTGACCGAGCCCTTGCGCGGGTACATCCCGAACAGCTTGGCCGGGGCGGTCGACAGGATCTCGACCCACCGTTCCTTCGAGATCAGTCCGCCGACGACCCCGCCGTCGTGCATCAGGTCGACGCGATCCTCGACGCCCGGCAGGCCGTTGGGCACTTTCCGGAAGTCGCCGCGCCCGAGCTCCTTCTGGCCGTGGAAGTCGAACGGGCAGTGGTCGGTCGAGACGACCTGGAGGTCGTCCTTCACGAGGCCCGACCACAGGTCGTCCCAGTGGCTCTTCGGGCGGAGCGGTGGCGAGCAGATGAACTTGGCACCCTCGAACCCGTTGCCGAGGTCGTCGAGCGACAGGAACAGGTACTGCGGGCACGTCTCGGCGAAGACCCTGGAGCCGCGGTCCCGGGCGGCGCGGACCTCGCTCAGGGCGTCGCTCGCGGACAGATGGACGATGTAGACAGGGACCCCGGCGGCCTCGGCCAGGCGGATGACCCGGTTGGTCGCCTCACCCTCGAAGACGGCCTTGCGCGCCAGCCCGTGACCGATCGGATCGGTCGTCCCGCTCTCGAAGGTCTGCTCGGCGACGACGTCGATGGCCATCCCGTTCTCGGCGTGCATCATGATCAGCCCGCCGTTCTTCTCGGTCTGCTGCATCGCCCGGAAGATCGCGCCGTCGTCGCTGTAGAACACGCCCGGGTAGGCCGTGAACAGCTTGAAGTCGGGCACGCCCTCGGCGACCAGCGTGTCCATCTCCTTGAGCGTGTCGTCGGTGACGTCGCTCATGATCATGTGGAAGCCGTAGTCGGCGACGGCGTTGCCCTCGGCCTTGGCATGCCATGCGTCGAGCCCCTGGCGCAGCGACTGGCCGCGGGATTGGACGGCGAAGTCGACGATCGTCGTGGTCCCGCCGAAGGCGGCGGCCCGCGTGCCGGTCTCGAAGGTGTCCTTCGCGAACGTGCCGCCGAATGGCAGTTCCATATGGGTGTGGACGTCGATCGCACCGGGGATGACGTACTTCCCGGTGGCGTCGATCGTCTCGTCTGCCGCCATGCCGGCGCCCGCCAGGTCGCCGCCGATCGCGGCGATGCGTCTCGCCGTCGATGAGCACGTCCGCGGTCTGCGATCCCTCGGCGGTGACGATGGTCCCGTTGGCGATGAGCGTGCGCATCGAGGCGGTCCCTCCTGGGCGACGACGGCGTCGCGTCGGTCAGGAGGCAGATGGTAGGTGATGGGCGGGTCGGCGGATGACCGGGGTCGAGGGGTCAGTCCGGTGGCCGGGTCCGGCGGCGCCAGCCGCTCGCGATCGACAGGCCCACGAGCGTGGTGCCGAGCGCAACGACCAGGATCAGCCCCGCGGTCGGCGAGCCTGTGACCACGCGCGGTTCGATCGTGCTCGTCGGTGGGACGGTGGCGAGCGGCCCGCGAGGGGCGGTGGGCGAATTTGGATCGACCGGGGCGGACCGCGGTCGCGGTGTGCCGGCGGTCGCGTGTCGCCGGCGCTCCCGGCGGGGTCGGCGCGAGCGCCTGGGGCGGCAGCTCGCCGACGATCGCGCTCGGCTGGATGCTCCGATCCTGGTTCTTGTTGCCCGCCCCATCGAGCTTGCAGCGTCCGCATGTGCCACGGCGCACCGGACACGAGCGATGCGCCGTCGCGCGCTCCGCCGCCGGCCGTGTCCCAGTAGCGGGACTGGGCGAGGTGCCCGCCCCAGGCGAACAGCACGGCCGGGCTCGTCGAGCGGAAACGCACGAGGATGTCCGCGGTGCTGTTGCCGTTCACGGAGCCGGCGTGCGCCGGCGCGCTGATCGAGGTGATCGTCCCGCCCCAGATCGTGAGTCGACGGGGCGCACCCGAATAGGCCTCGGCGCCCTTGACCGACAGGCCGTTCGCCTTGAACGAGTCGGACGGGATCGCCGCGCTCGATGACCCGGGCAGGCCCGGACACATCGACGAGATCGCCCCGCCGCTCGGGATGCAGACCTTGCCCTTGGCGTTGGTCACGCTCCACGTCGCGAGGAAGTCGTAGGCCTTGTGACCACCGGCGGTGAAGTCGTAGTTGATGTGGATCGAGTGGGCGCCCGGCTTCAGTCCCTCGAGGGCCAGACGGAACGGCACGATCCCACCCTCGGGATAGCGGCTGTTGTTGCCGTTGAGGTTGCCGTTCTGCCAGGCCGCGTCACTGCTGGCCCACTGATCGAGGTCGACGGATGCCGCCGCGAGCACCGTCCCCGGCAGCCCCAGCCCGAGGATCAGGCCGATGGTCGCGACGAAGACGGGCGGTCGGCAGCCTGTGGCGTCCCTGCACGTCGTTCCCTCTCCGGTTCGGATGAGGGAGCGAGTCTCCCGAGGACGGGTCACGTTGTCGAGTAGCGAAGGGGTCCCATGGGGTCGACCCTCAATCCCACTCGACGCCAGCAAAGGGCATCCATCGCGTTGCCTGGCGATCGTTTTGCGGTGTGATGCGGCACCGGCGGCGGTCACCGCCCGGGTCAGATCTGGATGCCGACCACCGGTAGGATCTGGCGCAGCCACATGGCGGCGGTCAGGCCGCATGCAGCGATGGCGAGGGCGATCGCGAGCAGGCCTTCGACGCGCAATCGGAGCTGACGCCGGCGCGCACCCTTGCCATCGTCCCAGAACGGATCACGACGACCGAGTCTGGCGATCATGGTGTCCTCCGTGCGGATTGGGGAGGACATGGTCGCCCAGGCTCGGTACCGCTGAACACCCTGACATACCGGCCAGTACCTAGCGGAAGGCGGGGATCACGTCCCGTCCGTAGGCCTCGACCTGGGCTTCCTCGTCGCCGTTCATGAGGTAGAAGTTGAACTGGTCGACACCGACAGCGGCCAGCTCGCGGAGCTTGGCGATCTGCTCGTCGGCCTCACCCAGCACGCAGAACCGATCGGTCACCTCGTCGCCGACGAACGCCGCATTCGTCGATCCGACCTCGGCATGGTGGTGGTAGTCGTAGCCCGTCCGGTCGGTGATATAGCCGGTCAGCGACTCCGGCAGCTCCTCGCGTGGGTACTTGTTGACGAGATCGACCACGTGGTTCGACACGAGCGCCGGGAACCAGCGCGTCCGCTCGCGCCCGACATCGCGCGGCCCGACATGCGCGGGGCCGCGGCCTGGACCTTGAGTGAACTCGGGTCGCGCCCAGCGGCCGCGGCGGCCTCGCGCAGCTGGCCCACGAACCAGCGGATGAGGTCCGGGTCGGCGAGCTGGAGGATGATCCCGTCGGCCACGCGACCGGCCATCGCGATCGCCATCGGCCCGTAGCCCGCGACCCACACCGGCAGCGTCCAGCCGCGGGTCCATGGGAACACGAGCTCCGTGCCCTCGTAGGTGATCGATCCGCCGCCCACCAGGGTCCGGATGACGTTGATCGCCTCTTCGGTATGCGCGAGGGTGATCGGCGGCTTGCCCAGGACGCGTCGGGCCGAGTCGCCGCGGCCGATGCCGAGGTCCATCCGCCCGTCGCTGATCTCGTCGAGCGTGGCCAGCGACGAGGCCGTGACCGACGGCTCGCGGGTCCCGGGGTTCGTGACGCAGGTCCCCAGCGCAGCCGTTCGGTCGCGCCCGCCATGAGCGTCAGCAGCGGATACGGATCGCGCCACAGCACGTGGCTGTCGAACAGCCAGCCGTACTCGAAGCCGGCCGCCTCGGCCTGGCGGGTCAGCGCGAGCGTTCGCTCGATCGTGTGGTCGGGCTTGAGGGTGAAACCGAACTGCATGGCCGCCTCTCCCGGGAACGAAGCGGCTCGGCTGTCCTCCTCCTGACAGCCGAGCCGGCGCGGATGATAGCGCCTACGGGCGTGTCAAGTCTGCGTAGGCGTCCGGACGTCGATCTCGGAAGAACTGCCAGGTGTTGCGGACCTCGGCGATCCGGTCCAGGTCGAGGTCGCGGACGATGAGCTCCTCGTCATGCGCTGAGCCGACGTCGCCGACGAACTGCCCGCGCGGATCGACGAAATAGCTCTGCCCGTAGAAGTCGTCGTCCCCGTACTCCTTCTCGATGCCGACGCGGTTGATGGTCCCGACGTAGTACCCGTTGGCGACGGCGTGGCTGGGCTGCTCGATGCGCCAGAGGTACTCCGATAGGCCGCGCGAGGTCGCCGACGGGATGAACACGATCTCCGCGCCGTTCAGCCCGAGCGCGCGCGCACCCTCCGGGAAGTGGCGGTCGTAGCAGATGTACACGCCGACCTTGCCGACCGCCGTCTCGAACACGGGATAGCCCATGTTCCCAGGCCGGAAGTAGAACTTCTCCCAGAACCCCTTGACGTGCGGGATGTGCGTCTTGCGGTACTTGCCCAGGTACGTTCCATCCGCGTCGATGACCGCCGCGGTGTTGTAGTAGATCCCGGACGCCTGCTGGTCTTCCTCGTACATCGGGGCGACGACGACCATGCCGGTCTGCTTGGCGAGATCCTGCATCCGTTTGGTCGTCGGTCCGTCCGGGATGAGCTCCGTATAGCTGTAGTACTGGGCGTCCTGGACCTGGCAGAAGTACGGCCCGTAGAACAGCTCCTGGAACAGGATGACCTGGGCGCCATCCTTCGCCGCCTGGTGGGCGCGTTCCTCGTGCTTCTGGATCATCGATTCCTTGTCGCCGGTCCAGCTGGCCTGGACGAGCGCCCCTCGGACGATACGCGGCATGGTCCTCATCCCTCGTGTCGCGGCATGACGTGGCGTGATGGAGAGGGGAGGGTACACCCGCGCCGCGCGCCTTAGCTGTAACGGAGCTGGGAGGCGCTGTCCACCGGCCGACGCGCCGACCCGGAGCGGGCGCACGGCATGCTCCGGGGTGTGACCGAGCCCGCCGTCGCCGCCACACCCGACCGTCGTCGCGCCCGCCCGGACAGCGGTGCGCCGGGGTCGCGGCGCGGCGCTCGTGGAGTGTGCCTCCCTCATCGGCTTCGGCGCGATCTTCGCGCTGGTCCGGGCGCGGCGCACCGACGCCATCGACCTGGCGGTCACGATGAAGCTCCAGCGACGCACGCACCCGCTCCTGTCGCATCTCATGGAAGCCGTATCGTGGCCCGGCTTCCCACCGCAGAGCCGCCTCATCCCGCCGATCATGATCGCGGTGCTCCTCGCTCTCCGCCTGCGCCTCGAGGCGTTGGCCATGGTCGGCGCGTGGGGTACGGCGCTCGTCGCGTCGGTCGTGAAGGCCGTCATGCGCCGACCGCGTCCGGTCGCGGGGCTGGATGTCCGGGTGATCGCGGCGCCGCTCGGTGGCTCCAGCTTCCCGAGCGGCCACACCATCACGTACGTCGGGATCTATGGCTTCCTGGCCTACCTCGTCCACACGCTCCTCCGTCCAGTCGGCCTCCGTCGCACCCTGGTCACGGCGCTCGTCACGCTCGTGGCCCTCGTCGGTCCGAGCCGGATCCACCAGGGACACCACTGGTTCACCGACGTGAGCGCCTCGTACCTGCTCGGTATCGGCTACCTGCTGGGCCTGACTCGGCTGTATCGCGGACGCAAGGCACGCGCGACCGGCGAGCAGCCGTGACCTCGCGGCCAGCGCGCGACACGGGTCGAGCCGTCAACCGGATCGGGCCCAGCCCGCCACGAAGCGCCGCTACCGGGTCATCCGCAACCCGTCCGCGGGCATCGCCAGCCGGCTCAGCGGCAGCAACGAGGCGCGACGACCTGCGGGCGCTCCTGGAGCGCCACGGCATCGATGCCGAGGTCCTCGAGCCAAGCGACGCGGAGGGTGCCCGGGGGGCCACGCGTCAGGCGGTAGCCGACGGCATCGACGTCGTCGCGGCCGGCGGCGACGGCACCGATCCATGTCGTGGCGGAGGCGCTGATCGGGACGGATCGGGCGCTGGGCATCTTGCCCATGGGACGCGTGATGAACGTCGCGCGCTCGCTCGGGATCGAGCGCGACCTCGAGGCTGCCGCGGAGCGTCCTCGCGACGGGCGAGATCAGGGCGATCGACGTCGGCGAGGCGGTCGCGGCCGATGGCCGCGTGTTCACGTTTCTCGAGGCCGGGTCGGTCGGCCTCAATGCCGAGGCCTAACCGGCTGCTGGCTCCTCGTCCGGCTCGGGCTCGGGTCGGCGGCGCATGTAGTACTCGGTGAACTCGCGGCAGCGCCCGTCCTCGTCGAAGCGGCACACGAACACGTTCGCGAACTCCCGATCGACCGACTTGCGGTCGTCGGTCAGATAGCGCGTCCGGCCGTGTGCGACGAACACGTCGCCGTCGACCGCCAGGACGTCGTAGTCGGCCTGCCACGAACCCGGGGCGTCCGGGTCATCGAGCCACGCCTCCACCACCGCGTTCCGGCCCGCCACCGCCTCGCCGAACGGATCGAAGGCATAGCGCACATCCGGGCTGAACAGGTCGCCGACCGCCACCGGATCGTTCAGCCGCCAGGCATCGACATAGCGCTGGAGCCATGCGCGGAAGCCGGCGCGATCCACAGGCGAACGTTAGCACCGGAAGGACGACCGGGACCGCGCTGAAGGCGCGTCCGGCTGACGTACGATCGGCGCGCATGGGTTCGATCGAGGGGGATCCGTCGGCGCCGCTCCTGGTCATCAATCCGCGTGCCTCGAGGCTGAGCGATCCGGCCGCTCGAGACGCCCTCGTCGAGCAAGTCGCTCGGGCGGTCCGGGCCCGGACCGGGCGGGTGCCCTGGCTGGTCACGGGCAGCCAGGCGGACGCTCGTGCCGCCCTCGAACGCATCACGGATCCACCGCTGGTCGTGGCGATCGGTGGCGACGGGACGGTCCGGGACGTCGCAGCGATCCTCTCTGGTCGGCCGATCCCGCTGGCGATCGTCCCGCGCGGCACGGGCAACGTCCTCGCCGCGAGCCTGGGCATCCGCGGCGTCGGACCGGCGCTCCATGCCATCCGGCGGGGCGTCCCGCGGACCATCGACCTCGGAGCGGCCGAATGGGGCCGGCCCGGCGTGAGCCGACCGGATGGCAGGGGTGCGTTCCTCGTGGCAGCGGGGGTTGGGCTGGACGCCAGGATCATGGCCGCGGCAAGCGATGAATGGAAACGACGACTGCGTTTCGGGGCCTACGTCGGCGCGACGGTCCGGGAGCTAACCCGACTGGCGGCGGGTGATTTCACCATCACGGCCGACGGCGAGCTGCTGCAGCTGCACGGCCATCTGGCGCTCGTGGCCAACGTCGGGGAGATCATCCCTGGTCGGGTCGGACCTCGCGAGCCCATCGACCCGGGCGACGGTCGACTCGACCTGTTGTTCGTCGGCGGTCGCGGAGTCGTGGCCGGCCTGCACGGCGCCGCGAAGCTCCTGATGCGCACCGGCGAGCTCCGTGGGGCAGTCATCCGCCGACCGGTCCGCGAGGTGCACATCGAGGCCGAACCGGCGAACCACGTCCAGACGGATGGCGACCCGCACGCTCCGGGATGGCTGGCCGCGCGGGTCGTCCCCGCGGCCATCAGGGTGTTGGTGGGCCCGTCGAGCTCGACGCATCGAGACGCGTGACGCCTGCCCGCGTGGCGATCTTGCCCGTGGACGTGCGACGGATGTGCTGTAATCCGGTCTCGCGCCCGAGGGCGCAGAGGAGGACCCATGGGCATCGGCACCGCTCAGGGGGCGATGACGTCCGAGGAGATCGTCGCCCTCAATCGAGCGCATACCTTCTTCTCCTGGTCGATCCAGGGCGCCATCGACCCGATCGCGATCGACCACGCCGAGGGCGTCTGGCTCTACACACCCGAGGGGCGACGGATCCTCGACTTCAACAGCCAGCTGATGTCCGTCAACATCGGCCACGGCGACCGACGCGTCATCGACGCGATCACGGAACAGGCGACCAGGCTGCAGTACGTCCAGCCGGCCTTCGCGACCGAGATCCGTGCCCGTCTCGGGCAGAAGCTCGCCGAGATCCTGCCTGGTGACATCGACAAGGTGTTCTTCACCCTGGGCGGCGCCGAGGCGATCGAGAACGCGATCAAGCTCGCGCGCGCCTACACGGGCCGGTACAAGCTGCTGGCGCGCTATCGCGCCTACCACGGGGCCACGCTCGGGGCCATGACGCTGACCGGTGACCCGCGCCGGTGGGCCAACGAGCCTGGTCTCGTCGGGGTCGTGCGCTATCCGGACACCCACCGCTGGGGCGAGAAGGAGCCCCGGCCGGTCGAGGAGAGCCTGCAGGGCCTCGAGGACGTCATCCGCTACGAGGGTGCCCACACGATCGCCGCGGTGTTCCTCGAGACGATCGTGGGCACGAACGGCATCCTCATCCCGCCCGACGGGTACCTCCAGGGTGTCCGCGAGATCTGCGACCGGAACGGGATCCTCATGGTGTGCGACGAGGTCATGGCCGGCTTCGGTCGGACCGGGCGCTGGTTCGCCGTCGACCACTGGGGCGTCGTCCCGGACCTCATGACGATGGCCAAGGGCCTGACGTCGTCGTACCTGCCGCTCGGCGCCGTCGGGATGCGCCACCACATCGCCGAGGCCTTCGAGGACAGGATGTTCTACGGCGGGCTGACCTACTCCTCGCACCCCGTCTCCCTCGCCGCTTCGCTCGCGACGATCCGCGTCTACGAGGAGGATGGCCTCATGGACAACGCGACGCGCATGGGCGCCCGGATGCGCGAGCATCACGAGCGGCTGGCCGCGAAGCATCCGTCCGTCGGGGCGACCCGGAACCTGGGCCTGTTCGGGATCCTCGATCTCGTCCGGACGCAGGATCCGTGGACGCCGCTCACGCCGTTCAACGGCACGTCCGACGAGATGAAGGCGATCGGCAAGCACCTCCGCGACAACGGGGTGTACGCGATGATCGCCAACAACTCGATCCACACGAACCCGCCGCTGTGCATCAACGAGGAGGAGCTGGCGCACGGCTTCGAGGTCATCGACGCGGCACTCGACATCTCCGATCAGGCGGTCACCGGCTGAGCGATGGCGGCCCGCGCGACGATCCGCCGGCGACTCCGCCCGGTCGTGGGGTTCTTCACGGTCCTCATCGCGATCCTCGTCGTCTGGGAGACAACCAAGTTCATCGGCGGCGATCGCTGGCACTACGACTCGTTCCTGGGCACCGGGATCGTGTTCGATCACGACCCGCCGCTGACATTCCCATTCGCGACCGATACGAAGCTGCCCCATTTCTGGGACATCGCCGCCGAGTTCGGGCGTGCGGATGCCGTCGGCGCCACGACGGCCACGCGACTCGTGCGCGCCGCACTGTTCACGCTTCGGAACGCCGCGATCGGGTTCGCGCTCGGGTCGCTGTTCGGGCTCGGGCTTGCGATCGTGCTCGTACACGTCCGGATCCTCGAACGGGCGCTCGTGCCGCTCATCGTGGCCAGCCAGACCATCCCGATCATCGCGATCGCGCCGCTCATCGTGATCGGACTCAAGGCCGACTGGTTCGGTGTGGCGATCGTGTCGACCTACCTGACGTTCTTCCCGGTCACGATCGCCGCCCTGCGCGGCCTGCGGGCGTACGACCCACGGGCCCTCGAGCTGATGCGCTCGTATGCCGCCTCGCGCTGGGCGATCCTGCGCAAGCTTCGCCTGCCGGCAGCGCGGCCGTACCTGTTCACGGGGTTCCGGATCGCGGCCCCGGCCGCGGTCGTCGGCGCGATCGTCGGGGAGCTGCCGTCGCTCATCCAGGACGGGCTGGCCCGCCAGATCATCACCGGGATGCAGTACTACTCCCTCAACGCCGAATACCTGTGGGCCACGATCGTGGCCTCGTCGGTCCTTGGGATCGGCGTGTACCTGCTCGTCGCCGGCGTCGAAGGCTGGGTGCTCCGCCACGAGCGCCGCGTCGACCAGGCGGTCGCCTGATGGCAGGCAGTGATGGTGTGAGCGGCGGGACACTAGAGTCGCAGCCCCGCCCGCCCGTGGTCGAGATCGCCGGCGTTTCGAAGGTCTTCGCCCAACGCGGGCAGGGTGCAGGCCGGGTCGAGGCCCTGCTCGATATCGACCTGTCCGTCGCGGCCGGGGAGTTCGTGTCGCTGATCGGCCCGTCAGGCTGCGGCAAGTCGACGCTCCTGCGCATCATCGGCGACCTCACGTCGCCCACATCGGGCAGTGTGACGGTCAACGGGAAGCCGGCGCCTCGGGCGCGACTCGATCGCGACTACGGCATGGTGTTCCAGGCGCCCGTGCTGTTCGACTGGCGGACTGTGCAGGGCAACGTCGAGCTGCCCCTCGAGGTGAGCGGCACGCCGAAGCGCCAGCGGACTGAACGAGCGCTCGAGCATCTCCGTCTCGTCGAGCTGTCCGACTTCGGCGGGCACTACCCGTGGCAGTTGTCGGGCGGGATGCAGCAGCGTGTCGCCATCGCCCGCGCACTCGCCGTCGACCCCGCGATCCTCCTCATGGACGAGCCGTTCGGGGCCCTCGACGAGATGACCCGCGAGCGGATGAATCTCGAGCTGCTCAAGATCTGGGAGCGCACCGAGACGACGATCGTGTTCGTCACGCACTCGATCGCGGAGGCCGTGTTCCTTTCGACACGCGTCGTGGTCATGTCGCCGCGGCCGGGCAGGATCAGCGCCGTGATCGACATCGACCTGCCCCGCCAGCGATCCGCCGACACGCGCGAGCTGGAGCAGTACTTCCACCTCGTGACTGCGGTGCGGGAAGCCCTGCGTGGCGACGAGCGGCGAGCCGGCGGGGCCGGGGACGAGGGTGATCCGGACGAGATAGCCGCGCGGCGGGTCGCGGCCGAGGGGCTGTCGGGATGACCGCTGCGGAGATCGCCCGGCCGCCTTCGCGAGGCGTCGCGGCGAGCGTGATGCGCCGGCTGCGCGACTGGGGACCTCCGGCACTCCTTCTTATCGGCTTCCTGACCGCCTGGGAGCTCATCGTTCGGGGATTCGGGATCAAGCAGTTCATCCTGCCGAGCCCGCTGGCGATCGCCACCGCGTGGCAGACCTACCTCCCCGAGCTCTACGCGGCGGCCCGCTACACGTTCCTGGAGATCGTGGCCGGACTGGTCATCGGGGCGACGACCGGGATCGTCGTCGGCACCATCACCGCGCGGTACCGGTTCATGCAGAACTCGCTGATGCCGTTCGCGGTCGCCGCGAGCTCCGTGCCGATCCTCGCGTTCGCGCCGCTGTTCAACAACTGGTTCGGCCTCGATCAGCAGCTGTCGAAGGCGATGGTCGCCGCCGTCCTGTGCTTCTTCCCGGTGCTGATCAACACGGTCCGCGGCCTCACCACGGTCGACCCGCGCGCGCTCGAGCTCCTGCGTTCGTACGCGACCCCGGAGTCTGCTGTGTTCCGCAAGCTGCGGGTCCCGAACGCACTCCCGTACATCTTCACGTCGCTTCGGCTGGCTGTGACGCTCGCAACCATCGGCGCCGTCGTCGGCGAGTACTTCGCTGCACCGCGAGCGAGCCTCGGCCAGTACATCGCGACCTATTCCGCGTTCCTGAACTTCGAGCGGTCGTGGGCTGCGATCGTGTTCGCGTGCGCCATCGGGATCGGCCTCTATCTCGTGGTAGTGGTCCTCGAGCGGATCGCGATGCCCTGGTACGGCCGGCAGGCCGCCTGGTCCTGAGCTGAGCGTGCCCGACGGCTGCGGTCGCCCGGGCGAGACCCGTCCGGTGGGCCGATGCGTGACTTCTGGCGGCGTTCGCTAGACTGCGCCGTGAGGAGGCGGACCGCTCTCGCGGTCCGGCCAAAGGAGAGGTGTCCTATGCGACTTCGGCGCATGACCGCGCTGTTTGCTGCGGCCAGCATGGCGCTGGCGGCGTGCACGGGCGGTGGGGCCGCCACGGTGGCCCCGTCAACGGCGAGCGAGGCACCGGGCGCCTCGGTCGCCTCGGAGGCCCCCAGCGCCCCCGCGGAGCTGAAGCCGATCCGGCTCCAGCTGCAGTGGTTCCCGCAGGCCCAGTTCGCCGGCTATTTCGCGGCCAAGGACAAGGGCTATTACGCCGAGGAAGGCTTCGACGTCACGATCCTGCCGGGTGCGGTCGAGATCGTGCCGGCGACGGTCGTCGCCGGTGGCCAGGCCGAGTTCGGCATCAGCTGGGTGCCGCGGATGCTCGCCCCGCGCGAGAGCGGCGCCGACGGCGTCGTCATCGCCCAGGTCTTCCAGCGATCGCCGACCCTGCAGGTGTCGTTCAAGGATCGCAGCATCACGAAGCCGGAAGACCTCAAGGGCAAGAAGGTCGGGTCGTGGGGATTCGGCAACGAGGCCGAGCTCTACGCCGGGCTGCGCAAGGCAGGCATCGACCCGGACAACCCCTCGGATGTATCGATCGTCGCGCAGCAGTTCGACATGGTTGCCTTCGCGGCCGGTGAGATCGATGCCGCCCAGGCGATGATCTACAACGAGTACGCCCAGGTCCTCGAGACGAAGAACCCCGCGACGGGCGCGTTGTACACCGCTGACGATCTCAACGTGATCTCGTGGGAGGAGTACGGCACCTCGATGCTCCAGGACGCGATCTTCGCGTCCGAGGCATGGCTGGCCCAGGCCGGCAACGAGGACGACGCGGTCAAGTTCCTGAAGGCTTCCTTCAGGGGCTGGATCTTCTGTCGCGACAACCCCGAAGAGTGTGTCGACATCGTCCTCAAGTCAGATGCCGCGCTGCCCAAGGGGCACCAGACGTGGCAGCTCAACGAGGTGAACGGCATCATCTGGCCCTCGCCGAACGGCATCGGCATCACCGACAGTGCGGCGTTCGACCGCACGATCGAGGTGGCGCTCGCCGGCAAGATCCTGACCAAGCCTGTCGAAGGGACGGCCTGGCGGAACGATCTGGCGGAGAAGGCGCTCGCCGAGCTCGGGGACCTCGACACGAAGGGCACGTCGTGGACGAAGGCCACCGTGACCCTCACGGAGGGTGGCCAGTAACGGCTCCCCCCGGATCCACGCGACGGATCGAGGCCGGCCGCCATCGGCGGCCGGCCTCTCGTCTGCCCGGCACCGCGACGGGCGCCGCGGCCCGGGTCGCGACACTCGTCGCGTGCCTCCTCGTCGCGTGCCTCCTCGTCGCCGGCTGCGCCGGCGGATCGAGCTCGCCGGCGACCAGCGACGCTGCCTCCGCGTCAGCGTCCGCGCGCGCGCCGGTGCCCACCCCGGTCGATGAGCGACGCCCCTGCACTGACGCCCGTGCGGCTCCTCCTGCGCTGGACGTTGGGGGCGGAGTTCGCGGGCTACGTCGCCGCCGTCGATCAGGGGTTCTACGAGGCCGCCGGCATCGACCTGACCATCGTCGAGGGCGGGCCGGACGTCTTCCCGGAGATCGTCGGCTCCGAGTCGTCGGGTCCCGAGTTCACGATCAGCTGGGTGCCGCGCGTGCTGAAGGCCCGGGAAGCCGGCTCGTCCGATCTCGTCGATATCGCCCAGGTCTTCCGCCGATCCGCGACGCTGTCGATCTCGTTCCGCGACATGGACATCACGCGACCCGCTGACCTGAAGGGGCACCGGGTGGGCGTCCTTGGGGCAGGCAACGAGTTCGAGGTCACGGCGGCGGCGATGGCTGCCGGCCTGGATATCGAGCAGGACATCACCCTCGTCGAGCAGGACACCGGGATGCGCGAGTTCCTGCGGGGTGGGATCGACGTCGCCCAGGCCACGATCTATGACGGCTACGCGCAGGTCCTCGAGGCGACAGATCCGGCGACCCACCAACCGTACCAACCGACCGACCTCAACGTGATCAACTACCACGATGAGGGCACGGCAATGCTCCAGGACGCGATCTTCGCCCGAGCCTCGTGGTTGACGCAGGAAGGCAACGATGAGCTCGCCTCGCGGTTCCTGAAGGCGTCGTTCCAGGGCTGGATGTTCTGCCGCGACGATCCGGCGGCGTGCGTCGAGGCGGTCGTGAGGGCTGGCGAGACCGTGACGCCGGACGCATCGGCGAGCCCGAGCGCATCGGCGCCGGATGCCTCACCTGCGGCGTCAGCTGCGCCCGATGCGAGCGCTCCGGCGTCGAGTTTGACGGCCGGCCACGAAGCATGGGCGATGAACGAGATCAACCCGCTGATCTGGCCGGCCCCCGACGGGATCGGCGTGCTGGATCAGGCGGAGTGGCAGCGGACTGTCGACATCTGCCTCGCCGCGCGCGTCATCGCGGGGCCCCCGGCCGGCGATGCCTACCGCACGGACCTCGCGCAGGCAGCGCTGGCGACGCTCGGCGGCCTGGACACGACGGGCGAGGCGTTCGTGAAAGGCACGGTCGAGATCACGCCAGAGTCCCCGTAGGCGAGCGGCGCCGCGCTACCATCGCCGCGTGACGAATGCCGACACGCTGCACGTCTCGACCCACCCGGCGGTGCTCCACAAGCTCGGCGTCCTGCGCGACCGCGACACCGAACCCAAGAAGTTCCGCGAGGTCGTGCGCGAGCTGTCGTGGCTCCTCGGCTATGAGGCCCTTCAGGACGCCAAGACCCGACCCCTCCGGATCACGACCCCGATGGAGGAGATGGACGCCAGCGAGCTCGGGGAAAGGATCGGCCTCATCCCGATCCTGCGCGCCGGGCTGGGCATGGTCGACGCGATGCTCGAGCTGATGCCGACGGCCCAGGTCTGGCACCTCGGCCTGTTCCGCGACGAGCGCACGCTCCGCCCGGTCGAGTACTACAACAAGCTGCCCGACTCGGCGACGGTCGATCTGTGTCTCATCCTCGATCCGATGCTGGCGACCGGCGGCAGCGCGACGGCCGCCATCGACGTCCTCAAACGGTGGGGCGCCGTCAAGCCGGTCCGGATCAAGCTCGTCAACCTGATCGCGGCCCCGGAGGGCGTGGCGGCGGTCCAGGAGGCCCATCCGGACGTCGAGATCCACTGCGCGGCGCTCGACCGGGGGCTGAACGAGAAGGGCTACATCATGCCCGGGCTCGGTGACGCGGGTGACCGCCAGTTCGGGACCGGCAGCCGCGACTGAGCCCTGCCGTCAACGCGGACCGACCGGTGTCCGTGTGAGTAGACGCGCCATGGCGCTCTATCGGTCAGTTGGCCGCCGACGGAGCCAATAGCTCAGCCGAATCGATAGGGGTTGGCCGGTCTTCGTACATCGCATCGACGCCTCCAAGAGCGAGGACCGCTCCGTCGGCCAGGACGGTCAATGTGAAGCCGTTGCGGGCCTGCCCCATCGCTGGGCCTGGAGCCCACGTGCCCGAAACCTGGTCCCACAGTTCCGTCGCCGGTGCGTGGATGATGTTGTCGGTTGCGGGATCCACTCCAACGACCAGGACGCGCCCGTCATGGAGGCCCACGGCTTCGATTCCGCCCCGTGAACTGGCGGACGTCTCGGTCCTTGTGAACTGCCCGGTCGTCGGGTCCCAGAGCTCGGCGCCGCCCTTGTTCTCGGGTTCCCACCACGGGCCTGTGACGAGGACCCGACCATCGTCGAGCCGCGTGGCGTGCATGCCACCAGCGAGCCTTGCTGTGGTGGTCCCGACGGACTCGACATGCCCCGACACCGGGTCGAGGACCTCTGCGATCGCCGGTTGGTGGTATCCGGCGGTCCCGAGGAAGAAGACTCGTCCGTCAAGCAGCGCGACCGCGGTCCCCGCAACACGATCGTCGTTGAGGTGGGGCCCGGGGCTCAGGCCGTCCGTGGCAGGGTCGAACAGGACCGTGGCCCGCAGATCGACGCCGGCGCACGGGTCGTCGGTCGGTGCAGCCAGGTTCGACGGGCAGTCAACGCCGCCCGCGACCAGGACGCGTCCATCGAGGAGTCGCGTGGCGCTGACGTCGGCGCCGCGGCGGACCGGCAAACTTCCCACGACCGAGAATGTGCCCGTTGCGGGGTCCCAGACCTCGACCTCGCGCGTGAAGTCGCCAGTCAAGTTGCCCCCTGAGTTCCCGCCAACGACGAGCACGCGCCCATCCGACAAGAGGGCCGCCGCGTGGTCCGTCCGGACATGGGCCATCGAGCCGGTCATCGCGAACGTGCCCGTCCGGGGATCCCAGATCTCGGCGGACGCGGAATATCCGCCGACGACCAGAACGCGGCCGTCCCGAAGGAGGGTTGCGGTGTGCCCGATGCGGCCGATCGACATCGGAGAGACCGATCGCCAGGCCAGGTCGGCCACGACGGCAGCGGGTAGGGACGGAGGGACCGGGGTGGGGGAGGGAGTCGCCATCCCGCCGGTGATCAGGATGCCGCCGATCGAGGTCGCCATGAGAGCCGCGGCGACCAACGTCAACGTCCGACGATGCGACAGCGGCCCCACGGTCCTGATCGTGGACACGGGGATCGCGGCGACCTTGTCTCGGAGCTGCGCGGGCGCCGGCAGGACCGCGTCGGTTTCCCGGCGATACCACGCGCGGAGCCGATGCTCGAACTCCGACTCGATAGCCTTGTCATTCATCGGGTTGCATCCTTGCGGTCGGGATCGTCGACGACGTCGTGGAGCCGTCGAAGGGCGTAATGGAGTCGTGAGTGGACGGTGCCGATCGGGATGCCGAGGCGCGCCGCGATGTCCTCTGCCGTGAGGTCGCGCTCGTAGCGGAGCGCGACGATCACGCGGTGATCCGGCGACAGCCTTCCGAGGGCCGTTTCGATCACGTCGCGATCGTCTGTGCGGGCGTAGGGATCCCCAGCAGCGATCACGAGCTCGTCGGAGATGTCGGTCGTCCGCTGGCGCGACGCACGCGTGAGGCGGTTGCGGCATTGGTTGACGAGGATCCGATCGAACCAGACCTCGAAGCGTTCGGGATCGCGGAGGGTGGACCACTTCCGCCAGGCCTGGACGAACGCATCATGCGTCGCGTCCTGGGCGTTCGAGCGGTCGCGGAGGATCGAATACGCCAGGCCATACGCCCGATCGAGATGCTCGTCCGCCAGCCGTCCAAAGGCAGCCGCGGCGGGCTCGATTCGAGCCCTGATATCCACCGCCTTTGGATCAGCCACGTGCTCCGCCTCGATCGTTGCCTTCACGATGACATGACAATCTGGCGAGGAAGAACCTTCAATCGGATTGGCGGGCGACTGACGCCCGGGGCGCGATGCGGCGCGCTACCGATCGTCGCCGCCGACGGATTCTCCGGTGCGCGCCGGCACCGATGGCGCGGAAGCGGTGCCCGCCGGCACCGATCGGCCCGAAGCGGTCGCATCATCGGATCGTGGATTTCGCCGAGTACATCCTCGGGATCGACTGGGCCGTCGCGGTCGTCGTCGCGGGCGTGCTGGTGGCGGTCGGGCTCGTCCTGCTCCGGTTCCTCATGGCGTCGACCTCGGAGGTCGGGCACATGATCCCGGGGGCCGGCAAAGCGGCCGGCCACGCGCTCCTCGACGCCCGCGATCTCCCCGCGAACAGCTGGGTGTGCACCCGCTGTCGCTCGGTCAACACGCCGCAGGCGTCGCATTGCTACCGCGGCTGCGGCAGTCGCGAGGAATTCGCGGAACCGCTGCCGACCGAGCGGTCGATCCTCGCGGAGGGGCGGAACGGTCGACGGACCCGCTAGGGCCGCTTGACGGTGATCTTGGCGCCGACCTTCGAGAACGTCAGGTTCAGCTCGTAGACGACCCGCTGGAGCTGACCGTTGCCCGGACCGATGCGCGCCTGGCCCCACAGTCTCCACGTCCCTGACTTCGGCCGGCCGGCATCGTCGATCACGACCTCGAGCTCGGTGAGGTCGATCTTCTCCTTCTGGATCCGATAGGGGATCGTGTTCGGATGGAGGAGCAGGGCGCCGGTGATCCCGACCTTGTGGAACGTCGCGCCGCCGACCTTGACCGCGCCGAGGTACTTCACATCCTCGACCGCGTCGACGGTCTTGAAGGGGACGTACGAGTGGGCCACGCCGAAACCCTTGATGGCCTGCCAGGCCTTCGATCCGCGCTTGATGTAGCCCTTGCCCTTGACTCCGCGGACCTGGACACGTTCCTTGCCGAGAGTCTCGTAGTCGCGGCTGAAGTCGTAGGTGAACGAACTCGAGAAATCGGCGCCGGCCACGTCCATCGTCCCGGCGATGGGCAGGTTGTCGGCCGACGCGCGGACGCTCCCCTTGAACGTGACCCTGTAAGTCAGCTTCCCGCTGGTCACGCGATCGGCGAAAGCTGCGATGGCCGCAAGGTGGGCCTTCGGCGTCGCGGACGGTCGCGCGCTCGGCACGCCTGACCCGGCCGACGACGCGGCATTCTCGCTCGCTGCCCGCGGCGACGGCAGGCAGCCGGCGACGACGACCGCGACGACGGATATGGCGATCACCGTCGCGCCGGCGACGTGCGAGAGGGAAGCGCGGAGCCCGGACATGGCCGTGACGGTACCAGTGAGACCCGTGCGTGGTCCGCCGCACGGACCGCCCAGCCACCGGCGGGACCATCGACCCACCAAAAAGTCTCGCATCCGACACCTCCGCCGAGGTGCCTGCGCGGTATCCTCGTCGGGTGACCCTCGCCGCAGAGCGCGCGACCCCTCGGAACGGTCGGGCACGGAGCCGAGTCCGCACGCGAGCCGATACCCCAGTGCTCGTCAGGCAGCTGCGGAACGGTATCGAGGAGAGCGTCCACCGGGGCGACATCGTCGAGGCCGACGTCACCGGTCGCCTCATCCGGTCTCTCGGCGATCCCGAGCGGCTGGTCACTCTCCGGTCGACCGTCAAGCCGTTTGGCCTGGTCGCGCTGCTCGAGGCCGGCGGGATCGAGGAATTCGATCTCGAGCCCGCCGAGATCGCGATCATGGCCAGCTCGCATTCGGGTGAGGACTTCCACGTCCGGACGCTGCAGGGCGTCTTCCGCCGAGCCGGCGTCACGCAGGCCACCCTGGCCTGTGGCAACGAGGGAATGCCGCTCGATGCGCTGACCGCCGCCCGTCTCGCGCGGGACGGCGAGAAGGCCGGCGCGATCCGCCACATGTGCTCCGGACAGCACGCGGTCTCCCTGCTGCTGTCGAGGCTCAAGGGCTGGGATCTCGACACGTACTGGCATCCGGAGCATCCGTCCCAGGTCGCCTTTCGGTCCGCAGTGGCGCAGGGCCTACGGCACGTCGCCGGATCGGCTCCAGACTGCCATCGACGGCTGCGGCGTGGAGACCTTCGGTTTCCGACTGCGTGAGGTCGCCCAGGCGTACGCGCTCCTGGCCGATCCATCGAGTGTGGGACAACGCGACGGGCGTGCCTCGCTGGCTCCCGCGTTGACGCTCGTCCGTGACGCGATGGTCGCGAACCCCGAGATGGTGGCCGGTCGCCACGACCGCCTCGATACGTCGCTGATGAAGGCGGCCGAGGGTCGCGTGATCAGCAAGGCGGGCATGGAGGCGCTGCGCGCGATCGCCATCCTGCCCGGACCGCGGACCGGGACGCAGGTCGAGACGCCGTCGGGCCTGGCGATCAAGATCGAGGACGGCGACGGCTATGATCGCGCCACGTGGGCGGCGTCCGTCGAGGCGCTCCGCCAGGTCGGCGTGCTCGACGGCCAGGAGCTGCGCATGCTCGCCCGCTACCACCGGCCCACGGTCCTCGACCCGCACGGGCGCGTCGGGGCAGAATCAGTCCCGGAGTTCGAGCTCGCGCCCGTCGGCGAACTGATCGGCTGACGGTCGGACGGTCCACCCGGGACCGTCGATCCCGTCCGACGAGCCGAGCCAGGAGCGACCGCCGACCAGATGGCCCCCGACGCCGATCCATATCGCACCCTCGGCCTCGAGCGTGGGGCCACGCTCGACGACGTCAAGAAGGCGTACCGGCGACTCGCCAAGGCCAACCATCCGGACGCCGCGGGCGAGGCGGCGCTGCCACGCTTCCTCGCGATCCAGGCCGCCTATGACCAGATCGCCGGGCCCGACGCGGGCAACCGCGGGTCGAACGGCCGCGGCCCGGGAGGCGCGGCACGGCGAGCGTGGGATGCCGATCCGGACCGCGCCGGTGCCACCCGTCGTGCCTACGGGGGCCGGCCGCGTTCGCGATCGGGCCCGACTCCCGGACCGCGACCCCGACCGGGGCCACGCCCTGGGCGACCCGAGGGGTCCGATCAGGCGCCAGGGCCCGGCCCCGCGGACCGCACGAAACGCCCGCCGAAGAAGGCGACGCTCGGCTCCACGTCATACGACGGCGTCGAGACCGAGGCGTTCGACCCGGACTGGGGCGGTGCGTCGTGGTACGGCACCACCTCCGGGACGTACTGGACGCTGAACCCCAAGGAATACGCGGATCCACGGAAGCACGGACCGGAGTACCAGGCACGGGCCCGACGGGCGGGCGTTCGGCCCCCCGATGCGGAGCGTCCGGGGCCGCCGCTCGAGGCCGCCTCGGAGACCCCGGATGCACCGGGCACGATCGGTGTCGACGCCGCCGCGGCCGCCGAGGCGACGACCGCCCCGCCCACACCGCCCACGCCACCGACCCATACGACCTCGTCGTGGTGGGAGGCGACGACCGGGGAGACGGCCGCGACGTCGCGCTCCAGGACGGAGGCGCCGCCCGCCCGACCCGCACCCCGCGCTCAGCAACCCCCGCTCAGGACCGCGGCACGAGGCGACGACGACCTGTCCGTCGACGCGGCCGTCGACTCGGTCCGGACCTGGCTTGACGACGACAGCCCGTCCATAACGGCCCGGATCGGGCGAGCGTTCATCGCCTGGACACCGATCGCACTCGGCGTCGGCTGGGGTGCCGGCGAGATCAGCGGCTGCGGACGCTTCGCGGCGACCTGCGATCCAGCCGCCGCACCCGTCTCGTGGGCTCTGCAGCTGGCGGCACTCGCGTTGCTCGTCCTCGTCCCCCGTCTCGCCCGCGTCGCGACCTATGCCACGTTCGGCGTGCTGGCGATGGTCTTCCCGACGGCGGTCCTCCTGTTCGCAAGCGATCCCGCGGGGACAGAGACGGCCCGGGCCATCCTCGGCGCGCTGATGGTCATCGGCTGGGTCGCCGGCCTTGCCTACGGCGCTGCGCGTGAGTTCCGCAGGAGAGCCCGCCCGGTATCCTGAGACCATGCCCCGCAAGAACGATCCACGCGACCTGTCGACGGCCGCCCAGGAATACCTGCTGGCATTGCGGGTCAGCGCCGGCGCCCAGGACGGTTCGCGAGTCACGGCGGCTCAGATCGCACGCCATCTCGGGGTGACGACCCAGGCTGCGAGCGAGATGTTCCGGCGTCTCGGTGCAGATGGCCTCGTCGAGCACGACGGGGGCCGGGAGCTGCGACTCACGACCCCCGGTCGCGCCGCTGCCGACGCGATCTTCCGACGCCACGCGCTGCTCGAGTGGCTGCTGACCAGCGTGGTCGGTCTCGGCTGGGCGGAATCCGACGAGGAGGCGATGCGGCTCCAGGGCGCGATCTCGCCGCGGGTCGAGGCCCGCCTCGACGAGATGCTCGGCCACCCGGAGATCTGCCCGCACGGCAACCCGATCGACGCCGCGACCGCGAGTCGTCGCCCCGCCGGCATCCGGCTCTCGGAGGTCGACGCAGGTTCACACGCGACCATGTACCGCATCACCGAGGAGGCCGAGGAGGACGCCGGCCTGCTCTCGTACCTCGAGGCGCGTGCGCTCAAGCCCGGGGCGCCGATCACGATCCTGGCGCGTTCCGAATCGCTGGACTCATTGACCCTCGACGGCCCGCTGGGTCGCGCCACCCTCGGCCTGCGGCCCGCCGCGCTCATCAGGGTGCTGCCCGGTGACGCCGATCCGGCACTTTTCCATCGGGTGCCTGGGGCGTGACCACGCGGGTCCGTATCGCGCCGAGCCCGACCGGGCCACTCCACATCGGGACCGCCCGGACGGCGCTCTACAACTTCCTGCATGCGCGGAACGTGGACGGGACCTTCATCCTCCGGCTCGAGGACACCGACCAGGTGCGCAGCACCGTCGAGTTCGAGAAGGACATCCTCGACGGCCTCCACTGGCTCGGCCTCGAGTGGGACGAGGGGCCGGAGGTCGCCGGCGAGCCGGCCCGCGGGCCGCACGCGCCCTACCGCCAGATGGAGCGGCTGCCGACGTACGCGGCCGCCGCGCAGCGGTTGCTGGCGGACGACATGGCCTACCCGTGCTACTGCACGCTGGAAGAGCTCGAGGCCGACCGTCGTGCGCAGGAGGCGGCCAAGCAGGCGCCCAGGTACGTCGGCCGGTGCGCCCATCTCACGCCCGACGAGCGTCGCGCCCGCGAGGCGGAAGGTCGACGCGGCGCGCTCCGTTTCCGGGTGGGTGAGGGTGTCGTGGCCTTCGACGACGTCGTCCGCGGCCGGGTCGAGTTCGACGTGTCGAACCTCGGCGGCGACTTCGTCATCGTCCGCGCCGATGGCAGCCCGCTGTACCACTTCACGGTCGTCGTCGACGACGCGGCGATGGAGATCACCGACGTGATCCGCGGCGAGGACCACCTGTCCAACACGCCGAAGCACATCCTGCTGTTCAGGGCGCTCGGCCACGAGGTGCCGCGGTTCGCGCACCTGCCGCTGATCCTCAACCCCGACCGGACCAAGATGAGCAAGCGCAAGAGCCAGACCGCGATCGACGACTACATCGCGCAGGGCTTCGTGAAGGAGGCCCTCGTCAACTACCTCGCCCTGCTCGGCTGGTCGACCGGCACCGAGGAGGAGATCCTGCCGCTCGACGAGCTCGTGAAGCGCTTCGACATCAAGGAGGTCCACAAGGGCGGGGCGGTCTTCGACCGTGAGCGGCTCGAGTGGATGAACGGGCAATGGATCCGCCGCCTGTCCGCCGACGACCTCATCGACCGCCTGCGACCGTTCGTCGAGGCGGAGCTGGTCGCCGGGCGGATCGAGTGGATGCCGAGCGACGAAGAACTGCGCGCCCTCCTGCCGGTCATCCAGGAGCGCCTCCCCACCCTCGGCACGATCGGCGACCTCGCCGGCTTCCTGTGGGTCGGCGACGTCGATGTCGATCCGGCCATGCTCGTCCCCAAGCGGTGGGACATCGCGACGGCGAAGGTCGCACTGGCGGCGGCCCGCGAGACGATCGCGGACGTCGGCGCCGTGTCGTTCGAGGCGGACGAGCTCGAGCCGCCGCTGCGCGCCCTGGCCGAAGAGCGCGGCTGGAAGGCAGGCGACCTGTTCATGACGATCCGCGTCGCTGTCACGGGCCGGACCGCGACCCCGCCTCTGTTCGATACGCTCGTCGCCCTCGGCCGTGATCGCGCGCTGGCAAGGCTCGATCGCGCCCGCGCCGTCCTCGACGGCGCGTGAGGCACGCGCGGCGATGACCCGTGACGACGTGCAACGCTGGCTCGACCGTTACGTCGCGGCCTGGGCAGCCGACGATCCGGAGGCCATCGGCGACCTGTTCACGACGGACGCGCGCTATCGCTTCCACCCATCCGACGCGGGCTTCGTCGGGCGTGACGCGATCGTCCGTGCATGGCTCGATCCTGACGGCGACGCGTCGACACGCGACGAGCCGGGCACGTGGGATGCGCACTACGAGCCATTCGTCGTCGGCGCGAACCGCGCGGTCGCCGTGGGCTGGAGCCGCTACTACACGGACACGTCCAAGACCAGCGTCAAGTTCATGTTCGACAACGCCTATCTGCTTGAGTTCGACGAGGACGGCCGGTGCGGCTCGTTCACCGAGTTCTACGTCGAGCGCCCGAAGGATCGCGTCCAAGGAGGATCCTCGTGACTCGAGATGACGTCCAGCGCTGGCTCGACGCCTATGTCGATGCCTGGCGTACCTACGACCGCGCGGCGATCGGGGACCTGTTCGCCGAGGACGCCCGATACGCCTACCAGCCCTACCGCGAGCCGGTCGTCGGGCGCGACGCGATCGTCGCCGACTGGCTGGACGACCCGGACGCGGCCGGATCCTGGGAGGCGCGATACGAGCCATATGCCGTCGACGGTGACCGGGCTGTGGCCGTCGGCGAGAGCCGCTATCTGGAGGAGGACGGCTCGCTGCGGACGGTCTTCTACAACGTCTGGCTGCTCCGCTTCGACGGGGACGGCCGATGCGCCGAGTTCGTCGAGTACTGGCGCGAGATGCCCGAGGAGTTGCGCAACCGCGGCTGACCCCCGGGGTCGCTGTGTGACCCGGTCCGCGTGTTCCGGACGATTGACCTTCCATGAACGCGTCGTTAACAACGGTCGGTATGCTCAGCCGTGGATGGCACGCACGATCCTGGTCGTCGAAGACGAACCGACCTTGCGCGAGACGATCGTCGACGCGCTCGAGGATGAGGGATTCCGGGTCGTCGCCGCCGCGGACGGGCGCGAGGCGCTGACGCAGTTCCGCGGGGAACGCCCCGACCTCGTGCTCCTCGACCTGATGCTTCCCGAGCTGTCCGGCATCGAGGTGACTCGCATCATCCGCGCCGAATCCGGCGTGCCGATCGTGATGCTGACGGCCAAGGACTCCGAGCTCGACAAGGTCGTCGGGCTCGAGCTCGGCGCCGATGACTACGTCACCAAGCCGTTCTCGCTGCGCGAGCTGACGGCCCGGATCCGGGCACTCTTCCGGCGGTCGGAAGCGTCCGTGGCGACCGGATCCGCGCCGACGATCGTCGACCTGGGCCGGGTCCAGGCGGATCTCGGCGGCCATCGCCTGCTCCGCGATGGCGAGGTCCTGCCGATCAAGCCCAAGGCCTTCGAACTGCTCGCGTTCCTGATCCGGAACCCCGGCCAGGTCTTCACGCGCGACCAGCTGCTCGAGAAGGTGTGGGGCTACGACTACGCAGGCGAGACGCGCACGGTCGACGTCCATGTCCACTGGCTGCGCAGCCAGATCGAGGAGGACCCCGGCCAGCCGGCGTTCATCCACACCGTGCGCGGCGTCGGCTACGTCTTCCGCCGGCCGACATGAGGTGGCTGGGGCTCGCTCAACGTTCACCCGGCGCTGATACCGCGTTCACACGTCGATCGGACACTGCGACCATGCCGATCCGACAGCGCCAGCCCGAGGCCGTCGATCTCGTGACGATGCACCCCGTCGAGGCGATGCGTCCCGGCGGCGTCAACGACGGCATACCTGCAATGAGCCCCGGAGCCCTCCTCTCTCCGGGTGCTCTCTTCCCTCCTGCTCCGGTGCCGGCGCCCGCTCGGGCGCTGGCGCTGGACGCGCTCCGCGTCACCCGCGCGCTGCGCGATCCGACCAGGCGCCCGGCACGCTGGGCGCAGCCGGCGTTCGGGGCGGAAGTCGAGCTGGTCCGCCGTCATCTCGCTCCGGTCCGCAGCCGACGAGATGCTCGCCGCCTCCTACGGCCGCGAGGCGTTCCACCTCGTCCTGAGCCGCGCAGAGCTCGACGACCCGAGTCCGATCCGCCTCGCCTACGCGCTGCGCTGGATGGAGCTGCGCGACGGAGCCACGGGACCCTCCTGGCAGGTCATTGCTGACCTGAGCCCGGGCGACACGTCGGTCGCCTGACCTTCCCGACACGTCGCCCGCCGCTATCCTTACGCGGCCATGCGCCTGTCCCACCTCTTCTTCACCACGCTCCGCGACGACCCCGCGGACGCCGAGATGGCATCCCACAGGTTGCTGCTGCGGGCCGGCTACGTCCGCCAGCTGGGCTCCGGGATCTATTCGCTGCTGCCGCTCGGGAAGCGCGTCAACGACCGCGTCGAGCAGGTCATCCGCGAGGAGCAGGACAGGATCGGCGCCCAGGAGATGGAGATGCCGGTCGTCCATCCGGCCGACATCTGGAAGGCGAGCGGGCGCTACCAGGCGATCGGGCCGGAGCTGACGCGGTTCAAGGATCGGAACGGTCGCGAGATGGTCCTCGCGATGACCCACGAGGAGGTCGTCGGACTCCTGCTCGCCGACATCGTCCGTTCGTATCGGCAGTTGCCGATGCAGGTCTATCACTTCCAGACGAAATGGCGCGACGAGCCGCGCGCGCGCGGCGGCCTGATCCGGGTCCGCGAGTTCGTGATGAAGGATGCGTACAGCTGCGACCGGGACCAGGCCGGGCTCGATGAGAGCTACGCGGCCCAGCACGGCGCCTACGTCCGGATCTTCGAGCGACTGGGCCTCAAGACCATCGCCGTGAGCTCCGATGTCGGGATCATGGGTGGGAGCCAGGCGCACGAGTTCATGGTCCTCAACCCCGCGGGCGAAGACGTCCTGGTGCTGTGCGAGAACGGTGATTACGCGGCGAACCGCCAGGTCGCCGGGTCGCCCAAGCCCGAGCCTCCAGAGGAAGAGCCCCTCCCGCTCGAGGAGGTCGCCACACCCGGCACGACCACGATCGCGACGCTTGCCGCCTTCCTGGGGGTCGGCGCCGATCGCACGGCCAAGGCAGCGTTCTTCGTGACCGGCGACGGGCGGCTCGTCACGGCCATCGTCCGCGGCGACTACGAGGTCAACGAGACGAAGCTCGCGAATGCCGCGGCTGCGATCGGAGGCATCCGGCCGGCGCAGGTCGAGGAGATCAAGGCGGCGGGCATGGAGCCCGGCTACGGCTCCCCGATCGGCGCACGCGGGACGTTCGTGGTCATCGACGACCTCGTCGCGCGATCCCCGAACCTGGTCGCCGGCGCGAACCGGGTCGGCTTCCATTACCGCAACGTCAACGCCGGTCGCGACTTCACGGCCGACGTGACCGCCGACATCACCAATGCACAGGAGGGCGATCCGTGCCCGAACTGCGGGCGGCCCGTGATCCTGCGCAACGGCATCGAGGTCGGCAACATCTTCAAGCTCGGCACCAGGTTCGCCGACGCCTTCGGCGCGACGTACCTGGGCGAGGACGGCCAGCCACACCCGATCGTCATGGGCTCGTACGGCATCGGGGTGGGACGGAACGTTGCCTGCATCGTCGAGGAGCATCACGACGACAAGGGCATCGTGTGGCCGGCCGAGGTGGCGCCCTACGCCGCGCATCTCGTGTCGATCGGGGCGGCCAAGGATCCGCGCGTCGTCGAGATTGCCGAGCGACTCCACTCCCTCGCCGCGGAAGCCGGTGGTCGACACGAGATCCTGTGGGACGACCGCGACGAGTCGCCAGGTGTCAAGTTCACCGACGCCGAGCTGCTCGGCATGCCCTGGATCCTGACGGTGTCGCCGCGCTCGTTGGCGGCCGGTGGGATCGAGGTGACCGAGCGCGCGACCGGCGAGCGTTCGACACGCTCGATCGAGGAGGTCGAGGCCCTTCTCGTCGACGGGTTCGAGTCCGCCTGAACGGCGGCTTGGGGGCGGCGGCCGCCTCGTCGGACACACGCAGGATAGCGAGCGCCGGTCGGCGCGCCAGTACGATCGTCGCCACCGATGCCCGCCCGCCCGACCCTCCCAGCAGACGACCTGTATGCCCGCCTCGGCGTGCCACGCGATGCCAGCCCCGAGGCGATCGAGCTGGCGTGGCGGGCGTTGCTGCGCAAGCACCATCCGGACGTGGCGGGACCGGCCGGCCTGGAGCTGGCCAAACGCATCAACGTCGCCCACGACTGGCTCAGCGACCCCGATCTCCGGGGTCGCTACGACCGCGAGCGCTCCATCGGCATCCGCGGCGGGCGCCCACCGCGGGCAGGCCCCGACTGGTCGACTGCGCCGCCTCGGCGGACCGTCCGACGCCCACCGACGACGGCCGAGCGGGTCGCGTTCGTGGTCGAACGCGTCGGCCGGCTGACCGCCGACGAGCTCGATCGCCTGGCGCTGGCCGAACCAGCGCCGATCGCGTTCCTCGCCACGCTGCGCCAGTTCGTCGAGCCGGACCTCGAGCGGACGCTGCGGGACGCGGAAGGAGAGGCCATCGCTGCCTTGCCCGCCGCCGCACGGCAGATGGTCCCGATCCGCGACGCGGTCGTCGGCCGGCTGGCCGACGTCATCATCGGCGACGTCCTCGAGGAGATCCTGGGCGACCCGGCCGCGTTGTGGGCGCGCGAACGCCTGACGCGTGGCTGGGACTCAGCGGTCGGGCAGCCGCGATACGGTCCCGCGACGACCGCCGTCGCGGCGATGCTGGAGCGGGCCCGCGGGCTCGACGCCGATGAGCTCCGGCGACTGGCAACGACGGGCACGCTGGAACGGCTCGGCGACGCTCCGTGGGCGGATGGGACCTCGCCGGAGGAGGACGACGCGCTCCGGGTCTCGAGCGAGCTCGCGGCCGCCGACGCGGCCGACGCGATCGACGCGGCGGTGGCCGCGTGCGACGGCACGGTCGGCCCGCGCACCGCCGCGGCCGCGCGACGGGCGGCTGCCCGGGTGGCCCACCTCCTGGTCCTGCGGCACGCCTTCACGACCGCGGCGTTCGGGCGCCACGCGGCCCCATGGCTGGGCGGCCTGATCGAGCGGAGCGCGCCGTGGGGCGCCCGCGCCAGCGCCAGGTGACCCCGCGCCGCGGCCCGGCGTGTGACCCGGCGCCCGCGGCCCCAAGACCGGCCCCGCGCCGCCGCCCGCGGGTATGCGATGCTCGCCGCATGGAACCCGCGGTCCTCATCATCGTGGCACTGGCCGTTGCCAGCGTCGGCCGCCACGATCGCCGCGGTCCGACGAGGTCGCGCGCTCGACCGAGCTCTCGCGACGATCCATCGCATGCGGAATGCGGATGCCGAGCGAGAGCGGGTCGTCGGCGATCGATCGGCCGACGACGCGGCGCTGCACGAGACCGTCGATGCCGGGATCGTCCGGGTCGACGCCGGCCTGCATATCCGTGACGCCAACGGCCTGGCCCACGCGATGCTGGCACACCAGCCCGGGGGTCTCGTCGGCCGGTCGATCATGGAGGCCTTCCTCGACCCGACCGTCGAGCGCCTGGCCCGGCACGCCATCGAGTCCGGGTCGGCGTCTGGCGAGATCCGCTCTGCGGGTGCCGATGGCCCGGTCCTCGCCATCCGCGCCCGCCGGTTGTCGGGTGGGGACGTGTGGCTCGTGCTGGACGACGTCTCCGAGCTGCGACGTCTGCAGCGCATCCGGGCCGAGTTCATCGACAACCTGTCGCACGAGCTCCGGACGCCCCTGACGACCGTCAGCCTGCTGGCCGAGACCCTCGAGCGCGAGGCCGAGGCGGTCGGCGACGCGATCCCGGCCAAGATGCGCGAGCGCATCGCCAAGATCGAGGTCGAGACGGGCCATCTCGTCCAGATGGTCAACGAGCTCCTGGACCTCAGCCGGATCGAAGGTGGCGGGACCGTGCAGCTCTCCGACGGCGTGGACATGTCCAGCCTGGCCGCCGATTCGGCCGAACGCTTGCGACTGTTCGCGGAACGCCAGGGCGTGACCCTCCGGATCGATACCCCACCCGGCCTGCCGCGGGTGCGTGGGGACGCCGCGCGGCTCGGGCAGGTCGTCGTCAACCTCGTGCACAACGCCGTGAAGTTCAGCCCGGACGGCGGCGAGATCACGATCAGCACCGCCGCCGATGACGCCGACGTGGTCACCTCGGTCGAGGATCACGGCATCGGCGTCCCGCGCGCCGCCCGCGACCGGGTGTTCGAGCGCTTCTACAAGGTCGATCGAGCGCGGCTGCGCGCGGAGGCCGGCGGCGGGACCGGGCTGGGATTGGCGATCGCGCGGCACGTCGTCGAGCAGCACGGCGGGCGCATCTGGGTCGAGTCGGAGGAAGGCGTCGGATCGACCTTCTCGTTCGCCCTGCCGATCCAGGACGGCGGCGATCCCGGTCGGTCCGGGTGACCGGGACAGTCATGGATCGACTGCATGTCGCGACCCTGAACATCCTCAACCTCGCCGATCGCTGGCCCGAGCGGCTGCCGCTCATCCTGGCCGACATGGCGGCGCTGCAGCCCGACCTGCTCGGCCTCCAGGAGGTCGTCTACGTGATGCAGCAGGACCGCCTGATCGGGGCGGCGGGGGAGGGGCGGTACGCCGCGATCCGCGGATGGGCCGGCCGGCCGGAATACGGCAACAGCCTGCTCGTCCGGGAGCCGCTGGTCGCCAGGGACGTCGACCGGATCGACCTCGGATTCCAGCGCTCGGCCCACCGGGCGATCATCGACCTGCCGAACGGATCGACGGTCCTCGTGGCGGTGACCCATCTCCACCACGCGGTGCCCGACGCCGCCGAGCGTGACGGCCAGGCCTCCACGTTGCTCGACTGGCTGGCGGGCGGTCCCGACGCCGACGCGACGATCGCGATGGGCGATTTCAACGCGGACCCCGCCGAGCCGGCGTATGCCCGGATGGTCGCGGCGGGCTTCCGGTCGGCATACGCCGATGTCCACGGAAAGGAGCCGTCGGTGACCTGGCCGTCCGGCCTGCAGGCGCCGGCGATGGACACGGACGGCGAGCCCGATTGCCTCGACTACATCTGGCTCCGTGGCGCGATCCGCGCGACCGAGGCTCGGCTCGCGTTCGACCGGCCCCACCCGGATGACCCGACCCTGTACCCCAGCGATCATCTCGGGGTGTCGGCCCGGCTCGAGGTCGGCTAGACGATGCTCCGGCTCGCGCACCGCGGCGACTGGCGGCACGCACCCGAGAACACGCTCGCCGCGCTCCAGGCCGCGCTCGCGGTGCCCGGCTGCGACGGCGTCGAGTTCGACGTGCGCCTCTCGGCCGACGGCGTCCCGGTCCTGTACCACGACGAGACACTGCAGCGCGTCCACGGGCGACCGGATCGCGTGGACGCGGTCAGCGCCCGCGACCTCGAGGAGATCGGCGTCCCGTCCCTGGCCGACGCTCTCCACGCGATCCCCCATCGGTCGACCGTGAACGTCGACCTGAAGGGGCTGCACGACCGGACGGTGGTCGAGGTCCTGGCCTCGGGACGTGGCCCGGGGCTTGTCAACGCGGTCGTCTCGTCGTTCGAGCCGGTGACGCTCGAGCGCGTCGGTGGGCTCGCCCCGGCGTGGCCGCGCTGGCTGAACGCGTGGGATCTGTCGGCCGCGACGATCCGGCAGGCCGTCGAGCTGGGATGCCAGGCGATCTCGATCGACTTCCACGTGATCGATCATGGTTCCCTTGCGGCGGCCCGCGCGGCGGGTCTCGATGTCGCCGCCTGGACGGTCCGGCGCCGGACGACGTACGGTCGGCTGCAGCGCCTCGGCGTGATCGCGGCGTGCGTCGAGGCCGCCGCGCTCGACGGCTGAGGGCGAACCTGGAGGAGGTCGATGACGGAGCGGGCGGATCTCGTGGTGATCGGGGCAGGGACGGTCGGCGGCTGGGCATCGGTGTTCGCGGCCGCGGACGGCATCGGCCGGGTCGTCGTCCTCGAGCGCGGACTCGCGGGGATGGGCGCCTCGTCCCGGGCGGCCGGTATCGTCCGTGCCCAGGGCGGCACGCCCGCCACGGTCGCTCTCGGACGCTGGTCGATCGACTTCTACCGGGGCCAGACCGTGGCCTACGGCACGGATTCCGGCTTTCGCGAGCTCGGCTACCTGATCCTGGCCGTCACCGAGGAGGATGAGCGGGCCGGCCGTGAGCGGGTGGCGATGCAGCAGGCCGCCGGCCTGACCGACGTCCGGTGGCTGTCGGCGGAGGAAGCCGTGACGGTCGTCGGCACGCTGTCACCCGACCGGTCACCGCGGCGGGAGCTACCGGGACGGCGACGGCCACATCGACCCGCCGCGCAACGTCCGTGCGTACTCGCTGGCCATGCAGGGGGCCGGCGTCGAGCTCCGCGAGCGGACCGCGTTCATCGGGCTGCGGATGAGCGACGACCTGTCGCGTGTCGTCGGGGTCGAGACCGACGCCGGCGTCATCGAGACCGATCGCGTGCTGCTGACGGGTGGGCCATCGCTGCGCGCCGTGGGTGCGCTGGCCGGCCTCCGGATCCCGGCCGGCGCCGCCCGTCACACGGTCGCCGTCCTGGAACCGCACGAGGCGTTCGCGGTCGATCGGATGCCGATGGTCTTCGACATCGGCGCCGGGCTCTACTGGCGGCTCGAGGAGGGCGGCCTGCTGTTCGGCTGGAGCGACCCGGACGAGCAGCCCGGCGAGGCGCGCGAGGTCGACTGGGCGGCGTACGAGCGGTACCGCGCTCGGCTCGCCGACTACGTGCCGATCACCCGCGACCTCGGCCTGCGCAAGATCTGGGCGGCGACCATCGACTACACGCCCGACCACCTGCCGATCCTCGGGCCGGCGATCCGGCCCGATGGCTCACGGATCGGCGGGGTCATCGTCGCATCCGCGGCCGGCCACGGGATGATGTGGGGCCCGGGCGTGGCCCGCGTCGCCGCCGACCTCGTCCTTCGCGGCGACACCGACCTCATCGACGTCGCGGATCTGGGCCTCGACCGGTTCGACGCGGAGGGACGAAGCCGGCTCGCGACCGATCCGATCGCCCTGCCGTTCCCGACCGCAGCCGGCGACTAGGGCAGGTCAGCAGCAGCCGGCCCCGCCACAACAACCCGAGCCGTCGGCCAGGACCGGCAGACCGGTCGTGATGGGCCGCGGCAGATCGACGGACCGGACGGACGAGAGCGTCCAGCCCTCCGGCTTCGTGGCCTTGACGATCGCGCCATGGAGCCCGTCGCCGACACTGTGGGTCGGATTGACCGAGATGTCCGTGAGGCCGACAGCCTCGAGGCCCGCACGGTATTCGGCGAACGACAGGGCGCCCGCGATACACCCGACGAACGAGCCACGCTCCGCGCGCTGTTCGGGGGTCAGGGTGTCGTCGGCGACGACGTCGCTGATGCCCACCCGCCCGCCCGGCCGGAGGACACGCGCGATCTCCGCGAGCACGGCGGCCTTGTCCGCCGACAGGTTCACGACACAGTTGCTGATGACGACGTCCACTGACGCGTCGCCGAGCGGGATCGATTCGATGCGGCCCCTGCGGAACTCGACGTTCGTGGCGCCCGCCTCGGCCGCGTTGCGCCGCGCGAGCTCGAGCATCTCGTCGGTCATGTCGAGCCCGTATGCGAACCCGGTCGGACCGACGCGCGCCGCGGACAGCAGCACGTCGATGCCGCCGCCCGACCCGAGGTCCAGGACGACCTCGCCCTCCTGCAGCTCGGCCACCGCGGTCGGGTTGCCGCAGCCGAGGCTCGCCAGGACCGCCGTTTCCGGGAGCGACGCCCGTTGGGTCGCGTCGTACAGGGCGTCCCCCCATGCCGCCTCGCCCGTGGGTCCGCAGCACGAACCCGCGACGTCCGATGGGACGGCCTGCTGGCGAAGCAGCGCCCGCGCGGTGTCGGCATATCGGGCGCGAACCTCGTCTGTGATGGACTCGACGGCCTCGTTCATGAAGCTCTCCTCGTCGGTGTCGGATCGTCGGGGTATCGACGTGCTGTCGATATGGTGGCGACCGTATCGATACTTGTCAATATCGAAATCCACCGATATATTGCCCCCATGGCACGAACCTTGAAGACGGCTCACCCCGACCCCGACGTCCGACTGCTCGCCGCCCTGGCCGACCCGACGCGCCTGGCGATCGTCCGCCAGCTGGCCGCGGAGACCGAGACCTGCGCGTGCGATTTCACGAGTTGCTGCGACGTCGGCCAGCCGACCGTCTCGCACCACCTGCGGGTCCTGCGCGAGGCCGGTGTCGTGACCTCGGAGCGGCGCGGGCAGTGGATCTTCTATCGCCTCGCGCCCGACGCCGCTGAGCGCCTGACCGGCATCGCCCGTGACCTGGTGCCCGGCGGTCTCATCCCGGCTCGCGATCTCGTCGCGCGTCGCGGCCGGCGCCCGTTGCCGGTCGCGCCCGCGACCGCCTGAGGGATCAGGCCTTAGCGTTCCTTCAGGGCGTCGGGCGGGAGCAGCCAGCGGAGCGTGCCCCCACCGGCGTGCAGTGGCCGATCGACCTCGATCCGCGCCAGGGCACCCTTGCGCATCGCGACGCCGGCGGCAGCGCACAGCACCGAGACGAGCTCGCTGAAGTCCGGATCGTGGCCGACCAGCATGGCCCGCTCCGGATCGCCGGCGTCGCGCAGGATCCTCTCGACGGTCTCGAGATCGAGGGAACCTGCGAGGCGCTCGTCCTCCATCACCGTCATATCGATCCGATCCGCCACGATCTCGGCGGTCTGCGCGGCACGCAGCTTCGGCGACGTGATGACCGCCTCGGTCTCGAACCCGATCGAGCGCAGATGGTCGCCCAGCCGCTTGGCCTGCTTCCTGCCCTTGTCGCTGATCGGTCGTGCGGCCTCGGGTCCGTCCCACGCCATCGGGTCGCCTGCGTCCGCGTGACGCAACAGGTCGAGCAGCATCAGGCGGGCTGCCCTGCCTCCCGGGCCGCGCGGGTCGTCACGGTCGCGAACTGGCGGACACGCTCGCCGATCTGGATGAACACCCGTCGGAACACGGCCAGGCGCTCCTCCTCGGTGCCGACGGCCTCCGCTGGATCCTCGTAGCCCCAATGGAGCGACTCGTGGACGCCGGGGAAGACCGGGCAGACCTGGCGCGCTTCGTCGCACACGGTGACGACGTAGTCGAACTCCTGGTCGAGGTACTCGTTGACCGACTTCGAGCGCACCCCTGCCGTGTCGATGCCCGCATCGGCTAGCACGCGCAGGGTCAGCGGGTTGACGCCCCGCGGGACCGTGCCTGCGCTGTATACGTCGAATCGGGCGCCGCCGTGATGGCGAAGCAGGGTCTCGGCCATGATGCTGCGCGCCGAGTTCCCCGTGCAGACGAAGAGGACGCGGATGGGCCCGCTGCCCCGCTCGCCTGCGGGCTCGCTCATGGGTTCAGGTCCTCGACGTCGCCGGTGACCAGATAGACGATGTCCTCGGCGATGTTCGTCGAGCGGTCACCGATCCGCTCGATGTAGTGCGACGCGATGATGATCCGCGTCCCGCGCTCCACGTTGGCCGGATCGGCCCGCATCAGCTCCACGACCTCGTCGAAGGTCGCGTGGTAGAGCCGGTCGATGTCGTCGTCGAGCACTGCGACCTCGCGCGCGGCGACCGCATCGGCGTCGACGAGCGCGCGCAGGACGCCGTGGACGAGGACCGCCGACCGCTCGGCCATCTCCGGCAGCTTGACGTAGTCGGCAAGGGGCGGCTCCGGGGCGAGCTTGCGCACCTGCTTGGCAAGGGATGCCGCATGGTCACCCATGCGCTCGAGCTCGTAGGTCACGTGGTCGAGGGTCAGCAGGTAGCGCAGGTCGCGGGCCACCGGCTGCTGCGTCGCGATCGCGACGCTGATCATGCGCGAGACCTCGCGCTGGGCATCGTTGATCCGAACGTCGCCCTTGATGACGTCCAGCGCGAGCTCGGCGTCATGGTCGACCAGCGACTCGGCCGCGCGCCGGATGGCCTCCTCGACGAGCGCCCCCATGCGCAGGACGGCGTCCTTGATCTCCTGCTCCTGGACATCGAGCGGGTCTCGTCGCGCCGGCTGGTCGCTGGGCAGCTCGGTCCTGGCCCTCCTGGAGCAGTCGCTCGACCTGCTGGTCGACGGTGGGCGTTTCGGGTCGGTTTCGCGGTTCAGTCATCTCATCCCACCCTATCCGAACCGACCGGACACGTAGTCTTCGGTCAGCTGGTTCTTCGGATTCGTGAAGATTTCAACCGTCTGCGCCTGCTCGACGACGTAGCCGGCGCGATCGTCGCCCATCGTCATGAACACCGTGGTGTCCGAGGCGCGGGCGGCCTGCTGCATGTTGTGGGTGACGATGACGATCGTGTACTCGCGCTTGAGCTCGGCCATCAGCTCCTCGATCTGCAGCGTCGAGCGGGGGTCGAGCGCCGAGCAGGGCTCGTCCATCAGGATGACCTCCGGGTTCACGGCGATCGTCCGCGCGATGCACAGGCGCTGCTGCTGGCCGCCGGACAGCGCCATGCCCGATTGCTTGAGCTTGTCCTTGACGTCATCCCACAGGGCCGCGCGGCGGAGGCTGCGCTCGACCAGTTCGTTGAGGTCGCCCTTGTAGCCATTGATCTTGGGTCCGAAGGCGACGTTCTCCCAGACGGTCTTGGGGAACGGGTTCGGCTTCTGGAAGACCATCCCGACCCGGCGTCGCACGGCCACGGGATCGACGTCCTTCCCGAACAGGTCCTGCTGGTCAAGCAGGATGCGCCCCTCGGAGCGGTACGACGGGATCAGGTCGTTCATCCGGTTGATCGTGCGGAGCAGCGTCGACTTGCCGCAGCCGGACGGGCCGATCAACGCCGTGATCGCGTTCTTGGCGACCTTGATGTCGACGTTGCGCACGGCCCTGAACGAACCGTAGTAGCAGGACACGTCCTGGAGCTCGACGATGTATTCGGGCTCGGCATCGGATGCGGTCGATGCGTCGCGGGGTGCCGCTGCGATGTGGATCGTGCGCTCGGTACCGTCCGTGGACGATTCGCGCACGGGCGTCTCCGAGACCTGGGCTTGCACGGGGTTCTCCTCTACCACTGGATATGCCTCGACAGGCGTATGCGCACGATGAGCGCGAGGGCGTTGAGGACGAGCATGAGGATCAGGATGACGATGATCGCCGCGGAGGCGATCGCGGCGAAGTCGGCCTGCGGCCGGCGCGCCCAGTCGAAGATCTGGATCGGCAGGACGGTGTAGCCACCCGAGATCGGATTCGGCACGAAGGTCACGAACGCGAAGGCCCCGATCAGGATGAGCGGCGCGGCCTCGCCGACGGCGCGCGCCATCGCGAGGATGATGCCGGTCATGATCCCCGGCGCCGCGGCAGGGAGGACAGAGCCGCGGACCATCTGCCAGCGCGTCGCCCCGAGCGCATAAGCGCCCTCCCGCTGTGCCTCGGGGACGGCCTTGATCGCCTCGATGGACGCGATGATCACGACGGGCAGGATGAGCAGGGTCAGGGTCAATCCCGCTGAAAGGATCGTGGGTCCGAGGGAAAAGATGCGGACGAACACGGCGAGGCCGAGGATGCCGTAGATGATCGAGGGCACGCCGGCGAGGTTGCTGATGTTGGTCTGGAGCAGACGGTTGACCCAGCTATCCGACGCGTATTCGGCCAGGTAGACGGCAGCGGCAATGCCGATCGGGAACGCGATCAACCCGACGATGATGCCGATCTCGAGCGAGCCGACGAGGGCGGGCAGGATGCCGGCATTGGCTGGGCGCCGCGACGGCACACCCGTGATGAACTGGGGATCGAGCCACGGCAGACCGCGGGCGAGGACGTCGTAGAGCAGCATGATGAGCGAGAGGAGGAGGATGCCGATCGCGAACAGGCACGCGCCGTAGAACAGCGTGCCGGTCAGCTTGCGGCGCATGAGGGCAGGCTCGAACCTGATCTCCGGTGCGGGGACCGCGGTGGGAGCGGTGGTGGCCATCAGTAGACCGTCCGGAACCTGCGGACGAGCCAGGTACTCAGGAGGTTGAGCCCCAACGTCATCACGAACAGCGTCGCGGCGACGGCGAACAGCGACTTGAACTGGATCGACCCCTGGGCGGTCTCGCCGATCGCGATCTGGGCGATGAACGCCGTCATGGTCTGCACGCTCTCGGTCGGATCGAAGGTGAGTTGCGGCTTGTCACCGACCGCCAGCGAGACAGCCATCGTCTCACCGATCGCGCGGCTCGCCGCCAGGATGATCGACGCCATGATCCCCGAGAGGGCGCCGGGGAAGACGACCTTCCGGACTACCTCGAATTTCGTGGCGCCCATCGCGTAGGCGCCTTCGCGCATCCCGCGCGGGACCGCACGCATCGAATCCTCCGAGATCGAGGCGATCAATGGCGTGATCAGCAGGCCGACGACGATGCCCCCCGACAGCGCCGAGAACCCCCCGATGTTGCCCCGGCCGATGATCGGGATGAGGATCTGCGGCGCGAGGAAGTTGATCGCGAAGAACCCGAAGACGATCGTCGGGATGCCGGCGATCGTCTCCAGAAGGGGCTTGACGATGTTCCGGACGCGGGGGGACGCATAGTCGGCAAGCAGGATCGCCGCCAGGAGACCGAGCGGGACCGCGATCAGCATGGCGATCCCGGCCACGAGGAGGGTGCCGGACACCAGCGGGAGCACGCCCCACGCGAACGGCCGGATGCCGGCGGACCATTTGGTCCCGGTGAAGAACTCGACGGGGCTGACCTCGAGGAAGAACTCGATCGTCTGGAAGGCAAGGACGAGGACGATGCCGGCGGTCGTGACGACCCCGAGGGCCGCCGCCAGGAACAGCAGGGTCTCGATGATCCGTTCGGACATCGGCCGTTGTCGCGTCAGGGGTCTGGCGGCGGCGGTCATGTGATGCGACGCTCCTCGTCGAGATCGGTCACGTAGCGTACGTCACGAGCAGGGCTCGGAATAGGGGCTGGGGAGCGCGCGGATGCCGGCCCATCCGAGCTGGGCCGGCATCCGCGTGGAGGAGGGATGTGCTCGCTTGATCAGCCGCCGACGGCGGCCGCCCACTCGTCCTTCTCCTTCTGGAGGAGGTCGTCCGGCAACTGCACGTAGCCGACCTCGGCGGCGAGCGCGGAGCCGTTCTCGAAGTAGAAGTCGACGAACCCCTTCAGCTCCGGGCGCTCCTTCGCCTTGCCGACATCCGGGTAGATGAACAGCGGGCGGCTGAGCGGGGCGTAGCTGTTGTCGTTGATCGTCGCCTCGGTCGGCGCGACGCAGCCCGAGCCGCCGTCGACTTCGACCGCCTTGAGCTTGTCGGTGTTCTCGACGTAGTAGGCGTAGCCGAAGAACGAGATCGCATTGACGTCGCCGGCGACACCGGTCACGAGGACGTTGTCGTCCTCGGACTCCGTCGCGACCTGCGTCGCGGCGTCGACCTCACCGTTGATGACCTCGGTGAAGTAGTCGAACGTGCCCGAGTCGGCGCCCGGCATGAATCGGTTGACCGGATCCGCCGGGAAGTCGGCGCGGACGTCGCTCCACTTCAGGTCCTTCGGGCGAGTCCGGACCGTAGATCTTGGCCAGCTCCTCCACGGTGAGGCACGTCGCGAAGGTGTTCGCGGGGTTCACGACGACAGTCAGGCCGTCGATGGCGATCTGGAGCTCGACGAACTCGATGTTGTTCGCCGTGCAGGCCAGGCCCTCGCCCTCGTCCTCTGCCTTGATCGGGCGCGAGGCATCGTTGATGTCGGTCTCACCGACGCAGAACTTCTTGAACCCGCCGCCGGTGCCGGACAACGCGACTGACGCCTGGACGCCGGGATTTGCGATCTGGAAGTCCTCGGCGACTGCCGCCGTGATCGGGTACACGGTGCTCGAGCCATCGATGGTCACCGAGCCCGACAGGGCAGGTGCCGAGCTTTCGGGCGCGACGCTTTCCGGCGCCGTGGATGCCGGCGCGCTCGAAGGTGCGGTCGTGGCCCCGCCGCCACTGGAACAGGCGCCGATCGTGAACGCTGCCACCAGGGCCAATGCCCCGAGGCGCTTGGGACTCGTGATCGTCACTCGATGGTTCCTCCTAGGTCGGCCGGAGCCGTGTGGCACGGACGTGCTCGGACAAGTTCCTCCCCGGTCTGACGCCACGACCATGGAGCGAGGGCATCAACGGTCGCTTTTCGAGCGGTTAAAGGACCGTTAACGCCGACCCGCACCGAACGCACGGTGGCCGGTCCACGCTGGAGCGCGTTCACACCGTGTCGCTTATCGTTCGAAGGCCGCGCCCGAACGGGCGTCGGCTCGCGGGGATCGAGGAGGGGTCTTGGACATCGTGAGCTGGTCCAGGCAGGTTGACGACCTGCTGGACGCCGTGGTCGAGCTTCGACGATTCTTCGATGAGCGTTCATCCGGTAGCCCGCTCGTGGCACGCGAGATGCGCAACGTCGAGCGCCTGTTCGACCGGTACCTGGACGCGCACGACGCCGTCACGCGGGAGGTCGAGGGCCTCCTGCGAAGGGACACCAAGCGGCCGCGCCGCTAGCGACCGATGGCGGTCGAGTCCCGGCGTCCGTGACCCTGGGCCTCGCGATCAACGCGGGCTGGGATCCAGTCGATAGCCGACGCCCCTGACCGTGACGAGGTAGGTCGGCACGTCCGGCTGTGGCTCGATCTTGCTTCGAAGCCAGCGGATATGGACGTCGACGGTGCGTGGGTCGCCGTCGTGGTTCGGACCCCACACGCGGTCGAGCAATTGCCGTCGCGAGTAGGCCCGGCCGGGGTGCGCCGCCAGCATGGCCAGCAACTGGAACTCCTTGGGCCGCAGATGGATCAGCGAGCCAGCACGACGGACCTCATGGGCGACCAGGTCGAGCTCGGTGTCGTCGGTCACGATGAGCACGGCGTCGTGTCGCGGACGCGTGCGCTCCTCGAGGAGGGCGAGTCGCGCGCCGAGCTCAGCCGGGTCGATGGTGTCGGCGTGGGCTTCGTCGGCGCCTGCACGCAGCGCCTCGAGCCGCTCGGCGATGGCGTCGGACGGGCTGACCACCACGACCCGCAGCGCAGGTCGGCGGCGGCGCTCGCGGAGCGCGGCGGCGACCTCATCGGCGCCGGCCGGGGGCGTGCCGATGATCGCGATGCGCGGGCGGGTCGATCGCAGCATCTCTGCGAACTCGGCGCGATCCGCTGTGGCATGGATCGTCCGCATCCCCACGACGTCGGTGAGGTGCATGACCGGCCCGCCGTCGGCGATGGCGACCCACGATGGCAGCGACGGCGTCGACATGGCGAGACGATGGCGTACAGTCGCTAACCGACCGTCGACAGGTCGTTAACGTCCTGTTCGCAACGGGGACCGACGATTCGGGGCGACCCGCTCCGTGTTGATCTTCGGATGCTACCGTTCCCGCCGCGACAGACTCGACATTTTCAGGAACAGGAGGCAGGGATGGCCGTCAAGCAGAGGGGATCCGCCACGAAGGCGGACGGCAGGGGGGCGGGGTCCTCGATACCCGCCGATGTCATCGCCGCGGTCGGGGATATCGTGGCCGCGTCCCAGGCGACGGCCGCGCATGTGCCCAAGGAGACGCGCCGCCGGATCGAGAAGCTCGGCCGGCAACTCGATGCCGCCCGAGCGACCGAAGCCAAGCGCCTGCGGCAGGCGGCCAGGCTTCGGGAGGAGCTGGCGAAGCGCGAGCGACAGGCGGCCGATGCAGCGGCGCTGATGGCGTCGATCGTCGCCGCCATCCGGGACGCGGCCACCGGCGTGGTCGGGGTGCGACCCGCTCCGACGCCAGCCAGGACTCGCGCCACGGGGACCAGGGCGCCGGCCACAAAGGCTGCTGCAGCAAAGCGCGCAAGCGCCAGCAAGTCCGCGGCGGCCAAGGCGCCGGCCAAGGCCGCCGCCGTCAAGCCCGCGACCGCGAAACCAGCGGTAGCCGCCAGACCGGCGACCGCAGCCAAGGCGCGTACCCGACGTCGCAGCACGACGACCCCACGACCCAAGCCCGCGACCCGGCGTCGCGCGGCATCGACTCGCACGACGAAACCCAAGCCGACGGCGTGACACCCCGACCGCCCGTCGGCGCATCGGTCGACCTCGGTTCGAATTCAGTCCATCTCCTCGTCGCCGTCATCGCGGGCCACCAGCTCCGGCCGCTGACCGACGAGTCCGTCTTCCTCGGCCTCGGCGCGGCCGTCGACGATCACGCCTACCTTGGCGCGACCGCTCGCGACGAGCTGGCCGCCGCGCTCACCCGCTATACCGAGACGGCGCGCGGCCTCGACGCGGCCGAGATCACCTTCGTGGGCACAGAGCCGATCAGGCGGGCGGCCGACGCGATGCGCATCGTCGCCGACGTCGAGGCGGCAACGGGAATCCCGCTCCACGTCCTGACCCACGAGGAAGAGGCATACCTCACGCTCATCGGGGTCACGGCCGGGCGCCCGGTGGTCCATGAGACCCTCGTCGTCGACATCGGCGGGGGCAGCTCCGAGTTCTGCGCAGTGACGGCCGGAGGAGTCCCGCGCGCCGCCGGACTGCGACTCGGCTCAGGCCGGCTGACCGCCCAGTTCGCGACATCGGATCCCGTCGACGTCGACACGATCCAGGCGATGCAGGCCGCGGCCGAGGAGATCCTGGAGGGCGCCCTCGATGCGGACCCGACGGACCTGGTCGCCGTGGGCGGGACGGCATCGAACCTCCTGAAGGTCACCGCGGCCGGGACGAAGGACGAGATCCTGACGAGCGATCGGGTGGCCGAGGCGCTGGCCATCCTGACGGGCTCCCCGGCGGCGGATGTCACGGACCGGTTCGGCATCAATCCGAAGCGCGGGCCGCTGCTGCCGGCGGGTGCTGTGATCATCGACGGATTGATGCGCAGGTATGGCGTCGATCGCGTCCGCGTCTCGGAAGCGAGCCTGCGCGAAGGAGCCATCCTCGTCGCCGACCATGCCGGTCGGGCGTGGCGGGATCGCTTGCCGGAGCTCGCTCACGGCTGGCGCCAGTGAGGGACGCCGCCGAGGCTCCGCCCGAGGCGAACGCCCCGTCTAGAGGCTGGCGACCACCCGTCCGAGCGAGCGTCGGAAGCCGGGTCCGGCGATGCTGCGCCAAGGAACCCCGATCGCCCGTCGGAGTCGCGCCACTTCGCGCTCACGATCGACCAGGTAGCGCCCGATCGCGGCACCCTCGACCTGGCTCAGGTGCTCGGCATGCTCGACGAGGAAGGTTCGCGCCATCGATGCGCTGACGTCCGCGTCGTTCATCAACCCGAGGTGGTCCTGCAGGGCGGTGACCTTCGCGATCAGCGGCAGTGCGTCGTCCCCGAGCGGCTCGGCCACGAACTCCATCGAGTAGCGCAGCCACTTCCCGGCGATCCGCAGCTCGTGAAGGGTCGGGACATCCGCCCAGCGCAGGACCGGCTCATAGCTGCGAACCTGCTCGTAGGCCGCCCAGATGCGCGATGGCGCGGTGTCACGCACGCGATGTGGCTGGGTCGCTCCGATCGGCGCCACGGCCGCCCCGTCCGTCCGGACGAAGTCGAGATAGTCGTCGATGAACCGCCCGTAGCGAGGCGAGTCGAGCTCCCGGGTGAGCAAGTCCCGTGCGTCGTCACGATGCTGGCGCCAGGCGGCGATCAACGGCTCGAGCGCTCGCTGCTCGGTGCGCGGCAGGTCCTCGCGGTAGTGATCGGTCGCCTCGAGCTGGACATCGAGATCGCGGACCGCCCCGAGTCGGCGGGCGATGTCGCGGAGCCCTTCCCGGTAGGCCTTCGTGCGACCCTGCCGATAGGCCTCGCCGAAGACGCGCCAGGCCGCCCGTTGCCGGCGCGTCGCCACCCGCATCTTGTGGACATCCTCGATGTCGATTCCGCTCCGGACACCCGGCTCCCGGTCGAGCATCCGCGCGAGGTGGAACCGCATGACCTTGCGGCCGGCCTCGGCGATGTGGTCCTCGGCCAGGACGCCAGGGGACTTGCCGACGACCAGGCGGGGAGCATCCTCCCCGCTCGGCTCGGTCACGGGCAGGGCCGCGGGCGCGGGCGGAGCCGCGGACGTCGGCGCCGATCCGGAGGCGGGCATGGCAGCGCCTTCGCTCGAGCCGTTGATCGCGGCGAGAGCGGCCTCGAGCTTGCTCGTGCGCGCACGCCGCAGCCCGGACTCCGCTTCGATCGCCGCGCCGAGCGCGGCCAGCTCGGACTCCTCGCCCTTGGTCAGCTCGGCCTCGAGCTCGACGAACCGCTCGACGACCCGGCCACGCTCGACCACATCGACCTCGTCGAGGCTCAGCTCGACACGCGTCGCGGCCGAGCGCAACTGGCGTTTGCGGCGGAGCTGGCGAATCGTGACGCGCTCGACGAGCGGCGCGTCGCCGGCGTGCTCGACGACGAGGGACTTGGCATCGGATGCCGGCCAGTCGACCGGCGGGGCGACGCGATCCGCCGGCCCCTCGAGCTCTTCGCGGTGCATGGCGCCATCCGACCCTTCGGCGTGGGCCAGCGCCTTGACGGAGACGATGGTCTCGCCGCCGCTCTGGCGGAGGCGGACCGCGAAACCGGCACGCGCCAGGGCGCCGTCGGCGGTGTCGACGTAGCGGTCCTCGAGCTGCGTGGCCCGCGCGCGGCCGGCGCCGCCGGTGAACGGGCCCAGCCGGTCGGCCGCGAGCAATCGTTCGGCAGCGGCCAGGTCTCCGACGCGGTACTTGAGCTCGACCTCCGTCACGCCCGTGGATCCAGGGAGCCTGCACCCGAACCCGGCCGGCGCGGCACCGAGGCGACGTGACCCGACATCACCGCCCATTCCTTGAGCGTCTCGAAGGTGTCGACGGTCCCGGGCTTGCCATTCAGCGTCTCGGTGCGCACCCAGCGTGCGTCGGGTTGGAGCTGCCACGACCGCCGGTCGTCGACCAGCATCAGCTCGATGATCTCCGCGATGCGCGCCTTTGCGTCGGAGTCCTCGACCGGCACGACCGCCTCGACCCGACGGTCGAGATTGCGATCCATCAGGTCGGCCGAGCCGATGTACCACTCCTGGTCGCCGCCGTTCGCGAAACCCCAGATCCGCGAATGCTCGAGGAACTCGCCGACGATCGAGCGGACCCGGACCCGATCGGAGACGCCGGGGATGCCCGGCTGGAGCGAGCAGGCGCCGCGCACGATGAGGTCGATGTCGACGCCGGCGCCGGCCGCCCGATAGAGCGCCTCGATGACCGGGGTGTCGACGATCGCGTTCAGCTTCAACGTGATGTGCGCAGGCCGGCCGGCCGCAGCGTGGGCGATCTCCCGCTCCACGAGCGCGAGGAACCCGGACCGCAGGCTGTGTGGCGCGACGAGCAGGCGGCGGAACGTCCGCTGGCGTGACAGCCCGGTCAGGACATTGAACAGGTCGGTGACGTCCGCGCCGATCTCGGGCCGGACCGTCAGCAGGCCCAGGTCGACGTAGAGCCGCGCCGTCTTCGGGTTGTAGTTGCCTGTCCCGATGTGGACGTAGCGTCGGAGACCCGAGCCCTCGCGCCGCACGACGAGCGCGGTCTTCGAATGCGTCTTGAGCCCGACGAGGCCGTACACGACGTGCGCGCCCGCGCGCTCCAGCTTGCGCGCCCAGATGATGTTCGCCTCCTCGTCGAAGCGGGCCTTGATCTCGACGAGGACGACGACCTGCTTGCCGCGCTCCGCCGCGCGGATGAGCGACTGGACGATCGGTGAGTCGCCCGACGTCCGGTACAACGTCATCTTGATCGTGAGGACGTCCGGGTCGTCGGCGGCCTGGGCGATGAACCGCTCGACCGACGCGGCGAACGACTCGTACGGGTGGTGCACCAGGATGTCGCCCGCCCGGACCGCCGCGAACACGTCCGCCGGCTCGTCATCGTCGGGTGGCACCAGGCGCGGCGGAGTGACCGGCGTCCACGGCGCCGCGCGGAGCTCGGGGATGTCGAGGTCGGCGATCCGGTACAGCGCCGTGAGGTCGAGCATGCCGGTGATCTCGTAGCAATCGTCGGCCTCGAGACCGAGACCGCGCAGCAGCAGATTGCGGGTGGCCGCGGGCATCGTGCGCTCGACCTCGAGGCGAACCGCCTCGCCGAACCGCCGGCGACGGAGCTCCTCCTCGATCGCCATCAGGAGGTCGTCCGCCTCGTCTTCCTCGACCGTGAAGTCGGCATTGCGGGTCACCCGGAACAGGTGCGAATCGACGACCTCCATGCCCGTGAACAGGAATTCGAGGTTGGCCTCGATGACCTGGTCGATGGGGATGAACTTGTTCGGCTCGACCTCGAGGAGGCGTGGCAGGATCTGCGGGACCTTCACCCGGGCGAATACCCGCTCATTGGTCTCGGGGTCGCGCAGCCCGACCGCGATCGACAGGCTCAATGTCGAGATGTACGGGAACGGATGGCCGGGATCGACCGCGAGGGGAGTCAGGACCGGGAAGATCTCGTCCAGGAATCGCTGGCGGAGCGTCTCGTGGTGCTCGGGGATCGCCGCGTAGTCGAGCATCGACACGCCCTCCGCCGAGAGGCTCTGGCGCAGCTCCAGGAAGATCGCTGAATGCTCCGCGACGAGCTCGAGGACGCGCTCGCGAGCGTGCGCCAGCTGCTCGGCCGGCGTGCGACCGTCGGGAGCCCGGGTGACCGTCCCCGCATCGACCTGCTGACGCAGACCGGCGATGCGGACCTGGAAGAACTCATCGAGGTTGCCTGCGAAGATCGCCGCGAACTTCACCCGCTCGAGAAGCGGATTCCGCTCATCGCGCGCCTCGTACAGGACCCGCGCGTTGAACTCGAGCCAGGACAACTCGCGATTCAGGTACGGGAACTGGGGTGCTTCCCGCTTGGCGACTCGTCGTGGGCGTGCCCCGACCGTGGTCGCGGCAGGCGGTCCTGGATCGACGGCGGCCATGTCGAGCGGGCGGCTCCTGTGGTGCGGGCTGGCCGGCGAGGATAGCACGGCCCGGTGAACTCCCCGGATGGGCCGAAAGGGTCAATCCTCGGCGACGTACCGCCGTTCGCCGGCCACCGGATCGAGCCAGACCCGCATGCGCACGCCTGTCGTCGGATCCTCGAATCGCTCGTCTGTCGGGCGGAACCGCGGGTCGAGGCTCGTGCCGGCCGGCTCGCCGCCGCCGGGTCCCGGCGCGGCCGCCATCCGTTCGGCATCGGCGGAGCGATAGCGCACGCGCTCGATGGCCGCCGCGACGATGAAGGCGAGCCCGATGAACAGCGAGTACAGGCCTTCGGCGCGCTGCGCGCCGACCAGCGACAGGCCGAGGATCGTCAGCGCAAGGCCGAGACCCAGGACCAGGAGGCGGGCCAGATCGGCACCCATCAGTCGACCGCCTTCGGGGCCTTGGCCGACTTGTCGGGCTCGACGATGACCGCGGTGCCGTACGCGACGATCTCGGACATCGTCCCGGACAGCTCCGAGGAGTCGAAACGCATCGAGAGGATCGCGTTGGCACCGACCATCGTGGCGTTGCGGACGAGCCGGTCGAGCGCCTGGCGGCGGGTGTCCTCGAGCAGGCTCGTGTACTCGTGGATCTCGCCGCCGCCCAGGGAGCGGAGTCCGGCCATGATGTTGCCGCCGAGCCCGCGGCTCCGGACGACGAGCCCGAAGACCATGCCCTTGCTGTCCACGATTCGATGGCCGGCGAGGTAGGGGGTCGTGACGACGATCATCTGTGGTCCTCGTGTGTGCCGGCGGGTGCCGGTGTGGGCGTGGCGCCCTGGCTGTCGAGCTCGCGGCGGCTCGTGCACTCAGGGCAGGGACATCGATCGCGCAGCAGCCGGAACGGGTAGTAGCCCGTCTTGTGGCCGTCGGCCCAGTGTGGCGAGACGGCGTAATTGCCGACGAGATGGAGGTCCGTGAGGGCCGTTTGTTCCGGCGTCAGGCTCGGGGCGCTGTCGAGCCAGCCGGGCATACCCGCCTCCCCGCGGCAATACGCGCAGGGGCACAGCCAGCGCAGAGGTTCGAAGCCGTACACCGTGACGTGCCCGTCGGCCCAATCGATCGCGAACGTGCCCGCTGCCCGATCCGCGTGGATTCGGGTCGGGGTCGTCGCGGGGCCGGTCGCCATCTGGGTCACGTGTGGATTGTCGCACCACGCGCGATGCGCGCGGGGCGGGCCCGACCGGGACCATCGGCCCAGCGGCGAAGGGCGCCCGCGGGGACTATCCTCCGGCGCGATGACCCTTGACATCGACCGCGTCACGAAGCGGTTCGGCCAGACCGTCGCACTCGATCAACTGTCGTTCAGCGTGCCCCGCGGCCGGATCTTCGGATTCCTCGGCGCCAACGGTGCCGGCAAGACGACGACCATGCGCATCTGCCTCGGGATCCTTCATGCGGATGAAGGCGAAGTCCGCTGGCAGGGCACGCACGCCGCGGACCTGCCGAGACGGACGTTCGGCTACCTGCCGGAGGAACGGGGGCTCTATCCACGTCTGAGCGTCATCGACCAGCTCGTCTACTTCGCGAGGCTGTATGGCGAGTCGACGGCCGACGCGCGCAGGAACGCGCACGTGTGGCTCGAGCGCTTCCGCATCCCGGACCTCGCCTATCGGCGGGCGGAGGAGCTCAGCAAGGGCAACCAGCAGAAGGTCCAGTTCATCGCTGCGATCCTGCACGGCCCCGACGTCCTGCTCATGGACGAGCCGTTCACCGGGCTGGACCCGGTCAACCTCTCGCTGCTGCGGGACGCCTTCGTCGAGCTGCGCAACGAGGGCCGCACCATCGTCTTCTCGACCCACCAGATGGAAGCGGCAGAGGCCCTGTGCGAATCGCTGGCGATCGTCGACCACGGCAGGCTCGTGGCGGGCGGCACGCTCGCGGACCTGAAGCGGAGATCGCGGGCGCGGACCGTCCGGCTTGGCGTGGAGGGCGAGATCCTGCCGACCTGGCTGACCTCGATCGACGGGGTCGCCGCCGTTCGGCCCGGTGCCGGCTTCGCCGAGCTCGAGCTCCGCCCGGGCACGGAGCCTCGCGTCGTCCTCGCAGCCGCCCTGGAGCGGGGAGCCCTCGTCAGTCACTTCGAGGTCGCCGAGCCATCGCTCGAGGCGATCTTCATCGAGCTCGTCGGTCGCCCGCCCGATGACGACGACCAGTCCGTCCTCGATCAGGAGGACGCGGCCTGATGTCGCGCCACGACCCGCTGCTGCCGAACGCGTTCATCGTCGCCCGGCGGGAGTACGTCGATCGGGTCCGCAGCAAGCTCTATCGGATCTCGACCGTCGTTCTGATGGCGCTCGCGGTAGGCGTCGCGATCACCCCGATCGGGCTGCGCTACCTCGACCGTTCGACGATCGACCGGATCGCGATCGTGGCCGACGACGACCAGCTGGCGACGGGGACCATCGCGACCGCGAACGGGATCATGAATATCCCGCCACCCGGCGTCGACGCCGCAGACTGGACCCCACCCTTCAAGATCGAGCGAGAGAGCGACCGCGAGTCGGCGATCCGCGAGCTCGCGACCGGCCGCATCGACGCGATCATCGAGGTCGAGCGGCTGCCGGATGGGCAACTCAACGTCACCTACCGGACGAACGGACCGGCCGACAGCGTCCAGGCCCAGCTGGCCGGGTTCGTGGCGCTGTCCGTCGGCATCATCGATTGGACGAGCTCGCTGCCCCAGGGCTCCGACCTGGGGACGTTTCGGACGCCGAAGTTCGATCAAGAATCCTTGATCGCACCAACCCAGGACGGGCGTGCGGTCGATGCCGTCGTCGTCGCCAGCCGCGGCTTCCTCGGCACCGTGTTCATCATCCTGATGTTCATCACGATCCTGATCTACGGGATGTGGGTTGCCACGGGCGTCGCGACCGAGAAGAGCAGCCGGGTCATGGAGCTGATGATCAGCGCGGCGTCGCCACGCCAGCTGCTGGTCGGCAAGGTCCTCGGCATCGGCGGGGCCGGCCTGACCCAGTACGTCGCGATCGCCGTGCCGGCCGTGCTCGTCCTCGCGTTCCAGGACGAGATCGCCCGGACCGTGCTCGGTGCCGGTGGGGTCGGGCTGCCCACCGGGGGTCTGACGATCGGCCTGCTCGCGGCGTACGGCCTGTTCTTCCTGCTCGGCTTCGTCCTGTTCGCGCTCATCTATGCGGCAGTCGGCTCATTCGTGAGCCGGCCGGACGACCTCCAGACGCTGTCGCTCCCGCTCAGCCTGGTCGCGATGGCGGGCTACCTGTCGGCGCTGGTCGTGCTGCTGGGCGGTGGCGGGCTGATGGGCCGCATCGCGTCTTTCGTGCCGCCACTCAGCCCCTTCGCGATGCTCTCGCGGCTGATGGTCAGCGACGTCAAACCGTGGGAGGTCGCGCTATCGATCGGGATCCTCGTGGCAACGATCGGCCTCGTGGCGGTGGCCACCGTGCGCATCTACGCCACGGGCGTGCTGCTGTACGGGCAGCGTCCGGGGATCCGGGCGTTCATCGCCGCCGCCCGTCGCGCGGGCTGACTTCGGCCGCGTAGGCGCGCGGTCACGCGTCGTCTTCCAGGGGGAGACGGCTGAGCATGGCGAGGACCGGCGCGGTCGCCGAGGTTGGCTCGTCCGGCGCATCCGCGAGCTCCGACGCAGGGACGGTGCCGGCGACCGCCGGGATGAAGCGCCATAGCCGACTCCGCAGACCGGGGAGGTAGGGCCCCTGCCGCTGGCGGGCCATCATCCCGGCGAGGCCCTGGGCCACGATCGCATCGAACAGCGCACGTCCCTCCGTCGCGATCGCCGGGACCGCAACGACCTCGTCGCCCGGCCGGAGGATCCGCTTCAGCGCCTCGCGTCGTCGGACGAGCGGCTGACCGAGCAACGACCGCCCGTCGAGATGCAGGAGGTCGAACGCGAGGAACGCAACCGGTCGACCGGCCTTGCCGTCGAGGCGCTGCTCGAGCGCGGCTGTATCCGCCCGTCCGTGGGCATCCACGACGACAAGCTCGCCGTCGAGGATCGCCGACCGCGCGGCGACCCGGACGGCCGTGCCGGCCAGCTCGGGGAGTGTCGCGGTCCGGTCGATGTCGTCGGCGTCGACGACCCGCACGTCCCCCTCACCGGGCCGCTCGCCCGGTCCGATCGAGATCAGCGCACGGGTCCCGCCCCACCACGGCTCGAACAGGTGCTGATCGGAATCGAAGGCGTCGGAGAGCGGCCGGGCCAGCATCGGCCGAAGCTCGGGCAGATCGGGCAGCCGATCCGCGGTGGCGTCGAGCGGGAGCGAGAGCTGGTCGGTCATCGTCCGGGTCGATGGTAGACCCGGCCGACCAGTCGAGCGGCGCCATGTGGGCGGGCTGACCGGCTCGCCGGCGGTTTGCCCGGCGCGGCTGACGGCACTCGATAGACTTGCCGGATGCCCCGACCGCCTCGACCGGACGACCTGTACCGGCTGCGGATCGCGACCGAGCCGCGCATCTCGCCGGACGGTCGCTGGGTTGTGGTCACGCTCCAGACCGTGGCGCCGACGTACGACGGCTACCGCCAGGCACTGTGGCTCGTCCCGACTGACCCGGCTGCCGACGGGGAGCCCCGGCAGCTCACGATCGGTGCGCGCAACGACCGCCATCCGCGTTTCTCGCCCGATGGTCGGACGCTGGCGTTCCTGTCCGACCGCCGCCTCCAGGCGGAACAGGAACCGACCCGTCCCAAGGAGTCGAAGGATCGCGAGGACAAGGACCAGGTCCACCTCCTGCCGATCGAGCGGGCCGGGCGAAGCGCGCCGCCTCACCGACCTGCCGCGCGGCGTCGAGGCGTTCGAGTGGTCCCCGGACGGGCGGAGCGTGGTGGTGGTCTCGACCTCGCATGCCGCGACCTACGACGACGATGCCCGACAGCGAGGCACGAAGCGCAAGCCCAAGCCCGACGAGCCGCCCGACTCCGATTACCGCTTCATCGACCGGCTCAACTACATGCTCAACGGCCCCGGGTTCCAGTACGACCGGATCCGTCACCTGTGGCTGGTCGATGTGGCCACCGGTCAGGCCGATCGACTGACCGACGGGCCGGTGTCGGACACCGAGCCAGCGTGGTCGCCGGACGGCACCCGCATCGCGTTCGTGTCCGAGCGCCATCGCGATCACGACCTCGCGTTCCGGCCAGCGATCCACGTCGTCGACGTCACGAGCCGGCGCGTCCACGCCGTGACCGGCGGTCCACGCTCGGTCTTCGGCAGTCCGACGTGGCTGCCCGACGGCAAGACGATCGCGGCACTCGGGTCGAAGCTCGAGGGACGCGGCGGGAGCCGCAACGACATCTGGCTGTTCCCGGCCGACGGATCCGAGGCGCGGGCGACGGGCGGCATGAACCTGTCCGGCCGGCACGACCTGATGCCGGGCTCGGGTATGGCGAGCGATCTCACACGGGGCGAGGCGGCTCGGCTGTGGCCCGCCCCGGACGGCGCCAGCATCCGCTTCACGGCACCGATCGACGGCAGCTACGAGCTGTGGCGCATCGCGACCGCCGACGGGGACGTCCGGCGGATCACCACGGGCCGGCACTACATCTCGTCGTTCGACGCCGTCGCCCGGCGGCGCCAGACGCGTCACGTCTACCTGCGTTCGAGCCCGACCGAGCTGCCCGATGTGTGGCTCCAGGACGGCGACGGCGCGCCGCGACGGCTGACCGCGTTCAACGACGTGGTGCTGGACGAACTCGCGCTCGTCCAGCCGGTCGAGCGCCGTTCGGAGGTCGATGGTCGCTCGATCCAGGGCTGGTTCATCGCACCGGGCGGCAAGCCGAGCCCGCTCGTCACCGAGATCCATGGCGGCCCGCACACGCTCTATGGCTGGTCGCCGTTCTGGGAGTTCCAGATCCTCGCCGCGAACGGGATCGGCGTGTTCTACGCCAACCCGCGCGGCTCCGAGGGCTACGGCCAGGACTTCAACGACGCCAACCACCGCGACTGGGGCCCGGGCCCGATGCGCGACGTGCTGGCCGGGGTCGACGCCCTGGTCGCCGATGGACTCGCCGATCCCGAGCGACTCGGAGTGACCGGCGGCTCGTATGGCGGCTACCTGACGAACTGGATCGTCGCCCACGACCAGCGGTTCCGGGCGGCGATGACGTGCCGCTGCGTCAGCGACATGTCGATGCTGTTCCTGACCGGCGACATCAGCGGCGGCGACTGGGCAAAGCTCGAGTTCGACGCGACGCCGTGGAGCGACCCGGCCTACTACCGCGAGATCTCACCGATCTCGTACGCGGAGCGGATCGAGACGCCGTTGCTCATCCAGCACTCGGAGCGCGATCTGCGCACGACCGTCGGCCAGGCGGAAGCGCTGTTCACGGTCCTGCGGTCATACCGGCGCCCGGTGCGACTCCTGCGCGTGCCGGAGGAGACCCATGAGCTGACCCGCTCGGGGACACCGTTCCGGCGTGTCGAGAACCTCGGGATCGTGCTGGACTGGTTCCGGCACTTCCTCGTCGACGGAAAGACCGGCATGCCGCCGCTGCCAAAGGTGCGCGGCGGGCGTTAGTCGCCCCAGGGTCCCCCGGCCCAGACGCTCTCCCGCTGGCGCGCCGCACGGTTAGCGGTATCCTCTCGGTCCCATGACCGCCACGAAGCGACCCGAGACGCTCGCGCGCCAGCGCGCCAACGAGCTGATCCGCGCGTGGGATGGGCGCTCGCGCTCGATCGGCGACCCGCTCGGCAGTCTGCTCGGACGGGTCAGCACCGTGGACCAGGTCGGGGTCGAGGCACGTGTCGACGCGCTCAAGCGACGGTCGATCAAGAAGGCGTCGAAGCTGTGGGCGCTCGACCTCGCGATCCGGATGATGGACCTGACGACCCTCGAGGGGAAGGACACGCCGGGCAAGATCCGGGCGCTGTGCGTCAAGGGGATGCACCCCAAGCCCGGTGATCCCACCATCCCGTCCGTCGCGGCGATCTGCATCTACCCTGCCTTGATCGCGGAGGCCAAAGAGACGCTCAAGGGGAGCGGCGTGAAGGTCGCCAGCGTCGCGACCGGGTTCCCCAGCGGCCAGACGTTCCGCGACATCAAGTTGGCCGAGACGCGTGCCGCGGTCGAGGCGGGCGCCGACGAGATCGACATGGTCATCGACCGCGGAGCGTTCCTCGCCGGCGACTACGCCGCCGTCTTCGAGGAGATCGTCGAGGTCAAGGAGGCCGTCGGGCGACGCGCATCTCAAGGTCATCCTCGAGACCGGCGAGCTCGAAACGTACGACAACGTCCGACGCGCCTCGATCCTCGCGATGGCGGCCGGCGCCGACTTCATCAAGACGTCGACCGGCAAGGTCACGCCGGCGGCGACGATGCCGGTCACGCTGGTGATGCTCGAGGCGATCCGCGATTTCGAGCGCGCCACCGGGCGGCAGGTCGGGATGAAGCCCGCGGGCGGCATCCGCACCGCCAAGGAAGCCATCCAGTACCTCGTGATCCTGTACGAGACGCTGGGCCCGCGCTGGATGAGCCCGGACTGGTTCCGGTTCGGGGCGTCGTCGTTGCTCAACGACGTGCTGATGCAGATCGAGTTCCAGCGGACCGGGCGCTACCAGGACCCGGACCACTTCACGATCGATTAGGCAGGGGAACTCGGGCGGTCCGTTTCCACGCCGCCCGACGCGTTCCCAGCGTGAGTTCTGCTGAGATCAGAAGAATCGGGGCATCCGCGGCCCTACGCTGGTCGCGAGAGGCTGGCGCGCGCACGGGTCATACCCGGCGCCGCACGATTCGCCCATCCAATCAGCCTCTTGTGGGCTCCGATGGCCAGGATCTTCTGGTCCCATCAGAACCGGACGGGAGAACGCCGCCCGGTGCGGTGACCCAGCCGGAGGCGGGGTCACCGCGACGAGCAGGACGGCTCGGTATCAGGGGCTCGAGGCGGGCGCCTCGAACGAGGGTGCAGGTGGGATCGGCGCGACGACTGGCTGCCAGGATCCGGCCCCACCATCCTGAAGGGCCACCTGTGGATCGCTCCCGTCGACCGTGACCACCCCGTAGTGGAACCCGAGGTTCGGGTCATCCGGTGTCGGCACGATCAGAAGACTCGCGAGTCGCGTCCCGTCGGGCGACCACACCGGTGCCCCTCCACAACCCAACACCAACGGATCGAGCCGACGTTCGTTGGTGCCGTCTGCGTTGACGACCCAGGTGCGAGCGGTACATGCCACACCCTCGAAGTACTCCGAGGGGTCGACGGTACGGTGGAAGGCAAGCCGTCGCCCGTCGGGTGACCACGCGGGATTGAAGGCTGTTTCGGCAACGACCCGCGGCTCCGAGCCATCGGGTTTGACCACGACGACGTCCCCCGTGTCGGAGGCGAGCGCGAGCTCGGTCCCGTCGGGCGACCACCAGGCTCCCACGGCGTTAGGAAAATCAACGCCGCGCGCGGCCAGGATCCGACGTGCCTGAAGCCCGCCTCCCAGCGCATCGCCTGCATCGACAACGTAGTGGCCGACGCTACCGGCCGCATCCCTCCCCAGGAAGGCGATCTGCTTCCCGTCGGGCGACCAGTCGGCAGAACGGCCCTCCAGACCCGGAACCAGCAGCCTCGTCGCGGCTGACGACCCGTCGGTCGGCACGATGAAGAGGTCAAAGGTCATGTCGCACACCGGGCTGGTCTGGAAGACGAGACTCGTGCCGTCCGGCGACCACGCTAGGTCGCCTCGCGCGCAGTACGACGCGGACGCAGGGGTCGTGGCCAGTGTCGTCGAGTTTCCGCCGCCACCGTCCATGACGACGATGGAATTGGTCCCGCCCTCCCAGGCGCGGTAGGCGATGCGCGTGCCATCGGGCGACCACGTCGGGGTGGATTCGAGCCCGGGCCCGCTTGTGAGCCGGCGCACATCGGTGCCATCCGCTCGCGAGAGATAGATGTCGCCGCCGGTGTCACCCTCGATCGTGCTGTAGACGAAGACGGCAGAACCACCTTGGGGGATGACCGGCGTCGGCGCGAGGAGTCGCGAACCCACGAATCGCGGCGGCGCCAGCCAGGGCCAGCACGAGCAGGGCGATGAGCAGGAGCCTGGCCATCCGCAATGGCGGTGTCGTCGCCGGTTGGAGGACCTTGTCAGCCATGGGAATCCACCTTTCAAGGCTGGCCCAGGCCGGTCGCTGCCGGGTGTTCCGGGTCCGCTCCAGAACGCGTCCGAGGTAGTGCGGAGCGGGCGGCGTGTACGGGTCGTCGAGCCACACCGAGAGCATTCGGTCGAGGTCGTCGCGATGCGTCATCTCGGACTGACCCTCCGACAGCGTTCGGGCGGACTCGCGCATCCGAATCGAGCGCGGCGCGCAGCGCCTGGGTGGCCCTGTGGAGGCGCGACTTCGCGGTCCCCAACGGGATCCCCATCGCTGCGGCGGCATCGGGCAGCGGCAGGCCAAGGTAGTAGTGAAGGACGATCACGGTGCGCTGGTCGGGGTCGAGATGGCGGACGCCACGCTCGATCTGGTCCCGGTCGGCAGAAGCCGACTGGGAATCAGGCACCGACAGGGGATGGATCTCGGGAAGCTCGACCTCGATGCTTCTGCGCTTGGCGGTCCGGAGCTCATCGCGGCAGGCGTTGAGGAAGAGCCGGTGCAACCAGGCCTCGAAGCGATCGGGATCGCGCAGAGTCGGCAGGTCCCGCCAGCAGCGGACGAGCGTCTCCTGGACGGCGTCCTCGGCACGATACGGGTCCCTCAGGATGAGTCGAGCCGCGGCGTCTAGCCGACCGATCGTGGCGCCTGCCAGCACAGCAAAGGCGTCATGATCGCCCTTCCGTGCTCGCTCCACGAGGTCTCGCTCCACGTCGCCCCCGTCTTCGCACGGCCGGTCTGGTCGCGTCTGGAGTGTATTGGCGGGTTGGGCGGGCGAATCGTTCCCGAATGGATCGCGGGGGTCCAGATCGAGGGATCGCCCGCGCGGCCGACCTTAACGTGAACGTCAAGGTTGTGGTATCGTTGACGCGATGCCCACCAAAACCACCTCCGCGCCGCCGCATGAGAGCACGCTCCTCAAGATCCAGGAGGTCGCCGCCGAGACGGGGCTGACGAGCCGGGCGATCCGCTACTACGAGGAGGTCGGGCTCCTCGAGCCCGCCGCACGATCCGGTGGCGCGTATCGCCTCTATGACGCCTCGGACCTGGAGCGCCTGCGGACGATCAAGGAGCTGCGCGACGATGCCGGGTTCTCGCTCGCCCAGATCGGCCAGCTTCTCGAGGACGAGGCCGCTCGCGAGCGCAACCGGGAGCGGTTTCGCGCCACGCAGGATCCCCGGGAGCGTCGCGCGATCCTCGAAGATGCCCGGAGCCGCGTCGAGCGGCAGATCCAGACCCTCGAATTGAAGGCCGAGCGCCTGGGCGTCATGATCGAGGCCGCCCAGGCCCGCCGCGCGCACCTGGACGGACACCTCGACGAGCTCGACGGCGGACCTGCACCCCATCCCGACCGGAACGCTCGAGCGTGACCGACCTCTCGGCGCTGCGCCCGCGCCGGCTGGCGCAAGCCAGGGCCGCGTCGGCCTTCTGGCACCGCAACTATCGACTGTTCTTCGTCGGCCAGGCACTCTCGCTCATCGGCACCTGGGTCCAGCAGGTCGCCCAGGGCTGGCTCGTCCTGACGCTCACAGGCGACCCGTTCTGGCTGGGCGTCGTCGCCGGCGCGCAGTTCCTGCCGGTGATGGTGCTCGGGCTGTTCGCCGGCGTGCTGGCCGATGTCCTGCCGAAACGACAGACGCTGCTCGCCGTGCAGGTCGTGATGATGCTGCTCGCGATCGTCCTGACCGTGCTGACACTGACCGGCGTCGTCGAGGTCTGGATGATCATCGTGCTCGCCCTGCTCCTCGGCTGTGCGAACGCGGTGGACATGCCCGTCCGCCAGGCGTTCGCGATCGAGATGGTCGGAGCACGCGATGTCGGCAATGCCGTGGCGATCAACTCGGCGATGTTCAATGGCGCCCGGGTGATCGGTCCGGCGGTCGCCGGTCTGACGATCGGGGCTTTCGGCATGGCCACCGCTTTCGCGCTCAACGCCCTGAGTTTCCTGGCGGTCATCGTCTCGCTGTCGGTGATGCGTGACCACGAGCTCCATCGACCCAGGCTCATCCCCCGCCCGCGGTCGGTCGGTGCGGTGATGGAGAACCTGGCCGAGGGCCTCCAGTTCGTGCGGAAGACCCCGATCGTGCTGATGGCGGTGACCACGGTCGGGTTGACCGCCACGTTCGGCATGAACTTCCAGGTCGTGATCCCGCCGCTCGCCCAGGACGCGCTCGGCAGCGACGCCGCCGGGTTCGGCTTCCTGATGGCGGCCTCGGGGCTTGGTGCCTTGACGGCAGCGATCGGGCTCGTGCTCTCCGGGAAACCGCGGCCCATCCGCATCGCGCTCGGCGCGATCGTGCTCGGGGTCGCGTCGTTGCTGCTCGCCACGTCGACGTCGTACCCGCTCTCGCTGCTGCTGATGGTCCCGGTCGGTGCCGGCGGCATCGTGATGGCGGCCACGGCCAACGCGACGATCCAGCTCGCCGTCCCGGACGGCCTGCGCGGGCGGGTCATGAGCGTCTACACGACGGTCTTCTCGGCGTCGATGCCGATCGGCGGCCTGCTCATGGGTGTCCTGGCGTCATCGATCGGCATCCTCGAGGCGATCGCCATCGGCGGCGCTCTCTCGCTGCTCACGGGCCTGATCGCGCTCGTCTGGTGGCGGCGAGTCGGTCATCCTTCGACCGTGGTCGGCGAGGAGGTGCGCGGCCGAGGTGCCCGCGACAGCCAGGGCCCTGGCGTCCGCGCCGGCGCTCGCTCAGTCGACCGAGCCGAGCACCAGTGCGGCATTCAACCCGCCGAACCCGAACGAGGTGCTCAGCACCCGCCGATAGGAGCCCGGCCGGCCGGCCCGCAGCAAACCCGGCAAGAGACCGTCCAGCTCGGGCTCCGGCGCGACGAGGTTCACCGTCCCGGGCGCCCAGCCGTCACGGATGGCGAGCGCGCAGATCGCCGCTTCGATCGCCCCTGACGCTCCCAGCGGGTGGCCGTACAACGCCTTCGTGCCGCTGACGGGGACGGTCGCGGCGCGCTCGCCGAGCGCGGTCGTGATGGCCCGCGCCTCGGCCACATCCCCGATCGGCGTCGATGAGGCGTGGGCGTTGACGTAGTCGATCTCGCCGGGCTCGACGCCGGCGTCGTCGAGGGCGATCGTGGCGGCACGGGCGGCCTCGCGACCGTCGGCCCGTGGCTGGACCATGTGATACGCGTCGGACGTCGCGCCGTAGCCGAGCACCTCCGCGTACGGTGTGGCCCCACGACGCTCGGCCGCCTCGGCCTCCTCGAGGATCAGCAGTGCCGCGCCCTCGCCCATCACGAAGCCATCCCGCTCCGCATCGAACGGGCGGGCGGCGTGGCCCGGGTCGTCGTTGTAGCCGGCAGACAGCGCCCGGATGATGTCGAACGCCCCGAACGCCAGCGGCGAGAGCGGGATCTCGGACCCACCGGCGATCGCGGCATCGACCCGCCCCTCGCGCAGGTCGCCGAGCGCCTCGCCCAGGGCGACGCCGCCCGACGCGCACGAGTTCGCCGTGGACAGGATCGGGCCGCGGACGTCGAGAGCGATGCCGAGGTTGGCCGGCGCGGCGCCACCGAACACCGCGAGCGCCAGCGTCGGGGCGACCTGCCGGATGCCCTTCTCCATGTAGCGCTCGTGCTGCTCCTCCGCGAACGCGATGCCACCCAGCGCAGAGCCGAGGTAGATGCCGATGCGATCGGCATCGGGTGCGCCGGCATCTCCGGGTCGCAGACCGGCGTCGTCCAGCGCGAGCCGGCCCGTGACCATCCCGAACTGACTGAACCGGTCGAGCTGGCGGGCCGTCTTCGGCGGCATCCACCGGAGCGGGTCGAAATCGTCGACCTGGGCCGCGACCTGGCTGCGGAACGGCGACGGGTCGAAGCGATCGATCCGCTTGACCGGCGACTCCGCCCGCCGGAGACCGGCGCGGAAGGCGTCGACGCCGGTGCCGATCGGCGTCACGACGCCGATGCCGGTGATCCAGATCCGGCGGCGAGCCCTCATGTCGTTCATTTCGTCATCGCGGGCGGTCCGGACCGTTCGGCGTCCGCGACCGCCTCGGCGAGGGCCTTGAACGTGGCCAGCGTGCGTCCGGCGATCGGTCGGGTGAACGCCCGGTCGACGAACCTCGCGAAGCCCGGCAGGCGCGGCGAGAAGTCGTGCTCGATCGTCACGCGACACCCCGCGCCGTCCCCGCCAGGTTTATCGCGCCGCTCGATGCGCCACCTGACATTCATCCCTCTCGTCGCCCCAGCCACATGGACGAAGAAGAGTCTGAGCGTTTCCGGCTCGTTCGACGCTCGGGATCGCCAGGTCACCGGGAGCCCGAGCCCGAGCACGGGCAGGAGCGGCCGCCTGGCGACGAAGTCGGCCACCACGCTGCCGTCAGCTCGTCGTGCGACGACCTGCGACCGGACGTAGTGCGGCAGCATCGTCGCCCAGCGTTCCACGTCCCGGGCGAGCGCGAAGACCAGGGGCGCGGGGGCGTCGATGTCGATGGCGACGTCGCTATGCATCGACCGGCGTCAAACGTTCGAGCGCGTGGCGGGCGAGCTCGCCCAGGCGGAGCCGCTTTGCCTTCGAGGGCTCGACCCAGCGGCACGTGTCGGTCGAGCCGTCGGGCTCGTCGCGCAGCGCGCCGCCCACGAGCCGGACCGCATAGACGATGCGGATCGCGTGCATCCGTTCGCCGCCATCCGCGCTCGTGAACAGCCGGTCGTCGACATCGAGGAGCCGGTCGATCTCGCCGGTGAAGCCGGTCTCCTCCTCGAGCTCGCGGAGTGCCGCCTGCGCGGGCGCCTCCCCGAAGTCGAGCCCCCCACCCGGCAGCGTCCAGATGTCGCCTACGCCGATCGACGGGTTGATGTGGCAGAGCAGGACCCGGCCCTGGTCGTCGCGGACGACCGCATAGGCGGCGACTCGAACGCGATCCTCGCTCATGGCGCGAGCAGCGCGACGAGGAACCGCGGATCGAGGCCGCGGGAGGCCGGGACGAGATCGCCCATCACGAGACCCATCGTCGCACGGAGGTTCGGCCGGTCGGCGAGTCGCCGTGCGGCGTATTCGAACAGGCGGGGCCTCGCGAGGAACGACTGGACGAGCCACGAGACGGCGTCCTTCGAGGCGAAGCGGCGGCGCATCGCGCGGTCGTATGCGGCGGCGGCCGTCGCCCGGTCCGTCGCGGCCCAGGGCGGCCTGGATGGCCGTGGCGGCGAGCTCGGTCGAGACGAGTGCGCGGTGGAGGCCCTCTCCTGTGAACGGGTCGAGGAAACCGGCCGCGTCACCCACCAGGAACCAGCCGGGGCCGGCACGCCGTGTCACGCGACCGCCCAGCGGGACCGCGCCCGCGATCCGCTCGCACGGCATCGCCTCCGCCCACGCGATCGGGTCGTCTGCGGTCGTCGGAACCATCGCGAGCGCCCGGCGGGTCGTGACCGCCGCCCCGTCCCGCGCCAGCCCACCGCGCCACGACGGCCCGAGCACGATGCCGATGTTGAGCCGCCCGCCCGGCACAGGCGCCAGCCCGACATACCCATCCCGGATCACCGCAAGACGCGCATCAGGGGCGGCGCCGGTGGCACCCGCCGCCGGCCGCGAGTCGACGACGTGCCACGTCAACCCGATCCGGGGTGGCAACCGCGCCGACCGAGCCACGCCGGCCGCGCGAGCGACGACCGAGCCCGAGCCGTCCGCGCCGACGACGATCCGGGCACGGATCGAGTCCTCGCGGACGCGCAGCGTCGCGACGCCGTCCGGGTCGAGCTTGACGGCGCTGACCCGCGCCCCCCTGCGGATCGCCACGCCGCGATCTCGGGCGAGCGCCTCGAGCGCCGGGTCGAGCCGCGACCGGTCGAACCCGACCGCCGAGGGCCCCCCGCGGTCCGCGCCGTACGTCAGCCGCGCCACGGCGCCGCCCGGGGTCTCGAGGCGCATCGCCGGGATCGGTCGCGCGATCGTGTCCAGCACCTCGTGCTCCAACCCGGCCCGCTCCAGCGCCCGTACGGCGGCGGGCGACGTGAACACGCCGCCGGCGCGCCACCGCCAGGCCGGCGCCCGCTCCAGGACCAGCACCTCGATCCCGCGGCTGGCCAGCGCGGCCGCCAGGGTGGTCCCGGCCGGCCCCGCGCCGACGATCGCGACATCGACGACCTGGCTCATGACTGGCCGTTCCGACGCGCGGCAAGAGCCACGCGATGACCGGCGAACCCGTCGAAGCGGCGTTCGACACGGAGACCCGCTGTCGCGAGGAGGGCCGTGAGCTCGCTGACCGTGTACGCACGCCTGACCGATAGCGGCGCATCGTGGCGCGTGAACCGGTTCCGCAGCACACGGGTCAGCAGCCAGGCCCCGACCAGGGAGCGGCGGCCGCGGACGAGGTCGTTGAGCACGACCCCCACCCGAGCTACACGGGCCATCTCGGCCAGCAGCGCCCTGGCCGCCCCAGGCTCGAGGTGGTGGACGAGCAATGACGCATGGACGATGTCGAAGGCGTCGTCGGGGTAGGGGAGGGCAAGGCCGTCACCGACGTGGAGTGCCAGCTCCCCGGTCCCCGTCACGCGCGGGTCAGCGACCGCCGCCGCGGCGAGGACCTCCGGACGGTTGTCGATGCCGGTCACACGGACGAGCCGGCCCTGGGCCCGACCGCGTTCGATGAGAGCCAGGGGGATGTCGGCTCCGCCGGTGCCGACGTCCAGGACGGCCAGGGGGGCGGCGCCCGGTGCCAGTGCGTCGACAGCGGATGTCGTCAGCCGGATGCCGCCCAGCCGCCGATTGAACCGGGCCAGATCGCGCAGGTTCCCGACGAGGGCCCGCCGGTCGTCGAGCGGGCCGTCGAGCAGCTCCACCGCACCCGAAAGTCGGTCCATCACGGCGCAGACTACGATGCGCGGCGTGATCGTCGTCATGGGCGAGGCCCTGATCGACCTGCTGGTGCGCCCGGACGGCCGCATCGAGGCGACCGCCGGCGGGGGACCGTTCAACACAGCCCGCACGATCGCCCGGCTCGGGCAGCAGGTCGCATTCGCCGGCCGCCTGTCGACCGACGCGTTCGGGCGTCGGCTACGCGATCGACTCGTGAGCGACGGGGTCGATCTCGGGTTCATCGTCGAGACTGACGACCCGACGACGCTCGCCGTCGTCGAATTGGATGCGACGGGCGACGTGGGCTACCGGTTCTACCTCATCGGCACGTCGGCCCCGGGTCTCGGCATGGATGCGGTCGAGGCGATCGTGCGCCCAGCGGCGCTCCACATCGGGACACTCGGGCTGGTGCTGGAGCCGATCGGGTCGACGGTCGAGGCGGTGGTCGGCCGGATGCCTCCGGAGACACTCGTGATGGCCGACCTGAACGCGCGACCCACGGCGACGCCGGACCGCGCCGCGTGGGTCGCGCGTATCGAACGCCTCCTGGGCCGCCTGGACGTGCTGAAAGCCAGCGTCGACGACCTGCGCTTCTTCCGGCCGGGCGAGGAGCCGATCGACGCTGCCACCGCGATGGTCGAGGACGGGCCGAGCGTCGTGCTCCTGACCGACGGCCCGCGGCCGGTCCGGATCGTGACCGCCGGTGGGTCGCAGACCATCGAACCGCCGCGCGTCGAGGTCGCGGATACCGTCGGCGCCGGCGATGCGTTCGGTGGCGGCTTCCTGGCCGCGTGGATCGCGGCCGGTCGGGGCCGCGTCTGACCTCGCCGACCGCGACGCGATCGTCGACGCGACGTCGTTCGCGGTCCGCGTGGCGAGCATCACGTGCACCCGCCCAGGCGCCGATCCACCGACCGCATCGGAGCTGGGCGCCTAGGCCGTTCGGGTGGGTGCGGACGACCGTGACGGCCCTGTAGCCTGACGGCCATGTCCGATCGCATCCGACTCCTGCTGATCGCCGCGTCCGTCGCGGTGCTGACCCTGGCCGGGGCCGGGACTGCCGCGGCCGGCATGCCCAGCTACCCGCACCAGAGTGCCGGCAACCGCGGCGCCGATGTCCGGGCGATCCAGGGCTTCCTCCGCCATCACGGCACGACCGACCTGGGCATCACGGGCATCTACGACCCGCCGACGGTCGCGGCGGTCCGGGCGTTCCAGACCGCGCAGGGCCTGCCCGTGACCGGCATGGTCAACGGCCCGACCTGGGCACGTTTCCTGGTGTGGCTGCGGCCCGGGGACTCGGGCGAGGCGGTCGCCGTGCTCCAGCGCCAGCTCAACGAGAAGCGACGGACCACGCTCACCGTCGATGGTGTCTTCGGCGACGCGACCGCGACCGCGGTGCGCTCGTTCCAGCGCCACGCGGGCCTGCCGGTCAGCGGGGTCGTCGAAGGCACGACATGGCGGTACCTGATCAGCCATTTCGAGCGGCCGTCGTTCGGGCGGTGGCTGTGCGACTACCAGGTCGGTAACGGACTCGCCGACTGGGGCACCGGCGCAGCGATCGGCCAGATCGAGGCGGCGGCAGTCCCCGTCGTGCTCGCGGGCCACGGCCGGGTCGCGATCGGCGACATCGGCTTCGAGCACGGCGGCGACATCCCCGGTCACGAAAGCCACGATCGCGGCCTCGATGTCGATGTGCGGCCGATGCGGCGCGACGAGAACCACTGCCGCTGGGGCGTCAACTATCGGTCGGCGGTGTACGACCGCGCGGCGACCCGCGCCCTCATCCGAGCGATCCGTGCCGCCGCGCCCGGCCACATCAAGCTCATCTACTTCAACGACCCCGTCCTCATCCGCGAGGGGTTATCGCGCTGGCATGCCGGCCACGACGACCACGTCCACATCCGCTACTGCGAGCGGGTGTACCCCGTGGCGGCCTATGACTGCTGATGGGGGCGTCCCGCAGGCGGTGACATAATGCCGAGCATGGCCGAGCGCAGCAGCACGAGCGTGGTTCCCGCTCCCGACCAGCGCCCGAACAGCTGGGGCTTCGGGGACGGGCAGGCGATCCCATGGGACTACGCGCCGGCCCCCGAGGCGCGCGACATCGTCACGCTCAAGGAGCGCTACGGCCTGTTCATCAACGGGCGGTCTGTCCCGGCCGCCGGCGGTGACACGTTCGTCTCGATCGACCCGTCGACCGAGCAACCGCTGGCCGAGGTCGCGCGCGCCAGTGCAGTCGATGTCGACAAGGCCGTCCGCGCGGCCCGCCGCGCCCAGCGCCGGTCCTGGGGTCAGCTGTCCGGCCGGGAGCGCGCCAAGTACCTGTTCCGCATCTCGCGGATCCTCCAGGAGCGCTCGCGCGAGTTCGCCGTCCTCGAATCGATGGACTCGGGCAAGCCGATCAAGGAGAGCCGCGACGTCGACGTGCCGCTGGCCGCCAACCATTTCTGGTACTACGCGGGCTGGGCGGACAAGCTCGACTACGCGTTCCCCGGCCGCGTGGCGAAGCCGCTCGGTGTGGCCGCGCAGATCATCCCGTGGAACTTCCCGCTGCTGATGCTCGCCTGGAAGATCGCGCCGGCCCTGGCCGCCGGCAACACGGTCGTCCTCAAGCCCGCGTCCACGACGCCCCTCTCGGCGATGCTGTTCGCCGATGTCTGTCTCCAGGCCGACCTGCCGCCGGGCACCGTCAACATCATCACGGGCCCGGGCGAGATCGGGATGCACCTGGCCACGCACCCCGACGTCGACAAGGTCGCATTCACCGGCTCGACCGAGATCGGCAAGAAGATCGGCCGCGGCGTGGCCGGCTCGGACAAGGCGCTGACCCTCGAGCTCGGCGGCAAGGCCGCCAACATCGTGTTCGACGACGCCCCGCTCGACCAGGCGGTCGAAGGCATCGTGAATGGCATCTACTTCAACCAGGGCGAGGTGTGCTGCGCCGGGTCGCGGCTGCTCGCCCAGGAATCGATCGCGGACACGCTGGTCGACAAGCTCAAGGACCGGCTGTCGACGATCCGCGTGGGTGACCCGCTCGACAAGAACACCGACGTCGGCGCGATCAACTCGAAGGCGCAGCTCGAGAAGATCACCGAGCTCGTCGCGTCCGGCGTCGCCGAGGGCGCCGACCTCTACCAGCCGGCGTGCGACCTGCCCGAGCGCGGCTACTTCTTCCGCCCGACGCTGTTCACGAACGTCGCCCAGAGCCACCGTATCGCCCGCGAGGAGATCTTCGGGCCGGTCCTCTCGGTGCTGACGTTCCGGACGCCCGAGGAGGCCGTCGAGAAGGCGAACAACACGCCGTACGGCCTGTCGGCCGGCGTCTGGACGGACAAGGGCTCGCGCATCCTCGAGATGGTGTCGCGCATGCAGGCCGGCGTCGTGTGGGCCAACACCTTCAACAAGTTCGACCCGACGTCGCCGTTCGGTGGCTACAAGGAATCCGGTTTCGGGCGCGAGGGCGGCATGCACGGGCTGCACGCATACGTGCGGCTGGAGGACCGCTGATGGCCGCCGGCCGTAACGGCGCATCGGGCAACGGGACGTCGCGCAATGGCGCGTCCGCCAACGGTGCCGGGCCTCGGATCGGCGTGCGCAAGACGTACAAGCTGTACATCGGCGGCGCGTTCCCGCGCAGCGAGAGCGGTCGCTCGTACCTCGTGTCGGCGGCCGACGGGACGCCGCTCGCGAATGCCGTCCGTTCGTCCCGCAAGGATGTGCGCGACGCGGTCCGCGCGGCCCGCACCGCGTTCCCCGGCTGGGCCAAGAAGACCGCGATGAACCGCGGCCAGGTCCTGTATCGCGTCGCCGAGCTCATGGAGGGCCGGCGCGACCAGTTCGTCGCCGAGGTCGCCGCCGCCGAGGGCCTGCGCGATGCCCGGGCCACCGAGGCCGTCGATCGCGCGATCGACCGCTGGGTCTGGTATGCCGGCTGGGCCGACAAGATCACGCAGATCCTGGGCTCGGCCAACCCGGTCGCGGCGCCGTACTTCAACTTCACGATCCCGGAGCCGACGGGCGTCGTCGGTGTCGTCGCACCGGAGACATCGTCCCTGCTCGGGCTCGTGAGCCGTCTCGCGCCGCCGCTCGTCTCGGGGAATGCCGTCGTGCTGCTGACGTCCGAAGCCCGCCCGTTGCCGGCCATCACGCTCAGCGAGGTGCTCGCCACGTCGGACGTCCCGGGTGGGGTCGTGAATATCCTGACCGGCCGCCGGAAGGAGCTCGTGCCGGTCCTGGCGGGCCATGTCGATGTCGACGCACTCGATACGTGGGGCGTGCCGGACGACATGCGACTCGAGACCGAGCAGCTCGCCGCCGACGACATCAAGCGCCTGTCGCGACGTCACTCGACCGTGAACGAGGCGCGTTTCGACTGGCTCGACGATCGAGCCGCCGAACGCCCCGAATGGATCGCCGCCTTCCTCGAGATGAAGACGGTCTGGCACCCGATCGGCGTCTGAGCCTGATGGCCGTCCGTCCTGACCCCGAGGTCGGCTACCGCCGTGCCGGCGACCACCTGCGTGGTGGTCGGCTCGTGGAGCGCCGCGTGTTCGTCCAGGCTTCACCGCGCGTCGTGTGGGCCTCGCTCCACGACCCGTCGGCATCGACGACGCTGTTCCCGGAGCTCCGGCTCGGACCCGCGGCGCCTTCGTGGCCCGCGGCGGCGGCGACACGGACCGCGCGGACGCGACTCGGACTTCTCCGTGAGGTTGCGCGTGTCGAGAGCCTCGAGGCTCGACCCGAATCGATCTTCCGGCTGCGCGTCACCGGCTCCGGCTTCGAGAGCGAATGGTCGTGGCGGCTGGAGCCGATCGCCGGTGGGACGCGCGTGATCCACGGCGCGACATTCGAGCCGATCGACCGCTGGACCGACATCCTCGTCCGCCTCGGGCGGCGCTCGCTGGAGACGCGCGTCGAGGCGCACCTGCGGGCGCTGAAGGAGCGCGCAGAACGGGCCGAGCACTCACCGCCGGCCGCGTGACGCGAGGTCTGTGACGGCTCGGGATCCGGACGAGGTTCCGTTCGCGGGTCTGCGGCGCAACGCCGTGGCCCTCGCGGCAGGCATCGTCATCGTGGTCGCCCTGTTCGTCGTCGTCCCGGATATCGCGCCGCGCCCGTCGGGTCTTCCGCCGGTCCAGCTCGTCCATGGCCGCATCGTCGAGCTCATCCCGACCACGGATCCGGGCACCCCGGACGTCCGGATCGAGGTCCTCGACGGCATCGAGGGCGGACCGCAACGCGGCGAGATCGTCGAAGGCTTCCTGCAGGGGCCGAACGGCCTCGAAGCACGCCCCGAGTTCGATGTCGGCGACGAGGTGATCGTGAACATCTCGACCGACCCGGAAGCGGGCTTCGTCGCCGTCAACGACCGCTATCGCGTGCCAACGCTCGCGATGCTGCTCGTCCTGTTCGCGCTCGCGGTGACCCTCGTCGGCGGCTGGCGCGGCGTGCGCTCGCTGATCGCGCTCGCACTCACGCTCGCGGTCATCGTCAAGGTCGTCGTGCCGCTCATCCTCGCCGGGTGGGATCCCGCCTGGGTCGCGATCCTGGCGGCGACCGGCGTGACGATCGCCACGTTCCTGCTGACCGAGGGCGCGCGACGGCAGACCGTCGCCGCGGTGCTCGGGACGGCGATCTCGCTGACGCTCGTCGCGGTGCTCGCCTCGCTGTTCGACACGCTGTCCCGGTTCACGCCGTTGCGGGGATCGGAGTCGGCCGGCTTCCTCGTATCGATGGGCGGCACCCAGCTCGACCTCGGGGGCCTCGTGCTGGCGGCCGTCATCTTCGGGGCCCTGGGCGTGCTCGACGACGTGACGGTGACCCAGGCGGCGACCGTCCAGGAGCTGTACGAGTCGGATCCGCGGGCTGGACGCCTGGAGCTGGCGGGGCGGGCGATGAACGTGGGTCGATCGCATATCGCGGCGACCGTCAACACGCTTGTGCTCGCATACGTCGGGGCCTCGCTGCCGCTCATCGTCCTGTTCGCCGCGGGTCGCCAGGATCCGCTCCTGATCGTGTCCGGCGAGATCGTCGCGGTCGAGGTCGTGCGGGCCCTGGTGGGGAGCATCGGCATCGTCGCGGCCGTGCCGGTCACGACGCTGATCGCGGTCGGGTTGATCGGCCGGCGGTTGCCGTTCATCGGCGAGGGAAGCGGCGTCCGGCACGCGCCCGGCTGGGACTAGCACTCAACAACTGCTCAATTCCCAATATTCAGTATTGACTGAATGTTCGGAATGCACGACCATTTCGCCATGACCGAAGGCGAAAGCGCGTTCGTCGAAGAGATGGGCCAGGCCCTGGCAACGTACGGCATGACGCCGATGGCGGGCCGGATGTGGGGCTGGCTGCTCATCTGCGAGCCGCCCGAGCAGACCGCTGCCGACCTCGCCGAGGCGCTGCAGGCCAGCCGGGGCGCGATCAGCGGAACCGCTCGGATGCTGACGACCGCCGGCATGATCCGGCGGACCACGCGACGCGGCGATCGGCGCGAGTACTTCAGCGCCCCGCCCGAAGCCCTCGACTCATTTCTGGCGAGTGCCGCCCGCATCTACCGCCAGTTCCGCGAGATCGCGGAACACGGGCTCGATGCGATCGCCGACCGCCCGCCGGCGTCGCGCCGCCGGCTCGAAGAACTGCGCGACGTCTTTGCCTTCGTGGAGCAGGAGGTCCCGACCGTCGTGGACCGCTTCCTCCGCGACCGTGCCGAACCGACCGGCAGGAAGGAACCAGCATGACCTCGGTCATCCATACGGAACAGCTCACCAAGACCTATGGGATCCATCGCGGGATCACCGAGGTCGACCTCGACGTCGAGGCCGGCGAGATCTTCGGCTTCCTCGGCCCGAACGGCGCCGGCAAGACCACGACCATGCGCGTCCTGCTCGACCTCATCCGGCCCACCGCGGGTCGTGCCGAGGTCTTCGGTATCGAGACGACCAAGGATCCGGTCGCGATCCATCGACGCGTCGGCTACCTGCCCGGCGAGTTCGACCTCTATGACCGACTGACCGGCGCCGACACGATCACGTATTTCGCCAACCTGCGCGGCGGCGTCGACGAGGGCTATGTGGCCGAGCTCGTCGAGCGCCTCGACCTCGATCCGAGCCGGCGCTACAAGGAGTACTCGAAGGGGAACAAGCAGAAGGTCGGCCTGGTCGTCGCGCTGCAGCACAAGCCCGACCTGCTGATCCTCGACGAGCCGACGGCCGGGCTTGATCCGCTCATCCAGCAGAAGTTCTTCGAGATCATGCGCGAGGCGAAGGCCGAGGGGCGGAGCGTGTTCCTGAGCTCGCACATCATCGACGAGGTCGATCGCACATGTGACCGCGTGGCCATCATCCGCGAGGGTCGCCTCGTGCAGGTCGACCGGATCGAGACGATCCGCCAGCTTGCCTTCCATCACGTCGAGCTGACGTTCGCGCAGCCGGTGCCACCGAGCGTGTTCTCGTCGATCGACGGGGTGAGCGATGTCGAAGCGGACGGCGACGTCCTTCGCATGCGGGTCAACGGCCCGATCGGCAAGGTGATCGTGCTGGCCGCACAGCACGGCCTCGTCGACGTGGTCAGCCGCGAGCCGAACCTCGAGGATGTGTTCCTCGCGCAATACGGCTCCCATGGAAGCCCGGTCGCGGCAGGGGTCGACTCCGATGGTCGCTAACACCGCCATCCTCGTCCGCCAGCGGCCATGGTCGAGGGTCATGGGACTGTCCTCGGTCTTCGCGAAGTCGCTGCGCGACAGCCGGCGTGCCGCGCTCGTCGTCGGGTTCATGGCCGGCCTCTTCATGCTCGCGACGGCTGCCCCTGTCGCAGCAGAGTTCGAGACAGTCCAGAAGAGGCAGTTGCTCGTCACGTCGATGACGGCGCTGCCCGCGGTCTTCCGCGGCCTGCTGGGCGAACCGATCAACATCCAGACCCTCGGCGGGTTCATCTCCTGGCGCGTCGGCAACGTCCTGCCGGTCCTGCTCGGCCTGTGGTCGGTGCTGGCGCTGTCCGGGACCCTCGCCGGTGAGGCGGCCAAGGGCAGCCTCGATCTGCTCGTCTCGACTCCCCATTCGCGTCGCACGATCGCGCTGCAGAAGCTGGCCGGTCACATCGTCGCGCTTGTCGTCGCGATGCTCATCGCCGCCGTGCTGCTGTACGTCGCCGGCCAGGTCTTCGCGTCGCTGCCGGGCGACGAGATCCCATTCGACGCTGCGCTCGGCCAGGTCACCCTGTATGGCCTGCTGATGCTGGCGTCGGGGTCGATCGCCTTCGCCGTTGCCCCGGTCCTCGGCCGCTCTCGCGCTGCGGGCGTCGGCATCCTCGCCCTGTTCGGGATGTACCTCATCTCGTCCTATTCGATCCTGTCCCCGACCCTCGAAGCCATCAGTCCGATCTCCTGGTACGCCTGGACGTCTGGTCATCGGCCGATCGCCGGTGTCACCGACTGGCCGTCGGTGGGGCTGCTCGCGCTCGTGGTCGTCGCCCTGCTGGCGATCGGCGTCGCGGCCTTCGAACGGCGCGACATCGGCGCCTTCGCACCGCTGCGCTGGCTGCGCATCCCGGGCCTTCCGCGGGGCACAGGCGGTCCGTTCGCGCGACTGTTGTCGGACCTCACGCCGGGCGCCCTCGCCTGGGGCGGCGGCGTCGGGCTCTACGCCGCGCTGATCGCGTCGTCGGCCCAGGCGATGACCGATGTGCTGAACCAGACCCCGGGGATCATCGAGTACATCAGGATCATCTATCCGGACATCGACCTGAGCCAGCCGTCGGGCATCCTCCAGCTCGCGTTCTTCGCCTTTGCGTCGCTCATGGCCGGACTGGCTGGCGCCACGTTCCTCGGCGCCTGGGCGAGCGACGAGAACGACCGCCGACTCGATGTCGTCCTGTCCACGCCGGTGTCGCGCGCGCGCTGGGCGATCAAGAGCGGACTCGGGGTCATGGCCGGGATCGGCGTGTTCGTTGTCGTGCTCGCGCTCTTCGTGATCGTGGCCGTCGCGTCACAGGGCGGCGACATCGTCGCACCCGTGGCGGGCTCGGCGATCCTCGGCCTCGCCGCTGCGGGTTTTGCCGGTATCGGGTTCGCCGTGGGCGGTCTCGTCCGGTCGTCGTTGGCGGCACCGGTCGCCGCGGCCGTCGTGATCGCCACGTTCGTGCTCGACACGCTGGGTTCCGCCCTCGACCTGCCCGACGTCATCCTCGACCTGTCGCTCTACAAGCATCTGGGCCAGCCGATGGCCGGGACGTACGACGTCGTCGGCATCGTGGTCGCGGCGATCCTGGCGATCGGCGGGCTGCTGGTCGGCGCGTGGGGTCTGCACCGGAGGGACGTAGGCCGCTAACGTCCGGGCGTGGACCCGTTCGTCATCGCGCTGGTCGCGGTCAGCGCACTCCTCCACGTCGCCTGGAACGTCCGGCTCAAGACCGCCGGCGATCCGTTGCGGGCGGCGACGGTCGGGATGCTGGCGGCGTCGCTCGGCATCGTGCCTGCGGGGATCGCTGCCTGGTGGATCGCCGGCCGTCCGCCCCTGCCAGTCGAGGGCGTCGCGCTCGGCATCGTGTCCGGCGTGATCGAGGCCGGCTACTTCGTTCTGTTGTCGGCTGCCTATCGGCGAGGCGACCTGTCGGTCGTGTATCCCATCGCCCGCGGGACGGCGCCGCTGTTGGCGGTGGTCATCGGGGTCGGGCTGTTGGGTGAGCGCCTCGGGGTCGCCGGCTCGCTGGGGGTCGTGGCGCTTCTCGCGGGTTTCCTGCTTCTGCAGCGGCCGTGGCGGGCGCTTCGCGGCCACCGCGCATTCGATCCATCGATCGCGTTCGCGCTCGCGACCGGGGTCACGATCGCCGCCTACTCGGCCGTCGACCGCGTCGGGACCCGGCTGATCGACCCGCTGCCCTACGCGGCGATCCTGTGGGTGACCGCGTCGATCGTGCTCGTCGTGTGGAACCGGGTCGTGTCCGGCGGTGCGGTGTTCGCCGGCGGGCGCGAGCAGGTCAGGCGGGCGGCGATCGGCGGCTGGCTGACGCTGATCGCGTACCTGCTGATCCTGTATGCCCTGAGCGTGGCACCGCTCTCGGGGGTGGCGCCGTTGCGGGAATCGGCGACGGTTTTCGCGGCAGCGTGGGGATCCGTGCGATTGGGGGAGGCGGCGAGCCGTGGCGAGACGGTGTTACGAGTGGGCGCGTCATGCCTGATCGTGGGTGGGGCGTTGTTGCTGGCGCTCGGTGGGCCGTAGGGTCTGCGGGCGCCACCCAGCGTTCCGATGCCGCGCCCCGCGCCGCCCCCTGGAACACCCACCGTTCCGGGTGACGCCGGAAGGAGCCGGATCGCCCCGATCAGCCGCCATCTGGAACGCCCCGCGGTCCATCCGACGGCGGAACCCGGCTTCAGCCGCTACTTGGAACGCTGGCGGTTCCGGCCACGGAACGGAGGGACCCGCGCCCAACCCGCGGCCGGCCAGCTACGCCTGCTCGGCCGGCTGCGGCGAGGCGAACAGCCGCCGCCGTCCCCAGCGCCCATTGACGAGCGCCACCCCGGCGATGACCAGAGCCGTCCCGAGGATCAGCCGCGCATCGACCGGCTCGGCGAGAACGAGATAGCCAAGCACGATGCCGACCACCGGCAGGAGGTAGGCGACCAGCGTCGTCCGTGTCGCGCCCCAATGGGCGAACAGCCGGAAGACGAACAGGTAGGCCACACCCGAGCCGAGGATACCGAGCCACAGGATCGAGAACACGGCTTGGGCGTCCGGGCGCGCGGTCCAGGGGTGTTCGAGCAGGATGGCGAAGACGCCGACGATCACCGCCGCGAAGGTCACCTGGAACACGGCCGGGATCATCGGTGGGAGCCCACGGACATTGCGCCGCGAATACACCGCTCCGGCCGCGTAGCTGAGCGCGGCCCCGAGCAGGGCGACCTCCCCGATCACCGACGACCCCGCGCCCGTCAGCCCGCGACTGGTGATGATCACGACGCCGATGAACCCGACCGCGAGACCCACCAGCCCGTTGACGCGCATCGGCTCGTCCGGCAGGAAGATCGCCGACAGCACGATGGCGAACAGCGGGACCGGTGACGTCAGGATCGCGGCCAGCGACGACTCCACCGATTGCTCCGCCCAGGTGATGAGCAGGAACGGGATCGTGATGTTGATGATGCTCATCACGACGAGGTGGCCGTAGATGCGCCTCTCGCGCGGCAGCCGCTGCCCTGCGATCCGGATGACGAGCCACAGCAGGATCGCTCCGACGACGAGTCGGAGGGCGACCAATGTGAACGTCCCGAAGTCATCGACCGCGAGCTTGATGAAGAGGTAGCTCGATCCCCAGAAGAACCCGAGCAGGAGGAAGATCACCCAGTCGAGCTGCGAGGAGCGGTCAGTCATCGCGGCATCATAGATGGCGTTGGCCTACCCCGGTATGTCAAGTTTCCGTGTGGTCGGGATGACATCTCAAGGACCAGAACCGACCCGCGTGAGTGAACCGTTTCCTCAGCGCCAGCGCGTCAGGATCGCCTCGCGGTCGAACAGCCGCACGCCAACGCGCAGGCCCTCGATAGAGACCGCCAGCACCACCACCGACAGGAGCAGATAGCCGAGCGGGCCGACCAGGAGGGTCCCGGTCGCCTGGACCAGCACGAGGCCGACGATGGGCACGATCACGACGCCGCCGATCTGCTGGGCGACGCGCGGGTCGTTGACGCGCGCGCTCACGATGACCCCGGCCACGACCGACGACAGCCCCACCGAAGGTCCGAGCAGGAACACACCGGCCAGCCACGACAGGTCGGTGACGACGCCGAACAGCGCCGGCCCGTACAAGACGGACGCGAGCACGACGAAGATCGCGTATGTGGCCCACCCGGCGAGCACGCCCGGCACCAACGCCGCGATCGACTTGCCGGCCAACAGCTCCGAGGTCCGGATGGGCGCGGCGAGGACCGGCTCCAGCGAGCGGGCAAGCTTCTCGCCGATGATCGAGAACGTCGCGATCGACAGCGGGATATACGCCGGCATGAGCAGAAAGAACACGAGGAACTGCTGGACCGCGAACGCACCTGCGAGCTCGCCCGGGGTGAAGGCCGCCCACTCCGGCCGCTGTGCGAGTACCTGAGCGGCCAACTCGGGCGGCAGCTCCCGCTCGCCCACGGCCGCGGCGAGGACGATCGGCGCGACCGTCAGCGCGATCGGCGGTAACAGGATCGTCGACATCAGGAGCCGGTTCCGGACGGTCTCGTACCACTCCCGGCGGAGGACGGTCCAGACGATCGAGGCGCGCATCAGACGACATCCTCGATGCCGTCGGTGCCGGGCGTGACGCCCATGATCTCGAAGTAGATCCGCTCCAATGACGGGCTCTCGGGACGCACCTCGACGACGTCTGCTCCGTTCGCCACCAGGGCGCGGATGACGCCGGGCGCGACTGTCTCCGGATCGTCGGCTCCGACGCGCAGCACCCCATCCACCGCACCCGCCGCGACGACACCGGCGACGCCGCGCGCGGCGGCGATCTGCTCATCCGACGCGCCGGCGGCCAGGCGGACCGTCAAGCTGCGCGTGCCGAGCGCGGCGCGTAGGGCGGCCGGAGAATCGACCCGGATGAGCCCGCCGCGGACGAAGGCGATCCGGTCGCACAGGCGGTCCGCCTCGTCGAGGTTATGGGTGGCGAGCACGATCGTGCGGCCGGCACGCTGGAGCTTCTCGATCGCCTCGCGCACGACGAACGCCGCCTCGGGATCGAGCGCGGCAGTCGGCTCGTCCAGGAACACGACCGACGGATCGTGGAGCAGGGCTCGAGCGATCGCGAGCTTCTGCTTCATGCCCTTGCTGAACGTCCCGGCGACATCGTCGCGCCGATCCCACAGCGAGAACAGCCGGAGATAGTGCTCGATGCGCTCGGCGCGCAGGTCGGCCGCCAGCCCGTATAGGCGGCCGAAGAAGTCGAGGTTGGCGATCGCCGGCAGCTTGTCGTACAGGCCCGGCGACTCAGTCAGGATGCCGACGCGGGCACGGACGGCGTCGGGCGCCTCGCGGACATCGAACCCATCGATGGTCGCCGTGCCCTCGGTGGGCCGGATCAGGGCCGTGAGCATGCGGACAGTCGTGGTCTTGCCGGCGCCGTTCGGCCCGAGCAACCCGAGCACCTCGCCACGGCGCACGGCGAGGTCCACCCCGCGGACGGCCCAGCGATCATCGAACCGGCGTCCGAGGCCGGTCGCGGTGAGCGCGAGGTCGGGCACACCGTCCGCGGCGGGAGTCGTCATGGCCGAGCCAGTGTCGCGCATCGGTCGGGGCGGTGTGTTGGCCTACTGTCGTATGCCAACGGACGCTACCATCAGCCGGTGACCGCCCTGCGCCTGCTCGCCCTGGCTCTTGGCGCGGCTCTCGGCGTCCTGTATCCGTTCATCCCGGTCATCCTCGCGGACCGCGGCTTCGGCCCGGCGGAGATCGGACTGGTCGCCTCGATCGGCGCGGTCGGTTTCACCCTGGCCGCGCCCGCCTGGGGGCATCTCGCGGACGTTCGCCTCGGCAGGTCGCGGACGCTCCAGGTGTGCGCCATCGGCGGAGCCGCGGCGACGGGTGCGCTGCTGGGTGCCTGGCCACCGATCATCATCGCCGTCCTGTTCATGGCGTACTGGGTCTTCGAGTCGGCGTGGCAGCCGCTCGCCGACGCCCTCACCGTCAACCTCGTCGATCGGCGCGGCTACGCCCGTGTCCGGTTGCTCACGAGCCTCGCGTTCGCCGTGGCGACGATCGCGGCGGGGTTCATGTACGACGTGACGGGCTACCAGCTCGCATTCGTGCTCACGGTCGGGCTAGCCCTCGCGATGGCCCTCGCCGCCGGCTTCGTCCCGGACGTCCGACGGGCCGACCTCTCGGCTGCGAGCGGGGTCGCGGAGGCGGATCACCGCGGACGGTTCGGTTCGGCCGGGCTGGCATTCCGTGTGGCGCCCCGGCTCGCCGGCGTCCTCGCCGCGGTGATGCTCCTGCACATCGCGATCATCAGCGGCTTCACGTTCCTGCCGCTGCGTCTGGGCGACCTCGGGAGCCCGCCCTCCGACGTCGCGCTGTCGGCCGGCGTGTCGGCCCTTGCCGAGATCCCGGCGATGCTCGTGGCCGCAACCGTCGCCCGAAGGATCGGGCTGCGTGGCATGTTCGTCGGCAGCGCCCTGATCTACGCGGCCGCGACCGCGTCGTGGACGGTCCTGGAGACGCCGCTGCTCATCATCGCGACCAGGGCATTTACCGGGCTTGCGTTCGCCTGGGTGGTCGTCGGAGTGGTCCTGACGATTGCCCGACTCCTGCCGCCGGAGCTCCAGGGCACGGGTCAGTCGCTGTATCAGACGGTCGGGTTCGGGATCGGCGCGATCATCGCCAACATCGTCGGCGGCCTGCTCTATGACCTGATCGGCCCGGCCGCCGTCTTCGGGATGGGGACGGTGCTATCGCTCAGCGCCGCCTCCCTCGGCTGGTGGGTCTTCCCACGCGACGGAGCCCGCCATGAGCGCCTGCCGTCGGCCCAGGTCGCGGGCTAGCCCAGCCAGACAGCCGTATCGGGCGGAAGCAGGCCAACCTCCGGCAGCGACTCGCTGGCGAGCAGGATCGGTCGGCCGCTCGGCAGCTCGATCGGTGTCGTACCGAGGTTCACGATCGTCTCCAGTCCGCCCGGCCGATCGAATCGGAGCACCGACTCCGGCGCCGGCAGCCATGCCATGCCCGAGCCGCGGAACCCGAGATGGTCGCGTCGGAGGCGGAGCGCGGTGCGGTACAGCTCGAGGAACGAGTCAGGGTCGCCGGTCTGCGCCTCGACCGTCAGCTCCCGCCAGCCGAGCGGTGGCGGCAGCCACGGAGTCGATCGTGGTGGACCGAAACCGAACGGCGGCTCAGTGCCCGACCAGGGGAGCGGGACCCGGCAGCCATCCCGGCCGCGGACCGTGTGCCCGGACCGATGCCACGTCGGATCCTGGAGCAGATCCTCGTCGAGGTCCTCGACCTCCTCCAGACCCAGCTCCTCGCCCTGGTACAGGTAGGCGCAGCCGGGCAGCGCCAACATCAGCAGCAGCGCGGCGCGGGCCCGGCGCCGTCCGAGGGCGAGGTCGGTGGGCTCCTTGACGGGAATTTTCGGGGGTGCGGTGCCCACCACCCTTCCCTTGGTCGCCGACGGGCGCCCGAACCGCGTCACGTGCCGGGTCACGTCGTGGTTCGACATGACCCAGGTCGCCGGTGCGCCGACAGGCGCCAGAGCCTCGAGCTGGGCATCGATGACCCTGCGCAGCGCGATCGGGTCCCAGCCCGCCTGCAGGAAATGGAAATCGAACGCAGCATGAAGCTCATCCGGCCGCAGGTAGCGGGCCAGGCGGTCGGCGCTCGAGACGAAGACCTCGGCCACGAACATCCGACCGCCGTATTCGTCGGCGATGGCCCGCCAGCGGCGATAGATGTCGTGAACCCCGTCCTTGGTCCCAGTACGGCCCGGGCTTGACCGCCGAGCTCGGCGACGCGCGGCGCAGATCGGGAAATCCCGGGTCCTTGACGAGGCCGTGCGCGACGTCGATCCGGAAGCCGTCCGCGCCGCGATCGAACCAGAACCGCAGGATCGACTCGAACTCGGCTCGGACCTCTGGCTCCGTCCAGTCGAGATCGGGCTGCTCCGGCGCGAACAGGTGCAGGTACCACTGGCCGGGCCGTCCGTCCGGCTCGATCACTCGGGTCCAGGCCGGACCACCGAAGACGCTCGGCCAATCGGTCGGGGGCAGATCGCCGTCACGACCGCGCCCGTCGCGGAACACGTAGAAATCGCGCTCGCGGCTGCCCGGGCCGGCGGCCAGCGCCGCCTGGAACCACGGATGCCGGTCGGACGTGTGGTTCGGGACGATATCGAGCAGCACCCGGATACCCAGGGCGTGCGCGTCGTGGATGAACGCCTCGGCGTCGGCCATCGTGCCGAACAGCGGGTCGATGTCGCGGTAGTCGGCGACGTCGTAGCCGCCGTCGACCATCGGCGACACGAACCACGGGTTCACCCAGATCGCGTCGACCCCGAGACCGCGGACATATGGCAGTCGCGAGCGCATCCCCGCGATGTCGCCGATGCCGTCGCCATCCGCGTCGGTGAAGCTGCGGATGTAGGTCTGGTAGACGACGGCGTCCCGCCACCACGGAGATGCGTCGGTCATGCCGGTAGCATGACGCCACACGCAGGAGGGGCGCATGCGACTCTGGGGCGGGCGATTCGCCGAAGAGAGCGACCAGCGGGTCGCCGATTTCACACGCTCGATCGACCTCGATCGCGAGCTGGCCGCCGACGACATCGCCGGCTCGATCGCCCATGTCCGCGGGCTCGGTCGCGCGGGGCTCCTGACCGCGGAGGAGGTCGACGAGCTGATCGGCGGTCTGGACGGGTTGGCCGGCGCGGTCGCCGACGGGACCCTCGTGTGGGATCCGGACCTGGAGGACGTCCACCTCAACCTCGAGGCGGCGCTGGCCGAGCGCATCGGATCCGTCGCGGGGAAGCTGCAGACCGGTCGCTCGCGCAATGACCAGGTCGCGACCGACCTTCGATTATGGCTGCGCCGGGCGATCGACCGTCTCGACGAGGCGCTGCTCGATTTCGAGCGCTCGCTCGTCGGCCTCGCCGAGCGCGAAGGCACCGCGATCCTGCCCGGCACGACCCACATCCAGCCGGCGCAGCCTGTGCTCTTCGCTCATCACCTGCTGGCCTACGTCGAGATGGCCGAGCGCGACCGGGACCGCCTGTCCGATGCGCGGCGGCGCGCGAACATCTCGCCGCTTGGCGCCGGGGCGCTGGCCGGCGCCGGCTACCCGCTCGATCGCGAGGCGACGGCTGACGAGCTCGGCTTCGCCGGGGTGACAGCCAACTCGCTCGATGCAGTGAGCGACCGCGATTTCGTCGTCGAGGCCGTTGGCGCGATCGCGCTTGGCATGGTCCACCTGAGCCGGCTGGCGGAGGAGATCACGTGGTGGTCGAATCCGCGGTTCGGGTTCATCCGGGTGAGCGACGCATTCTCGACCGGGTCGTCGATCATGCCGAACAAGAAGAACCCGGATCCGGCCGAGCTGGTCCGGGGCCGGGCCGCCCGGGTCATCGGGGCACAGGCCGGGCTGCTGACGCTGCTCAAGGGCCTGCCGCTCGCATACCAGCGCGACCTCCAGGAGGACAAGGCCCCGCTGTTCGACGCGGTCGCGGTCTACGAGGCGTCGCTCGGCGTGCTCGCCGGGCTGCTCGACACCGTCGCCGTCGACCGCGAGCGGATGCGCGAGGCCGCCGACGAGGGCTACACGACCGCGACCGCCGTCGCCGACGCCCTGGTCCGCCGCGGCATCCCGTTCCGTGTCGCCCACCACGTGGTGGGGTCGCTGGTGGCCCAGGCCGAGGAGGCCCGCCTGGGGCTCGACCAGGTGCCCGACTCGATGATCGGGCTCGCGCTGGGCGCCAGCGGCGACGAGGGGGCCAAAGCCCTCGCCGCGGACGAGGTGATCGGCGAGATCCTGCGCGGGGCCGCGTCGGTGGATGGCGCGCTCGCTTCGTGCGACGTGATCGGCGGGACGGCGCCGACCCGCGTGGCCGACGCGCTGGCGGCTGCGAGAAAGCGGCTCGACCGAGGCTGACGACGGCCGGCGGCTCATCGGTCAGTGTCCGACCGCGACGCGTCCTTCTCAGCTGATGCCCAAGCTCCGGCGCGGAGCCACCTTTGTCAGATGATGCGCATGGGCCGGCGCGGAGCCACCTTTGTCAGATGATGCGCATGGGCCGCATACCCCGGGAGATCAACCGGCTCGTTCGTCGGCGGACCGTCCGATCGGCCCCGAACGTCCGCCCGGCAGAGGAAACCGTGATGCGGTCCAGGCGCATCAACGACCTGATGTCCGCCCGCAAAGGAACCGTGATGCGGTCCAGGCGCATCAACGACCTGATGTCCGCCCGGCAGCCCAATATGTGCATCGCGGACACGGGCGCTGACCGCCCCTTAGTGACCGGCGCAGGTCCCGCCGTTGGCGTCGCTGTTCGTGCCGTCCGGGCAGGTCGTGTTCGAGAAGGTCGCGCTCGCAAGCCCGGTCGACTGCCGCCAGTTCGCGCCGGTCAGGTCGGCATCGGTCAGGTCGACGCCGTTGAGCCGAGCGTAGCGCAGGTCCGACCCGACGAAGCTCGCCGATCGCAGATCCGTGCCGCGGAAGTCGATCCGATGCAGGTCGGCGCCATCGAATGTCGCCCCGTTCGCGAAGCCGTTGCGCCAGCTGGCGTTCGAGAGGTTGGCGTCCACGAACGGCGCGAACGCGGCCTGGGCGCCATCGAGGGTCACCCACGACAGGTTCGCCCGGAACAGTGACGCGTCCTCGAGCGACACGCCGGACATGTCCGACCCGTGCAAGTCGGCGTCGCTCAAGATCGCGTCGCACAGCTTGGCGTCGACCAGGATCGCCCGCGCGATGCGGGCACCGGCCAGGTTCGTCCGCGGCAGGTCGGGATCGCAGCCGCCGTTCACGCGCGACAGGTCCGACCAGGAAGCGTAGATGCCGTGCAGGTCGAGGCCGATGATCGTCGCGTCCGACAGGTCGCAGCGATGGAGATCGGCATTCGGGACCAGGGCCAGCTGCGAACAGTCGCGATACGTCGCCGAGCCGGCGGCGCCCACCGGGGCCGCGGCCATGCCCATCCACAGCAAGCCGATGAGCGGGAGCGCCAGAAGACCTCGGCGCGTCGGGCGGGTCGGGCGGCGCAGGAGCTCGATATTCATCCGGAGACCTCCCCCTTGCGGATCGCACCCCGCACATGAATCCTGACAGGGACCAACACCGAACGTCAATGGTCGAACGCGACCACGCTGGGCGCAGCCTTGTACCATCCCGCCACCATGCTGCGCACGGAGACGATCCGCCAGGCGCCGAAGGCGATGCTGCACGACCATCTCGACGGTGGCCTTCGCCCGGCAACCATCGTCGACCTCGCGGCCGAGTACGGCTACGACGGGCTGCCGACGACCGATCCCGACGAGCTGGCCACCCATATCCGCCGCGGGGCCGACCGCAAGTCCCTGGAGCTCTACCTCGAGACGTTCGCACACACGGTGGGGGTCATGCAGGAGCGCGATGCGATCGTCCGCGTCGCGGCCGAGTGCGCCGAGGACCTCGCGGCCGACGGCGTCGCCTACGCCGAGATCCGCTATGCGCCGGAGCTGTCGACCGAGCGTGGCCTGACCCTCGACGAGGCGGTCGCCGCGAACCTCGAGGGCTTCTCGATCGGGGCACGCAACGCGGAGGCCGCCGGCCACCCGATCGTCATGAAGATGCTCGTCACGGCGATGCGCCAGGCGGCGCGGTCGGTCGAGGTCGCCGAGTGTGCCGTCCGGTGGCGCGATGCGGGCGTCGTGGGTTTCGACATCGCCGGCCCGGAGGCCGGCTACCGGCCGACGCGCCATCTCGACGCCTTCGAGTACGTCCGGCGCGAGAACTTCCACATCACGATCCACGCCGGCGAGTCGTTCGGGCTGCCGTCGATCTGGGAGGCGCTCCAGTACTGCGGCGCGGAGCGGCTCGGCCACGGCGTCCGCATCGTCGATGACATCACGGTCCGCGACGACGGGTCCGTCGAGCTCGGGCGGCTGGCGGCGTTCGTGCGCGACCGGCGCGTGCCGCTCGAGATGTGCCCGACGTCGAACGTGCATACCGCGGCCGCCGCGTCCATCGAGGACCACCCGATCGACCTCTTGCGGCGCCTCCGCTTCCGCGTCACGGTCAACACGGACAACCGGCTGATGAGCGGCGTCACGCTGTCGAGCGAGTTCGAGGCGCTCGAGGCAGCATTCCGGATCGGCCTCGGCGAGATGGAGTGGCTGACGATCAACGCGCTTAAGTCGGCCTTCGCGCCGTTCGATGAGCGGCTGCGGCTCATCAACGAGGTCGTGAAGCCGGGCTACGCACGGTTGCGCGCCGAGGACACGAGGGTCGTCACCGAGCCCCGCTGATGCCGGTTTACGCTGACCCCGTCGACGGCCTCGCCGTCCCGGTCGGCCTCCTCCAGGCCTGGACGACGAGGCTCGTCGAGCGGGTGGGAACGCCGCCTGACATCGCCGAGGACGTGGCGACGATCCTCGTGGCGTCCGATCGACGCGGTATCGCGTCGCACGGGACTGCGCGGCTGCCGAACTACGTCGCCCTGATCGAGGCGGGCGTGATGGATCCGGCCGCCCGCCCAGTCGTCGAGGGCGGTCGGCCGGCGCTCACCCTGTTCGACGGCCGGAATGGTTGGGGCCACCACGCCAGCCGCGTCGCCGCCGATGCGGCGATCGGTGCGGCCCGCGACCTGGGCATGGCGGGCGCCGACGGTCCGTGCCTCGAACCACTTCGGGATCGCGGGCTGGTACGCGTTGCGGGTCGCTGCCGAGGGCATGATCGGGATCGCCTTGTCGAACACCTCGCCGCTCGTCGCGCCGACCCGGGCGCGCGTGCCGCTGATCGGCACCAACCCGATCGCCATCGCGGCCCCGGCCGGGCGGTTCGGCGCGTTCTGCCTCGACATGGCCACCTCGACGATCCCGCGCGGTCGGATCGAGGTCGCCGCACGCCGTGGCGAGTCCCTGCCGATCGGCTGGGCGATCGACGCCGATGGGCACCCGGCGACGACCCCGGAGGCGGCCCTCGGCGGTGCCCTCCACCCGCTCGGCGGCGAGGAGGCGACCGGCGGTCACAAGGGCTACGGCCTGTCGCTGGCCGTCGACCTGCTCACCGGCGTCCTTGCCGGCGCCGCGTTCGGCCCGAACATCCTCGGCCTGTTCAGCACCGAGGGACGCTCGGACCTCGGCCAGACCTTCATCGCGATCGACCCCGCGGCGGTCGACACGCCCGGCGCGTTCGAGCGGCGCCTCGAGGGCTATCTCGAGCAGCTCATCAGCGCGCCGACCGTGCCGGGCTCGCCGGGCAGGGTGCTGATCCCGGGCGAGCCGGAGGCCGAAGCCGAACGGCGCGCGGACGCCGGTGGCGTGGTGATCGATGCGGTCCATGCCAAAGCCCTCGCCGACCTCGGCGGGCGCCACGGCGTCCCGTTCCCGCCGCCCGCGTGAGCGACCGTCGCGACGTCGTCGTCATCGGTGGCGGGATCGTCGGGCTTGCGACGGCCTACCGCCTCCTGGAGCAACGCCCCGACCTGCGGCTGACCGTCGTCGAGAAGGAGGCGGAGATCGCGACCCACCAGACCGGGCACAACAGCGGTGTGCTGCACGCGGGCCTGTACTACGCACCGGGCTCGCTGAAGGCGACCCTGTGCCGGGAGGGCAAGGCCGAGATCGAGGCGTTCGCCGCTGCCCACGCCATCCCGGTCGAGCGCTGCGGCAAGCTCGTCGTCGCCCTCGACGACAGCGAGCTTCCGCGTCTCGAGGCCGTCCGCGAGCGCGCCGAGGCGAACGGCGTCCCTGGGCTCGAGGCGGTCGGTCCCGAGCGGATCCGCGAGATCGAGCCGCACGCGGTCGGTGTGCGCGGGTTGTGGAGTCCCGAGACGGCCATCGTCGACTTCCGGCGCGTCGCGCTCGCGCTCGCCGACGAAGTCCGTGCCCGTGGCGGCACGATCACGACCGCCTGGCCGGTGTCGTCGATCGACGTCCGTGACGACGAGGTCGTCGTCGGCGGGCCGGACGGGGCGACCATCACGGCCTCGATGGTCGTGGCGTGCGCCGGTCTTCATGCCGATCGCATCGCCCGCCTGACGGGTGACGATCCGGAGCCGCGCATCGTGCCCTTCCGCGGCGACTACTACACGCTGACCCCGGATGCGACGGCGCTGGTCCGCGGCCTCATCTATCCGGTGCCCGATCCGCGGTTCCCGTTCCTCGGGGTCCATTTCACGCGACGGATCGACGGATCCGTCTGGGCCGGGCCGAACGCCGTGCTCGCGTTCGCACGCGAGGGCTACCGCAGGCGCGACATCCGGATCGGGGATCTGGCCGGCACCCTCGCCTACCCGGGGTTCGTGCGGCTGGCTTCGCGCTACCTGCGCACGGGCCTCGCCGAGATGTGGCGCGATTGGTGGAAGCCGGCGTTCGTACGCGACCTGCAGCGCTACGTCCCGGAGATCACGGGCGACCAGCTGACGTTCGGACCGTCAGGGGTTCGGGCACAGGCGCTCGGGCGTGACGGCACCATGGTCGACGACTTCAGCCTGGGTGGGTCCGGTCGGGTCCTGCACGTGCGCAACGCCCCGTCGCCAGCGGCGACCAGCTCGCTGGCGATCGGGCGGGTGCTTGCGAAGACCGCTCTCGAGCGGCTCGGGTAGCCGGCGCCGGACATGAGGAAGGGGCCGGTCCCGAAGGACGGGCCCCTTCCTAAGGCGCGGGCAGGCTCTAGACGTGCGTCGCAGTGACGAGCTGGCGAACGGTCTGCTCGACCTGCTCACGGCCTTGGCCGGTCTTGCGGCTGATCGTCTCGATCAGCGTGTCCGGATCGCTCCGGCCCACGTCGAGGTCCTGATCGCTCAAGCCGCTGAACTGTCCTTTGAGCTGCGGCTTGATCTGCTGGAACTTCGTCTGGAGCTGCTGGCGCGTCTGTGGGTCAAGCATGACTCTCCTCTATGTGGCGGGTTTCGGGGGTCATGCCCTATGACACCATGCACGACCCGACAGCCGGCACGGCTTGCGGCCGTCTGGGCTTGCGGTAGGCTTGCATCCGCATAACAGCCGGGTCGGGCCGGCGAATGCGGCTGAGGGGAAACATGGGAATGACCGACGAGGATTGGGCGGCGTTCGAGCCTGGCGAACGCGAATTCGCGCTTCGATGGCTCGGGCTGACCGAGGCCGAGCGCGACGAATTCTGCCGACAGTTGCTCGATGCGATCGAGGTCCTGCAGCGCTTTCGGGTGCTCGACGACGGCCCGGAGACCGCGGCCTCGACCTAGCTGTCGGACTTCCCGGCGGACAGGAGGTCGAGCGCCTCGCCGTAGGCTAGCCACAGCAGCACGATCACGACCACGATGACGATCGCGACGAGGATCCAGCCGCGGTACGTCGAACCCTTGTAGGGCTCGCCGGCGCCATCGAACGGGTCGCTCATGGGCGCAGCGTCCAGCGCCATCGGCGCGATGTCAATGGTGATCCGCCGCACAGCTGCACCGGGTGACGCGGCCTGTTCAGCCGACGGGCAGACCCACCACGAAGCGCGACCCGCCGTAGCCATTCGATTCGAGGAAGACCCGGCCGCCCATGGCGGTCATCAGCCGCCGCGCGGCGAACAGGCCGATGCCCGACCCACGGGAGCGGCCCCGCCCCTCGAGCCGCACGAACGGCTCGAACACGCTCTCCCAGTCCTCGACCGGCACACCCGGCCCGTCGTCTGTGACGTAGACCTGGACCTCGTCGCCGAGGCGCCAGATCCCGATGCTGACACCCTCCGCGGTCGGCGCGTACTTCAATTCGTTCTCGAGCAGCTGCTCGAGGACCTGCCGGAAGCGCGTCTCATCGCCGACGGCAACGAGCGGGTCCGACGGGCGCTCCCACCGGATCGGGTGCGGCCGAAGGAGGAGCCGGAGCGTCTCGACCACGTCATCGACCGCACGGACCGCGTCGAACGGCGCACGCGACAGGCCGGATAGGCCCTCGCCGCGCACCGACGCCAGGATCGAATTCGACGAGCCGGTCGAGCCGGGCGAGCTGGTCGTTGGCGGCGTCGCGCCAGTCGCCGGCGTTTCCGCCGGCGGCCGCTTCAGCCAGCAGGTCGACGTAGACCCGGACGATCGACAGCGGCGTCCGCAGCTCATGGGTCACGACGCTGAGCAGCTCCGATCGTGCGGCATCGAGCGCGGTGAGCTGCGCGAGCCTGGCCTCGACCTCCGCGGTCAGGCGTCCCTTCTCGACGATCCCGGCGAGCAGCGCGGCGATGGTCTGCAGGAGGTCGATCTCATCGGGCTCGAAGCGGCGGACGGCCCGGGTCTGGACGTTGAGCACGCCGACCACCTCGTCGTGCCACACGAGCGGCACGGACAACATCCCGGCGAGCCCCTCGATGTCGAAGCCGCGGACCCACGCGAAGCGCTCGTCGCGCGTCACGTCCTCGACGGCGATCGGTCGCTGGTGTGCCGCGACGCGGCCGGTGATGCCCTCGCCCCAGGCCAGGCTGACCCGGCCGACCTGCGATCGGTCGAGCCCGTTCGTCGCCGCGAGCGTCAGCCGGCTGTGCTCGTGATCGGCGAGGTAGAACGAGCACACCTCGACGCCCATGGCGGCGGTCGTGCCGTCGACGATCGAGCGCATGAGCTCGTCCCAGTCGCGGGCCTGGGTCGCGAGCTGGGCGATCTCGTGCAGGAACGCCAGCTCGCGGATGTTCCCGCTGGTCGTCGCTCGATCCATCGTCACGAGCCGATCATCGCGCATCGTGCGCGGCCGATGTCGCTCACGCCGACATTGTTTGTGTCAGACACACGTTTCACATAGCCGTGCGTGATCGATCGCCCAGACGACACCGGACTGCATTCTGGGAGATCGGCGCGTGCTCATTCATGCGAAATGCGTGTCTCACACCAACACTCTCGCGGCGCCGGTGCGTGGAGCAGGCTAGACCGCGGCCGGCTCCGGATCGGTGACCGTCGTCGGGAGGGTCTCCAGCAGCGGGTCGGTCCACGACCACGCGGCACCGTACCGCGCGCCGACCGCGCCATGGCGCGCCGCCTCGACCCGGAGCGGTAACCCGAAGATCTCGATGAACCCGACCGCGCTGGCGTGGTCGAACGCGTCGCCCTCGTCGTACGTGGCCAGGCTCTTGTCGTACAGCGACAGCGGCGACTTCCGGCCGGCGACCACGGCGGATCCGTGATCCAGCCGCATCCGCACCTCGCCTGACACGACCCGCTGCGACGACGCGACGTATGCGCGCAGGTCGCGCGAAAGGGCGCTGAACCACAACCCGTCGTAGATGAGCCGCGACAGCTCGTCGGCGACGAGCCGATCGAACCGCAGCGTGTCCTTCGTCAGCGTCAGCCCTTCGAGCGCGCGATGCGCCGTGTGCAGGATCGTCGCGGCCGGCGTCTCGTAGATCTCGCGACTCTTGATCCCGACCAGCCGGTCCTCGACATGGTCGATCCTGCCGATACCGTGAGCGCCACCCAGCGTGTGCAGGCGCTCGACCAGCTCGACCGGCGCCAACCGCTCCCCGTCCAGCGCGACAGGTACACCCCCCTCGAAATCGATGACGATCTCGACCGCATCCGGCGCATCGGATGGAGCCACGGTCCACTCGTACGCGTCGGGCGGCGGCGTGACCCATGGATCCTCGAGGACACCGGTCTCGCACGATCGACCCCACAGGTTCACGTCGATCGAGTAGGGCGACTCCTTGGTGATGGGGATCTCGATGCCGCGCTCGTTGGCGTAGTCGATCTCCTGGTCGCGCGTAAGCCCCATCCCGACGCGCATCGGCGCGACCACCTCGAGCCCGGGGTCGAGGGCGTGCGTGGCAACGTCGAAGCGGACCTGGTCGTTGCCCTTGCCTGTGCAGCCGTGGGCGACGGCGTCGGCACCCTCTCGGCGGGCGACCTCGACGAGAAGCTGCGCGATCAGCGGCCGCGCAAGCGCCGTCGCCAGGGGATACGCCCCCTGGTACAGCGCGTTCGCCTGCAGATGAGGCCAGACGTAGTCGGTGACGAAGCGCTCGCGCGCATCGATGACATAGGCGCGCGACGCGCCGGCCGACATCGCCCGACGTTCGACGCCGGGTCGCAACGAGCCACCCCCGAGATCGACCGTCAGCGTCACGACCTCGGCGTCGTACTGCTCCCTGAGCCAGGCGACGGCGACCGACGTGTCGAGACCGCCGGAATAGGCGAGAACGACCTTCTTCACGAGACGGGGACCTCCGGGATCGAACGGGCGATGGTCTCGAACCGCGCGAGCCAGCGCTCCAGACGGGCTTCATCGGCGAACAGGACGAGGAGCGTATTGTCACCGGCCAGCGTGCCCTCCTGCTCGCGCAGGGTCGATTCGTCGATCGCCTGGGCGACGACGCTCGCCGTGCCTGGCGTGCCGGTGAGGACGAGGATCAGGCCGCTCCGCCCGACCGTGACCGGGACGTCGGCGAGGATCCGCCGGAGGCGCTCGTCGGCGCCGGCCGATGTCGCCGGCGTGGCCGGCCGTGCGGCCACGTCCTCGGGCGACATGTAGACGTGGCCGTCGGTGCGGGGCGCCTTGAGCAGGCCGAGCTCGGTGATGTCGCGGCTGACCGTGGCCTGCGTGACATCGAACCCCTGGTCGATCAGGGCATCGACCAGCTCGCGCTGGCTGCCGACCGGTCGCGACGCGATGAGCTGGCGGATGGCCCGCTGGCGCAGGCGCTTGAGCTCCTGACCGGGCGTCAGACCGCTCATGCTGCCCCGACCGCCTGCCGTGTCGCGGTGATCCGCGTGCCGAACGTGGGATCGCCGAGCGCCCGCTCGAGGGCTCTCTCCGCGCCGGCGTCGGCGATGATCGCCTCCGCTCCCTCCCAGCCGAGCGCCGACAGCGCGGCCCGGATCTTGGGCACCATGCCACCGGCGATCACGCCTGTGTCGATGAGGTGGTCGGCCTCGGCGACGGTCAAGGTGTCGAGCTTGTGGCCGTCCGCGTCGCGGACCCCGTCGACGTCGGTGAGCAGGACGAGCTGGCGCGCGCCGAGTCCCGCCGCGATGCCGGCGGCCGCGTCATCGGCGTTGACGTTGCAGACGATCCCGTCCGCATCGCGCGCGAGCGGTGCGACGACCGGGACCTGCCCCGACACGAGGACCGCGTCGAGCAGATCACGGCGCAGACCGGTCACGCTGGCAACGAGCCCGAGATGCGGGATCCGCTCGGCGATCAGCAAGCCTCCATCGACACCAGACAGACCGACCGCGTCGACGCCGAGGTCGCGCAGACCTGCGACGAGCTCGCTGTTGACGACCCCACGCAGGACCGCGGCGGCGACCTCCAGAGACTGGGCGTCCGTAACGCGCAGACCACCTTCGAACTTCGACGGCACGCCGAGGCGTTCGAGCCACTCGGTGATGCGCTTGCCGCCGCCGTGCACCAGAACGACCGGTCGTCGCCGCGCAACGGCAGCGACGTCCGCGAGGACTCCCGACTGCTCGGCGATCGTGGTCCCGCCCAGCTTCACGACAAGGATCTCGCTCACGTCGTGTACTCGCTGTTCTCGATGACGTATTCCTGGGTCAGGTCGCAGCCGAATGCCTCGCCGATGCCGTCACCGAGCCCGAGATCGAGTTCGATCAGCAGCTCCGGGGCATCCATGGCGGCGCGGGCCGCCGCGCGATCGAAGTCGAGCGGGCCGCCTTGCGACCCGTCGAACACGAGGTGACCGGCGATCGCGATGCGGAGACGGTCGGGGTCGAGCTGCGCGGGCTGCGATGCGCGGGCCGCAGCCGCGTCCGGGGCCAGCCCGGCGGCCTCGAGGACGGCGGCCGACGCCGTCGTCGCGTTGCCGGCAGCTCCGGCGATGCGGCCCCAGTTCGGGTCCTTGCCGTGTGCCGCGGCCTTGACGAGGCTGCTCGAGATGACGGCGCGGGCCACGGCCCGCGCGTCGGCGTCGTCGTCGGCGCCGGTCACCGAGGCCGTGATGAGGATCGTGGCGCCTTCGCCGTCGGCTGCCTGCTGGCGGGCCAGGTCGCGCGCGACCGCCTCCAGCGCGGACTGGAACGCCATCGCCCCGTGACTGCCGGCGGCCAGCGGTGCGTTGGCCGCGGCACCCGACGCCAGGACGAAGACCGTGTCGTTGGTGCTGGAATCGCCGTCGACAGACAGCTGATCCCACGTGCGCGCAGCCGCGGGACGCAACACGCTCCACAGGACCTCGGGCGCGGCCGCGGCATCGGTCAGAACGACCGACAGCATCGTCGCCATGTTCGGGTGGATCATCCCGACGCCCTTCGCGATCCCGGTGATCGTCACGGTCACGGGTTCGCCGTCCGCCGCCGGCAGCACCAGCGACGTCGTCGCCGCCTTGAGGACGGAATCGGTCGTGCGGAGGGCCTCGGCAGCGGCCTGAAGTCCGGCGTCGTCACCGCTCAGCGCGGAATACAGGCTGCCGACCCCGGCCTCGACGCGATCGAGCGGCAGTCGGGTCCCGATGATGCCTGTGGACAGGTGCAGGACGTGCCGTTCATCGATGCCGCACGCCCCGGCCACGAGCCGGCCGACGGCCTCCTGATCGGTGTCACCAGCCGCGCCGGTCGCCGCGTTCGCGCAGCCGCTGGTCGAGATGACCGCGGAGGCGAACCCGAACCCGCCGCGCGGGTCGTCGGACGTGGCCGCGAGATTGGCCCGTGACTGCTTCACGGGTGCGGCCGCGAACGCGTTCGGCGTGAACACCGCTGCGGCTGCCGCGGGGCCGCCCGTCGCCACGATCAGCGCGAGATCCGGCCGGCCCGACGCCTTGATCCCCGCCGTCGTCCCACCGGCCACGAAGCCAGCCGGCAGGGCGGGTCGCCGCTCGACCGACGGCAGGGGTGGCGAGGCCAACGTCGTGATCGCCATCTATGGCGCCAGCGGCAGCTGCTCGAGGCCGGCCGTCTCCGGCAGCCCGTGGACGAGGTTGAAGGCCTGGACCGCCTGGCCGGCGGCGCCCTTGACCAGGTTGTCCTCGACGCCGATCGCGATGATCCGCGCGATCCGCTCGTCGAGGCGGACATGGACCAACACGTTGTTGCTGCCGGTCGTGTGCTTGGTCGCCGGCGGTGCGGGTACGACCGTGACGAATGGCTCGTCCGCGTAGGCAGCGCGATACAGCTCGTCGAGCTCGGGCTGGGTGATCTGGCGGGTCGGCCTGACGTGGCCGGTCGACAGGATGCCGCGCGTCATCGGGATCAGGTGGGGGAGGAAGTCGACCGCGACGGCGCCCGGGTTGGCACCGGGATCGAGCCCCACGCGAGCCGCGACCACGCCGAGCTCCTGCTCGATCTCGGCGACGTGGCGATGGCCGCCCAGGCCGTACGCCTTCACGCTTTCGTTGACCTCACCGAACATCATCTCGGGCTTCGGGTCGCGCCCCGCGCCCGAGACACCGCTCTTGGCATCGACCACGAGGTCGCCGATCAGCCCGGCCCGAGCCAGCGGGGCGAGGGCCAGCAGCGTCGCCGTCGGATAGCAGCCGGGCGAGCCCACGATGGCGATCTCGGCGTCGACCAGCCGCGTGAGCTCGTCCCGGTGCAGCTCGGGCAGGCCGTAGACGGCTCGCTCGAGGAGATCGGGTCGCGGGTGCTCGAAGCCATACCAGCGCGGGTAGTCGGCCGGATCGCGCAGACGGAAGTCCGGCCCGAGGTCGATGACAGCGGTGCCGTCGGCCACGAGGTCCGGGACGAGGCTGGCCGCCGCGCCGTGCGGGAGGGCGAGGAATGCGGCATCGACTTCCGGCAGGCGCGTCCCGACCGTGAGGTCGGTCGTGGCCAGGTGCGGGTGGTGGCCGCCGATCGGGTCGTCCTGCCGGTCGCGGCCGGCGAGCCCGACGATCTCGACGTTTGGATGGCGCGACAGCAGCCGGATGAGCTCGGCGCCGACGTACCCGGTGGCACCGATGATGCCGACGCGGATCCGGCGCGGCCCGCCGTCGGGGCGCACGCCCCGCTCGGAGCGGGGGAGGAACCCCGACGACTGGTCCGTCGCGATCGCCGCGGGCGATCCGAGCCCCGCGCTCACTGGCGCACGTGGCCGCTCACCGGCGGCTGGCTCGGGTTGCTCGAAGGGAGCGGAAGGACCGTCGTCATGGGCGCATGACTATACGACAGTCCTGCATAGTCATGCAAGGCCGGTCAGGGCTGCGGGTCCTGTCGGCGGAGGAACCTGGGTGCTCGCGCCGGAGCTATCGCTAGCGGCGCTCCGCTGCCCAGAACCACTCCACCGCCACCCGCAGTCGGAACTGCCCCGCCTGACTCAGCGGTAGCTGATCGGTTCGGCTGTCAGGCGGTTGACCGTCGAGCTGCGACGGACCCAGAACCGAGTCAGAAGGTCGGGGACCCACCAGCGCAGGAAGTACAGGCGGCAGCCCAGGCAGTAGCCGGTGATCGCGAGGAGGCTCTGGAGCGCGGCGACCGCGAGGGCGAACAGCCAGCCGACGAGCGGTGCGCCCAGGGCGAATGCCGCGAGTGACAGGACGAGTGCAGTGCTCCCGAGGACCTGCGCGAACCGTGGCGGATACTCGTGCTCCGGTTCGGCTGGACCGAGGCGAGCGAGCTTCACGATCCGCCGCCAGATGACGCCGTAGATCGAGTAGCGCAGACCGAACGCCGCGCTCACGCCGATCGACGCGAGGACGACCGCGACCAGCCACGGCGTGTTCGTGAACGCCGCAACGATGAGCAGCACGGCCGAGACCCCGGCGCCGAAGCGATGCCCGCGCGGGTCGATCTTGCCTGCCGGCGGCAGGCTGGCGGTGGCACCGTTCGGGATCGCAGATGGCATGTTCGGGCTCCTCGTGGCTGGGGACCGCGACGATACCATACATGTCCTACCGAGATTAGTAGGAGTCGCCGTGACGGGAGCGCGATCTGTACGGGTGGCGGCGGAGGTTACGCCGCCGACAGGACCCGCGTCGGGCCGATATCGCTACGCGACGACGTCCGGCCTGCGGTACGGGCCGGTGGAGATCACCTCGCCCTCGGTGGCGTAGCTGACCTCCCCCTCGGAACGGATCTTGTAGCGGTGACGGACGGTCGTGGCACCCGCGGACACCATCGCGTTGACCGGGCAGTACTTCAGCGCCGACAGCTCGATCGCGCGGCGGATCGCCGCCTCCGACAGATCGCGGCCTTCGACCTCGTGCGTGACGACGACCTCGCGTGTAGACCTGCGGGTACTCGTCGCGCTGGGTGCCGCTGACCTCGACCCGGTACCCGGTCACGTCCTGGCGCTTCTTGGTCAGGATCGAGACGACGTCCATCCCCGTGCACGACCCCAGCGCGGACAGCACGGTCTCGACCGGGCTCCCGCCGGTATTCGAGGTCCGATCGTCGAAGTCGAGCGGGTGGCCCGACGACGGCTCGGCGTGGAACGCCATCCCGCCTCGGTGCTCGAGGCGGACCGACTTCAGCGTGGGCATCGCCTCAACCCGCGACGCCGACCTCGGCCGTGGAGGCCTCGGTCAGGAACTGCTCCCGGTACAGCCGCGCGTACAGCCCACCGACCTTGATCAGCTCGGCATGCGTGCCCCGCTCGACGATCCGCCCGCGGTCGTAGACCAGGATCCGATCGGCACGCAGGATCGTCGACAGGCGGTGGGCGATGGCGATCGTCGTGCGGCCCTCCATCAGTCGCTCGAAGGCGGCCTGGATCAACCGCTCCGAGACCGTGTCGAGCGCAGAAGTCGCCTCGTCGAGGATCAGGATCCGCGGGTCCTTGAGCAGCACGCGGGCGATCGCGACGCGCTGCTTCTCGCCCCCCGACAGCTTGTAGCCGCGCTCCCCGACGATCGTGTCGTAGCCCTCGGGCAGCTCCATGATCCGGTCGTGCATCGCGGCCGCGCGGGCGGCGTCGCGCAGCTCGTCGTCGGTCGCCTCGGGCTTCGCGTAGAGCAGGTTGTCGCGGATCGACGCGTGGAACAGGTACGTCTCCTGGGTCACGACACCGATGAGCCGGCCAAGAGACGCGAGCTTGATCCGGCGGACATCGATGCCGTCGATCTCGACCGCCCCCTCGTCGACGTCGTACAGCCGCGGGATCAGGTACGTGGTCGTCGTCTTGCCCATGCCCGATGGGCCGACGAGCGCGACGAGCTCGCCGGGCTCGGCCTCGAGATCGATGTCCTCGAGCGCGAAGGTCGGCAGCATCTCGATCGCCGGCATCTCGCCGGAGCCCGCGCCCAGGCCGTCGACCAGCGTTTCGACGGCCGTCTCATCGACCGGGGCGGCCGCCAGCGCGACTCCGACCTGCTCCTCGTTGAGCCCGTCCTTGCGCGCGAGCGCCTGGGCCGCGCGGTCCGATGGCACGGCCTCGGTCGGGTAGCGGAAGGACACGTTCCGCAACCGGACCTGCCCGCGGACCGCGGCAGGCGCGAGATCGACAGCATCCGGCGCATCGACGATCTCTGGGTCCATCTCGAGGTACTCGAAGATCCGGTCGAACAGCGCGAGCGCGCCCTGGATCTCGACCTGGATGTTCAGCAACTGGCCCAACGGGAAGAACAGCCGGCTTTGGAGCGTCGTGAACGCCACGATGTCGCCGATCGTCGGTGCGGTCGGGTCGTTCTGGATGGTCAGCCAGCCGGCCAGCCAGTACACGAATGCAGGCGTGATGCTGAAGATCGTGCCGATGAGCATGAAGAACCAGCGGCCGACCATCGCCTGGCGGATCTGGAGGGCGGCGAGCTTGGCATTCAGCGAGCGGAACCTCTTCTCGGAATTGGCCTGCTGTCCGAACGTCTTCGACAACAGCATCCCGCTCACGCTGAGGGTCTCCTCCGTCAGCGCCGACATCTCGGCCAGCGACTTCTGGGTCTCGGTCGACACCTCGCGACGGACCTTCCCGACGCGGAACGTCAGGTACATGAAGAACGGCAGCAGTCCGAGCGACAGGACCGTCAGCCGCCAGTCGATCAACCACATCGCGATGATCGTGCTGATCGCGATCGCCAGGTTGGACGTGACCGAGCTCGCCGTGTCCGTGACGACCGCCTGGACGCCGCCGACATCGTTCGCCAGGCGGCTCTGGATCTCGCCGGTCCGGGTCTCTGTGAAGAACCGCAGCGGCATCGCCTGGAGGTGCGCGTAGAGCGCGCCGCGCAGGTCCTGCATCACCCGCTGGCCGATGACGTTGTTCAGGTAGGACTGGCCGACGCCGATCAGGCCCGAGACGATCGGGAGGATGATCATCAGGCCGACGTACAGGGTCAGCAGCCCGAGGTCGCGCTGTGGGATCGCGACGTCGATGAGCAGCTTGAGCAGGTACGGGTTGATCAGCCCGATGAAGCTCGTCAGCAGGATCGCGACGAGCACCACACCGATCTGTGGCCGGTACGGCCGGAAGAACACGAGGATGCGGCGGATCGTGTGGCCTCGGCGCTCCTTGGGGACCGGCTCGAAATCCGCGGCGGGACCGCCGCCCCAGAAGCCGCCACCGCCGCCCGTGCCGCGGCCACCCCGGCCGACACCCCCGGTCGCCTGGCGGACGCCGCCCCGCGAGAATCCCATCAGGCCCTCGCCACGGCGACGATCGTCGACCGGCGCGACGGCGCGCCCTGGGCGATCAGGTCGCCGGCCAATCCGAGCGCGAACGTCGGCCAGGAGCGGCCCCACGCCCGGGCGAGATGCCCGACGGTCGTGAGCCGGACGTCACGGAACCCGGCCGCGCCCAGGGCGTCCGCAACGGACGTCCGGATCGTTGCAGGCACCAACCAGCGGATGCGCATCCGCCGCGGTCGACTTGACCAGCGGCTGGAGGCGACTCCGAATGCCCGCCGGCAGGCCGAGGTACGCACCGACGAACGGGTGGCGCCGGTTCACGGTCGTCGCGACGAGCTGGCCGCCTGGGGCGAGCCACGACCGTAGGTTCGTGAGGGCCGCACCCGGAGCGGCGAAATGCTCGAGCGTGAAGCTCGACAGGATCAGGTCGAACGTGCCGGGTGCGAACGCGTCGCTCGGCCCGCACAGGTCGACGACTGCGAACTCATCGAGGTGGGGGAGGGGTTCATCAGGTGCGTGGATATCCGCGCCGACCAGCCGCCCGATCCGCGGACGGAACGCGCGGAGCTGGGAGACGCGCCCGCAACCTGCGTCGAGGACCGTCACCGGACGCCCCGTGCCATCGACACGTGACTCCGCGTCTGTGATCGCGTCGTCGAGCGCAGACCTGACCAGGGTCGCGACGGGCGGCGTGATACCGAGGCGTTCGATGATCGCCTCGCGGCGCTTGGACGGCACGCGGTCTACCAGGCCGTCGCGGTCGCGGCTTCGGTGATCCCTTGTGCCTCGAGCCAGCGCTCGGCATCGATCGCGGCCTTGCAGCCGTCGCCGGCGGCGGTGACCGCCTGCCGGTAGCGATGGTCATGGACGTCGCCGGCGATGAACACGCCGTCGATCTTGGAGCCGGTCTCGTCATGGACGACGAGGTAGCCCTTCTCGTCGACATCGAGCCAGTCGCGGAACGCCGCCGTGTTCGGCTCGTAGCCGATCGCGATGAACAGGCCCTCGATCTTCATCTCGGTCTTGTCGCCCGTGACGGTGTCCTTCAGCGCGAGGCCGTGGACCTTCTCGTCGCCGAGGACCTCGGCCACTGCCACGTTCGGGTGGATCTCGATCTTGGGGTGCTCGATCGCCCGATCGACCATGATCTTGCTGGCCCGGAAGGTGTCGCGCCGGTGCAGCATGTGGACCTTCGTGGCGAAACGCGTGAGGTAGATCGCTTCCTCGAAGGCCGTGTCGCCACCGCCGACGACGGCGATCTCGCGGTCGCGGAAGAAGAACCCGTCGCACGTCGCGCAGGCCGACACACCGCGCCCGCGCAGCCGGGTCTCGCTGTCGAGCCCGAGCCACAAGGCCGACGCGCCGGTGGCGACGACGACGGACTGACCGCGGTATTCGGTGCCGCGTGCCCAGATCACGGAACGGACGCTCGGAGAAGTCGACCCGGTCGATATCGACGTCGATCAGGCGCGCGCCGAAGCGTTCGGCCTGGGCGCGCATGGCGGCCATCAGGTCGGGCCCCTGGATGCCGTCCGGAAAGCCCGGGTAGTTCTCGACGTCGCTCGTCAGCATGAGCTGGCCACCCGGCGCCGACCCGGCGAGGACGACCGGCTCGAGGTTCGCGCGTGCCGCATAGATCGCGGCGGTCAGGCCGGCCGGCCCCGAGCCGATGATCACCATCTTGGAATCGACGCGGCCCTCACCGCTGGCGGAGGTGGAAGGACCGCCGGGCGTCGTCACGGGGGCGCTGGCCGCCGGCGAGTCATCGATCGCGATCGAGAGTCCGCCGAACGGGTTGGGCGTGTCAGTCATCGGCCAATCTTACACCTTCATCCCTGATACCCCTGGGGGGTATCGACCAGCACGCCGTCCCGGAGCGTGACATCGCCAAGCCAGACCACATCGTACCCGTGAGCGCGGCCCCGCTCGAGCATGCCTTGGTCGGCAGTTATGACGGAAGATTCCTGCTGAAGCGCGGCTGCGAGGTACTCGGCATCGTACGCGCCGATGCCCACGGACAGGGCGGTACGGACGATCTCCGCCATGTCCACTCGGACGACATCGATGAGCCGCGCCAGCTCTCGCGCCTGGTCGGCCAACGCAAGAGCGTCCGAAGCGTCAAGAAGTCGATGGCGAGCCGCTCGCACGATGCCGTTCCCAACCTCGGTCCAGATCGTCGGAGGCGCCGCAAGTCTGATGCGTTCGCCGATGAGTGCGTCGCGGAGCGATCGGGCCTCGACGATCATGTCCTCGTCCGACAAGAACCACTTCGCTGCGACGCTAGCGTCGAGGATCATCCTGCCCCAAGCCCAGGAGGCGATCCCACTTCTCGTCCTGTTCCTCGCGCCCCTGACGGATGTATGCGACGGCCGTATCGTCCGGCCCGGCCGGCGGCTTCATCCTGGCCCGGATGCGATCGATCTCCTCGAAGGCGAGCCGCGCACGACGAAGCTGGAACTCCCGCGCCCTGGCCGGCGAGTCGAGGACGGACAGGTCGTCAACCGTCCCGGATGGCTCCCCATACGGCTCCGCTGCGTCACGGAGCGCGCGCTCCGGGATCCGCACCCGCCCGCCGACCTTGTAACAGCCGGCGAGGCGGCCATCGCGGATCCAGCGGCGCATCGTTCGTTCACTCACGCCGGCCGCCTCGGCAGCCTGCGCGACGGTCAGATCTGGCATGACATGAGTGTACACATCATGACAGATGATGTCACGGGAAGGCGCGCAGCGCCGGGATGATGTCCTTGCCCACGGTCTCGAGGTACGCGGGGACGTGGATGTCCTTGAGCTCGAAGATCACGTGGTCGGCGCCCGCGTCCGACAGCTCGCCGAAGCGGTCAACGACCTGTTGCGGTGACTCCGTTCGTGCCGAGCCCGGAGGCCCGAGCCGGACATTCTGGAGAGTCGAGCGCTCGATCTCCGCAGGGTCCCGCCCGACCGCTGCGCAGTGGGCGTCGAGGATCGCGTATTTGCGGGCGATGCCCTCGGGTGAGCCGAACACGTTGCAGGCATCCGCGTACAGGGCGACGAGCCGGAGCGTCTTCTTCTCGCCGCCGCCGCCGACCATGATCGGGACCCGCGGCCGCGAGATCGACTGGGGCGAGTTCAGGAGCCGCTCGGCCCGATACTGGCGGCCTTGGATGCGACGCCTCCGAGCCGCGCTCGCCAGCGAACATCTCGTGCGCGATCTGGAGCGTCTCCTCGAGCATCTCGAACCGGACGCCGAGCGGCGGGAACGGGAACCCGAGGGCGCGCGACTCCTCCTCGTTCCACGCCGCGCCGATCCCCAGCCAGGCACGTCCGCCGGACAGCACGTCGAGCGTCGTCGTCGCCTTGACCCACAGACCGGGGTACCGGTAATGGACGCCGCCGACCATCAGGCCGAGGCGCGCACGCTTCGAATGGGCGGCCATGAAGCCGAGGGTCGTCATGCCCTCGAGCATCGGCTCCTCGACCCGGCCGACGCCGCGGATCTGGAAGAAATGGTCCATGACCCAGATCGAGTCGAAGCCCATGTCGTCGGCGTCGCGCACGATCCGCGCGAGGGTCGGGCCGATCGCCTCTGGCCCACCCGGCCAGGTGAACGAGCTGATCTGCAGGCCGACCTTCATCGCCCGGAGGTTAGCGGAAGAGGTCCATCTCCGCGGGCATGATCAGGTCCTTGATGCGGCCGTCGCCGCGGTGGAAGGTGGCGCCGCGGACGAGCGCGAGCGGACGACCGGCGGTCTTGCCGAGGACGAGCTCGGCGGCTGACGCGATCTCGTCGGCGACGGCGCGGACCGTCGACTTCATCACGCGGCCGTCGGCGTCGGGCGTGCCACGCAGATCGTCGAGCGGCAGTAGTCCGGACACGCCGATCGCGACGTCGACGATGCCGAACCGCCACGGCCGGCCGAAGCTGTCCGACACGATGACTGGCACGTCGTGATCGAGGCGATCCCGCACGGCCTCGCGGATGCGGTCCGCGGAGGCATCAGGGTCGCGCGGGAGCAGTGTCACGACGTCACCAGAGCGGGGCCCGACGTTCGACGCATCGATGCCGCCATTGGCGCACACGAACCCGTGGTGCGTCTCGGTGATGACGAGGCCGTTCTCCATGCGCACGACGCGTTTCGCCTCGCGCAGGACGAGCTCGACCTGGCGAGGATCGCGGTCGAACTGCTTCGCGTACTCGATGACCTCGGGGCGCGGCTCGATGGTCGTCAGGTCGACGACCGCGCCCTCCGCCTTCGACACGATCTTCTGGGTGATGACGAGCACGTCGTCGTCATGAAGCGGCAGATAGTCGGTCGTGGCGGCGAGGGCGTCGGCGATCAGCAACGGGAGGTCGTCCCCGGGAACGATCTCGCCGAGACCGTCGATCGCGACGACCTCGACCCGGTTAGCCACCGACCGCCTCGGGCGTCTCCACCTGCGCCAGCAACAGGTCCTCCGGGGTGTCGATGTCGAGTGTCAGCGGGCCGTACATGAGGACGACGTTCGCGCCGGGCACCGACGAGCCGGCCTCGATGTGAGCCGCCTTGCTGTCCCCGCCGAAGCAGAAGTCGATGACGTCGGGGGGTGAGAGAAGGAGCGCGTTGGTGCCGCGGTCGTGGCGGTCGGGCACGATCGCGACGAGCGGGCCCGGACGCATCGAGCGCCTGCGCGACGAGCGGGCTGAGCAGGTCTGGCGAGACATGCGGGATGTCGATCGGGCAGGACCAGGATCGCGTCGGCATCCGCGGCGATCGCTTCGTCGCGGGCTTCGCGCAGACCGTCGTTCAGACCGCGGCTCCGCTGCCGGAGCGGACGCGCACCCTCCCGGAGAGCAAGCTCGCGAACCTCGTCGTCTGGGGTCACGACGATCGTCTCGTCGATGCCGGGCGTGGCCACGGCGGCGCGGATCGTGCCGCGCGCCAGGCGAAGCGCCAGGTCCCGCCTCTCCTCCGCATCGAGAACGGCCCCGAGGCGCGACTTCGCGCCGTCGATCGAACCGATCGGGATGATCGCGACGATCACGGGATCGCCACCGTGCCCGCGAACCGGAGGACTTCGCCGGCGAGCCTGGCCCGGGCCGCGTCGTCGGTCATGATCGTGTCGGTGACGAGCGTGTTGATGCCAAGGGCCTCCAGCGAGGGCAGCAATGCGGCGTCCACCTGGTCCATGACGAAGTGGCTGATGAGGGGCTCGTAGCGAGCCGCCACGCCGACCGCGCTCGACACTTCACCGAGCGACGCGAGCATCCGATCGGCCGGTCCCTTGAGTGCCTTGCCACCGATGATGCCGCTGACCGCGACGATCGGCACGCCCCGGCCGAGTGCGCCCGACAGCGCGTCGCGCATCCCGTGGAGGCTCAGGATCGGGTCGATCGACACCACCGGGTTCGACGGGGCGATGACGATGACCTCGGAGGCTTCGATCGCTGCCAGGACCTCGGGCGTCGGTCGGGCGGTCTCGATCCCGCGGAAGCGGACCTCGTGGACGGTCGGCTCCTGGTGGCGATGCACGAAGTACTCCTGGAACTCCAGCCAGCCGTCGTCGGTGCGGACCTCGGTCCGGACCGGCTCGTCGGCCATCGGCAGGATGCGCGACTGGATGCCCATGACGGTCGCGAGCTCGAGCGCGACCTCGGTCGGTCGATAGCCGGCCCGCAGGCGATCGGTGCGCCAGATGTGCGTGGCCAGATCGCGGTCGCCGAGCCGGAACCACTCGACCTCGCCGAGCGCCTCGAGCCGATCCATGACGGTCCAGCTCTCGCCGCGGAGGCCCCATCCCCTGACCTCGTCGTCCAGACCGGCCAGCGTGTACGCGACGGTGTCGTGGTCCGGCCAGATCGCCAGGCCGTGCAGCTCCAGGTCGTCGCCGGTGTTGACGATGACCGTCAGATCGGGCCCGACGGTCGCGGCCAGGCCGTCGGCCATCTTGGCCCCACCGACGCCGCCCGCGAGCAGGACCACTCTCATGATGCGTGACGCGAGCTGGGTACCGTTCGGCCGCGAACCTGCACCGGAGCTCCTTCACGACGGTCGTGCTCGCACACGTGCGCAAGTCTGTCATGTCTGGCAGCCGTTGCCGGAGCCGGCCGAGGGTGGTGCAATGGGATCCAGGGCGAAGCGTCACTGATGCAATGAGCGCTTCGATCCCGATCGGCTTCGATGCCGGGTGGCGATGATGGACGGAGGCTGGCGACAGCCCGATCAGCGGCTCGGGGTGGCCCGGGTACGAGTTCGCTCACGGGATTCGCGACTCGCCGAGACACTGAGCGTTGCCATCACGATGGTCATCGTCGGAGCGCTCGCGACGTCGATCGTGGGCGTGCCGGGCGCAGGCGGCGACATCGTCGCTCCACCCAGCGACTCTCCAGACCCGTCCGTGTCACCGGCGCCGGCGATCGTGGCGCCCTCGGAGTCGGCGGCGCCGACACCGGATCCGGCCTCGCCCACCGCAAGCCCGGCTGCACCGACCCCGTCGCCGGCCGCACCGACGCCGACCCCGGCGACACCCACACCTGGCCTCGCCGCGCCGGTGTCGACGCCCACCCCGACACCAGAGCCCACCCCGACCCCCACGCCGACGCCGGCCCCGACGGCCACCCCGACCCCGACGCCCACCCCGGCGCCGGCGATCGTGCCGCCCAGGCGAGCGCCCACCGTCGACGGGCCGGTGCCTGCGTCCCTGCTGTCGAGCCTGCGACGCGCATCGACCGAGATGCCGCTTCCATACCGCGACGGCTGCCACGGCGCTGCGCCGATGTCGTCCAGGTGCTTCTACGGCAACGTCCGCTCCAGGACGACGATCGTGTTGTTCGGCGACAGCCACGCCCTCACGTGGTTCCCAGCGGTCCTGCGCGTGGCACAGGATCGCGGATGGCGACTCATCAATGTCACCCGGTCGATGTGTCCGCCGGCTCGGGTCTTCTCGTACAGCAGGGCGACCCGCTCGATCCTGCGCTCCTGCCTGACGTGGCGGAGCAGGGCGATCCTGCGCATGGAGCAGATGCGGCCCGCGATCGTCCTGCTGTCTGGCTCGCGCGGCTTCGTCTCTGCGACCTCCACCGGTCAGGTCCTGACCGGCAGGGCCCGGACGGACGACTGGATCCGCGGGATGAAATGGACCCTCAATCGGTTGGAGCCGGCGGTCGGTCGCGCGATCCTCCTGGCGGACACGCCCAACTCGCGTTTCGCGAGCCCCGCCGCATGCCTCGCCAGCAATCCGCGTCACGCCCTGCGATGCGCGACGACCGTGACCAAGGCGATCAGCTACCCGTGGCTGAACGTCGAGTTCGGCGTCGCCAAGGCCACGAAGTCGGGTTTCATCAACACCGAACGATGGGTATGCCCGACCAGCCCGTGCCCGGCGGTGGTGTGGGGCCGGCTGGTGCATCGGAACCGCGGGCACCTCACGGTGAGCTTCCCCTTGACCCAGTGGAGCCGACTCAAGCGCGCCATCCTCGCGGAGGTGGCACGGCCGGGTTGATCGCTATCGGGCCAGGATCTCGGCGACCTCGCGCATCCGTTCGATGGTCTCGAGGTCGTAGGGTGCCGGCATCCGCACGATGAACGTCTCGAAGCCCAGGTCTCGATAGGGCGCGAGGGTCTCGGCCACCTGCGGCGGAGACCCGGCCACGTAGCCGCCGAAGTCGTCGATCTCGACGCCGTTCGCCCCGAGCAGCTCCCTGGTTCGGGCTTCGGCCGCCCCGGCGTCGTCGCGCAGGATGATGTGGAAGCTGACGGTCTTCTCGATGGTCGCCGGGTCGCGCCCGACGTCCGCGCAATGGCGCTCGAGGGTCTTGAGGGCGTCCTCCACCTCCTCGCGTGGTCCGGACGTGTTCCAGGCGTCCGCTCGCTCGGCGACCGTGCGCAGGGTCTTCTGGCGGCCACTCCCACCGATCAGGATCGGGAGATGCGGCTGGATCGGGCGCGGCTCGCACAGGGCGTCGCGCATCGTGTAGCGCGGCCCGTCATGACTGAATCGCTCGCCGTCGAGCAGGCGGCGCATCAACATGACCGACTCGTCCAGCCAGCCGAGGCGCTCGCCGGGGCTCGCTCCGAAATCGATGCCGAACGCCTCGTGCTCCCGCTCGAACCACGCGCCGCCGATGCCGAGCACGGCGCGGCCGGCCGAGACATGGTCCAGGGTCGTGGCGAGCTTGGCGGTCAGGCCCGGGTTGCGGAACGTGTTCGCCCCGACCATCAGACCCAGGCGGACGCGCTCCGTGATCGGACCGAGGGCCGCAAGCGAGGTCCAACCCTCGAAGATCGGCTGCTCCCACGGGCCGAAGATCGCGAGCAGGTGGTCCCACGTCCACACGGAGTCCCAGCCGTTCCGCTCCGCAGCGATAGCCGCGTCACGGAACGTCGCCCAGTCCGTGGACTGTGACCAGAGCTGGAGTCCGAACTTGACCGGCATAGGGTCCGATGCCATCGGTCAGTCGTCGAGGTGATCGTGGACGGCGTCGATGCGCACCCGAAAGCTGATCCGCTCCTGGCGCTCGAAGCGATCGGCGATGAGGCGTTCCGCCTCTGTGGGGTCGTCGGCGTGGTAGCGGCGGGCCATCTCGGCGATGTCGGCCTGGGCAGTCGGCTGATCGCGGATGGCCGTCACCACGCCGGTCAGGCCGATCCAGCGGTAGCCGTCGCTCGCATCGACGATCGTCAGGCTGATGCGCGGGTCGCGCAGGAGGTTCGCCGGCCAGCGCCGGCCGACCTTGCTGTTGAGCACGATCTCGTCGCCGTCGAGTCGATACCAGACCACGGCCTGCCGCGGTCCGCCGTCCGGATCGATCGTCGCGATGCTCGTGAATCGCGTCTCGGCGATGAAGTCGCGGACGCGTGGGGCGAGCGCGAAGGTCGGCGCGGCGTCGGTCATCGGGCGATGGTACGCGGCATGGACGCCGGGCGGCGAAGCCAGGCCGCGACGCCGGGCGCCGAAGCCGGTCTGTCGAGGTCGCCGGACGTGGCGTCGGCGCCGCCGAGATGGCGACGCCGAGCGAGCGCATCATCGAGGGCGCCCGTTGTTCCGCGACTCGCCCGGGAGTCCGGGGCCCGGCGGTACGTTGGTTCGTGTCCCGGCGCCGCCCATGCCGCCCTGAGCTGCGCGCGACTGCCAGTCGCGTTTTCGGGTCGAACGGGATCCGTGGCCGCCCCTCGGGACGACGACGTGCGTGTGAGTCGCGCGAACCGCACGGCACCCGTCGGCGGACGGTTTCGGCACGAAAACGTCCGTGTGAGTCGCGCCCGGTTGTACCAGCCGCTTGCCGGTCCGGGCGAGACCGGCCGCTCGCCGGGCCCGGCTAGGCCAGCCGCTCGCCGGCGCGAACCTCGACGTCGAGGCGGTTCTCGGGTGGAGCCAGCGGGCAGGCCCATCGTGGATCGAAGGCGCACGACGGCTGGGTCGCGAAGTTGAAGTCGAGGATGAGGTCGCCGGTCGACTCGTCTGCGCCGAGATCGGCCGACTTGGCCGCGTCGACCAGGTAGCGACCGGCGCCGTACGTCTCGTGGCCGTTCGTCGCGTCCCGGAACGGGATGAAGAGCCCGCCCGCGTAGCCCGCAAGCCAGAAGACCGAGAGGCGCTGCTCGCTGTCTGGGAACGGCAGCCGGACGACCCCGACGCGCCGGAATGAGAGGGAGTCGGAACCGCTGTTGGGCAGCTCGAGCGCGAGTGCCCCAGGGTCCGCGGCCGGCGCAGGCTCGACCGGCACGACGAACCGGAGGCTCGGGTCGCGGTCGAAATGCCTGGCCCGGAAGTCCGCCCGATCGGCGGCCGGCACCGGTGACTGGGGGTGCTCCCGAAAGAGCCACTCGCGAGCAGCCCGCCAGTGCGCGAGAGCGACCGCGGGGTCGGTGGCCGCCATCGCGCGAACCTCGACGTACAGCGTGGAGATCCTCCGCCGCCAGTCCGCGAGCGTGAGGCGATCCTGAAGCGACCCGTCCCCGGTGGTCCAGTCGGCCATCAGGCGTCGCGGCGCAGCGTCCCCAGCACGATCCATCCGCCCAGCCCGATGATCAGGATCGGCCACAGCTCGCTCCAACTGAGCTCCGGCATGTCGAGCCCGAGTGTCTGGTCCCCGAAGAACCACAGGCCGATCGCGACGAGGATCACGCCGAGCACGATCGTGCCGGTCCGGCCGTCGTTGTCACGGGAGCGCCACATGGACCCCGACCGCGGCGTGGTCGGGGAGGGCGCGGCGGGCGGCGGTGCGGCGGTGGCGGGTGCGTCGGGCGGTGGGCCCGAGGTCTCCGGCGGCGGGCCCGAGGTCTCCGGTGGAGGAGCAGGCGTCTCCGGCGGGCCCGGCGTCTCCGGTGGAGGAGCCGGGCGTCTCCGGCGGCGTCGGCGGTGTCGGGTCATAGAGCGTCGTGTGGTTCGCGTCGTCCGGGTCGGTCGGTGTGCCGGTCATCGTGGACTCCGTTGCGCTGCGGGTTGCGGGCCGTAGCCCGCCCATCGTAGCCCGGCATACTTGTCGGGAGCGCCCGACGAGGCGTACCCGCGATCGATGGAGGACAACGCGTGGCGGATTCGGCGGAGATCGGCGTCTTCGGCGGCTCGGGGTTCTACTCGCTGCTTGATGACGTGCGCGAGATCAAGGTCGACACACCCTATGGCGCCCCGTCGGACTCGCTGTTCCTCGCCGACGTCGGCGGGCGACGGGTCGCGTTCCTGCCGCGCCACGGCCGTCGCCACACCATCCCGCCGCACCGCATCAACTACCGGGCGAACGTCTGGGCGATGAAGTCGCTCGGCGTGAAAGCGGCGATCTCGCCGTGCGCCGCCGGCTCGCTCGCCCTCGATGTGAAGCCCGGCGATTTCGTCGTCTGCGACCAGTTCGTGGACCGGACCAGCGGTCGCGCCGACACCTTCTACGACGGCCCGATCGTGACCCACCTCTCGTCGGCCGAGACCTACGACCCCGTCCTGCGGCAGCTCGCGATCGAGACGATCCGCGACCACGGCATCGAGGTGCACGAGCGCGGGACGGTGGTCGTCATCCAGGGCCCGCGCTTCTCGACCAAGTCCGAGTCGAAGTGGTTCAGCGACGCCGGCTGGGAGGTCATCAACATGACCCAGTACCCCGAAGCGTGGCTGTGTCGTGAGCTCGGGATCGCGGTCGTCAACATCAGCCTGATCACCGACTACGACGCGGGCGTGCACGAAGGGACCGAGGCGGTCGATGCGCGGAGCGTCCTCGAGGTGTTCCAGGCGAATGCCGAACGGATCCAGAAGGTGGTGCTCGACCTGATCGGGCGGTTCCCGGCCGACCTCGATGCGCTCGGGGCGCGCGACGCGCTCGATCCGACGCGAGGCGACGGACACGCCGCGTCCGACGAGGATGTCCGGCTGTTCGAGACGGGTCTCTGATTCGGATGGGCGGTCTCCCGGTGGGGGTCTCCCTGCGCTCGATCCAGGCCACGCCCGACTGGTGGCTCGACAGCGCCCGACGCCTGGACGAGGCCGGCTTCGCCGGCGTGTGGTGCTGGGACCACTTCATCGGCAAGGGCGATCGGACGGTGCCGGTCGTCGAGGCGTGGACGATCCTGTCGATGGCCGCCGCGCAGACCACGCGCATCACGGTCGGGACGTTCGTGATGAACGTGATGAACCGCCACCCGGCCGTGGTCGCCCGGATGGCCTCGACGCTGCACATCGCGAGCGGTGGCCGGCTCGTGCTCGGGATCGGCATCGGCGGGGCGCCCAGGGAACACGAGGCCTACGGCATCGACTTCCCACCTGCACCCGAACGGGTGGCGCGGCTCGAGGAAGCGGTCGCCGTCATGCGGGCGCTGTGGACCGGCGGCCCCGTGACGCGGCCGTCGCCGTTCTACCCGCTGCGTGACGCGTTCGCGCACCCTGTGCCGGAGCCGCCGCCACGGATCATCCTCGGCGGGGAGACGCGGACCGGCGCCGCGCTGGCGGGGCGGATCGGCGACGGCTGGACCACCTTCGACGATAACTTCGAGACCAACCTGCCCGTGTACCTCGAAGCGCTGGAGGCGGATGGCCGTCCTCGCGCCGACCAGACGGTGATCGTCGGGTTCCAGGGCGGCTGGGACAAGGACGCGAGCGTCGTCATCGACTCGCCCTGGGTCAGAGAGCCGCGCGCCACCTGGGAGCGCTGGCACGAGGCAGGCGCGGACGGGGCGATCCTCACCGCCCGCTCGACCGAGGACGTCGACGCGCTCGTCGATTCCGTCGCCCGCTGGTAGGGCCACGCTCCGTTTCGTGGCACCATCGGCGGCGTGACCCCGACCACGTCCGCCACGCCCGCGCCGACCGTGCCCGCTCCCGCTGAGCCGACGCACCCGTGCGCTCGATGCGGGAAGCCCGTCGGCCCGGGGATCGGCCTGTGCGAGGACTGCAACCCGCTGGGTCTGCGCGACGTGGCATCGGGCCAGGTCCATGGCTCGGTGTTCATCGCGGTCGCGGTGGCGATCGTCCTGCTGGCGGTCGCCGCCAGGTTGTCGGTCGCCGGGATCGGGCCATTCCCCGCCACGGTCGACGGTGTCACGGCGGCGGATGATGGGCTGACGGTCACGATGACCGTCACCAACGAGGGCGACTCGGCCGGGCAGACGAACTGCCGTATCAGCAGGGCAGGGGACCGTGGCACCGGGGCGGCCGCATTCGTCATCAGCCCGCGGCTCGAGTCGCACGAGACGCGGACGTTCTCGACCGTCGTGACCGAGCTCGGCACCCAGCCCGGCGATCTCCAGATCGCGTGCCGCACACCGTGAGTGGGGAGCGTGGCGCCGACGACCTGGCGTTCGCGGTCGCGCTCGCGGCCCGCGCCGGCGAGGTCCTGATGGACCACTACGAGCGGCTCGAGCGTATCGACTACAAGAGCGCCCGGGACGTGGTGACCGAGGCTGACCACCTCTCGGAAGGGCTGATCCTCGACGCGATCCGTGCATATCGCCCCGGTGATGCGATCGTGGCCGAGGAGAGCGGCGAGCATCACCCCGTCGCCGGTGAGGCCGCGACCTCGGGGCGTGGGCGCGTGTGGATCGTCGATCCGCTGGACGGCACCGTGAACTACGCAAACGGGATCCCGTTCTTCTGCGTGTCGATCGGGCTCGTGGTCGACGGCCAGCCGACCGTTGGCGTCGTGCATGACCCGACGCGCTCCGAGACGTTTGCGGCGTCGAGCGACGGCCCGGCGATGCTGATGTCGACCCTGGGCACGCCGAGCCATGCGATCACGGCGTCCGACAAGGAGCGTCTGTCCGACTACGTGATCTCGATGGCCCTCGGCGGGCGGTCGGCCGTCGGGCGCAGCCGGAGTGTCCGCAAGGTCATCCGTATCTCGCGCAACATGGGATCGGCGGCGCTCGCGCTCGCGTACGTGGCGAACGGCCGATTCGATGCGTTCATCCAGCAGGGTGGCCTCTCAGCGTGGGATGTCGCCGCAGCCGGGCTGATCGCCGAGCGGGGAGGGGCCAGGGTGTCGGCGATGGACGGCGGCCCGTGGTTCGATCTCGCGCACGCCCCGAAGTCGATCGGCGTGCTCGCGGCACCCGACCCGCATCACGGCACGCTCCTCGACCTCGTCAAGTAAGCCGCACAGCTCCGACTACCCACCCCCCGCTCGCGATCGGCTAGGTCTCGTCCAGCCAGCGGTGCGGTCGGGTCCGGAGCCTCTCCAGACCCCATTCCTCGCAGAACGCTTCCCAGCTGTCCCGCGGGGCGCCGTCCCAGCGCAACTCATCGGGATCCTTCTGGCGGATCGGGACGCCGTCCTCCGCCGTCCGGAGTCGGGCGAGGTCGCGGTAGAGCAGCGCCTCGGACATGTGGTCGCGCAACGATGCCGCCAAGGTCATCGCACGCCCGCCGCTGACTCCCGGGACCTCCCAGGTCGAGGCACGTTCCGGGATGTCCCCGAGATGGCCGTACGCCGACAGCACCGCCGCCGCGCCCTTCGCACCCCAGCCCGGGATGCCGGGGTAGCCGTCCGACGAGTCGCCGACGACCGCGAGCCAGTCGGGGATCGAGGTCGGAGGCACGCCCCATTTCGCGCGAACCCCGGCATCGTCGTAGGTCAGCCCGCGGCGGCGGTCCCACAGCACGATCCGCTCGTCGCGAACGAGCTGCGCCATGTCCTTGTCGGGAGTGCACACGAGGATCTTCTCGACACGCGGGTCCTCCACGAACCGAAGCGCCGCAGCGGCGATCGCGTCGTCCGCCTCGTACTCGACCATCGGCCAGAGGACGATCCCGAGTGCCTCGACGGCCGCCTCGGCGATGGGGAACTGAGCCAACAGCTCACGCGGCATCCCGACCGACGACTTGTAGCCAGGGAACAGGTCGTTGCGGAACGACTCGATCACGCGGTCGGTCGCAGCGCCGACGTGCGTCGCGCCCTCCTCCCGGAGGAGATAGAGCAGCTGGTCGCACAGGCCGGAAACGCCCGAGAGCACCACGCCATCCCGGCCGAGGACCGGCGGCCGCGGCGCGTAATGCGCCCGGAACAGCTCGTAGGTAGCGTCGACTAGGTGGAGTTGCACGCGCGCGGTCAGCGCATCCGCGTCTGCCACATCGCGACACCCGCCTCGCGCATGGCCTCGAGTGCTCGCTCGCCGTCGCCCGGCTGCAGGTCCACCACGGCGATCGCGTCGGTCAGGACGGCCGTGGTGTAGCCGAGCCGCGCTGCATCGAGAGCGGTCGCCGAGACACAGTAATCGGTCGCGAGGCCGACGACGACGACGTGTTTCGTCCCGCGTTCGCGGAGCAGTCCGTCGAGCTCGGTCGGCGTCTCCTCCCCAGACGTGGGGTCGCGCATCGTGAAGCCGGAGTAGCCGTCCTCGCCGTTCGCGCCCTTGAGGACGCGCGGTGCGTCGTCGGGGATGCTGAGGTCGGGATGGAGGCGGGCACCCCACGTGTCGGCGACGCAGTGGACCGGCCAGATGCCGCCGTCCTTCGCGAAATGCGGCGTCGACTCCGGGTGCCAGTCCTGCGTCGCGACGACGAGGGCGCCCGCGGATGAGGCCATCGCGATCTCGCGGTTGATGACCCGGACGACGGCGTCGCCGCCCTTGACCGTCAGGCTGCCGGCTGGGTCAACGAAGTCGTTCTGCACGTCGACGACGACGAGCGCCGTCGCCGCGTCATAGCGCTGCATGTTCGGAGCCTAGCCGATGAGCGCGGACTCCTCGTCCTTCTCGGGCTCGGGCGCGACGGTCTCGGGGGGCGTCGGCGGCTCGACATCGAGCAGGTAGCCGATGCCCTGGAATGTCTTGATGCGGCCCGGCTCGCCGGGCTCAGCGCCCAGCTTGCGGCGGACACGCGACACCCAGACCCGCAGGTACTGCAGATCGTCACGGTATTCCGGCCCCCAGACCTTGGTCAGGAGCTCGGTATGGAGAACGACCTTCCCGGCGTTGGCGGCCAGGTGCTGGAGCAGGAGCCACTCCGTGCGAGAGAGCTGCACCAGCTCCCCGTTCCGGGTGACCATCCTTCGTTCCAGATCGATCTCGATGTCGTCGAATGCGAGAACGCCGGAGCCAGGGCTTGCACCCGAGGAGCGTCGCAGGACCGCGCGTACGCGCGCCGCGAGCTCGTCCGGGTGGAACGGCTTGGCGATGTAGTCGTCGGCGCCGAGGTCGAGGCCCTTGGCCTTGTCGGCCGTCGAGCCCTTGGCGGTCAACAGGATCACCGCGACCGGGCGTCGCTCGCGCAGCTGGCGCATGACCTCGATGCCGTCGAGGTCCGGCATGACGATGTCGAGGAGGACGATGTCCGGTCGGACCTCCTCGGCTTTCTGCAGGGCGTCCTCACCGCCATTGGCGGTCACGACGCGGAACCCCTCCTCGCCGAGGGCGATCGACACGAGCTTCGTGATCCGAGGCTCGTCGTCGGCGACGAGCACGAGTGGTTGCGTACTCACTCGGCACCTCCTGATTCAGTATCCATGGTGCCGGACTTCGTCCGACACGTCAGCCGATGCGCCTAGGAGGGATTCGGCGCCACGCTGGGCAGCTGGACGTTCACGTTGATGTCGCTGGGCTGGCTGGTCGAACCGGCGCCCGGGCCCATGAGGAAGTACCAGCCGAGGGCCAGCACGATGATGATCGCGATGATCCCAAGGAGGACCCCGGTACTGGAACCGCCGTCCTTGACGACGATGGTGTCTCGATCGGTCATGGGTGTGGATCTCCAAATGGTTGGGCTTCCAGCATCCCCGGGTCACCCTGCCGCCCATGGCGCCCCGACATTGCAGAACCGTTTCATCGGCATTACAGGGCACGGTCCTGCTGAGCGTTCGTCTGGTGCGTCTGCGCACCGGGTGGGTCAAGCGTCGCCGACCGTCGGGTGTGACCACTCCCGCGTCATGCGCCGGGTGAATACGAACGACTCGGGTAGCTTCCGGACGCCCCGCGAGCACGGGCCGTATGCCCCAGGTGCATGACGAGGGAGGGCCACGGCGCGGGCTCCGCGCCGGATCGATTGCTGGGAGGGATCGATTCCGCACGGAACGCAAGGTCCTGCCGGGCGGCGACGACCTTCGAGCGATTTCGATGGCTGGGAGCGATCGATTCCAGGCGGAATGGCGCTCAGGGCGGTGTCGGGCGCGCCTTCGAGCCGATTTCGATCGCTGGCAGCAGCAATCATCCGCGACCGGGGATCCGAGGCGGATGCCGGCAGGGGATACCCTAGCCCCCATGCCATTCACCAAAGACGCCCTCGACCGCATCGATGGCGCCAAGACGATCCGGATCGAGACATCCAAGCCAGGCGGACCGGTCCACAGCACGATCATCTGGGCCGTGGTCGACGGCCCTGACGTGTTCGTTCGGTCGTGGCGCGGCCCGGGTGCGCGCTGGTACCGCGAAGCCGGCGCGAACCCAGAGGTCGCCGTGAAGATAGGAAAGGAGCGACTACCGGCCAGGGCCATCGCCGCGACGGACCCCGACTCCGTCGCCCGAGCGTCCGCGGCTCTCCTGCGAAAGTACGGCGGCGACCCCGCGGCCGGATCGATGGTGCGCGATGAGATCCTGGACACGACGTTACGCATCGAGGGCGCCTGATCGCGGGCGCGTGATCGACCCGCTGATCGACTGCCCCTGACTCGCAACCTTCGCTTCGCGCCCGTCCGCCCTACGATAGACACGACCATGTACTTCGACGAGTTCAAGCACCAGCTGCCCGACATCGATCCCGCCGAGACCGAAGACTGGATGTCGTCGCTCGACCAGGTCGTCGAGCAGGCCGGCGAGACGCGCGCCCGGTTCCTCGTCTACAAGCTGCTCAAGCGCGCTCGCCAGCTGCAGATCGGCCTGCCACCACTGACGCAGACGCGCTACATCAACACGATCAGCCCCGAGCAGGAGCCGGCGTTCCCCGGCGACGAGGCGATGGAGCTACGCATCCGGCGGATCGTCCGCTGGAACGCCGTCGCCATGGTCCTGCGAGCGAACAACCGCTTCCCCGGGATCGGTGGCCACCTGTCGACCTACGCGAGCTCGGCCAGCCTCTACGAGGTCGGGTTCAACCACTTCTTCCGTGGGAAGGACGACGGGCCCGGCGACCAGATCTTCTACCAGGGTCACGCCGCCCCCGGCATCTATGCGCGTGCATTCCTGGAAGGCCGCCTCAGCGAGGACCAGCTCGACCATTTCCGCCGTGAGGGCAAGCCCGGCGAGGGCCTGAGCTCGTACCCGCACCCGCGGCTCATGCCCGACTTCTGGGAATACCCGACCGTCTCGATGGGCCTCGGCCCGATCAGCGCGATCTACCAGGCCCGGTTCAACCGTTACCTGCAGAACCGCGGCCTCCTCGACACCAGCGCGTCCCGGGTCTGGGCGTTCATCGGCGACGGCGAGACCGATGAGCCCGAATCGCTCGGGGCGCTCCATGTCGCCGCGCGCGAGGGTCTCGACAACCTGACCTTCGTCGTGAACTGCAACCTGCAGCGGCTGGACGGTCCGGTCCGCGGCAACGGGAAGATCATCCAGGAGCTCGAGGCGGTCTTCCGCGGCTCGGGTTGGAACGTCATCAAGGTCATCTGGGCACGCGAGTGGGACGAGCTGCTCGCCCGCGACGTCGACGGTCTCCTCGTCCAGCAGATGAACGACACGCTCGACGGGGAGTTCCAGAAGTTCAGCGTCGCCGGCGGCGCATACATCCGCGAGCATTTCTTCGGGCCGGACCAGCGGCTGCGCAAGCTCGTCGAGCACCTGACCGACGATGACCTTGCCAAGCTCCGGCGCGGCGGGCACGACTACCGGAAGCTCTACGCCGCCTACAAGGCCGCCACCGAGTTCAAGGGCGCCCCGACCGTCATCCTCGCCAAAACCGTCAAGGGCTGGACGCTCGGGCCGGGTGTCGAGGCGCGGAACATCACGCACCAGGCGAAGAAGCTGTCCGAGAAGGAGCTCGTCGTCTTCCGCGACCGACTCCAGCTTCCGATCCCCGACGACGAGCTCAAGAAGGACGCCCCGTACTACCACCCCGGCCCGAAGTCCGAGGAGGTCGAGTACCTGCGCGAGCGGCGCAAGGCGCTCGGTGGCGAGATCCCGAAGCGTGTCGTTCGCTCGAAGCCGCTGCCGGCGCCACCGCCCGCGATCGACGCCGAGTTCGCCGGTGGCAGCCAGACGCCCGTCTCGACGACCATGGTGTTCACCAGGATCCTGCGCAACCTCATCCGCGACAAGGAGCTCGGCTCGCGGATCGTGCCGATCATCCCGGACGAGGCACGCACGTTCGGCATGGACCCGCTCTTCAAGGAGGTCGGCATCTACGCGGCCCTCGGCCAGCGCTACGAGCCGGTCGACTCGGACCTTGTCCTGTCCTACCGCGAGGCGACCGACGGGCAGGTCCTCGAGGAGGGCATCACCGAGGCCGGCTCGATGGCGTCATTCCAGGCGGCCGGCACGTCGTACGCGACGCACGGCCTGGCCACGATCCCGTTCTACATCTTCTATTCGATGTTCGGGTTCCAGCGGACCGGCGACCAGATGTGGGCTTTCGGAGACGCGCGAGGACGCGGCTTCCTGATGGGTGCGACGGCCGGGCGGACGACCCTCGCGGGCGAGGGGCTTCAGCACGACGACGGCCACTCGCACCTCGTGGCCTCCACGATCCCCAACGTCCGCGGCTACGACCCGGCATACGCCTATGAGCTGGCCGCGATCGTCCGCGACGGCATCGAGCGTATGTACGGGCCGAAGCCCGAGGACGTCTTCTACTACATCACGCTGCACAACGAGAACTACGCGCAGCCCGCCCGACCGGAGGGCCTGACCGACGAGGCGATCCTGCGCGGCATCTACCGCTTCGCTGAGGCCCCGAGTGTCGGCAAGGAAGCGCACCCGGCTCGACTCGTCGGGTCCGGGGCGATCCTCGAGCAGGTCATCGCGGCGCGCGACATCCTGGCCGAACGCTTCGGCGTCGCGGCCGAGGTGTACAGCGCCCCGTCGTTCCCGCTCCTCCGGCGCGACGCGCTCGAGGTGGAACGCTGGAACCGGCTCCACCCGGATGCCCGGACCCCGCGCATCCCGTATGTGACCCAGATGCTGCCCGGCGACGGTGGGCCGATCGTGGCCGCCACGGACTGGCTCAAGGCCCTGCCCGACATGGTCGCCCGCTGGCTACCCGAGTACTACGTGTCGCTTGGCACGGACGGGTTCGGACGGAGCGGGACCCGCGAGGACTTGCGCGCCCTGTTCGAGATCGACCCGCCCCACATCGCCGCGGCCACGATGGTCGCCCTGGCGCGCTGTGGCGCGCTCGCCCCGGCCAAGGCGGCGAAGGCCGTCCGCGACCTCGGCATCGATCCTGACAAGGTCGACCCCGTCGCCCTCTGATACCGAGCGTTCGACCGACGAGTCAGGGCTCGTCGGTCTTGCCGCGGTCTTCGCCAGACTCGGCCTGACGTCGTTCGGCGGTCCGGCGGCGCACGTCGCCTTGATGCGGGACGAATTCGTCCGACGTAGGGCGTGGCTCGACGACGCGACCTTCCTCGGCCTCCTGGGAGCGGCGAACCTGATCCCCGGCCCGACGTCGACCGAGCTCGCGATGCATATCGGGCACCGCCGCGCTGGTCGCCCTGGTCTCGTTGTCGCGGGCCTGGCGTTCCTGCTGCCGGCCGTCCTGATCGTCGCGGCCCTTGCCTGGCTCTACGTCGGTTTCGGCCAGCTCCCGCAGATCGAGGCGCTGCTGGTCGGGATCGCGCCGGTCATCGTCGCGGTGATCGCTCACGCCGGGTGGTCGATCGCCCGGACGGCGATCAGGACACCGTGGCACGGCGTGCTTCTTGTCGCGTCGATCGGTGCCGTCCTCGGCGGCTTCCCGGAGATCGCGGTGCTGCTTGCCGCCGGCCTGCTCGGGCTCACCGCCGGGAGTGTGGCCCGGCCCGCTGCGGCAGGTGGGGTCGCCCTGTCGTTCGCGGCGCCGTCCGCGTGGGCCTCTGCGCCGGCTGCTGCTGTCGGGGTGGCCTCGATCCCGGCGATCTTTCTCGCGTTCCTGAAGATCGGAGCCGTGCTCTTCGGCAGTGGCTATGTGCTCGTGGCGCTGTTGCGGTCGGAGCTGGTGGACGTGCTCGGCTGGTTGACCGAGAGGCAACTGCTCGACGCGGTCGCGGTGGGACAGGCGACCCCCGGGCCGCTGTTCTCGACCGCGACCTTCATCGGCTACGTGGTCGGCGGACCGGTCGGTGCGGTCGCGGCCACGGTCGGCGTCTTCCTACCAGCCTTCCTCGCCGTCGGGCTGAGCATCCCGATCCTGGACCGGTTGCGCGGGTCGCTCCACGCGCGGGCGTTCCTCGACGGAGTCAACATCGCCGCGGTGGGACTGATCGCCATCGTCGCCGGTCAGCTCGCCCTGACGGCGGTGGGCGACGCGTTGTCGCTCGTGGAGGCTGTCGTCGCGCTGGCGCTTCTGGCAGGAGGGGTCGGCAGCGGCCGGCTCGTGCTGGCCGGCGCCGTCGTCGGGCTCATCCGGTTGGCTTGGATCCCTCCGTGAGGACCGGCGTCGTGCCGGTGGAAGCCGGCGACGCGGCAGGCCCATCCGCAGGCGCCCCGACGGCCCTCGCGCTCCGCCCGTCGAAGTCGGCCGCGTCGGCGTCCGACGCGTCGGGCTCCAGCGCACGCAGCGTGAAGCCGATCTCCGAGCCGCCCTCGGGCGGCCGGCGTGCCCAGATGCGGCCGCCCATCGCCTCGACGAGGCTGGCGCACACGAACAGACCGATGCCGGATCCGGCCACGGCCCGCGAACTGTCCGGATCCCGGTAGAACAGCTCGAAGATCCGTTCGAGCGAGGCAGGCGGGATGCCTGGGCCGTCGTCCACGACCCGAACCTCGACCGCACCGTCCTGCTCGCGAGCCGAGACCGTCACGTGGCTGCCGGGTGGCGTGTATTTCGCCGCGTTGTTGAGAAGGTTGCGAACGATCTGCTCCACGTAGGTCGCCTCGCCGGCGACGATCGGCAGGTCGCGCTCGAAGTCGGTCCCCACCGTGATGCTCGGGAGCTCGCGCGCTTCGTGGGTCACGAGCCGTTCCAGCAGCCGGCGCGCCTCGAGCGGTTCCGCCTCGACCTCGAGTCGGCCGCGTTCGACGCGACTCAGGACGAGCAGGTCCTCGACCAGGCGGTGCAGCCGCTCCGATTCGGAGCGGACGTCTTCGAGGAGCGCCATCCGCGAGGCCTCGTCATCGGCTCGACCGGGGCGGGCCAGGATCTGGGCCAGCCCGAGGATCGTCGTGATGGGGGTCCGGAGCTCGTGGCTGATGACGTCGACGAAGGCCTCCCGAAACTCGCCCGCCTTCCGCTCTTCGGCGAGCAACCGGTCGCGGTCCTCGACCAGCCGGCGCCGCTCGGTGATGTCCTGGCCTGTGCCGATCATGCGGACCGGTCGACCCTGGTCGTCGCGCAGGACGCGACCGGCGCCGTGCGTCCAGCGCACCGAGCCGTCGGGCCAGACGATCCGGAAGTCGAGCTCGAATGAATTGGAGCTCTCGGCGGCGGCGGCGATCGCGCTCTCGAACGTCGGCCGGTCGTCGGGATGGATCGTATCGATGTATGCCCCGTAGTCCGGCGCCTGGTGCCCGGGTTCCATCCCGTGCTGGCGATAGATCGCCTCGGACCAGGTGAGCTCGTCGGACACCATGTCCCACTCCCAGAAGCCCGTGCCCGATGCCGCCAGCATCAGCTCGATGCGCTTGTCGCGCGCCTCGACCTCTTCGGCGAGCGCCGACACCTCCGCGAGCGCATCGACCAGGCCGTCCCGTGCCGCACGTCGCGACGCGACCAGGATGGCCGTGACGGACGCAGTCACGAGGTACAGCGCCTGGCGGAACTGATCGACGCCGGCCTGGGACGGGGGGTCGTTGCCGAGGAACACCACGCCATTGAGGACGACAGCGGTGGCGACGGTCGTCAGGCCGCCGGCGAAGCCACCGAACCACGCGGCGATGACGGCAGCGGCCATCAGCAGGACGTACCCGGTGTCGCTCGCGATCGCCTCGTTGATCGCGGCCTTGGTTGCGATCGCGAGCCAGCCGAGGAAGAGTCCGACCAAAACCGCCTGGCCCGTGCCGAAGCGGACCTCGCGGACCCGGGCGATCTCCCCCTTCGCCCGGCCAGAGGCTCGTGAAGCCACCCCCTGGGCTTCTCCGGCCACGCCATCCTCCGTCACGTCTGGGCCTCCGTGCGCACCGGATTATGGACCAGACCCGCTGAGAGCCCCCCGCCGGTGACCGACGACACGGTCGGGGAGGCGGGCGAGACCCGCTGATATCAGGCTGATAGGTGCGCCCATCGCGGGTTGACGTCAGACCGTCCGCTGCGCCCGTACGGTCAAGGTCCCCCACTCAGCCTTTAGGAGGCGCGCAGGATGGATCGAACGAACGACACGACACGCAGGGATATCGATCCGCTCGACCCGGATCTCGACCGCGAGGACCTGGATCGGGCGGCGGCTCGGCGGGACCCGACCGACGATAACGAGGTCGGCGGTGAGGCCATGGGCGCCGGCGCCGGTGCGCTCGGTGGCGCGGCCATCGGTGCTGCCGTGGGTGGCCCTCCCGGAGCGGTTGTCGGCGGCGCCATCGGCGCTGTCACGGGTGCCGTCGCGGGTGAGGCCGCCGAAGGAGCAGATGACGAGGCCGGGGCCGGCACGGGTGCCCTCGGTGGCGCTGCGGCAGGCGCCGTGGTTGGTGGCGCCGTGGCCGGGCCTCCTGGCGCGGTCGTCGGCGGCGCCGTTGGCGCGGCCGGTGGCGCCGGTGTCGGAGACAAGGCCGAAGAGGAGCTCGAAGAAGGGCGCCGCCCGGATCTCGACCCGACCCGCTAGAACCCTTTCTCCGCCCGGTCTTCGACCGGGAGTGCGACACTGACCGCGAGCCCCGCTCTGTCGGGGTTCGCGGTCGCCACGTCTCGAGGAACATTCGATGTCACGCCCCCTCCGCATCGCCCAGGTCGCTCCTCCTTTCGAACGCGTCCCACCCCAGGCATATGGGGGGACGGAGCGGATCGTCCATGGCCTCGTGACGGAGCTCGACCGGCGGGGCCGCGAGATCACGACCTTCGCGAGCGGCGACTCAGTGGTGCCAGGACGGCACATCGAGACGGTCCCTGAGGCGCTCCGACCGATCGGCTACACAGGCGATTCGCTGCCGTATTTTCAGCAGACGGTCCAGCAGGTCCTCGCCCACGTCGATGAGTTCGACATCATCCACAGCCACCTCGAGTGGATCAGCCTGCTCCTGGCGCGGGTCAGCCCGATCCCAGTCGTCTCGACCTTCCACGGTCGTCTCGACCTGCCGTGGGCGGACGCTTTGCTGGTCGACCCGCCGCGAGGGCTGGTGGCAATCAGCAAGAGCCAGGCCTCGACACACCCCGACCTTCCATGGGCCGGCATCGTCTACAACGGCCTCCGCTTGTCCGACTCGCCTTTCGGCCGCCGACGGACCGACGCCCTGTGCTTCGTTGGCCGGGTGGCACCCGAGAAGGGCATCGTCGATGCGATCGAGGTCGCCAAAGCGGCCGGACGCCCCCTGCGCATCGCGGCAAAGGTCGCGGCCGGCGGCGTCGAGCGCGCGTACTACGACGAGGTCTTCGTGCCAGCGCTCAAGGCGGCCGGCAGCAGCGTCGAATATCTCGGCGAGATCTCCCAGGCGGATCGGGACCTGCTGTTCGCAGAGAGCCATGCCGTCCTCATGCCGGGGTCGTGGCCAGAGCCATTCGGGCTCGTCGCCATCGAGGCACTGGCGTGTGGCACGCCCGTGATCGCACGACGCAGTGGTGCCCTGCCGGAGATCGTGCGCGACGGCATCGATGGCTTCCTCGGGGACGACGTGACGGCGATGGCCTTCAAGGTCGACCGGGTCGACGACCTGGACCGAGAGGCGATCCGCGAATTGGTCATCGATCGATTCTCCGTCGAGAGGATGACCGACGGCTACGAGAGGATCTACCGATCGATGCTCCCGAGTGCGGCGGAGGGCGGTCGCCCGACGAGCGACGCGATGTCCGGCAACGGGGCGCATGAGACGACCGAGGAGCCCGAGCCCGTCGTCGCCCGCTAGGCGATCGCAGGGAGCGCTCTCGCTTCCCTCGGCTCAGAGCTGCTTGTCCGGGTCCTCGATATCGGCGGCATCCGGGGCGTCGGGCCCTTCCCGCAGCAGCGGGTTGGTGTCGTCCTCGTCGGGGGACGGGTCAGAAGCCGGCCCATCGCCGGGGCGTCGCGGCTCCTCGTTCGGGTCGATCTCGTCCGTGTCGGTTCCCGGTGCGGACCATCGTTCGTCGGTCACGTCTGGATCTCCATGCGAGGGATCGCTGGGCCAACAGTCTCAGGAAGGCCACAACGGACTGCGTGCACCGGCTGGATCGCGTGTTGCAGTGCCGTGGCAGCGCCGGGCCAGCCCTGAGACGCGGCGATCAGGCCCTCGTCATCCCCCGGCGTAGACCCAGCCACGCCAGGACGAGCGTGACCAGCGCGATGGCACCGAGCGCGCCGACCTGCCACAGGTGCGTCGTCGTGCCGCGGAGCATGAAGTCCTGGAGAAGCTGGATCCCGTGGGTGACCGGCAGCGCGTACGCGAGCGCGCGGACCGGCGGCGTGAACTGATCGATGGCCAGGACGAAGCCGCTGAAGAACACCGACGCCAGGAGCACGAGGAGGGAGAGCTGGACCGCCTGCCGCTCCGAATCGGAGACGACGGCGATCAGTAGGCCCAGCCCGAGCGAAGCGAGCAGCAGGAGCCCGATGGCGAGCGCCAGGTAGCCCGGCTCCGCGAGGGACGGCACGCCGAGTCCGACGACGAGCAGTGTCACCGTCAGGCCCGCCACGACGAACCCGAGGATGCCGAAGGCCAGGACCTTCCCCGCGATCACCTCGGCTGCCGTGACCGGCGAGATGCGGAACAGCTCCATCACGCCGCTCTGTCGCTCGCGGACGAGTGACATCGAGACGAGCGTCACGGCCAGGTGCTGCAGGATCAGGGCCAGGACGGCCGGCCCGAAGAATGACGTCACGGTGGGCGTTGTGGGCGCGAGGTTGGTCAGCTGCGCCTCTGTGGGAGCTGCCACGACGTCCGGCGGGATAGCCGCCGCCGCTGCCTCGCCGGCCTCGACGACGTAGCCCGTGCCCTCCTCGACCGCCTGCTCGATGAGCTCCTGGTTGACGGCGTCGGCGAGCGTATGCGCGAGGACGCTCGCGTAGTTCTCCTCGACCGGGTCGGTCTGATCGACGAGGACTTCGATGACCGTACGCTGGCCCGCTCGGAATGCCGCTTCCGGGTCCGCCGGGGCGACCACGACGACGTCGACCTGGCCCGCGAGCAGCCGAGCCTCGGCCGTGGCCCGGTCGCTGAGAACCTCGGCGATGTGCAGAGGTGGGCCGGCGAGCTGCTGGTATTGCGCCGTGTCGGTCGACAGCCCGCTCGTGTCGGGGACCACGATCAGCGTCTCGAGCGGTCGGCGGACGCCGCTGAAGCCCGCGCCGAAGACGGCCATGATCAGGAACGGGCCCAGCACGAGGCTCACCAGCGCGCCCGGCCGGCGGATCGTCTCGATGAGCTCCTTGCCGACGAACGCCAGAAGACGCCAGATGACCGCCAGCGGGGCATGCATGTCAGGCGGCCTTGCCGGCGTCGTCGTCGGATGCGCGCTCGGCGCGGTTGCGCTCGACCAGGAGGGCGAAGACCTCGTCGAACGAGGGCCGCGTCTCGGCCGCGCTGACCACATCGCCCCCCTTCGCGGTGATCGCCTCGACGAGATCGGGCAGCGTCGCGGAGCTGTCCGCGACGGTGACGCGAACCTGGGTCGGCCCACGCTGCTCCAGCCGGCGGACATCGGGCACGTCCCGCAGGGTGGAGGCGTCGATCGGCTCGCGGGTATCGATCACGACCTCGTCGCCGCCCATCGCGATGCGTCGAAGCTCATGTGGTGTGCCGGTCGCGATGACTCGTCCTTCCGCGATCAACAGGACCGCGTCGCACTGTTCGGCCTCGTTGACGTACTGGGTCGTCACGAGCAGGGTCCGGCCCTGCTCCCGGAGCCGGTCGAGCTCCCTCCAGATCGTCGCCCGGAGGAGTGGGTCGATGCCCGCCGTCGGCTCGTCGAGGAACGCGATCGTCGGGGTCATGGACGAGCGCGGAGGCAAGCTCGAGCCGCCGCTGCATCCCGCCCGACAGCCGGCCCGCGCGTCGTCCCCGGACATCCCACAGGTCGACCCATTGGAGGACCTCACGCGTCCTGCGTCGTCGACGCCACCACAGCAAACCGAACAGCGACGCGACGAAGTCGACGTTCTCGCGTGTCGTCAGGTCGGGGTAGAGGGCGAACGACTGGGGCATGTAGCCGATCCGCTCGCGCGTCTCTCGGCGAAAGTGGAGCGGGTCCTCGCCCATGACCCGGACCTCGCCCTCGGAGGGCGTCAGGGCACCGGTCATCAGACGGACGAGCGTGGTCTTACCCGGCGCCGGACGGACCGATGATGCCGACGATGGTGCCGGGCGCCACGGCGAGCGTGATGCCATCGACGGCGACGTCGTCGCCGAACCGCTTCGTCAAGCGCTCCATCGTGACTGCGTACTGCAATGATCGGGTCTCCTGCGCGGCTGGGCATCCGTCGGGACACAGCTGTCCCATCGCGACGGTCTCCCAAGATCAGCCTGTCGCGACGGGACTGGTCGCAGTATCCGAACGCGACCCTATCGGCGGGTCGGTGCCGTCGGGATGCGAGATTGCAGGCATGTGGCGAAGGTCCCGCAGCGGTCCCGTCGTGACGCCTGCGCCACTACCGTGCCGCCATGTCGATCTCGACGGACGACGCCCGCGCCGCAGCGCGCGCCAGCGGACTGCGCCATTCGACCGACGCCAGACCCGGTTGGAGACGGCGCCGGTCCGGTCGCGGCTGGACCTACCTCGACGCTGAGGGCGCCACGATCCGGGATGCTGACGCCCGCGCGCGGATCGCGGCTCTCGCCATCCCACCGGCCTGGACCGATGTCTGGATCTGCCCGTGGCCGAACGGCCATCTCCAGGCGACGGGTCGCGATGCACGCGGTCGGAAGCAGTACCGCTATCACGCGAAGTGGCGCGAGCGGCGCGGTGCCGAGAACTTCGAGCGGATGATCGCGTTCGCGGCTGCGCTGCCCCGGATCCGGCGGCGCTGCCGGCAGGACCTGGCCTCGAAGCGCCTGTCGCGAGACAAGGTGCTCGCGACGGTCGTGCGATTACTCGAGCTGAGCTTGATCCGTGTCGGCAACGAGGAGTACGCACGCGTCAACCGATCGTTCGGCCTGACGACGATGCGGGAGCGGCATGCCCGGATCGAGGGGTCCAGCGTGCGGTTCCGCTTCCGCGGGAAGTCGGGCGCCATGCACGAGGTCGACGTGCGCGACCGGCGTCTCGCATCGATCGTCCGGCGCTGCCAGGACCTGCCCGGGCAGGACCTGTTCGCGTATGTCGACGACGACGGCGAGGTCCGCGACGTCACATCCGACGACGTCAACGACTACCTGCGCGAGGCGTCCGGCGGCGATTTCACGGCCAAGGACTTCCGCACGTGGGCCGGGACTCTGCTGGCGTACCGCGCGCTACGTTCGCTCCAGCCCGAGCATCACGGTCCGGCGGCCCGACGCAATGTCGTCGAGGCGATGCGGCGGACCGCCGCGAGGCTCGGCAATACCCCGGCCGTGGCCCGCGGCAGCTACGTCCATCCCGCCGTTCTCGAGGCGTATCTCGACGGGAGCCTGCCGGGCGCCCTCGTCGATGTCGCCGAGGAGCAGGAAGAGCCACCGGTCGGGTCCGATCGCGACGAGGAGCGCGCCGTGGTCCGGCTGCTCCGGCTGCGCACTCGTCGGGCGCGACAGAACCCCGGGACGTGACAGAGCCCCGGCCATCGGCCGGGGCTCTGTCGTCGCTTGAGGCGATCAGTCGTCAGACTGGATCGTTGCCGTGCTCCTGGCGGAACTTGGCCTTGTCGACCTGCTCGTCGATCTCGTCCCCGGCATTGCCGAGTCCCTGTCGGACGTCGTCGCCGAGGTTCGCGGCCTTGTCGGAAAGGCTCTCCTCGCCGTCGGAGCGGCGGAGCTCTTCCTTGGTCTTGTTCTCTGCCTCTCGGTAGGCGCGCTTCGCGTCGTCCATGCTGTCGGTACCTCCTGCGGCCCTCGTGTGGGGGTCGTCCCCGACGCTACGGCCGAACGGATTGCGGTCCGTCGCTCGGCACGCGCACCCCGCTATCAGCGCTGTTGCACTGACGCCCGGGTAGGGGTCAGCTCGCCGCGATGCCCTTGCGATCGACGAACTCGGAGCCGACGAGGAGCGCTGGCACCAATGAGGCGATTACGAGGATCCGCGGCGCGCCGCCCAGGAGAAGGCCGCCGGCGAAGCCGATCGACAGGGCGCCGACGACCTTGAGGGTCTCGTCGGAGCCCGCGCGCACCATCCGGTTCGCCTCCTGGAACGCGTCGCGCGTCGTGCCCGCAGCTTCCGGCAACCGGGCGCTCACCTCGCCGGCGACCCCGGCGACCGTATCGGCCATCTGTTTTGCCGTCGTGGCCACACGGTCGACAGCTCTGTCGTCCGCGCCCTTGTCCTTGTTCCCCGCCCCGCGGCTTGTCGTCGCCGTCATCTCAGACCTCCCGATCCCCGACCACTCGTTTGACGGTAGAAAAGGCGACGGACGGCCCGGGGAGGGGACCCGAACCGTCCGTGCGAAAGGAGGTGCGCCCCGTCACAAGCGCCCGCCTTGTGGTTGTCTTCTGTTGCGCTGACCGTACGGGAGCGCAACTCCCGGACTCGCCACGCGCGACGCGATGGACATTACAAACGCATATCAACGCTTGTGCCTTTCGGGCCGGTCGGTTGCCCGAGTCCACCGTCGATGTATGTGGCTCCCGGACCCCCAGTGGTACAGGAGCCACAGTGCCAGCGTGACGCGGACGGCGTCACGGTCGCCCAACCGGCAGGCCGTCGCGCCCTTGCATGAGCCTCGCGGCTCGCCGATCTAGCGGCGCGATCCCGCTGTCGTCCCACGTTCCACCTCGCCGCGCCAGGCGCCGGTCGGGGTCCCGCGCTTCTCGATGAACTCCTTGAACCGGCGGAGGTCGCCCTCGGCCTGCCGCTCGACGAAGCCCAGCGCGTCACCGGCTGTCTCCACGGGTCCCTCGGGCTCGACGTCGAGCTGGAGCGTGGTGCGGGTCATGTTGTCGCCCAGCGGCTGGAACGTGATCTGACCTGCATTCTTCGCGCCGCTCGTCGACCGCCAGGCGACCTTCTGGTCCGGCTCCTGATCGGTGATCTCCGCAGTCCACGAGCGCTTGACGCCGGCGATCTCGGCCGTCCATTCGAGCGTCTTGTCGTCGAGCTGCTTGACGCTCTTCACGCCCTCCATGAAGCGCGGGAACTCCTCGAACTGGGTCCATTGGTCATACGCCGTCCGGACGGGGACGGCGACATCGATCGATTCCACGATGGTCGACATGCGACACATGCTCCTTCCGAAAAAGCGATGGAGCCCACCGGGCTGGTGGGCTCCATCGCGACTTGGCATCCGGGCGATGTGCCCGGTGCTGGGCTCAGACCGGGCCGCGACCCACGCGGCTCCGGCCCATCACGGCGCCCACGACCACGACCGTGATGACCGCACCGATCGTCGCGACGACGATCGACTGGATATCGAACGGTCCATTGATCGGATCGCTGTTGAACAGGGCCCCGGCCAGGAACCCGCCGACGAGTGCGCCGACGATGCCGAGCACGATGTGCCCGATGATCCCGAGCCCCTCGTCACCCTTGACGAGGAAGCCGGCAAGATAGCCGGCGATGGCGCCGAGGACGATCCACGCGATGATGCTCATCCAGAAGCCTCCTTCCCTTTGGCGGGCATCTCACCCGCACAGCTGGGGTTGTGTGCCCGTCTCGGGTACGTGACCCAATGTCGCGGTCGCCATTTAGCCGCCGGACAACGGACGTGGGCTGGCGCGTAACAACGGCATGAAGACGGACGACCCCCGGACAGCAAAACGCCGGGTCCCAGGGAGGACCCGGCGTTGTCTTGAGGCTTTGCCTCGTCAGATCACGACGGCGACGCGGACTCGCTCGGCATCTCGCTCGCGCTCGGGGCTGCCGAGTCGACGGGTGCCAGGGTCTCGGTACCCGGTGAACTCGTGGTCCCTGACCCGCAGGCGACGAGGGCGGCCGCCAAGGCCACCAGCATGACGATTTGCTTGAGCATATGGTCACCTCCTGGGATGACGGCGAAGCCGATGGGCAACGCCGGGCGGCCATCTGTGTGGGCCACATCCGACCGTACGGGCCTTCGCGCATCGGTTGTGCGCTCCGGTGTGGTGCGATAGGTTGCAGGAGGCTCGCAGTCCGGAACGCCCCCCTCGTTGTGATACTCCCGCGATGCGCCGGCCGATGGCGAGCGATCCTCGCGCATCACGCCGCACCGCACGATGCGAATCACCGGGGCAACCACCGACGAGCGAGGTCTCGTATCGATGCTGTTCGAGTCGCGCACCAGACGGCCCGGGTCGTGGAGGACCATCCCGCCCATGACCGGACGATGCTGGCGCTGCAATACCTGACCGCGATCGTGGCCGTCGCCGCGGCGGGTTTCCTGAGCTTCATCCACTGAGCCGCCCGTCGGCCCGCCTGTTCGACGCGGACGGACAGGACCGTCGTGTCGAGCTGACCCCTGACGTCGTCCGGTCCCTCGGGTCGAAGCGGCTGCTGTGGGTCGATATCGACAGCCTCGACGAGGAGTCGGCGATCGACGAGACCGTCGAGGCCCTCGGTCTCAGCGGTATCGATGTGGACCGGCTGCGCGCGGACGCTGGCCGGGCTCGCCTCACGCGCACCGCTGACCGCCTCCACATCACGCTCGAGGCGATGGAGCTCGACGAAAGCGACACGCCACGCCTGGTGCGCCGTGAGATCGACCTCGTCGCGGCTCCCAACGTCGTCCTCACCGTTCACCGCGGGCCGGTTGCGGCCCTCGAACGTTTCGACGACGGGCTCGATGGCGAGACCCGACTGGGGAAGTTGATGGCCGGCGACCTGATGTCGTCGCTCATCGACGAGGTCCTGGTCGGCTATTTCCTGTTGGCAGAGTCCATCGAGCGCGAGATCGACGAGCTCGACCAGCGTGCCCTCCATAGCCGGGACGACGACGACATCCTCTCCGCGATCGTCGCGCTGAGGCGACGGATCGGCCTTGTGCGCCGGACCCTCGCGCCGCATCGCGACGCGCTCTCGACCCTCGCATTGCCCGAGATGGATGTCGAGGACACCGTCGGGCGGCCGTGGCCTGGTCTGGTCGACCGGCTCGAGGCGGCCATGTCGTCGATCGAGAATCTGCGCGAGGGCCTCCTCGGGACCTTCGATATCCACATGGGTCGGGTCTCGCAGCGCGCCAACGACGTGATGCGCACTCTGACGTTGCTGTCCGCGGTCCTCCTGCCCTCGGTCGTCCTGGCCGGGGTCATGGGCATGAACTTCAAGGTCGGCTTCTTCGAGGACGCGACCAACTTCTGGTTCGTCGTCGGGGGCATGCTGGTCCTGGCGGTCTCGATCGTGGTCTTCGCCAAAGCTCGGCGCTGGTTCTAGGGAGGGATCGCGTCAGTCTTCGTGCATCACGCGGAGCGCGAAGGCGAATTCGGCACCCCCGGCAGGAAGCGCGCGCGCCCACACGCGCCCGCCCATCGCGCGCACGAGTCGAGCGCACACGAACAGGCCGATGCCCGCTCCAGCCGTGACGGTGGCAGTCGTCGGCGAGCGGTAGAACAGGTCGAACAGGCGCTCCGCCTCGTCCGGCTCGATGCCCGGGCCATCGTCGCGGACGCAGACCGACACCTCCTCGGCATCCGTGTCCGACTCCACGACGACCTCGACCGTGGCCCCCTGCCCACCGTACTTGGCCGCGTTTGCGAGGAGGTTTCTGATGACCTGCTCGAGATACGTCGGGTCGGCGACGACCGTCGGCAGCCCGGGCGGGATCTGGACCGTGAACGTGACCCCCGGCCAGCGCTCTTCCTCCGAGGCGACGACGGTCGGCACGACGCGCTGGAGCAGGACCGGCTCCCGGCCCAGATCCCCTTCCGATTCGCCGAACCGACTCAGGGCGACGACGTCCTCCACGAGCCGCTTGAGCCGTTCGGCCTCGTCGGCGACATCGGCGAGGATCTCCCGGCGGGTCGCCTCGTCGAGGCCACTGTCCTCCCGGGACAGGACGCGAGCGCCACCGAAGATCGTGGTGACCGGCGTGCGCAGCTCATGCGACAGGACGCCGATGAAGGTTTCCCTGACCGCCTCGCGCTGGCGTTGCTCGGTGACGTCCCGCAGGACCAGGATCGTCTCCCCGCGCGTCTCGCCGTCGGTGGCGCGATCGACCGGATACGTCGCCACCTCGATCCAGCGCTCGGGCTCCGACCGCGTCCGGAAGACGACCGGCCCGGCATGCGTCCCGAGTGGCGGTGCCATCCTCTCAGGGTCGTGCAGCGCGGCAAGGATCCCGGCGTAGCTGATCTCGGTGATCGACGGGAACATGGCCCGACCGGCAGGGTTGGCGAGGATCGTCCGCCCATCGGCGGCGCACACGATCACCCCGTCGCCCATCGCCCGGATGACCGCGTTCAGCTCGGCGGCGCGCGCGTGTTCAGCCTCGGCCAGCCGCTTCAGACGCCCCTGGACCTCAAGACGCTCCCGGACGTCGCGCGCGATCGCCACGATCGTCGGGGACTCGCCGGGCAGCTCGACGCGCTGCAGGAGCACCTCGGCCGGGATCGCCGGCCCGCCGTCCCTTCGGAACCGCAACGACACGGTGCGCGCTTCGGACCGACCTTCGCGGACGGCGCGGATCACCCGGTCGACACCCTCGGCGACCGAGTCCTCCACCAGGTCCGACAGATGGCAACCCACCAGGTCGGTGGCCGTTCGACCCAGCAGCGCGCTCGCGCCATGGTTGATCCCCTGGACCACGTCGCTGGCCGGGTCGAGGACGAAGATCGCCTCCGCCACGGCGTCGAGGATCTGCCGGAAGCGATCTGCCGCCTGGAACGCCCGGGCGTTCTCGACCGCGACGCCGGCGCGAGCCGCGAGATCGACGGCGAACTGCAGATGGCTTGGTCCGAACACCCGTCCGGTCTCGGCGCCCGCGAATGCGATGGTCCCGACGACCCGGCCCGCCGCGGTCATCGGCGCGCACATCCATGACCGCAATTCCAGCGTCTGGATCAGGGCGAGATGCTCCTCGTCGCGGGCGGACGCCCGGATCATGGACTCGTCGATCTCGGGGATGATCATCGCCTGGCCCGTTCGCGCGACGGCGTGTGCGCCGACCGGCGCATCCGGGTCGGCAGGATACCGGCGACGGAGCTCCTCGACGAGCGCGACCCGGTCAGGGTCGCGGTGGGTGACCGCGACAGGAGCCAGCGTCCCATCCGCGTCGAACAGATCGACCGCACACCAATCCGCGACACCAGGGACGATCAGGTCGGCGATCTGCCGGAGCGTCGAGGCGCTATCGAGGGACGCGCCGAGGATGCGGCCCGCCTCCGCCATGAACGCTGCCAGCGTCATGTCGTCCGGGTCCCGAATGGGTGCCTCGGGCGAGGTGTGTCCGTCGTCCACCGCCGTCCGACGTCGTGCGGCGATCCCGTGATCGGTGGCAGGGCTGTCAACGGCGCCTCGTCGATCGATGCTGGGGCCGGTGCGAAACGCGCAGGACGACGGCGCGCAGCCGGCCACGCGCGCTCTGCACGGGGAGTGCACTACGGCGCGGCTTGCGCCGCCGTGGCGCATCTGAGAACGAGGATTGCAACCACGTGACAACCCGGCCCAGTCGCGGGCCCCCCGCCGCAGTCAACCGGTCGGTGCAGGGGTCGGCGGCGGCGATGCGGTCGGTTTCGGTGGCTTGTCCTTCTTCTTGTTCTTGTTGTTCCCGTTGTTGCCCCCGCCCTCATGGCGCTGCCGGTAGCACGACCCGATCAACGGGCCGCCCCACGATCGTTCACCCCAGAAGTACGCCGTCGCGGAATCGAGCCGTCCCACGACGCCGGGCCCACGCCGCGCGCGCCGCAGCCAGTCCTCCACGTCGGCACGCCAGGCGGCGGGTCCCGATTCGGCCTGGAGCGGATCGACCCGCCAGCCGCCACAGCCGATGCGGTACAGCAGGCCGTCCTTGTCGATCGCCTTTCGCGACCCCGGCTGCGTGCCGCGGATGAACCACTCGGCGGTCGTCTCGCGTGTCCACGCCCCGGGACGCCCACCCGACCAGGCGTCGATCTTGGTGCGGACGACATCCTTCGGGCGCTTGAACGCGGTGATCGGCCACTTGCGCGTGTAGTCGCGCATGAAGGCGCGCCACAGCGGGGCAGCGGCCGTCAGCGAGGTCGCCGGCTTGCGCGACCGCGGATACGAGTGATCGCTATTTCCGAGCCACACGCCGACGACGAGACCCTGCCCGTCCTTGGTGGGTGGCAGGAACCCGTACGTGCCAAGATCGCGCGCGTCATTGGTCGTGCCTGTCTTGGCTGCCGTCGGGCGACGCTTCTTGCCGTTGGGGCCGGTCAGCGACAGCTTCGCCGCCCAGATGTCGTTCTGGGCGGGATCCGTATTCCCCTGGAGGATATCGGTGACGAGATAGGCCGCCGCCGGCGAGATCGCCTGGCGTCCGGCCGGCTCGGGCGCCTGCCACACGATGCGTCCGTCCGCCGTCCGGACGTCGAGGATCATGCGAGGCGGGATGTGGACGCCGCCGTTCGCGATCGTGCCGTACGCGGCGGTGAGATCGAGCGGTCGGACCTCGACCGTCCCGAGGGCGCCGGCAAGGCCGGACTGGAGGAAGGCCGTGCGACCGCCGGTGAAGCGGATGCCCATCTTCTCGGCCGTGTCGGCCACTCGTTCGTTACCGACGCGCTGCAACGCGCGAACGGCCGGGATGTTCAGCGAGTACTGGAGTGCCCGTCGGACGAGCACCGGGCCGCGCTCGCGCTGGTCGGCGTCCCGTGGCGCCCAGTCCTGGCGGCGGTCGAACTGCGTCGTGATGTCGAGCAGGACACTGCCCGGGGTCAGCCGCTTCGCGTCGAACGCGGCCGCGTACAGGATCGGCTTCCAGGCGGATCCCGGTTGACGGGCACCGTCGCCGGCTGCGTCGTATTTCGGCTCGAAGCGGCGGCTCGCCAGATCGTCGCGGGCGTAGCCCGCGCTGCCGACGTAGGCAAGGACGTCGCCGGTGCGGTAATCGAGCGCGACGAGCGCCCCGTTGTGCAGGTCCTTGCCGCGGAGCGCCCGGATCCACGCCCGCTCGCCCTTGGGGATCCTCGTGCGGTTCAGCATGCGTTCGGCGGCGCGGCGCGAAACGTTCGGTGCGATGGCCGTCGCGGCAAGCCACTTCTCGGCCAGTCGCTGCGCGCGCCAGTCGAGCGTCGTCGTGACCCGGTAGCCGCCGCGCTCGAGATCGGCGTCGGGCCCGAAGATCGCCTCGAGCTGGCGGCGGACCTGCCACGTGAAGTGGCCTCCCGGCATACGGACCGGGCGTTCACCGGCCAGGACGACGGGCTCCTCGGTCGCGGCGCGGAGCTCGTCCGTCTCGAGCGTGGTCCATCGTCCCGTGGCGGCGATCCCCTCGAGGACCCAGTCGCGTCGGACGACCGGCGCCGATCCTGCGGGTACGACGAGGCGGCCCTTGGCGTCCGGCACGGCGAAGCGATACGGGTCGAGCGTCGTCGGGGACTTGGGGAGGCCGGCCAGGAGCGCGGCCTGGGCGACCGTCAATGTGGAGAGGTCGGAGACGCCGAAGTAGATCTCGGCGGCAGCAGCGATGCCGTACGCCCCGTGCCCGTAGAAGATCTCGTTGAGGTAGGCGGTCACGACGCGCTGCTTGCCGGCCTCGCCCGGATACTCGTCGCTCAGGCGCAGCGACTGGATGATCTCCTTGACCTTGCGGACATAGCGGTCCGCCCCCGCCTCGATGACGTCGTCGGGCAGCAATCGGGCGCGGACGAGCTGCTGGGTGATGGTCGAAGCGCCGCGCTCGCCGGTGCCGGACGCGTTCTCAGCGGCAGCGGAGATCAACGCCGGGACGTCGATGCCGGCGTTGTCCCAGAACGTGCGGTCCTCGGCGGCGGTCGTCGCGTCGAGCACGGTCTTGGGGATCGAATCGAAGGCCAGGACGCGGCGCCGCTGGTCCTCGAACCGTCCGAGCTCGACCTTGCCGGCACGGTCGTACACGATCGTCGCCTGGGCGAACCCCAAGCTGTCCAGCTCGCTCGGATCCGGGAGACCGGCCGACATGACGCCAAGGGTCGAGACAGCGATGACACCAGCCAGCCCGACGGTGCCCAGGGTTGCCAGTGCGATCGTCCCGGCGACCGGGAGGGCCCACCCGCCCGGCGACTGCCGCGCCATGTCGCGTCGATGGCGCGATTCGCGGCGGATCGTGATGCGTCGGGTGGTGGGCGTCATCGACGACTGCCGGGCAGGCGAGAACGACGGACGCCGGTCATGGGGCAATGCTCGATGGCGAGGCGTGACGGACGCGAGCGGGCGGCCCTCGACCGGATTGCAGGCCTGTGTCACGCCACCAGGGGCGTGGCGTCGACGCACCACACGCCGCCGGACGGACGCTTCCGCCGACCCCGGCTACCATCGCCCGACACCCCGTGGAGGAGGCCCATGCCCGCCCAGAACAGCCCGGCCGAGACCGGCACGATCGTCGTCAGTGGCACGGGCCGTGTCGCGGTCGAGCCCGATACCGCCGACCTGCGACTCGGCGTCTCCGTCAGCCGTCCGACGGTCGCGGCGGCACGCGCGGATGCCGGGCGGGCCATGGACGAGATCCTCGCCGCCGTCGACGGCGCGGGCGTCGCACGCCGCGACGTCCGGACGTCGCTGCTGTCCGTCCAACCTCGCTACGACTACCGCGACGGGCGGGCGCCGACGCTCATCGGCTATGAGCTGGCGAACGTCGTGGAGGTCACGGTCCGCGACCTGGCCAAGCTCGGTGAGGTGGTCGACCGGACCCTCGCGGCCGGTGCGACGAGCATGGACAGCCTGTCGTTCCGCGTCGCCGATCCCGCCCCCGCCGAGCGGGAGGCACGGGTGCAGGCTATGGCCGCCGCACGTGCCCGGGCCGACGTCCTCGCCGAGGCCGCGGGGCTCGCGATCGTCGGCGTCTCCGACATCGTCGAGGGCGTCCCGACCCGTCCGCCGATGCCGTTCGCGAAGGCGGACCGGATGGCCCTCGCGGCAGCGGACGTCGCGACGCCGATCGAGGCGGGCTCGCTCGAGGTGACTGTGACGGTGACCGTCACGTACCGCGCGCGCTAGCCCGCTCGGTCAGCCGCCTGCGACCCCGATGCGGAGCAGCTGCCCGCCCGCGTGGTCGGTCGCGTACAGCTCACCGGCTGCATCCTCGGCGATGGCGCTGATGAGGAAATCGGTCTCGGCGACGACGGCCGGGTCCTCCGTCCGATCGAGCGATGCATCGATCGCCCAGAAGGTCCCGGAGCAGTAGTCCGCAAAGACATACCAGCCCACGAGGCCGGGGTTCGCCGTGCCGCGATAGACGGTCCCGCCGGTCACGGAGCAGACGCCTGAGACCGAATGGTCGTACTCGGCGACGGGCAATATCAGCTCCGGGGTCAGGCAATCGAGGCCGACGCTGCGGAAGCAGGTCGAGCCCTCCATGACGTTCCAGCCGAAGTCGAGGCCGCTCTGGCCGGCGCGTGCCACGTCGATCTCCTCGCGATCCCCCTGGCCGACGTCCGCGATCCACAGGTCACCGTTCGCCCGGTCGAAGCGTATCCGCCACGGGTTGCGCAACCCCGTCAACCAGATCTCGGGTCGCGCGCCGCTCCGGTCGACGAACGGGTTGTCTGACGGGACGACGTAGCGCGGGTCGATGTCACCCGGGACGTCGTGGTCGACATCGATCCGCAGGACCTTTGCGAGCAGTGTGTCGAGGTGGCGACCGGAATCGAGCGGGTCTCCGGCGCCGCCACCGTCACCGGTCCCGATGTACAGGTCGCCATCTGGGCCGAACACCAGGGCGCCGCCGTTGTGGTTGCCGAACCGATCGGCCATGTCGAGCCAGACCGTGGCGGTGCTCGGCGCAGCGACGTCCGGGTCGTTCGGATCGGTGTCGTACGACGCGACGACCTGGCGGCCGGCGTCGTTCGTGTAGTAGACGAAGAACCGGCCCGCCTCCCCGCTCGGCAGGAAGGCGAGACCGAGCAGGCCCGACTCGCCGCCGGCGCGCACGAGGCCGCTGATGTCGAGGAACGGACGCTCGACCAACCGGTCGTCACGCACGATCCGGACGCGCCCGACTTGTTCGACGACGAACAGCGTCTCGGGATCGTCGGGTCGCCAGGCGATATCGACCGGGTCCGTGAGCCCCTCCAGGACCGGGTCGACGGAGAGCGCGGGTGGCGTCGCCCGAGGGTGTCGCAACGGTGGGCTCGGTGCTCGGACTCGAGGATGGCGCCGTCGTCGGGGCCGGGCTCGGCAGCACCGACGGCCGCGGTGGCTCCGTCGCTTCGACGCAGCCGATCGGCAGCAGGGCGGCGATGAGCAACACGGCGAGGGACCGGGGCATGGTGCGGAATGTATCCGGGATCGTCGCGAGAGGTCGTCTGGCGCGCCGCGGCGTGGCGTCTCCGGTCGCCCGCGGTAGGCTGCGGCCATGGATGCTTGGGAGCTCGCCGAGCTCGACGCGGCGCGGGTCGCCAGTGGCAGGCTTTACCACGAGTTCATCTCGGTCCCCGACCTGTCCGGCGGGCTGTACGTGCTGGAGGCCGGCGCCACCGACCCGCAATCGCCGCACGCCGAGGACGAGCTCTACGTCGTGATGTCGGGCATGGCCAGGGTCCGTGTCGGCGACGACGAGCGCCCGATCACGGCCGGATCGGTCATCTTCGTCGCTGCCGGGGTCGAGCACCGGTTCATCGACATCGAGGAGCGTCTCGTGCTGCTCGTGATGTTCGGTCCGGCCGAGTATTCGCGCGGGTCGACGTAGCCGACGAGTCCTAGCCGGCCAGCGCCCGCAGCGCCTCGGCGAGCTCCGCTCCGCGACCGGTCTCGTCGTGGCGGAAGAAGACGTAGGCGTCGTCGCCCGCGCCGAGGAACGGCTCGAATCGATCGCGCCACGCGGCCAGCTCGTCGTCGGTGTAGTCGTGGCGACGCAGGCGGACATACAGGAACGGCCCGGTCCGCCTGAGCGTCGGCGGCGCCGGATCGTCCGGGCCTTCGGTGGCGCACAGGACGGCGCTGACGTCACGCAGCAGCGCCACCGTTTCGTCGGCCTCCCAGCCCGGGTCCCCGAACTCGACGGTCAGAGCCAGGTCCGGCGGCCAGGCCGCAAGCATCGCTGCGAGTCGGCTGTCGTCGCGTTTGACGTTGTCGGGGACGCGGAAGAGCACGGTGCCCAGCCGCTCGCCGAAGCGCCGGTACGGGTCGGTGAGCCACGGAAGACCCGGGTCGGGGCTGCCGTTCATCGCTCGCCACGAGCCGCCGCGCTGCGCCTTGACACTGAACCTGAAGTCGGGCGGCGTTGCGCCGAGCCAGGTCGCGACCTTCGACTCGGACGGCGACTGGTAGAACGTGTTGTTCAGCTCGACCGCCGGCAGCCGCGAGGCGTAGTGGCTCAGCAGCGCGTCACCGCGCAGACCGGGCGGGTAGAAACGCGGACTCCACGCGGGATACGCGAACCCGCTCGTCCCGACGTACAGCCGGCCGCGCGGCCGCTCGGCGCGCGGATCAGTCGGGGGTGTCACCGCCCGGGCCGGCATGTTCGGCGACCGACTGCATCGACCGCTCGATCGCCGGCAGGTCGCCCTCGTCGAGGGGGGCCAGGAAGTGCTCCGCGATCCCTCGCAGGTGGGTCCGCGAGGCGCGACGCAGGCGCTCGAGCCCTTCCGCGGTGAGGACGGCCTCCGCCCCACGGGCGTCGCTCGCGCACGCTTTCCGCTCGACCAGGCCATCGAGCACGAGCCGGTCGATGAGCCGTGTCACGCCGCTCTTGCTGAGGATCACCCGATCGGCGAGTTGGCGCATCCGGATCCGTCGCTCGGGCGCGTCCGCGATGGTGAGCATCGCGTCGTATTCCGCCAGCGACAGGTCGTGTTCGGCGCGGAGCTCTTCATCGAGACGCCGCGTGATCCTGGCGTGGGCGGTGAGGAACGAGCGCCACGGCTCGAGCCGCGGATCGTTCGGGGACAGTGGTCGCGCGTCGGCGCGTTCGGTGACGGTCATGACTCTCGCGGGGATGGTACACGTTGCCACCGATCGAAGCCTGTCGTTGCGGCTGCAACGATCGCTGGGCAGGTGTCGTGTCGGGGCCCGCGGGCTGGCACCTCCGACTGGCATCATCCGCGGGTGCGTGACCGATCACAGCCCGCCCCGGACGTCATCGTCATCGGCGGCGGGATCGTCGGGGTTGCCGCCGCGGACCATCTCGCAGCCGCCGGTCGTCGGGTGCTCCTGCTCGAGCGGCACGAGATCGGTGCCGGTGCGTCAGGGCGCAACTCGGGCGTCGTCCAGCACCCATTCGACAGCGTCCTCGTCGACCTGCATCTCGAGACGGTCGCGCTCTATCGCGAGCTGGACGGACTGTCCCTCCCGGCCAGTCCCGCAGGGCTGCTGAGCGTCACGCGCGATGTCGATGGAGCGCAGCGCCTCGCCGTCGCGCTCGCCGCATCCCACCCCCACCTGCAGCCGACGTACGTCTCCCCGGACGACATGCGCCGTCTCGAACCGGCAGTCGCCGAGGGCGTGGCCGCGTGTCGCCTCGAGATCGGCTACCCGGTCGGACCGGCGACGGCGACGCGGGCGTACGCCGCCCGCGCTTCGGCCAGCGGCGTTGAGATCCGGCTGGGCGCGGAGGCGATCCCATGGCTCGAGGGCGGCAGAGTCCGGGGCGTCGCCTTACAGGGCGGCGGGCACCTCGCGACCGAGCACGTTGTCGTGGCGGCGGGGCCGTGGACGCCGGGCATCGTCGATCCATCGGGCGCTTGGCGACCGATCGCGCCACGCTGGGGCGTGGTCGTGCCGGTCACGCTCGCGGCGCCACCGAGCCGGGTCCTCGAGGAGGCCGAGATCTCGATCGAGCCGGGTCTGGAGGACGACGGCGAAGCCGGCCACGCCTTCAGTCTCGTCACCGCAGAGGGAGTGAGCTCTCTCGGCTCGACGTTCCTCGCCGACGAACCCGACGCGGAAACCCTTGTGCCGTCCCTCGTCCGCCGCGGCATCCGTTTCGTGCCGGCCATCGCCGATGCGCCGATCGGGCCGCCGCGCGTCTGCGCCCGACCCCAGAGCGTGGACGGTCGACCTCTCGTCGGAGCGATCCCCGGAGTGACGGGCCTCTGGGTCGCCGCCGGTCATGGTCCGTGGGGGATCTCCACCGGCCCGGCGTCGGGCCGCATGATCGCCGACCTCATCGACGGTCGGCTCGAGGCACCGCCAGCGGCGCTCGATCCGGTGCGCTTCGGGAGCCCGCTTCGCTAGGTGCGCCAGCTGTTCGCGTCGAAGACGTAGAACGTCGTCTGGACCCAGAGCTCGCGGGCTCTCCGGACCCACTCCGTGACCCGTCCGGGCTCGGGGCCTCGGACGACATCCACGGTCACGGCAGGGCCGTTGGTCGGCAGTCCGCCGTCGGGTCCATCGTCGTCGATATCTGGATCGAGGGCGATGTCGTGGACGGTCAGATGCGGGTCGACCCGTCCGATGCGAGCGATCACGGCATAGGCGGCCATGGTGCCCGCAGCGTACTCCCGATCGCGGGCCACGGCTATCCTTCCGCGATGACGACCAGCTCAGCTGCGGTACGGCGCACAGAGCATGTCGGCGCCGCTGCACGACGTCCTGGTCAAGCGGCCCGGTGAGGCGTTCGGTCGGGCGTTCGACGACCCGGCGCATGGGTTCCTCTACCCGGTCGATCTCGCTGTCGCCCAGCGCGAGCACGACGGGTTCGTGGAGCTGCTGGCTGGTCTCGGACCCAGGATCCATGTGCTCGAGGACGAGACCGACGACCCGGATCTGGTCTATACGTTCGACCCGCTCCTCGTCACCGACCGGGGCGCCATTCCCTTGCGACCCGGCAAGCCGGGCAGGACCGAGGAGCCGGACGTCCTCGAGCGGTGGACGCAGGCCGCCGGCATCCCGACGCTCGGCCGGATCGAGGCCCCGGGCACCGTCGAGGGTGGCGACACCTTCTGGCTGCGGCCGGACCTGTTCTGTATCGGCCGCACGTTGCGGACCAACGCGACTGGCGTGGCGCAGCTCGCAGATCTCATCGGCGGAGACGTGCGCGTGTTCGACCTGCCGTTCTGGAAGGGCCCGGCAGAACTCGTCCACCTCATGAGCGTCATCTCGCCGGTGGCCGACGACATCGCCGTCGTGTACATGCCGCTGCTACCCGTCGGCCTGTGGGAGCTGCTGCTGGATCTCGACATCCGGCTCGTCGCCGTGCCCGACGAGGAGTTCCCGACGCTCGGCTGCAATGTCCTCGCGGTCCGTCCCGGGGTGGTGATCATGGCCGAGGGCAACCCGGTCACCGCTGCCGCGCTGGCAGCGGCGGGGTGCGAGGTGCACACCTACGCGGCGACGCAGGTCGGGATCAACGGCTCGGGCGGCCCGACGTGCATGACGCGACCGATCCGGCGTGGCTGACGTTCGTGGCTGACGTTCGTGCCTGACGTCGATCGCGCCAGGCTGATCGACGACCTCGAGACGCTGGTCCGCATCCCGAGCATCACCGGGTCGGAGGAGATCGTCGCCGATTGGGCCGCCGGCGCTCTGCACGAGCTCGGACTGATCGTCGAAGTCGTCCGGCCCGACCTCCATGAGATCCGCGCCGACCCGGCCTGGCCCGGCGAGGAGATGTCCCGCACCTCGCTGCCGGTCGTGATCGGGAGGGTGGGCCCGGGCAGCGGCAAGCGTCTCATCCTGTCCGGCCACCTCGATGTCGTGCCGCCCGGCGATCCCGCCACGTGGACCGTCGACCCGTGGAGCGCGGACATCCGGGATGGCCGCCTCTATGGCCGGGGCGCGTGTGACATGAAGGGCGGGGTCGCGTCGATCCTCGCCGCCGTCCGGGCGCTCCGAGCGTCGGGCGATCTCGACCGGCTCACGGGCGAGCTCGCGGTCGTGCTGGTCCCCTCGGAGGAGGACGGCGGACAGGGCACGCTGGCGGCGATCCGGTCCGGAGCGACCGCGGACCTGGCGATCATCACCGAGCCCTCGCGGCTCGACATCGTCGTGGCCCATGCAGGTGCGATCACATTCCGGCTGGCGGTGCCCGGTCGGGCCGCGCACGCCTCGCAGCGACGGGAGGGCGTCTCGGCGCTCGACAAGCTGTTCGTCCTGACGCGTGCCCTCGAGGCGGACGAGACGCGCCGGAACGAAGCCGAGACGGATCCCCTGATGACCGCGCTCGGTCTGCCGTACCCGACGATCATCGGGATCGTCGAAGGTGGCGAGTGGGCATCGACGGTCCTCGACCGGGTCGTCGCCTACGGGCGCTACGGCGTCCGGCTCGGCCAGTCACCGGCCGACGCCGAGGCCGACCTGCGCGCGGCGATCGCGGCGGCGTGTGCCGACGACGACTTCCTGCGGGAGCACCCAGCCACTGTCGAGATCACCGGTGGACGTTTCGGATCCGCTCGCGTGGCGTCCGATCACCCGCTCCCGGTCGGGCTGGCCGACGTCGCGGAGTCGGTGACCGGCCGCCGCCCGACGCTCCTGGGCGAACCCTACGGAGCCGACATGCAGATGTTCGTCAACCACGGCGAGACGCCGTGCGTGATCTTCGGACCGGGTGACGTCAAGGTCGCTCACAGCGCCGACGAGCACGTGTCGCTCGACGAGGTCGAGGCCTGTGCCCGGGTCCTCGCCGCGTGGGTCGTCCGCGAGTTAGGAGGCGCCTCGCGACCCGGCGACGGCCGAGCGCCGCGCGATCACGAGCAGCATCGGCGCCACGACCAGGGCCGCGCCCAACAGTCCGAGGATCGCGAAGCCCGCGTACGCCAAGCACGACCCCTGAACCGATGCTCGCCACCGCGGCCGAGCTCCAGATCAGGCCGTCGGTCAGCCCCTGGATGCGGGTCCGCTCGGCCAGCGACAGCCCGTGGGTCAGCAGCGCCGATCCGGCGACATACCCAAGGTTCCAGCCGTAGCCGAGCAGGAACAGCGCGACGAACAGGATGGCCCCGCCCTCGGGTGGCGCCGCGGCGGCCAGGATGCGACGCCGAGGCAACCACACCCAGGCCGGCCAGGATCACCGGCACGCTGCCGAACCGGTCTGTCAGGCGGCCTGAGATCGGCGAGAGCCCGAACATCCCGAACGTGTGGCCACTGATCACCAGCCCGACCGCCGCGAGATCGTGGCCGTGATCGGCCATGTGGAGCGGGGTCATCGTCATGATCAGGACCATCACGAACTGGCCGGCCACGAGCGCCACCATCGCGACCGGGACGCTCGGACGAGCGAGGACGCTCGCCAGAGAGACCGCGACTGACCGGTCAGCCGCCTTCCCCGTCGTGGCGGGACGACGCGTCGGCGAGCTCGTACGGGTCGGGCCGGAGGAGCACGAACGACAGCAGTGCTGCTGCCCCGACGAACACGATCGGGACCAGGTACGGGCCGCTCAGCTCGGGCAGGCCCAGGGCGAGTGCGATCTGGCCGGCCGGTGCGACGAGGTTCGGTCCGACGACCGCTCCGATCGTGGCGCCCCACACGACGACGCCGATCGCCGATGCTCGACGGTCGGGCGGAGCGAGGTCGGCCGCGGTATAGCGCGACAGCTGGTTCGAGGCGTTGCCGAAACCGATCAGCAGGGTCCCGATGAGCAGGAGCGGGAGCGACAGCATGACGACCGCAGCGGTCGCGACGATCGCCCCGAGCACGCTGACGACGTATCCCGTCGTCAGGCCGAATCGACGACCGCGCCGGACCATCACCCACGACAGGCAGATCGCGCCGGCGGCCGCCCCGAGGACGACCGTCGCGGTCGGGGCGCCGCTCCAGGCCTTCGCCCCACCGGAGATGTGCGTCGCCACGATCGTCGCGACCGTCACCGCCGCGATGTGCCCGGTGCTGCCGAGGGCGACCCCGGCCACGAGGGTCGCGACGGTCCGCCGGCGGAGCCGCTCGAGCTCCGCGGGGTTTGTCGGTCGTGCCTCGGCCATGACGGCCGATGGTACGGGACTGACGGTCAGCACGAGATCGAGCGTGAGGATCTCGTACTCCGAGGCGCCGGCCAGCGCATCGGCACCGTCGCCGGCCGCGCCCGCCCCCGCGCCCGACGCTCCGGACAGCTCGACGAACCGGCAGAACGCATTCGCGAGCCGCATCTGGGCGGGCGTCCTGGCGCGGACACGCCACAGGTCCGGCGAGCCGACGACTAGCGCAACGCAGCGCGCCCGCGACGTCGCGACGTTCAATCGGTTTCGGCTGTACAGGAAGTCCATCCCGCGCGGCGCGAGCTCGGGCGCGGACGTCGTCAGTGAGTAGATGCTGATCGGCGCCTCCTGGCCCTGGAACTTGTCGACCGTCCCGACGCGCGCCTCGGGCGGGAGGAGCCGCTGGATCGCCCCGACCTGCGCGTTGTACGGCGCGACGATCAGGACCTCGTTCCACGTCAACGGACGCGTGACGCCATGGCCGTCCGTCCACGACCCGCCGACGATCGACCGGGCCAAGTCGGCGACCGCGGCCGCCTCGACCGGCGACTCGCTGTCGGCCCCGACCGTGGGGATCGCGACCAGCCGCGGACCCACGCCGTCGACCAGCGACAGGCTGCTCCGAAGGCGCTGCCCGGCCAGGTGCGCCTCAGGCTCGAGGCGGTCGTCGTAAAAGACCTCGGACGTGAACGAGCAAAGCTCCGGATGCAGCCGCCACGTCGTCTCGAGGAACAATCCGCGATCCGGCGGGATCGTCGCGGCCCCGTCGAGGACGTGCGCAAGCGCCGAGCGTTCCGCACCAGGCGGATGCGTGCCGCGAAGCGGCTGATCGAGCTGCTGTGGGTCGCCCAGGAGCACGATGCTGTCCGTCGCCTGGGACATCGCGACCACGTTCGCGAGCGAGATCTGGCCCGCCTCGTCGACGAACAGCACGTCGATCGCGCCCGCGACCTTCGCGGAGGCCCACAGCCAGGACGTGCCGGCCGCCAGATTCGAGCGCCCGTCCGCCAATCGATGACGCACGTCGTCGGCATCCTTGGCACGCACGACGCGGTCGTCGTCGAGCACCTGGTGGGGCTGGCCGTGCTGGATCGGCCGGACGTCGACGCCTTCGGTCGGCGCCGCCTTGAGCACCTCGGCCAGCAGGTTGCCGATCACCTTGTGGCTGGTCCCGGTGATGCCGACCCGCCGCCCGGCGTCGAGGAGCGTGCAGATCATCCGGGCGCCGCTGTAGGTCTTGCCCGAGCCAGGCGGTCCCTGGATCGCGAGCGTGGTGGAGTCGAGCGCCATCACCAGCCGGCGAGCCGCGGCCAGGTCGGACTCGTCGTCGGTCGCCAAGGGTCCACCCGGAACCTGGCCGGCGCGCGGCGGTCGACCGAGGAGCAGGTCGCGCATCGCGCGGTACGGTCCGTCGGCGTCGATGCCGTGATCGGCGACCCACTCGCCGATCTCGATCAGCCGTTCCTGGTGGGCCTGGGCGCGGACCCACGGCAGCGGCACGATCGCCCGCGGATGGGGCTTGGCCACCTCTCGTCGGATGTCGACCGTGCCGTCGGCAAGGTCGACCTTGACCACGTCGCCGGCATCCCACTTGAAGGGCGAATCGTCCGGCCGCTCCTGTTTCTGGCCCGGGTCGTAGACCTCCCCACGACCGACGTCGAAGTCCTGGGGCGGGAAGGCATAGCGCCACGTCTGCTTGCCCTTCAGTTCCTCGTCCTGTGGCCCGACGGGTTCGAGCAGGCCGATCGGGTCGGACTCGTCCACGAGCTGCTCGGGCGTGAGATCCATCAGCCGATGGAACTCCCACCACATCGCCTTGTCCTCGCGCCGATGCCAGCCGAGCAGCTGCGCCAACAGCCACTGGGCGTGCTGCTCCGGTGAGCGCTGGGTTCGGTCCTCCGGCACGATCGCCGGATCTGCGAGCCGATCGACCAACGCCTGGACCCGGGCCATCGCGTCGGTCAGCTCGGCGGGCAGCGGGTTCTCCCGTGGGGCGGGCCGGGGAATCTCGACGCCGGTCGCGATCAGCTCGTCACGGCGGGCCTCCAGCCAGTCGCGCAGCTCCTTGTTCGACACCACGTCGTCGCGGTTGTAGCGCTCGATCCGGTCGAGGATGTCCGTCTGCGGGCGCTCGCCCTCGCCGAGCTCCAGCCACGTCTCGAACGCCACGATGCTCGACCCAGCATCGCGCAGGTCGATCTCCCTCGTGAACCCGTAGAACGCCTCCATCTTCTTGATCGAGTAGCTCTCGACCGACGCGCGCAGCGACTGGCGGACCGCACGCAGCAGGTCGACGAGCACGCCCTCGCGCAGCAATCGATCGACCTCGGCTTCGCGGGTCCCGTAACGGCCCATCAGCCGCTTGAGGGCCGTGGGCTCGTAGGGCGCGTAGTGGTAAACGTGCATCGTCGGGTCGGCCTCGAGGCGGGCCATCACGAAGTCGATGAACTCCTCGAACGCCTGACGTTCCCCCTGGAGCGAGAACTCGCCGGTCGCGTCGCGTGACCAGATCGCGCGGAAGGCGCCGTCGGTCCCCATCACGCCGAAGAGGTAGTCGAGGCCATCCTCGAACGCATACGGGTCGCCTTCGATGTCGAAGAACAGGTCGCCCGTCGACGGTGGAGGGAGCGTCGCAAGACCCCGTTCGGCTTCGTACGGCTCGCCGGGGAAAGGCACCAGCAGCTCGTATTTCAACCGCCGTTCGCGACGACCCTCGAGCTGGATCCGGGCCTGGTCGCGGACCCGCGCCAGAGCGCCATCGGACGTGCCCTCGAGCTTGGGCTGCATCGGCAGCGCGAGGTCGCCGAGTGCGGCAAGCGTGCCGACACCTCGTTCGGACAGTGCGCGCCGCTGGCGGCCCGAGATGCCGGCCACGAGGCTGAGATGGTCGTCCGACCGCCGCCGGGCGACGCACTCGGCCGCCCAGCGACAGACGTCGCAGTGATCGACCGGCTCCGGATATGTGTCCGGCGGCGGGAACGCGACCGGCTGGCCCGCCTCGACGGCCGCCAGGAAGCGGTCCCGCGCGCTGCGGTAGTAGGCCATGTAGTCGTCGACGCGCAGGCGCTCGACGGCTCGCGCCGAACCCCCGAGGACCACATGGAGCCATTCCGGCCGGACTCCCTGGATCCGTTCCAGCTGGTCGACATACGAGCAGATCTGGAGGACGGCGCTGGCCTTGACGTGGCGGGCGAGCTTGGTGTCGGCGACCTCGTAGTGGAACGGACCCCAGACCGACGGCCGGTCAGGGTCGTCCACGCGGAGCAGGAAGTCGGCGTGACCGCGCCACGTCCCATCGAAGAACGTGGCCTGGTAGACGACGTCGGGTCCGGACGCCATGGCCGCGATGGTCGCGGCCGCGGCCTCACGGAGCTGGTCACCGCGATCCTCGATCGAGCCGTCGAGGTCGATCCTGACGACGCGTCGGCCTTCGGCCTCGAGCTCCGAGAGGTAGCGCTGCTCGTGCTCGAAGCCTCGCTTGCGGATGACATCGAGCTCCGGATCGGCCCGCATCGGCCGGTCGACGAGACCGGCCATCGCCGCCCGCTCGAGCGCGGTCAGATGCTCGCAGGCGAGGTAGGCGACCAGGTCCGTGGCGGCGTAGACGGCCCGCCCGTCGATCGACTGCACGACGCAACCTTAGCGGCCGGTCGCGTCAGCTAGCCTGTCGCGACGCCGGCTGCGCTAGTCTCGGCCGATGTCGCATCGCGATCCCGAGCGCCCCGATCCGGCCGAGCCGTCGCGCGAACGCATCCGCGAGACGCTGGTGGAGCGCCAGATCCGGACGGCGATCGAGGAGGGCAGCTTCGACGCGCTTCCGCACCAGGGCAGCCGCCTGCCGCTCGAGGATGACTCGGCGGCAGGTGATCGAGCGCTGGCCCACCGCATGCTCAGGAACGCGGGCGTCGCGCCGGGCTGGATCGAAGCCGATAAGGCGGTTCGCGCGCTCCTCGACGAACGCGACCTACTGCTCGCTCGGGCGCCGCGCATGTCACAGCTCGCCCGACCGCGGGCACGCGAGGAGATGCGCCGTCTGGTCGAAGCGGCGAACCGCGCGATCCTGCGCGTGAATATCGAAGCGCCGACCGACCGGCAGCAGCGCCGGTCGCTCGATCTCGAGGTCGAGCTCGCGCGGTTCGAGAGGGCGACGAGGGGCGAGCCGCTCTCGAGCGACTAAGTCGAGGTCGTCAGCGGCCGCCGGAGAGGCTTAGTGAGCGCGCGCTCTCGCGCGCTGCCGCTGGGTCGAGCCGCAAACAGGGCAAGTGGCGACCCCGGTCACGGGGTCGATCTCGAGGAAGCTTGGGCAACCGTTCGTCCGACAGAACGGACGGCCGCTCGCCTGTGCGGTGGTGGAGCGACGGCGCAGCCGACGCATGGAACTGGCGCGACCGGCGTAGGACGCGGTCGCATTTCGGGACATCATTCGTGTGTTTCTTCGTGCTTTCTGGCGCGCCGCAGGCGGTCTTTGAGCCTGCGCAGCGACCCTTGGTTTCTCCGCTCGACACGCCGATAACGGGGCGGGAGCGGTGTGGTGGTCCGGGCGGCGTACCGGGAGCGTCCGTTTCTCGTGACGCTCGACCGGGGCCGTCGCTGCGGACCGGTGACGCATACAACTATAGCCGAGAACGGGCGATCCCGTCTGCGGGACCTTGGTCCGGGGTGCTTGCCGGCCGCCGCCCACCCCCGACGAGACCTTCAGTCGCGTTTTCGCGCCCAACCGCATCTTGAACGACGCTACCGCCCCGATCCGTGACTGTCAGTCGCGAAAGTGGCCCATGCAGGGCCTGATCCGCCGCTTCAGTCCGAAAACGTGCCTCACAGTCGCGCTTGGGGGCTGCCGGGAGGCCCGGAACTGGAGTGCCGCTGCGCCTCGGAAACCTCCCGGCGCGTTCCTGCACAGCGCGAGATCCAGATGAATGAGCGCAGCCGAACGGCGATCCGGCCATGACCTGTCCGATTCGCTCGACGGCCACCCTTACTCATGCGTGAGCCGTTCCTGGGGGGAACGTCTCGCATCGGGCGAGGTCGGCCGCTCGGATGGCCAGCCTTGCGCCGACGCGGTACCCTCCCTCGCCATGAGCGTTGCAGCACCCGACATCACGATCCGGCCGGTCCTTCCTGAGGATGCGTCCACCCTGACCGCGATCCTTGCCCAGCCGTCTGTGGCCAGATGGTGGGGCGATTTCGACGTGGACCGCGTCGAACAGGAGCTGATCGTGGGCGAGCCCGACCTGCGCGTGTTCGCGATCGAGATCGACGGTCGCCTCGTCGGCGCGATCCAGACCCACGAGGAGACAGACCCGGAATTCCGCCACGCGGGGATCGACCTGTTCCTGGACGAGGACGCCCAGGGTCATGGCGTCGGACCTGCGGCGGTCAGGGCGCTCGCGCGCCGTTTGATCGATGACGATGGGCACCACCGGCTCACGATCGACCCGGCGGCGGACAACGTGCGCGCGATCCGCGCGTACGAGAAGGTCGGGTTCAGGGAGGTCGGACGGCTCCGCCGCTACCAGCGGATGCCCGACGGGACATGGATCGACGGCCTCCTCATGGAGTTGCTGGCGGACGAACTCATCGCCTGATACGCCGCCCGCTTCAATCGAACCGCGCTAAATCGACCCTTGTAAGACGCCGACTTCGGTCTACCATGCCGGGAGGCCACGATGGCGTGGCCAAAAGAGGGAGGCACTCACCACAATGACGGTAACGAGCCCACCCGCGCCAGCATCTGGCCTGGTGTACGCGGACGTCCCAAATCGGGCGATCGCCTACATCATCGACGCGATCCTCGTAGGAATCCTGAACCTCATCGTCGGCGCGGTCCTGGGTGGACTTGGATTCAGCCCCGGGACCCTCAATCCCGACCTGACATTCACGATCAACTACGTGGGTCTGTTCGTGGTCGGCCTCGTAGGACTCTTGATCAGCGCCGCGTACTTCATCTACACCTGGACCTCGATGCGAGCCACGATCGGCATGCGCCTTCTCGGGATGCAGATCGGGAATGCCGGAGATGGTCAGGCCCTCACCTTGAATCAGGCCGTCCGCCGGTATCTCGCCCTGGCGGCCCCGGCGATCCTCGCGCAGGTCGCCTCGCCGATCCCGTTGATCGGCCTGGTGCTCTCATTGGTCGCGCTGGCCTGGGCCATCTTCCTGATCTACACGACCGCCAACAGCCCGACCAAGCAGGGCTGGCACGATCACTACGCCAACACCCAGGTCGTCAAGGCCGCTCGGGCCGTCTGACCCTAGCCCGGCGGTCGCCCGATGATCCGCCGGACCTCGCGCTAGAACGGCCGTCACGCGGCCGACAGGAACGGCGGGCTCCCCTCGCGGGACCCGCCGTTCTCTTGTGCTCGCCGCGTTCAGATCGGCGGCCAGGGGATGGCCGGCCAGGTCGGGGAGGGGAGCGGGAATGCCCCGCGCTCGAGCAGGTCGTCCACGCGCCGCGCGGTGGCGCGGACCTCGGCCCGGCTGAGCAGGCCGCGCAGGTCCGCGCCGAGATCTCCCTGGAGTCCCTCGCGGATCCGCGCGAGCCCGGCCAGCTCGTCCGGCAGCAGCCGCTGCCCGCGCCAGCCCCACAGCACGGTGCGCAGCTTCGGCGTCACCGAGAAGCACACCCCGTGATCGACGCCGTACACGTGCCGGCCGCCGTCGACCGGCAGGATGTGACCGCCCTTGCGATCGGTGTTGTTGACGGCTGCGTCGAACGCGGCCATGCGTCGCAACCGGGAGTCGTCGTCGTTGATCCAGGCGATGACATCGACGGCCGGATCCGGCTCGATGAACACCTGCAGCATGCCCTCCCCGAACGGTCCGTCGCGCAGGATCGTGGGCGGCACGACGTCCCAGCCGCTTGCCTCCGACACGAGGTAGGCCGCGACCTCGCGTCGTGTCAGCGTTCCGTCCGGGAAGTCATCGAGCGGCCGCTCGCCGACCGTCGGCTTGTGGATGGCCTCGAGCACCCGCGGCGGCTCCCCGGGGTCGGGGCAGGGCAGCGTCACCGTCACGAACAGCGCGTTGTTGCTCGATCCGAGGATCCGCCCGACGATCTCGATCTCGCCGTCGCGCAGCACGTCCAGCGTCGAAGCGCGGTCGAACACGCGCCGCCCGCTAGTTGACGAAGTGGCCGTTGCGCCGCGGGCAGATATGCCCCAGCGGATCGAGCGGCGCGCCACAGAGCGGGCACGGCGGGCGGCCGGCGCTGACGACGTGGGCCGCGCGCGCCACGAACGAACGCGCTGCCGCTGCGGTCATCCGGACGCGGAGCAGGTCGGGGCCTTCCTCGTCCTCGTCGTCGTCCTCGTCAGGGTCGATCGCTTCGCCGTCGGCGTCCTGTGCCCGGGCTTCGACGAGCACACGTTCCGCGCCACCGTCCCATCCGAGTGTCAGCGAGCCGGCTCGGAACGCCTCGTTGAGTGGCTCATCGAGCGGGGCACTGTCGAGGTCGGTGTCGTCTGCGGTGACGGCCTCGGCTGGCGGCGTCTCAGCGGCCACTGCCATCCCGCGCAGGTCGAGCTCATCGAGGAGCGCGCCGAGTCGTTCCGCAAGGACCGCGACCTGCACCTTTTCGAGCGCGATCGAGACGATCCGGCCACCCTCGCGCGCCTGGAGGAAGAACGTGCGGTCGCCCGGTTCACCGACGGTACCGGCCACGAAGCGATCCGGCGGGTCGAAGATATAGCGCCGTCGGGGCATGCCCGGACTCTATACCGAATCCGGCCCGCGGTCGGCCGGGGCGACCGGCACTAGGCGACCGGGACCGTGATCGTGTGCCACCCGCGCGCCCCGTCCGGCGCTGGCCGCGACGGGATCTGCTCCTGGAGTGCGCCGGTGCCATCGGTCGCGCGCACCGTGATCGTGTGGACGCCGGCTGTGGCGTCCCAGGGCAGGACCCACTGGACCCAGGTCGCATCCGAGATCGGCGTCGAGAGATCGGCGTCCTGCCATGTGTCGTCGATGCCGACTTCCACCTTGGCGATGCCACGGTCCGGCGCCCACGCGACGCCGGCGATCGCCACCTGACCGGCCCCGATCGGGCCGCGCGGGGTGTCGATCCGCGACTGCGTCAGGATCGGCCCCTCCTTGGACCAGCCGAGCGGCACCCAGTACCCGTCGTACGACTCCCACGTCGTGAGCTCGAGCTCCCACAGCCACTTGGTCGCGGACACATAGCCGAACAGCCCGGGCACGATCAGCCGCGCCGGGTAGCCGTGCGCCCGGGGCAGCGGCTCGTCGTTCATCTGGACGGCGATCATCGGCTCCCGCTCGGGGTCCATCACCCATGACATCGGCATACCGGCCGTCCAGTCATCGACCGACCGCCCGACGAGCTGTGTGGCCTGAGCGGTGGGCACGGCGAGATCGAGCACGTCGCGCAGCCGGATCCCGGTCCACTTGGCGTTGCCGACGAGGTGCCCGCCGACCTCGTTGCTCACGCAGGCGATCGTGCAGTACTGCTCGAACTGGGGCATGGCGATCAGCTGCTCCCAGCTGAGGGTCGTCTCGCGCTCCACCAGGCCGTGGATACGCAGCCGCCACGTGGCCGTGTCGAGCGACGGGACCAGCAGCGCCGTGTCGATCCGGTAGAAGTCATCGTTGGGGATCACGATCGGCGTGAGGCCTGGTGTCGAGGGGGCGAGGTCGGACCCGGCCGCCAGCGGTGGCACCGTCTCCGACGGCCGGGGCAGCGGGACCAGGGGAGCCGGCGCGGTGCGACCGGATTCGAGGGCCGTCCGCCCGAACGCGCCCAGCGCCAACGCGCCGATCCCCACGGCACCGGTCCGCAGCAGGAACGAACGGCGAGCCGGGTTCGGGATGGCCGGCTCCCCGGCGGGCGCCTGGAGCCGGCCCAGGAGCCAGGAGAGCGTCTGGATCGCGACGCCGGTCGCGGCCGCGGCCTGGACGGCCACGATGGGGGCGCTCGCGAGCGGCTGCGCAATGCCCGCAACGAAGCCGAGCACGCCGAAGGCCCCGAAGCCGATCGCCCCGACAGCGAAGCGACGCGCGGCGAGCGCGCCGAACAGCCCGCCCAGCGCCAACGCCGCGATCAGCACGACGACCTGGAGCGCCAGCTTGTCGTTCGTCCCGAACAGCTGGACGACGAACTCCAGGGCGCCCGGCGGCTGCAGGTCGATCACCACCTGGCCGATCGCATCGACAAGGGACGTCGCGCCCGCCAGCACGCCCCCGATCGCCTCCGCGACCGCGATGCCGAGGGCGGCCGCCGCCATGCCTGCCAGGGCGGCGAGGCCGGTGACGGAACGCGGGAGTGGGCGATCGGTCATGTGATCATCGTCTTGCGGCCACATGACGGCCGCATGACGACCTCAGGACGGGGCGGCTGGTGCCGGGGTCACTTCGGGCGTTGGTTCAGGGGTCGGCTCTGGCGTCGGCTCTGGGGTCGGCTCCGGGGTCGGCTCCGGTGTCACCTCCGGGGTCGGCGTCGGCTCCTCGCTCGGACTTGGCTCGACCGACGCTGGCGGGCACGGGAGTGCGGCGACCTCCGAGCCGGACGGCGACGGGATCTCGAAGGAGGGGATGACGCCGCCCTCGTCAGGTGTCGGCAGCGGGATGCAGCTCGGCGACGGGCTCGGCGAGGCGCCACACCCGCGGCCCGCCACGAACGGTCCCCAGGTCCTGCCATAGGGGTTGAAGCGGTTGTCGTAGAAGTACGTGGTCCGGGTCCTGTCCGGGCCACCGACCGTCCCCGGCCCACGCAGAGCGCGGCGCATCCAGTCCTGGTCGGCCTTCAGCCAGTGCGGGAACTTGTGCTCGTGACCAACGCTCTCGATCGCGGCGATCCCGCAGGTGTCCTTGGCCAGGCTCGACTTGGGGGCGGTGTCCCCGATGAACCATTCGTCGACACCTTCTGTCCCGCTGGCCGGGAGCATTCCCGTGAACGGGTCGATGGCGACCTGGGTCAGACCCTCGGCCGGGCGGGCGAACCGCGTGATCTCCCACTTTGCGCTGGCCTGTTGGAGGAACCCCTGCCAGACGAAGGTCGACACGTCGATCGAGAAGACCGGGCGCGCCGGCGTCGAGACCGGCGTGTTGTCGCTGTTGCCGTTCCACACGCCGACCGCGAGCGCGTACGCTCCGGCCGCCCGACCCTCCTCGGTGGGCGGGGCGATGTAGCCGTAGGCGTTGAGGTCCTTGGCGTCATTGTTGGTACCGGTCTTGAGCGTGGCGGGTCGACGCTCGCCGTCCGGCCCGCGGACCAGGAACTTGCCCCAGAACGGATTGACGCGGGGCAACGTGTTGCCGTTGAGGATGTCGGTGACGATGTAGGCGGCCTGCGGGCTGACCACCTGCACCGGCGGCTCGGGCTCAGGCAGGACGACATCCTTCCCGTCTGCGCCCACGATCTTGATGATCGAGGTGCGTTCGACGCGAGCGCCGCCATTCGCCAGCGTCCCATACGCGGTCACGAGGTCGACGGGCCGGGTCTCGGCGACACCCAGCGCCAGCGCGAGGCCGGCGTCTGTGGTCTCCCTCTGGAACGTCATCCCGAAGTCCTTGGCCCGGGCGAAGACGTGGTCCGGCGAGTTCAGGGCCATGGCCTTGACCGACGGGATGTTCAGCGAGAACTGGAGGGCCGTCCGGACGCGCACCGGCCCGCGTTCGCGATTGTCGGCGTCCGACGGGGTATAGCCGCCGCCGAAGTCGGTCCCGACGTCCATCAGCATGTCGCCGGCCGTGAACGCCTGGTCGTCGATGCCGACGGCGTAGTTGAACGGCTTGAACGCCGAGCCCGGCTGGCGGTAGCCCTGCGTCACGACGTCGAACTGGGGCTGGAACTTGGGGTTGTTCGATGCTGCGTAGTAGTTCGCTGAGCCGACGTGGGCGATGATCTCGCCGGTCTGGTAGTCCATCGCGACGAGCGCGCCGTTGCGGACGTCCTTGCTCTCGAGGTTCTTCATCCAGGGCTGGTACTCGTCGAAGCCGAGCGCCTTCGCGAACCTCGCAGGATTCCCGTGGTGGGGCGCGACCACTGCGACGCGGACCCAGTTCTCGGCCATCTTCTGCAGCTTGGCGTCGAGGGTCGTCGTGACGCGGAAACCGCCCTCCTCGAGCTGGTCGCACGTGGGCGTGTCCGGGCCGCAGATCTTGCGTGCCAATTCGTCCTGGACGCTCCACACGAAATGCGGCGCCGTCCAGATCGGCGTCGTCTGCCGCGCGAGCTCGACCGGCTTGCCCTGCTCGGCCTCGAGCTGGGCATCGGTGACGGCACCATCCGAGATCGGCATGCGGCCGTTGGCCATCAGGTCGAGCACGGTGTCCCGCCGCTGGGCGATCTTCGCGTCCGGTTCGAGGATCAAGTGCTCATTCTTCGCCGCTTCAGGACACACGCCCTCGTCGTCCAACTCGACATCGCACGTCTTCACGGCGTTGCGCACGAGGTCGTAGTTCGACGGCGACTGCGGGAGCGCCGCGAGCAGCGCCGCCTCGCCCGGCGTGAGATCGGCCAGGGCCTTGCCGAAATATGACTTGGCCGCGGCCTTCACCCCGTAGCTCTGGTTGCCGTAGTAGTTCAGGTTGAGGTACGCGGCGATGATCTCGCGCTTGCCCTCCTCACCCGAATACGCCTGCGTGAGCCGGATCGACTGGACGATTTCCTTGAGCTTGCGCTCGATCGTGCGCTCAGGATCCTGGACGAGCTCGGGCTCGAGGAGTCGAGCGCGCACGAGCTGCTGAGTGATCGTCGATGCGCCGCGGCTATTGCCGCGGAACGAGTCCACGCCGGCGGCCACGATCGCCGCCGGGTCGAAGCCGGCGTTCTCCCAGAACGACTTGTCCTCGACTGCGGTCGTGGCGTCGAGGAGGACCGGCGGGATCTCCTCGAACGGGACGACCTCTCGCTTGAACTCGCCGAAGCGTGCGAGCTCCGTCTCACCGGTCCGGTCATACAGGACGGTTTCCTGGGGCAGGCGGAGGTCGGTCAGCCCGGAGACTGGCGGCAGCCCGGTCGACATCGCCGCATACACGCTGACGACCGCGAACGCGCCGATGATGCCGATGCCGGCCAGGAACGCGAACACGATGATGGCCAGCCAGCCGGCCGTGGATCGGCTCGGCGGCGCAGCACGACGGACCGGATATGCCTGGGATCGATAGCTCACGGACACGCAGTTCTCCGAACGGTGGATGGGTCTCTGTCGGCGTCAAGGATGGCGCAAGATGCCCGAACCTGGGGACGGCGGTGTCCTCCCGTTCGTGACGAACGGCTATCGGTCAGGCCGGCGCGAAGCGATCCAGGTGGTGCCGATCCGCCTCGAGCAACGCGTCCAGCAGCGGCGCGGCGACCTCGCCGCCGACCAGCGGATTAGTCGCAAGGGCCTTGAGCGCGACCCGTCGATCGCCCGTCCGGGCGGCCTCGATCGTCAGTTCCTCATAGGCCTTGACGGCCTGCACCAGCCCGCGCTGCTCCGGTGCGAGCGGTTGAAGGGGCAGCGGGTGGGCGCCGTCGCGATCGATCTTCGCGGGGATCTCCACGACCGCGTTCGCGGGCAGGTCGGGGATCGCGCCGTCGTTGCGGACGTCGACGACCTGGACGTCGCCGGCGCCGTCATGGAGTGATGCGATCAGCTGCGCCGCTGCCTCGCTGTAGAAGGCGCCACCGCGATGGTCGAGCAGCTCGGGCTTCTCCGTCAGCGTCGGATCGCGGTACATCTCCAGCAGCCGCGCCTCGATGTCCATCACGTCCCGGGCACGCGTATGCCCGTTCTGCTGTTCGGCCAGCACGGTCCGGGTCAGGTAGTAGTAGCGGAGGTAGTAGGACGGGATGGCCCCGATCCAGCGGAGCATGTCCTGCGGCAGCCGGAGCTCCTCGGCCAGCTCGGCCGCGTCCTCGTCGAGCAGGTCCGGGAGGCGGTCCTCGCCGTCGACACGCACCGCGCGCTCCCAGCTCAAGTGGTTCAGCCCGACGTGTTCCAGTTCCACGCGATCCGGGGAGACGCCGAAACGGGCGGCCAGCCGCCGCTGGAGGGTGATCGCGACGTTGCACAGGCCGAGCGCCCGATGCCCATCGTCGATGAGCGCCTGCGTCACGATGCCGACCGGGTTCGTGAAGTCGATGATCCAGGCGTCCTTCGCGGCGCGACGGGCGGTCAGCTCGGCCAGGTCGAGGACGCGCGGGACGGTCCGGAGCGCCTTGGCGAAGCCGCCGGCCCCGGTCGTCTCCTGGCCGATGACACCGAAGCGCAGGGGCAGAGTCTCGTCGACGAGTCGGGCCGCCTGGCCGCCCACCCGCAGCTGGAGAAGGACGAAGTCGGCTCCGTCGATGGCCGCGTCGCGGTCTCCGGTGAGGGTCAGTCGCCCTGACCAGCCCAGCCGATCGAGCATCCGGCGGGCGAGGCCGCCGACCACCTCGAGACGCTCAGGGTCGATGTCGAGCAGGACCAGTTCGTCGATCGGCAGGCGGTCCGTGCGCCGGGCGAAGCCCTCGACGAGTTCGGGCGTGTAGGTGCTGCCCGCACCGACGACCGTGATCCTGGAGCCCATCCCACCTCCGGGTCTTGACACGATTGCTTATAACGTTATCAGTATTCGATGCTCGCGCAAGACCAAACACCGGCCATCGATCCAGGAGGAGCGCTTCGGTTGGCCCGTTTCCGTCTCGAGCTCGGCCCGGTCCCGCTGCACCACCAGGTCTATGTCGACCTGCGTGATTCGCTGGATGCCGGGCGATGGCAGTCCGGCGCGCAGCTGCCCACGGAACGCGACCTTGCAGCACATTACGGCTGCAGTCTGATCACGATCCGTCGCGCGCTCGATGAGCTCGTCCGCGAAGGTCGGATCCAGCGGACCCGGGGGCGCGGCACGTTCGTCCTGCACCCGCGGCTCGATCGGGACATCGCGGGGCGGGCGAGCTTCTCCGAAGAGATGCGCCAGCGCGGTCTGGATCCGGAGACGCGCCTCATCTCCGCGCGGCCCGAATCCGCGACGGTGGCCGTCGCGGCTGCCCTCGAGTTGGAGCCCGGCTCGCCGACCCTGTATCTCGAACGGCTTCGCCTGGCCAGTGGCGAGCCCTATCTGCTCGAGCAGGTCCACCTGCCGGCGGAGCGCTTCCCGGGCCTGCTGGCGAGCGATCTCGAGCACGGCTCCTTGTACGAATTGCTCTCCACGCGCTACGCGACCCAGGTCGTTCGCGCTCGCGAGGCCCTCGAGCCCGTCCTCCTCCGGGCTCGAGAGGCCCGCCTCCTCGACCAGCGGTCGGGGGCGGCTGCCCTGCTCATCGAAGGAACCGCGTTCGCGGCGGATGAAACCCCGGTCGAGTTCGGCCGGACGTTCGTTCGCGGCGATCGCTCCCGCTACTACGTCGAACGCGAGGTCGACCGGGCGATCCGGTCGGCCGCGGTCGAGGCCACGGCAGTGACAGGAGGAGGAGCGAGACGATGAGAACGAGGACAGCGGACGGTCAACGCAGACGGAGGAAGTCGCGCATGCGAGAGGATCTCGGACGGTTCGCCGTCCTGTTAACGGTGCTGGCGCTCCTGATCGCGGCCTGTTCGGGGCCCGCGGCGAGTGTCGCGCCATCCGGCTCGGCGGCGGTCGCGTCGACCGAGCCATCGCCTGGGGAATCGACCGAGGCGACCCCGGCGCCGACGGCTCTGCCGGCCACGGAATCGCAGGCCAAGCCGGGTGACGTGATCATCCGCTGGTACTGCTGTCTCGGCACCGGCGACGCGCCGGAGCAGGTCGTGGTCGAACGGAAGGTGGCCGAGGACTTCAATGCGTCGCACCCCGGCATCCACCTGCAGTTCGAAGGTTTCGTCTATGCGGCCGCTCGCGACGCGCTGGCCGTCCAGCTCGGATCCGGCGCCGGCCCTGACATCGTGGGTCCGCTGGGCATCGGCGGCGCCGAGGCATTCCACGGCCAGTGGCTCGACCTCCAGCCGCTCATCGACAAGAACGGCTTCGACATGACCCAGTTCCCGGAGTCGACCGTCGACCTGTACAACGCGGGCGGCGAAGGCCAGCTCGGCATCCCGTACGCGATCTATCCGTCGGTCCTGTTCTACAAGGCCGACATGTTCAAGGAAGCCGGTCTCAACGAGCCGCCTCACGCATGGAACGCGGAATACACCATGCCCGACGGCTCGAAGCGGGCGTGGGACTACGAGACCGTTCGCGAGATCGCCAAGATCCTGACGGTCGACGAGAACGGCGCCGACGCCACTGAAGCCAGCTTCGATCCAGAGAAGATCGTCCAGTGGGGCTTCGAGCCGCAGCGTGACGACCTTCGCCAGACCGGTGCCTACTTCGGTGCCGGCGGGTTCATGGCGACCGACGGCAAGACCGTGCAGATGCCGGAGCCGTGGGTCGCGGCCTGGAAGCATTTCTACAACGGCATCTGGACCGATCACTTCAGCATGACCGGTCCCAAGTTCGAGACGACCGACCTCAATCCGGCCGGCTACCCGTTCTGCGCCGGCAAGGTCGCGATGAGCACTAACTACCTCTGGTCGACGTACTGCGTCGGTGACGCGGGCGACGACTGGAATATGGCGGCGACGCCGTCCTTCAATGGCAAGACGACCGCCGCGTTCAATGCCGACACGTGGCGGATCCTGAAGACCAGCAAGAACCCCGACCAGGCATTCGAAGTCCTGCTGTACCTGTTGGGCAACGAGGAACTGCTCGCGCTCTATGGCGGCACGCCGGCCGTCGAGTCGAAGCAGGATGCGTTCCTGGAGTCCCTCTTCAAGGACTACTCGCAGGGCATCGACTGGAAGGTCGCGAAGGAGGGCGTCGCATTCGCCGACGTGCCGAACTTCGAGTCCTATATGCCGGCCTACAACCAGACGCTCGACCTGATCAACACCTACGGCACGAAATGGCAGACCACGCCCGGTCTCGACATCGATGCCGAGGTGGAGGCCATGAGAGCGGAGATGCAGGCCGTCTGGGACGCGGGCGGCAGCTGATCGATGGTCGCCCCCAGCGTCGCGCGCCCGCGCAGCCTGCCTCGCTTCTCCGGGCTTGGCTGGCGGCGCGCGCGCTGGGGGTACGTCTTCATCGCGCCGTGGCTCATCGGGTTCGTCGCCTTCACGGCGCTCCCGATGATCGCGACGCTGGCCTTTTCGTTCACCAACATCAATCTGGCCCAGGCTGAACCGCTCCGGTTCGTCGGGCTCAGGAACTACGAGGATCTGCTGAAGGACCAGCAGGTCTGGAAGTCGCTCGGGATCACCCTGAAGTTCGCGGCGCTGGCACTGCCGGTCGCGGTGATCCTGCCGCTTATGGTGGCGCTCCTGCTCCACTCGCGGCATCTGCTCGGCTCCGGGTTCTTCCGTGTCCTGTTCTTCCTGCCGTACGTCGTGCCATTCGTCGCCACGGTCTTCATCTGGGGCGGCATGCTCAACCCGGAAACGGGCTGGATCAACGGGGCGCTGCGGGCACTGGGCGTGGAGAAGCCGCCCCCGTGGCTCGAGGATCCCGGCTGGGTCTACCCCGGCCTCGCACTGATCGGCGTGTGGGGCATCGGCGCCGGGATGATCGTCTACCTTGCGGGGCTCAAGGGCATCCCGTCGGACCTGTACGAGGCGGCCCGGATCGACGGCGCGGGCGCGTGGGCGTCGCTGCGCCACATCACGATCCCGATGCTCACCCCGGTGATCTTCTACACGATCGTCTTGTCGGTCGTCGAGGTCATGCAGTACTTCCTCGTCCCGCTCGTCCTCCAGGAGGGCACCGGCGAGCCCGGCGGCTCGACGATGTTCTACAACCTGTACATCTACAAGAACTTCTTCACGTTCCAGGACATGTCGTACGGCGCGACGCTGGCCTGGCTGCTGTTCGCGATCACGCTGGTGATCACGCTCGTTCTGTTCGGAACGGCGCGCCGCTGGGTCTACTACGCCGGTGAGGCGCGATGACCGCGGTATCGATCGCGGGTCGCGGCATCTTCCGGCGCCGTGGCGCGAGGGTGGCGGCCGGCAGCCGGCCGCCGAGGGAGCGGGGCGATTCGAGCCGGTCGTTCCTGTGGACGCTGATCGCGGTCCTCATCGTGGCGGCGTTCCTGTCGCCGATGCTCCGGTCGATGTCGTACTCCCTCAAGAGCCTCGACCAGATCACGCAGGCGCACTCGCCGCTCTACCCGGCCGACCCGGTCACGTTCTCGTACCAGGGCGAGGATCTGCCGCTCATGAACGTGCCGCTCCCGGATGGCACGACCCGGCAGCTCGCGTTGCTCGAGCCCCTCCGGCGTCAGAGCACGTTCGTCGATCCGCTCGCCCCCGACGCGGCACCGATCGTGTGGCAGGGCTCGTGGCGCACGCTCGAGCCGGTGTGGCAGTTCGCGCCGCACTGGGAGAACTTCGGCGAGGTGTGGGACCTCATCGACTATCCGCGGCTGCTGTTCAACACGATCGTGATCGCGGTCATCTCGACGATCGGCACGCTGTTGTCGTGCACGCTCGTTGCCTATGGCTTCGCCCGGTTCCGGTTCCCTGGCCGCAACTTCCTATTCACGTTGCTGATCGCCACGATCTTCCTGCCGGCGGCCGTGACGATCATCCCGACGTATACGGTCTTCCAGAAGATCGGCTGGGTCGGGACGTGGCTCCCGCTGCTCATCCCCGCGTTCTTCGCGAACGCCTACGACGTCTTCCTGATGCGCCAGTACTTCATGACGATCCCGACCGAGATGGACGAGGCCGCGGCGATCGACGGGGCAGGCCCGTTCCGGACGCTGATCTCGGTGGTCCTACCACAGGCGTGGCCGGTGATCGTGGCGGTCGCCGTCTTCCACCTGGTGTACTCATGGAACGACTTCTTCGGGCCGCTGCTCTATACCGCGGGCAAGGTCGACCTCCAGACGGTGGCCCTGGGCCTGCAGCGGTTCAACGGCATCTACTACCGCGAACCAGGGCTTATCCAGGCCGGCACCCTGATGACACTGATCATCCCGGTCATCGCCTTCCTGCTGACCCAGCGGTTCTTCACGCGCGGCATCGTCATCACCGGCGTCGAAAAGTGATGGGTCGATGACCTTCCGGGTCGCGCTGACCTTCGACGCCGAGCATCCCGATCGCCCGCACCGCACCGGCGGGACCGAGCGCGTGCTCGACGTGCTCGATGAACAGGACGTCAAGGCCACGTTCTTCCTGCAGGGTCGGTGGGTCGAGGCGTTCCCGGAGCTGGCACGCGACGTCGCCTCGCGCGGCCACCTCATCGGGAACCACTCCTTCTACCATGCGCGGATGCCGCTCCTGTCCAACCCCGGACTCGCCACCGACATCCGGGCGGCCGAGCGCGCGATCGTCACGGCGACAGGCGTCGACCCGCGCCCGTGGTTCCGCTGCCCCTTCGGCGCGGGGACCGACGACCCGCGGGTCCGGGCGGGCATCGAGCGCCTCGGCTATCGGGAGATCTTCTGGGACGTGGACGGCGCCGACTGGCGGCCGAGCATGCGCGGACGTGGCATGGCCCGCCAGATCGTCGCGGACACGGTCGCGCGCGGTGACGGAGCGATCGTCCTGCTCCACCCGTGGACGACGGCCACGGGCCTGGGCCTCGCGCCCCTCATCGCCGGGCTGCGCGACGCCGGCGCGTCGCTCGTGCGGATGGACGCGCTGGGGTGAGGAGCGTCCTCGCCGTCGACGGCGGGAACTCGAAGACGGACGTCGCATTGGTCGCGGAGGACGGCCGATTGCTGGCAGCCGTGCGCGGACCGACGAGCTCGCACCAGGCGGCCGGACTGGGCCCCGGGATGGAGCGCCTCGCCGGGATGGTCGCCGAGGCCGTCGCCAATGCCGGGCCGGACGCTCAGCCGGACGTGGCCGTCTATACGGTCGCCGGCGCGGATACGCCAGCCGATGTGCGGACGTTGCGCGCCGCGCTCGGTGAACGTGGCTTCGCGCGCGAGGACCTCGTCCTCAATGACGCGTTCGGGGCGTTGCGGGCGGGGACGGACCGGACGTGGGGCGTCGTCGTCATCTGCGGGAGCGGCGTCAACGCCGCGGGCGTCGCGCCGGACGGTCGAAGCGTGCGCCTGGACGCACTGGGGGAGTACTCCGGCGACTGGGGCGGTGGGAACGACGTCGGCTGGGAAGGCCTGGCGGCCGCGGTCCGGGCACGCGACGGCCGGGGTCCCCGGACGCGACTGGAGCGCGATGTGCCGGCCCATTTCGGCCTGCGGACGCCGGCCGCGGTCACGTCGGCGATGTACACGGGCCGCATATCGGCGAAGCGGATCGGTGAGCTGTCACCGGTCGTGTTCGCCGCCGCCGGAGCCGGCGACCCCGCCGCGCGTCGCATCGTTGACCGCCTCGCCGATGAGGTGATCGTGATGGCCGGCGCGATGATCCGACGTCTCCACCTCAGTCGCCGCGACCCGGACGTCGTCCTCGGGGGTGGGGTGTTCCGCACGCGAGAATTGGGGTTCTGGGAGCGAATCCGCGACGGCGTCGCGGACATCGCCCCGGCCGCTCGGCTCGTCCCGCTGACAGCCCCGCCGGTCGCGGGGGCGGCGCTGCTCGGGCTCGACCGGCTGGCGGGCGGAGCCGTCGCGCTCCCGGTCGCGGCTGCGGTGCGTGCCGCCATCGGCGCCTGGGACCTCGAGGCTCAGCGGATGGTGTCGCCGCCTTCGCCCGCGAGGAGCCGCCCGAGCTCGACGCGGTCGGGCAAGCCGGCCTGATCGCCGGCGGCCGCCACCGCCAGGGCGCCGCAGGCATTGCCCATCCTGAGCGCCGCCTCGAGATCGACGCCGTCGAGCCGGCCGGCGATGAAGCCCGCGCAGAACGCATCGCCGGCGCCGACAGGATCGACCACGTGTGAAACCGGCAGGCCTGCGACATGCACGGCGGATCCGCCGGCCTCGAGACCGAGGGCGCCGCGTGCCCCGAGCTTCGCCACGACCGTCGAGGGGCCGATGGTCGCGACCGCGGCGATCAGATCGGCTGGGTCCGTCGCCGGATCGGCGTCGACGATGACCGCCAGCTCGTCTGGGCTGCCAAGGACGACGTCGACGCCGGTGGCGAGCTCCCGGAGGACCGGTGCCGCATCCGCGTCCGACCACAGTCGGCGACGCAGATTGATGTCGAGGCTGACCTGCAGCCCGGCGCCGCGCGCCAGGTCGCGCGCGCTGATGACGGCCGCGGACGCAGTCGGTGACAAGGCCGGCGTGATGCCCGTCAGGTGGAGCCACCTGGCGCCGTCGAAGAGGCCATCGCCGGCGGCGCGTTCCACGTCGGTCGTGCTCAGGCGGGAGCCTGCCGAACCGGCGCGGTGGTAGACGACCGCGGCCGCGCCCAGTGCGCGACGTTCGCGGAACATCACGCCGGTCGGCGCGTCCGGATCGATCGTGAGGTGGTCGACGTCGACGCCTTCGCCACGCAGCCGCCGCAGGATGGCGGTCCCGAAACCGTCCGCGCCGACGCGGCCGATGTACGCGACCGCGTGTCCGAGTCGAGCCAGCCCGACCGCGACGTTCGCCTCGGCGCCGGCGATGTGGCGCTCGAAGGACGTCGCTTCCGCCAGCGGTCCCGACGTCGTCGCCAGGAGCGATGCGAGGCACTCGCCGAGCGTCACGACCTCGATGCGTGCAGGGCGCTTCATGACAGGGCATGATGCCGGAAGGACTTGTGCGCAGTGGGCCGGTTTGTCGATATCCGAGCGGCGACGGAGACACGGAGGGAGCCATGACCGACAAGGAGCCCGACAAGACCACGACCGCCAAGGCCCTCCAGGAGTGGCGTTCGGCCGAACGGATCGTCGCTGTCGCTCGCCGAGGCCGGCTGGCAGCCGAGGCGGCCACGACGGCCGCCGAGGAGGCCGTCCAGGCGGCGATCGACACCGCCAATGCCGCAAAGGCAGCGCTCGAGGCGGCGAAGCTAGCCGAGACATCGGCCGCCAGGACCGCGACCGCCGCCAGGGTCATCGTCCAATCCACGCGGGCAGACATGGCCGACGCCGACACCGACGTCGCGACTGCCGAGATCGGCGAAGCTGAGGCGCACGAGCGCTATCGCGAGGCGACACAGCGGGCTTCGGAGAAGACTGGGAAGGGCTCCTAGCCCTCCGCGCTGCGCTCCCGGGCGATCAGTCGGGCTTGCCCCGCCGACGGTAGAAGTACCAGCACTCGAGGACCTCGTCGTGGTCCTCCTCGCAGCGGCTGGCGAGGACGCCACCTTCCACGTCGATCCTGGTGCTTCCGGGCGTGATCATGTCGACCGTCGTCGTCGAACGGCCGCGCAGATAGTTCAGGAGCCGGTAGTCGGCCGCGATCTTCGCCCCAAGCGTCCGGCCATGCGGTTTGCTCATGCGGCATCGGTGTCGAACATGCCACCACGATAATCGTCTCGAGGGATCGGGCTAGCGGCCTCGGGACCGGTGGGCGTCGTATTCGATGCTGTATGGGTCATTGCGAGGGTCATCGCCGTACATCGACCGTCGGTCGACGATCGGCCGTCCGAGCCCGACGAGTCCGACGACAACCCAATATGCGCTATGCAGCCGCTCCCTCCACGTGGAACGCCTCTTCTCGTTCATGATTCGTTACCTCTGCGCTGCGATGACTGGCCGACACTCACCATGCCGCGGAGCCCGGTCGTGGTCACCAGACGAATGACGGGATCGGCCGCCGACAAAGATCCTCGAAGCCGTGTCCGGGAAGGGATGGCCCTAGCCCGACCCGGGGCGCACGACTCCCGATTCGTACGCCAGCGCGACGAGCTGGGCACGATCGCGCAGATCGAGCTTGAGCAGCAGGTGTGAGACGTGGGTCTTCACGGTGGGCTCGGCGAGTGTCAGGCGCTCGGCGATCTCGCGGTTGGACAGGCCGAGTGCAACGAGCTTGAGCACCTCGCGTTCACGGTCGGTCAGCTGGCGCAGCGCTTCGGCGTGGAGTTCGTCGGCGGGAACCGGGAGCCGCGCGAATCGGCTCAGAAGGCGACGGGTCACCGACGGAGCGATCAGCGCATCGCCCGAGGCAACGATTCGGATCGCTTTGACGAACTCGCCCGGGGTCACGTCCTTCAGGAGGAAGCCACTTGCTCCAGCGCGGATGGCCTCCACGACATGCTCATCAGCGTCGAATGTGGTCAGGACAAGGACGCGGGCGCCGGGTGTCCCTTCATCGCCGGCCAGCCGACGAGTCGCCTCGACGCCATCCATGATCGGCATGCGGACGTCCATGACGATGACATCAGGACGCAGCCGGGCAGCGGACTCGAGGGCATCGCGGCCGTTGGCCGCCTCGCCAACGACATCGATGTCGGCTTCGCCGTCCAGGATCATGCGAAAGCCCGTTCGGACGAGTTCCTGATCGTCCACGAGGAGCACGTGGATCGTCATGACGAAGGTGCCCTTTCATCCGTCGGGAGCCGCGCGGCGACACGAAAGCCGGTCGACGTGCGCTGGGCGTCGAACGTGCCCCGGAACATCGCGACCCGCTCCCGCATCCCCATGAGTCCTCGGCCCTCGTGCGCCGGCTCAAGGGCCGGCGGGGAACCGGGCCCACGCTCGTCCTCGATCGTGATCTCCAAAGCGTCCGCACCGTAGCGCACCGTGGCCGTCGTCCGGCCACCGCCGGCATGTTTCAGTGAATTGGTCAATCCCTCCTGGATGATCCGATAGGCCGAGAGCTCGAGGCCCGGGTCGAGCCGTCGCCGATCTCCTTCCACGGTCAGCTCGACGGCCAGGCCGGCCGAACGAACCTCCTCGAGCAGCGAGTCCAGCTGCTCCAGTCGCGGCAGCGGCGCGGTTTCCTCGCCTTCCCCAGGGACCCCGACAAGCCGGCGCATGTCGGTGAGGGCCTGTCGACCCGTCATCGCGATGGCCTCCAACGCCGATCGTGCGTCGGCGGGGCGTGTGTCGATCGCCCTGAGTGCACCGCCCGACTGGATCACGATGACGCTGACGTGATGCGCCACGACGTCATGGAGTTCTCGTGCGATGCGCTCACGCTCTTCGAGCACGGCCCGTTTCGCCCGCTCCTCGCGTTCCCGCTCCAACAACTGAGCCCGGTCCTCAAGGGCGACGGTGTAGAGCCGACGGATCCGTGACCCGTCTCCGACGAGCCAGGCTACGCCAAGGATGAGCTCGGTCTGGATCAGGCTCTGGAGCGTCTGCGGGAACCCGCCGCGGCCGACGAGCAGGATCCCGAGGATGGTGCCCGCCAGAGCGGCAAGAGGGATCGAGGGCTGGCGATCGAGTCGTTCCCCGATCGTGTACATCGCGACCAGGACGCCGAGCCCGGCCTCGAGCTGCGCTCCCTGCGGGACGATCGCGACGTGGACGATGGTGGCGCCGACCACGACCAGGAAAACCTCGAGGGGATAGCGTCGTCGGGCGGCCAGCGGGAGGCTCTCCAGGAGGAGCAGCGCGGCGGTCGCGGGCCCGGCAGCCCCGATGGTCGGGGAGCCGCCGACGAACGCGGCGAGCGATAGGGCCGCCAGACCGAGGGCGACGACCACGTCGATGGGTCGAACGGCCTCCGTGTGGGCAGACCCGAACCGATCGGTCAGCGAAGGCTGTCGGTCGGACATTCGATACCTCGTGCGTGATGGGCCCGCCCGAGAACGGTAGCGCGCGCGTGGGCGCCTGGCGTCAGTCCATGGGATGACCAGCGACCGATACCGCCGTATCGCCACCACCGCCCCGGCGCGCCCAACGTCGCGTGTCATTTCGAGCCCGCGGGCCGACGACACGACCCGGCGATGGCGGCGAGGCTGGGGCTACGCAGATCACCTCGATCCGAGCGAACCACTAGAACCCAAGAAAGGACACCTCGAGATGCGATCCATCGCACGGCGGCATCCGCTCGCCGTCTTCCTGACCATCGTCTATCTGGCCGGCGCCGGTATCTTTGCCCTGCCGCTGGCATCGTCCAACGGCATCGGTGTCATCGACCTCGAGCTGCCGGGTATCGCGCCGTTCATCCTGCTTTCGGCGATCTCGCTCGCCGTTGCTGCATTCGTCACGACCGCCCTCGCCGAGGGTCGCGATGGCGTCCGCACATTACGACGCCGTGCCTTCCACTTCCGCGTCAACCCGGGCTGGTACGCCATCGCCGTCCTGCTCCTACCGGGCGCCGGGCTGCTGGCAGCGGTCGCCGTCGCCGGCCTGACGCCGATCTCCTCGCTGGTTTCCGATCCGGCGGTCGTCGTGACGGTCGTGCTGGGCGCCGTGATCGCGTTCGTGCTCATCAATTGGTGGGAAGAGGTGGCCTGGACGGGCTTCGCTCTCGAGCGCCTCCAGCCGCGGATGGGCCCGATCGCCGCAAGCGTCGTGACCACCTGGCTGCAGGCACTCCTCCATGTCCCGCTCGTGTTCATCGCAGGCGGCGTGACGGATGGTCGCGTGCCCGCAGAGCAGATCCCGTTCTACCTGGTCGCGCTGTTCGTCCTGCCGATCTCGGTCCGGCTCGTCCTGACCTGGCTGTACAACGCGTCGGGTCGCAGCATCCCGATCGTCGGGCTGTACCACGCGGGTCTCGGCGTGGCGACGGGCAGCGGCTTCATCCCGGTGCTGGCCCCGAGCGTCGACCCGGTCGTCGTGTATGCGGGGTTCGCGGTCCTCGCCGCCGTCGTCCTGGTCGCGACCCGTGGTCGGCTGGGGTTCGGGGCTGCTGTCCCGGTCGCCTCGTCCCGGGCGGGCACGGCGATGGCAGCCTAGGATCGATGCGAGCCGTGTCTCGCGAACGCAGGGAAGCCGGGCGCTCGACAGAGTCGCCCGGCTACCTGCATTTGACCCTAAGGCCCGTGCACGAACTCGTCGAGGTCGGCGGCGTCCGTGCCTTTCCAGAACGTCCCGGACTTATCGATTGTCACGGCAGGTTCACGCCCGTCCGGTGGTCCGGGCAAGTAAGCAGCGCGACGCGGCCGTCGAGCGGAACCGGGTCCGTCATCCCGCGGAGAACCGGGCGACATGGATCGGGCGGTAGCGGTCGTAGAGCGTCACGACGAGCGTCACAAGGAGCACGAAGATGAGGGCGTGCTCGATCTGACGGGAGGTCAGGGCGGCCACGAGCGCGATGCCGATCATCACGACGACGAGGTTGACGACAAGCATCACGCTGAACTGCAGCAGCGCGGTATCCCAACCGGTCCCCCGTCGGACCATGGCCTCGCTGATGGCCGTGCTGGCGATGACGACGAGGGCGACGCCGACGGCCGTCTCGAGCGGGGTCGCTTCCACGTTCGGCAGCATCCGGCCGAAGATCACCGAGACCAGCGACAGCAGCACCACCTTCTCGAGCAGCTCGCGGTCGATCAGCCGCTCGGCGATGCGCCGACGCGCACGATCGATGGCTACCGGGTCGACCGGCGCCGGCGGGACGTCGGCGTCGATGGTCGGCGGGTGGTCGGCTGCTGGCAACCGGCGGGTGATGACCCACCACGCCCCGACGAGCAGCACGACGACACCGACGACGATCGCGACGAGCACCCACGGACGGTTGGCGATGGCGTCGGCCCAGCTCGAATCCGCTGACACGCCGAAGATCACGGTCTTGATGGTGTCGGTGGCGTCGAGCTGTGCGACGTGGATCCACCACTCCTGCGGGAGCTTGATGAAGACCCAGATGAAGGCCGCGGCGCCGATGACGAGGTTCCGGGTCATCCGCAGCGGGTCCCATCGGACCCGGACCGCCTCGTAGAAGTCGAAGAAGTACTCGAACGTATTCGGGAAGACGAGCAGCACTGCACGGACCTGCGTGAGCTCGAAGAGCACCACGCCGACGAGCCGGTAGAAGTACAGGAAGCGACTGACGCCGAACGCGGTCAGATGCGTCCAGTTCCGGAGCGTCGCCGTGTAGGCGATCGACAGGTAGTACACGTCGAGCGCCTTGTCATAGCTCTGATAGCCCGTCAGGTCGAGGCTCGTGAAGGTCTGGAAGACCGTCTGGTCGATCCCGTCGATGATCAGAGCGGCGAGCATCGCCGGGAGCGGGAAGCGTGGGATGGCGAGCGGCACCAGGATGCGGGCGGCCACGACCGTCCAGAAGACGACGCCATCCAACGCGACTACCCTCCCAGACCGGATGCACGCGGAGGATACGCTGCATGACTAGGCCGGATCGACGAGCTCGATCCGGTTGCGCTTGTTGATGCGGCCTTGGACTCGTTACCGGAGACCGGCCGACTCGCGGGATGCGTCACGCTCGGGCCGACGGTCTCCCGGTACGTGCCCTGGCCCGAGGAGCAAGGACGGGTTATGAACTCGAACCCCGGGAAGTCCCGCTCGGCCGGGTCCGAGGGCTCCTGGCATCCATCGCACTGCTGTGCCGATGGCGCTCGCACCCCGGCGATGACTGCCTAGGATCGATGCGAGAGTGTCTCGTGAACACAGGGAAGCCGGGCGTCGACAGAGTCGCCCGGCTACCTTGCACTCTGACCCTAGGACGATGCCGACGTTGTCCATCCGCAGGATCGTCATATCCCCGAGTACGACGTCCCTGATTGGGCGACGGTCCGGGCATGAAGAGAACGCCGGTCAGTCCGATGCCGGCCGGCTCGTCATTCCGCGTTGAGAGCTCAGTCCACGTACTGCAGCGGCCTCACGAAATCGTCTGGCAGCAGTACACCGGTCGCATGGTTCGGGCAGTAGCCGCCAGGGTTCTTGTCGAGGTACTGCTGGTGGTAGTCCTCGGCGTAGTAGAACGGGTTCTCGGCCGCGTCGACGATCTCGGTGGCGATCTGACCGTAGCCTGCCGCGGTCAGACGCTCCTGGTACATCGCCTTCGACGTCTCGGCCAGGGCACGCTGCTCCGGACCATCGACGATGATGATCGAGCGGTACTGGGAGCCGATGTCGTTGCCCTGGCGCATGCCCTGCGTCGGGTCGTGATGCTCCCAGAACGACTTGAGCAGCCGCTCGTACGAGATGCGTGACGGGTCGTATGCGACCAGGACGACCTCCGCGTGTCCGGTCTGTCCGGTGCACGTCTCACGATAGGTCGGGTTGGGCGTCGACCCGCCGGCATATCCGACGGCCGTGGTCACGACGCCGGGAAGCTGCCAGTAGTCCTTCTCGTCACCCCAGAAGCAGCCGAGGCCGAAGATCGCGGTCTTCGTGCCCTCGGGCCATGGGCCGGCGAGGGGCGTGCCGAGGACGGTGTGGTTCCCGGGCTCGACGATCGGATCCGGGCGGCCGGGCAAGGCCTCGGCTGGAGAGGGGATGGACGCGGGCTTGGGTCTGAAGAACTGCATGCTCCGAAGTCTATGTTCGGCTCTGCGACGATTCGATGACGACGATCAAGGCGCACGGCTAGCATCCGCGCGACGTGACACCCGACATCGACCGCGCCCTCGCAACGATCGACGGCTGGGGAGCCGACCATGCCGCCGCGGCGCTCGTCGGGCCTCATGGCCTCCTTGCCCAGCACGGCGACCCCGAGCGACGCTTCCGGTGGGCGTCGGTGACGAAGCTCGCGACGGCGATCGCCATCCTGTCGGCTGTCGACGACGGCCTCATCGACCTCGACGAGCCGGCCGGTCCGCCGGGATCGACCGTCCGGCATCTCCTCGCCCACGCATCCGGGCTGCCGTTCGAAGGCGAGACGATCCTGGCGAAGCCCGGCACACGCCGCATCTATTCGAACCCTGGCTTCGATGTGCTCGGCGAGCTGCTTGCCGAACGTTCGGGGCGGTCCTTCGCGGTCGCCCTGTCCGATCGTGTCCTGGCACCCCTCGGGATGGCGGACACGGAGCTGGTCGGTCGCCCGTCCGAGGGCCTCGACGGCCCGTTGCTCGATGCTGCCGCCCTGGCCCGGCGAGCTCCTCCACCCGACCCTGATCGCACCGAAGACCGCGGAGGTCGCCCGGTCCGTCCAGTTCCGCGGGCTGAAAGGCGTGCTCCCGGGCGTCGGATCGTTCGATCCGCTCGACTGGGGCCTCGGGTTCGAGCTCCGGGACGCCAAGGATCCGCACTGGACGGGCTCCAGGAACTCACCCGAGACGTTCGGACATTTCGGCGGGGCCGGCACCTTCATCTGGGTCGATCCGGAGCTCGACCGATCCCTCGTCTGCCTGACCGACCGCGAGTTCGGCTCGTGGGCGCTCGACGCGTGGCCGCCCTTCTCCGACGACGTGATCGAGGCCCTCCTCGGCTGACGGGGCCCGGCACGCTTGCGTGTATGTGGAAAATCAGGCGCAGCGCGTGCGTTCGACCCCGGAGTCTTCGAGGGAGAGGTGGACAGGCATGAGCTTCATGGAACTACCGAGCGAAGCCGAGTTGCGTAGCCGCTGGAAGTGGTTCGTGGGGTTCGGGGTAGTCCTTGTCATCCTCGGGGCGATCGCCCTGTGGAATGTGGTCGACGCCACGCTCGTGACGACGATCTTCATCGGCTGGCTGCTCGTGCTCGGCGGCATCGTGCAGATCATCGGCGCGTTCGCCACGAGCGGGTCGATGGGCGCCCGTGTGCTCATGGGCGTGGTGGGCATCCTGTACGCCATCGTCGGCCTCAACATCGTGGCAGACCCATTGCAGGGCGCCGTGGCCCTGACGATCGTGATCGCGATCGTGCTGATCGTCGAAGGGATCATCCGGCTGTTCGCCGCGTTCAGCGAGGCGACACCGCAGCGAGGCCTCGTCGCGGTGCTCGCGGTGATCAACATCCTGCTCGGCCTGTGGCTGTGGAGCGGGATCCCGACGACTGGCTTGGCGATCGGTTTCTTCGTCGGCTTCCAGCTGGTGTTGGCCGGCATCCTCTGGATCGTCGGCGGCTTCGCAGCCCGCTCGGCGATCCAGGCCGCCCTCCCGCGGCCCGCAGGCTGACGGAACGAATCATGTCGATAGAAGGGATCATCGTCGGGCTTCTGGCGATCGTGATCGGGGCAGCCTGGGCGTTCTTCGGGTTGCGGCTCTTCACGATCCTGCTCCCGATCTGGGCGGGCTTCTTCGGCCTCGTCGCCGGCGCGCAGCTGGGACAGGACCTCTTCGGTCAAGGCTTCTTCGCGACCACGCTGTCGTGGATCATCGGGATCGCCGTCGGGCTGGCATTCGCGGTCATCTCGTACTTCTGGTACTACGCCGCGGTGACCATCGCGTTCGGGGCGCTCGGGTACTCGCTCGGCGTCGGGCTGATGGCCTGGCTCGGGATCGACGCCAGCGTCCTTGCGACGATCGTCGGCATCGTGGTCGGCGGTCTCTTCGCGGCCGCAGCGTTCGTTCTCGGCGTCCCTGCGCTGGTGGTGGTCTACGTCTCGGCGGTCAGCGGCGCGGCCGCGATCGTCAACGGCGTGCTGCTGTTCCTGGGTCGGATCAAGCTCGAGAACCTCGAAAACGGCCTGTTCGGCGGCGTGCTGACGGATACCTTCGTCGGCATCGCGGCGTTGGTCGTGATCTCCATCGTCGCCATCGTCTTCCAGATGCGGGGCATCGCACGGGTCGCCGCGGCGATCGACCGGTCGGGATATCGGTTCTAGCGCGGACTCAGATCGCCGAGAGGCCGATCGAGATCGCGAAGCCGAAGACGACGAGCGACCCGGTCCACACGCCCTCGACCTTGTACGCCTCCGGCAGCAGGGTGTCGGCCAACATCGCCAAGAGTGCCCCGGCCGCGAAGGCCTGCACGAGCGCCCCGGTCTGGCCGCTGTCCGGGTCGAGCAGGGCATACCCCGCAGCGGCAGACACGGCGGACACGAGGACGACGCCCGACCACATCAGCATCACCCGCCGCTCGGGCCAATGCGCCGCCTTGAGGCCGCTCGACGACGACATCCCCTCTGGCAGGTTGGAGAGGGCGATCCCGGTGAGAAGGGATGGGCTGACTCCGCCCTGGAGGACGGTCAAGCCGAGCACGAACGCCTCGGGGATACCGTCCAGGACCGAGCCGAGGACGATCGCGAGGGGTGACCCCGCGGCTTGCGCGCCCTGGGAGTCCTTTCGCTCGCCGCCGCCCTTGCGCGTCAGGAGCCAGTCCCCGACAGTGAAGGCCGCAGCGCCGACCAGGACCAGGGCGGCGACCTCGACGACCGTACGCGTCTTGATCGCCTCGTCGATGAGCTCGAAGGAGACCGAGCCGATCAGCAGGCCGGTCCCCACCGCCATGACGACCGCGATCACCTGGCGGCTTGGCGCCAGGTGATAGGCGATCAGGGCCCCGAGGACGAGCGCAGCCGAGGAGGCGGCTCCCCAGAAGAACGCCTCTAGCACCGGGCAGCCGAGCGCTTCGACGACGTTGGCGGCAGTTCGATCGAATCGCCAGGGTCGAGCAGGGGGATCGAGACGTCCGGGGCGACGAGCCGTGCGGCCTCGATGAACCGGGCGCCCGGCTCCTCGAACCTGTGACGCCGAACCCGCCCTAGTCCGATCGGCCAGAGCGTTCCCCAATGCACGGCGATCGCCATCCGGGGTCGCAGCATCGTCAGGGCCGTCGCGGCCCGCTCCGGGTCGAGGTGGCCGCCCCGAAGCGTCGGTCCCCACCCGCCGATCGGAAGGATCGCCAGGTCGAGGTCTTCGGCTACCTCCGACATCGCCGGGAACAGGTCCGTGTCACCCGCGAAATAGACGGTGTGCTCTCCCTCGACTACATAACCGAGAGCTGGTGCCGCCGGCCCGAACGGCAGGCGGCGCCCGTCGTGAGCCGCCGGGACCGCCCGGACGAGGATGTCGCCGAGCAGCGTCGTGGATCCGCCTTCCGCAAGCTCGGTCACGTCGGTGAAGCCGTTCGCTCTGAGCAGCGGTCCCGTCCCGACGGGAACGATCAAACGGATGTCGCGACGGAATCGTCGAAGGCTCGCTATGTGGAGATGATCGTGGTGCGCGTGCGAGACGAGAACGGCATCGATCGAGATCGGGTCGAAAGACCGCTGCCTGCGCGCGACGCCGGACCGGCCCGATCCCGCTCTCCAGGAAGGGATCGAACAGCAGCCTGACCCCGGATATCTCGAGGACGACGGTCGCGTGACCGAGCCAGGTCAGGCGGGTCATATCTGGACCTATGAGCTGCCGGCCGGTTCCGGTGCGGCGACGGGCTGCTCGATCGCGCCCGCGTACGACCCTTGCCCCATCGATTCCGTGGTGCCGTTCGGGCGGAGAACATCGATCCTCACCTCGCCCTTCGCGGGGGTGCATACCGTCATGCACGTCACGATGACGCGCACGACGTTCGGATCGCCGATGCCGCCGAAGCCCTGGCACTGATCGAGCGGCACCCCGCGACACTCGACCGGCGGTGCGCCGGCCTGGCCTGGGACGATCGGACCGAGCGGTCCGGCCGGGACTGGAGGATCGCCGTTCAGGATGGTCGGTGTGAGACCGCACCCGGCCAGTCCCATGGCCACCGCGACCACGACGACGGTCAACAGATGTCGAGCAGGGCGATCCATGCGCGGATGGTACGCGGGTACGGTCCGCCGGCCGCTTGCAAGCCGGGGGCGCGGACCGTTGCCATCCTGTATCGGCCCCTCGTGAACCATGAGTGCGCGACAAGCACGAGCCGATCAGGAGCGCCTCTGAGAGCGGGGTCCGACGTTGCAGCCGCATCACAACCCGACCGCATACCTTCCACGCCGTGGCGGCGTGTGGTATGCACCCGAGGTGAATCCAGAGCGCGTGACCACCGCTATCCGTCCGGCTGCCATCGATTCGAAGATCAGGCCACTGTTCGACGCCCCCTCGATCGACAGTCCGAGCTACCGGCATTTCCTCGAGGCTCTCGGCGTGGCGGTCTACACGACCGACGCCGCCGGGCGACTCACGTTCTTCAACCAGGCGGCCGTCGAGTTCTGGGGACGCCGGCCCGAGATCGGCGAGGAATGGTGCGGGTCGTGGAAGCTTTTCTGGCCCGACGGCCGGCCGATGGCGCACGACGAATGCCCGATGGCCATCGCCATCAGGGAGGGCCGTTCCGTCCGTGGCTACGAAGGTGTGGCCGAACGGCCTGACGGGACCCGAGCGGCGTTCGTCCCGTATCCGACCGTCGTCTTTGACGCCGAGGGGACCCTCATCGGGGGGATCAACGTGCTCGTGGACGTCACCGAGCGGCGGCGCGCCGAGGATGCGCTGCGGGCAGCCAACACCGTGAAGGACGAATTCCTCGGGCTCGTGTCGCATGAGCTACGCACTCCGGTCACGACGATCTTCGGGAATGCGCGGCTGCTCCAGGACAGCGATCGAAGCCCGGAGCGCCATGCCGAGATGGTCGCCGACATCGCCACCGACGCCGAGCGCCTCCTCGGCCTCGTCGAGAACCTCCTGCTCCTGACCCGAGCCGGCAGCGAGCAGCGGATCGACCTCGAGCCGCAGGTCCTTGGCCACGTCGTGCGCCACATCGTCGAGTCCTTCGCCAAGCGCCATCCCGGCCGGGACATCCGCCTCGATGTCCAGCTCGACGACCTCATCGTCGAGGCCGACCAGGGCTATCTCGAGCTGCTGACCGATAACCTGCTCAGCAACGCCGTCAAGTACAGCCCGCCATCGCAGCCGATCGAGGTCGTCGTGCGGAGCGTTGGCGACGAGGCGAGGGTCCAGGTGCTGGACCGAGGCATCGGCGTGCCGCCGGAAGAGGAAGAGCGCCTCTTCACGGCGTTCTACCGGACGGACGCGGCGCGACGCATGAGCGGCGGCCTCGGCATCGGGTTGAGCGCGAGCAAGCACGTTGTGACGATCCTCGGCGGCCGGATCTGGGCCAAGGCCCGCGACGGCGGCGGCTCCGAGTTCGGATACGCCCTCCCGATCACCAACGACCACGGCGACTGACATCGTTCGGACCTGAGCTTGGACCGTCGGGCACCGGCTCGTTCGATCGGCTCGATCCGCGTTCGCATCGATGGCAGTGACCTGCCTGGGCGGCGCTGCGGACCGGACCCGGATGGCCTGTGGTACGAGAACGTCCACGTCGGCCTTGCCCGCGGCACCGCGACCGACGAGCTTGTCCCGGGTGACGCCGACCGGGCGCGTTGGGCGTTCGACGTCGACCTGCGCACGACCGATACCGGGGAGTTCGACTTCGGTGGCCCGCACGTCCTCGGTCCACGCGACGAACGGCATCTCGGTTTGCGCTGGGTCCGCGAGGACGACGACGGCCAGTTCGTCGTCTTCCGCGCAGCGAAGTTCCGGCTCTTCGAGATGGATCGGGCCATCTTCGAGTCGGCCGCGGCTCCTGGAAGGACCCTCGTCGGCCGCGTCGGCCTCACCGACGAGCAGGGCTGGCCGCGCTGCGCGACCGTCCGCCCGCCGGTGATCGCGTGGACCGTCGAGTAGGGGAGACCCTCAGGCGACGGGAGCCGGCTCCGTCTCGGCGATCGCCTGTTCCGTGGCTTGCTTCCGACGCGCGACGGCGTCGGCGACTGCGGTCGCCTGCTGCTCGGACAGCTCGGAGGTGATGCCGAGCCCGCCCATGATCGCGATGCCGTCGATGACGAGCAAGGGCGCCGTGACGGGCCGTTCGACTTTGCTTCGGCCATCGCCGCTGCCGCCGAGCCCCACGACATTGGTCGTCACCCGCCACATCTCGGGGACCACGATCTGCGCGCCGCCGAATACGGCCCGGACCTCGAGCCGCGCGCCCCCCGGATCGAGGAAGGCATCGCGGAGGTCGATGATGCCTCCGCCGTACCACAGGTCGAGGGTCCCGCCGCGGAACGCGGTCGCCGTGCTTCGGAAGTTGATCGGCTCGAAGATCGCTGCGAGCGTGACCTCGTTCGCGTCGGGCGCATCGACGCGGACGATCCGCTGCTTCATGGCGCGTGCCGCGATGGCGGCAGCGATCGACGTCACGATCAACCCGCCCGTGAGCACTGCCAGGATCCGACCGATGATGTTCATCGCTGCCTCCGTTCGAGCCTACGTCCCGCGGCGGGAACGTGATGACCGCCGGGCGCATCGCCCGGCGGTCATTGTCGGCCCTTGAGGTCGACCTGTCAGATGCTCGCGATCTCCTCCGCGAGGCGGTCCCACAATTCGATCGCGCCGCCGACCATGCCGGTCGCCAGCGCACCCTCCAGGACCTCAGCGGACGGGAAGACCGATCGGCTGACGAGCTTCGTCTTGCCGCCGACATCCTCGAGCGTCTGCGTCACGATCGCGGGCGCGAGGGCGTTGAACGGCTCGACGTCGAAGATCTCCGTGTTGACGAGGCGGTTCGGCGGATCGACCTCGAGATATTCGCCCTTGAACGGCGCATCGCCGTCGTCCGAGTGAGCGACCCAGCGCCACCTCCCGCCGACGCGGACGTCCATCTCCTCCACGGTCATCGACGTCTTGCGCGGCCCCCACCAACGCGGGATCCGCTCGGCCTCGGTGAGCGCCTTCCAGACCAGCTCGCGCGGCGCTTCGAACGTGCGCTCCATGACGAGCTCCGCTCCATCGGCGTAGACCGTCGTGGTCTCGTTACCCAGTTGCTGCACTGCCATCGTCCTGCTCCTTCTCGGTGTCCTGTAGCTCGCGGAGGTACTCGTCGAGTCGGTCGTAGCGCTCCCCGAGGAATCCCTTGTATCGCTCCAGCCAGCTCGCGATATCGCGGAGCGGCTCGGGTTTGAGCCGGCACGGCCGCCACTGAGCCTGGCGACCCTGTTCGACGAGCCCGGCACGCTGGAGCACCTTCAGGTGCTTCGAGATCGCCGGCAGGCTCATGTCGAAAGGCGCAGCCAACTCGGTCACCGTCGCCTCCCCCTCCGCCAGTCGGGCGACCATGGCCCGGCGGGTCGGATCGGCGAGGGCGGCGAAGATCGGGCTGAGGGTGTCGGTCGTGTCTGCCATTTCGCTAGTAGGTTAATTAACCTAACGGAATAATAGCAACGCGACCCCGGTTGTCAATACCCCTGCGCGGAGGATCCTCCGACCACGAGCCGGCCGGCCATCTCGCTGTGGATCGTGCACACGAATGGGTAGACGCCGACACCGGGCGGGACGAGATGCAGCTCCTCGAACGTGCCGGGCTCCACGATCGTCCGGGTGGAGGCGGACAGCCCCTCGGTGAAGACGAGGTTGTGCGCGACGCTCGAATGGTTCCGGAACGTCACCGTGACGGGGCCGACCTCACCGACTGCGATCTCCGCCGGTTCGAACGCAAGGGTCTCGCCGGGCGCCGTCCCGACGGCGATGCGGACACCGCCGGGCGCAGGCGACGACGGTGCCGGGCCCGCGGCCTGGCATGCCGAGAACAGCAGCCCGAGCGCCAGACCGAGCGCGCCGAGACCGCGCGACGAACGATCGGTCAGTGGATGTCGACGCACGCGGTATAGGTCTTGAGGTCGTCGTTCGACTTGTGGATGTTGACGGCGAGACCGCCGGCGAACAGCTCCGCGATCGACGCCGGGACGACCGTGGTGGACGTCCCGTTCCGGACGTTCTCGAGTGGGTACTTCGGCTGCGGCGTCAGGTCGTCGCAGGTGCCCGGGTGGATGTGCGCCGGCATGTCGGGATTGCCGCCCGGGTCGACCGTCACATCGACGCGCGTCCTGCCGCCCACGTCGCTGAACGCGACGGTCCCGGTCACCCCGGAGTCGTTCAGCGTCTCCAGCGCGATGGTCCGTGGAGGTACGGCAGCGGCGGCCGAGCATGCGGCGAAGATCGTGGCAGCCACGATCACCGCGACGGTCAGGATCGGGACGATGCGGCGCCCCAGGGGCTTTCCAAAGTTCGACATGGGAGTACCTCGCGAGAAGAGATGAGTCATTGCCGGACGGCTCGTTCGTGGACGTTTCGCCGGCGCGATCGGCCTGCCGAAGCCGTACGACCGTCGCCACCGGGTGTGGCGGATCCATCCCGTCTCACCGGTCGCCGTCCGACCGGTGAGGACGTCGAGAAGCTGGGCTGGACCCATCGCGCGCGCAAACAGGTGGCCCTGGCCGCGTTGCGCACCGAGGCCGTGGAGGACGTCGCGCTGCTGGGACGTCTCGATGCCCTCCGCCACGGTGTCGAGCCGCAGCGTCGAGCTCAGGTTGATGATCGAGCGGACGAGGGCGTTCGACTCGCTCGTGCCATCGAGGCTGGCGACGAACGAACGGTCGATCTTGAGGATGTCGATCGGGAACTGGCGCAGGTAGCTGAGCGACGAGTAGCCCGTCCCGAAGTCGTCGATCGCGAGGCGGATGCCCAGCGCCTTGAGAGCCCGGAACGCACTGACCGTCGCCTCGACATCCTGGATGAGGACGGACTCGGTGATCTCGAGCGTGAGGCAGCGCGGATCGAGGCCGGACCCCGCCAGGACACGCGACACGTCGGCGACGAGACCGCTATCCGCGATCTGGCGCCCGGACAGGTTGACGCTCACGGTGAGATCGGGCCGGCCTGTCTGTACCTGCCATTCGCGCGTTTGCTGGCAGGCTGTCTCGAGGATCCACCGGCCGAGATCGAGGATGAGCGTGTTCTCCTCGGCGAGCGGGATGAACTCTGTCGGCGGGACGGGACCTCGCTGCGGATGATCCCAGCGCATGAGCGCCTCGGATCCCGAGATGGCCCCCGAGTCGATGTCGACGATCGGCTGGTAGGCGACGTGGACCTCGCCACGCTCGAGCGCGCCCTGGAGATCGGCCTTCAGCTCCATGCGGGCGACCGTGGCGTCGTACAGCTCGGCCTCGTATGTGACGTGGCACTCCCCGCCGCGCGCCTTGGCCGCGTACATCGCGATGTCGGCCCGGCGGAGCAGCTCGTCCGCATCCCCACCATCGGCCGTGCGGATGGCGATCCCGATGCTCGCGCGGGCGACGATCTCGCGGCCGCCCAGGTCGAATGGCGACGCCAACGCCTGGAGGATCCGGGTCGCGGCCTGTGCGGCCTCGGACGGATCGGTCTCTTCGACGATGACCGCGAACTCGTCGCCACCCAGGCGGGCGACCGTGTCGCCGGCCCGTGTTGCCGCTTGCAGACGCTCGCCGACTGCGACCAGCAGGCGGTCGCCCTCCGCATGGCCGAGGCGATCGTTGATCCCCTTGAAGTCGTCGAGGTCCAGGTACAGGACGGCCGTCGGGAGCGCGCCGCGCGCGGCGCGTGCCAGCGCGTGCCCGAGTCGGTCACGGAAGAGCGAGCGGTTCGCGAGCCCGGTCAGGACGTCGTGGAACGCCTGGTGGCGAAGCTGCTCCTCGAGCGCCTTGCGCTCGGTGATGTCGCGATAGTTGACGACCACGCCGCTCACGGCCGGGTCGTCGAGCAGGTTCTTCGCGATCGCCTCGAGCGTCCGCCACGTGCCATCGGCGTGCCGGGCGCGGAACTCCATCGCGGCCTCTGTACCGCTGGCGGATGCCACATCGTGCAGGCGACGCTCGACGGTCGCTCGGTCGTCCGGGTGCACGTCTGCGATCGCCGGCTGGCCGACGCCATCGTCCGGGCGGCGACCCAGGATCCGCTCGACGGCGGGGCTCTCGTAGCGGATCATGCCGTCGTCACCGAGCACCACGACACCGTCCGACGCATTCCGGACGAGTGAGCGGAAACGCTCTTCGCTGCGCTGCAGGTCGACGAGCAGGAGCCGCTCCGTCGTGGCCTGCTCATGGAGGCGGCGGTTCTGGGCGGCGAGGACCCGCGACGCGCCCCCGAACGCCATCCAGATCAGGGCCGCCAGCAGGCTCGACGCGACCAGCGCGACCACGAACACGCCCGACCGGACGGCGGCGACGCGCTGTTCGATGAGGCGTGCGTCCTGGTACACGTCGTACACGCCGATCGGATTGCCATCGACCGCGCCGCGGATCGGTACGAACAGCTCGAGATAGCGTTCCGACGTCGGTGCCGCGCTGTCGCCCGGCACGCTGCTCGTGCCGACCGTGGACTCGTCTGCCCCGATGTAGCGCGCGACGCCGTCCCCCGCGTAGGCGCTCGCGAGGAGCGGGCCGATCGAGAAGCGCTGGCCGCGGAGCGCGGGCTCACTCGAATACACGATCCGACCGTCGCGTGACCAGAGGTTGATGCGGCGGATCTCGCCCGACAGCACCAGACGCTCGAGCTGCGCATCGATCGCCGGATCATGCTGCGCGTCGAGATCGAGGCTTGTCTCCTGCAGCGCCGGATCGACGTAGCCACGGACGATCGCCTCGACGTTGTGGACCGCGGCTTCCTTGGCGCCCTCGCGGAGCTCGTTCGCGACGCTGTTCGAGACGATGACGGCCATGACCACGATGACCGCTATGGCGGGCGCCACGACGACCGCGCGGATGCCCAGCCGCCGATACGATCCGACGGCCGATCCCAGGACGGCACGGCGCAGGAAACGAGAAGGCATGGTGCTGACGGGCAACGTACGAACATGTGGTCCCGCCAGCCATGACCAATTCGTACTGCACATCGCGCCCCCGTACGCTGTGAGCGATGGATTTCGCTGCTACAGGTGGCTCCGGGCACAGTCCCGTCCGGCCCACGTCGGGACATCGAGCGGTGGTTCGTGCGACGCGGCGTGCCGCAGTTCATCGAGGGCTACAGCACCGAGCAGAGCATGGACGCGCGGGCGGCGCCGTTCATCGCGGCGTGGATCGTCATCTGGACGGTGCTGTACTGGCTGGGACGGCCAGACATCCCCTTGCCGTGGGACGTGGTCGGAGCGCTCGCTTCACTCCTGTTCGTGCTGGTGGCCTACCGGGTCATCATGGCCATACGCCGTCGCTCTGTGAGCGGTCCGCCGCCACGGTTCGACCTCACGGATATCGCGGCCTTCGCGATCCTGCCGGGGATCCCCACGCTCGTCGTCGGGCGCGATCTGGCCATGTCGATCGTAATGACGCTCAACATCCTGCTCGGCATCGGCATCATCTACCTGGTCATCGCGTTCGGCCTGCTCGAGATCGCGCTCTGGGCACTCGGACGCTTGCGGGAGCACCTGCTTCACATCGTGACGCTGCTCTCGAGGACACTGCCCGTGCTCCTGATCCTCGTCGTGTTCCTGATGTTCGCGGCTGAGATCTGGGAGGCGGCGCACTCGCTGCACGGAGGCGAGCTCGCCGCCGTCCTGCTGCTCCTGGTGCTGATAGCTTCGCTGCTCATCGTCACGACGTTCCGCCCGGAGATCCGTCGCCTCGAGGAAGGGACCGACTGGGACGTCGTCGAGGCCGACGTGCAGGGGACACCTGCCGCACCGATCGCGGACTCCTCGAAGCGACCCGCCAGTCCGGCCACGCGTCTGACCTGGCTCCAGCGAATCAACCTCGATTTCGTCGTGGTCATCAACCAGCTCCTCCAGTCGACGTTCGTCGCTCTGCTGGTGATGGCCTTCCTCGTCGTGTTCGGCCTGCTGGTGGTCCCGGCGTCCGTCCAGGAGCAGTGGATCTCGGCGCCGGTGACGGTCGTCTGGGAATTCGACTTGCTCGGCGAGACCCGCATCCTGTCGGCCGAGCTGTTGATCGTCAGCGCACTCCTGAGCGGGATCGTCGGCCTGTACTTCACCGGCCTTGCCCTGACCGACAATGCGTACCGCAGCGAGCATTTCACGACCATGCTCGAAGAGCTGCGACAGCTGTTCTCGGTGCGCTCGGTGTACCTCGCGGAGGTGCGCAGCGAGGGCACTGAGGCGCAGACCTTCCGGATGGACGCCTAGGTCTCGCCTCGCCGCTTTCCGGCGTAGGGTCCCGTCCCGCTATGCTCCGGACCATGGACGATAAGACCGCCATCGTGGCTCGCCTCCCGATCTTCGCCAAGCTCGAAGGGCGCAGCCTGGAGGCGATCGCGACCCTGGCTCGGCTCGTCTCGATGCCCGCCGGCACAATGCTGATGCGCGAGGGCGAGGCGGCCGAGTCCTTCTACGTCATCGTGACCGGCACTGTGCATGTCACGCGGAACGGCGAGTTCGTGCGGTCGATGTCCGACGGCGGGTTCCTCGGCGAGATCGCCCTGGTGGAGGAGACGACCCACACCGCGACCGTGACATGCGCGACGGCGTGCGAGTTCGTGGAGCTCGGCCGCTTCGAGTTCGGCCGGGTCATGGCCCGCTTCCCCGATGTCGGCACGCGCGTCGACGCAGCCGTCGCGCGTCGCCCGCACCAAGGTACCGGGTAGCCGCAACATCCCTGCGGCCGGAACGCAAATGCCTGGACACGGCGAACGACCTGGCGGTGACCACGACGGTCGCGCGGCTGGCGGCCACGACAAGCACGCCGGGCACTCGGTCGCCATGTTCCGCGACAAGTTCTGGCTGACGCTCGCATTGACGATCCCGGTCGTCATCCTGAGCCCGGACATCGAGGAGTGGTTCGGCTATTCGCTGCCACCCTTCCCAGGCGAGAAGTACGCCGCGGCGATCCTCGGCACGATCATCTTCCTCTACGGCGGCCTGGTTTTCATCCGCGGCGCCCAGGGCGAGTTGGCCGACCGGAAGCCAGGGATGATGACCCTCATTTCCCTTGCCATCGTCGTCGCGTTTGCGACCTCGTGGGCCGGCACCCTGGGCCTGTTCGAGGTCGAGATCTGGTGGGAACTGGCGACTCTCATCACGATCATGCTGCTCGGCCATTGGCTCGAGATGCGCTCGATCGAGCAGGCCCAGGGCGCCCTTTCGGCGCTCGCGGCGTTGCTCCCGGACACGGCGGAACGGGTGACCGGAGCCGGCGGCACAGAAGAGGTCCCGATCGCCGAGTTGCGCGTTGGCGACATCGTCCTGGTCCGGCCAGGCGCTCGCGTCCCGGCGGACGGCGTGGTTGTGGAAGGCACCGCCGATGTTGACGAGTCGCTGATCACCGGCGAGTCGCGCGCCGTGACGAAGGAGCCCGGCGAGCAGGTCATCGCCGGCACGGTGGTCGCCGGCGGCTCGCTCCGGGTCAGGGTCACCGCGACCGGCGACCAGACCGCGCTGTCCGGGATCATGCGCCTGGTGGCGCAGGCGCAGGCCTCGGCGTCACGAGCCCAGACCCTGGCTGATCGGGCCGCCGCGATCCTGTTCTACGTCGCCCTCGGCGCCGGGGCCATCACCCTCGTCTACTGGTGGCTGCAGGGCGATCCCGAGGGTGCCCTGGTGCGAACGGCGACGGTGCTGGTTATCGCCTGCCCGCACGCCCTCGGCCTGGCCATCCCGCTGGTGATCGCCATCTCCACCTCACTCGGCGCCCGGAATGGGCTCCTCATCAAGGACCGGATGGCATTGGAGAGGGCCCGCACCTTGAACGTCGTGATCTTCGATAAGACCGGGACGCTGACCAAAGGAGAGCCCGTTCTGGCCGATGTCAGCGGCGAGGTCGAGGCGCTCCGGCTCGTAGCTGCGGTCGAGGCTGACTCAGAGCATCCGCTGGGCCGGGCGATCGTTGACGGCGCCAAGGCTCGCGGGCTCTCGATCCCGACCGCGACCGCTTTCGAGGCCCTGCCGGGTCGGGGAGCCCGGGCCAAGGTCGACGGCCACGACGTAGCCGTGGGCGGACCGCGCCTCCTCGCCGAGTCGTCGCTCGCGCCGCTGCCAGTTGCGGCCGACTGGGACGCTCAGGGCCGGACGGTCCTCCACCTCGTTGTGGATGGCCAGGTGGCCGGGGCGATCTCTATGGAGGATGAAGTCCGGCCGGAGTCCAAGGAGGCCGTGGATCTGCTCCACGCCCTGGGCGTGCGGGTGGCCATGATCACCGGCGATAGCCAGGCAGTGGCCGACTCGGTGGCTCGGCGCCTGGGCATCGATGAGGTCGCGGCCCAGGTCCTCCCGGCCGATAAGGCTGCGGCGGTCAAGCGCTTCCAGGAGGGCGGCCAAAAGGTCGCCATGGTGGGTGATGGGGTGAACGACGCGCCCGCTCTGGCGACCGCGGACGTCGGGATCGCCATCGGCGCCGGCACGGATGTGGCCGTCGAGTCGGCCGGCATCGTGCTGGTCCGGAACGACCCTCGCGATGTGGTGGCGGCGATCGAACTGTCGCGGGCGACCTACAACAAGATGGTCCAGAATCTTGTCTGGGCCACGGGCTACAACCTGGTGGCCATCCCGATCGCCATGGGCGTGCTCGTGCCCTGGGGGATCGACCTGCCGATGTCGGTCGGGGCTATCGCGATGAGCGCATCGACCATCATCGTGGCTGCCAACGCCCAACTCCTGCGACGCCTCAAGCTGCGCCGCGAGAGCCCGCCCGCCCAGCCTCGGCTGGCCACCGCCTGACCAACGGAGATTTCGACCTCGAGCGGAGCTCCGCCCCTGCGGTTCCCCCAACCCGCTCGCTCAGCCCTGTCGCGCCGATGACCCGTCCAGGGCAAGTCGATACAACTGGCGGCGTCCTGACAGGCCCTTGAGTTCATGCGCCCCGGCGTCCTCGAGCGCGAGCCCCGACCCCTCGAGGAGGTCGGCCGTCGTCGACGAGACGAGGACCTCGTCGGGTCCCGCGAGCGACATGACGCGAGCGGCCGCGTGGACAGCAACGCCGCGGATATCGTCTCCGACGAACTCGATCTCACCCGTGTGGATACCGACCCGGATCGGGAGGCCGATCGCGTGCGCGGAGCGGGTCATCGCCGCCCCGCAGCGGACGGCCTTCGTCGCGCCGTCGAAGACGGCCAGGAAGCCATCGCCCGTCGTCGTGACCTCGCGTCCATGGAAGACGTTCAGGTCATTGCGGAGACGAGCGTTGTGGAGCCGCAGCATTTCCTGCCACGCGCTGTCGCCGAGTCTCTGGAGGGTGGCCGTCGAGTCGACGATATCGGTGAAGAGGACCGTCGCGAGGACACGTTCTCCCGGACCTTCCGGCGCGACGCCGACGATCCGGGCGCTCGTCCATTCGACCGTGACCCACGCCTCGTCGCCGACGACCCACGCGTCGTGTCCGGGCGGGATCTCGAAGACCGAGTTCGGAGGGATGTCGAGCCCTTGGCCGTCGTCCATGACGACGTGCAGGACGCCGGACACGGAGTGGCCCAGATGGTGCACTTGGCAGCTCCGGGTTCCCATGATCGGGGCGAGATCAGTCGACCAGCGCCATCCTGGACTCCACGTGGATCGCCCGATGGTCGCCTCGTCGAGATTGACCACGGCCGCCTGACCTTTCGGGAAGGTGCGCACCTCGTCCGGGCTGGCGAACGTCTTGACTTGGAGTCGGGGCATCCGATCAGGACCTTTCTCGCGACCGCTCGATGGCGATGCCGATCGAAAGCATCTTCCTCCGCCAAAGCAGCCAAGGCCACATCGCCGAGCCGCTCAGCCGCCGAACGGAATGACAGCCGCTAGACCGCCGACCGCGACTCCGATCGCGAGACTTGCGAGACCGATCCGCTTGGCCCTGGCACGGTCACGGGCGCGGGCCTCCTCGTCCACGACCTGTTGGGTGTCTCCGACCGGTCCGAAATTGAAGATCCCGCGCGACCCGAAACCGGCGCAGAACCTCAACCACGCCTGCAAGTAACCGGACGCCGCGGCAGCGGCGGGCAGAACCAGGATCAGGCGGGCGAGCGGCGGCGCATCGATCGCCACCAGGACGGCGAGCGCGGCCACCGTGACAAGGAGGCCGACGTGCCCGGCTTGACGACGGCGGGCGATCTCGGCGGGACCGATGTTGCAGACGCCGGGCATGTACTCGACGCCGGCGAACGGCGTCCCGGAGGAGCCACTGGCTGCGTAGCGTGAGAGCGTCATGACTTGCTCCTCATGGCTGTTGCTGGTCGGACGAGCCGTCGCATCGCCGGGGAGCCGCACTGAGAGATCACGAGGGGGCTTCCATCCATTTCAAGGACGCGAGATATACCCGCGCCCCTTCGGACAGCGAGGACGCCACCATCAGAACAGACTCGCAGCTGGGGCAGCGCAACACGTCGCCCGGTCCGCTGCGGTAGACGATCAACGCACCCAGGGCGTTCACGGTCCCGCAATTCGCGCAGCAGCCACGTGAGTCGGTCATCTCCCGTCCGAAGATGTCGATGAGCAGGCCACCGATGGCATTGCCGTCGACGTGGTTGTCACTGGTCATCGTCAACCTCCTGTGGGACCGAAGCGTTCGGTCCTAACACTCAGCGGGTCGTGTCCGAGGTCGACAAGAGTCGAGGCGACTGCTTCGACGAACCCTGTCGGCCCACACACGTAGCAGCGCGGCTTGTCGGCTGCCGGCCAGGCGGTGTCGACAAGCAGCTCTCGGTCGACGCGCCGTTTGTAGCCAGTCCAGCCGGGCGGCTGCGACCGCGTCAGCGTCTGGAAGACCTCGATCCCGGGATGTTCCTTGGCGATCGCCTCCAGCTCGGCGCGATAGATGACCTCACCCAGGGATCGGGACGACACAAGCAGTCGCACGGGGTTGTTGCTGCCAGTTCCGATCCGGGCACGAACCATCGCCATCAACGGCGCCAGTCCGCTGCCGCCCCCCGCCAGGAAGAGCGGTCCGCCGAGGTCCGGTTTCCAGACGAACCAACCTCCTATCGGGCCCCGCAGTTCGAGCCGGTCGCCGATCTCGAGCTCATCGACAAGGTACGGGGACACCTCGCCGTCCTCGAGCCGCTCGACCGTGATCGTGATCCGCTGGCCGTCGGCCGGCGTCGCGATCGAGTAGCTCCGCTCGGCCTGATAGCCGTCCGGAGCGGTCAGTCTGACGTCGACGTGTTGACCCGGGCTGTGTCCGGGCCAGTCGGGGACATCGAGCACCAGGCTGCGGACGTGGGGGGTCTCATCGATCCTGTCGACAAGGTCCGCCAGCTGCCAGGTCAGTCGCCCGCGTAGCGCTGTTCTTGCCATGGGTCACCGTAGTTGTGATACCCGTACATCTCCCAGAAGCCGGGCTCATCTGTGTCCCGAAGCTCGAGGCTCCGGAGCCACTTGGCGCTCTTCCAGAAGTAGAGATGGGGCACGAGCATCCGAGCCGGGCCACCGTGTTCGGGTTCAAGTGGCGCGCCGTCGAACAGGTAGGCGACCCATGCCTTGCCGTCGGTCAGGTCCTCCAGCGGCAGGTTCGTCGTGTAGCCGCCGTATGAGTGCTGCATGACGAAGTCCGCTGCGGTTGTGACCTCCTTCAGCAGCGTGTCCACTGAGACGCCGCGCCACGTCGTATCCAGCTTCGACCACTTCGTGACGCAGTGGATGTCGACGGTCACGTCCTCGCTAGGTAGCGCCGTGAACTCCTCCCACGTCCACTCGAGGGGCTTGTCGACCTGGCCGCCGATCGTGAGGCGCCATTGATCGAGTGGGATGTCCGGAGTCGGTCCGGCCGACAGCACCGGATAGTCGTGCGTGACGTACTGGCCCGGCGGCACCCGCCCCGTGGCAGCCTCGGCCGACCGTCGACCCCGAAAGCCTCGTGTGATGAAGCCCATGGGCCACCTCCAATCGATGGCCTGCCGGCGGCCCCACGTGAAGGAGACACCGGCCGGTCCACGTTCAGTGTCCTACGAAGTCGCCCGGATTGCGTCCAGGATCGCGTTCGCGTTTGTTCTCTCCGTCGTTCCTGCCGATCGTCGCCAGCGTACTTCCCTGCCAGTTGGTGACAGGTCATCCGGTCAGGATGATGCGGCCGAGCCCGGGCAGGCCATGAATAGGGATGCCACCGATCGACTCGAGAGGGAGACACCATGGATCTGACCAGTGACGCCCGGCGACTCGCCAGCGTCGGCACATTCTTCATCACTGTCGGCTGGGTCGCCGTCATCTACGCCACGGTCGCCGGGGTGATCTGGTGGATCGATCTGGCCAGCCGAGAGGCGTTCAATATCGTCGAGGGGTTCGCGATCTCGGCCAGCGCCGTCGGCCTGCCGATCTTCACGGCGTTCATCGTCCTCGGCTTCGGCTACATCCTTCGCCTTTTCGCCCTGTACGTCGCAAGCAAGGCCGCCTAGACCCGCCGCGACAGGGGAGGGCCCCATGACAGTTCGCCGGATCGCCGCCCTGCTCGCGCTCGGGCTGCTTGTCGCTGCCTGCTCGGCAGGCCCGGGCACGGGTGGACTCCTCGAGGGCACGGACTGGGTTCTGCGCTCGTACGCGGCGGAAGGCAGCCTCGTGACCGTCCCGGAGACCCAGTTCGCGAACGCCGAATTCAGGAGCAACCGCGTGTCCGGGTTCTCCGGCTGCAACGACTTCGATGCCCTGTACCGCGCCGGCGGCCGGACCCTCTTCATCTCCGAGCCGGCATCGACGCTGGTCGCCTGTGCCGACGAGGCGAACGCCCTCGAGGCGGCCTACGTCGCAAACCTGCAGGCCAGCCGCTTCTACAGCGAGCGACGGGGCACCCTCACGATCTTCGATGCCCGGGGCACGACGGTCCTCGTGTTCGATGCGGCGCCTCGGAACCCGATGCTCGGCACCTGGACGGTCGACTCATTCGCGACCGCGCCAGCCTCGCTGACCGCACCGATCGATGGCACGTCGTTGACAGCCGTGTTCCGGATCGCCAGCGTTGGTGGCTCGAGTGGGTGCAACCAGTACACCGGTACCTACGGGACCAACGGCAACGTCGTGCGGATCGGCCGACTGGCCACCACCCGCATGGCGTGCGCGGACGAGATCATGAACCAGGAGGCCGCATTCCTCGCAGCGATGGAGGGGGCGGCACTGATCGACCGGCGCGGGTCGTCCCTCCTGCTCACCGACCTTAGCGGGGCCACGCTCGTTGCCCTGGTGCGACCATCGACGGAATTGGACGCACCGTCGCCAGCACCGTCACCGGTGGCGACCGAGACGGCGGCGCCGACCCCGGCTCCGACCCCGACGCCGAGTCGTGCTCCAAGTCCGACCCCCGCGCCACCGGTTTCACCGCCTCCCTCGATCCCGCCGACCGCGACCTGCGATCTCGTCGGCACGGATGGCCAAGCGCTTGCGTCGATCGTCTACCCGGCTGCCTGGTTTACGCTGGACGAACCGCCCGACCTCGCGTGCCGCTACTTCGATCCGGCGTCGATCATCGTGCCCGCCGACCCAACCACCCTCGAGACGGCTGTGATGGTCGCCACCTCTGAAGCGCCATTCGCGGACGCGGTCAATATGGCCACGGATCCCGCGTCCTGGGATGTCACCGCGCTGCGCGATGTGACGGTCGGGACCGTGCCGGCGACGCTCGTCGAGGCCGTGGCGATCGCTGACTCTGCGGGCGTCGCCATCGGCACGTCCAGCTACGCGTACATCGTCGACTACGGCGACGCCGGGACCCTCACGATCCGCACGACCGGCACGGCAGGCGACGCGGACTACGTCGCGAGCACCGCGGCGGCGACGCTGATGGCGGCGCTATCGACGTTTACATCACCGGGCTGACGTCCGCGCGCGCCTCGTTAGGGCCCTGCCGCTCCGGATGGGCCTGAACCCTTGTTGGCAGCGGGCGGCGGCTCGGGAATCACGGGCACGTTGGCCGCAATCGCAAGCGATCCGCCAGGTGCGGCAATGGCGGGGGTGAAGCCCGCCTGCGTCAGGATCTCGTCGAGTCGTTGACTGTCGACCATTTCGTGGGCGACCAGCTCGTCGGCGAGGGCGTCGAGCGCAGGACGGGCCGTGCGAAGGATCGCGGTCGCCTTATCGCGTGCGGTCGTGATGATGGCGACGACCTCCTGGTCGATCCGGGCTGCCGTGGCGTCGGCGTAATCGCGCGGTGCCGCCAGCTCGCGTCCCAGGAACGGCTGGGTCTCGCCCACCCCGTAGGACACGGGCCCGACCTCGTCGGTCATCCCCCACAGCCCGACCATGCGCCGGGCCAGGCTGGTGGCAGCCTTCAGGTCGCTCTCCGCGCCCGTGGTCGGCTGGCCGAAGACGAGGTCCTCTGCGGCCCGACCGCCGAGCATGACCGCCAACCGCCCCATCAGGTAGTCGCGCGGGTAGTTGCGGCGATCCTCGTCGGGGCGCTGCACCGTCACGCCGAGCGCCTGGCCGTGCGGGACGATCGTGACCCGATGGACGGGATCGGCTCCCGGGGTGAGCCGTGCCACGATCGCATGGCCGCCCTCGTGGTAGGCCACGAGGCGGCGCTCTTCGACGCTGGTGAGACCGGGTTGCCGCGTGCCCAGCAGGATCGAATCGAGCGCTTCCTCGAAGTCCTCCTGGGCCACGACATCGCGATCCCTTCGCGCGGCCCGGAGCGCGGCTTCGTTGGCCAGATTGGCGAGGTCCGCGCCCGAGAAACCCGGCGTCGCGGCCGCGAGCGCCTCCAGATCGACAGAGCTAGCGAGGGGGATCCCACGAGAATGGATCTTCAGGATCGCCTCGCGACCGGTCCGGTCAGGGAAAGCGACCGTGACCTGCCGGTCGAAGCGGCCGGGTCGCAGCAGGGCAGGGTCGAGGACGTCCGGTCGATTGGTGGCCGCGAGGACGATGACGCTCGTCTTGTCGTCGAAGCCATCCATCTCGACCAGCAGCTGGTTGAGCGTCTGCTCGCGCTCGTCGTTGCCTCCGCCCAGGCCCGCCCCTCGCTGCCGCCCGACCGCGTCGATCTCGTCGACGAAGACGATCGCCGGAGCGGTGGCCTTGGCCTTGGTGAACAGGTCCCGGACGCGGCTGGCGCCAACGCCCACGAACAGCTCCACGAACTCCGACGCGGAGATGCTGAAGAACGGCACCGCCGCCTCTCCGGCAACGGCACGCGCCAGGAGGGTCTTGCCCGTTCCGGGCGGGCCGATGAGGAGGACGCCACGGGGCAGACGCGCCCCGAGGCGGCGGTACTTGTCGGGGTGCTTGAGGAACTCGATGATCTCGACCAATTCCGCCTTGGCCTCGTCCTGGCCCGCCACGTCTTCGAAGGTGACCTTGGGCCGCTCCGCGTCGTAGACGCGCGCTCTGGACCCTCCGAACCCGAAGATGCCCGCTTGGCTCTGCTGCATTCGGCGGCCCTGGTAAGCGAGGAAACCGATCAAGAGGACCAGCGGCAGAACGCTGAGCGCGATGCTCAGCACGACCGAGAGGACCCCGCCGCCAGACACCGTCGAGTTGATCTCGACGCCGTTCTTCTCGAGGAGCGGCAGCAGCACCGGGTCGTCGATCGGTGGCAACGTCGACGTGAAATTCAGGTACGACGCCGGGGTGGTGGCTGGGCCTGGCGATGCGGAGGGACTGCTCGGTGGGCTCGTCGCGGGGGCCGGCGGCGGGTATTGCACGGCCGTGCGGAACGTGCCGTTGACGACCTGGTCCATGAACGTGACCTGAGCGACGTTGTCGGCCTTGGCCTGAGCGAGGAAGGTGGAATACGGGACATCCACTGATGGCGCGGAGGTCGGCGCGAAGATCAGGTACGCGTTCCACACGAGCAGCCCGACAAGGATCGCGAGCGACAGCCACCGCGGGATCCGCGTGCCAGGTCGTGTGCCCGGTCCGGTTCCAGGCGGGTTCGCCTCAGGTCCCGGAGGCGACGGTGGGAGGGGTGAGCGTCCAGGGCCGGTCACCGGCGTTCGTCGCCTGGGATGTCTTCGAAACGATCGTCGTGCGATGCGAACAACGGTTGGATCAGCCCTGGCGAGCCAGGCGGACGTGACCGCTTCGACCGTTCGCCTCCACGTCCCAGCGCGTGCCGAAGGCCCCGAGACCGGTGATCGAGACCCGGCCGATCTCGTCGGGCAGGCTCGGATCGAGGGTCACCTGCCCGTCCCGCGCGTCCAGGCCGAGCATCGCTCGCAGAAGCAGGAGCGGCGTCCCGGTCGCCCACGCCTGTGGGCTGCAGGCCGTCGGGTATGGGATCGGGAAGCGGGCGAGCGATCGCGGGTAGCCCGAAAATGCCTCCGGCAACCGGTAGCTTGAGAACGCTGACGCCTCCAGGAGCGCCAGCGCGATCCGGTTCGCCTCGTCGCGGAAGCCGTACCGGGTCAGGCCATGGGCGATGAGCGAATTGTCGTGCGGCCAGACCGTGCCGCGGTGGTACCCGATCGGGTTGAAGCCAGCGTCGTCGGTCGACAGCGTCCGGACGCCCCAGCCCGAGAAGAGTGGGTCGGACATCAACTGGCCGGCCACGAGCGCGGCTCGCTCGTCAGACACGATGCCGCTCCAGAGGAGGTGGCCGATGTTCGAGGTCAGTGAGTCGATCGGTCTCTTGTCGGCGTCGAGCCCGATGGCGTAATACCCGCCTCGCGCGTCGATCCAGAAGTCGCGCTCGAAACGCTCGCGCAGGGCAGCCGCATCGCTCCGCAGGCGGGCGGCCAGCGCGGCGTCGGCGTACGGCCCGTCGGCCAGCTCGGCCATGCGGAGCTTGGCGTCGTAGACGTAGCCCTGGATCTCGGCCGTCGCGATCGGCAGGTAGGGGATCGTCCCGTCGGCGAACAGGACCCCGTCGTACGAGTCGCGCCAGCACTGGTTCCCGAGGCCCTGCGACGAGCGTGTCCCGTACTCGACGTAACCGTCGCCGTCGCGATCACCGGACTCATCGATCCAGGCGAGCGCCGCCAGAGCATTGTTATGTAGCGAGCCGATCAGCTTCTCGTCGCCGGTCCAACGCCAATACTCAGACAGAAGGATCAACCACAGCGGCGTCGAATCGGCACTGCCGTAGTACGGGTTGTGCGGCTTGAGCCCGAGCTGGGTAAGCTCGCCCATCCGCAGCTCGTGCAAGATCTTGCCCGGCTCCATGTCCCGGAAGTCATCGCTCTTGTCGGCTTGGAAGTAGGCGAGAGCGAGGAGCGCGCCCTTGGTGAGGCCCGGGCCGAAGGCGACCGTCTGGTAAGCGCTGAGCAGCGTGTCCCGGCCGAAGAGCGTCAGGAACCAGGGCAGGCCCGCGGCCGGCAGTCGGATCGTGTCGTCCTCGTATTTCACCTCGATCCGGAGCGCGATCAGGTCGCGCGCCGTCCGACCGACCACCTCACCCAGCAGGTGCGAGTCGGTCTCGAACTGGGGCAGCTGGGCGAGCCACCCGGCGACGGGATCGTCGGCCGCGGCGGCAAACACATCCCCGAAGCTGGCGTGCATCGGTTGGAGCTCGCTCGGGCCGAGCTTGAGCGGGACGTGCAGCTCGCAAGTCCAACGCCCACCCGCCGGCAGGTCGATGACCCAGGTCAGTCCCTCGTCGTCGATCCGAGTCGCGGCGGCCGAGATCTCGACGATCGTCTCCGCTTCGAAGGTCTCGTTCCTGTAGCGGAACGTCAGCCCGGATCGGTCATTGGCGGGCGTCCGCTCGATCTGAGTCGAGCGATCACGTACCTTGTCCTTGATCTCGAACAGGTCGGCGAAGTCGTTGTCAACGGCCAGCCGGAGCTCGATCCGGAGGGCCTCGTCCCGGTAGCTCTCGAGCTCGAGCCGCTCGTGCAGGCCATTCCCGACGAACCGGAGACGGCGCAGGCCGACGCTGTTGGCCTCGAGTTCGTCGAGCCGCGGGTTGGTCAGGAAGAACTCAGCCGAGTAATAGTCGATGGTGCCGGCCCGCAGGACGAGGAACGGCGCCCCGTTGATGGTCAACGCCCAACGGCTCAGGAACCGGGTGTCGGCGTGAACGAGGCCGCCGATCGAGTTCTTCGGGACATCGCCAACCGAGTCGGAATACATGAATGTGCGGCCTTCGAGCACGGCGATCGCGTCGGGGCCAAGCTCGGGCGGGAGCGTCCGTTTCGGCCCGGGAATGCTGCGATCGACCGTCGTGCCAGGCATCGGGTCTGCCGGCGTCGGGCGCTTGTCAATCACGGCGGATGTGTTGCCCATGGTTGACCTCCGATGGGCCGGTGTCCGCTACCTCAGCGGTTACTCGCCTCGCCGGCCCGCGGCCAGTCTAGGCGTCTCGTGTGACCGTGGTGTTTCCGCGTTGGCGACGGCGACCCGCCGAACATTCGACGAGCTGACTGTCGAGCTGTGCGTCAAGGCGGGGTCCGCTGCGCGCCTGGTGTCCATTCCGCCGAACGCCGTTCGTAGGGAGGTGAGAGGCTGGACCAGCCAGCCGCCGAGCGAGGAGCGCGACATGCCGCGATACCTACTTTCGACCCACAGTGCCGCCGGGACGACCCGCGAGGCTATGACCGAAGAGCAGATGCAGAAGGCTTGGGAGCCGATCCAGGCGCTCGAGGCGGAGATGAAGTCGGCTGGCGCCTGGGTCTTCTCCGCCCGTCTGCACGATCCGGATACCGCAACGGTCGTCCGCGTGTCGGGCGACGAGGTCGTGACCACTGATGGTCCATTCGTGGAGGCCAAGGAGCACCTCGCAGGCTTCTACATCATCGAGGCGGCCGATCTCGATGAAGCGCTCGGCTGGGCGACGAAGGTGACGAGGTTGATCTCATCACCTATCGAGGTGTGGCCCTTCGCGGACACTGCAGGCGGCTGACCTTGCCGATCGTCGATGACGCGCTGATCGGGCGGGTCTTCCGCGAGGAGTCCGGTCGGTCCGTCGCCACCTTGATCCGGATCTTCGGCGATATCGATCTGGCCGAGGATGCGGTCCAGGAAGCCTTCACCCTCGCCCTGCGGAAGTGGCCCGACGAAGGGCTGCCGCCGAACCCCGGGGCTGGATCACGACGACCGCTCGAAATCGCGCGATCGATCACCTTCGTCGCGAGGCGCGCGGGCGCCACCTTCTCGCGCACGCGGCCGAGGTCCGCGACGAACCGACGGGAGACGAGGCCGAGCCCGTGGAAGACGATCGACTCCGCCTGATCTTCACCTGCTGCCACCCTGCGCTCTCGACAGAGGCCCAGATCTCGTTGACGCTGCGGCTGCTGGGTGGCCTCAGCACGGCCGAGGTGGCGCGAGCCTTCCTGGTCGCCGAACCGACGATGGCCAAGCGACTGGTCCGGGCAAAGCACAAGATCAGGGCGGCCCACATCCCGTACCGGGTCCCATCCGAGTCCGAACTGCCGGATCGGCTCCGACCGGTCCTTGCGGTCCTCTACCTGACGTACAACGCCGGCACGGACGGACCTTCTGGGGACGACCTGCGCCATGAGGCGATCAGGCTGGCTCGCGCCATCGCCGGCTTGATGCCCGACGAGGCGGAGGTCGCTGGACTGCTCGCGCTGCTCCTGCTGACCGAGGCCCGGTGGCCAGCTCGCATCACCGCCGACGGTAGGCTCGTGCTTCTACGAGATCAGGACCGTTCGTCGTGGGACCGGACGCTGATCGAAGAGGGCCACGCGATCGTCCGTGCGTGCCTTCGACGCAACCAGCCCGGGCCATACCAGATCCAGGCTGCCATCAACGCGGTCCACGCCGACGCCGACTCCTTCGACGCGACCGACTGGAGCCAGATCCTGGCTCTATACGACCGATTGCTGGCGATCACGCCAACACCGGTCGTCGCGATGAACCGAGCCATCGCCCTGGCCGAGGTGCGGGGTCCGCAGGCGGCCCTCCACATCCTCGACGGCCTCGACCTCGCCGGCTATCACCTATTCCACGCGGCCCGGGCGGACCTGCTGCGGAGGCTCGGACGCCACGGTGATGCGAGTGAGGCCTACGCGCTCGCAGCGAACCTCGCGGGCAGCCAGGCCGAGCGAACCTTTCTGATCGACCGCCTCGAAACCGCCCAGGCACCGGGCTGACGACGCGTCACCGAGCATCACTCGCGACCCACACAACCAGGGCGACGCCGAGCGCCAAGAGAACGAGTCCTGTCAGCGCGAACGTTCGAGCCGAATACCCTCGCCCAACCAGCACCGACAGCCAGCGATGGCGCTCCGCCTCCATGCGGCAGACGACCTCGTGCGTCCCGCGGAAGGCGACGAGGTTCAACCCTGCGAGGAAGATCGGCGCGAGCAGGATCGCCGCCCAGACCGGCTGACCGAGCGCGGTCCTGATGCCGTCACGGCCGGCCATGACCGCGACGCCGATCCACAGCACCGCCCCAACAGCGAGTGTCAGCCAGTATGCCCACCAGGCTTTCACGGTCTGCTCCTGTTGCCGAGCGGTCACTAAATACGTCGGTCGACAATCGCACCCGACCCTGTGCCCACCCCTCGATGCGGGTCAAGGCGGGGCGGACCGGCGAAGAGTAGCGTCGGGTTCCACAAGAGACGGATCCGGACCGGGATCGCCGCCTTCGGCGACGGTAACCAAGCGGTCCAGGTAGAGCGACCAGCCGGCCTCATGGATGTCTCGCTCACCTTGGGGCAGCGAGTCATGGGTCAGCGTCAGCAGCGTGCCGTCGCCGTCCGGACGAAGGTGGACGGTGACGACGGTCGAGCCCGGCGGCAGTGACGAGAACGGGCTGCTCGCCCAGCCCCAGGTGAAGACGATCCGCTCGAACGGGTCCAGCTCGACGAAACGACCTTCCGCCACTCCTGATCCGCCGGGTCCCATCACCAGCTGCAGGATGCCGCCGGGTCGGGCATCAACGGTCGCCGAGGTGCCCTGCCATCGCGCCCAGAGCGAAGGGTCGGTGAAGAACCCGTAGACCCGCTCGGGCGCTGCTCGGATCCGGCGCGTCACGGTGACCCGCTCGACCTGCGCACTCATGTCGTCGTCGGCTCCTCGCGCTCGGCCTCGGTTGCGAGCCGATCGAGGGCGTCGGTCCAGTACGCCTCGAGGACGGCTGCGAGGGGACCGATGCGCTCCTGGTTGGCCCGGTAGTAGCGGTACGTGCCTTCCTGGCGAACATCGACGATGCCGGCGTCGCGCAGGATGGACAGGTGCTGCGAAACGGCACCAAAGGTCACCGGAAGTGCCGCGGCGATGTCGCCGGCGCTGAGCTCCCGATCCCAGATCAGGCGCAGGATCTCGCGCCTCCGCGGCGCCGCGATGACCGTGATCGCATCCACGAACCCTATTTTAGCGCCCACTTGAACAAGGACATTCATGCCGGTACTATAGCCGCGGCTAAAACAAGGAGGAGTCCATGCCGTTCGATGTCCGCGTCGATGCTCACATCGCGAGGTCGCCAGGCGATGTCGCCGCCTACATGTTCGACCCGCGGCACGACCCCGAGTGGATCACGGGGATCGAGCATGTCGACCCGCCGGCCGCGCCGGTCGGCGTCGGCACCGAAACCCATCGCCTCGCGAGGTTCATGGGCCGACGCATCGACTACGTCCTGAAGGTCGTCGAGCACGTCCCGGACCGCCTCCTGGTCATGGAGTCGATCCGAGCGCCGTTTCCGATGGGCGTCACCTACGGCATTGAACCGGAACGGTCGGGGTCCCGGGTCAGCCTGCGGGTCACAGGCGGATACGGCCTGCTCATGCGCCTCGCCCGGCCGATCGTGAGCCGGCAGATCAAACGGAACCTCGAAGCCGACTTGCGCCAGCTCCGCGGACGGCTCGAGGCGGCCCACACGAACCGGGGTACACCCCAGCAAGCAGGAGACGAGCGATGACAGCACCGATGCTCCACACGGTGGACGTGGACAGCGACGCACACAAGATCTACGAGGCCATCACGACCAAGGCCGGGGAGGCCGCTTTCTGGACCTCCGACTGCGACGTCGAGCCCGTCGTCGGATCGATCGCCCGGTTCGGGTTTCAGGCAGCGCCCGTAGACCTGCGAATGAAGGTTGAAGAGCTGAGCCCCGGCGAACGGATCGGGTGGTCATGTCTCGGTGATTTCCCGCATTGGGCCGGCACGACGGTCACTTGGACGCTGTCGCCAGCACCGTCCGGGAGCGGCACGGCCGTCGCATTCACCCACGATGGCTGGCAGGCCGACTATCCCGACGACGAGTACGCGCGCGTGAATTACACATGGGGCCGGATCGTGGGAGCGCTCAAGGCCTATGCGGAGTCGGGGAAGCCTGCACCCTTCCTCGGCTAATGGAGCGCCGGCCATCTCAACGGTGGCAGTTCTCCACCGATGCGGGAGGAAGTCAGGCTGAACGCTCGCGCCACGCGGCGACGGCACACAGAACGCCCACCGCGATCCGAATCACCGCGCTGGGCACCGACGCGAGGCCGACGATGTTGTCGTTGAACGCAGCTATGTCTATGAGTGAGCCGACCACGTAGTAGGCAGCGAGCGACACCAATGCAACCTGGCGCTGACCGCTGGTGCCCGCTCGGACGGCCCACAGGAACCCGGCTCCTGTGAGGAGCGCGACACCCTCCGTGCGCATCAGGAAATCAGCCGTTGGCTCCGCGTCGATGCCCACGATCGAGAGCATCGCCGATGGCGCGACGAGGTATCCAAGGCCGATCACGGCGAAAAGGACGGCCGACACTCGGATGAGTCCGGTCGAGAGAGTCACGCTCCGATGTTATTGGGACGTACCCGGGGAGCATCAACCGGGCAGGGCGTGTGCGATTGCCCCCGACCGGAGCGGCGATCACTGATCAGAGCCAGCCGTATGCGCGTGACACGACCCGGCGGCTCCGTTGGTTAGTGTCGGCCGCGATGGAAAGTCCTTATTAGGGGCCCCCTGACCGGTCTGTGCGCGTAGAGGTTGTCGGCGTAGACGATCTTCGCTCCGCAAGCCACCGAGCCGGCCACGATGCCGCGCATCAGCGTCGGCAGGAGCTCAGGCCATCGATCGTACGGTGACGACGCCCCGTGGCAGACGACCGACGCCCCGGCCATCGCCTAAGGGGTGACGTCGGGGTCGGTCAGGTCAGCCTCGACCACCCCCACCTCGTCCGGCATATCGGCGACCTGGCGGCGGGCGACGGCGAGGACCGGAAGCCTCCGATCGACGAGCTCGTCGAGGCTCGCCCGGCCGACCGGACCGACTCCCGCAACGACGTGCATTCCGGACTCTGGCATTGCGGGCGGTCCCTTTCGACAGTCTGAATGTCACCGGTGTTCACTACGACGCCCTCGAGAGTGAGCGCGTGGTCGGCCCCGACGGGCGCTGGAAAAGGGGTGGCGACCGAACGGCCGGCGTGCCCATTGGACGCAGTCAACCAGGGATCTCGCATCGACCCGCGATACGATATGCAAGCGTTTGCTCGCGCAGGGGTTGATCGATGGTGGACACGCATCCCGATTCGAGAGGCGCCGACCCGCTGCGCTGGGATCCACTCGTCGTCCTCGAAGACCCGTACCCGACGTACCGGCGGCCTGCGGGATGAGGCGCCCCTCTACCACGATAACTTCGGTCCATGTCCGGCCGGTCCACTCGCGAGCGCACCGATGAGGCGCAGCGAGCGGCGACACGCAGCCGCCTCATCGGCGAGCGCACGACCGGGCCGACGGCCGACGCCTGGATCGCGGCGTGGGAATCTCAGGCGCAGGACGGCCTCGAGCGCAGGTGGGCGTACTGTGAGGCGGCTTGGACTGGATCGCCGAACAGCGGCAGGATCGGGTCCGTCCGTAGCCACCGCTGAGCGTCACAGTCGGAGGCCGCCCAGTGCCCACCGGTCGCCTGAGGGGGAGGCAAGGGGGCGAGTACGGACCACCACTAACAACCCTACGCCCCCGGTGATGACGAACTGTAATGACGTCGGTCGCGGTGGGCCCCAGACTTGCCCGAGGTATTCGCAGCGGAGGAGCCCCCTCCTGGGGGGTGTCGGTCCCTCCGCGCCTGCCATCCTTCCGCGGGTGCCTCGCTGATGCCGCGCATCTCCAGGCGGCATCGTCGAGTCCGTGTATCCGTTCCGCTCTGATGCCAAGTCCACCTCGAACGGGTCACGGCGAGGAGGAACGGAAATGACGCGCCGAGGGCGTCCGTACACGCCGCGATCCGGCCATTCCGAGTCGACGTGCCCCGGTCGCGGAGCGACGACCTCGGACGCCGCCCGGAGATGACGAACTGGCCGGAGAAGGAGACGGTGACGGATCAGTCCCAGGGCGTGCCGCTCGCGATGGTCCAGCGACTCGTGCGCCATTGGATGACGGACTACGACTGGCGACGGGTGGAGGCTCATCTACTTCAACGAAGTCGACAAGGGCGGCCACTTCGGCTCTTGGGAGCAACCGCAATTGTTCAGTCAGGAGATCCGCACCGCGTTCCGCCCGGTTCGCTGATGTGCGGAAGTGGCTGCGCGCTCACCACTTGACCCGCGAACGGGAGCGCGCAGCACAGCTGCTGACGACGTACAACCGGGTTCAGGCGAACGTACAGGAGGAGCGCCATGACGACCATGGTCGAGACCGAGATCCGTCCATTCCGGGTGGAGGTCGAACAGGAGATCGACGACTTGCGTCGGCGCATCGCGGCGACGCGCTGGCCCACCAAGGAGCTGGTGGCCGATCGCTCGCAGGGCGTCCAACTCGCAACGATGCAGGCGCTAGCGCGCTACTGGACCACCGAATACGACTTCGGGCGCCTCGAGACGCGCCTGAATGCGCTGCCGCAGTTCACGACGGAGATCGACGGGGTGGAGATCCACTTCATCCACGTCAGGTCGCGGCATGAGAACGCGTTGCCGCTGATCATGACGCATGGCTGGCCCGGCTCGGTCATCGAGCTGCTCGAGACCGTCGGCCCGCTGACGGACCCGACCGCTCACGGAGGCACCCCCGACGAGGCATTCCACCTGGTGCTGCCGTCCTTGCCCGGCTACGGCTTCTCGGGCGAGCCGACCGAGCTCGGCTGGGACGCCAGCCGCACGGCACGCGCGTGGGCGGAGCTGATGGGCCGACTCGGCTACACCCGCTACGTCGCCCAGGGCGGCGACGTCGGTGCCCTCGTCACGGACCTGATGGGCCGCCAGGCGGTCTCGGGGTTGGTCGGCTACCACCTCAACCTGCTCACGGCCGTGCTCGCGATCGGCGATCGACTGCCCAAGGAATCCGAACAGGAACGCGCAGCGGCCAAGGCGCTCGCGACGTTCAGACAGGACGGCTTCGGCTACTTCCTCGAGATGGCAACTCGGCCACAGACGATCGGCTACGCCCTGCTGGATTCACCCGTCGCGCTGGCGGCCTGGATGCTCGACCACGACACGGACAGCTATTACAAGATCTCCCGCGCGTTCGTCGACGGCGAGCCCGTAGGCAATCTCACTCGGGACACCATCGTCGACAACATCACGCTGTACTGGCTGACCGGCACCGCAGCGTCGGCGGCCCGGTCGTACTGGGAGGACGCACGAGCGCTCGCCGCGGCGATTGCCAGCGGCCAGCCTCCTCCGCCGGTTGCGGTGCCGGTCGGCTTCACGACGTTCCCCGGCGAGATTTGGGCGTCCCCGCGCAGCTGGGTCGAGGCGGTCTACCCCGGCCTCGCCTACTTCAACGTCGCCGACAAGGGTGGGCACTTCGCGGCCTGGGAGGAGCCGGAGCTCTTCGCTGCCGAACTGCGGGCCACATTCAGCTCAGTGCGCGACTGATCGCGATGCGCGAATGCCGGAACGGCGCGGGGCTCCCCGCGTCGTCCGGCCCGTGATCGACGGCGAGGCCGTCCCAACCCTGGAGGAGATGAAATCATGCGCGCCCTGCACGCTTATGCGCCGAGCGACCCGTCGCGACTGCGCCTCGAAGATGCGCCGGTGCCCGCCCTCGGGCGGGGAGATGTCCTGATCCGCGTCCACGCCAGCGGCGTGAGCCCGGGCGAGCTCGATTGGCCCGGGGCATGGCTTGACCATGATGGCGCGCCGCGCACGCCCCCGATCGTCCCAGGCCACGAAGTCGCGGGCGTGGTGGACGCGATCGGACCGGCCACGACGGCGCTCGTCGCCGGGGATGCGGTGTTCGGCTACATCGACGTCCGGCGAGACGGCGCCGACGCCGAGTACGTCGTCGCGCAGGCTACGGAGCTTGCCCCGAAGCCGGCCAGCCTGACCCACGCCCAGGCTGCAGCTGTCCCGCTCTCGGCCCTGACGGCGTGGCAGGCGCTGTTCGACCACGGCGAGCTCGCGACCGGTCAGCGGGTCCTCGTCCATGGTGGGGCGGGTGGTGTGGGTACCTTCGCTGTTCAGCTCGCTCATTGGCGAGGGGCCCACGTCACGGCGACCGGCTCCGCACCCGACGCTGACCTGATCCGGGACCTCGGGGCCGACGAGGTCATCGACTACCGGTCGCAGCGCTTCGAGGATGTCGTGGCCGACATGGATCTCGTCTTCGACACGGTCGGGGGCGAAACCTGGGAGCGGTCCTGGAGCGTGCTCCGCCCCGCTGGCAGGCTCGTCTCGATCGCCGTCCCCCGTCCACCTGATCGCGAGCCTGTCGACGACCGACGAGCGATCTGGTTCGTCGTCCAGCCGGACCGCGGGCAACTGATCGAGATCGGCCGATTGATCGACGCTGGACAGGTCCGACCGATCGTGTCGGCCGAGGTCCCGCTCGCCGACGGACACGAGGCGTACGGAGCCACCCGCCAGCGCGGCGGCCCGGGCAAGGCCGTGTTGCTCGTGGCAGGCTCGCCCGAGATCGAAGGAGAGGCGTCGCTGTCACGGGACCGACCGACCGCAGCGGCCCGATGAGCCTCGAACGGACTCCAGCGATCGTGACGAGGAAAACTCCCATGAACGTCGATGTCGTCAGCCAACACGTGCATCCGGATCCAGGGATGGCCGCAGAGCTCGAACTGGAGGCAGCGCGATGGGCCGAGATCGTGACGCTTGTCGACCTGCTCAGGCCCGAGGAGCGAATCGTTCCTGGCTATTACCGGGAACCCGACTGGACCGTCAAGGACCTCATCGTGCATCTCGGGTGCTGGCATGCCGAGGCTAGATCGGAGCTCCTCAAGATCGCGACCCGAATGTACGACGCGCACGACTTCGAAGTGGAACGCCACAACGCCGAGATCCTGGCCGCCCACAGGGACGAGGCCTGGGATCTGGTCTGGGCGCAGGCAACGGCCGCGCGTGGATGGATGGTCGAAGCCCTGCTCGGGTTGCATGACCAGTCGCTGGCGGCCACTCAGTGGGTCCGCAAGGCCGGCGCCGAGCACTACGGCGAACACCTCGATCGCCTGCAGGCGTGGACCGTCGAGCTGATCGACTTCCGAACACGTCCGTGGGTGGACGAGCGAGACCCCTGATGGCGCCGCCGAGCGCTGGTCTCGGGAGGGGCATCACCGCACGCGACGCCCCGACGCGAAGGACCTGCAAAGCATCAGGAGGCACTTAGATGTCGACCACCGCCGTCACGCGAGAGCCGGCCGTCGCAGTCGATCAGGTCATCCGGCCTTTCAATGTGCACGTTCCGCAGGAGGCGATCGATGACCTTCGGCGGCGGCTCGCGGCGACGAACTGGCCCGAGAAGGAAACCGTCCCGGATCAATCTCAGGGCGTGCCGCTCGCGATGATCCAGAAGCTTGCGCGTTATTGGGCGACCGACTACGACTGGCGCACCTGTGAGGCGAAGCTGAACGCCCTGCCGCAGTTCATCACCGAGATCGACGGGCTCGACATCCACTTCCTCCACGTTCGTTCCCGCCACGACGACGCGCTGCCCCTCATCGTCAATCACGGGTGGCCCGGGTCGATCATCGAGCAGCTGAAGCTCATCGAGCGACTGACCGATCCCACGGCACATGGTGGGAGCGCGGCGGACGCGTTCCACATCGTCATCCCGTCGATGCCGGGCTACGGGTTCTCGGGGAAGCCGACCAGCACCGGTTGGGGCCCCGAGCGCATGGGCCGAGCCTGGGCAGAGTTGATGCAGCGTCTTGGTTACGACCGCTACGTCGCTCAGGGCGGTGACTGGGGTGCCTTCGTCGTCGATCAGATGGGCCTGCAGGCACCCGCGGGATTAATCGCCATCCACACCAACATGCCGGCGACGGTCCCAGCCGATGTCGACAAGGCTTCTCTGGCAGGGGATCCAGCACCAGCCGGCCTTTCACCTGAGGAGCGACGCGCCTACGGTCAGCTGATCCGGACTTACAAGCAGGTCGAGTACGCCAGGATGATGGCCGCACGCCCGCAGACGTTGTATGGCATCGCCGATTCACCGGTCGGCCTCGCCGCTTGGCTGCTCGATCACAACGATGCTGACGGCCAGCCGGCCGCGGCAGTCGTGGCTGCCTTGGATCGGACCACGAGCAACACGGGGGAGCTGACCCGCAACGAGGTCCTCGACAACATGACGCTGTACTGGCTCACGAACACGGGCGTCTCCGCGTCTCGGCTCTACTGGGAATACAAGGGTGGCTTCTTCAACGCGAAGGGCGTGGACATTCCCGTCGCCGTGACGGTCTTTCCTGGCGAGCAGTACCAGGCGCCGCGCAGCTGGGCGGAGCGCGCATACAGCAACCTCATCTACTACAACCAGGTCGACCGGGGCGGCCATTTCGCAGCCTGGGAGCAGCCGCAGCTCCTCTCCGAAGAGCTCCGCGCCGCCTTCCGCTCGCTGCGATAGCAAAGGAGGTCGTCACGAGCACCGTCGACTCGGTCAGTCACCTGTCCCTGACAACCGCTCGAGGCGGCGCCGTGGATGAGCCGGTACGCCGCGACGCTGCCGTCGCTCCGATCGTCGTGCCGAACACGTTCTGGCAGGCGGCCGATCCGGAGGCGTACGGTGGCGGCCAGCCGTCAGATATCACACACCTGGCCGAGTTCGAGGCCAGCGGCCTCGGTCGACGAGACGACGCACGTTGGTCGGGAGCCCTCGAGGTGATCCCGACCAAGGCCGACGTGGTGCTCGACCTGATCCGGCTCAACAGCCTGTGGCCGCTGCTGTCCGGGCTCGCCTGCTGTGCCATCGAGATGATCTCGGCGGCGACGAGCAAGAACGACATGGACCGGTTCGGGTGGTTCCCGTTCCGCGCCAGTCCGCGCCAGGCCGACGTCCTGATCGTCGCCGGGACCTGTACGACGAAGATGGCCGGTCCGCTCATCCGGCTGTGGGACCAGATGCCGGAGCCCAAGTGGTGCATCGCCCTGGGCGACTGCACCTGCTCGGGCGGTCGCTACAAGCGGAGCTACTCGACGATCGAGGGTATCGACCGGATCATGCCGGTCGACATCTACATCCCGGGCTGCCCGCCTCGGCCGGAGGGCCTGATCTTCGGGTTCCTGAAGCTCCAGCAGCTGATCAAGGACCGTCGCGGCCACTGGCCGGATCGGGCGATCGGGCCGAACGTGCCGGACGGTATCTGAGCGCGCGAATCAGGAATCTGATGCGCGTCGACCGACGCGCTGGCTGGCATGCCAGCGCTGCTACCGTCACCGAGATGGCAAGGGCGACCGTATCTGCGCCGGCGCCTTCCGGTTCACCGGATCACCTCGGGTTCGTAGAGGAACGGTTCGACCACTCCATCCGGCCCGGAGCCGTCCAGGACGACCAGCAGCCGGCCATCGGGCAGGAGGACCGTTGTGTGGTTCGCAGCCGGGCGGGGAAGCGGCGTGGTCTCGACGAAGACCGCGGCATCGGGATCCCACAGCTCGACGGAGTCCAGCGCCTCCCCCGACTGGGAAAAACCACCGGTGAGAAGCACGCGACCGTCGGCAAGCAACGTGGCGGCATGCGCATCGCGATCGCGCGTCATCTGGAGATGCTCGGTCGCGCCTGTGGCGGGGTCCCAGATGAGGGCGCCGCGCAGGCCGGACTGCACCACGAAGGCAGCCGCCACGAGCACCCGACCGTCCGGCAGTCTCGTGAGGCTCACGTTCCTCGGCGCATCGAGGAGTGACAACTCCTCGTTGAACCGCAGCGACGATGGATCCCAGATCTCGATCACCCCGACGCCCGTTCCGGCGACTGGATCGACGCCGCCCGCGACAGCAACGCGGCCGTCGAGGAGCAGCAAGGCGGCGTGCCCTATCCGCGCGTTTGCCAACGTTCCTGCGGGACTGAACACGCTCGTCCGTGGATCCCACAACTCCGCTTGGGCGGCATCCCCTTCCGGGCCGGCCCCACCCACGACCAGCACGCGCCCGTCGGGCAGCACGGTCGCCGTGTGACCGACGCGGGACGCGGCCATTGACCCGGTCGGCGCGAACGTCGATGTCTTCGGGTCCCATACCTCGGCCGAGGCGATCGCGCTGGACGAATACGCGAACGGGCCACCGAACCCGCCGACGACGAGGGCGCGGCCGTCGAGCAGGAGCGTCGTCGTCGGATTGACGCGTGCGAATGTCGGCGGGTCGATCGAGACAAAGCCATCGACCGGGTCCCACATGTCCGCACGTGCGATCGACGTGCCCATGCCCTGCCAGTCGCCCGAGACGATCAGCGTCCGGCCGTCCCGAAGGAGCGCAGCCCGGGCGGTCCCGTCGGTCTGCCTGAGGAGGCCGTAAGCCGCAAACAGTTCGTCACGCAGGCTCGAATCCGGCCTGGGGCCGCCGACCAGCAACGCGCCGGCGATAAGGGCGAGGAGCAGCATGATCACCGCGAACGCAAGCGCCAGGCGTGTCCGCCGCGGACGGATGTCGGCGGACCGCGGACGGAGTGTCCGGCCGAGGCCGATGGTGCGAGACGAAGCAGGCCCACGCGCCGCGGGCTGCCACGGCGGGGCGTCCGGGATGAACGCCTCGACGCTGGCGAGTCGTCGCTCGACCCCAGACCAGACGGCGGCATCGAATCGCTCGCTCATGACCACAGCTCCGGATGCCGTCGAAGGGCCGCAAGCGCACGGGAGACGAGCGTTCGCACCCCCGACGCCGAGAGCCCGAGGATGTCGCCGATCTCCTCGTCGGTCAGATCGCGCTGATAGCGCAGGAATACGACCTCGCGCTGCCGGGGCGGGAGGGCCTTCGCGAGCTCGTCGAGCCACAGCCAGATCTCGGCTCGGCCCCCGGGGTCAGCGGCGTCGGCAGGATCGACCGCGGAGCGGCCCGTGAACGGCAGCCATCGGATGAGCCGTTCGCGCCGCCAGCGGTCGACGATGATCCGTCGGGCGATGACGATCAGCCATGGCAGCGCTCGGCCCGCCGGTCCGTGACCGGACCGCCAGGCAGTGAACGCGCGGTCGAAGGTGTCTGCCACGACGTCGTCGGCGTCGTCGCGACGGCGAAGGCTCAGCAGGACGTAGCGATAGACGTCGCGGTAATGGTCGCGATAGACCGCTTCGAAGCTCTCGGCTGAGGCCGCGGCGCGCTCAGGTTCGCGAGCAGTCGGCCGCTCGCGCTCGAGAGCCGCCAAGAGATCCCATCTGAGCGAGGACGCTAATGCGCTCATGCCCTACCAACGAACGGCAGAGGCATTCTGTCTCAGGTGGCTGGGCCCTGGCTTCGAGATGTGGCCTGGGTGGGCCTGGATCGCCACCGATGGTGTAGCTGGCTGGCGAGGAAGGCCTCGCACCGCGGTCGATACAGCAGTCGTCGAGTCGGGCGAAGGGCCCAGGGATCGGCCCCGGGCCCTTCCCCTCATGCGGCGCCGTATGCCGGCGCGATCGCCTGCTCGCGGCTATCGGGTTCGATGACCGGGACGGTCCTGAAACCCTTGAACACCAGCCAGAGGCCGAGCAGCAGCTCCCACAGGAAGATCGGCAGGACTGCGATGGCCGACCAAGCGGAGTACTGCTCGTTGATGCCGATCACCTGGCCGATCGCGGACGAGATCAACAGGGGACCACCGATCAGGCCCATCAACGGGATGACGCGCGGCACGAGGCGCGACTTGAAGAAAAGCGATCCGAGCAGGAGCGCATTGATACCCGGCAGGAGGGTCTGTCCGATGAGGAAGGACCAGTCGTGAGTCGCAACGAGCGACTGCCCGACGATGACCAGCGAGCCGGCATCGGCCCCGGCGGTCGCGCCAACCTCCTGCTGCAGGGTCACGATCGAGAGGAGGCTGAGGATCCCCACAGTGATGACGCCGGCTTCGAAGAGACGGGAGGTGACGAACCCGAGCGCGACGCCTTCGTTCTGGCGCCTGAGCACGGGGAACAGCACGACGCCTGTCCCGACGATGGCGAAGGCGACGATCAGCTCGAGGACGGCGCCCCAGAGCACACCGGTGTCGCCACCCGAGCTGACGATGAAGGCCGGATCGCTCAACACGGGTCCGTAGAGTGCGATCGTGGGGATCGCGAGGTAGGTGATCAGATAGAGCAGGCCTGCAACGAACGCAGTCTTGCGAAGTGAGGTCATAGCGGAGTTCCTTTCAGGGGATGGGCTGGCCTGGACGACGCAACGCAGCGCGTCGCGTAACCGTCAGGCATTCAATTGGGGTCGTCGGGCTCGACGTAGATGACGGAGACAAGCGGCAGGCCGATGTCTCGCACCTTCTGCAGGAGGCCGTGCAAGGCCGCTTGATCGACGACCGGGCCGCTGAGCACGGTCGAGCCATCGCGCTCGTGGCTGAGGGTCATTCCATCGAACCAGGCAGCCCAACGAGTCTCCAGATGCCCCCTGAGTCGGATCTCGTACCGTCCGTCCTCGGGGCGATCGTCTCTTGGGCCGCGCGGTTCAGTCATTGCGCCCCTCTCCTTGTCCGGCCAGCTGCTTCGTCGGTGGATCCGACGGGCGGTGCTGCGAGGCCTAACGTGGACGTGGACATGGGGAGTGGTCATCCCCACGTGTGGGGATCGTCGTGGGGATTTTTCGACTCCGACACAGGAGCGGGCGTAGCGACGTCCCGCTGCGGACTATCCCGGGCTATGCGTTCCTGCTGGCCCGGTCCCGAGGTCGATCGGCCCGCGACAGGAGGTCGAGCTCTTCGCCCCGGCGGACCGCGGCACGACGGCTGGTGACGCCGAGCTTGGCGTAGATCGCTTTCGTGTGGCTCCGGACCGTGCTCAGGGAGACCACGAGCTCCCGCGCGATCCCGGGACCGTCGAGATCCGTCGCCAGCAATCGCAGCACCTCAAGCTCACGGCCGCTTAGCGGCTCGACGAGATCCTGGTCGATCGGGGCGCTTCTCTGTCCCCGGCCGAATGATGAGAGGAGCTCGTGAACGTAGGACGACGAGGCCGTGCGGTCGTGCAGCGACTCCAGCATGGCGGCCATCGATGTGCCCTCATCGAGAAAGACGCGGACGTAGTCCTCGGGTTCGGCAAGAACCAAGGCGCGTCGAAGCGGGACGAGCGCGGCCCCGATATCGCGACGCATCTGGTGGGCGAGCGCCTGCAGCACCAGGATCTCGATGGCTGCGCCCATCCTGCCGCCCGCGACTGCAGCCTCGAGCAGGCGGTCCAGGAGTGCCGACGCCGCGATCAGTGTCTCGCTGGCTCCGTCCCGCGTCGACTCTGCCAGCAGGAGCCTCGCGAGGGTGACGTGCTCGAACGTACGGACGTATTCCAGCTCGTCCTCGGCCGACAGGCCTTCCGCCCGCATCCAGCCGCGCGCTTCGCCCAACCGTCCTTGATCGATCCAGATACGTGCCCGCAACGCGGCGATGGGCCGAATCCTCGGGTAGAAGTCGGCGACATACAGGCGCTCGGCGTCGTCGAGCAGGGCGAGCGCACCGGCCGGATCTCCCTCCACTGCGCGTGTCCGGGCCATGGCGACGCACCATCGATATGGGTTCTGGCGTGACCCAATGTGCTCGCCCATCTCCTTGCTGATCACGAGGTGCTGCACGGCCGCATCGAGGTCATCGCGTTCGAGGAAGCGTTCGCTCATGCCCACGTGCATGTCCGCCGCCCCGCGCAGCGCGATCGGGCGGTGCTCTGTCGCGAGGCGCAAGCCTCGCTCGTACGTGAGCAAGGCTTCCCGGAGACGACCTTGCTCGATCCGAATGTCAGCAAGGGCGATGGCGCAACCGACGGCGTCGGCAAGGTGACCGGCCGACTCCAGGTTGGTCATTGCGTCGGTCCAGGAGCCGTGCGCTGCGTCGAGATCACCCTTCGTCCAATGCGCGAGCGCCAATAGCCCCGCTGCCGACCCGCGTCCCAGGTGGTCGTTGTGATCGATGAGGTCGAGCGCTCGCGTGGCGTACGCCATCGTCGAGGCGACATTGCCACGCAGATGCGCTTCTGCCGCCCGGTACACGGCGATCGCTCCGGGCAGGCGTCGGAACTCCGCTGCATCCGCCACGATCGGCGTGTCCGTCGCCTCGCTGCGTCGCTCGTCCACGTCGGCCGACATGTCGAGCCACCGTTCCGCGTCGCGCAGGCGCCCTTCCGCACCCGCGAGTTGGCCGCTGTCCAGGAGCAGCCCGGCGTAGTGGACACTGAGGACGGGCCTGGACGCGATCAGCTCGTCGGGGAGGGCCTGGAGCCAGTCCAGCGTCGCTGCCTCCTGCCGGCTGCGCCGCATGGCCGGCATCGATCGCTCGATCAGGTCGGCCGCGTGCTCCACGTCCCCGGCCGCGAGCGTATGACGGATGGCTTCGGGCGGCTCGCCGTGCTGCTCGTACCATGCGCTGGCGCGACGATGCAGCTCCGGCACGATGTCGGACTCCTCGTCCATCAGACGCGCGAGCAGCACGTCGGCAAATAGGTGGTGGTAGCGATACCACTCCCGCCGGTCGTCGAGCGGGACCAGGAAGAGATTCCCTCGATCGAGCTGCTCCAACATCGCCTTGCCACCGCTCTCGCCGGTCACGGCGTCCGACGATGGTCCGTTCAGCCGGGCCAGGATCGACGTTCGGAGGAGGAACAGTCGCACGGATTCAGGCTGGCGCTGCAGGACCTCTTCGACCAGGTAGTCGACGATGTAGCGGTCGTCGCCAGCGAAACCGGCGATGAACTCGGCTACGTCGCTCCGACCCTGCATGGAGAGCGCCGCGAGCTGGAGGGCGGCGATCCAGCCTTCGGTGCGCGCCTCGAGTGCGGCGACTTCCTGCCCCGTGAGGTCCAGACCCATCACCTCATTGAGGTAGGCGACCGCCTCGTCGGATGTGAACCGGAGGTCGACCGCACGGATCTCGGCGAGCTCGCCCCGTGCGCGCAGGCGGGCAAGCGGGAATGCCGGGTCGGCGCGCGTGGCGATCACCACGTGGACGTGCGGTGGTAGGTGTTCGAGCAGGAACGCGACTCCCTCGTGGATCTCCTGCGCGTCGATGAGGTGGTAGTCGTCGAGAACGAGGACGAGGACCGGCAGGGTCGGCGTCGCGCTGAGCTCATTCACGAGGGTCGCTAGGATCGACTCCATCGGCGGCGGTTGCGGCTCACGCAGCATGGAGAGCGAGGTCGTGCCCACGTCCGGAGCCACGGTCCGCAGGGCGGCGATGACATAGGACCAGAAGGTCGTGGCCTGGCTGTCGCTGGGGTCGATTGAGAGCCAGGCCGGAGACCGCGCATCGTCCGCGATGGTCGCCAACCACTCGGCCAACAACGTCGTCTTGCCGAAGCCGGCGGGCGCGGATACGAGCGTCAACTTGCGCTCGGACCCCCGGCTCAACCGTTCACTCAATCTCGGACGCGCGACCTGGCCGCGCCGCAGCTTGGGGATGTAGAGCTTGGTCTCGAGCAGCGGGCCTGCGTTGTCCGGGGCTGTCACGTCGATCGGCATGCGCCGCACTCTGCCTTGGTCATCGGACAGCCTCGTAGCCCAGGTACATGGCGCCGGAAGCGAAGGCGCGGGTCTCGGTCCTGCGGAGATCGAACCGCGACACACCGGGCGGGAAGTACGGCGTTCCCGCGCCGAGGACCACCGGGTGCACGACCAGCTGGTACTCGTCCACGAGGCCGCGCTCGATGAACTGCGCCGCCAGCGTCGGTCCACCCACGGCGATCTCGCCATCGAACTCCCGCTGCAGCGTCGCCAGCTCCTCGCCAACGTCGCCGCGGACGAGCCGCGCGCCGTGCTCGACGGACTCGAGCTCGTGCGAGAAGACCACCTTCGGCGTCGCGTTCCAGACCCGAGCGAACTCGCGCATCGGCGCTGTCGAAGCCGGGTTGGCCTCGCCGGTCGGCCAGTAGGCGGCCATCACCTCCCAGAGTCGCCGGCCGTAGACGGAGACATCCGCCTCGCGCTGGCGATCGCCGAACCACGTATGCAGCTCGTCGTCGACCTTCCCCCAGTCGACCGAGTGGTCCGGCGTCTCGACGAAACCGTCGAGTGACACGTTCATCAAATACACGACCTTGCCCATGCCCACCTCTCAGAGTGATGCTGCGGTGACCGTAAGACTGCACGAGCGACGTAAAGTCATCCGGAGGGCGCGGGGTCGAGCGCGCAGCCACGCTGAAGTCGAGCCGGGACATCGCGTCAGCGATCGCCTCACCGGGTTTTACTTGGACTCGTGAAAGCCAAGCTGTTGCGACACCAGGACATCCGGCGGCGGCGAAGGGCGGCTACTCATCGGGTACATCGTCCGGGCTCGGCGATACCGTGGCGGTGGCCACCGACGCGTCTGGCGCCGGCGGTGCGTCCCAGCGGCCGGTTCCGATCGACTCGGCCGCGAAGGCCACCGATAGGCGACGACGCATCTCGCTGGTCGCCGCGAGACGGAGGTCCGGCGGCACGCGGCGACGGACCGTGATCGCCGCGCCGTCGAGCGTGAGCGCCGTCACCCACGTGTCGATCGGCGACTCGAACAGACGACCGCTCCACGCGGGGTCTTCTTCGAGCTCGCGACCCACCCGACCGGCGACAGCGATCGCCCGATCGAGGTCCTGCGGCCGCAGGATCTGGACGTCGACCGACGCGATCGAGTAGACGCGGGTCAGGTTCGACGAAACGCGGATCAGCCCGTTCGAGACCGAGTGGAGCGCGCCCACCCCATCGCGGAGCGTCGTACGGCGCAGGCCGATCTCATCGACCTCACCTTCGGTGATCGCTCCCGGGGCGGCCTGCACAGAGATCCAGTCGCCTTTGTAGAACGGGCCCTCGACGAGGATCAGGATCCCCATCAGGTAGTCGAGGACGATCGCCTGCCCGGCGAGCGTGAGGGCCGCGGCGACCAGCCCGAGACCGGCAAGCAGCTGCCAGAGGTCGAACACGCCAAGGACCAGGATGGCCAAGGCGGCAAGGAAGCCGGCGCGGACCAGTTTCCCGAGGACGACCTCGAGCGTCACCGCCCGTTTCTGTTGCTCTGCGGCAGGGTCGCTCCCCGCCTGTAGGGTCGCGCTTTGGACCTGGAGCATCCCCATGACGACGCGATGCGTCATTCTCACGGCAAAGCGATAGAGGGCGAACAGGACCAGGCCGCCGATGAGCAAGGCGAGCCCGTGCGAGACGATCCAGCCGAGGAGCTCGTTGAGGCTCATCTAGGCGCGTCGATGATCGGGCCTCCGCCGGTCAGTTGGCCGTGACGGCGGGCGAGCAGCACGCGCACCCGCCATCCGACGAGCCGATGACCGCGTCGGCGGCTTCGCAACACGGGCCGGAGGATCCATCGATGATCCGGAGCGGCCGTTGCGGAATGGCGAGGCGGCGTTCGAGGGCGGCCGGCCGTGCGTCGAGGGCCTGCAAGCCGGCGACGCGGTCGGCGATGCCGACCCTCCGTTTCGGCGATGATTTGCGGCAGCCCCGCCGTGCTCTCGGCGCCGATCCTCATCAGCCCAGCAAACCTTGGAGTCCCTCGAATGTCAAGGTCTGTCAGGAGCGCCGTTCAGCGCGCCGACAGTCAGCGGCGCCGACTCGCGCTTCCGATATCGCCCCGGTCGGCCCGGACCGACCGGCCGCCGAAGCGGCATCGAAGGTCCGGGACCGGAGCCGAAGTCGTGGCGCTTAGCTGGGATTCACGTCGAACGACTTACTTCGAGAGCTGCGCGCGAATCGCTCCCGCTGGGAATTCGGCGTTGTGGACGTTGACGTAGTAGTCCCCGGGACTCTTTGCGATGGCCTTGATCAGCTCAGCATTAACGCCGGTGGCGCATGCGCTGACCGATCCTGACGTAGGCGCGGCCAACGGGACCACGACAGGGCCGGCGATTCCCGGGGGTCCCACGTGGATGTGCGCCGCGGTGGCCGGCGCGATCCCGCTGGCCGTCAGCTCGTAGCAGACCTCGCCCTTCCCCTTGTTGAGTCGGATCACGGCCGTTCCGGAACCGTCCGCGTCGCCTGGTCCAGGGACCTCCTCCGCCCCCGTCATGGACGCCGTGAGTCGCGTGCCAGCGGCGAGCGCCGGCCCCGCGAGGGCAAGACCTGCGAGCAGGGCAGCGGTGAGGCCAAGAGACAGGGGTACGCGGTGACGTCTGATCATGACGTTGCCTCCTCGAGTTGGCACAACCCCGGACCGCGACGGTACAACCTCGGTGTCGCCCCAGCGTTAATGAACCTGTCACATGGCGACATATCATCGCGACGCATGTCTCGCCGGTCGACCCCCGAGCGCATCGACGTGGCCCGTCGCGCTGCCGTGCTATCGGCCCTCATCGGCGGCGGTGCGACCGAGGAGACAGCCGATGCCTGGATCGCCGCGCGGGTGGCTCAGCCGGATGAGGGTCAAGGACAGCCCCTGGTACGAGCGGGGAGCGCATGATCGACTGGTGAAAGACGTCATTGTCACCGTGGTCGTGGCGATCGTTCTGGCAATCGCGTTCATGTACGTATTGCTTAGCCTTGCGTTCTCAGGTTGGCGTGATCCGCCCCGACCAGGATCGACGATCCCGCCGTCCCTTCCGGGCCCGTCTCTACATCCAACGGTTCAATCGTCCGTCTCAACGACGTGTGGCATCGCTTCGCGACGCTGCACCTAGAGGCCGGAGAGGACCCCTTAACGAATAACGCGATAGTCGACGAGCAGATAACCGTCGGTGAGACCTCGCTTCGGATCAATTCGATGAATTGATGGCAAGCCGTCGAGAAGTCGTCGTCCGCGGCCGACCATCATCGGCCCGATCACGAGCCTGAGTTCGTCGACAACGTCGGCGGCGAGCAGCGCCTGCACGACCGAGGTACTTCCCTGGACACCGATGTCACCGCCGGGCTGCTGCTTGGACCGCTATTTTCCAGGCTCTAGGGTTCCCGTGGAACTCGCCCCAGGTTCCCCTGGAACATGCAGCGGTCCAAGTGACCGCGGAATGAGCTCGTAACCGCGATCCCCCGCCAGTCGGGGACGTGCCGCGTTCCACATGACGCTGGGAGCTTCGCTCCGGCGTCGGTTGGAACGCTCCCGGACCCAGGGCGCCGGCGAGCGGTTCGCAAGGCGGGCGCCGAGCGCATGCACGGCATCCTCGGACGCAACGCGGACATCGGGTAAGGGGTACGGCGTGGGGTACGGCCCGAATTACAACGGCCCCCGGAGTCGCCTCCGGGGGCCGTTTCATGTTCGGAATGCTGGCTGGCGAGGAAGGATTCGAACCTTCGATCTCCTGATCCAGAGTCAGGCGCCTTACCGCTTGGCCACTCGCCAGTGGAGCGGCCGACATTCTAACGCAGGGTCGGTTCGCGGCCGCCGGACTCCGGAGAGCCGGGCGGCGGTTCGATCTCGACGAGCACGGCGCCTGTCACGTTGACGACCGTCGAACCATCGTGGTCGAGGCGCCACTCTTCGACGCTCGCGGGGTGGACATGACCGTGCAGCCAGAGCGGCGGTCGGATCCGGTCGAGCAGCCAGCGATAAGCGGAGAAACCCACGTGGAACGGGTCGGCGGCGCGATCGCCGACACCGAGCGGCGGCGCGTGGCTCAACACCACCGCGGGATGGTCCTGGCCGCGGATCCGGCGCCACGCGAGGCCGACCATGAGCCTGATCACATCTGCCGTCGCGCTGCTGTCGTGGCGCATCCGGTCTCCGCGACGCAGGCCGGGCCATTCGAGGGTGAGGACCGAAAGTCCATCTATGTCCTCGATCGCGCCACTCGGGAGGGCCTTGGGAGCGAGATGGGCGGCCGTGTCCGCCCAGGCGCCACCGTGGTCGTGATTGCCGCGCACGTAGTGCAGCGGGACACCGAACGCGTCGCCGAGGAAACCCAGGTAGGAGGGTCCGAGATCGCCCGCCCCGACGATCGCATCGAGTCGCCCGAGCGCCTCGCGGTTCACCTCGTAGCCGAGGGCCGGGTCCTCGTCATCGGAGACGGCGAGCCAACGGATCGGTCGACCACCACGCTGGCGGAACGGGGTCGGATCGGGCCACACGATTCGGAGGCGTCGGATCATCCCGGGTCTTCGGGGCTTCGGAGTTCGCGCTCCTTGCGTGCGCGGGCGCGAACCGGTCTCGCCGCCTCCATCTCTGCTTCGAGCGTGCCGATCGACTCCGTCCGGCGGCCATGTGGCGGCACCAGCTCGGTCACGGAGGCATCGATGTCCTGCTGGTTCGAATAGAGAGCCAGCGCCACCCGGTTGTGACCGTCGTTCACCCAGTAGCAGTCGCCGTAGCGCACGACATCGATGGGTGGAAGGATCTGCAGCGAGTCCTGCGACTTGCGGAGCCGTTGCCAGCGGCCCGCCCAGTTCGCCCCGCGGAACGGCTTGAGCGGCAGGAAGTCGCCGCCTCGTTGTGCGCCGCCGCCGACCGCCGTGCCACAGATCTTGTCGACCGGGATCGACCGCAGCCCGATGATCACGGGGCTCGCCTGCCGGGATTCCGGGTGGAGCTCGGTCAGCGACGGCAGCGGATCCCGAGCGAGGCGGCGGATGCGCCTGACGCGCATGCCGGGCAGTTCACGGACCGTGTTGGCCGCGGCGTTCGCAGCAGCCCCGAGGGCGGCGCCGACGCCGTCCATGAGTGGTTCGGCCGCCGCTCCCGCCCCCTCCCGGAGCCGCTGCAAGGGTTCCGCGGGTGGCGGGCGATTCGTCTTGATCCTCGCCGTCGCCAGCGCTTCGATCCTCGTCGCCCATCCGGACAAGTGTGCTGGATGTGGCCGTCGAACGCGCCTACCAGTCGGGCGCCGGCCGCGAGCGAGCGCCGTCGCATCCTTCAGACAAGTCGACGTCGTCTGGTACCCTGCCGCGCGTGTCGAATGAGGGACCCGGTCCCGTCAGGCCGGTGAGGGGCGATCGCGCCCACGCGCGTCCGCTGCGACGAGGCCACCGCCCCGTGAGCCCGGAGCCGCCAGGCAGAGGGTCGCGAGGCCGGCCTCAGCGCGGCCCTGGCCGCTTCGGGCCTGCCGTGCTCGACGCCATCTTCCCGGGACTCGGCCACATGGCCGCCGGCCGCCGCCGTCGGGCGGCCATGTTCGCGCTCCCCGTCGTCGCGATCCTCGTTCTCGGCCTGGTCATCGTCGCGACGACGAGCGGGCCGCGCCTCGCGGCGACATTGTTCGATCCCGCCGTCATCTGGGCCCTGCTCGCGATCCAGGCCGCGCTGCTCGTCTGGCGCCTCCTCGCCGTCGGGTCGAGCGTGTGGGATCCGCGTCTCCCGCGGCCCGGCCGGCGCGAGGCGCTGCCGATCGCCGCGATCTTTCTCGTCGCCGTGATCGTGCCGCAGGCCTTCGCCGGCTATGCCACGGAGGTGGCAAGGGAGACCGCCGACGAGATCTTCACCGAGCCGTCGCCGACGGCACTGGCCGGGCCGCTCGGGACGCCGGAGCCCGACCCGAGCTTCCTGGCGACCCCCGTCCCGAGCCCGAGCGCCTCGGCGAGCCCGTCGCCGTCCGCGACTCCGACCGTGCCGCGGGTCAACGTCCTGCTCGTCGGCGTGGATGCCGGCGTCGGCCGCAACACGTACCTGACCGACACGATGATCATCGCCTCGCTGGACCCGGTCGCCGAGACCGTCTCGATGGTGTCGGTGCCGCGCGACATGGTCGACGTGCCGCTGCCCGACGGGCGCAAGTTCACCGGCAAGATCAACGGCCTGGTGTCCTACGCCCGGCATCACCCCAAGCAATTCCCGGGCTCGGACGGGACCGGCTTCGACGTGCTGCGCGGCGCCCTCGGCCAGCTGCTCAGCCTCGACATCCCGTACCACGCGGCGGTGAACCTGGGCGGCTTCGTCAGGGTCATCGACACCATCGGCGGGATCAACGTCTACGTCGCCCGCGCCTTCTGCGACCCGTCCTACGATGAATACGGCTTCACCCGCGGGTTCGCGATCACGAAGGGGCGTCACCACCTCAACGGTCAGCAGGCCCTCGCGTACGCGCGAGTGAGGAAGCCGGCTGGCGAGAGTGACTTCACCCGGGCCGCTCGACAGCAGGAGGTCCTGGCCGGCATCCGGGATCGGATCGTCCACGGCGGGTTCATCAACGACCCCATCGGCCTGATGAAGGCTCTGTCGCAAGACGATCACGACGAACGTGCCGCGCAAGGTCCTCCCCGATCTCGCTGACGCGATGGCCAAGATCGGCCGCGAAGACACGTACCGCGCAGTGATCTCGTCACCGATGGTCGCGTCGGACTTCGACAGGCGCGGCTCGATCCAGGTGCCGAACCGCGGACGGATCGACAGGCTGTCGAAGGCCATCTTCCCGGTCGCCGGGAAGCTGCCTCATGATCGGTACCGCGTCGCCAAGGGGACCGGCGGGACGGCGACGACCGGCGGCATCGGTGGCTGCCGGCCGGCCGCGACCCCCAGGCCCACCGCCAGGCCGACCGCCAAGCCGACCGCGAAACCGACGGCCAAGCCGACCGCGACACCGGCTCCGACGCCCGAACCCACCCCCGAGCCGACGCCGACACCGACGCCCTAGCCATCCGGCCCGCGCACGCACCGCGAGGAGCGGTACGTTCGGGGGAGTGGCACCCAAGCCTGCAGGCTGGCACCCTATGGCCATGGTGCGAACGCCGGACCGACGGCCCCGCCTCGTCGCCCTCCTCCTCGTCGCCACCCTCCTGACGGGTCTCGCCGCGACGGTGTCGGCTGCGCCGGCGCTTCCCGGCGTGCAAGATCGCGGACGTCCTCACGAAGTACCGCGGCTATGCGTACTGGCATCGGTCCCTGCTCGACCCGACCTACCGGTTGCCGAGCACCTATGCGCCCGGCGACATGCGATCGACGTCATACGCCGGGCTCAACGGCGGCTTCTCGGTCCGCAGGCACGTGATCGCCGACCTCAAGGCGATGGCGAGTGCGGCCCGCGCCGCCGGCGCCCGCGTTGTCGTCCAGTCGGCGTACCGCAGCTATTCGACGCAGAAGGCGACGTTCGACTACTGGGTGAGGGTCCACGGCTACGCGACCGCCCTCAAGGAGAGCGCGCGCGCCGGGCACAGCGAGCACCAGCTCGGCACGACCGTCGACTTCCGGGCATACGGCGGCTCGGCGCCGTGGAACTACTCGGACTGGGCGACGACCAAGGCCGGCGCGTGGCTGAAAGCCAATGCCTGGAAGTACGGCTTCGTCATGTCGTACCCGAAGGGCAAGACCGCCGTCACGTGCTACCAGTACGAGCCCTGGCACTACCGGTACGTCGGGCGGACCCGCGCGCGCGTCATCCGATCGAGCGGCCTGACGTTGCGCGAATTCCTGTGGCGGGAGCAGAACCCGACGACCGTCTCACCAACCCCGACGCCGACTCCGACACCAGAGCCCACGCCAACGCCGACGCCTACCCCGGAGCCGACGTAAGGCCGACCGAAACTATTGCCATTGCCCCGTGCGGCGGCACCCGACGATAATGTCGTCCGAACGGGGACCGTCACCCCGGCGCCAGGACGATCCGGACCCATCCCCGGGAGAGATCTCCATTGACGCTTCCGACCATGATCCTGAATGCGGATGGCTCGACGGCCGACGCGAATCGCGAGGCCCTCGACATGCTAGGGGTTACGCACGACGAGCTCGTCGGCCTGCCGGCAGGGGCGTTTTCGCCTGAGCCACCCGACCCCGAGGCCGACGCCGCCTTCCGCGAGCAATGGGAGCGCCAGGGGACCCCTGACATCGGTGGCGAAGCGACGCTCCGCAGGCTCGACGGGTCGAGCGTGCGGGTGAAGTTCGGGATCACGCCTATCGAGGAAGGCCGGTTCGTCGCAGTCCTCGAACCGGTCGGCGCCCCGACCGACGCCCCGCCGATCGTGTACACCGCCGGACAGGTGCTGGCGGAATGGCGCGCCGCGGAACGCCGCCTGGACGCGATCCCGGAGGGAACGGCCGAGTGGCGCGCCGTCCGCCACGACATCGATCTCTTCCGGCGCCGCTACCAGGCGATGTTCAAGCGCTAGTGGCCATCCCCCCGACGTTCCGTGCGTATGTCGCCGAACGCATCGACGAGGATGGCGCCCCTCGCATCGAGCGTGGCGTTCGCGAGTTCGCCGCCGCCGACCTGCCACCGGGCGAGGTCGAGATCCGGGTCGCGTGGTCGAGCGTCAACTTCAAGGACGGCCTCGCCACGAAGATCGATGGCAAGGTCGCCCGGATCAGCCCGCTGATCCCGGGCATCGATCTCGCGGGGGAGGTGGTCGCGAGCACCGATCCCGCGGTCGCGGTCGGGTCGACGGTCCTCGCCCACGGCTACGACCTGGGCGTGTCGCGTCACGGTGGCTTCGCCGAGTACCAGCGTGTGCCTGCAGCCTGGGTCGTCTCGCTCGATCGCGGCCTCTCGGCGCGGGATGCGATGGCCATCGGGACGGCCGGCTTCACCGCGGCGATGTCTGTCGTGGCGCTCGAGGAACGCGGGCTCAAGCCGGGTGACGGGCCGGTCCTGGTGACCGGCGCGAGCGGTGGCGTCGGCAGCACGGCCGTCGCGATCCTCGCCGAGCGTGGCCACGAGGTGTGGGCGGCGACCGGCAAGCCCGACGAGGCGGACCGGCTGCGCGAGCTCGGCGCGGTCGGGATCCTGGAGCGGGACGAGGTGACCGCCGAGGGCAAGCCGCTCGAGTCGGAGCGCTGGGCAGGTGCGGTCGACGCGGTCGGCGCCGCGACGCTGCCATATGTGCTCCGCACGCTGCGGACAGGCGCCGCGGTCGCGGCCAGCGGCAATGCCAGCGGCCCGAAGCTCGAGACGACGGTGTTCCCGTTCATCCTGCGCGGGGTGGCGCTTGCTGGGCATGGACTCGGCCCAGCTCGCGATCGAGCGACGCCGCGCCATCTGGTCGCGGCTGGCGACCGACCTGCGGCCGCGTTCACTGGGGGAGCACGTCACCGAAATGACGCTCGACACGCTCGACGACGCGCTCGACGCGATCGTGGCCGGCGAGGCCCGCGGCCGCTGGGTCGTCCGAGTGGGAGCGGGGTAAGGTTGTCCCTCCGAACCACCAGGAGGAGAGACCTATGTCGGTCGCACGTGTGACGGAGATCAGCTCCCGCTCGGAGAAGAGCTTCGAGGACGCGATCAACCAGGGCATCGACCGGGCCAACAAGACCCTGCGCAACGTCAAGGGCGGGTGGATCAAGGAGCAGGCCGTCGACGTCGAGAACGGCCAGATCATCGGCTATCGCGTCAACATGCTGGTGACGTTCGTCCTCGACGAGTAGGCGCTTCAGCCGACCGCCACCCCGCGGCCGACGACGAGGCGGATCGACTCGGGCTGCGTCAGGAGGGTCGGGTCCTCGTCCGGCCGACCATCGACGACGACGACGTCGGCTCGACAGCCGACCGCGATCCTGCCCAGATCATCGCGACCCAGGGCGACCGCGCCCCCGACCGTCGCCGCCCGCAGAGCCTCGGTCGCGGTCAGGCCGGCGTCGACGAGCCGCAGCAGCTCCTGGGCCGACGTGCCGGGCGGCCCGCTGTCGTAGCCGAGCGCCATCGTCACGCCCGCCTGCCGGGCGGCCTCGACGGTGAGCATCGCCTCGTCGAGCTGGCGCTTCGCCTGCTCGACGAGAACGGGCGCGAAGTCGTCGACGAACCGCTCGGCGAGGTCGTGGAATGTCGACAGCGTCGGGACGAGGACCGTGCCCCGCTCGGCCATCTCGTCGAGCAGCCGCGGCTCGCGGTGGAGCGAGAGCCCGTGCTCGATCGTGTCGGCTCCGGCCTGCAGCGCGAGGCGCGTGCCCTCCAGCCCCTCGGCGTGAGCGGCGACGCGCCGCCCCATCCGGTGGGCCTCGTCGACGATCGCCTCCATCTCCTCGAGCGTCATCTGTGGCGGCTCGGGATCCTCGAGCACGACGGAGCGCGCGCCGGTCGCCATGAACTTGATGAAGTCGGCGCCACGACGGAGTTGCTCGCGGACGGCCTTGCGCATGTCCCACGGGCCGTCGGCCTCGCGATACATGGTGCCGAAGATCTCGCCCCCTGGCGAGGTCGCCGATACGATCCGTCCGCAGGTATGGACGCGCGGGCCCGGCACGATCCCCGTCTCGATGGCGAGCTTGAGGACCGTCGACTCGTCGTCGTAGCAGCCGACGTCGCGGACCGCCGTGAAGCCCGAACGCAGCATCCGGTCCGCTGTCGCGGCGAGGATGTAGTGACCCAGGGCCGCCGGCCGTGGTGGCTCGCCGTGCTGGGCCGGTGGCGGCCCGAACCCGGGACTCCGCGTGGTGTCCGAGATGACATGCGCGTGGGCATCGATCAGGCCGGGTAGCGCCGTCGCGCCGCCGAGGTCCCGTGCCTCGGGCGGCGGATCGCCGTGGACGTCATCGATCGAGGTGATCGTGTCGCCATCGATGGTGATGACCCGGCGTTCAGTCGCCTCGGCGGTCGCGGGATCGAACAGGCGCACGTTCCAGAGGACCTCGGTCATGCGTCGATCTCGACGCCGTCGAGCTCGCCGCGGATCTGGCGCAGGGCGCGTTCGAATGCGCGACGCGCGTCCTCCTTGGGATGCTCGGGGAACGGGTGGGCGTCGATGGCCTCGTCGAGCGTCAGCTCTCCGTTTTCGACGCGCGTGGCCAGCTCGACCAGCGCCGCGAGCGACGCCGCCTGCGCGTCGGCGAATGCGACGCCCGGCATGGTCGCCGTGGCCCGGCACGACGATCCCGCTACCGTCCGGGACCCGGACCGCGATGGCGGCCGCCGTCGCAGGCCATTCGAGTGGGTACGCATCGCCGAAGAACGGGACGTTGCCGTTCTCCAGGAGATCGCCGGCGAACACGACGTCGGTGCCCGGCACCTCGATGACGATGTCGTGATCGGTGTGCCCGCGGCCGAGGTAGCGCAGCATGACCTCGCGCCCGCCGACCTCGATGCGGGCGTGCGTCGCGAAGACCCGGTCGGGCGGGTCGATGACGATCTCCGCAAGGTCGTCGGCGAGCAGCGGCTCCTCGACCGCGATCGTCCGCTTGCGCGCCTCGCCGGTGCGGACCATGAAGGTGACGCAGCGCTCGTGGCCCCAGATGGTGGCCGGCCGGAAGATCCCGTTGCCGAAGACGTGGTCGAAGTGGCCGTGCGTGTCGACGACGACCCCGACCGGGGCGTCCGTCAGCTCGCGCAGGTCGGCCTGGATCTCGCGCGCCTGCGCGTAGGTCGAGCGGGTATCGATGACGAGGGCCTCGGCGCGCCCCAGGATCACGCCGATGTTCTGGTCGTAGAACGCATAGCGGCGCACGAAGACCTTGTCGCCGATCTCGACCCAGCCATCCGACACAGCCATGCGTGATGCATCCTAGCGGCGCAATGCCATCCGAAATCGGGCGCGCCGTTACCGCCGACGGCATCGAGCTGCGAACGCGCCACTGGCCGGCCGCCGAGCCATGGGCAGCGATGCTGATCGTGCACGGCCTCGGCGAGCAGTCCGGCCGCTACGAGCACGTCGGCGAGCATTTCGCGGCGGCCGGCATCGACACGTACGCGTATGACCATCGCGGCAACGGCGGCAGTGGCGGACGGCGCGGCGACATCGATCGTTGGAGCCGCTACCACGACGACCTCGAGGAGCGGCTGGCTGCCGTTCGGGCCGCCGCCGATGGTCGGCCGGTGATCCTCTACGCGCATTCCATGGGGGCGCTGATCGCGGCGGGCTACCTGCTCACGGATCGGCCGCGACCGGACCTCACCGTGCTGACGGCACCCGGCCTTGACACCACGCTCGCCGGTTGGAAGAAGCGACTCGCGCCGGTGCTCGCCCCGATCCTGCCGACGTTGTCGGTGCCGAACGGCGTCGCACTGGAGACACTGTCGCGCGATCCGGAGGTCGGGCGGCGTGTCAAGGCGGACCCGCTCAACGGCACGACCAGCACGGCCCGGTTCGGGGCGGAGGCGCTCGCGGAGCAGGCACGGGTGCGCGCCGGCGCACGACGGATCGGCGGCCCGACGCTGATCCTCCATGGGCTCGACGATGGCCTTGTCCCGCCGCGCTCGTCCGAGGTGTTCGAGGGCGCACCCGGCGTCGAGCGGCGGACCTACCCAGGGCCTGCGCCACGAGCTCCACAACGAGCCGGAGGGTCCGGCGATCCTCGACGACGTCGTGGTCTGGCTACGCCAGCATGCTAGGCTTCCGGCACAACCGAACACCGCCTCCGGGGAGCGCCTCGCGCGCTGAGAGTGTGGCGAAACGCCACAGACCCGCCGAACCTGATCCGGCTCGTACCGGCGAAGGAAGCAGGCCAGCATCGATCACACGACGCCGTCCCGGAGACCGGTGACGGCGATTCTTGTGGGACTCGACCGAGGAGGTTCGGACATCATGACCAGCACCATCGACGCCACCGCGCCGACCGCCCTTCCCGAGACGCGCTGGCGGACGCGCGACATCGTCGTGGCGGCGGTGATCGGCGTCGCGTTCGGGGTCGTGTTCTGGGTCTGGGGGCTCGATCTGGTACGGGCCCGCTCGCAGGCCCTCGGCGCGCTCGCCCTCCCCCTCCGCGACCTGTTCTATGCGGTCTGGCTCGTGCCCGGCCGTGCTCGCGCCCGCTGATCATCCGCAAGCCGGGCGCGGCACTGTTCGCCGAGATGGTCGCGGCCGGTGTCTCGGCGCTCCTCGGGAGCGCTGTGGGGGGTCGACACGCTCCTGTCCGGGCTTCGTCCAGGGAGCGGCGGCCGAGCTGGTCTTCGCGTTCACGCTCTACCGGCTGTGGACCTTCCCGGTGCTCGCGGTGGCGGCCGTCGCGAGCGCCGCTGGCGGCATGGATCCACGACTGGGTCCTGTACTACGCGGATCGGTCGACCCGCTCGTCCAGATCGTCCGCGGCGTGTTCATGGGGATCTCGGCCGTGGTGATCGTGGCAGGTGGGTCCGTGGCGCTCCATCGCGCGCTCAAGCAGGCCGGCGTGCTCGAAGGGTTCCCGGACTGACACCTGTCTCGCTCCGCGCGAAAGCCCTCGGCATCACGTACGGCGGCGCCGACCGACCGGCTCTCGACGCGATCGACCTCGACATCGATCCTGGCTCTGTCCTGCTCGTCGTCGGACCGTCCGGATCCGGCAAGAGCACGCTCGCTCTGACGATCGCCGGTCTGGTCCCGGGCGAGATCCCGGCCGAGATGACCGGCTCGCTCGAACTGGACGGACAGGACATCCGCGCTCTCGGACCGGTCGGCGTGGCGGAGCGGGTCGGCCTCGTCCTCCAGGACCCGTCCGCGCAGCTCGTCATGGAACGGGTCGAGGACGACGTCGCTTTCGGGCTGGAGAACCGCGCCTGGCCGCTGACGGATATGCGAGCGAGGGTCCCCGAGGTCCTCGCCATCGGTCGGCCTGGCCGGCATGGAGCGGCGCCGGTCGCGTCGGCTGTCCGGCGGCCAGCAGCAGCGGCTGGCGCTCGCCGGCGCGCTCGCTCCGAGGCCGGGGCTTCTCGTGCTCGACGAGCCGACCGCCAATCTCGACACGGACGGCAGTACCCAGCTCATGACGGCACTGGCGGGTCTCCGCGACGAGCGGGCCGCCACGGTCGTGCTCATCGAGCATCAGGTCGACCTGGCCTGGCCGCTGACGGACATCGTCCTCGCCCTCGACAGCGACGGGACGACCATCGATGTCGGTGCCCCACAGGACGTGTTGGCGCGTTCCGCCGATCGGATGCGCGCGGCGGGGATCTGGTTGCCCGGCGAAGTCTCGTCAAGGCCGCGCAACAGGTCGTCCCCTCCAGGCCCGATGCTCGTCCGAGCTCGCGGCGTCCGGTTCGGCTATGACCGCATCGAGCCGGTCGTCCGCGACGTGACGCTCGACGCGTCGGCAGGGGAGAGGATCGCCATCGTCGGCCCCAACGGGAGTGGGAAGTCGACGCTCGGGCGGCTGCTGGTCGGGCTGCTCCGGCCCGACCATGGCACGGTCGCGCTGGCGGGCGGCCAACCATCGCGGATGCCGCCCGCGACGCTTGCTCGACATGCCGGTTACGTCTTCCAGGAACCGGAGCGGCAATTCCTGGCGCAGACGGTGGAGGCGGAGGTCCGTCTCGGCCTCACGGCGGAAGAGCTTGACCGGATCGAGGCCCTGATGGCACGCCTCGGCCTGCCGCTCGATCGGTTCGGCGCACGCAGCCCCTACCGGCTCTCCGGTGGCGAGCAGCGACGCTTGTCCCTCGCCTGCATCCTGAGCCGGCGGCCGGAGGTGCTCGTTCTCGACGAACCCACATTCGGCCAGGACCGCCTCGGCTATGAGGGCCTGCTCGGCATCATCCGCGAGCACCTGGACCACGGAGCGTGCCTGCTCGCCGCGACCCATGACCGGCGGTTCGTGCGGGACGTGGCACGGCGGACCATCGAGATGGACGATGGGTGGATCGTCCGCGACGAGGCGGTCGCGTGATCGCCGGGCGGCTCGAGGTCGACGACACCCAGCTCGACAGCTGGCTTGGCCGGACGAGCCCGGTGGTGAAGCTTGCCATCGCGCTCGTCTGGCTGCTCGGGCTCGCCTTCACGCTCCACCCGATCCCGCCGCTCGTCCTCGCCGCGGCCGCGCTGGCTGCCGGGCTGACGCTCGGAGGGATCGCGCCGGTGAACCTCGGCAGGGCGCTCGCACCGGTCTGGCTGGCTGCCGTCGCGATCGGCCTGTCGAACACGCTGTTCTCGGCGGCCAATGGCGACCCGACCACGACCACGCTCGCGACGATCGGCCCCGTTCGGATCGCGACCGAGGCGGTCGCCAACGGGATCTCGATCGGTCTTCGGATCGCGGCGATCGCGTGTGTCGGGGCGGTGTTCACGTTGACCACAGACTCCACCCGGCTCGCCGACTCGCTCGTCCAGCAGGCGCGCATCCCGGCACGGTTCGCATACGGGGCGCTGGCCGCCTACCAGTCGATCCCGCGCTTCGCGGAGGACCTGGCCACGCTCCGTCAAGCACGCCGCATCCGCGGCTTGCGCGGCAGCTGGCATCCGCGGCTGTTCGTCGGCCTGCTCGTGCTCGCGATCCGCCACGCCGACCGGATGGCGGTCTCGATGGACGCTCGGGCGTTCGGGGCGGGCCCGCGGACGCACTATCGCGTCCAGCACTGGACGTGGCTGGACGCCGCCGTCGGCGTTTGGGCCGTCGTCATCCTCGTCATCGCGCTGTCGCTGGGACGGTAGATTCCCCGGAACCGCACGAGGGGACCACGTGACCGACGCGCGCACGATCGTCTTCTTTCCCGAAGGCGCCTACGGCCCGACGAACAACTGCGTCGGGATCGGGCAGGTGCTGCGGGCCCGCGGCCACCGCGTCGTGTTCATCGTCGAGGAGTCGTTCGCCGGCACGCTCGAAATGAAGGGTTTCGAGGAGCGGCTCATGCGGCTCGGACCACCGCCCGCCGAGCCCGAGGTCCCAGGCCAGTTCTGGATCGACTTCATCCGCGATACGGCACCGGTCTTCCGCAAGTCGACCCTCGAGCAGCTCGGGGAGTTCATCGCGCCGACGTGGCAGGCGCTCATCGACGGCTCCAAGTACGTCAACCCGCGGCTGGCCGAGATCTTCGATGAGCTCGCGCCGGACGTGATCGTCGAAGACAACGTCGTCGCGTTCCCGGCCATCACCGCCAGCGGCCGGCCGTGGGTCCGGATCGTGTCGTGCAACCCGATGGAGCTGAAGGACCCGCTCATCGCGCCGTTCAGCAGCGGGTACGCGGTCGACGACCAGAGTGGCTGGCCGGCGTTCCTCGACGAGGTGCGCCGCACGCACGCCGACATGTGGTGGGACTTCGATGCGTTCTGCCGGGAGAACGGCGAGACGGGTCTCGCGTACGGCGACCTCGGGCCGGAGTTCATCGCCGAGTCTCCGTATCTCAACCTCTATTCCTACCCGGCCGAGGCCGACTACGAGCGCGCGCAAACGCTCGGCTCGACGTGGCACCGCCTCGATTCCACGGTGCGGGCCTCCGAGGCGACCTGGGAGCTGCCGCCGGAGCTGGCCGAGCGGGAAGGGGCGTTGATCTACCTCTCCCTGGGGTCGCTCGGGTCGGCCGACGTCGAGCTGATGCAGCGGCTCGTCGACGTGCTGGCACGGACGAGCACCGCGTCATCGTGTCGAAGGGGCCGCTCGCCGACCAGATCAGGCTGCATGACAACCAGGCGGGCGAGGCGTTCCTGCCGCAACCGGCGATCCTGCCGATGGTCGACCTCGTGATCACGCACGGCGGCAACAACACGGTCACCGAGGCCTTCCATCACGGCAAGCCGATGATCGTCCTGCCGCTCTTCTGGGACCAGGTCGACAACGCGCAACGCGTCCATGAGACCGGCTTCGGCCGCAGGCTCTCGACGTACGGTTTCAAGGCCAGGGAGCTGACGAGCGCGATCGACCGGCTGCTGAAGGATCGACAGTTGTCCGAGCGTCTCGCGGCCATGTCGTCGCGCATCAAGTCGACGTCCGGGACGGTGCGAGCCGCCGATCTCATCGAGCGGGTCGGCCTCGACGGCTCGCCGGCAGCGGACTGACAGCGATGCTTCACGGCCAGCAGATCACCCTGCGTCCGATCCGCGCCGGTGACGTCGATGAGCTCTCCGGCCACCACATTGAGATCGCGAACCGCGGTGAATATTTCCCGATCAATGTCATGTCGGAGTCGACGTTCAAGAAGGAGTTCGCGGAGAGCGGGTTCTGGGACAAGGACGAGGGCATGCTCGTCATGCTCGATGCGACTGACCGGATCGTCGGCCACATCGAGTTCTTCCGCGCCGTGCCCTACTGGGACGCCTACGAGCTGTCGTACCAGCTGTACGACCAAGGCGACGCCGGGCGGGGCTACACGACCGAGGCGGTCCAGCTTCTGGTCGACTACCTCTTCGACACCAAGCCGCGCCACCGGATCCACCTGGTCGTCCTGCCGGACAACGCGGCGTCACGGCGGATCGCCGAGAAATGCGGCTTCACGCTCGAACGGACGATCCGGGAGCCGTTCTATCACCGCGGACGGAACGTCGATGTGCTCATGTACTCCCTGCTGCGCACCGACCCGCGTCCCTGGCGGGACGACGCAACGGCCCTGTAAGGAGCCTGCCGGGGCTGAGCGGAGCCTCGGTGACGCCCACGTGCAAGGGTGATCTCCTAACCGGAGGTAACGCCAATGGCCACCCTCGACACCAAGGACCGCGACAAGCTGCGATCGAGCCAGTTCGCATATGTCGACCGCGACGGCGGCGAACATCTGCCGATCAACGACGAGTCCCATGTGCGGAACGCGATCGCGCGGTTCAACCAGACCGAGTTCGAGAGCAAGGCTGCCAAGGAGCGCGCGCGCAAGAAGGTCTTGAGCGCCGCCAAGCGCTACGGCATCGACGTCGACAAGGACTCGACGGTCGCCAAGCCAACTCGCTCGCTGCGAGCGACGTCGACGAAGGCGGGCCCCCGAGGCGGCCGCAAGAAGGACTGACCGCGGTCGAGCGCGGTGGGCTGAGAGGGGACCAACTCCCCGGCGCACTCCCTCGTCATGCGCTGGGCGAATACGGATTCCGCGGCGGCGGCGCACACGCATCCGCATGCGCCCGGTGAATGACGAGGGAGTGGTCTGACGCGAAGCCCGCCGCCCTGGCGAGAACGCGCGCCCACGCTGCGGGACGGACTACCGGCTCGGGGCTAGGATGACGACACTTTTCGACTCGACCCGTCACCTCCCAGGAGGCCTCCCGTGACCGAGACGCTCGAACGAGCCAAGACCTACCAGCAGTTCATCGGCGGCGACTTTGTCGATGCCGCCGACGGCAAGACGGCCGAGGTCATCAACCCCGCCAACGACCAGGTGATCGCCAATGTCCCGGCGAGCTCGCAGCAGGACGTCGACAGGGCTGTCGACGCCGCGGCCACGGCGTTCGAGGAATGGAAGAACACGACACCGCAGGACCGCTCGCTGCTGCTGCTGAAGATCGCCGACGCGCTCGAGGCGAAGGCCGACGAGCTCGGGCGGCTCGAGAGTGCAAACGCCGGCAAGCCGGTCGGCGCGGCCATCGACGAGATGTCCACCAGCGTCGACCTGTTCCGCTTCTTCGCCGGGGCGGCGCGCGTGATGGACGGACTCGCGGCGAACGAGTTCATGGCGGGCCATACGTCGTTCATCCGGCGCGATCCGATCGGCGTCGTGGCGTCGATCGCGCCGTGGAACTACCCGCTCTACATGGCGACCTGGAAGCTCGGCCCCGCGCTCGCGACCGGTAACACGGTCGTGCTGAAGCCGTCGGCGCGGACGCCGCTGAGCGCGCTCGCGTTCGCTGAGATCCTCGGCGGGATCCTGCCGCCCGGTGTGGTCAACGTGCTGTCCGGCTCGGGCGCCGATATCGGTGACGCGCTGGTCGGTCACCCGAAGGTCCGCATGGTGTCGATCACGGGTGACACCGCGACCGGCAAGCGGATCGCGAAGATCGCGGCGGACACCGTCAAGCGGCTCCACCTCGAGCTCGGCGGCAAGGCGCCGATCATCATCTTCGACGACGCCGACGTCGATCTCGCCGCCGAAACCCTCCGCTCCGCGGGCTACTGGAACTCCGGCCAGGACTGCACGGCGGCGACGCGTGTGATCGCCGGACCAAAGGTCTACGACAAATTCGTGTCGGCGCTGGCCGACCAGGTCCGCACCATCAAGTGGGGCGATCCGGCCGAGGGCGACGACATCGAGATGGGCCCGCTCATCGCGACAGCCCAGGCGGACAAGGTCTCCGGCATGGTCGAGCGGGCGCGGGGCAGCGCGGAGGTCGTCGTCGGTGGCAACCGGCCGGACCGGCCTGGCGCCTACTACGAGCCCACGATCATCGCCGGCGCCGACCAGAAGTCCGAGATCATCCAGGACGAGGTCTTCGGACCGGTCGTTACGGTCCAGAAGTTCAGCGACGAGGAGACCGCGATCAAGTGGGCCAACGACACGCCCTACGGGCTGGCCTCGTCGGTCTTCACGAGCGATATCGGCAGGGCGATGCGCGTGGCCAAGGCGCTCGAGTTCGGCCACGTCTGGATCAACGAGCACTTCACTCTGACGTCGGAGACCCCGCACGGTGGCGTGAAGCAGTCGGGCTACGGCAAGGACGGCTCGAAGTACGCACTCGAGGACTACACGTTCATCAAGCACGTGATGATCAACTCGGGGACCTGAGGTCGCCGCTCCCGGTCACGTCGATGTCGAAGCCGCCGTCGCGGCGCTCGACCTCGATGCCGTCGGCGAGGCTCGCTGGTTCGGCGCGAAAGGCCGGACGATCGTGGGCGCGACACTCGATGAGGCGTTCGTCCTCGATCCCGAGGCGCCGCACGTCCTCGCGATCGTCTCGTTCGCGCTGGACGACAAGCGCCGCCAGACGTATAGCCTCGCGCTGACCGGCGAACCGTTGCGGCCGGCTGAACCGGGCGACGGCGCGTGGCGGGCGCTCGGTGTCGCGATGGCCGAGGGCCGGACGATCGCGGCGTTGCCGTCGGGCGACGACCCCACGGCCACTCCGACCGCGGTGCTCGTCGCGCGCCCGGCGAGCGCGCTGCCGGACCTGGCGCCCGACGCGATCGGTCCGGAACGGGACCTCGGAGCGGACCAGTCGAACACCTCTGTCGTGCTCGGCGAGGCGCTCCTGCTCAAGGCGTATCGCCGTCTCCAGCCCGGGCTCAACCCGGACCTCGAGATGACGGCATTCCTGAGCGAGGAAGCGGCATTCCCCTCGGTCCCGCGCCTGGCCGGCTTCGCGGAGGTCATCAGTCAACGCGACGGCGCGACCACCGTCGCCATGCTCCAGGAGTTCGTCGACGACGGAGCCGACGCCTTCGAGACCATCGCCGAAACGCTGGCCGGCTGGCTGCTGGCGCCCGGCGAGGTCGACCTCGAACACGCGACGGAGATCGCTGCCGATCTCGGGACGTTGACCGCTGGACTCCACGCCGCGGTCAGCGACGGCCATGGCCTGCCCGAGATGGCGCCCCGCGAGGCGACCCGCGACGACGTGCGTGGCTGGGCGACCCGTGCCCACGAGCATCTGACGACGGCGCTCGACGTCGCATCCGGCGACGCCGGCCGGGTCGTGCGCGACCTCGCGCCTCGCATCGCCGAGTCGATCACGGTGATCGACGCGCTGCCGACTGCGCCCGAGATCGTGCGTGCTCACGGCGACTATCACCTCGGTCAGGTGCTGATCGCGCCGGACGGCCTGCGGATCATCGATTTCGAAGGCGAGCCGCTGAGCTCGCCCGATGAGCGGCGGGCGCATCGACCGGCGTTGCGCGACGTCGCGTCGATGCTGCGCTCGCTCGATCACGTGGCCCGGAGCGCCCGACGACGAGCGGAGGCGCGCAACGGCGGGCCGCTCGAGCGGCCGGGACTCGACATCGATGCGTGGCTGCGCCGGGCGCGCGAGCGATTTCTCGAGGCCTATCGGGCGGGCCTCCTCGAGCGTCGGGTGTGGGTGGACATCGATCCCGATCTGCTCCACGCATTCGAGGTCGACAAGGAGCTGTACGAGTTCGCGTACGCGGCGACCTACCTCCCGGCCTGGCTGTATGCACCGACCGAGGGCATGCGCGCCCTGTTCGAGGACGGTCGGCTAGCCGCGCGTCCCAGCGCCTGCCGGACCTCGCCGACCCGCCCGATGCTCTCGAGGTCGAAGGGGTGCCGGAAGACGAAGATCACCTCACCCACGCCTGTTCGGCGGTACCCATCAAGGTACGCCGCAACCTCGGCCGGAGAACCGCCCACGGTCAGTTCGCGATCCGTGCCGTCTGCCCCGACCCGGTCGACCAGGCCGTGGCGTTCAGCGATCGGTGTCCACGCCTCGAGCGCGAGGGCCGCCGTGTCGCGCACGACCGCGTGGACCGTCACGGTCCGTTCGATCTCTTCGAACGGGCGGCCGATCTCATCGCAGCGTGTGCGAAGCACGTCAGACACCTCCGCGATCCGGTCCGGATCCCCGTAGCCGTTCCACAGGTCGGCGTATCGCGCGGTCGTCCGCAGGGTCTTCGTGGGGCCTGACCCGCCGACCAGGATCGGCAATCGTGCCTGCACCGGCCGTGGCTCGCACAGCGCGTCCCGCAACGTGTAGAAGGGGCCTTCGTGCGTCACGCGCTCCCCGTCGAGCAGGCGCCGGATGACGCCGGTCGCCTCATCCAGCCGGTCGAGCCGCTCGCCGAAGCCCGCACCGAAGTCGATGCCGAACGCATCGTGCTCGCGCTCGAACCAACCGCCGCCGAGGCCGAGCACCGCGCGACCGCGCGGACTGGTGGTCGAGCGTGGTCGCCAGCTTGGCGATCAGCCCCGGGTTGCGGAACGTCGTCGACGACACGAGCAGGCCGAGGCGGACGCGCGTCGTGATCGACGACACGGCAGCAAGCGACGCCCAGCCCTCGAGCTTCGGGTCGGCCCAGTCGGCCTCGTCCGACAGGAGGTGGTCGTCGAGCCAGAGCGAGTCCCAGCCGGCGCGTTCGACGGCCAGACAGGCGTCGCGAAGGTCGGGCCAATCGGTGCGCTGGATCCAGAAAGCAGCCCCGAACCGCACGCCCGCTCTAACCGTCGAGTGACGACAGGAACCGGAACACCGGCGTCGCGCGCCCGTACGCGGTCGCCAGGATGTCGGGCAGCTCGGGGGAGTAGACCTCGTCGTCCGACAACCGCCGCCCGAACACGATGTCCTTGTATCGGAACAGGTCGGCCATCGGGTGGTCCGGCGGATAGCCGGCCGGGACGCGCTTGAGCGTCTCGTGGCTCTCGACGGGACCGAACTCGGCAATGAAGGCGCGATCCTCGAGGGCGTCGCGAACCCGGCCCTCATCGTCGAGGATGGCCTGCCGGAACGACTCCAGCAGTGGCCTGGAGGCATGCCACATCCCGCCGCCTGCGTAGTTATTGCCGGGCTGGAGATGGAAATACGCGCCGTTGCCGTGCTCGGTGTGCGACATCGCTGCATCCAGATCCGACCCTTCGAGCCACGGGAAGCTCGCACCGATGTGGGTCTTGTACGGCGACTTGTCCTTGGCGAACCTGGTGTCGCGGTAGATCCGGAAGATCGACCGCTTCGGGTCCGCCTGGAACGGCAGCTTGCGGGCAGCGAAGGCATCGGCGAGGGCGACGACGAAGTCCTCCATCGGGTCCTTGAGGAGTCGTTCGTACTCAGCCTTGCGGGCCTGGAACCAGGCCCGCTCGTTGTTCTGGGCGAGGTCGGCCAGGAAGTCGATGGCTTCGGGACGAAAACCGGTGAAGCGATGAGTGTCGACGACCACGGACGGTTCCTCCAAGGCGGCAAGCGCAATCCTACGCGTCGCCGCTCTCCGCGCGATCAACCGCGTCTGCACCACCGCTATCCTGCGGCTCGTGCAGGACCTCCCGACCATCTCCGCCGAGGTGCGCGAACCTCTGACTCGCCGCAAGTTCAACTCCCGGCTCTTCCGCTGGCACGCGCATACGCGCCGCCCCCTTCTTATCCGCGAGGCCGCGACGCCGTGGGAGGTCCTCGTCGCCGAAGTCATGAGCCAGCAGACCGGGGTGGATCGCGTGGGTCCGGTCTGGCGGCGCTTCATCGATCGCTGGCCGAGGGCCGATGACCTCGCCGTCGCGAGCACGCACGACCTTCTAGCCGAATGGGCAGGCCTCGGCTACAACAGGCGGGCGTTGAGCCTGCGCGAGACCGCCCGGTCGATCGTCGCCGACCACGGCGGCCGCGTGCCTCGGACCGTCGATGCCTTGCAGCGACTCCCGGGCATCGGCCCCTATACCGCCCGCGCCGTCGCCGCCGGCGGCGTTCGGCGTGCCGGTGGCGCCCCTCGACGTCAACGTTCGGCGGGTCGTATCGCGCGTCCTGGGAGAGGCGCCGACCTCGACCGGCTTTCAGGCCACCGCCGACGGCCTCGTGGCCCGCGGCCAGCCGGGCCGCTGGCTCGACGCGGTCATGGATCTGGCGTCAGCGACCTGCACTCCCCGGGCCCCGCGCTGCGATGCCTGCCCGCTCGCCTCCATGTGCGCGTCGCGTGGCGCGAACGTCGTCGCCCAGCCGAGATCGCCAGGCGTGCCCTTCCTGGCGACGACCCGCTGGCTTCGCGGCCGCCTCGTTGCGCTCCTGACCGAGGCCCCGGCGGGGGCGTGGGTGGAGCTGCCACGGAGACTCGGCGAGCACGACGCCGCTGCGATCTCCATGGCGGCCCTCGGCCTCGAGCGCGACGGGATCTTCGAGGTCAAAGAGCGCTCGGCTCGCATCCGGGCCTGAGGCGGTCGCGACCCCCTGACCCCCGTCGGCTACGCTTGAGAGGCCATGCCGTCAAGCCCCCCGACCAGCGCGGCCGCGTCGCCACTCCCCACCGACGATCCCCAGATCTTCGAGCTCGACCTGCGCGGACTTCGGCGGCGATGGGCGGATCGCGCTGCCCTGTCGCCGATCGGCGCGGAGGCGATGCGTGGTGCGGATCGACTGGCCCAGGCCCTCGGCGTGAGCGAGGAGCGCCTCATGGAGCAGGCCGGGACCGCGGTAGCCGCGGCTGTTCGCGCCCTGGCCGTCGACACGGAACGCTGGGGCAAGGGTCCGATCGTGATCCTGTGCGGCCCCGGCAATAACGGTGGGGACGGCTACGTGGCTGCCCGCCGACTGGCGCTGAACGGCGCCCAGGTGGTGGTCGCGGTCATCGCATCCGAGGCACGACCGACAGGCGCCGCCTCGTCCAAGAACTGGGACCGGATCGCGCGGGATGCCGGCATCGTCAAGGTCCACGCGCCCGTCGCCCGCGACGTCGCCGTCTTCGCACAGGGCATCGAGAAGGCGGCAGTCATCGTGGACGCGCTGCTCGGAACCGGGGTCCGCGGTCCGCTTCGGGAGCCGATCCGGACGGCGGTCGAGGTCATCGATCGCGCGCACCGTGCCGGCATCCCGGTCGTGGCCGTCGACACACCGACCGCAGTCGACCTGTCGAGCGGCGAGCCGTCCGATCCCGCCGTCTTAGCCGATCTCACCGTCACGTTCCACCGTCCCAAGACCGGTCTCGCGACGCGGCGTGGCGCCGCTCACGCGGGCAGGGTGCTGGTGGCGCCGATCGGCATCCCGCCCGACGCGGACCGTGGCTGAGCCGAACGAGGCCAGGCGCCAGCCCGGCTGGCCCCAGGTGGCTCTCGTGGCGGCCGGAGTCGTCGCGGTCGTGATCGGCGCCGCGTTGTTGACCGGCCTGCTGCCGACGCCGATCCAACGGGCGATCTTTCACGGACCGGTGCTGATCGGCGTGCTGATCGTCGGGACGGCCTGGCTGCTGTGGCGCGTCGCGCACGGACGACCCATCGACCGCGAGCCATGACCGATCCGGCTCCGACGCCGGCGTCCGTATCGGCCCCGCTCGAGCGCCGAGCCGCCGATATCGCCCGGCTCGCCGCTACGACGTGGGACGTGGTGATCGTCGGCGGCGGGATCGTCGGTGCCGGCGCCCTGCTGGATGCCGTCTCCCGCGGGATGACGGCCGCGCTGGTCGAGCAGGACGACGTCGCGGTCGGCACCTCGTCGCGGTCATCCCGGCTCATCCATGGCGGCCTGCGGTATCTCGAGCAGGTCCATGTCCCGCTCGTGCGTGAGGCGCTCGCCGAACGGCGCCGCCTGCTGCGTAACGCGCCCCATCTCGTGTCGCTCGAGCCGCAGCTGTTCCCGGTCTACGGGATCCCGTTCCTGCACAAGGCGTTCTACGACGCCGGACTGACCCTGTACGACCTCCTCGGGGCGAGGCATGACGGTGGCTGGCACCGGCGGCTCGACCGGGCGGAGACCCTCGAGATCGCACCGCCGCTGCGCCGGGAGGGCCTTCGCGGAGGCCTGCTGTACCACGACGGGATGGAGGACGACGCTCGATTCACGCTGACGGTCCTGAGGACCGCGCTTGCCGCCCAGGCGGGGGCCCTCGCAGTGACGCGTGTCCGGGCGACGGCGGTCGACAGCGATCCGACGACCGGAGTTTTGCGAAGCCTCCGCGTGCGCGACCTGCTCGGGGGCCACGAAGTCGATGTCAGGACGCGCGCGGTGGTCGATGCGACGGGCGTCTGGGCGGCCGAATCGAGCCATCCGCTCGCGAGCCCGTCGATGCGGCTGCGGCCCAGTCGGGGTGCCCACATCGTCGTGCCGCGGGAACGGATCCCGGCGACGGCCGGGTTGACGATCCGGGTGCCCGGCAAGGTGGTCTTCCTCATCCCGTGGCCGGATCACTGGCTGATCGGGACGACGGACGCACCATATGACGGACCCGCCGATCGACCGTCGGCGAGTCGCCGGGAGATCGACGAGTTGCTGGCGACCGTCAACGACACGCTCGATGTGGGGCTCGGAAAGGACGACGTGGTCGGCACGTTCGCCGGTCTGCGGCCGCTCATCGCGCCGTCCGGCGGGTCGACCGTGAAGGCGTCGCGCGAGCACCGAGTCACGGTCGAATCGAACGGCGTGGTCCGCATCGCCGGAGGCAAGTACACGACCTACCGGGTCATGGCGCGCGACGTCATCGATGCCGTTCTGGGCCCCGAAGGAGCCCGGCGCCGACCGAGCGACACGGCAGATCGGCGGCTCATCGGCGCGGCCGACATGCCCGATCGCGAACGTGTGGCCGCCGAGCTGAGCAGCATCTCGGCCGTCGCCGACGCGCATCCGGAGGCGGCGGCTCGGCTCGTCGCCCGGCACGGCACCCAGGCGCCGGCCGTCGCTGCGCTCGGCGCCGAACTCGGTCTCCTTCAGCCGCTCGTGCCGGGACGGCCGTTCCTCGAGGCAGAGGTGGCTTGGGCGGTCCGCCACGAGCTCGCCCTCTCCGTCGACGACGTGTTGTCCCGACGGTTCCGACTCAGCCCGGAGCTCGGGGACGCGAGCGCCGCGGTCGCGGCGAAGGTCGCCGCGATCATGGCCCGGGAGCTCGGCTGGAGCGTCGCGCGCTGCGAACAGGAACGCGATACCTATCTCGCCAGCGCAGCTCGCGAGTACGCCGCGACGCCCGCCGACTGAAGGCGCGGCCAGTCGCCGCACGACGGCCAGACGAACGGGCGGACGTGCGACCGTCATCGAGGCGTCACGCGAGCCGGTCACCGTCTGCCGCATGGACGCGATCGGCGACTTCGGACGATCCTTCTTCAACGCCCTCTACGACTACCGGTTGCCGATCGCGGTCGTCTCGGCGGTGGTCGCTGCGTCCATCGTCCTCATCGCCTGGCGGCGCGGATGGTTCGCCGCCGCCCGCCGGCACCCGGGTCGGTCGGCGATCGCCCTCGCCGTCGCTCTCGCGGTGGGCGTACCGGTCACGTGGTACCTGGCCTCGCCGATCTGGATCCGGACCTCGCTCGTCGAGGCCGGTCCGCCGGCCGCTCCCGCAATCGTCTCGACCCCGGCGCCGTCGGTCGCCGCATCGGCACCGACGGCGCCTCCGACCTCCGTCGCGACCGTCGGTCCGACGCTCGAGCCCACGCCCTTCCCACCGACGACGGTCGAGACGGGCCGGTTTTCCGGCACCGACGAGTTCCACTTCGGACGCGGGACCGCGTCGATCATCGAGGTGTCGCCCGGCCGCTTCCACCTGCGGCTGCAGGACTTCAGCGTGCGGAACGGCCCGGATCTCTATGTCTACCTGTCCACTGCGGCGGACGAATACGCGAACGATGCCCTCGAGGTGGGCCTCCTCAAGGCGACCGACGGCTCGTTCGGCTACGACCTTCCTGCCGGCACGGATCCGAGCCGGTTTCGGAGCGCGATCATCTGGTGCAAACAGTTCAGCCATCTGTTCGCGGTGGCCCCGTTCTGAGCCAAAAGTCAGGGCTGTACAAGCACGGTTCGAGCGCGGTACCATCCCGCTGGCAAACGCCACGGAAGCGTCCGTGGCCAGAACGTAGCTCGACGCAACTCGGACTCCTCACGGCTGACGCGAGAAACCCGATGGGATCGCGCCGGCTACCGAGAGGAGTCTGTTCTTTGTACAGCGATAAGAATCTGACCTGCGCGGACTGTGGACAGGAATTCGTGTTCACGGCGTCCGAGCAGGACTTCTATGCGCAGCGTGGCTTCACCGAGCCGCGCCGTTGCGCTTCGTGTCGGGCAAGCCGCAAGGCCGCCCGCAACGCGGACGGCGGCGGCAGCAGCTCGTATGGCAGCTACGGCGCCGGCGGCGGCTACTCCGCCGGCGGTGGCGCTGGCGGCGGCGGCGGGTACGGTGGCGGTGGTGGATACCGCGACCGCGGCCCGCGCGAGATGTTCGCAGCCACCTGCTCGAACTGCGGCCGCGAGGCGCAGGTCCCATTCCGACCGACGAGCGGCAAGCCCGTCTATTGCAGCGACTGCTTCCGGAGCATGCGCGGCGCCTAGTCCCATCCTCTCGGCGCGGGCCGACTCACGGCCCGCCGAACCAGCGTGATCCCCGACCCGGGCCGTCAGCCGACCCGGGTCGATCGATTCCCGGAGCACGGCGATCGGTCCGGGGTGCCGGGTCAGCCGCCGCTCGATCGTTTCCCGACGAGCAAGCCCAGGTCGAACTTTCGCTCGGTGCCGTGCAGCAGGCGGTCGATGTTGTCGGCGTGGGCGAGCCAGATGAACGCCGTCCCGACCGCGGTGTAGATGACATACGGCAGAGGTGTCTCCGGCACGAGAAGCAGGACGAGCAGCATCGCCGGGATCATCGCCGCTGACCCGAGCAGCGACCCCAGGGACACGTAGCGAGTCAGCAGGATCGCGACGACGAAGACGGGCGTCGCGAGCAGCACCGCGATCGGCTGGATCACGAGCATCGTCCCGACGCCCGTGCCCACCCCACGGCCGCTGCGGAACCCGACGAACACGCTCCAGATCGCGCCGGCGACGGCCGCTCCGCCGCACAGCACCTCGACGAGCGGATCACCGGTCACGATCCGTGCCAGCAGGACGGGCAGAGCGCCCTTCAGCAGGTCGCCGACGACGACCACGAGCGGCCCATTTCCGGCCCAGCGCTCGGAGGGCGTTCGTGCCGCCCGTCCGGCCCGATCCGATCGAGCGGAGGTCGGGTCCGCCGACCCGCTGCGCCACGATCGAGCCGACCGGGATCGAACCTGCCAGGTACGCGATGAGCACGAGGCCGACCGTCCGCGCGAAGTCCGGTCCCATCGATGCTCCTGTTCGAGGGTGGTTCGAGGAGCCCGAGTCTAGCACCGGCCGACCGCGGCGGCCGGACACCCGTCGGTTGCGCCCGTCGCAACGGCACGCGTACCATCGAACGCGATGATCCACCCGCCCGCGCAGACCCTCGACGCCTGTTCGACGGCTTCCGCGCCGAGGCTCCCAGAGGCTCACTGACCCATGGCCGTCGGCTCGTCAAACGACTTCGACGTCGTCGTGCTCGGCGCAGGCACGGGCGGCTATACGGCCGCGTTCCGGGCGGGCCAACTCGGGCTAAAGGTCGCCCTGGTCGACGACGACAAGATCGGTGGGACCTGTCTCCACCGGGGCTGCATCCCGACCAAGGCCCTGCTCGAGTCGGCGGCCTTCGCCGACAAGGTCCGCCACGCCAAGGACTACGGGCTGACTCTTCCCGGCGAGCCGGTCGGTCGACTACGCGGCTTTCGCTGCGCGCCGGGACGCCGTCGTGAAGCGCATGTGGACCGGACTCAAGACGCTCGTGACGAAGAACAAGGTCACCTGGGTCGACGGGCGCGGCCGTCTCGACGGCCCGAACAAGATCCGCGTCAGCCAGCCCGGCGAGGACGGGAAACCGGGCAAGGGCGGCGAGCGCGTCCTGCAGGCCACCGATGTCATCCTCGCGACGGGCTCTCGCGTCAAATCGCTGCCGGGGCTGACCCCCGACGGCAAGCGCATCGTGACGAGCGACGACGTCCTGACGATGTCCACCCTGCCGAAGGACATCGTGATCGTCGGCGCGGGCGCGGTCGGCGTCGAGTTCGCCAGCATGTTCGCGGACGTCGGGGTGAAGGTGACGCTGCTCGAGTACGCGTCTCAGATCGTCCCGCTCGAGGACCTCGAGGTCAGCAAGACGCTCCATCGCTCGTTCGAGCGGCGCGGCATGACCGTGATGACCGACGCCCGCTTCGACCCCGCCAAGGTGTCGGTGGAGAAGGGCGGGATCTGCCTGATGGTCGGCCCCGACGGCAAGGAGCAGGCCGAAGTCCGCGCCGAGATGATGCTCGTGGCGACGGGTCGGGCCGCCAACATCGAGGACATCGGTCTCGAGACGACCAAGGTCGAGACCGACAAGGGCGTCGTCAAGGTCAACGGCCGGATGCGGACGAAGGAGCCGCATGTCTACGCGATCGGCGACATGATCGGCGGGCTCTGGCTCGCCCATACGGCCGCGCACGAGGGCATCATCGCCGCGCACGTGATCGCCGGGGAGGCCGACGTCCATGAGATGGATTACAACGCCCAGCCGCGGGCGACCTACTGCCGCCCGGAGATCGCCTCGATCGGCCTGACCGAGGAGCAGGTCAAGGCGGCCGGCACGCCGTACAAGGTCGGGAAGGTGCCGTTCCAGGCGATCGCCAAAGCGATCATCGGCGGCGAGTACGAGGGCTTTGCCAAGGTGATCTCGAACAGCGAGAACCAGGACACGCTCGGCGTCCACGTCATCGGTCCCCACGCGACCGACCTGATCGCGGAGGCATCCCTCGCCTTCGAGCTCGACGCGACGGCCTGGGAGATCGGCGGGGCGACGCACGCTCACCCGACGCTGTCGGAGGTCATCGGGGAGGCCGCGATGGCCGTCGACGGACGCTCGATCAACTTCTGATCGTCCGATGGCCGTGACGAAGGGGAGCGCCACGGGCCTTGCCGCGAGCGTCGGACTGACCGACGACGACCTCGTCGCGATGTATCGCCTCGTCGCGCTGTCGCGAGCGCTCGACGAGCGGATGTGGATCCTCAACCGCGCCGGCCGCATCCCGTTCGTGATCTCGGGCCAGGGTCACGAGGGCGCCCAGGTCGGCATCGCCTGGCCGCTCGAGAAGGGCCACGACTGGATCGCGCCGTTCTATCGATCGATCGCGACGTGCCTGACGTTCGGCATGAGCCCGCGCGACATCCTGACCGCCCAGTACGCGACGGCCAACGATCCGTCGTCGGGCGGCCGTCAGATGCCGGGCCATTACGGCTCGCACGAGCACAACCTCGTGTCGGTCTCGTCGCCGGTCGCGACACAGCTCCTCCACGCGGTCGGGATCGCCCTCGCCGCCAAGATCCGCAAGACCGGCCAGGTCGCGATGACGTCCATGGGGGAGGGGAGCAGCAACCAGGGCGACGTCCACGAGGGTCTGAACTTCGCCGCGATCCACAAGCTGCCGTTCGTCTTCGTGGTCGAGAACAACGGCTACGCGATCAGTGTGCCGATGGCCCGCCAGGTGTCTGTGCCGAATGTCGCCGAACGGGCCGCCGGGTACGGCATCCCGGGCATCGTCGTCGACGGCAACGACGTGCTGGCCTGCTACGCCGCCTCGCGTGACGCGGTCGCCCGCGCCCGCGCCGGCGAGGGACCGACGCTGATCGAGGCGAAGGTCACGCGTCTCACGGGACACTCGTCGGACGACCAGCAGACGAAGTACCGCTCCGAGGAGGAGCTCGCGGAAGAGCGCAAGCGCGACCCGCTGCCGGCGTTCCGCGCTCAGCTGCGGGACGCCGGAGTCCTCACTGACGAGATCGAGGCCACGCTGGCGACCGAGATCAAGGACATCGTCGACGAGGCGACCGAATACGCCGAATCGCAGCCCGACCCCGACCCATCGACCGCGATGCGCTACGTGTTCGTCGAGGACGTCGACTGATGCCGGCGCAGGACGTTCATCGACGCCATCCGCGAGACGCTCGCCGACGAGATGCGCCGCGACGAGTCGGTGATCATCCTCGGCGAGGACGTCGGCAAGAAGGGCGGCGTGTTCCTGGCGACCGACGGGTTGTGGGCCGAGTTCGGCGACGACCGGGTGATCGACACCCCGCTGACCGAGTCGATGATCGTCGGCGCGTCGATCGGCGCCGCGGTCAACGGCCTGCGCCCGATCGCCGAGATCCAGTTCGCCGACTTCATCTTCCCGGCGTTCAACCAGATCGTGTCCGAGGCCGCCCGGATGCGCTATCGGTCGAACAACGGCTACGGCGTGCCGATGGTCATCCGCGCGCCGTATGGCGGCGGCGTCCACGGCGCGCTGTACCACTCGCAGAGTGTCGAGGCGTTCTTCACCCACGTCCCGGGCCTGAAGGTGGTCGTCCCATCGACGCCGTACGACGCCCGCGGCCTCCTGCGCTCCTCGATCCGCAACGACGACCCGGTGCTGTTCTTCGAGCACAAGAAGATGTACCGCTCGGTCCGCGGGGACGTGCCCGACACCGACTACACGATCCCGCTCGGCAAGGCGGCCGTGACCCACCCGGGGACGCAGATCTCGGTATTCGCGTACGGACTCATGGCGCACTACGCGCTCGAAGCCGCCGATCGCGTGGCCGAGGAGGACATCAGCGTCGAGGTCGTCGATTTGCGCACGCTGCGACCGCTCGACACGGAGACGGTGCTCGAGTCCGTCCGCAAGACCGGCAAGTGCCTGATCGTGTACGAGGACAACCGGTTCGGCGGGTACGGCGCCGAGGTTGCGGCGCTCGTCGCCGAGGAGGCGTTCGACTACCTCGACGGACCGGTCACGCGCATCGCCGGGCCGGACGTCCCGGGGGTCCCGTACAACCACGTCCTCGAGGACTGGTTCATGGTCAGCCCCGAGAAGATCGCCGATGCGATCCGCAAGCTGGCGGCGTACTGAAGGAGGGGGCGTGCCCGACGACGAGTTCGGTGGCGACGGTTGAAGCAGGCGACTCGCCAGGGATCGATGACTGGGCGCCGAGCGCCGGCGAGGAGGAAGGGCTCCGCGTCCCGGTCATAACGAGCGATGGCCACGGGCCGCTGGCGAGGCGAGCTTGCCGCCACGATGCTGCCAAATGTGCACCTGGTGAACGCTAGGCAGCACTTCGAGTCACATCTCCCGACCCGCAGCTGCATATCCATCCAGCTCGCTGGGTACTTCGCTTCGTGGCCTACCGCGCATGACTGCATGACCATGCACCTTCGGAGGCGCTTCGAGCTCACATCGCTCGCCTAAGGTGCATCAGGTGATGATTCGGCAGGGTCCGGGAGGTCCCGCCACAGCTCTCGCGACACGAACAGATCCGCACCCGTCGGGCTGGCAAGAGCGACCCCGGCGATGCCCTGGCGATCGCCCGAGTGACCCTGCGCGAGTCCGACCTGCCATCTGTCCGGTTGGCGGATGGGAGCCTCGAGATCCAGCTCCTCGTCGGGCACGCGAGGACGTGGTTCTGGCGCTGACTCGCGTCCGCAACCGGCTCCACGCCGACCTCCGGGTCCTCGTCCCCGGTTATGGCGCGCGGGCGAGCAACCTCACGACCATTCAGCATCAGCGCTACGTCAGCCGTACTACCTATGCACGACTCGTCTACGTCCAGGCCGAGCTCGCTCTGGACACGTCTCAGCCGGCTCCGTGCCCTCGCGAGCGAAGAGCGGGCGCTGGCCGGTCGGATCGGTGCGCGGGTCGGGGGTCATCCACTGCTCACCCTGCCGGGTGCCGGCGCGATCATCACGGCGACACTCGTCGGCGAGGTGGCGATGCTGAAGAAACCGATGCGTCGTCCGGGATCGACTGCTCCGGTAGTAGATGAGCCGCTGCTCGCCGAGCTCGAGGCGCTGACTCGGAAGGGCTATGAGGCGACGGCCGGGGATCAGCGGTGGGGCGCCGCCGCCGGCTGGAGGAAGGGCTCCGAGTCAGGTCCTAGCACGCCTGCCACGGGCGCAAGATGGAACCTTTCCGACGCACTGACAGACATACACATCGAGCGCGGAAGATGTCCGCGTCAGGTCAGGCGGCACGATGGATCGAGAGCTCGTGGTCTTGGCGAGGGAGGGCGATCATGACGCCTTCGCGCGCCTCGTCGCGTCCTCGATCGGCCGACTCAATGCGATCGCTCGGCTGATCCTTCGCGACTACGGCCTGGCCGAAGACGCGGTCCAGGACGCCTTCGTCGACGCGTGGCGAAGCCTTCCGGGACTGCGCGATCCTGATCAATTCGATGCCTGGATGACCAGGCTCCTCGTCCGCTCCTGCCAGGACACGCGCCGTCGTGCCCGTCGGCGCATCGTCGAGCTCCCGCTCCTGTCCGACGGGATCCGGACGTCCCCGACCACCAAGCTGCTTTCGCCGTGACCGACCAGCTCGAACGTGGCCTTCAGGGCCTGACCGTCGATCAACGGACGGTGATCGTGCTGTCGTTCTATCTCGATCTGCCCATCGCCGAGGCGGCTTCCGTCCTCGGTGTTCCAGACGGGACCATGAAGTCCCGCCTCCATCGGGCGATCTCGGCCCTCCGCGCCACCGTGGACGCGGACGACCGACCCCTCGCTCGGACCGCGGAGCGAATGACATGACTGCCCAGCGCGACGTCGAGCTCTACCTCCGCGCCCACTTCGAGGCGACCGCCGATCGCACCGTCGCGGACGGTCAGGTCGGCGCGATCCTCGCCATTACCGTCGGCCGCCGGCAACAACCGGCCTGGCTGGCATCCCTGAGGAGCTTCCAGATGGCAACCACAGCCCGCACGCTCGGACGCCCGATGTCGGCGCCCGCATGGGCGCTGCTACTGATCCTCGCTTTGCTCATCGCGATCGCAGCCGTCGGTCTCACCGTCGGTGGCTGGCGGCTCGCTCCGGCGCCGATCCTGAACGGACCGATCGCGTTCGGCCGGTTCGACCCATCCGTCAGCGACACCGTCATCCACACCATTCGTCCGGATGGCTCCGGTCTCCAAGTCGCCCTCGCCGGACCGAACGAATGCCCCCAGTTCTCGCCGGATGGCCGCCAGCTCGCCTTGACTATGAAGGTCGTCGATGTCGGTGGGACCAACGTGCGGTCCCTTCCGAACCAGGCCGGCCCCGCGACGCTCGGCTGCTCGACGTGGTCGCCGGACGGCACGCGACTGGCCGTCGAAGGGTTCGCCGACAACGACCCGTCGGCCAACGGGATCTTCCTCGTCAACGCGACCGACGGGAGCGACGTCGTCCAACTCACGGTCAACGGTCAAGGTGGCAACGATGTTCCCGGTGACTTCTCGCCGGATGGCAGCGAGCTGTCCTACATCCGCGGCGCGGCCGGATCGGAGGTCGGCAAGCTGCGGATCGTGGCCCTCGCCACCGGCGCATCCCGCGAGGTCGAGTTCCCTCGAGCTGTCGCTTGGGACCACCTGGTCGCCCGATGGGCAATGGATCGTCGGTTCGAGGGCTGATCGTTTCGTGGTCGTCCGCCCGAACGGCGCAGACCTGTATGAGCTCAGAGTGCCGGCGAACGCCGGCGGGGTCGGCAGCCCGTCTTTCTCGCCGGACGGGACTCGTCTCGTGTTTTCCATGGGGCTCGCCGGCGCAACGAACAACGACATCTACACCATGAAGCTGGACGGCACGGATCTTGTCCAGCTGACGAACACGCCCGACGATAATGAGTACTTCACCGATTGGGGGATCGATCCGCGGTAGGCGACCCTCCGACGCATCGCGACGCGACGCCCTCACCGAGGGTGTCGCGTTCGTGTGTCAGGCGCTCCGCTCAGCCGTTGCCAGGCCGGAGCCCCAGGTCTCGTCCTGGATGCGGACGATGAGCTCGACCACCTGCTCCAGGGTCATCTGCCGTCCTAGATCGAATACCTGCTGGTAGCGCTCCTCGCCGAGGGCCGCGATCGTCCGACCGCTCGGATCGGCAACTCCGAGCAATTCCTGAAGACCCAGCGGCGCCTTCACGCCGTACAGCTCGGTCAGGTGCTCCGACGCGCCGATCAGCATTCCGGCATCCTCAGGACGGCCGGCCTCGATCGACAAGAGCGCCGCGACGGGGATGGCGATCGTGGTCCCCGTGACGTCCCGTAGCGAGCTCGAGCCGACGATGGCGCGGATGTACCAGCGGCTGGCTGTCGCAATGTCCCCAGCCATGTAGTGCACCCAGGCGACGCTCATGTACGTCTGGAACGTGTACCAAGGGTCCCCCTCTCGTTCGAACTTCTCGCTCAACGCCTCCAGGGTCGCCAACCGGGCCATGGAGGGATGGTTTCCTCCCAGAACCGTCACCTGTGACCATTCGACCCTGGCCGCGCCGCGCTCGTCGCCGATCTGCTCATACAGGCGACGGGCCACTTGCAACATCTCCGTCGCGCCCGCGGCGTCCTCGGCGAAGTACCGCTCGAACGACAGGTTCCATATCGCGTCAGCCTCGTATGCGACGTCACCCAACTGGCGAGCCAGTTCCAGTTCCTCGTGGTAGTGGCGGAACGAGTCCTCGCGGCGTCCGTGCCAGTAGGCGATGCCCCCGGCGGCGGACAGGGCAGCCAGACGGGCCAGTGTCGGGCTGTCCGAGCCGGGCATGGCCAGCGCGCTCTCAGCGAGCTCGGTGCCCTCGACGAGACGACCGTCCTGCTGCCAGTACCGCCACATCGCGGCCACGAATCGAAGCGCAAGCTCGGCCTCTCCATTGTCGATCGACCACCGGATCGCAGCGCGGAGATTGGGATAGTCGATCGTCAGGCGATCGAGCCAGCGCGGCTGATCTGGCCCGGGCATGTTCGGCGCCGCGGACTCGGCGAGGGCCAGGTACGCCACCGCGTGGCGTCGACGCACGCGGCTCCTCGCGACCGTCGTCCCGGAGTCGCTCGAGCGCGAACGCGCGAATCGTCTCGAGCATCTCGAACCGGATGCCCGTCCCGGTCGCGTCGCGTTTGATCAGGCTCTGATCGACGAGCGTCGCCAGTTCGTCCAGCACGTCGCCGCCGTCGGCCGGCGATTCGACGACCTCGGCCGCCTGCTCGTATTCGAAGCCGCCGTCGAACACCGCGAGGTCGTGCAGGACGCGTTGGAGCTCGGGGCCGAGGAGGTCGTGGCTCCACGCGATCGCGCCCGCCAGCGTCCGCTGTCGATCGGGCACGTTCCGCGGACCCGAGCCCGGCAGCGGTAGGTGCGCGCGCAGTCGGTCGCGGATCGCCGCCAGCGGGAGGTGCGCGACGCGCGCTGCTGCGAGCTCCACCCCGAGCGGCAGCCGGTCGAGGAGCGCGCAGACCTCATCGACGATGACGCTGTCCGCACCCGCCTCCCAGCCCGGCCGGATGGACCGGGCTCGCTCCGCGAAGAGCTTCGGGCAGTCCTCACCCAGGCTCTGCACCGGGTACTCCTGTTCGCCCGGGATCCGAAGGGGTGCGCGGCTGGTCACGACGATCCGTGACGAGGGGGACACATCGAGGACATCAGCGACGTCACCCGACGCGTCGAGCAGGCGCTCGAAGTTGTCCAGGACCAGCAGGACCGACCGTTCCGCCAGGTACGGACCGAGCCCCTCGGCGGCCGGACGACCCGGCCCGTCGAACAGCCCGATCGTCCGGGCGATCACCGATCGGACCGCCGCAGGATCCTGGACCTCAGCCAGCGGCACGAACCACGCTCCTTCGCTGAAGCGGTCTGCCACCCGGCGTGCCGTCTCGACCGCGAGGCTGGTCTTGCCGATGCCGCCCGGGCCGGTGAGGGTCACGAGCCGCCGTTCAGCCAGGAGGTCCGACACCTCGTCGAGCTCCGCGTCGCGACCGATGAAGCTCGTCAGTCTCGACGGCAGGTCACCGACCGTCGCGGTTCCCGACCGGAGGGCGGGGAAGTCCGATCGGAGGCCCGGAACGTCGAGCTGGAAAAGCTGCTCGGGACGCGGCACGTCCCGGAGGGCGTGCCGCCCGAGGTCGCGCACCGCCACGCCCTCCGGCAGCGCGTCCGCGATGAGCGCTCGGGTCGTCTCGGACAGCACGATCTGGCCGCCGTGGCCCGCCGCCGCGATGCGAGCGGCTCGGTTGACCTCGAAGCCGCCGTAGTCGTCACCGGAGAGGTAGGCCTCGCCGGAGTGCAACCCCATGCGGACGAGCACTTGGACACCGTCCGGCCAGTCGTGGGCTGCAAGCGTCCGCTGGGCGGCGATGGCCGCGGATACCGCCTTGCGTGCCTCCGGGAAGACCGCGAAAACAGCGTCGCCCTCGGTGCGCACGGTGAGGCCGCCGTGCTCGTCGATCTCGCGCCGGATGATGCCCATGTGCGACACGCTCACCGCGTCCCACGCTCGGCCGAGCTCCTGGGCGAGCCCCATGGACCCCTCGATGTCGGTCCGCAGGAACGTGACGGTCCCGGTCGGTAGCGCTCGTCGGCCAGGCTCGGTGTCGACCACGTGCCGACTCTACTGGGTGGAGATGCGCTCCGCGAGCGTCGCCAGCATGGCCATCGCTGCGCCGGGACGCTCGCGCAGGATCGCCCGGAGGCCGTCGCCACCGAGGACGAGTCCATGCACATCGCCGACGGCGATCACCGTCGCGACGCGAGGGCGGTCGCGCAGGACGGCGAGCTCGCCGATGTGCTCGCCCGCTTGATAGCTCCGGACGAAACGTTCTCCGCCGTCGGCGGTCGCCTGGACGACGCGAACCGAGCCCTCGATGATGACCACGAGCTCATCGCCGACTTCTCCTTGACGCATGAGCGCGCTGTCCGCCGGATAGTCCCGCTCCGTCGCCACCAGCGCGATCCGTTGCAGGTCCTCCGGCTCGAGGCCGGCGAACAGCGGGATCCGGCGCAAGAGGAGCATCCGGTCGAACTCGGTCGACACCCGGTCGTCTGTCGTCATCGTCGCCTCGTGCGCGTCGGTCGTGAGCGAAGCACGGACCGCCTTGCTCAGCCGGGCGATCCAGCTGTCGTCATCTTGCGTCAGCCGTTCGAGCGCCGCCATCGGATCCGGACTGGTTTCCTCCGACGCGGCCTCGAGACACGCGGTAAGCGCGCGCCCGAGGCGTCGGTCGCCGAGCGAGTCGAGCGCCTCGATCGCTTGCGCTCGGGCGTCCTGGTCGTGCGATCGCAGCGAGCGCCGCATGAGTCCGCCCGCGGCTGGGGCACCGACCGCGACGAGTGCGGCGATCGCACGGTCCTCGGCACGTCGCGCACGCTGCGCGACGACTGTCTCGAGGAATCCCAGTTCTTCCCCGCCGGCCGGCAAGGCAGCGACGGCGCCGTGTGCCCGGTGGAGGTCCTCCGCGCGCTCGATCTGGTCCTTGGCCCACGACAGAAGATCCGAGTGGACCTCGACCGCGTGGCTTGCGACGGCGACAAGCGCCGCGTCCTGCGCTCGCGGCGACCCCGAGCGAATGACTGTCACGAGACCAGGACCGGCCCCCGATCGATCGGCCAGGGCGATGGCGGCCGCCGACCGGACCGCGTGGGCGTCGTCGTCGAGCGAGCTGAGCAGAGCGGCAGTCGGGGCGGAGTCCTCCCGGTCGTCCCGAGCCGAGAGAGCCCGGATCGCCCCGGCCCGGATCGCCGGGTTCGGATCGCCGAGGAACGGCGACACGAGCTCCGACGGCACGCGATCCGGGACGCGAGACGCCGCCTCGAGACCTGCCACCTGGTCGTCGGGGTCTCGCGACGCCAGCAGGGACGCGATCATGGCCCCGGGTCGAACGTCAGCCGGATCGCCGGCGAGCGCGGCCGCGACTTCCGCGCGGACACCGGGCGACGGATCGTCCACCAGTATGGCAAGGCGCTCTCGCTCGTCGGGACGGAGAGCGCCGGCTCGTCCGAGCAATGCCGCGGCCAATCGCCTCGTCTCCGGATCAGGGTCGGCGAGGGCCGTCACGAGCGCGAGCCGGACGTCGGGTCTGTCGAGGGCGGCAGGCAGACCCGGGCCTCCCTCGAGCACCTGCTCGGCGAGCCCGGATCGGAGAGCGCTGAGCAGGCTGTCGGCATACAGCCGCCGGATGCCCAGCACGATGACCGTGGCGATGACCGCCGTGACCAGTCCGAGCCAGAAGACCGGGTCGAGCCCACTGAGGTTCGCCGCGAGCAGAAGCAGCACGCCGGAGAGGACGGTCCCGACCTGACCCGGCACGCCGTCGTTGAACGCGAGGACCTGTGCCCGCCGGTTCGATGGGACGACGTTGTAGAACGCGCTCCAGGCGGCATTCGAGATGCCTCGCTGCGCCACCTGCTGGGCGAACCGGAATGCGGCCGCGGTCGCGAACGAGAACTGAACAAGCCAGGCCGCGAACCCGGCGACATACACGATCGGCAGGGCGAGGGCTCCTGCTGAGATGCCGAAGCGCGCATACAGGCGGTTCGCGACCGCAAGCGACACGATGAACGACGTGGCGGTCACGGCGGTCGACAGCAGACCGAGTGCGGTCGCGAGCTGGACCTTGTCCGGGAACTCCCGCGAGGCCGCGATCATGAACGGGAAGGACACCGAGAACAGCAGGACCGCCAGCAGGACGTACGCCAGCGCCACCAGCCGCATCAGCGGTGACCTGAGCACGGTGTCGAAGCCGATCCGCAGGTCGGTGACCACCGACGAGGGAGCGGCCGGCAGCACCGCCCGCGCACGTGGCCGCGGAAGCCGGGCGAGCAGTCCGGCCGCGAGGACGAGGAGGACCGCCTGCACGACAACGAGCGACTCGACGCTCACGATCCCGGCCACGGGACCGGCAACGAGCGTCCCGAGGAAGCTCCCGGCGATCGCCGCACTGGTCAGGAGCGGGAAGAGCCGTTTCGCCTGGCGTGCATCGAACGTGGCGCCGCTGACGGTCCAGGCGATCGTGAAGTTGATCGTGCTCGAGGCGAACACGGTGAGCCAGACCAATGGCACCAGCTGGGTCGCGCCCATGGCGAGCCCGATCCGTAGCGCCACGAGTAGGGCGCTTACGGACACGAGGACACCGATGTACAACGGGATTCTCGGTAGCCGTCCAAGGGCGACCGCGTAGCCGAGCGACACGACGAACCCGACGATCCCGAGCGCGATGTAGAGGTAGGGGAGGGTCGTCGGCAGCGCCTCGGGCCCGAACCGCGCGAGCACGAGCGCGTCCGCCCCGACCTCGCCGATCCCGCGCGCGCCTTCGAGGGTGGCGAACAGCGCCGCCACACCGCCGACGAGCCGGCCCTCGCCGGGCCGGACCGCGAGGACGCGCGCGATGCGGGCCGGGTCCATGGCTGCATACCCTACTCAGCGTGAGGGTCGGATACCGGCCAGCCGTGCGGTAGCTCCGGCGGCGCCGCCGCAGCGACACTCGACCGCGATCGCCCGGATGGGCGACACTTAGGACTGTCGCGAGACGACGACCCCGCGAAGGAGCAGCGAACGTGGCGAAGGTGACGATGCCCCAGCTCGGCGAGAGCGTCGCCGAGGGGACGATCGGCAAGTGGCTCAAGCAACCGGGCGACCATGTCGACAAGTACGAGCCGCTGCTCGAGGTCATCACCGACAAGGTCAATGCCGAGGTCCCGTCGCCGTTCGAGGGGGTCCTGAAGGAGATCCTCGCCGAGGAAGGCGCGACGGTCCCGAATAATGCCGAGATCGCCGTGATCGAGACCGCCGACGAGGGCGCATCCGCCGACGAGGGCGCATCGACCGGCGGCGCCTCGACCGAGCGGCGCCTCGACCGACGGCAACGGCACATCCGCCTCGGCACCCGCATCCGCGGCAGCCTCCAAGTCCACCGACGCGAAGTCGACGCGCGATACACCGAAGCCAGAGACGGACGACCCGGTCGCCATCGAGGCGACAGCCCCCGCCGGATCCGACCAGTCGACGGCGAAGGCAACGGCTCCCGCCGCCGCAGCCACCGCGTCGCCACCCACGGCAACCCAGGCTCCCAGCGCGCAGGGCGATCCCGACGCCCGCATGACCCCTGCAGTCCGGCGCCTGTTGCGCGAACACGCCCTCAGTCCCGAGCAGATCGTCGGGACCGGCGGCGGTGGTCGGATCACCCGGGATGACGTCCTGGCCGTGGTCGAAGCCATCCGGACGGGTGCCGCCGTGCCCGCTCCCGTCAAGGCCCAGGGCGCCGCACCGACGGCGGCCGGTCAGGGCGCCGCCCCCGCTCCGGCAGGGGCCCAGGCCCCGGCCACGCCACCGGCGTCCAGGCCCACAGGCGCGCCCGTCGCGTTCCCGGAGGGAGCCGACGAGGTCCTGCTGCCGATGACCCAGATGCGCAAGGGCATCGCTGCGCAGATGACCCGCGCGTTGCAGGCGCCCCACGCCTACGTCCAGATGGAGGTCGACGCCACGCGCCTGGTCGCGGCGCGAGAGGGAGCAAAGAGGACGTATCAGGCGAAGGAGGGCATCTCGCTGAGCTATGTGCCATTCGTGGTCAAGGCCGCGGCGGAGTCGCTCAAGCGCAACCCGACCTTCAACGCGAATTGGACCGAACAGGGCCTCCTTGCGAAGCGGAGGATCAACATCGGGGTCGCCGTCGCGGTCGACGACGGGCTGCTCGTGCCGGTCATCCGCGACGCGGACACGCTTTCGATCCACGGCCTCAATGTCGCGATCACCGACGTCGCGAACCGTGCCCGTGCCAACAAGCTGCGGCTGGACGATTTCGGGGGTGGCACATTCACCGTCGACAACACCGGCTACCTCGGTACCAACCTGGTGATGCCGATCCTCAACGTCCCTGAGGTCGGCATCGTGACGATGGAGGCGATCACAAAGCGTCCGGTCGTCCAGTCGACCCCCGACGGCGACGTGATCGCGATCCGGCCTGTGATGAACATGGTGCTCGGCGTCGACCACCGCGCCAACGACGGCGCCGGCGGGGCGGCGCTGCTCCGCGACATCAAGGCATGGCTCGAGGCGGTCGGGCCGGAGACACCGATCTACTGACCGCCTCCGGGCGGTCGGCCCGCACCGGCCCTGTGACCTGATGCGCGTCTTCGTCACAGGCGGGGCCGGGTTCATCGGCCGGGCGGTCGCCCGCCGGCTCGCCGCGCGAGGCGATCGAGTCACCGCCGTCGTCCGCGACCCCGATCAGGCCACTGAGCTGGCCGAGCTCGGTGTCGAGCTGCGCCAGGGCGACCTCTCGCGGACAGCCGCGATCGTCGACGCGATGCGCGGCACGGATTCGGCGATCCATCTGGCCGGCATGTACCGGGTCGGGATCCCGGCGAGCGAGCGGCCTGCGATGCATGACGCCAATGTCGGGACGACCCATCGGGTACTCGACGCGTTCGCGACGGCCGGCCTCGACCGGATGGTCGCGACCTCGACGATCAATGTCGCCGGCAACACCCACGGCCGGATCGTCGACGAGCGCTATCGACGCGACCTCACGGAAGGCTTCCTCAGCTACTACGACGAGACGAAGTTCCTGTCGCATCGCGCGGTCCAGGAGCGGATCGGATCCGGGGCGAGGATCGTCATCACGATGCCGGGTACGACGTATGGCCCGAACGATCACTCGCAGATCGGCCAGCAGCTGAAGGGCGCTCACGACGGGACCCTGCGCTACGTCGCGCTCGTCGACCTCGGGATCTCGCCTGTCTATGTCGATGACGTGGCGGCCGGCATCGTCGCCGCGCTCGATCGCGGCCGGATCGGCGAGTCCTATTTCCTCGGCGGCCAGAACATGCGTCTGCGCGACGCGATGGCGATGGCGGCTCGCCTCGGTGGCAGGATGCTGCCCCGCCTCGAGATCCCGACGTTCTTCCTGCGCCTGGGCGCCCGGGCTCCGGCGGTCGTCGCGCGCGCCGCGGGCCTGCCGGACGATCTCGGCGAGGTCCTCCGGTCGACGCTGGGCGTGACCTTCTGGGGCTCATCGGCCAAAGCGGCCACGGAGCTCGGGTACGTGCCGCGGGATCTCGCGAGCGGTCTGCGAGCGACGTTCGACGACCGATGAGCGGCGGTTGTGGCCGAACGCGGTCCGTCGCCACGTGAGGCGCCCGATCGGTTCGCACTACACTCCGGCCATGACCCGCGAGCTGCCGATGTTCGAGCCGCCGCAGACCGCCGCGTCCTCGCCGCACCACGGGCGGTCGGACCTGCCGATCTCGATCGGCGGTGGCGGCCTGGCCGGGCTCCCGGCGGCGGATGGGTCGGTCGCGCCGCGACGCCACCCGGACTGGATCCGTGCCCGGCTGCCGTCCGGCGACAACTACCACGATCTCAAGCGTCTGCTGCGCGGGCTCGAGCTCAACACGGTCTGCGAGGAGGCCCACTGCCCGAACATCGGGGAGTGCTGGGACCAGCGCACCGCCACGATCATGATCCTCGGCGACACGTGCACCCGGGCCTGCGGCTTCTGCGCCGTGAAGACGGGCCGCCCGACCTGGTTCGACGACGACGAGCCCCGCCGCGTCGCGGAGGCCGTCGCCGCGATGCGGCTCGAGCACGTCGTGGTCACCAGCGTCGCCCGTGACGACCTCCCCGATGGCGGATCCCGGATCTTCGCCGAGACGATCCTCGCCATGCGCGAGACGAGCCCGGGCATGGGTATCGAGGTGCTGATCCCCGACTTCGACGGATCGGACGACCGGCTACGGACGGTCATGGACGCCCGACCCGACATCCTCAACCACAACCTCGAGACGGTCCGGCGCCTCCAGAAGCCGGTGCGCAAGCGTGCGCGCTGGGACCGCAGCCTGTACGTCCTGCGCCGCGCCAAGGAGATGGCGCGAGAGATCGGCTATCCGGTCCATACCAAGTCGAGCCTGATGGTCGGCCTGGGCGAGACACGCGACGAGCTCCAGGAGGCGTTCGAGGCCCTCCGCGAGAACGACGTCGATATCCTGACGATCGGCCAGTACCTGCGCCCTTCGATGCAGCACCTGCCGCTCGAGCGTTACTACCATCCAGACGAGTTCGCGGAGATGAAGACCGCCGCGCTCGCCCTCGGCTTCAGGCATGTCGAGTCCGCGCCGCTGGTCCGCTCGAGCTACCACGCCCGCGACCAGGTGCCAGACGCTGAGCTCAAGCGTCGACGCCGCCAGGCGACCATCGACGCGGACGGCCGCGTCGATCCCGCTCGCCGGCTGAGGATCGGCGCCGGGCGACCGGCGCAATGTGCCCGGGGACCGTGATGGCCCGGAAACGGCCCGAACGTGGCAGAAGTTTCGGCCGGAGATCGTTATGGCGGGGAAACGGCCCGAACGTGGCAGACGTTGCACCCGGAGACGAATTAGCGGTCGTTTCGGGCAAGGATCGGCCGCCGAACGACCATAACGTTCTCCCGATGAAAATCCTGCCAAAGATCCGGTCGGGGGCCACGACCACCCAGGCCGGAACCGAGCAGCCTGCCGGGACGTCCGGGCGGCATGATTCGGGCATCGATCGTGCTCGCGCTCGTCCTCGCCGCGTTGGTCGCGGGCGGATGCGACGGGCCGGGAGCGCCGCGCAAGCACTTTGTCGCCGGCATCGCCACGATCAACCGAACCGACGCCGGCGGGGTCAGCGGAACCGACCGGCTCCGACCTGACCACCGTCCCCACCGCTTGCATCGGGCTCGGCGCCGACGACTGCCGCAGGGTCGTCGCCCAGGTGGCGACGATCGTGCCGCCGGGTTCCGCGGTGACCTACATCCAGGTCGGGCCGTTCGGCTGCGCCGCGGGCCAGGGATGCGCCCCGTCACTCGCCGAGCGGCCGCAGGGCGACATCACGCTCGAGGCCGGGGTCGGCGCACTGTCCTACCACGTGACCGTGTCGAGCGGCTCCGAGCTCACCATCGAGCGCCAGGACGCGTTTGGCGTGCTGCTCGGGCCGGAGTCGCAGCCGCCGCTCACGGCCGGGGCGCGGCCGTTCTCCCTGGGCCACTGCGGCCTGTGGAGCGGGATCGATTCGGGCGGCAGCTGGTGGGATCCCGTCGGCGCCGTCGACGGCGATCATCCGGACGCGATCAACGCAGCGGACGGCACCTTGAGCATCCAGGATCCCGACCACGCCGTGTTCACGTCGAACGGTGGCCTGACCGTCCAGCTGGTCCGTCACGAGGGCGACAAGTACCTCCCACTGTGCCAGTAGGAGGCCTGCGGGCGGCCGCTGGCTGACGCTATCCTTCGGTCATGGCCCGGCAGCTCTCTCGCAAGGTCCCCCTCGCGGAGCTGCACTGTCACCTCGGTGGCGCGGTCACCCCGGCGATCATGTGGGGCATCGCCCACGCCCAGGGCATCAAGCTCCCGACGAAGGACTACTGGGAATTCCGGGACATGATCACGGTCTCGAAGCACACCCAGAGCTTCGACGGCTACCTGCAGCTGTTCCACTGGACCGAGCTCATCCAGAGCTCACCCATCGCGGTCGAGCGCGCCGTCTACGAGGTCATCGGCGGCGCTTACCGCAAGAACAACATCACGACGATGGAGCTGCGCTTCAACCCGATGAAGCGGAACAGGGGCGGCGAGCAGGACCTCGATCACATCATCGCGGCCGCCCTGCGCGGGATGGACAAGGCCACCCTCGAATACCCGGTCAAACCCGGCCTGATCTTCTGCCTCGACCGGGCGTTCCCGTACGAGCTCAACGAGATCATCGCGGAGAAGGCGATCGGCTGGCGCGACCGTGGCGTCGTAGGGATCGATATCGCTGGCCCCGAGGCATCGACCTTCCGCGTCGCGGACTACCGGCGGCTCTTCCGGCGAGTCCGCCAGTTCGGCCTCGGCATCACGGTCCACACCGGCGAGGCCGGCCCCGTCGATGAGATCTCCCGGGTCGTCGAGCTGCTCGAGCCCGACCGCATCGGTCACGGCGTGAAGGCCGCCTACGACCCGCGGGCGATGGAGATGATCCGCGAGCGGGGCATCGTGCTCGAGATCTGCCCGACCTCCAACCTGAACACGCGGGTCGTGTCGGGCTGGGACGAATTCCGCTGGATCTTCGACACGTTCCGGCGCAACGGCGTCCGGTTCACGATCAACACCGACGGACCGGAGATGCTCAAGACCTACATCCGCGACGAGATGGCGACGCTCGGCCGGCTGGGCATCCTGTCGGTCGACGACCAGGAGCAGGCCGCGGCAACATCGCTCGCCGCGTCGTTCGTGCCGAATGTCTCGGATGTGCCGGCGCCGCGCCTAGAGCCGGCGTCGCGCGGGGTCGTGGAGCGCGAAGAGGCCTAAGGGAACGTCAGACCGATGCGCTCCGCCGAGCACGCTCGGAAACCTCAGACCGATGCGCTCCGCCGAGCGCGCTCGGTCATCGGTGCGCGAGTGCCGGTTCGCCGTCAAGGGTGGCTATTCACCGATCCGATATGTGCAGCAGCGGTCGCCGGACATGATGTGCGTCTCGCGTTCCACGTCGGCCCCGAGGACCTCGCGAAACAGGTCCAGCTCGGCACGACAGGCCGCTGTGGCGTCGGCCGCGATGTGATGGATGGCGCAATTGCGCTCGACCAGGCGGATGACGCCGTCGGCGCCGATGACCGCCTCCGCGAGATAGCCCTGCTCGTCCTGGATGACCGCCAGCTCGCGGGCGCGATCGGCGAGCGGTGCATCGGCCGGGAGGCGGTCGGAGAGCCGCTGGCGGACTCGCTCGCTCGTGCGTCGTCGGCGCTCCTCGAACACGTCGTCGACCAGCCCCTCGCCGCCGATCGCCCGGATCGCCGCCAGCAGGCTATCGGCCAGGCCGTCGTAGTTGGTCGGGAACAGATCCTGTGCGGCGTCGGTGACGTCGTAGACGTGGCGGGGCCGGCCGACACCGTGGCGCACGGCTCGACGGCTGACCAGGCCGGCCGCCTCGAGCGCGTGGAGCTGTTGGAGCACGCCGGTTCGGCTCGCGCCGAGGCCCGTGGCCAGATCCTCGGGTGCCGAGGGTCCGTCCTGGCGGAGAAGCAGCAAAAGGTTGCGACGAAGAGCCGAGGACCCGCCCATGCCGTCGACGTGGGCGAGGGCCGCACGTTCCCCGGCGAGGCTCGGTGACGGCGGGGCGTCCGGCGCCCTCGAAGCGCTGCGCGGCTCGGGCATGGTCCGGGAAGGCTAGCACCGGGACCCGGGTCATGCTGCGGTGATAGGCTCGGGCCGATGGACCTCGACCTCGCCCCGGAGCACGCGCTGCTGCGTGACACCATCCGGGACTTCATGCAGACGGAGGTCGCGCCGGTCGTCGAGGAGCACGAGCGCGAGCGACGCTTTCCCACCGACATCGTGTGGCGGATCGGCGAGCTCGGCTGGCTGGGGATCCCGATCCCCGAGGACGAGGGCGGGGCCGGTCTGGACACCCTCGCCTACGCGATCGCGATCGAGGAGATCGGCCGCGTGTGGGGTTCGCTCGGGCTGATCGTCGCGGCCCACACGAGCCTCGGTTGCGGGCCCATCCACCTGGCCGGCACGGAGGAGCAGAAGCAGCACTATCTCGTCCCGATGGCGAGCGGCCGTGTCCTTGGCGCGTACGGGCTGACCGAGCCGGGCGCGGGCTCCGACGCCGGCGGGACGAGGACCACCGCGCGGCTCGATGGCGATTCCTGGGTGCTCGACGGCGCAAAGCGCTTCATCACGAATGCCGGGCACGCCGGCACATACGTGATCACAGCCAAGACCGGCACGACCGACAAGGGCGACGCGGAGATCAGCGCGTTCATCGTCCCGGCCGACACGCCGGGGTTCAGCGTCGGGCGTCTGGAGGACAAACTGGGCCTGCACGCTTCGGCGACCGGCGAGCTGCGCTTCGAGGGCGCACGGATCCCTGCCGCGAACCTGCTCGGTCCGCAGGGCGACGGCTTCAGGACGTTCCTCAAGATCCTCGACGGCGGGCGGATCTCGATCGGCGCGCTGGCCGTCGGCCTGGCCCAGGCCGCCCTCGACGCGAGCATCCCCTACGCGCAGACGCGCGAGCAATTCGGCCGGCCGATCGGCACGTTCCAGGGCGTCGCCTTCATGGTCGCCGACATGGCGACCGAGATCGACGCGGCACGGTCTCTCATCTGGAAGGCAGCCTGGCTCAAGGATCAGGGCCGTGACTACGGCCTGGTCGCCGCGGAAGGCAAGCTGTTCGCCTCGGAGGTGAGTGCCCGCGCCACGAACGCCGCCATCCAGATCCATGGCGGCTACGGCTACACGACCGACTATCCGGTCGAGCGCTTCATGCGCGACGCGAAGCTGACCGAGATCGGCGAGGGGACGAGCCAGGTGCAACGCCTGGTCATCGCCCGGAAGATCCTGGGCCTTCGAGTCGTCTAGGAGGATCCGACCTTGGCGAGCCGGACGATCAGACGGTACTGGCTCTTCGCCCCGACGCACGTCTGCAGAGTGAGGCTCGGGCGCTGCTGCCCCGCGTACGCCCAGGTGCCCCTCTCCGGGGTCGTCACCTTCCACCACGACACCGCGTAGGTGCCGACCTTCCCGTTCGCGCCCGCGTAATACACCTTCATGCCCTTCTTGAGCTTTCCCCGGACATACGCGTCGTGGAGCGCCTTGAACACGCTGTGGGCGTGCCCGAAGAGATAGATGTTGTTCGTACCGGCGCAGCCCCAGCGGTACACGCGGTTACCCGGATAGAACGACGACGAGCACGCATACCACGACACCGAACGGTCGATCCCGAGGGCCGGGATCCAGACATGGTTGCGGCCCTTGAACGATCCGACCGCGGCCGTCCCGGCGGAGGCCTGTTGCTTCGAGACGGCCGTCGGCCGCGGATCGGGGACGTCCGGCTTGGGACGGCTGATCCAGTCGGCGAGCGCCGGTACCGCGCGCATCGTGGACGGCCGCGCCGCTCCGGCGACGGTAGCCATCCGTTCGTGTCGATCCGCGGGCTGCGGCAACCGGGCCGGAACGGTGGGGATCGTCCGCAAGGCGGGCGGGACGATCGCCTGGCGTTGCGTACCGTAGACGCTCGCCGGAGCACTGGCCGCGAGGAGGTTGACGACCAGCGCGAGGGCGAGCAGCGACCGGGCGGGTCGCGATGCGGTGGGCATGACCGCAGCATCCCCACCGGGACCCCACCGGACCGTGGCTCGGACGTCCCATCAACGATGGGAAGGAGGACCCCCTGACCTTAGTCCCCGGTCCCAGCCGCGACCGCGAGTGCATCGCGGATGGCGGCCTCGAACCCCGGCGCCCACGGGCCCTGGCCGGCCAGGACGTAGGGGGACTCTTCGACCGTCTCGTAGGTCTCAGCGTCGGTGACGAACGAGCGCGCGCAGAAGTCGACACTCGCCCGCAGCTTCTCGAACGACGCCCGGTTGCGGAAGATATACAGGTAGATGCGCACCGGCTCGGCCTGGTCAAGACCCTTCGCATCGAACCCGATCGCCGTCGGGATCAGCTCCCGATCGTCGCAGCCCGCATCGCCCGACACGATGTCGTCGATGACCACCGATCGCGTCACGATCTCGGACGCGATGCCCTGGAAGTCGGCCGGCGTGGGCGCCGGGGGTGAGGTCGAGATCGAGCCGCACGCCGAGACCAGCAGCGCGACCGCCACGGTCGCGGCGATCGATCGGATGGTCGGCACGCGCGGCAGGCTAGCACCGGGCATGGAAACGCGTGCACCGGGGGTACGATGGCCGCCCGAGCGAGGCGCACGTGACAGCTGCGAACCGAGGGCGACGTAACGCATTAGGGGCCGCCGGACTCGTGACGGCCCTCCTGGCCGGTCTGGCCGCGACCGCCACCGCGGCTGAGACGGCGCCACTGAGCCGGCTCGACACGCCGATGGCCGACCTCCTCGTGCTCGACCCACTGATCCCGTCCGACGCGGACCCCGCGACGCCGATGCTGCTCGTGCTCGATTCGGCCGCACCCGCCCCGAACCTCGCACACCTCTCCATCCTCGAGCGAACGCACGAGTGGACACCCGCCTTCGGGGTCGACGTCGACGTCGAGCGGGCGGACCTGTCCGCGCGCTGGTTCGTCGCGCTGAGCGCCCGACATTTCGCATTGATCGCAACGACGCCGACAGACGCCCCAGGAACGGGACACGCCGTCGTCATCGGGTTCGATGTCCTGGATCAGGTCGGTTCGCCGACGATCGTGGAGACGGCTCGGACCCGCTTCGATCACGCGATCGAGTCGGCCGGCCCGGCCGACGTCGACGGTTTCGGGACGGCCGAACTGGTCATAGGCCCGCGGCCTGTCATCGACGCGTCGGGCTCGTGTGGGACGACGTCGCTGCGCGTGCTCGACGGCGTGACCCTGGATGTCCGGCGGTCGATCGACCTGCCCGGTCGCCTCGGTGGTGGCGTGCTCGGCGACTGGGACGAAGCGCCGGGCGATGACCTTCTGGTCTACGCCTCGCTCGACTGTCCGCCTGGTGGCCCGGGCGGCGTGCGTCTGTTGGCCCTGCGACTACGGGACGGGACGATTTCGACCTTGTCCGCTCCGGACACGGGGCTGGACGTCGATGTCCACCCGCCGCCCCTCCGCATCCACCTGGAAGGGATGGCCCATGACCACGCCGTGGTCTCGCTCGCCGACGGCGTCGCGATCGTCGATGCCATGGGAGGCGACCCGGTCAAGGTCGGCATGGAATCCGGTGTTCCGCTGGTGGCCGGGCCGGACCCGGACGCCCAGGGCCCGGCGATGCGGATCGCCTGGATCGATGGGTCGGGCCTACACGCCGAGCGGGTCCTGGTTGGATCCAGCGGACTGATCGTCAGATCTGCACGGACGGACGTCATCGCGCAGGACTCGATCGACGGCAGCCGGTGGCAGCTGCTGTTGCGAGCGACCCTTGGCGACATCCTCGCCCACGGGTCGTCGAGTGCATGGCTCGGCGACATCGTCGACGAGGGCTGTCCGGACCTGATCCTGCCGGGTGCGATCCTGCCGTGCGGCTCGGCCGACCTGCGGCCGGGCGCAGCATGGCTCGCCACGCGTCCGATCGCGGCCATGCCCATCGAGGGACGGCGCAGCCTGCTGATCGCCGCAGGACTCGGCTGGGATCCGGACCGGGGGCTTCCTGTGTCGCCATCCCCGTGGGCCGCCGGGCCGGCTGGTTGGTGGCGGCGCGGCCCCTCGACGCCCTTCGCTGTCTCGGAGGTCCGAGCCGACAACGTCACCTACTTCCAGGATTTCCCCAGCCCGGCGGCGACGATCGAGAAGATGACGGCCGCCGATGGAACGACGCTGCTCCCAGGTTTCACGGGCACGCGGCTGTTCGTCACCGTGGTCCCCCTGGCGGATGAGGAATCTGGTCCGGACGTCGCGCCGAGCCGGCTGGAAGGGCTCACAACCGGCGCAGGCACGAATGGGATCGCAACGGTCGTCCGGGTTCCGATCCCACCGGGCAACGAGTCCGGCCGGGATGGCTCGTACGCGACGCTGGCGCTGGGTGACGTGCGTCAGCCTGGCGCCGAACGGACAACGCGCTGGGCGCTTCAGGTCGTGCCGATCAACGATTGGGGCGAAGTCGGCTTCCCGGTCGTCCGCACGATCGTGCGTGACGCGGTCGGCCCGACCCTCAACATGGAAGAACCTTTCACGAGTCCGGTTTGGCCGTTCCAGGCGCGGCTCCCCGGACGGTCCGAGCCCGGTTCGTCGGTCAGCATCGACGGCGGCGGGGAGATCCCGGTCGACGAGCGCGGACGGTTCACGGTCGTGACCCACCTCGCTCCGTGGCCCCAGACGATCCGGCTCACCGCGACCGACTCATCGGGCAATGCCTCGACCGCGGAGTTCTCGATCGTCGGTGGTGTCGACTATCGGAGGTTCCCGTGGGCGCTGATCGCGGCGCTGGCGCTTCTCGGGATCGTCGCCGCGAGGGGCCTTGCGACCGCCGGTCGGACCCGGTCCGGCGCAGTCGAAGCGACGCGGTGGTCGACCGGGACGCTTGACGAAGGGTCGATGCCGGAGATCGAGGACCTTCCGCCGGGCAGCGGACTCGCGCCCGCTGACGGACGCTCGCGGCGGGACTAGCGCTCGCGGGCGCGCCGTTTCGCGTCGCGGAGCCGGGCCATCGTGTCGGGCGCGGCTGGCTCCGGGGCGGCTGGCGGAGATGCGGCGGTCTCGGCGCTCGCGCTCGGCGTGGCGGCGGACGATGCGGCCCGGGCGACCGGTGGCTGGGTTGCCGGCGCGGGTCCCGCGGATGGAGCCGTCGGGGTCGGGACCGCGGCCACGGGCGTCGCCTCGGGCGGGCGCAGCAGCGCCGCCCGGGTCTCGGCCGAGGTCGCGCGCCCGCGCGTCGCGAGCATGCTTTCGCCCGTGGCCGTCCTCGCGGCCGTCACTCGCCGGCGTCGCGGCAACTCTCGGACCCACGCCCCGGCCGCGGCGAACTCCCGTCGGCCGATGGACACGCGCCGCAGCGCGATATCGAGCGGCCACAGCAGCAGCGCGATCACCAGCAGCAACGGCCACAGGTCCGTCGAGCGCGACGTGGTGCGCAGGTCGTGGACCCAGGGGTCGAGCGGCGTGACGACCTCGGCCCCGCCGGTCGCTGTCCGCAGGGCTGTCAGGAACGGCTCGTTCGCTCCGAGCAGCCGATACTCGGCGGCGGTCTGTGCGACCAGGCCGACCGTCCTGCCGAGCGGGGTCGAGCCCGGTCTCGTCTGCGTGATGCGCAGGCCGTACGCGCCCGACTCGATCTCGCCGAGCGGCACCTCGTACACGCCTGGCGCGATCTGCACGAGCTTGACCTCGGTCGAGCTGAAATCGGGGCCGACCACGACCGCCGACGTCGAATAGAAGTCGCGCGGTGAGCCATCCGCGTCGACGCTCTCGACATGGAGCGTCGTCTGCCCGCCGCGGACGTCAAAGGCGGCTTCGATGCCGCCGGTCTCCTCGCCCGGGAACGTCCACGACACGAGCTGGCTGAAGAACCGCGAGAACCCGTCCCAACCCAGCCAGTCGCGCGCCCAGCGACCGGTCGAGTCCGACGTCCACGCCACGGACCGGCCGAGCCCGTACTGCCATTGCGCCAGGAGCGGATCGTCGCGCGCCGTGACCAGCACGGTCTGGGCGGCAGGCTTGGCCGTGGTGCCGTTGTAGCCGCGCAGCCGCGGCAGCCCGTCCTCGAGGCCGCGCAGGATCGGCGAGGACGACGTGAGGATCGGGAAGAACGGCTCCTCGATGATCTGCTGGCCGGAGACCTGCTGGGTCTCCTTCAGGAAGATGTCGGGGATGCTTGCCGGGTTCGCGGCGTCGTAGAACCGTCCGCCGCCCTGCTGCGCCAGGCCCTGGAGGAACGGGTTGGAGCCACCGCCCGCGCCGACGGTCGACAGCGTGATCCCGGCGGCCTTCATCCGCTCGATGATCGCGTCGTACTGGCCGCTGCTCGACCAGCCGTCGGTCAGCAGGATGATGTGGCGGCGGGTCGCGGTCGCATCCTCGAGCGACTCGACGGCCTGTTCGAGCCCCGCGAAGATATTGGTCTGGCCGATGGGCTGGAGGCCCGCGATCTTGCCCTGCAGGTCCTCGACGCCGCCGAGCGGCTGGGTCCGCACGACCCAATGTGCCTGCTCGTTGAAGGAGACGACGCCGAGCTCGTCCCGCTCCGTCAGCGCCGCCGCGGCGCGCAGGATCGCCTCCTTGCCGATGTCGACCTTGCGGACGCCGCCCATGCCGACCCCGCCGCCGCCCTGGCCGCCGTTGAACGTGTTGCAGTGGCAGGCGTCCATCGACCCGGACTGGTCGATCACGACGACGAGCGCCACATCGGGTTGCTTCTGACGATCGCGGACACCCATGTCGACCGGCAGGGACTCCTCGAGAGGCGTCTTCTGGTAGCCGCCGGCGCCGTACGAATCGGGACCGCCGATCATCACCAGACCCCGGCCGATGTCCCGCACGTAGACCTGCAATGCGGCGAGCTGTCGGTCCGACAGCCGGGTGCGGGGCACATCGACCAGCACCACGCTGTCGTACGTCGCCAGCGCACCGAAGTCCGTCGGGAGGGCCTCAGGGACCATGATGTCGACCTTCTGGCGCTGCGTGACCAGTGCCTCCACGAGCTCGTCGGCGACGACCTCGTCCCCGGCCAGCACGAGCGTTCGCGGCTCGCCCTTGACGATCGTGATCGAGTCCGCCCGGTCGTTCTGGCTAAAGGTGTCCTGGGCGGCTTCGACGACGACGCGGAACGTGTGCAGGCGGGCCTCTTCCGGCGTCACGTCGAAAGTGACGCGGGTCACCCCTTCCTCGAGGGTCACTCGTTCCGTCGCGACGTTCTCGCCGCTCGCGAACAGCCGCACGGTGGCCGGCTGCCGCACCGACGAGCGGATGTCGGCGGCGACCTCGATGGACTCGCCGAGGTTCGCCGTCGGCGGGGTCGTGACCCGCTCGACGAAGACCTCATTCCCGCCGCCGAGCCCGATCGTGCGGGTCTCGATACGGATGTCGCGTGACGCCGCGAGGGCCGCCTCGGCCTGCCCGCCGCCGGTGGTGTCGTTGCCGTCTGACAGCAGCACGATGCGCTTCTGGGCGTCGTCCGGGAAGAGTGCGGTCGCCAGGCGCAGGGCCCCCCCGATGTCGGTCGCGCCGCGGACGGGCGTCGAGGCGAGCCGGTCGATCTCCGCGAGCTCGGACGGCAGCCGCTCCACGAGCGCCTCCTTGCCGAAGGCGACGATGCCGGCCAGGTCCCCTTCCGGGATCTCGGCCAGCGTCTCGCGCAGGAACGTCAGGGCCTCGTCGCGTCCCTCGGCCCCGACCGAATCGGACATGTCCACGACGAACACCGTCGCCAGGCGATCGACCGGCAGGACGAGTCGGAACCCGGCGAGCGCGAGGACCAGCGCCGACAACAGGATCGTGCGGACGAGCAGTGCGACGCGGCGGCGGCCGACCCCCACGCGCCGGCGCGCGCTGAGGTACAGGCCGATGGTCAGCGCCATGACCGGGATCAGCAAGAGAAGCGCGAGCGGAGCGTCGAAGCTGATGCCCATCAGGCGGTCGTCCCGGCGCCGCGACCGAGGCGCGTCGCCAGGGAGCGGCGCACCCGGACGAGGCCATCACGGTGGTAGAGCGCCCACTCGGCGCACAGCACGACGAGGATCAGCAGCACGATCGGGACCCACATCTCGTCGCGGGTCGTGGGTCGCTCGGTGACGGGGCCGGCGCCCGGCTGCCCGCTCGCACCCGGGGCGGGCGAGGCCACTGCGGTCGTGCCGAGCGCTTCGATGGTCGCCGCGGAGCCCGGGGCGATCGTCGAATTCGTTGACGTCGAACAGGTCGACCACGAAGCGCACCGGCGCAAATGGGTCAACGACCACCGGCGGACCCGCGGCGCCCGGTGAGGAGCTGGGCTGCGCGGTCGGCGATGCAGACGGCGCCGTGCTCGGGCCGGCACTCGTCGTCGGCGGCCCCGAGGCCTGCGGGCCGACGATCGGGCTGACCGTGTAGACCCCCGGCAGGTCCGTGTCGGCGTAGGTGACCGCCGAGGCGCCGCCGGCCGTGCTGCTCGGCACGAGATCGGTCTTCGCGCCGTCGGGACGCGTCACCGTCAGACCCGTCGCTCCGACCGGGATGTGCAGCTCGACGGGCGTGCCCGGATCGACCGCCTCGGTCGGTGCCGTCGACGAGCCCAACAGCTCGCCGGTCAGGTTCGCGAGGAGGATCGGGAACGCGACCTGCAGGGGGAGGTCGGAGCGACGCGGTTCGAAGGCGAGCACCGCGGCACCGATCCCGTCGCGGTTGCCCGCATAGAGAAGCGGCGCGCCACGCGGCCCCGGCACGATCGTCCGGGCCCAGGTCGGCGTCGTGAGCTTCACTGCCTCGGAGATGTGGGTGGTCGACAGGTCGACGTAGCGAAGCACCGGCTCGTCCGGATCGAGCGTCCCGATGCCCGGGTTCGTCAGCTTGCCGGCCACGTCGCCGAGCGGGCTCGTTCGCGGCGGGGCGATGGCCAGGATGGGCGTCCGCGGCAACGTCGCCGGGAGGTAACCCTCGAAGATGACGAGGTCCCACGGCCGTCCGTCGGTCCGGTCGGACTTCGGCCCGTACTCGGCCGGACTCACGCCGAACAGCTCGACGTCGGGAAGGAACGACAGGGCGGTCTCGAGGTACGGATCACCCTCGCCGACGATCAGGATCAGGCGCGTGCGGTCTGGCGGGATGACGGCCCAGGCGCGGTCGTCGACGGCGAGCTGGTCCGGCGCGATGGTGATCGCAGGATCGGCCGCGACCAGGCGGACCTCGACTGTACGAACGTCGCGTGGCAGGTCGTCGACGATGACGTCCGAGCGGGCCTGGGCGTCGAGACGCACGTCGCGCACCTCGATGAGCCTGTCATCGCCCCACAGCTCGAGCCGGCGCGACGCGACATCGAGATCGAGGTTGGCGACGCTGACGAACACGGAGCGGGTGACAGCGGATGGCGAGGTCCGGACGGCGAGGGCGACGATGGCCTGGTTCTTGCGCTCGCGCCCCACCGGGAGGACCTTGATCCGCGCTGACACAGGCGCGGTCGGCTTCGTGGCCAGCGCCGCGTCCGTCGCGACCAGGACCTGGGCGTCACCTGAGCGCGCGGCGAGCTTCGAGGCCAGCTCCAGGGCGTCGCCGAGATCGCCCCGCGTCCGCGTCACCGGGATGGATTCGATGGCCTGCCGGACACGCGCCAGATCGCCCGACTCGTTGACGACGATGCGTGCGCTCCGATCGGCGGCGATCACGCTGACCTTGCCGCCGGTCGGGAGGTCCTTGAGTGCCTCGATTGCCACCTGCTTGGCGGCGGTCAGCCGGTCGGGCACGACATCGGTCGCGGCCATGCTGGCCGAGGTATCCATGACCAGGACGATGTCGCGGGCGAGGCCAGCCGGGCGCTCGAGGAACGGCCGCGCGGCAAGCAACGCGAGGGCGATGACCAGGAGCAGTTGGAGGAGGAGCAGCAGGCTGCGCCGTAGCTTCTGCCACGGAGCGTTGGCCTCGACATCGGCGACGAGTCGCGTCCACAGCAGCGTCGACGGCACGACCGCCTCGTCCCGCCGCAGCTTGAGCAGATACATCGCGATGACGGCCGGCACGAACAGCAGGCCGAGCAGCGCGAGGGGAGTCGTGAACGGCATCGGCCTAGCCGAGCACCCGCCGGCGTCGCAGCTCGGCGAACATCAGGTCGGCGAGGTTGACGTCGGAGGCGAGGTCGACATAGCTCGCCCGGCGTCGGGCCGCGAGGTCGGCGAAGGTCGCCTTCCATGCGGCCAGGCGCGCCTTGTACGCATCGATCGTGGCGAGGTCTGCGGTGATGTCGACCCGCTCGTCGGTCTCCGTGTCGACGAGCCGGAGGTCGCCCTCGAGGGGTGGATCGAGCTCGTCGGGCGACAGCACGTGGAGGACGATCAGCTCCGAGCCCGTGGCGGCGAGCTCGCGGATCACCCGATCGGCCCCGGGGTCGAGCAGGTCGCTGAGCAGCACGATCACGCCCCGTCCGTGGAGCTGGGCGGCGGCGTGGCGAGCGGCGGCCACCAGGTCGGTCGGACCCGTGGCCGGCTCGATCGCCGAGAGGTCCGCGAGGAGGCGGAACACGCGGCCTGAGCCACGCAGCGCCGCCCGCCGACGGGCCGTCCTGCCGGTCAAGGCGCTGACGGAGATGCGATCCTCGCTGGCGAGCCCGATGTAACCGAGCGCCGCAGCGGCACGCTTCGCGAAGACGAGCTTGGACGGACTGCCCGTGGCCATCGACGCGGACGCATCGATGAGCAACGTCACGGTGACGTCCTCCTCCTCGACGAAGAGCTTCACGAACAGGCGCTCGAGCCTCGCGTAGACGTTCCAATCGAGCTGGCGGAGGTCGTCACCGAGCGTGTATTCGCGGTAGTCCGCGAATTCGACCGACTGACCACGCTTGACGCTGCGCCGACCGCCCTTGAGTCCGCCGCGGACCGGCGAGCGCATCAGCAGCAGGAGCCGCTCGAGCTGGCGCAGGAACGCCTCGTCGAAGACGGTCGGGTCGACCTCGCTCGGTAGGAACACCTGGCGGGTGCCGGCCGTCGCAGGCGCCGACGACGAGGCGCCCGCGGGCGGCGAGGCCCCGGTGTCGAGGCTCGTTCGCTCGGTCATGACCGCCCGGCTATTCGACGGTCGGGACGGCGACGGCGTCGAGGACGGCGCGGATGGTCGATTCGCTCGTGATGCCCTCGGCCTCACCCTCGAAGTTGAGGATGATGCGGTGGCGCAGCGATGGGAGGGCGACCGCCCGGATGTCGTCGGTCGAGACGTTGAATCGACCGTCGAGCAACGCGTAGATCTTGCCGGCGGTCACGAGCGCCTGCGCCCCGCGTGGCGAGCCGCCATAGCGGACGTAGTCGCGTACGAGAGCCGGCGCCCGCCCGTTGTCCGGGTGGGTGGCTGCGAGGAGGCTGACCGCATAGGCGGTCACGTGCGGGGCGATGGGCACCGCCCTGGCGAGCCGCTGCATCTCGACGATCTCGGCCGCCGTGCAGACCTTGGCGGCCGAGACGGCCTCGGCACCCGTCGTGCGATCCATGATCGACACGAGGTCCTCCTCGGACGGGAAGGGCACCATGACCTTGAACAGGAACCGGTCGAGCTGCGCCTCGGGCAGGGGATACGTGCCCTCCATCTCGAGCGGGTTCTGGGTGGCCAGCACGAAGAACGGCGGATCGAGCTTGTAGCGCTGCCGGGCCACCGTGACCTGGTGCTCCTGCATCGCCTCCAGGAGGCTCGACTGGGTCTTCGGCGTCGCACGGTTGATCTCGTCGGCCAGCACGAGATTCGCGAAGATCGGGCCTGCCTGGAACTTGAAGACCCGCTGGCCACCCTCCTCGACGAGGATGTTCGTGCCGGTGATGTCGGCCGGCATGAGGTCAGGCGTGAACTGGATCCGATTGAACGTGCAGTCGATGACGTCGGCGATGGTCCGCACGAGCATCGTCTTGCCGAGCCCGGGAACACCTTCGAGCAGGACGTGGCTGTTGGCCAGCAGGCCGGTCAGGGTCTGCCGGACGAGGTCCCGCTGACCGACGATGACGCGACCGACCTCGCGTTCGATGGCCCCCGCGCGTTCGGCGAAGGCCTCAGGTGCGAGTCGCTGGTTCGGATCGAGCGTGGTTGGCGCTTCCATGAGGCCTCCGATGCGGCGTCGAGGGCTGTCGACGCCCTCAGTTGGACGGGTCGAGCGAGCTGAAGTAGTCGCGCACGTAGTCCTTGATCGACAGCGGCACGTACCCGCGGTCGAGCGAGGTCTGCGCGTAGTTGAGGAAGTCGGAATACACCTGCTCGTAGGGCGTCAGGACTCCGTTGTTCGTGCCCGAGCCGGTCTGGTTGCCCTGCTGGGTCTGGCCGTCGCCTCCGGTCCCGGCGACGTACGACGGATCACCGGGCTTGCCGACGCGATCGAACGGGGCGAACACCGACGAGAGATCCTCGCCGAGCTCCGCCGGCCTGTTGGGGTTGGTCGGTCCGGCCGGCAGGCCATTGCCGCCGGTGCCCTGACCCAGCGAGCGGGCATTCGAGCCGCCGCCACCGATGGCGCCTTGCCCCTTGCCCCTGACCTTGGCCCTTGACCCTGACCTTGGCCCTTGACCCTGGCCTTGCCCTTGCCCCTGACCTTGGCCCTTGCCCCTGGCCTTGCCCTTGCCCCTGACCTTGGCCCTTGGCCCTGGCCTTGGCCCTTGACCCTGGCCTTGGCCTTGCCCCTGGCCCTGACCCTGACCTTGGCCCTGACCCTGGCCGCTCGGTCGCGGGCTGCCCTGCGCCTGGCCCTGCCCTTGCCCTTGGCCTTGGCCCTGCGCCTGCTGACCCTGACCCTGGCGCCCTGCGTCGGCCAACTCGCGCCGCGCGTCCTGGAGGCGTGACGCGGCCTCACCGAGATCGCGGTTCGTGTCGATGTTCGCCTGCGCGCCGGTCATCGACTCGCCGAGACGATCCAGCGCGGACTTCGCCCCGGCGTTGTCGCCCTGGGCGAGGCTCTGGGCGGCGTCACGCAGTGCCGTCGCGGCTCCGCCGTCGGCGCTCGATGCAGTCGACTGCATCTCGGCCAGCTGCTTGGCGAGCTCGCGGCGCTCCGCGTCGGTCATCTCGTCGAGCTTGTCGCCGAGCTCCTTGAGGTCGTCCTTCGTCTGCTCGGGATCGCCGTCGCGATTGGCGTCCGGCTTGCCGGTGGCCGCCCGGGAGAGCGACCTCGACAGCGAGGTCATCGACGATGCGCGCTGCTCGGTCGCCGGGTCGATACGCGCTCGGACGTCGCTCTCGACGGCTCCCAGCTGCCGCAGATTGGCGGCGAGCTCGTCGGGTCGGGCCCGAAGCTGGCGGGCGAGCTCGCGGAGCTCCTCGGCCAGACGGGTCCGCGGATCCTCGGCATCGCGCCCCTTGCTCTCGAGGTCGCGGGCCAGATCTTCGAGCCGGTCGGCCTGGCGATCGGCGGTCTCACGCACGGCGCGCTGCTGAGCGATCACCGCATCCTGCGGGTTCGGTAGCACGAGCACGGGCACCAAGAGAGCCATCGCGGCAAGGGCGGCCAGCGCCGGGGTCCGCGAGAACCGCGGCTTGAACAGCGCCGGGGTCGTTCGGAGAGACTGCAGCGCGTCCCGCCGCTGACGCCGGACGAACCGGTCGGTCTCGGCGGCTTCGTCCATGGCCGCGATCGGTGCGTCGAGGTCGACGTCCTCGGCCGGGGGCGTGGCCGACGCGGGGAAGCCCACTGCCAGTTCCATCGCCGACGACACGCGGTCCCCGAGCCCGCCCTCGACGTCCACGGCCAGCGCTGTCTCGCCGAGCGACGGACGGGCGCGGATCACGGCGACGAGCAGGATCAGCACCGCCACGATCGGGATCGCGACGGCGACCAACGGCGCCGCCTCGAGCGGGATGAACCGCGCGATGGTCCACAGGATCGCCTCGCCGATCGCGACCGCCGCCGTTGCCAGCCAGAGGCGGCGCACGATGCGGCGCAGCCACAGCCGGCGCTGATGGGGCGTCAGGGTGGCTCGCAGCGCGTCGAGCGACGGGTCGAGCGGACCGGTCAACGACTGGCGCGGATCGGGCGGGATGACGGCCGCTTCGTGTCCGGGGCGTTGTGCCCGCCGGCGGAGATCACCGAGCGCGACGGATGCGGACGGTCATGCAGTGGGTCCTCGCGGGACCCGCTTGCCGCGGCGCAGGTGCCAGCGGCGCGTCGGTGAGACGGCCTGGACGGACAGGAACAGGAAGATCACGGACAGGACGAGCCAGGATGCGACGCTCTTGGTCCACAGCGTGTCGCGTGTCGGACCGAACGGCTGCGCAGGGTCGACGACATCGTTGATGGGTGCCGGTCGAGCGATCACCCCGCCCTCGTCGATGGCAACGACATCCCCCTCGACGAACCCCTTCTCGGGGATGGCCGGCATGGGGGCGGGCATCGGAACGCCGTTGTTCCCGTTGATGATGACGCCGTCGTTGCCCGGGACGAGGCCGGTCACGAAGCTGCACCAGCCGCCGCCGAAGGTGGACTCGGTGCCGCACAGCACGTCGGCCTGGGCGATGAACGGGTTGATCCATGCGAGAGGCGTCGGTGTCCGGATCCCGAGCGGTCCAGGCCGCCGGTTCCCGTTGTTGTCGAAGGACCCCATCGCCTGCCAGAAGACCAGCAGGAAGACCGTCCCGATGGTGATGGCCAGGACGCCGAAGATCGTGATCGCCGTCGAGGCGGTCGTGCGCTTGACGATGCTGGAGCACAGCAGCCCGAACGAGCCCAGACCCAGGCGGTCACGATCAGCACGATGTAGCCGCGCACGACGTCCTCAGGACCGACGCCACCGAACACGAAGACGACGGCCATCAGCGGGATCGACGCGGCGATCAGCAGGAAGACGTAGATCAGCGCCGAGAGCAGCTTGCCGATGACGATCGCGAGCGAGCTGATCGGGGTCGTGACGAGCAGCTCGAGGGTCTGCTTCTCGCGCTCGAGCGAGATCGCGCCGGCGGTCGACGAGGGCGCCAGGAACACGACCTGCAGGGTCATGAGCATGAGCAGCGCCGCGAAGATGCCCTGGCCGATGGCCGGGCCGGCCGCCGCGTTCGTCCCGCCGAACCCGATGTTGAAGGTGCTCTCCATCACCTTCTCGACCATCAGCGCGAAGCCGCCGAGGAGAAGGAGGTAGATGGTCAGGATGATGAATGCGCGACGCCCGCGCATCCGGCCGCGCAGCTCCTTGACGCCGATCGCGACGATGCCACCGACCGTCCGCGCGAACGTGGAGAGGTGGGGGACCGGCGGCTGGATCGGTGGGGCGGTCATCTCGGCCATCGTCGTCCCTCCCTATGCCGCGGCCACGGGCGCCCGGTCGGGCGATGTGACCTGCAGGAACAACTCCTCGAGGTCGCTGGCTGCCCGCGCGAAGCTCACCACCGGCAGACCGGCCGCGACCGTCGACGCCAGCAGGCGGGCCGTGGCCTCGTCGTCCCCGCGGAACCCGAGCTCGATCGTGCCATCGTCGAGCAGCACCGCGGAGGCGACATCGGGATCGGTCGCGAAGCGGTCGCGCGCGGCCTCGAGCGCCTCACCCTCGAGCAGCAATCGGACGCGCAGGACCGCCCCGAAGCGCAGCCTCTTCTCGATCTCCGCGACCCGGCCCTGGGCCAGCACCTGGCCCCGATCCACGATCGCGACGCTGGTGCACAGCTCCTCGAGCTCCGGGAGGATGTGGCTGCTGATGAGGATCGTCTTGCCCATCGAGCGCAGCTCCCGGAGGAGCTCGCGCAGCTCGACGCGGGCTCGCGGGTCGAGGCCGGACGCCGGTTCGTCGAGCAGCAGCACCTGGGGATCGTGGACGAGGGCGTGCGCCAGGCACAGGCGCTGCTGCATGCCGCGCGACAGCGTCTGCACGTACTGGTCCCGCTTGGGAGCGAGGTCGACGAGCTCGAGGAGGTCGGCGATCACGCGACGTCTGGCGGCAGGGGCGATGCCGTAGCAACGAGCGAAGAAATCGAGGTACTCCCAGACTTTCATGTCGTCGTACACCCCGAACGCGTCCGGCATGAACCCGAGGACGCGCCGCACCTGGTCGGGGTTCCGCGTCACCGACATGCCGGCGATCTCGGCGGTCCCGGCGGATGGCGCGAGGAGGGTCGCGAGGATGCGTAGCGTCGTCGTCTTGCCCGCCCCGTTCGGGCCGACGAGCCCGAAGATCTCGCCCTGCTGGACGGACAGGTCGACGCCGGCGACGGCGAGCGTGCCGTCGTACCGCTTGACCAGCCCTTCGGTCCGCACGATCTCGGTCATCTGACGTCTCCCGTGATCGCGAGGTCGAGGTTGAAGTTGACGCCATCGCTGAAGTCGTTGACGAACCGGATGAGGACCGTGCCGGTCGCCGAGTCGACGAAGTCGGCGGGCCCGGCGACCGCGTAGCGCGACCCACCGGCAAGGTGTGGTAGCCGGCGCCAGGTGCCCGCCGTCAGGTCGTACAGCTCGACCTCGGGGAGGCCATCGAACACGGGCTGCACGCACCCCTCGACCGGCGGATTGCCACAGGCGACGGGGATCGTCCCGAGGGGAGTGATCGGCTTCGGCTCGGCTCCGGGTAGCCCGAACTCTCCGAAGTTGAAGCCGATCGCGAGCTGCGTCGCGTCGATCGTGCCGTCGAACGAGATCGGCCGGTACGACAGCTCCGCCGAGCCGCGGCCGAAGCCGATGTTGAACGGATCCTTGTTGAAGAACGCGGCGTCGCTCGAGATGACCGTGTTGCGGAGGAGGTCCTGGCGGAACGTCGTCTTGCCGCTGACCGTGATGTCGGCCGGCAGGAACCACAGGACGTTGCCGGTCCGCCGGGGGACCTGGCCCTCGATCTCGACCGGCAGTAGCTCGCGGTCCGACCAGCCGAGGACGACGGCGCCGTCGGCCGGCAGTTGGCCGGTAAAGCCCCAGTTCGGGTCGAACGTGAGCTGGTCGATGATCGTGTGCCGTGCGTACTGCCGGGCCGTGCCTTCGCCGCCCTGGCTCGGGTCACCGAAGAAGATCTGCCCGACGATCTTGTCGGACAGCTGCTGGCCCATCTGGACCACCTGGAGCGCGACATCGACGGAGGCCGTCTGGCCGGGGGCGAGATCGGACAGTTTGGCGACGGTCCCACCCAGCACCACCGCCGGCGCCTTCAGCACCTCGTCCGACGCATTGGTGACGGTCCCCTTGAGCCGTCCCTCCTCGAGGCGCAGGTCGGCCTCGATGAGCGGCACCGTCACCGCGCTCTCTGCGCGGATCGTGCGCAACGAGCCGAATCCGACGCCGAGGTCCCGGACACGCGAGGGATCGCCCTGCAGCACGTCGAGGCTGGACTGGTTTCCGTCGACGCCCATGAAGTCACCGCTGATCGGGGAGGACAGGAGGGCGCCACCGGGCACCCGCACCTGGTACGACCCGCGCGACGGCGAGAAGACCCCGAGATACGACTGCGCGAGGCCCTCGGTGGCGCCGGGGGCTCCGCGAACGATCGCGACCTCGTTGACGATGATGTCGCTGCCGCGTAGCAGGGAACCGAAACCGTACGCGCCGACCGCGAATACGGCGATCAGCGCCGGCATCGTCACCCACGCCCACTCGCGCTTGTCGAGGCGCCGCAGGACCAGGTAGTTCACCGGCCCGATCAGCAGGATGTAGCCACCGAGCAGCGCGATCAGGCCGCCGACCGGCGGGAGCGCCAGCGTCGGCAACTGCGATGCGGCCTGGACGATCTGGCTGTCATCGCTGATCGCGGCTCCGCCTGCGGAGCGGGTCGGGATGAGCCTCCGCCACAGGCCTTCGGCGGGGCGCGTGCCGCTCAGCCAGGCGGCCGTGGGGTCGAAGCCGATGATCGTCACTGCGCCCGTGCCGTACGGTCGCTCGGCCGCCACGGTCTGGTCGCCGACCGACGCCAGGGCCCGACCGGCCGTAAGCGTCCCGGACAGTGCCGGCAGGTCCTTGGCATCGTCCGGCACCTCGCCAAGGAGCGCCCCGAGCGAGGACGCTGCGACGTCGGTCGTCGTCGTCGGCCGATAGGGCAGGATGGCGTCGGGGAATGCCGACAGGCTGGCCGGACCGGCCGTGCCGCCGGCGATGATGAGCCGACCGCCGCCGGCGACCCAGCCTCGCAGTGCCGCGATCTGCTCGCTGTTGAGCTGCGTCGAATTCGACGTCCTGCCAGATCAGGCGATCGAGCGCGCCCCACGCCTCGACACGCGTCGGCAGGTCGGCGGCATCGAGGCCGACAGTCAACGGCTTGACGTTGTTCATGTTGGGCAGCAGGTCCAGGTCGCCGATGATGTCGCCCGGTCGTTCCGCGACGATGGCGACCACCATCTGGGTCCCGTCGTGGATCGCGTACGCCGCCTTGGCGGTGGCGATCGTCGTCTCTCCGGAGTAGAGGCTGACCTCGAGCTCACGCCCGAAACCCGGCGGTTGCGCGTACAGGCGATGGGTCTGGTCGGACTGGGTCGGCGCCTGGACGAGGGTCCCGAAGCGCGTCCTCCCCTGCGTCCCGCCCGTGATGCGCAGCTCGCCCACGATCGGTGGGCCGTCGTTCTTGAGCCGGACGTCGATGGCCATCCACGACCCGACACGGGCATGCCCATCGAGCATGACGGCGGCCTCCATCGTCAGGCCGGGGGGCGGGGTCACCGCGGTCATCGGCCGTCCGTTCGCCGCGACCGGGGCCGCGATGAGACCGGCCGTCAGCGCCACCACGGCGCCGATACGCGCCAGGCGCATGACCGGTGAGACCCTCGTGAACCCTGTATGACGCACGCGGACTCCGAAGCGATGGCCAGTTGGGGATGGACGCAGCAAGGACGCCTCGCCCCCGTGGAAAGTTGCGTCTGGCCGTGAGCTGTCGGCTCGCCGACGCTTCGGTCGCGGTCCGGACTGGACCTATCGTACGATGGGGACGTCCCATGAGCCGCAGGCCGCGTGCCGTCATCCCGAGGGATCCGTGCCCGATCTCCGTCCTTTTCGCGCGCTTCGCTTCGAGCCGTCCAGCGTCGGGGACGTCGGGGCGGTCGTCGCACCGCCGTATGACGTCATCGATGCGGCCACGCGTGCCCGGCTGATCGCCCGTCATCCCGCCAACGTCGTCCGGCTCGACATGCCGGTCGAAGAGACCGGCGACCAGCCGGACGACCGCTATCGACGCGCCGCCAGGGCGCTCGCGACCTGGCGTTCCGACGGGACGCTGCGCAAGGATCCGCACCCGTCCGTCTACGCCTACGAGCAGTCCTATCGCGTGCCGGGCACGGCCATCGACCGGACGCAGCGCGGGTTCTTCGCGCGGCTGAAGCTCGAGTCGTTCGGCCCCGAGTCGGGCGTGTTGCCGCACGAGCGAACCCTGACCGCGCCGAAAGAGGACCGCTACAAGCTGCTCCGTGCCACCGGGGTCAACACGAGTCCGGTCGTGGGGCTGTTCGACGACCCCAGCGAGGGCACCGCGGATCGGCTCGCCGCCGTCGCCGCGGGCCCGCCCGACGTCGACGTGACCGACGACGATGGTGTCCGTCACCGGCTGTGGGCCTTGCCCGCCTCGGGCGACGGGCCGGCCAGCATCGTCGCGGGGGAGCTGCTCGCCGCCGCCGAGGCCGGCCCGATCACGATCGCCGACGGGCATCACCGATACGAGACGGCGTTGCGCTACCGGGATGAGCGGCGGATGTCGCGGTCCTGCGAGGAGGACCCGCCGTTCGATTATCTGCTGGTGCTGATGCTCGAGGCGAGCCATCAGGACTTGACGGTCCTGCCGACCCACCGGCTCATCCGCGGGATCGGGTCCGAGGCGGCAGCCCGTGTCCTCGCGCGCGCGCGCGACCTCTTCGACGTCGAGCCTGTCGGCTCGTCGGACGAGCTGCTCGCGAGGATGGCCGGCGACGACGGCGACGCGGGCGCTCGTGACCCCGGGCGCTTCGGTCTGTGGACGCGTGATGGCGGCGCGCTCCTGTCGGCACGACGATCCGCCTTCGAGCCGTACCTTCCGGCCGGTGGCGAGGCACTCCGGTCACTCGACGTCACCCTCCTCGGTGTGGCCCTCGAGCAGCTCGCGGGCCTCGACGCCGAGGCCGTCGCCGGTGGTGCCGTCGACTACACGAAGTCCGCTACCGACGCGATCGCCGCTGTCGACGCCGATGACGGCGTCGATGCCGCATTCCTGCTCGAGCCGACGCCCGTCGCGTCGATCGAGGCCGTCGCTCGCGAGGGAGACGTGATGCCCCAGAAGTCGACGTATTTCTATCCCAAGGCCCTGACAGGCCTCGTCATCAACCCGCACGAATGGTGAATAGCGCCCCAAATGGCAGCTTCTCCGGCCCGGCAGGGCCGGCGTTCACGGGATGCGGGCGAACCAGGCCAGCGAGCCGGCCGCGGCGACAGCGGCCGCCACGAGCGCCGCTAGGGCCAGGCCGTCGGTGATCTCACGCGGCTCCGTCCGCGTGCCGACCCCCTCGCCGAGGTCCTCGAAGACCGACACGATCTTCTCGGCTGAGTCGGCCTCGAACGCCTTGCCACCGGTGGCCTCGGCGATGTCGCGTAGCGCCGCGCGGTCGACCGGCACGGGGACCGACATGAAGTCGACCATGACCGACCCGTGGTCGGTGCCGAAGGCGACGGTGCTCACCTTCACGCCTCGGTGCTCCGCCTCACGAGCGGCTTCTCCCTCCGGTCGCCCGGTCGTCGTGTCGCCGTCCGACATCAGCACGATCGACCCTGGACCGATCTCCTCGGCACCGGCCGGCGCGTCCGACGCGAGCAGGTCCAGTGACGTGTAGATCGCCTCGCCGATCGCCGTTCCCTGGCCCAAGGACAGCCGGTCGATCGCACGGTCGAGCACCGTCTTCGACGTCGTCGGCGGGATGATGACGCGAGCCACCTCATCGAACGCGACCAGGCCCACTCGGACACCGGCCGGGACGACCTCCATGAACCGGTGGGCGGCGTCACGGGCGGCCACGATCCGGCTGGGGGCGACATCCGTCGCCTCCATCGACAGGGAGGTGTCGAACGCGAGCACGACCGTCGGCTCATTCGGGACCTCTGTCGCCATGGCCGGGCGAGCTGCCGCGATGACGAGCAGGGCCGTCGCGGTCAGGTAGACGGCGGCGACGAGATGGCGCCGAAGTCCCGGACGTCGCGGCGCCACGGCGTCGATCAGGTCCAGATCGGTGTATCGGACGACGTAGGACCGGCGTCGGCGTTGCCTCACGAGGTATAGCCCGGCGAACAGGAGTGGCACCACGAGGAGAGCGAAGCGCTCGGGCGCAAGGAACGTGAGATCAGGCGCGAACGGGGTCATCGGTCAGCTCCGGTCGTGGGATGGGACGCCACGTGCCGACCCAACGCTCGTCCTCGACGGCGTCGGTCGAGGCAGGCCGCAAGCGGGCCTGTCCACTCCGTGTCCGTCCGCAGTGGCAGGTGGGTCGCCCCGGCTCGCCGGATCGCGGACGATCGCGCGGCGCGTTGGCGATCTGCGGCCTCGGCCAGCCGGAGGCGGAAGCGCTCGTCGCTGGTGTCGATCGTCCGCTGGCGGCCGGTCTCGGGATCCTCGACCACGAGCAGGCCGACGTCGGGCAGTCGGAGCTCGCGCGGATCGATGACCTCGACGGCGATGGTCTCGCTCCCGCGTCCCAGCCGCGCAAGGGCCGGGCTCCAGGTCTCGGGCGCCGCGATGAAGTCGGAGATCACCACCGCGAGTCCACCCCGTCGCAGGACGCGTCCGAGGACGTCGATGGCGCGACCGAGATCGACCTGTCCCCCGAGATGTGATCGTGCGACGCTGCCTACGAGTCCTGTCAGATGCCGGCGACCTCCGCGGATCGGCACGATCCGTGGCCCGCCTGCCGTCGCCACGACCGCCCCGATCCGGTCGCCGCCGAGCACGGCGAGCCCGGACACGGCCATTGCGACGTTGACGGCCAGGTCGGCCTTCCGCCAGCCCACGGTCCCGAAGTCGAGGCTGCCGGATCGGTCGACCAGGACGGCGACATCGAGGTCGCGCTCCTGGATCGCATCGCGGACGTACGGTTCGCCCGTTCGGGCAAGGATCGACCAGTCCATCCGGCGGACGTCGTCGCCCGGCTCGTAGGGGCGTGCCTCCCCGGGCTCGACTCCATGGCCGAGCACGAGCGAGGCGTGCCGACCGTCTCGGCGGCCGACCACCTTGCGGCCGACCGCGAGCTCGATGCGGCGGAGCCGAGCCGGCAGGTCAAGGCCGGCACCCGCTGGGGTTGTCACCTCGCTGCAGGCGGATCGCCCGGCAGAACGATCGGAGGTGTCTGAGTGGACACACCCCAGGGCGTGCTGGCGGCTGCGACCGGTGCCGGCATCGGCTGCCAGGACTGGGTCTGCGGCGTCGGGATCGGGGCTGCCACCTGGGTCGGCAGCGGCCACGCGGTCGTACCCGGAGCCGGGACGGTCGTGAGCAGCTCGACGAGGACGTCGTCGATCGTGAACCCCTCGGCCAAGGCCCGGTAGGACAGGGCGAGGCGCGCGTTCAGGATGTCGTACGCAACGTCGTAGACGTCCTGCGCCACGGCACGCATGCGTCCGCGCAGGAGGGCCATGGCCCTGGCGCTCCGGACCAGCCCCAGCGATGCTCGCGGGCTGGCGCCGTACTCGAGGAGCCCGAGCAGGCTCTGCAGCCCGTGCGCCGCAGGGTCGCGGGTCGCGAGCACGAGACGGATCGCGTAGTCGGACGCTGCATCGTCGACCGCCACTCGCCGCGCGGCGAGCTGAAGGTCGACGACGTCGGCCGGATCGAGCAGGCGGGCTGCCTGTGGTGGCTCGTCCGCCATCCGGGCGACGATCGCCCGTTCCTCGCTCGGGGTCGGGTAGTCGACCGGGATCCGCATCAGGAACCGGTCGCGCTGGGCCTCGGCGAGCGGATAGACGCCCTCGGATTCGACGGGGTTCTGGGTAGCAACGACCAGGAACGGCTTCGGCATCGCGAAGGTGCGACCGCCGACCGTGACCTGCCGCTCCGCCATCGCCTCCAGGAGCGCCGACTGGACGCGCGCGGGCGCCCGGTTGATCTCGTCGACCAGGACCACGTTGGCGATGATCGGCCCGGGCTCGACGTCGAACGCCTCCGACGAGGGCCGGAAGATCCGCGTCCCGACGATGTCGGACGGGATCAGGTCCGGTGTGAACTGGATGCGATTGAAGGAGCCACCGAGGATCCGGGCCAGGGTCGAGAGGAACAGCGTCTTGCCCAGGCCCGGCGCGCCCTCGAGCAGGACGTGCCCCTCCGCCAGCACGGCGACGAGGAGCCGATCGACGACCCGATCCTGGCCGACGATGACCCGGCCCAACTCATGACGGACCTGGGCAAGGCGAGCGGTAGATAGGTCGATGCTCACGGTCATGCTCCCGTGCCGTTCGTGCCGCCATCCGGGGCGGATGGATCCGTCGTCCCGTCAGGGCTCAGCCCCTGGAGGAGCTCGTCCAGCAACTGCTGCATCAGACGATCGATGGTGTCGGCTGCAGGGCCATTCGGACGGTCCGGCGCGGGTGTCGCGTCCGGACCCGGTGCGGTATCCGGGGCCGGCTGTGGAGCTGGGGCCGCGGGGGCGAGCTCACGCAGGAGCTCGTCGAGGAGCTGGCGGAGCATCCGGTCGGCCATATCCGAGCCACCGGAGGGGCCGTTCGGTGTCTGCGATCCGCCGGGCCCGGATCCGAACAGGTCGCGCAGGCCGTCCAGCCCGTCCGGACCCAGGAACTGGTCGAACAGCCCACCGAGCGGGTCCATGCTGTCGGCTGGGTCGTTGTCCTCGGCCTTCCACGTGCCGTCCTTGACCTTGTCCAGGATCTGGGAGGCCTGGTCGATCGGCACGGCGAAGCCGATGCCGTCGCTGCCGCCCGAGGCGCTCGCGATGGCGGTGTTGATGCCGATCGCGCGACCCTCCCGGTCGGCAAGCGGACCGCCGGAGTTGCCGGAGTTGATCGCAGCATCCGTCTGGATCAGGTCGTGCAGCTCGCCCATCGGCGTGGGGACCGTACGGCCGAGCGCGCTCACGATGCCGGTGGTGACCGTCTGGCTCAGGCCGAACGGGCTCCCGACGGCGATCGTCATCTCGCCAACCTGCACGTCGGCGAGTGCGCCGAGGGCGAGCGGCTTCAGCCCGGTCGCAGCGCTCTCCTCGGCCCGGATGACCGCGGTGTCCACGGACTTGTCGACCGCGACAACGACCCCGGAGACGCTCGTGCCGTCGGAGAGCCGGAGCGTGACCGAATCCGATCCACCGACGACATGCGATGCGGTGAGGATCAAGCCCCCATCGGCCGCCACGAATCCGGAGCCGACCGCGCCACCGGCCTCGATCTGGACGACCGAGGGCAGGAGCCTCGAGGCCGTGTCCGCGAGCGGCTCGTCGCTGGGCGGTATCGCTGCGGCCGCCTTGTCCGGTTCGGCCGGGCCGCCGGCCGCCGCGAGCGGTGCCAGCAGCGCCCCGACCTGGTTGCCGGTGGCGAGCATCCCGGTGCCGACGACGGCCACCGCCCCGACCAGGAGGGCGGTGCCGACGACGAACCGGCGCCGGGTCCGCCTCGAGGCGCCGGCGGTGGGCATCGGAGAAGCCGCAGGACCGATCGCGGCGGTCGCGAATGCGGGTGTGGCGGTGGGCCAGACGAGCGGTGGGGTCGGCGGCAGGTCGCGCCAGCTCTTGTGCTGACGCTCCTCGCCGGAGAAGGGATCGTCCACGTGTAGCGGCCTCCGGAATCGGATGCGGTCGCACGGACCGAAGCCGGTCCGGCCAATGGTCCGGAGGCTAGAAGATGGTCGATAACGCGGGCGTTCGGACGGTGTAAGGACGACCTAAAGGCGCGTCAAGATGCCGCGTCCACCGTCCACAACGGGTCGGCCATCGCGCGGAGGTCGCCCTCGGCGACCGGCTCCGCATCCGCCCGGCGGTCGGGCAGCCAGACGACGAAGCTTGCGCCGTGCCCGGGGAGCGACGCCACGCTGACCTTCCCACCATGTGCCTCGGCGATCTGGCGAACCAGGGCCAGCCCGAGGCCCTGGCCGTCACCTTCCGTCGTTGGAGCACCGTCGCGCCAGGCGCGTCGGAAGACGAGGGCCTGGTCGTCGGGCGGGATCCCGGGGCCGACGTCGCGGACCCCGAACCACAGCAATCCACCGGTACGTCCGGCGCGGCAGTGGACGACCGAGCCGGTGGGAGCCACGCGGAGCGCGTTCGAGATCAGGTTCGCCTGGGCCCGCTTCAGCGCGGAACGGTCCCCGTCGACGACCAGACCGGACGGAGCGAGGCGGGACAGCTGGACACCACGGGTAGAGGCCACCGCGTCGTACTCCTGGGCGACCTCGGCCACGACCTCGGCCAGGTCGACGGGGACCCGTCGCTCGGGCTGGACACTGGTCCGGGCGAACGCCAGGAGCTCGTCGACCGTGGTCGACATCCGGTCCGCCGTTCGGCGAGCCACGTCGGCGGCCCGGCGCAGTCCCTCGGCGTCCTCTGGCTCCGAGAGGGCGACATCGAGGGTCGTGCGGATGACGGCCAGTGGGTTCCGCAACTCGTGCGAGGCATCCTCGATGAAGCCTCGCTGGGTCCGCACCCCTCGATCGAGCCGGTCGAGCATCGCATCGAACGTGTCGGCGAGGTCGCGCATCTCGTCGTGTGGACCGCCGAGGCGGATGCGGCGCGAGAGATCGGTGGCCTCGATGTCCCGTGCGACGCTGGCGATCGTGCCCACGGGCCGCACGACCCGGCCTGCGACGGCCCACCCGATGGCGAGGCCGACCGGCACCAGTAGGAGGAGCGCCGCGAGCGACAGATCCCGAACCCGCTGGAGCGTCTGCTCACGGACGGCCTGTTCTACGTTCAGGAGTGCATCGGTCGCCCCGGTGGCGCTGCTTCCCTCGAGCTCGGCGAGGCTCATCCCGAGGACCCGCAGCAGCTCCTCCTCGAGTGTCGCCGGCTGTTCCTCCGGGATCGTCGCGACCACCGTATCCAGGGCCAGGTTCATTCCCAGCACGAGCACGCCCGCCGTGACGATCAGGGACGTGGTCACCAGCATCGCGAGCCGAAAACGGACCGATCGAACGGAGGCGGCGAGGCGTCCGAACGACCTCCGACTCATTCGACGCCCTCCGCGAGGCGATATCCCACCCCGACGACCGTCTCGATGGGTTGCCCGGGGCCTGCCTCGGCAAGCTTGCGCCGGAGGTTGCTGATCGTGACCCGGACGGTGTTCGTGAACGGGTCGGCGCGATCGTCCCAGACGTGCTCGAGCAGGCGCTCCGGTGTCAGGACATCGCTCGGATGGAGCATGAAGTAGCGGAGGAGCGCGAACTCCTTGGCCGTCAGGTCGAGACGATGTTCGTTGCGGTGGGCCTCATGCCGCGCGGCGTCGAGCCCGAGGCTCCCCAGCCGGATCGTCGCCCCACCGTTGATCGTCGGGCGACGCGCGAGGGCCCGAACCCGTGCCGCGAGCTCCACGAAGCTGAACGGCTTGACCAGGTAGTCGTCGGCACCGTCGTCCAGACCTCCCACTCGATCCTCGAGACCGTCCCGGGCGGTCAGCATCAGGACGCGCGGCGGCGTGGCTTCCGGTAGCACCAGCTCGCCGGCGCGAAGCTCGCGGCAGACCTCGCGACCGTCGCCGTCGGGCAGGCCGAGGTCCAGGCACACAACGTCATACGGTGTGTCATGGAGGCGCTCGCGCGCCTCGGCGGCAGTCACGGCGATGTCGATCGCATAGCCTTCGCGGCGCAACCCGGTGGCAAGAGCAGTAGCGAGGTCGAGCTCGTCCTCGACGATGAGCAGTCGCACGGCCGCCGGAGGATAGCGTGGTCTCGCGAAGTCGTCAGGAATCGACGCCGTAGGAATGTGTCCCTCGATGGTACGCTGCTTGTGGCGGTCGGCTACTGGTCTCTCCACCGCCGATGAATGTGCGTCTATGCCCGTCGGGTTCCGACGGGCGTTACCGTGCACGGCAGCAGTCGCGGCAGCAGCAGCCCCCGGAGCCGGGGAGCATCGACCGACTCGCGACCCTCGGTCCGTGCTGAGATGGAGTCCCAGAGACTCGCTTGTATCCACAGATGAACGCCACACGAATGGTGAACCGGATGTCCGACCCGATCCCCGAGCAGATCCTGTCTCGAGCGCAGGTGCCGCCATCGAACGGCAGGCCGGTCCGCAAGGACGAGATCGAGCTGCACGACCGCGGGATCTACATCGAATCCTGGCTCCCGGAGCGGCGGTCCCGACGAAAGCCCCTGCTGTTCGTCCACGGCGAGCTCGCCGGCTCGTGGGTGTGGGAGCGGTTCCTCGGCTACTTCGCGGGTCGCGGCTGGGAGGGCCACGCCCTCAACCTGCGCAACCACCATTGGTCGCAGACGGCGGACCCGGCCACCCTGTCGTTCGACACCTACGTCGAGGACGTGGTCGCCGCGCTCGACCGGCTGGGACCCTCGACCGTCGCGATCGGGCACGGCATGGGCGGGCTTCTCGCGCTCAAGGCCGCGGAGCGGGTCGCGATGTCCGGCCTCGTGCTGATCGCGCCGCAATTGCCCCGCGATCTTCGTCCGCCGGTCCGGCCGTATGAGCTGCGCGAGGTCCCGGAGGTCTATGGGCGCAGCGTGATCGGCTGGGAGACACTCCCCGAGAAGCTGCTGCGCGACGATCGCGACCTCACCCTGGCCGACGTGCTGCGCATCCAGCACCTGCTCGGCCAGAAACCGCATGAATCCGGAGCTGCGCGGCGTCAGGTCCTGGCCGGCATCCCGGTCGACCGGCGGGTCGTCGCCGAGGTCCCGCGGCTGGTCATCGGCGGCGGGCTCGACCGGACGACCACGCTGGACGACGCTGAGCGGCTCGCCGAGTGGCTCGACTCGGAATTCGAGCCCTTCGGGGCGCATTCTCATTTCGGGTTGATCCACGGCGAGCACAGCTATCAGCAGGTCGCCGAGGCGGTCCGCACCTTCCTCGAGCTGCACAGGCTCTGACCGATTGGCGGTGCGCGGATGCACCGGGCGGCTGAAACGTGCGCGTGATGCCCGTGGTGCGCGCTGTCACACATCTGCCATGTCTGAGACAATGACCCCAGCAGGGAGTCCCCCGGCGTCCGTTCGCCGCCTCATTACCGCTGACTGAGCGGTCGCCGACCCCCAAGCCCCGCGCTCACTGCGGGTTCCCCCCAGCTCCCTGTGACATCCCGGACCGTGCCTCGGCGCGTCCCGGACAGCCTTCGTTCGCCGCCCCCAGCGGCGTCCAGGTAGAGAGGAGCGTCATGTCGTCGCTCTCGAGCGGCGCCCAGTGGGCGTCTCGTCGAGTCATCCCAGCGTTGATCGTGCACGTCATGGCCTTCCTGCTGGCCTTCGGTACGATCCTGATCGTCGCCCGCATGAGTCCGACCTCGGCGGCCACCGACACCATCCTCATGTCGCGATCCGAGCTTCTCTCGCGACCGACCAGCGGTACCGCCTGGACCGCCCTCAAGGCCCGCGCCGACTCGTCGATCGGCACGCCTGACATCTCGAATCAGGACGAGTCCGCGGACGTCACCACGCTCGCCAAGGGCCTGGTCTATGCCCGGATCGGCGGTGCCGGCTACCGGGCCGACGTCATCTCCGCCCTGAAGAGAGCCGTCGGTACCGAGACCGGCGGACGGACCCTCGCCCTCGGGCGCAACCTTCCGGGCTACGTCATCGCGGCGGACCTCGTCGACCTTCCGTCGGCCGATCCATCGTTCGACCAGAACACCTTCCGTCCGTGGCTGCGGTCGCTGCTGACCAAGACCCTCGACGGGCGGACGCTCGTCAGCACGCACGAGGACCGTCCGAACAACTGGGGCACCCATGCCGGTGCCGCACGCGCCGCGGTCGCCGGGTACCTTGGCGACAGCGCCCAGATCGCTCGGACGGCACAGGTGTTCCGGGGCTACCTCGGCGATCGGGCAGCCTATGCCGGGTTCACCTACGGCGAGCTCAGCTGGCAATGCGACCCCCTGCGACCTGTCGGGATCAACCCGCCGTGCTCGCGTGCGGGCATCAACCTCGATGGCGTCCTGCCGGACGACCTGCGTCGTGGCGGCGCGCTGCAGTGGCCGCCCGCCTCCACGGGCTATCCGTGGGAGGGGATGCAGGGAGCGGTCCTGCAGGCCGAGCTCCTGCGTGTGCAGGGCTACGACGCCTGGTCCTGGTCGAATCGCGCCCTGCTGCGGGCTACGACGTTCCTCTACAACCGCGCCGGCTGGCCGGCGACGGGCGACGACGAATGGCAGCCGTGGCTGATCGACAAGCGGTACGGGACGTCGTTCCGCGCCCCCGCCCCCGCACGGACAGGCAAGAACTTCGGCTTCACCGACTGGCTGTACGGGCCGGCCGGCACGACGTCCGGTCCTGCGCCGGCGCCGGCGACCCCACCCCCGACACCGGCCGTGACGCCGACACCCACGCCGAGGCCGACCGCGACGCCAGGGCCGACACCGGTCCCGACGCCCGTGGCGACTCCCGCTCCGACGCCGGGTAGTACCCCCGCTCCGACGCCGGGCCCGACGCCGACCGGCGCGACCGTGCCCACGGCACAGCCGACGCCGACGCCAGTCCGCAACCTCGGCGCCCGTTGCCACGCCGACGCCGGCTGCCACGGTGGCACCGACGCCGGCCCCGACTGCCGCCCCGACACCGACCCCGCCGCCGTCGAGGCCCCAGTCGGCGAGGCCGCCCGAGGTGAGTCGCCCGCAGGTCACGCTTTCGGACACCTCGGCGGTGCCGAGCGTGGGTGTGCCGGTCATCGTCGACTGGGCGCTGACCGACACGCAGGCGGGCATCCGGAGCTACCAGCTCCAGGTCCGCATCGGCGACAGCAGCTGGGCTCCGCTCAGACTCACATCAGCGACCTCGAGCGTCTCGCGGCGCACGGTGCCCGTCGGGACGACGTTCCGCTTCCGGGTCCGCGCGATCGACCGTGCGGGCACGGTCGGCGACTGGGCCAACTCCCCCACGTACCGTGCCAGCGCGGTGTCGGACTCGTCCAGCGCCGTCCGCTGGTCGGGTTCATGGGCATACGCCTCGCACAGCGGATATCTCGGTCGTCGGGCTCACTCGACGACCCATCGTGGCGACATCGCCACGATCGATTTCAATGGCACATCCATCGCGTGGGCCGGCCCCGTCGGCCCGACCCGCGGCAAGGCAGTCGTGCTGATCGACGGCAGGGCAGTGACCACCATCGACCTCGGACACGCGACGTTCCGGGCGAGGGACATGGTGTTCGCTCGCAACCTGCCCGCAGGGCCACATACCCTCCGGGTGCGGGCGCTGGGCACGAGCGGGCGGCCGACGGTCGCCATCGACCACATCTACCTGCTGAGCCCGCAGTGAACGGGAGCCCGGGCGACCGGGCTCCGGTCCTCTGGTATCCTGTCGGCCGTCGTGGCGGTCCCCGCCCGACGGCCGGCGCCGCATTCGTCTAGAGGCCCAGGACACCGCCCTCTCAAGGCGGAGATCACCGGTTCGAATCCGGTATGCGGTACCAAAATCGCCAGTTTCGGCCCGATCCACGCTCGGATCGGGCTTCTTCTTTGTCCGCCGCGGGCCGGCTGAACCCTTATCAGAACCCTTATCCCGATCGGACGTCCCCTCGTGATCGGCCGGTGCGTCCTGATCGAGCCACAACTCGGGCACCGATTCCCGCGGCGACGACGACTCGGCGCGGTCGAGGGGCGAGCGGCCGAGGACCGCGTCGAGCCGGGCCATCGCCTCGGTCTGCATCGTCGGCAGGGCGTGGCTGTAGCGGTCGAGGGTGATCGCAATCTCCTTGTGGCCCAGCACCTCGGACACGATCTTCGGGTTCGTCCCGGCGCGCAGTTGCAGCGTCGCGAAGGTGTGGGGCAGGGCATGGAAGCGGATGTCGGGCAGCCCGGCTCGCCGCAGGAGCGCCTTGAAGACAGGGTCGTGACGTGGCGGCCCGACAGTGGCTCACCGGTGGCATCGGCGAAGATGAGGTCGTCGCCGGTCAGCCGGTGACGGGCCGACCCCAACGCACGGGCCTGGCGATCGCAGTGGGCTCGCAGTACGACCTTGATGGGTATCGAGCTATATGCTCGAGCATCAGGCGGATCGCCCAGCGCTGCCGACGCCGCGCACTTGGTCTCACCCGATCGAAGCGAGCATGCGGGGTACCAGGTTCCAGGAGCTGCTGCACGATGCCTCGTCGCGGACCCCGTCGCATCACCGTCATCGGCGTCGGAACGCGGCCGCCACTCCCGCTGCGCCCGCTGGCTATGGAGATCCTCCGCATCTGGGAGGCCAAGCAGGCGGCCGCGCGCCAGGCGAAAGAGATCGCGGAGGAGGATCGAGCCGGCCCAGCGCGCAAGCAATCGGGACCGGCCCCTCCGCGCGTTAACCGCCTGGATCTAGGTTCGCTCCGCCCGCGCGGAGCCGCACGCTACCGCAACGGGTTAACAGGCAGCCCGCGATGCGGTGCAGGACTTTCGCTCCTAAATTCCGGCCGGTGGCTAACGCGCGGTCCAACGGGATTCGAGGGCGCAGATGCCATAAATATCCGGCAGATCCCTACCGGTTGGATGACTGGCAACGACTTGGCGGTCATCGATCAGTTCGTCGGATCGCCGTCACCAGCCTGCAGCATGCCGAGCGCCCCACGCCCAACGAAGTTGAAGGCATGCGTCACCAGCGGGTACAGACCATCCTCCGCGGTCGTGAACTCGACGATCGCGCCCTGAGCTGGAGATAGATCGACCGCCTGCGATCCCCAGATCCAGCGTTGCCCTTCGCCAGGTGCGATACCCTCCTTGATGACGGTGTCGAAGATCGTGCCGACGATGTGGAACGAGCTGTCGATGCTCGGCCCGGCATCGAGCACGAAGATCGCGCACGCGCTCGCCGGTCTCAACCTTGAGCGGCGCGTCCATGTATTGGTTGGCGACGCCGTTGAAGACGACGAAGTCGGGCGCGGGCGCCGCGGCAGCAGCCTTGTCGAGGCTGGTGATATCGCCCTGCGGACCCGAGATACCACTCGCTCTGGACGAGGGCGAACTCCCTGTCGACCTTGGGCAGCCGTCCCTCGGCTCGACGATGACCATGCCGTACATGCCGTTGGCGATGTGATGCAGCGTCGGGGCGGTGCCGCAGTGGTACATCCATACGCCGGCGTATTCGGCCGTCCACTCGTAGAGCAGCTCCTCGCCGGGCGCGATCGACCGCATCTCGTCGTTCCAGGCGACCTGGCTGGCATGGAAGTCGATCGAGTGGGACATCTGGCTGGTGGCCGGGTTCTTGAGGTGGACCCGCACGGTGTCGCCGACCTTGACCCGGATGACCGGGCCGGGGACGGTCCCGCCGAACGTCCAGACCTTCTGGACGAAGCCCGGGCGCGACGGTCATCTCTTGCTCGGTCATCACGAGCTCGATGTCGTGGACGTCGCCCGCCAGGAGCCGCGGCGCAATCGGGTCGTAGGTGACCGGTTCGGGAGCGTCCGGGTCCGCGACCACGTCGATCGACGGTGTCGGGACCCCCGTGGCTATCTGGGTCCGGCGTCGCTGCAGCCCCCGCGACGGTGACCGATCCCTTCATCCCGGCCTGTTCGTGACCCGGGATCGAGCAGATGAACGTGAGGCCTCCTGCCGGGATCGTCACGCTGCCGACGCTGGTAGCACCTGGCGCGGCGGGGATCGTGGTGCCGTCCGCGAAGGTGATGTCGTGCGGGATGGCACCCGTGTTGCTGAAGGCGACCTCGTAGGTGCCCTCCGCCGTCACGGTGATGGCCGACGGCTCGAACCCGAGGTCGAACGCCCCGATGTCCAGCTGGTTCTGCGGAGCTCGGTGCCGGGGCACCCGACGCCGACGAAGGATGCGGATGCGCGCTCGGCTGCCGACGACCCGGCCGCGGTCGCCCCGCCCGAGGGCGCCATGGTCGGCCCAAACGTCCACGTCGGGGCGCCGCTGCTCGCGCATCCAGCCAGGAAGAGAACCAAGACGACGACTTGGAGGACACGTGATCGTGAAGGCTGGCATTGGTCTGATCCTCGACGGGCCGGCGACCGGATCGATCTGGGCGGCTGCTATCGCGCGATCACGGTCGTGCGGGACGACGCCTGGACGACGCCTTCCGACACACGATGTTCGAGCGTCCGCGCCAACGGGCCATCTTCACGACGTCCGACGTAGATCGCGTCATAGGCATGCTCCTCGGCGACCCGCGCGATCTCCGTCGCTGGGTCTCCGACCGGCGTGTGCAGGACGGGCTCGAGCTCGTGCTCGCGCAGGATCCGCTCAGCATCGGCGGCGGCCGCCGCGGGCGCGGGCGAGACGGTCACCACGCCGATCGCAGCGTCATTTGCGAGGGCGGCGTCAGCGGCATGCATGAGAGCCCAGTAGGCCGCCTCGGTTCCGTCATAGGCCACCAGGATCCGTCGCTGGTTCATGATGAGTCTCCTTCAAGCGTCTTTGGATAAGGCCAACCTGTCTGTAGACAGTCAGCTCGGAGCAGCCCCGGCTTGAGCTGGTTCCTCGGTTCCGTCGCGGACGATGAGGACCGACGCGGTACTGCCCGACAGGACGTTCCGGGCGACACTGCCAAGCAGGAGGCGGGTCACTCCGGTGTGGCCACGCGAGCCCAGGACGGCGAGGTCGGCCCGCTGCTGTTCGACGACGGCGATGATCTCGGCGGCGGCATCGCCGGCTCGAGCCTCGGCATCGGCCGCGCGACCGACGTCGCGCAGTCGCGTCGCGGTGTCGGTCGCGATGCGCTCGTGCTCCACCTTCGCTTCGCGAAGTCCGCCGCATACGCGTCGAGCACCTGTCCGTACATCGTCGGGGCGATGCCCGATCGTCCATGGACGGACGATGTCGGCAACGCTGACGACACGGATCGGAAGCCCGGCGAATATGGGCCACGCCGACAGGATCAGTTCGGCCGCCTGGGCCGAGGGAGATCCATCGGTGGCAAACACGACGCGGGCCAGCTCCGTGGTTCGAGCGACGAGGACCGGGCATGAGGCGTGATCGACGACTTCACTGGAGACGGACCCGAGGAGTAGCGATGCGATGGTCCCGTGACCGCGCGAGCCGACGACCAGGAGGTCGGCGCCGAAATCGCGGGCATCGTCGACGATCGCGCTCGCGGCCCGGCCGCGCAGCACCTCACCCTCGACCGATCGACCGGAGGACCGAAGGCGTACGAGGACGCCTCGCAAGGTGTCGTCCGTGTAGGCCGTTATCGCTTCGTCGATTTCCGGCGCCAGATGCGGCGCCGCGATACAACGGCCCCACCGTCGGCAAGGTCGGTTCGATCACGCTGATGACGCGCAGGACCGAGTCGTTCGGCCAGGCCATCGCCTCTACAAGAGCCACGGCATCGGTCGCGGCGGCCGAGCCGTCAAAGGCAAGGATGACTCGCATCAGCTCTTGTCTCCTGGTCTTGGGTATGCGCTGGGTCCGCGTCGAAGGCCAACCAAACGCGCCAACGACCATCGGGGTTGCTGGGGCGGAAAGCTGCGGCGCAGACGAGGGATCGATCGCCGCAGCTTCGCGCTGACCGGCGAGATGAGCTGATCGACCAGCCGAGAGCGCTGGGGTCGTCGAGACATGTGGCGATCTCCGTCAACTGGTGTGGTGGGTGGGGCGACCTGCAACGCGGTCAGCCCCAGTACTCGGGTCCAACCGTCAGCGGGCAACGACGACCGTCGCCTTTGCGTTTGTGGCGAGGTGCTCGGACACGCTTCGCTGCATGAAGCGACCGACCGGACCCAGGTCACGGGTCCCTACGACGATCGTGTCGAAGTCATGGGCTTCAGCGACCCTCTCGATCATCCTGCCGGTGTCGCCGGCGGGTGACAGCAAGGTGGCTGATAGGCCGCGCTGGCTCAGCCAGTCGCTCGGCTGACTTGAGCGCCCTTGCGTGGGCTTCGGCGTCGTCCCAGACGTCCGTCGGGAAGCGGCCACGGCGCCATGGCGTGACGCTCACGACACCCAGCTCGGCCCCGAACGCCTGCGCCAGTTCAGCGCCTCGTTCAAGCGCGCGATGCGCCGGTTCGTCGCCGTCGTAGGCGACCAGGATTTTCTTCATTGGTCATGCTCCCGTTCCTAGTGAACGACGCGTTCAACATGACCTGTGGGATTGACGAAACAGTCGAAACAAAGTGAACGTGGCGTGAATACCCCGCCGGCGCTCGCGCGGGGCCGACTACCGACCGGCCGTCCTCCCGATCGGCTCGAAGTCCCCCGGCAGGTCAGGTACGCGCGATCCCCGGAACCTCATCGCTGAGCGCTGGCTGGGGGCTCGTCCGAGATCGCCACGCAGCACAGACCATCCTGTGGATCGAGCCTCGCGCTGAGCCGGCCATCGCCGAGTCCGTCGAGGAGCCCGCCTGCAATGGCGAAGGTTCGTGCCGCAGACGAGAGCTGACCGCTGGGGTTATGGCCCGAGAATCCCGATAGGGCACTATCTCCGCGGCCATCGATAGTTGAGCCTTCCGGCCGCGGTGTTCCCACCCACTGCCAGAGACTCCACTTCGTTTACGTCGCGACCGGGTGCCGACCGCTCCGTGCTTGCCCACTCTGCCGCGTCCCAGCCCGCCGCGAGAGCCGTTGTCTGTCTCGTCATCTTGATCGCCTCCATTTCCAGTCCTGCATGTGCCCCGACCGGGGGAGGCAGGACGTCTGCGTCGAATTGAGGCTAGATCGCGCCACTGTCGATCCGGGGGAAGTCACGTGAACGGCGCATGAAGAACTCCGGGCCCGCTGCGTCGTCCATCGGGCGTTCACGCCGATTCCCGGGCTTGTCAGTCCAGTCACCTACCTTCGGGGCGGTGGCACTAGCGGGCAGGGACTTTGGCTTGTCCGCGGTGCCATCGCTGTATGTCGAGGAGCCCGCTGTGCATCGTCCTGACGCCGACCTGGCGCCCTCGTGCGCGACCTGCGAGGTAGGCATCACCGGCGCACCCATCTTCCAGGCGGGGCTTCCGTTCTGTTGCGCCCGATGCGTAGCCGGCCGAGATTGCACCTGCTCGATCGCGGTGCAGGGCAACGCCCGTGTCCGACACTGCCACGATGTGTCGGATCTCTTGACGCCATCGCGAATGACCCGGTCGTCACGTGACCTTGCCCTTTCCAGGCGGTAGCGCCGTACGAGATTCCGACGATGCGCGACCACTTCGAGCGACATCAGTCGTCGGACGAGCAGGGCCACGGTCGGCGACGTCGGTGACCGCCCCTCATCCGTTCACGCCTTGTTCACGGGCGTTTCCGGTGACCTCGACGGGCACGCTCTAGCGTCCTCTCATGGCGCACAGGAACGAGTCCGAAGCCCTCGTTGTCGATCTGACGGCGGGTGACCCAGTCGTCGTCGCCCCAGACGTCGATCTATTCAGAGTCGCCCAGCTTCTGTCGGACTACGACATCGGGGGTCTGCCCGTTGTCGACGCAGAGGGACTCCTGGTCGGAGTGGTCAGCCAGACCGATCTCGTCAGGCTCTCGGCTTCGTCGGTCCAGTCGTCCGCTTGGGGCGCCGTCTTGGTTCGGGACGTGATGACGCGACCTGCCATCACCATCCGCGGTTCGGCCACGCTGACCGAAGCCGCGCGGATGATGACCGAGTGCGACGTCGATCGGCTTGTGGTGGTCGGCGAAGACCCCGAAACGGCACTCGGTGTCATCTCGGACAGCGACCTTGTCCGTGCGCTTTCACGCTAGTTGGCATGGTGGTTTCCGCTGCGCGAGGCTCACGTCCTCTCGGGCCGTACAGTTCGACTCGACGTAGGTGTCGTCACAGGAGAAGTGCGCGGGTGCCTGACCATGACCGTTACGGCGCGAGGGCGAGCCTAGGTTCGGGGCATCCGGATCACTACCGACTCGCCGTCCTTGCCGATCGGTTGGACCTCGATCACGCTCCGGTGACGCTGCGCATCCTGCTCGAGAACGTGCTCCGACATGCCGGCCGCGGCCTTGTGCAGCCCACGCACGTCGAGGTGCTCGCCAGTTGGCGACCCGGTCGCGATGGCCGATGCAGAGATCCCGTTCATGCCGTCGAGAGTCCTCCTCCAGGACTTTACCGGCGTGCCCGCGATCGTGGACCTGGCCGGGATGCGAGACGCCATCGCCGACCTCGGCGGCGATCCCGCGAAGGTCAATCCGCTGGTGCCGGCAGACCTCGTTATCGACCACTCGGTCCAGGTCGATCGATTCGGGACACCAGGCGCCTTCGCATTCAACGTCGATCGCGAGTACGAGCGCAACGGTGAGCGGTATCAGCTGCTTCGATGGGCCCAGACCGCGTTCCAGGGCCTGCGGGTCGTACCACCGGGAACCGGGATCGTCCACCAGGTCAACCTGGAGTATCTGGCCACGGTCGTCGCCGATCGCGCGGATGAGCGCGGCCGTGTTGCATTCCCGGACACGCTTGTCGGGACCGACTCGCACACGACGATGGTCAACGGCCTCGGTGTGCTCGGCTACGGGGTGGGCGGGATCGAGGCCGAGGCCGTGTTGCTCGGCCAGCCGCTCTACGTGCCCATGCCGCGGATCGTCGGCGTGCGTCTTCACGGCGAGCTGCCGCAGGGTTCGACCGCGACCGACCTCGTCCTTGTGGTGACCGAGATGCTGCGCACGTTTGGTGTCGTCGGCTCCTTCGTCGAGTTCGCCGGTGACGGTCTGGCCAGCCTGTCGCTCGCCGACCGGGCAACGATCAGCAACATGAGCCCGGAGTTCGGGGCCACGGCCACGCTGTTTCCGATCGATGACGAGACGCTCGAGTACCTGCGACTGACGGGGCGCTCCGATGATCGCGTGGCCCTCGTCGAGCGCTACGCGAAGGAACAGGGCCTATGGCGTGATCCAGGTACTGCCCTCGACTTCGATGCGCTCATCGAGCTCGATCTCGACGTCGGTCGTCCCATCGCTGGCCGGGCCGCGCCGTCCCCAGGATCGAGTCGGTCTCGATGCGGCTCAAGGAGAACTTCCGCGCCAACTTCCCGAGCGGACGCTGCCGGGCTCGAAGGGGAGCCGGAGAGTCCTCGACCGATCGAGGGAGTCGTCGAGGTGGCATCTGCCGACTCGTTCCCGGCAAGTGACCCGCCCTCGTACGCCCGCGGCGGCGAACGCGAGCAGGAAGCCGACTCCGCCGCGCCGATAGCCGATTCGGTCGTCGATGACGCACTTCCAGCGAAGGGCACACAAGAGACCGGGGCAACGAGAGGATCCATCCGGATGGGGTCCGTGGTGATTGCCGCAATCACCTCGTGCACGAATACCTCCAATCCGACAGTGATGGTCGGAGCGGGCTTGCTGGCGAGGAACGCCGTGGCGCGCGGGCTCACGGTCAGCCCGACCGTCAAGACGTCCCTGGCCCCGGGCTCCAGGGCCGTCACCGGCTATCTCGAGACAGCCGGGCTGATGGCGCCGCTCGAGCAGCTCGGCTTCGCGCTTGCCGGATACGGCTGCACGACGTGTATCGGCAACTCCGGTCCGCTCGACGAGCCGATCGCAACGGCCATCGAAGAGAACGACCTTGTCGTAGCCGCGGTGCTGTCTGGAAACCGGAACTTTGAAGGGCGAATCCATCCCCTCGCGCGCGCGAGCTATCTCGCCTCACCGCCGCTCGTTGTTGCGTTTGCACTTGCCGGGCGGGTCGATATCGACCTGACCACCGAGCCACTGGGGCGCGACCGCGACGGGCTGCCGGTGATGCTCTCGGATCTTTGGCCAGGGCCCGACGAGATCCGGGCCGTGATCAGCGATTCGATCGATCCTGAGCTGTTCCGGCGAACGTACGCCGTCGTGTTCGATGGCGACGATCGCTGGCGGGCGCTGCCGACACCAGCCGGCGATCGATACGCCTGGAACGCGAGCTCGACGTATGTCGCCAGGCCACCGTTCTTCGACAGCGTCTCCACCGAGCCCGCGCCCGTCGCCGACATCGTGGGTGCACGGGTGCTCGCGGTCTTCGGCGATTCGGTGACGACCGACCACATTTCGCCGGCCGGTTCGATCGCCCCGAAGTCACCGGCCGGCCAGTGGCTCCAGGAGCACGATGTGTCGCCTTTGGACTTCAACTCGTACGGCGCCCGGCGCGGCCATCACGAGGTCATGATGCGGGGCACGTTTGGCAATATCCGCCTGCGCAACCGTCTCGTCGATGGCAAGGAAGGGCCGTATACGATCCATCTCCCGGATGGCGAAGAGGCCTTCATCTACGACGCTGCGATGAAGTATCGGGACGAAGGTGTCCCCCTGGTCATCATCGCCGGTCGCGAATACGGCTCCGGGTCGTCGCGCGACTGGGCGGCAAAGGGGACGACCCTCCTGGGCATCCGCGCCGTCATCGCCGAGAGCTACGAGCGGATCCACCGTTCAAACCTGGTCGGGATGGGCGTCCTGCCGCTCGAGTTCCTACCCGGCGATGGCGCCGCGTCGATCGGCCTCACGGGTCATGAGTCGTTCGCGGTCGAGGGCATCGCCGACAGTCTCGCGCCGCGCTGCCGGCTCAATGTGGTCGTCCGGCACGATGGCGACGGTCGCGAACGCTCGTTCGAGGTTGTGGCCCGCCTGGACGGCCCGATCGACGTCGACTACTACCGCCACGGTGGCATCCTGCCAGCCGTCCTCCGCCGCCTGGCGGCTCAACGGTAGCGGCAGGATCTCAGTCGCGCGCCAGCTCGCCGGCGCGACGCAGGACGGCTTCGAGCATCGCCGGCCTGAGTCTGCCGGTGAATGTGTTCCTTTGGCTCGGATGAAACGAGCCGATCAGCCGGTATGAGCCGATGACGGCCTCTGTGCCGTGCCCAAAGCGCGGTCGCGGCCTGGGGATCGCCGTCGCGTCACCGAAGGTGCGAAGCGCTGCATCCCAGGCGAATGCGCCGAGGGCGACGATGACGCGGATGCGACGCAACGCGGCGAGTTCGCGAACAAGGTACGGGGCGCAGTTGCCGCGCTCACCGATCGGTCGGATGGTTCATCGGTGGCGCGCAGCGGACAGCGGCGGCGACGTAGAGATCGATCAGCGCGAGGCCATCTCCGGGCCGAGTTGATGTTGGCTGGTTGGCGAATCCGGTGGCGTGGAGCGCGGCGACCAGGAAGTCACCCGATCGATCGCCCGTGAAGATGCGACCCGTCCGATTCCCACCATGGGCGGCCGGCGCCAGTCCAAGGACGAACACCCGTGCGTCGGGATCGCCGAAACCGGGCAGGGGTCGACCCCAGTAGGTCTCTGCCGCGAAGCGAGCGACCTTCTCGGAGGCGACCCGTTCGCGCCATGCGACAAGTCGCGGGCAGAGGCGACAGACAACGATCTCGGCAGCCAGCTCCGACAGGGCCGGGGGCATAGGGTCCGCGAGCTCCCCCGGGGTGCTGCGAGGCCGTCTAGGCAAAGTAGTCAAGATGCATGGCCGTTCGGACTTGTCGCATCGTCGCGGCGGCCTCGATGCGGGCACGGGCCGTTCCGGTTCGTAGCACGTCCTCGACGATCGTGGGGTTCTCCGCCAGCAGGTCTCGCCGACGCTGCCGAATTGGGTCGAGGAAACACTCCAAAGTCGCGACGAGTCGCTGCTTCACCTCTACGTCGCCAACCCGTCCGGCGACGTACCTCTGCTTCAGATCCTCCACCTCGTCTGTGTCGGCGTTGAACGCGTCGTGGTAGGCGAACACTGGATTCCCCTCGACGTGTCCCGGGTCGGTTGCACGAAGCCTGGTTGGATCGGTGTACATCGACATGACCTTGGCGCGAACAGCCTCCGGGTCATCGAAGAGGTTGATCGTGTTCCCGACCGATCGGCTCATCTTCGGCGAACCGTCGATGCCTGGAAGCGTGCCTGACGCTGGGGCCAGACCGGAAGGCACTGGGAATACGGGCACGAACCGCTCATTGAAGCTGCGGGCGATCTCGCGGGCGAGTTCCACGTGGGCAGCCTGATCGGGGCCGACAGGCACCACGTCGCCCTTGACGAGGAGGATGTCAGCCGCCTGAAGGACCGGGTATCCGAGCAGGCCGTACGACGGCTGAGCGAGACGTGTCTCGCGGAGCTTGTCCTTGAGAGTGGGGATCCGCTGGGCCCGAGCCACCGAAACAAGCATCGCGAAGTAGAGGAACAGCTCGGCCGTCTCGGGCACACGCGACTGGAGGTAGATCGTCGCCCTGGTCGAGTCCACACCCACCGCGAGGTTGCCCACGACGTCCTCGCGGATGTTCGCCTCGATCTCCGAGAGGTGGTCGAGGCGGGTGGTCAGCATGTGCTGGTCTGCCACGAGGATGAACGTGTCATGCGTTTCCTGAAGACGCAGGCGGTTCCGCAGCGTGCCGACGAAGTGCCCGAGGTGGAGCGGACCTGTCGGCCGATCACCGGTGAGCAGCCGCGGCCGGCGGGTATCATCGGGTTCGAGGTCGTTCCTTGCGTTGTTGTTTGACATCGACCTGCTCAGCCTATTCGGCGTCCTGGATTCCTTCTCACCCGCGGCGGACGACGTGCACCGTAGATGAGACGCAGCGCTAGTACCGGGCAGGATTTGGACGGGGCTCACACGAACGACGTCTGCCCGCATCAGGTAGATGCCGCTGCAGCAGCCGCTGGGTTACGTTCGGGCCCCGGTTGCCCGTCCGGTGACCTGTTCGGGATCGGGACCCAGCTGGGTCGATGAGCCGAGGTCACGGATCCACCCGCCTGCAGTCCAACGCATCCATCGGGCGACACCGAGGACGGAGTCGACGATGAGCGATAAGGAGGGCCACCGGCGGGATAGGTCGACCGTATCAGCGACATGCGTTCGGGGCCGGCGGAGCCGGGACTCGATGGTGTTCATGATCCGATGGTCGACGACCGACGGGGAAACCCGTGGGAACTGACATGTACGCCCCGTGAACGTCGCGGTGTCAGGGCGAGGCCCGTTGGCCAGGCTCGGTCGGCTGCGGTCCAAGATCAACGGGCACGTGACGAATGGCCAGGACGTCCGGCGCCGATCCCGGAGCTCCCGCTGACGTGACGAACACGACCGACGCGTCGGCAGCCAGGATCCGTGTGTCGCGGAGCAGCCGTTCCAACTCCACGATCCGATCCGACGACTCTCCGAAGAGTGCGCATGTCCGCGCGAAGACGCCGTGGGCGAGCGCCAGGCGCCCGGCGACATGCGGGTCCGGCGAAAAGGCGACGATTGGCACACCGGGCCGGAGCGCCGACAGGATCCGTGCAGTCCGGCCGGTGCGCGTATAGCAGGCGATCGCCTCGATGCTCGCGTCCGCGGTCACCAGCGCCGCAGCTGCAAAGGCCAGTGCCCCGATGTCGGCACCATGTGAGGGGGCCATGCCCGCCGGCAGATGCGAAGTCCCGCCGATCTCGCACCGCAAGGCGATCCGCGTGGCGGCTTCGGTCGCGAGCACCGGATACGCACCGATCGCTGTCTCGCCGCTGAGCATGATCGCATCGGCACCATCGAACACGGCGTTCGCGACGTCGCTGGCCTCTGCGCGCGTGGGGCGAGGCGAACTGGTCATCGACTCGAGCATCTGCGTAGCCACGATAGACGGGATGCCCCGGTCGAGCGCCCGGCGCACGAGCTGCTTCTGGATCAGCGGCACTTCTTCGTACGGCACCTCCACGCCGAGATCGCCACGCGCGATCATCACGGCGTCCACGACGTCGAGGATGGCGTCAAACGACTCGACTGCCGGACGCGTCTCGATCTTGGCGACGATGTGCGGCCCGTCCGGCCCCAGCAGCGCCCGAAGGGCCAGGATGTCATCAGGTCCCCGGACGAACGACTGACCGATGAGATCGGCACCGAGTTCGATCGCCACTGGCAGATCGGCTCGGTCCTTGGCGGTGAGGGCGGGCGATGACAGCCTGTCGGCAGGGATGGCGACCCCGGTTCGAGAACGGACCGTTCCTCCTCGCACGACCTCAGTCTCGACGTGACTACCGACGCTGATCACGCGCAGCTCCGCTGCCCCATCCGCAAGGAGCACGCGATCCCCCACCCGGACATCCGTGGCGAGCCCTGCGTACGAAACCTGGACACCCGCAGCATCGCCCGGCGGCTCACCGTTTCGAAAGGCGCGAAGGGCGAAGGGGCGACCGGGCATGAGGTCGATCGACCCATCGGCGAAGTCGCCCAACCGGATCTTGGGGCCTGCAAGATCGGTCATGATCCCGACCGGTCGCCCACTCGCTGCCTCGGCTTGGCGGGCAGCAATAGCAGTCGCTTGGCGCGAGGCCGCGGTGCCATGCGAAAAGTTGATTTGCGCGACGTCCATCCCGGCCATGACCATCTCGTCCATCCGTAGTTCGGTCGCAGGCCCAATCGTGCAAACGAGCTTGGTCCGCCGGCGGCTCGCGGTCGTAATCGTGTCGCGCGTCATGGAGCGACTGTAGCGACCCGAACGGAGCGTTCGTCACGGAGTGTCCGCTGCGTGGCGACTGGCACGGCCGAGGGTGCCCATTCATCTGGCGTACATGGACGTTGACCAGCCTGTTTACCGCACAGCCGTACCGTCAGTTCGAAAGAGTGTTGGAGCGTTGCAGGCCGGGTCCTCCGTGTCTGACCGCAACACGAAGCACGGAGCAGCCGAGGACGGCGCACCGGAAGGATTGCAACCAATGAGTCGCTGGGCGATCGATCAAACCCACTCCGAGGTCGGCTTCAAGGTCAAGCACACGATGATCGCAACCGTCCGTGGCCGGTTTCGCGACGTCGTCGGAACGATCGACGTCGACGAGGACGCGCTCTCGCGGTCCTCCGTCGAGGCGCGGGTAAGCGTCGCGAGTATCGACACGGGGGTCGACCAGCGCGATGACCACCTGCGATCTGCCGACTTCTTCGACGCGGCGACTTATCCCGAGATCACCTTCCTGAGCACGAAGATCGAGCGGACTGGTGCCGACTACAGGATCCACGGGGACCTGACCATCCGTGACACGACTCGCCCGATCGTCCTCGAAACTGAGCGCCTCGGAGTTGTGGCTGGCATGGACGGCCTACGCCGCGCAGCCTTCTCGGCCACGACGAAGATCAATCGCAAGGATTGGGGCTTGACCTGGAACGTCGCCCTCGAGGCCGGCGGCTGGCTGGTCGGCGACGAAATCCGGGTCGAACTTGACATCGCCGCGGTCGAAGTCCAAGAGGTCAGCCAACACCGAGAGTCGAGCCGACCGGCGGCATGAGTCGCATCGGATCGCCAGCCTGCTGGGCAGCGCCTGGGGCCATCGCCCGCACAGAAGCGCGGTCATCGTTCCCATCCCGCCCACAGACGATCTGAGCGACTAGCACCATGGACATCCGCGGCGCCGTCGATGTCGTCGGACTTGCGGTGGATGCTATTGGCGTTGCAGTCATCGTCATTTCGATCGGCATCGCTGGAGCCGCGTTCGCACGCGGGCTGACCAGAGATGCACCGATCGACAACTCCTATCGTCAGCTCAGGCAGTCCATCGGTCGCGGCGTTCTTCTTGGCCTGGAGCTCCTGGTCGCAGGGGACATCATCCGCACGGTGGCCATCGCGCCCACCTTTACGAGTGTCGGCCTGCTGGCAATGATCGTCATCATCCGGACGTTCCTGAGCTTCTCCCTGGAGGTCGAGCTGACGGGCCGCTGGCCCTGGCAACCAAGGTCCGCTGGGTCAGCGGGCGGCGCCACCGTTCAGACCATCGAACAGGCAATGGCCGACGTTGGGTGAATGCCACGACGGGCCACGAGAGCTCGAGAAGGAGGCGTGAGGATTTTGGACAAGCAGGGCATTCTGGAGCAGGTCGACTTCTATCGCGAGGCACCCTCTGAGTTGCAGTCGAGCATTTCGAAAGCGGCTCGGTATGTGAAGCTGGCGCCGGGCGATCGGCTATTCAGCGAAGGGGATCTGTCGAGCCAGTTTGCCGCGGTCGGTACGGGCAGCATCCGAGTCTTCAGGATCGGGGGGACAGGACGCGAGATCACCCTGTACCACGTGCGGGACCAGCAGTCGAGCCTGGTCAGCATGCTGTCCGTGTTGCTCGGGAAGCCGGCGATCGCGACGGCTCAAGCTGAAGTCGCAACCGAGGCGGTGGTCCTTCCGTCTGCCGCCCTGCGCGAGTGGGTGAGCACGAGCGACCCCATGCGCAGGTTCATCTTCGAAACGATGAGCCGGGCGCTTGTCGATGTCACGACTCTTCTAGAGGATGTCGCGTTCCGGACGATGGAAAGCCGCCTCGCCGCTCTTCTGCTGCAGCACGTTGACGCGGCAAGGGTGATCTCCATGAGGCACGAAGACATCGCCGCCGAGCTCGGAACGGCCCGCGAGGTCGTCAGTCGCCTGTTGGAGAACTACGAGCGAACCGGCGCGATCCATCTATCGCGCGGCCGCGTTCAGGTGCTCGATGAAGCGGTGCTCTCCCGGCTGGTCAGCGACCGGTCGAACCTCTAGGGTCCGCCCGCTCGCAGGGCCTGTGCGTGACTACGGTCACTGAGTTCTGAGCACTAGACCGGCAAACTTCTCAGACGCTCGAAGCCGAGTGTCGCCGACTCGTGGCGCCCAGGGGAGGTGTTGCGGCTGACGCGGTCGCGCGCATCGGGGTCACGAATGCCAAGGACGGCGGTTAGGTTCGGCCTTGGGGACGAGTGGTTTGCGGATTCCGCCCCTGACGGATTCGCAATGTTCGAGCAGGCGAATTCGGCTCCGCCAGCAGCCCGCTGCGTACCCAGGACATCACAGAAATCTCAACAGAGGTACTTGAACCATGGCTGAGGCGAGTTTGTACGAAAGGCTCGGCGGCGTCTTTGCGATCGCCGCTGTCGTTGACCATTTCAGCGATGCAGTCGTCGCGAATCCGGCCGTTGGAAAGCTCTCGAAGAACCCCGCCCTGCGCGAATGGAGCGTCGAGCAACCAGACAGACTCCCCGGCCTGAAATGGATGCGCACGCTGTGGGTCTGCAACGTATCCGGTGGGCCCTTCGAATACACCGCGACGAAGCCCGGAAGCACGACGCTTGGTTTGGAGGAAGCCCATCGCGAGCTCAAGATCTCTCCCGACGAGTTCGATGAGGTCGCGGCTGAACTTGGGCGCAGCCTTGACCATTTCAAGGTGCCCGAGCGGGAGAAGGGTCAGGTCCTGGCAGCGTTTGCGGCACACAAGGGCGAGGTGAACGCGGGGTTCATGGCTGCAGCCCCGGTAGCTCGCTGACATTCCTACTGATCCGCTGTCCGCACTTCCGACGAGGGCGCGTCACTGATCGGTGAGCGGTAGACGGGGTGCGTGCGGCCTTCCGGTGACTCCCGGTATCACGCGACGTCGCGGAGGGCCGCGCTACGGGTACAGCCCGCGGAGCCGGGTAGCCTCGGCAACGCGCTCGACGGCAATGGCCTGAGCAGCGAGTCGTGGCTCGATCCTATCTGCCGCGGAACGTGCCCAAACAGCGTCCGCGGCCGTCAGGATCTGACGGCGCAACCGCTCGTTGATCTCCTCGAGAGTCCAGGCGACAGCCGCTCGGTTCTGGGCCCATTCGAAGTAGCTGACGATCACGCCGCCCGCATTGCACAGGATGTCCGGAAGGACTTCGACGCCGTTGGCACGCAGGATGGGGTCGGCGTCAGGTGCGACCGGTCCGTTTGCCGCCTCGGCGAGGATCCGCGCCCGGACCGTGTCGGCATTTGCCGCCGTGATCTGACCCTCGAGCGCCGCGAGGACGAGGACGTCGACATCGAGGCCGAAGAGCTCCTCGTTGCCGATCGGCCGCGTCCTGGGCGCCCCGGCGATCGTGCCGTGCTCACCCAGATGGCGTCGGAGGAAGGGGACGTCGAGTCCCTCGGGACTCGCGACGCCGCCGTGTACGTCAGTGATCGCGACGACTTGAGCGCCAGCCTCATGGAGCAAGACGCGCCGTCGCTTCGCCGACGTTGCCGAAGCCCTGGACCGCCACGCGGGAGCCTTCGAGTTCGAACCCGCCCCGGCGAGCAACCTCCGCGATGGTGTAGACGACGCCCTGACCCGTCGCGTCCGCACGGCCGACCGAACCGCCGATCGCGATCGGCTTGCCGGTCACGGCGCCGGGCACCGAGTAGCCCCGGTGCATCGAGACGGTGTCCATGATCCAGGCCATCGTCTGAGCATTCGTCCCGACGTCGGGGGCCGGGATATCCGAGTCCGGCCCGATGATCCCTTCGAGTTCCGTCGCGAACCGACGGGTGAGCGCCTCGAGCTCCTTCTGACTCATCGTGCTCGGAGTCGCAGGTCACGCCGCCCTTGGCGCCCCCGAACGGCACGTCGACCAGGGCTGCCTTCCAGGTCATCCACATCGCGAGCGCACGAACGTCGTCGAGATCGGTCTTGGGATGGAACCGAAGCCCGCCCTTGGCCGGCCCGCGCGCGACGTTGTGCTGGACGCGATAGCCCTGGAACACCTCAACCGAGCCGTCATCGCGCTTGACGGGGAAGTTGATCGTGTACTCGCGCTGCGGAACTCGCAGGACGGCACGGAGGCCGGACTCGAGCGCGATGTGGTCGGCCGCAGCATCGAACTGGGCGAGCGCCGCAGCCAGAGCACCTGCCCCAGAGGACTGTGCCGTCTGCGTCTTGACCGTTTGCATCGCTGCCTCCACGCACGTCGATCGTCTGACGATGTCGCCCAAGGGTCACGTCAGCACACGAACGAACACGTGGACGCACATGAACGGACGTGTGAATGAGCGGGCGGCATCGGGCCGAGTTCACGCTTTTTTCATGCGAGTTCCCGAGGGCCTTCAGGCCGCGTCAGTAGCTTCGCTGGACACGTCCATGGGACGGCCACGCGTCAGTGCGCTGAGCCGTCTCACCACGAGGTCCCCCATGCGCCGCCTGAGCACCGAATACCCCTTTACCTGTGTTTCCTGCGAAATCGAGATCGTCGGGAACGCGGTCTTCCATGTCGGCCTTCCGTTCTGCTGCTCTGGCTGCGTCGCGGGAGGACCGTGCATCTGTTCCTATGACGAGGAGGTCATGTGACCATGAACGAGCCGGCGATCCGACAGGCCTCAGCCAACCAACGCTGGCCGATGACCGGAGAAGCCTGGCTCACGCTCGTCGATGAGCTTGGCCAGCTACGGATCGACCTCGCCGTGCTCGCCGAGGCCGGCGCCCCGAACGACGGCGTCGTCCATCTCCCGGTCTTCAAGGCCGCCCGCCGATTGGACGTCCTTTCCGCGGTGCTCGATGCCGCCCGACAAGGTTCACGAACCGGACCGAGCCGTGATCGGGCGGCGAGTGACGCTCCTCGAGGAGGAAGGCGACTCGGTCACCTACGCGTTGGTGTTCCCTGGCGATGGCGATCCGGTCCAAGGCTGGATCTCGGCCGATTCACCCCTCGGAGCCGCTGTGATGGGCTGCGCCCCCGGCGACAGGGTCGAGGTCATGGCGCCAGCAGGACCGCGAGTCATCACGGTCCTCTCGGTCGAGTAGCGAGTCGTATGCTCAGCTACATGACGACGCCCGGCACAGGGACTTCGCCCTTGGCTGTTGCCGCGCTCGCGCTGATCCGGGTCGGGGCAACAGCCGCCGATCTCGAGAGTCGATTCTCCGAGAATGGCGCCGACCTGCGGCCCGGCATCGCCGAGGATCTGCTGGTCGAGCTTGAATTCGCTGGGTCTGGTTCGGATCGCTCGGGGTGAACCCGCTCGAGAGTATGTCCTCTCGAGTCTCGGCCGGCGCCTGGTCGAGCACGGTGCCTGGACTGAGGCTGCGGGTCCGATGAAGGACCTGGAGCGGATGCGCACCGACTTCCTTCCATCATTGCGCATGAGTTGCGAACGCCGATCACCGTGATGCGAACCCTGTACGGGTCTATTGCTCGACCCGGCGTCCAACCCGACAGCCGAGCAGCGCCGCACGATGCTCGAGACCATGGAGCGAAACGCGGAGCGGATGCAGCATCTCATCGGCGAAGTCCTCGACCTTGCTCGCTATCGAGCCGGGACCATCGGGCTCCAGCTCCGCCAGTTCGACGCGACCGAGCTCGCCGAGTCAGCTGTGTCGACGATCCGGCCGCTTGCTGAAGGCCGAAGGCAGACCGTTGTGCTGCGCATCCCGCGCGGTCCTGCGCCTGCGCGTGTTCGGCGACCGCCCGCGCCTCGATCGGGCGCTGCTGAACCTCGTCGCCAATGCCCATCACTTCGCGCCAGACGGAGGGCGCATCACGGTGCGACTCAACCGTTCCACCGACGGCATGATCCGCTGGTCGGTGACCGACGACGGACCGGGCATCTCCGCTGCGGACCAGGCACACCTGTTCGAGCGATTCTTCGTCGGGCGTCATGACCCGAACAGCCCACAGGAAGGCGTTGGGCTCGGACTACCGAGAGCTCTCGCGATCGCCCAGGCGCATGGCGGCTCGATCGAGGTCCGGAGCCGGCCGGGTCGCGGAAGCACGTTTACCCTGGTCGTTCCGGCGGCCGGACCGCCTCAGGGGGCGTGATGCGGATCCTCGTTGTCGACGACGAACCTGATGTCGTCGAGTCGGTCCGTCTTGGATTTCATGCTGCAGTGGCGCGACGTCGATGTCCTCGGGGCCGGCGAGGGCGAGGCCGCGCTGGACATTGTCGAGCGGGAGCATCCCGACATCGTTCTGCTTGATGTGGGCCTGCCCGGCATCGATGGTTATCGAGGTGCTTCGGCAGATTCGGGCGTTCTCCGACGTCCCGGTCGTGATGCTCACGGCACGCGATGACGCGATGGACAAGGTCAAGGGTCTCGAGCTCGGAGCTGACGACTACGTCACCAAGCCCTTCAACCATCTCGAGTTGATGGCGAGGGTCAAGGCGGTCCTGCGGCGCCTGGAGATGCCAGCTCCCGCCAGTCGTGTCCCATCCTTCAAATCCGGGGATCTCGAGGTCGACTTCGCGAAGCAGGAGGCGCGACTCGACGGCACGCGGCTGGACCTGACCCCGACCGAGTACAAGCTCCTCTATCACCTCGTGCGAAACGCGGGCCATATCCTCGAGCACGGCACGCTCCTGGCCAAGGTCTGGGGACGCGAGTATGTCGACGAGGTCGACTACATCCGGGTCTACATCCGTCAGGCTCCGCGACAAGCTCGGCGACTCATCGGACTCCCCACGCTACATCCAGACCGAACGTGGCCTCGGATACCGATTCATCGCTCCGCCCTAGGACTACGCACGTTCGCGCCGAGCCGATCCCGTGGACGCCCTGCGCTCGTACAGCGTACGAGCGTGCGTGTGAACCGTGGATCGGCGCCGCCCTGACGACCTACGGGGCCGAGGGCCGCTTCGCGGGTCGACCGCCTCCTTCGCTCTCGAGGTATCCGTGTGCATGGTGGAGGTCGCCGGCCGTCGGTGATGCACTCGCGCTCGCGGCTTGCTGGGACTTGAGGCGAGACGGAAAATCAGAAGATCCACTCGCGTAACCGCAGGTGCAGCCTCCCGATTGACGCGACCGCTGGCGCCGTCCCTACCGCTCGCCCTTGGGCGTCGATGCAAGCCGACGCTCGATCTCGTCGGCGATGACCTGGGCCTGGTTGTGCTCGCGATCGCGGGCCCCATAGACGAGGGTGACCGGGCCCAGGCGAGCCGCGGCAGCGAGTCCGTCCAGCGTCTGCGCGCGTATCAGGTTGTGCCAGCTCCAGGTGGTACCGCGCCTGAAACTCCCGCCAGCGCTCCGGGTCATGGCCGAACCATTGGCGGAGCTCGGTGCTCGGGCCGAGGTCTCGTTCCCACGCGTCGAGCCGAAGATGCTCCTTCGACCTTCCGCGCGGCCAGACGCGGTCCACGAGTACGCGGCGTCCGTCATTCGGTCCCGGTTCGTCGTATGCACGTTGGAGGCGGACATTCGAAACGGTCATGACACGGTCTCCTGGCTCAGGTGTATCCGGCGTCGTGCCGGATCCTGGCCTCGTCGAGTCGACGCGCGACGTCGGGCGGGACGTCGACGAGGAGCGAATCGAGGGCCCGGACGAGCCCATCAAGTGCCGCATCGCAGATACCCGATATCGCTTTCTGGGTCGTCGCTGCAACCCACTCGGCACATTGCTTCGGGAAGCTCGTCTGTCTCATTCGGCCCCAAGAGATCGACGGCGATCGATCGCAACTCATCCTCGAGGCGGGTCCAAGCCGCAACGCGGGAGACGTGGCGCGCAATGCCAGACGGCTGCCGGTCGGGCTGCCCCGAGCGAATCAGAAGCGTCGTCCTCGGATGCGGGTCCATCGACGCCGTACTCACCACGGACCGTTCCCGCGTTGACGGATCAGGCGGCCGAGGGTCACGTCGGCCGCCAACGCGGATACGAAGAAGACAACAAAGCCCGCTGCCATCGCGCCTGGACTGGGCACTCCCGCCGATTCGAGGAGGCCAGCGCCCAGGATCGCTAAGAAGGCGCCCCCGACCATCGGGAGCGAGGAGAGCCTTCTGGCGACGTAGTCCATCGGATTTGCTGGTGGACGATCGCGATGACGGGTAGGCCGGACGGTGCTGTTCATGTCTACATCGTCAGAGGCGAGGCCGAATGACTCGAGGAACTCACGTGAATGGATCGTGAACGATGCTGGCCGCATACCTAGCCACCATCGGCAGTCGAACCTGTCGACGGGCGAGAGCCGGCGCCATCTATCGCGCCACTGCGAGGCGTCCGGCCGCCCCGATCGGGCACAAGTCCCACGGCGCATCGAGCTCGGCCTGATCCGAGAGCGTCGTGAGCTCGCTCGATCGGACTGCCGCGTCATTCATGCCCTGTTGATTTGTGTTCGTCCCGATGTTTCCGCAGGCCTTCCATGCTCGATGCCTAGTGACAAGGAGGGATTTGGTGTCCGGCGAGCGTGTAGACGGTCCCGACGAAGGAGGTGCGAAAGCCGTCCTCCTTGACGAAGGCGGGCATCACGCGTCGCCCGCCCTGCGCCTGCAGATCCTCACGACCGAGCACTGGAGTCTGCTCTCGACCCGGTCGCTGTCCTGGAACGAGTCATTCAGCCGCGGGTCGATGTTCCTGTCGGTGTTGTCCGGCGCAGTGGTTGCTCTTGCCCTCGTCGCCCAGGCCACCGCGTTCGGCGATGGGTTCGTGACGTTCGCGCTTCTGATCCTGCCTGTCGTCCTGTTTGTTGGAGTTGTGTCATTCGCGCGGCTTGTCGCCATCAACCGTGAAGACGTGGGTTGGGTGGTTGGCATGAACATGCTGCGCCACGCCTACCTGGAGATGGCGCCCGAGCTTCGGGACTACTTCATCACCGGGTCGAACGACGATGAACCAGGCGTCATGGCCACGTACGGCGCGACCCCCGGTCCGGGCAGCCTCGCCCATGTATTCGTCACGACCCCCGGAATGCTTGCGGTCATCAATGGCGTGGTCGCAGGGATCCTCGCTGGCATCGTCGCCCTGCGGCTCGGATCGTTGATGCTGGTCGCGGTCGCACTGGGTGTAGCCGTTGCGCTCCTCACTTGTGCGCTGCTCGTCATCCACCAGTACCGCGGTGTGGTCAAGCCGCGCGGACGGCGCCCAGCTCGATTCCCGCGAGACGGGTCTCCCAACTCCGAGACGCTCGATCGGGCTGGCCACCGACGCGGTCGAGGACGTACTCGCAGGGTGTCCATCTCATCGTCCGTCGCCAACTGGCCTCGGCTGACCGCCTGACGCCTGGTGGTGATGCTCGCCCGGGCGCTCGCATCTCATCACGCGCGCGCGCCGCCGATATTCACGCGCCGTTCACCGCGATTTCTGCCGCGGTACAGGCGTGGCTCCTAGCGTCACGGACGTGCCGATGGAAGCCATCGGCCACCCACCCGAACGGAGAGCCAATGCCCGCAATCGCTGCCATCCGACGTGTATCGAGTGTGGCCCGTCAACTCCCGATCGGATCGCAGATCGGATTGGCCGTCATGGTCTTGGGATTCGCGGCAGACCTGCTTGCCCACCTGGACCCAGCGCTCGATCACGACCACGGAGCGATGACAGGCCCGCAGCTGTCCGCGCACCTGGTGGTCTTCGTCGGCATGACCCTCGTGCTCATCGGCGTCGTCGTCGACGGCGTCCGCTCAGGTCGCCGTCATGGCGAGACCGCAACTCAAGGGAGGCACTTCGATGCCATTCGGTGACTTCGTCAACCAGATTCCCGCCTTGGGCTTTCTGGCGATCCATGCGACGGCCTTCCTCATCGGAGCCTACTTCGCCTGGCGCTCGTTCGGCGCCGGGCAAAGCCTGCTCGGCTGGGGTTTCAGCCTGTTCGCGCTGGCCGAACTCAGCTACATGACCTACCACCTCGACTGGACGGTCTTCCTGTTCGCTCACACGATCAGCGAAGTCCTCGACCTCTTGGCGTTCATCCTCATCTTCGTTTGGGCGGCGCGACGCATGACCGCCAACGCGGCTGGGCGCTGACCACCATGCTTCTCCTCCGCGCGAGTGCCGGGTATCCCCTCCGCCCGGCACTCGCCATCCTCTTCGCGGTGCTGCTCGCAGCCGCGTGTCAGGCCGCCGCACCCGCCGCTCCAGTGGCCACGAACCAGGTCGACCTGCCGAGGTCGTACAAGTTTGCGCCCGAGGACATCACCGTCCCGGTCGGCACCACGGTCACCTGGACGAACAACGACAACTTCACCCACTCAGTGCGCCTGCTGGACGGCGGCGAGGTCCAGATGATGAAGCCGGGCGAGAGCGTCACCCACGCCTTTACCGAGCCGGTCTGTACCGCTACGACTGCTCGCTGCATCCCAAGGACATGCAGGGCAGCGTCCTGGTCGAAGCGAGCTCTGAGTAGCCGGAGACTGTCGGAATGACTGCTCTCAAATCGATCGCGATCGTCGGCGCTGGCCTGGCTGGCGCCAAGGCCGCGGAGGCGCTTCGCAAGGACGGCTACGACGGCGGGATCGCGATGTTCGGCGACGAGCCGCTGCTGCCCTATCTGCGGCCACCGCTGTCGAAGGACTACCTCCGCGGCGAGAGCGAGCTCGACGCGGTGTTCGTCCGTCCGCCGGCTTCGTACGACGAGCATCGGATCGACCTGCACGTGTCGACACGGGTCAAGTCGATCGAGCCGACAGCAATGCAGCTTCGGCTCGACGATGGCAGCCGCGTCGCATTCGACCGTCTCCTGCTCGCCACCGGCGCCAGTCCGCGGAAGCTGGACATCCCGGGCTCCGACCTCGCGGGTGTTCACTATCTGCGATCGCTCGAAGATGCCGATGCAATCCGACGGGCAGCACTCGTGGCGCGACCGGGTCGTCGTCGTCGGTGGAGGTTGGATCGGGGCCGAGGTCGCGGCCTCGCTCCGTCAGCTCGGGCTTCCTGTGGCGATGATCGCCGAGGAGTCCGTCCCGTTGGAGCGCGTGCTCGGGGCCGAGGTGGGCGGTGTCTATCGTGGAGATTCACGCCGAGCGCGGGGTCGAGCTTGTCATGAACCAGCGCGTCGCTGCGTTCCGAGGTCAGACCGCGGTCGAGGCCGTAGAGACGGCTGATGGCACAAGGATCGGAGGCGATCTGATTGTCGTTGGCATTGGTGCTGCGCCGCGGACCAGCCTCGCTCGGGATGCGGGGCTGGACGTCGGTAACGGGATCAACGTCAATGAGCGCCTCAAGACCAGCGCACCCGGGATCTACGCCGCTGGAGATGTCGCGGCCATCTAGCACCCATTGCTCCACGCGCGTCTGCGCGTCGAGCACTGGGACAACGCACGACGCCAAGGCCGAACGGCGGCCCGAAACATGCTCGGTCATGCCGAGGCATACGCCAGGATCCCGTACTTCTATTCGGACCAGTACGACCTCGGCATGGAGTACGCCGGCTACGCGCCGCGCTGGGATCGCGTCGTCTTCCGGGGCGAACCAGCCAGTCGCGCGTTCGTCGCCTTCTGGCTCCTCGATGGCCGCGTCGTGGCCGGCATGAACGCCAACGTCTGGCAGGTCAACGACGCCATCGCGGCGTTGGTTGCGTCACAGGAGCAGGTTGTCGTCGAGAGGCTCATCGACCCGACGGTCCCGATCGACGACCTCGAAGCGCTCACGCCTCCATCGGCGACGGCCGTTGGGTAGAGCCGCGCCGCTCAACCAGGGGCCCACGGGTCCCGATATCTCCATGGAGAGTGATCGGAGGTCAAGTCATGTTGGTGCGGATCGGAACGGCGACAGATGTCGCAGACGGTGAGATGCGTGTCTTCGTTGTTGACGGGACGAAGGTCAACGTCTCGAATTCAAGCGGACACCTCTACGCGATCGACGACACCTGCACACACATGGGCTGCTCGCTGGCGAATGGCGACCTCGAGGGAACCACCGTGACCTGCGCTTGCCATGGCAGCCAGTTCGACGTGACCTCAGGCGCCGTGCTCCGCGGTCCCGCGCAGCGACCGGTCCGATCGCGTGCGCTGCAGGTCGAAGGCGACGAGCTGCTCGCCGAGCGTATAACCACCTCGCTCACGCGCATTGGACTGCGCACCCTCCGTCGAGTCGCGCCACGCGAGCTACACAGCTTTCGCCCGGGTCGACCGCCGGGATGCCGGAGGTCGTCATCGACCTGCCCTCTCGTAACGTCGATGAGCTGGCCGGCGCGAAGCGGCGATCGCGTTTCCGGCGGCTCCGGGCATCGTCGCCCGACGACGAAGCGCCGGATGTCGCGTCCGGATGACGTCGGCATGCCCCAGGTGACCGTCGATAAGCCGGGGCCTTGATCAGGTCCGTCCGTGACACGACGAGGCTGGGCCGGGGGCTCGACCGCCTTGCCAAGCGAAGGCCAGGCGACCCTCGGGCTTCGCCACCACTCGTATTCATCGCCGCCAGACGTTCACCGAGCGTTCATGTCAATTCGGCCGGTCCTTCAAGTCTTGCGCCCAACTTTGGACGACGAAGCCGTCGACGGGCCCAACCCCGCGACTCTCAAGCACGTTGACCGAAGCAGGCATCAAAGGACCGACGATGAAGATCTTCCTGGATACCGCCGGGATCGATGAGATCCGCACCGCCGCCCGCTGGGGCGTGCTGGACGGGGTCACCACCAACCCCTCGCTCTTCGCCAAGGTCGGCGGCAGCTACGACGACGTCCTCAGGGAGATCTGTCAGATCACGCCCGGGCCGGTCAGCGCGGAAGTCGTGGCCGACGACGTCGAGGGCATGCTCCGGGAGGGCCGCCACTTCGCGAAGCTGGCACCGAACATCTTCGTCAAGGTCCCGATGAGTGAGGAGGGGCTCGAGGCGATCGCCCGGTTGGCCGAAGAGGGGATCAAGACCAACTGCACGCTGATCTTCAGCGCCAACCAGGGACTCCTGGCGGCCAAGGCTGGCGCCTCGCTCCTGTCGCCCTTCGTCGGTCGGCTCGATGACATCAACCAGGACGGCATGGAGGTCGTCCGCGAGCTCGTCGCGATCGTCGAGACCTACGACCTCCACACAGAGGTGCTCGCCGCCTCGATTCGCAGCCCACGTCACATGACCGAGGCCGCGCTTGCCGGCGCCCATATCGCGACGGTACCCCTCAAGGTCCTGACGCAGATGATCCATCACCCGCTCACGGACAAGGGCATCGTCCAGTTCCGCCGGGACTGGGAAGCGGCGCAGGCGGCAGGTCAGGCCGAACCGAAGGCCGAAGCAGGGCGCCTCCCATGCCTAGGGTGACCCGAGCCGCCGTCGACGTCACGCCCGGACCTCGACTGTCGCAGCTGCTGACCGTCAAGGCGATCCGCATCGGAGCCAGTGCACCCGATTGGCGGGCGGCCGTACGCCTCGCAGGCGACGCGCTCGTGACGAGCGGTGCGACTGCGCCGGCCTACACGGACGAGATGATCGCGACCGTCGAGCAGCTTGGGCCGTACATCGTGATCGCCCCGGGCATCGCGCTCGCCCATTCGCGCCCGTCGCCGGCCGTTCTTCACGCCGGGATCAGCCTGGTGACCCTGCGCCCGACCGGTCGATTTCGGCCACCGCACGAACGACCCGGTTCGTCTTGTCGTCGGCCTTGCGGCGCCCGACGAGGAGGGCCACGTCACGGCGCTGTCCACGCTTGCCGAGTTCCTCTCGGACGAAGAGAGCCGCGTCGGACTGCTCAGAGCTACCGGTCCCGACGAGGTGCTGCGACTGGTTGGCGCCTTCGAACGGCGTCATGAAGACGACGCGCCGTTGCCGACCGCCGATCTCGAGGACTCGGAGGTACCGACGTGAAGATCCTGGCGGTTTGCGGGATGGGCCTCGGCACCAGCCTGATCCTCCGGATGAATGCCGAGAAGGCGCTGAAGCAACTCGGCATCGAGGCCGATGTCGAGGTGTCAGACATGGGCTCGGCCCGTGCCCTTGCCGCCACCGCCGACCTGGTCCTGACCTCAGAGGAGCTCGCGGAACAGCTCGGGCCAGTGAAGCCCAGGGTCATCACGATCTCCAACTTCATCGACCTCAACGAGATGGTCACGAAGCTCAAGGCGGCCATCGGATAAGTCCGTGCCGGACTCGCCGGCGCATTCCCGGCCGCACTGCTGCGGCCGCAACAAAAGAGGTGTGTCGTGGATCAACTTGGATACACAGTCGACTGGATCGCGAAGGACATCTTCGGGATTCCCGCCTATCTCGTCGGACTGATGACCCTGAGCGCGCTGGTCGCGTCTCGCAAGAGCCGCGGCGATGTCGTCGGCGGTGCGCTCAAGGCAACCCTTGGCTTCATCATCCTTGGTATCGGCGCTGGCGCCGTGATCGGAGCCTTGCTCCCGCTCGGAGCGCTCATCACCGGCTCATTCGGCGTGGCAGGCGTGGTCCCCACGAATGAGGCGATCACCGCCATCGTCAATGACATCCCGGACGTCGCGCAGAACATCGCCTTCTCGATGTTCATCGGGGTCATCCTGTCACTCGTCATCGCCCGGTTGACACCGTTGCGATACGTCTTCCTGACCGGACATCACATGCTGTTCATGGCGACGGTGCTCACCGTCGTCCTGTACAACGCCCATGTCGAGCCGATCGTCCAGATCCTCGTGGCGGCCTTCGGCCTGGCCACGATGATGGTGATCATGCCGGCATTCACGATGCCGTGGATGAAGAAGGTGACCGGCGACCAGCCGGTCGCCATGGGCCACTTCGGGTCCCTCGGCTACATCGCCGCCGGCCTGACCGGACAGATCGTGGGCCGTGGCAGCAAGAGCACCGAGGACATGGAGTTCCCCCAGGGCCTTCGGTTCCTGCGCGACCCCATGGTCGGCACGGCCGTGGCCATGATCTTCATCTACATCGGTTTGGCGACCGTCTTCGCCCTGCGGGTCGGGGAGGACGCCGCATTCCAGGCGGTCACCGACGCCGGCTTCGTCGGAGCGACGGGCGCCGCCGGTGGCTTCCTCGGCTTCCTCTCCACGATGTTCAACCAGGCGCTGCTGTTCGGTGGCGGTGTTGCGGTCATCCTTCTGGGCGTCCGAACGATCCTCGGTGAGATCGTGCCGGCGTTCGCCGGCATCGCCGAGCGCGTCATCCCGGGAGCGGTTCCCGCGCTCGACTGCCCGATCGCCTTCCCGTTCGCACCCAACGCCGTGCTGATCGGGTTCCTTGCTAGCGTCGCCGGCGGCATGGTCGGGTTCGGCGTCCTGTGGGCGGGGCTTGGCGCCGCGCTCGTCGTCCCGCTGATCCTGCCGGGCATGATCCCGCACTTCTTCACCGGAGGCACCGCCGGCGTGTTCGGCAATGCGACCGGCGGACGGCGCGGCGCCGTGGCGGGTGGCTTCATCAACGGGCTGATCATCACCCTGTTCGCGGCCTTCCTGATCCCCGTGATGGGTGCGATCGGGTTCCAGGGCACGACCTTCGGTGACGCTGACTTCCAGTGGTTCGGCTTCATCGTCGGCAACATCGCCCGCATCGAAGGCAACGTCGCCGCCTTCGGCATCGTGGTCCTCTGCGCCGGTCTGCTCGTGATCGCGAGCTGGTTCCAGAAGCACTACGTCCTGACGGGTTGGGTGCCGGGCGGGAAGCCCGCTTCGGCCTCGTCGTCAAGCGTCAAGCAGGAAGCGCAGAGCGCCGCCTAGGCCCTCTCCGCGGATTTCGCGACCGCTCGGGATGATCCGGGCGGTCGCGATTCGGACGCAAGACCGCGTCCACATACCGATTGGAGCGACAGCGTGACCTCAAGGGACGTCGTGTTCCGCGACCGATACGGCCTGCACCCGCGGGCGGCCCGCCGGATCCAGGCGAGCCTCGAGGATTGGCCGCGAGCGTGTCACTAGAGAACCTGGACGGCAACGGTGCATCGATCGACGCCCGAGGCATGCTCGCACTCATCAGTTCTGGCATCCGGAACGGCGATCGGATCCGGATCACTGCTGACGGGCCCGACGAAGTCGCTATCACGGCCGTCCTGGGCGACCTGTTCGAGTCCGGGGTGTGTCATCCGGACGTTCGGCTATGAAGCGTCTGCAGGGCGTCGCGGCAGCACCTGGTGTGGTGCGCGGAGCCTGGGTCTTGATCGACCCGACGCCGGCTCCCGCCGGTGGGCGAATCGACCCCGAGGCTGCCTCCAGCGAGGCCGAGCGCCTAAGTGCAGCCTCGAACGCCGCGGGCGACGAGCTCGAGGCGATCGCCGAACGCATCACGGCCGACGGTCACACCGACGAGGCAGCGATCTTCCTGGCGCAGTCGAGCATCGCTCGTGATCCAGCCCTCATCGATCTGGCCGTCGGGCGGATCAATGCAGTCCAGCGAGGATGCGGTCGCCGCGATCCAGGCCGCGGCTGGCTCCTTCGCTGAACAGCTGCGATCGCTCGACGACGAGTTGCTGGCGGCGCGGGCAGTCGACGTGCTCGATGTCGGGCAGCGGATCGCCCGAAGGCTCAGTGGAACGCTAGACACCGCGAGCGAAGCGCTCGACCGGCCGGCCGTCGTTGTCGCCGACGATCTTCCGCCATCGGTGACGGCGACGCTGCCGCGCGAACGACTCCTCGGTGTCGCCCTCGAGGGCTCCTCGCCCACCGCGCACGCCGCGATCCTGGCTCGGGCATACGGCATTCCTGCGATCGTCGGGGCGAGCGACCTGATTGCGACGCTTCGCACGGAGGGGGAGAGTGGGCGGGCCACGGAGCTCGCGATCGACGGCAACACGGGCGAGGTCATCGTCGATCCAGACGAGAACGCCCGAGTACGACTCGACGCCGATGCCAATGACGAGCGGCGACAGCACGCAGCGGACCTGCTCGAAGCGATTCAGCCGGCCGTGACGCTCGACGGTGTCGAGATCGTCCTTCTCGCCAACATCGGCACACCCGAGGATAGCGAGGAGCGCAGTGGCTCTTGGCGCCCAGGGTGTCGGCCTCTTCCGGACCGAGTTCCTGTTCCTCGAACGGTCAAGCCCGCCATCGGAAGCCGAGCAATTGCGCGGCCTACGAGGGCGTCGTGCGGGCGTTCGCGCCCCACCCGGTCACGATCCGGCTGCTCGACGTCGGTGGAGACAAACCGATCCCGTACTTGCCGATCGCCGATGAGGCCAACCCATTCCTCGGCGTTCGTGCGCTCCGCCTGGCCTTCGCCGACCCGAGCCCGTTCGTGACCCAGCTGCGCGCCTGTTACCGGGCCGCCGCCGCCGGCCCCCTCAAGGTCATGGCGCCCATGGTCGCTGACGCCGGCGACGTGGACCTGCTGGTGAACCTCGCCAAGCGCGCGCGGGACGAACTTGCGGCGGAGAACATCGCGATGGGCGACGTCGCCCTGGGTGTGATGCTCGAGATCCCGTCCTCGGTCCTCGTTAGTGACTCCTACTTCGACCGGATCGCCTTTGCCAGTCTCGGGACGAACGACCTTCTCCAATACACGGTCGCGGTCGACCGAGGCAACGCCAGCCTCGAGCGCTATCGAGACTCACTCCACCCGAGTGTCCTGCGGCTGATCCAGCTATCCGTCGAGGCCGCCGAGCGTGCCGGCATCGACCTGTCGGTTTGCGGCGAGATGGCGGGGGATCCAGTTGCCGCGGTTGCCCTCGCAGGCCTCGGGATCCGATCGCTCAGCATGGCCAGCTCGAGCCTGCCGGCCGTCCGGCGGGCGATCCGCGGCGTTCGTCTTGCGGACCTCGAGCCGGCGGCGATGACGGCGCTTGAGGATCGATCCGCGGCGGCCGTCCGGGCGCGCTTCGAAGCCCTCGTCGCGGAAGGGGGGCTGTCGTGATCGGCCCCGCCTCCGGATCAGCTTGCCGCTGGTTCTCCGAGCCCCGAGGAAACCAGGCCGACCAGGGCGTCGATCGCCGCGTCCTCGTCCGGACCGTCCGCGGCAAGGCGGATCCGATGGTCACGCGAGACACCGGCCGTCAACAACAACAGGGTCGACTTCGCGTCGACCGGAGCCTTGCCGCGGCTGAGGTTCTCGACCGTGATCTTCGACGCGAAGCCCGTCGCGGCTTCGGTGAACAGCGTGGCGGGCCGAGCGTGAAGACCGCTGGGATTGCTGACGACCAGCTCGACGGACCTCATGCAATGAGCCTACCTCAGCGGGCAGGCCGCGATCACTCGAGGCACCCGCGACAGCGCACAAGGACGAACTCATGAACGACCGCACGCAAGAGACCTGGACCAACCTCGGCCGGCAGCTACGGATCGACTCGATCCGGGCGAGTTCAGCCGCCGAGTCCGGCCATCCGACGTCGTCGATGTCGGCCGCCGATCTGATGGCGGTCCTGCTGGAAAAGTACCTCCAGTACGACTTCGATGCGCCCGAGGACGCACGAAACGACCACCTCGTCTTCAGCAAGGGTCACGCGTCGCCGTTGCTGTACGCCATGTACCGCGCCGCCGGTGCGATCGACGAGGAGGCACTCCGTCCTACCGAGAGCGCGGTAGCCGCTTCGAGGGTCACCCGACACCCGTCCTGCCTTGGGTCGATGTCGCCACCGGCTCGCTCGGCCAAGGACTGCCGATCGCCGTCGGCATCGCCCTCGCCGGCAAACGACTGGATCGGCTCCCCTATCGGGTCTGGGTGCTGACCGGCGACGGGGAGCTCGCCGAGGGTTCGATGTGGGAGGGGTTCGAACATGCAGCGTTCGCCGGTCTGGACAACCTGACCGCGGTCATCGACGTCAATCGCCTTGGCCAGACGCGCGAGACGATGCATAGCTGGGACCTCGGCGTCTATTCGCGTCGACTGACAGGCGTTCGGCTGGCACGTGATCGAGGTCGACGGTCACGACGTCAGTGCGATCGATGCCGCGTATGCCGAGGCGATCGCCACGAGCGGCCGCCCGACGGCGATCGTCGCCCGGACCGTCAAGGGCAGTGGCGTGAGCGCCGTCGCCGACCAGAACGGTATGCACGGGAAGCCGCTCGCCGACTTCGACGAGGCACTCGACGAGCTCGGAGCGGCCGCCCATCCGCGGGTCACGGTCGCCGTGCACAAACCGGAAGGGGAGGCGGTTCCGCACCGGTTCCAAGGTGGGAAGCTCGAGCTCGCCGCGCTACGAGGTCGGCTCGATGGAGGCCACCCGGCGAGCGTACGCCGAGGCGCTTGTCGCAGTCGGTCGTGCCCGTGGCGACGTCGTTGCCCTCGACGGCGACGTCGACAACTCGACCTACACCGAGCTGTTCGAGGCCGCCCTGCCGGAGCGCTACTTCGAGATGTACATCGCCGAACAGCAGATGGCCTCCGCCGCGGTCGGCCTCCAGGTTCGCGGCTGGGTGCCATTCGCCTCGACCTACGGGGCGTTCTGGAGCCGAGCCTTCGATTTCATCCGGATGGCCGCGGTAAGCCGCGCCAACATCCGCCTCAGCGGCTCGCACGCCGGCGTCAGCATCGGCCCGGATGGCCCCAGCCAGATGGGTCTCGAGGACATCGCCAGCTTCCGAACAGTCTGGGGAAGCACCGTCCTCTATCCGTCGGACGCGAATCAGACCGCCCAGCTCGTCGTCGCGATGGCGGATCGGCCCGGTGTCGTCTACATGCGGACCACCCGTGGCAAGACTCCGGTCATCTATGGCCCAGATGAGCGGTTCTCGGTCGGCGGCAGCCGGGTCGTCCGCTCGAGCCCCTCCGACGTTGTCACGCTCATCAGCGCCGGCATCACCCTCCACGAGGCGATCACCGCGTCGCAGAGCCTCGAGGCGGACGGGATCGCCGCCCGGGTCATCGACCTCTACTCCATCAAACCGATTGATACGGCCACGATCGCCGCGGCCGCGCGTGAGACAGGCCGGATCGTAACGATCGAGGATCACCGGCCCGAGGGCGGCCTCGGGGAAGCGGTCCTCGCCGCGCTGGCGGACGCCGACCTGCATCCGCGACTCAGCCGGCTCGCGGTCGCAAACATGCCCGGATCGGCGACGCCGGAAGAACAACTCGCTGAGGCCGGCATCGACGCGCCGGCAATCGCCGCCGCCGCCCACCGCCTTATCAGGCGTCCCTTCAGGCCGGTCGGGCGCCCATTCATCCCGCGTTCACGGTCCGTGCCCGGCACGTTCACGGCCCGCCGGTAGCGTGCGACCGAGGCTTGGATCGATCTCAGCCACTTGATAGGAGCGAATCACAATGACCGTTCGTGTAGGGATCAATGGCTTCGGACGGATCGGCCGTCAGTCGCTCCGGGCAATCATCGAGCGCACGCCGGACGTCGAGGTGGTCGCCGTCAACGACCTCGTCGACGCCGGGATGAACGCACTCCTCTTCAAGCACGACTCGACCTACGGGGCCTATCCCGGCATCGTCGATCACACGGATGACGCCTTGATCGTGGACGGTCGTGAGATCAAGGTGTTCAAGGAATCCGATCCCGCAGCGTTGCCGTGGGGCGACCTCGGCGTCGACATCGTCCTCGAGTCGACCGGCAAGTTCCGCGACCCGGGCAAGTCCCAGGCGCACCTCGACGCCGGTGCCAAGAAGGTGATCATCAGCGCCCCCGCCAGCGGCGCCGACTTCACGGTCGTTATCGGCGTGAACGAGGATCAGTACGACCCAGAGCGCCACCACATCATCAGCAATGCCTCGTGCACGACGAACTGCCTGGTACCTGCGGTCAAGGTCGTCCACGACCTCGTGAAGATCGAACGCGGCCTGATGAACACCGTCCACTCGTACACGACCTCGCAGCGTCTCCTTGACACGGCGCACAAGGATCCGCGCCGTGCCCGCGCGGCGGCTCAGAACATCGTCCCGACGACAAGCGGCGCGACCAGAAGCCTCGGGCTGATCATGCCTGAGCTCGAGGGCAAGTTCGACGGCTTCAGCCTCCGCGTCCCGACACCGACGGTCAGCATCGTCGACTTCACGGCCGACGTCGCCCGCCCGACCACCGTTGACGAACTCAATGCGGCCTTCCGCGCCGCTGAGGCTGGCCCGATGAAGGGCATCCTCGGCGTCAGCGACGAACCGCTCGTCTCCTCCGACTTCCGGGGCGACAGCCGATCCTCGATCATCGACTCCTCGATGACGATGGTGATCGACGGCACCTTGATCAAGGTCCTCGCTTGGTACGACAACGAGTGGGGCTTCAGCTGTCGCGTCGCCGACCTCATCGGCCTGGTGGCCGCCCGGTTGCCCGTCGGCAGCCATGCGTGAGATCGCGACACAGACCCACCGACCGTCGACGATCTAGCGGCATGCGACGGCGAGGAGGCACGTGCTCCTCGCCGTGTGCCCGTGTCGCGGACCTTGAACGTTCAGGTGGTCGCGCCGGGCGCTATTCATCCGCCGTTCACGCATGTCAGCGGGCAAGTTCATCGCGCAGCCATACGGTCGTCTTGACTCGCAATCAGACATGACCGCCGGCTACGGAGCCATTGACATGACAATCGCGCAACGATCAGCAATCGCGGAGCGTTCGGCTCAGACGATCTGGACCGGTCCGCTGGGGACCGGCCAGGGCTCCGTCACCTCGGGCAGCGGCGCCCTGGAAGAACTGCCAGTGACCTGGGCGGCTCGGACGCAGCGGTCCCGTGGAATGACGAGCCCGGAAGAGCTCGCGGCTGCGGCCCACTCCTCTTGCTTCTCGATGGCGCTCGCGCTTCGTCTCGGCGAACACGACGTCACGCCGCAGCGACTCGAGGTCACCGCGACGGTCTCGCTGGCCGACGTCGATGGGCGTCCGACCGTCGTGTCGTCCGCCTTGCGGGTGGTCGGTCAGATCGTCGACCTCGATGGCGACACCTTCAGGGCGATCGTCCACGAGGCCGAGGCCCTCTGCCCCATCTCGCGATTGTTCGCCGGCGCTGCGATCACCGTCAGTGCCTACCTCGACGGGACGTGGGACGAATGACTGCCATTGCAGCCTGGCCCACCTTCGAGGCTGCCCTCGTGGGCCGCGAGCTCGTCGCTGAGCGAACGATGGCGTTCCGCTTCGCAATGCCCGGCGACTGGACCTATCGCGCTGGCCAGTTCGTCGACATCACCCTGCTCGATCCGCCGGAGACCGACGCGGAGGGCAACACGCGCGGATTCTCGATCTCCAGCGCACCGAGCGAGCAGGTGATCATGATCACGACGCGCCTGCGCGACACGGCCTTCAAACGCGTCCTCCAGGCGATGCCGCTCGGCACCGCCGTCAAGATCGAAGGGCCGTTCGGCGATCTCCGCCTGCACAACGCCGCCCGGCCGGCCGTCGTACTCACCGGCGGCATCGGCATCACCCCGTTCCGGAGCATCCTGCTCGAGATGATCCGTACCGGTGGCCTGCGCTATCGGGTCGTCGTCTTCTACGCCAATCGTCGGCCGCAGGACGCGGCTTTCCTCGACGAGCTCCGCGAGTTGGCCGGGCAGGACCCGAACCTCACCTTCATTCCGACGATGTCGGGGCTGGACGCTGCGGACGCATGGAAGGGCGAGCGAGGCCACATCGATGCCTCGATGCTCGGACGTCACCTCGACGGCGTGACCGACGCCATCTACTACCTGACGGGCCCTCCAGGCATGGTCCACGGGCTCCGAACCATGCTCGTCGATGCCGGGGTCGACGAGGACGACATTCGAACCGAAGAGTTCACCGGCTACTGAAAGGGATCAGGCCTTGCGACTCGACTACCGACACGAACTAACCGAGGCATCGAGGGCGATGGTCCAGCTGGAGCGCGTCGTGGACGCCAGCACGTTGGATCCGAAGATGCGTGAGCTGATCAAGCTGCGCGCCTCGCAGATCAACGGCTGCGCCTATTGCGTCGACATGCACACGAAGGACGCCCACGCGATGGGCGAGGACGACCAGCGTCTCCACCTCGTCGCCGTCTGGCGCGAAACGCCGGTGTTCTCGCCACAGGAACGGGCGGCACTCGCCTGGACCGAGGCCCTCACGCTCCTGTCCGAGACCGGGGCGCCCGACGACATCTACGAGGAGGTCGCTCAACAGTTCGAGCCCCAGGAGCTGGTGGCGTTGACGCTCGCGATCGTCGCGATCCACGGCTGGAACCGCCTCGCAGTCGGCTTCCGACAACCGGTCGGCGCCTACGCCTCGCACCTCCATCCAGTGCCAGCTTGAACGCATCGTCGACCCCCAGGCCGATCGACCTCGAGGCTGAGGCTCCGGGCGCGGATGAGCCCACGGTTCCGGACGGACATCCCTTCGACGCCGAGATCGAAGCCGAGCGGACCGGCTGGCGCGAACTGCTCGAGCTGATCCACTCGCTCGATCCGGACGAGATCGTTCGGCCTGGCTACTACCGCGATCCCGACTGGTCGGTAGCCGATCTCGTGGCACACCTGGGGACCTGGCTAGCGGAGGCCGGGGTCCAGCTCCGACGTATCGAAGCCGGCACCTACCAGCCACGCGATGTCGACATCGATGCGCTCAACGCCGAGTTCCGAGCCGCGATGAGCGGACAACCCTGGGAGGTCATCCTGACCCAGGCGCAAGCATCGCGGTATCGGATGCTCGAGGTCTGGTACGCGCTGCCATCTCGCAGTGATGCAGCGGCATGGTGGGTCGCGAAGGCCGGCGCAGAGCACTATCGCGAGCACCTCGACCGATTGCGCTCGTGGGTATCCGCGGTGCACAGCGAATCCTGATCCGCGCCAGCACCCCTCTGGTCGAAGGGCCCGTTCACACGGCGTTCATCGGGTTTTCGGCTGTACGACACGCTGCGCGGACACGGTGGGAGTCAGCGCCAAACCTTCGTCACCGATGAGGACGTCCAGATGACCGTCTCGAAGCTCTCGCCACAGCCTCGCATGCACCAGCTTGGTCCGGAGGTTCAACGATTCGGCACGGTCCGTCTGCTGCCGGTAGCCGTGTCCGCAGAAACGCGCATCGAGAGTGCCCAGCTCCACAACCGCGTCCTGGCCGACACGACGATCCTCCATGCGCTGTACAAGAAATACCACTGGGTCGTTGCGGGTCCCACGTTCTACGAGCTGCATCTGTTGTTCGACAAGCACGCGGGCGAGCAGCTGGAACTTGTAGATCTCCTTGCCTAGCGCATCCAGAGCCTGGGCGGGATCGCCGTTGGTGACCCCCGGCATGCCGCCGAACTCACCTGGATCCCACGGCCGCCCGACGGTGCCGAGGAAGTGCCGGTGATGATTGGACGACTCCTCGAAGCGCACGACCTGATCATCACCGTCGTCCGCGCTGCCATCGAGAAGACCGCGAAGAGCGGCGACTGGGGTTCCAACGACCTCCTGATCGGTGACGTCCTTCGGCGTCACGAGCTGCAGGCCTGGTTCCTGTCGGCGCACCTCGTGGACATCCCCCTCGTCGAAGCCTGAGGCTGATCAACGAGACGTTGCAAGCCGCTGGGAGGCTGGCGTGGACATCGCCGAACTGGCAAGTCATATCGACCATACGGTCCTGGCGCCGGATGCGCGTCGCGCCGATATCGAGCGGGCTTGCCACGTCGCACGTCAGCTGGGCTGCGCGGCAGTCTGTGTGAACCCGATCCACGTCGCTCTCGCGAATCGACTGCTCGAAGGCTCCTCGGTCCGCGTAGTGGCCGTCGTCGGCTTCCCGTTCGGAGCGACTCATACGGCGGTCAAGGTGCTCGAGACGGAACTCGCCATCCGCGACGGGGCCGATGAGATCGACATGGTCCTCGCGATCGGCCAGCTCAAGGATGACCAGCTCGAGTTCGTCGAGAGTGATGTCGCGGCAGTTGTCCAGGCTGCGGCAGGGCGGCCGGTGAAAGTCATCCTCGAGTGCGGCCTCTTGACCGACTCGCAGAAGCGACAAGGGGCGGGGATCGCCCTCAGTGCTGGCGCGGCCTTCGTGAAAACATCGACGGGTTTCCTGGGATCCGGCGCGACGCTGCATGACGTCGCTCTTCTCAACGATGCGGTCGGCGGGCGCCTGTCCATCAAGGCGACCGGGGGAATTCGGTTCTACGAAGACGCAGTGGCCTTGCTCGACGCTGGCGCATCGCGCCTTGGAGCCAGTCGGACCGAATCCGTTCTGACGTCGCGACTTAACACCCTGAAGGCTGCCCGCTAAGCGTCCTCCCCAGCGGCGAACAAAGCGGCGTCGGCCACTGCTCCCTCGACCTCTTCACGTCACGTTCATGTCCATTGGGGCGTTCGTACCAACTCGCTGCCTATCGTCGCGACAGGCGTCAATCACGGACATCGAGAAGGAGCCCTTCCCACGATGCGACGGATCTATCTGGGCGCGGTCCTTGCCGCCACCCTCGCTGTCAGCGCGTGCGGCGGCGCTGCCAACGGCCCCAGCACAGCGCCTGTGACCGCGCCCTCGAGCGCCGGTCTAGGAGCGACGAGCAGCGCCCCTTCGGGTGAGACGGTCGAGATCACCGTCGGCACCGACACGGGTGCTGAGCTGAAGTTCGACCCGGCCGAGGTGACTATCCCCGCGGGGGCCATGGTTCGAGTCACCTTCGAGAACCGATCCTCGGTACCGCACAACCTGACCATCCAGGCGCCGATCAATGTCGCCACGGCGACGGTGGTCGAGCCGGGATCGTCGGAGGCGGTGGAGTTCCAGGCACCGGATCGGGCGATACGCATTCGTCTGCACGTTGCACCCGGACATGGCAGGAACGCTCATCGTCACCGGTTCGTAGCGATCTCGTGCTGTGCGCGTGCTGGTCACCGGGGGCGCTCGACACTCGCGACGCCTCTATCGAGAACGGAGCCGTCAGACAATGCGAAAGAAACTCCTCGGCATACTTGTCGCCGTCATGCTTGTGGCCGGCGCCTGTGGGACGTGCCGACTCAGCCGAGCACAAATCCATCGAGCGGTCGCCCCTGGCGCGAGTCCGTCGCCGCACACGCACCGCGCCGCCGCCAGCCTCGAGCGAGCCCTCTGCCGGGCCGGTGATGACGGACGCTTCCCTCGCGGTCGAAGTGGCCGCCAGCGGGCTGACCGAGCCGACGGCCATGGCCTTCCTTGGGCCCGACGATTTCTTTGTCACAGAGAAGAGCACCGGCCAGGTCCATCACGTGGTCAATGGCCAGGTGAGCGAACCGATCCTGGATCTCGCGGTCAACTTCTTCGATGAGCGCGGGCTGCTGGGGATCGCCCTCCACCCGACGTTCGCGCAGAACGGCTTCGTCTACCTGTATTGGACCGAAAGTGCCTTGGGCGAGTCCGGGGACGGGATGTTCGGAGCCGATACCGACGAGGCAACGGCGCTGCCGGATCTGGGCAATCGCGTCGACCGCTTCACCTGGGATGGCACGACGCTTTCCTGGGATCGGAATCTCGTCAAGCTCCGGAGCAACACGCTCGATACCGACACGTCCGACCGTATCCGTGGCAACCACGACGCCGGACCAATCGTTTTCGGCCAGGACGGCAAGCTGTTCATCATCATCGGCGACCAGAACCAGCGGAGCCAGCTCCAGAACCTGCCCAACCTGGCGGCACCCGATGACACGAACCTGACTGGCGTTGTCCTCCGCCTCAATGACGACGGCAGCACCCCTGAAGACAACCCGTTCTTCGCGTGGGCGCCGCGCTCGGCGGCGAGGCCGGCGAAAACGTCCAGATGATCTGGACCTTTGGCGTGCGCAACAGCTTCGGGCTGGCGATCCACCCGGTCACGGGGACCTCTGGGAGACCGAGAACGGCGACGACAGCTGGGACGAGGTCAACATCTTCCCGGCCGGCTCGAACTCGGGCTGGATCCAGCTGATCGGCCCGCCCGAGCGCTTCGCGGAGTTCAAGCAGATCGAGCTGGACTCCGAAGATGGGATGGACAACAAGGACTTCCCGCCCGACATGCTTGCCGCGGACGTCGACGAAGCCCAACAGCGGATGTTCATCCTGGAAGGCAGCACCTATGTCCCGCCCGTGTTCGCTTGGAAGCACCCGGTTGCCGTCACCTCGATCGGCTTCGTGACCGACGACACGCTTGGGGCGACGTCAACCAACACTGGCCTGGTTGGGCACCGTCCTGACCGACAGTCTGTATCGCTACCCGCTCGCGGCGGATGGCTCAGGCTTCGACTTCGCCGCTGACGCGGGGCTCAAAGACCGCGTCGATGACAACACCGCCAAGGGTGACGTCGGCGAAAGCGCCAAGTACGTCGTCGGCACGGGCTTCGGCGTCGTCACCGTCGATCGTTCATGCTCCCAATGATCTCTTGTATGTCTCGAGCATCAGCGCTGGGTCGGTCTACCGCATCGGGCCTGCGGACACCGTCGGCGGCGCCAGTCCGGCGCCTAGCCAAACGGCGGCGGCCAGCAGTGCGCCAACCGGCGCGACGGTCGAGGTCACCGTCGGCACAGACACCGGCGCCGAGTTGAAGTTCGAACCGGGTGAGGTGAACGTTCCGACCGGGGCCGACGTTCGCCTGACCTTCGAAAACCGATCCACGGTCCCGCACAACCTGACCTTCCAGGGTCCGATCACGTCGCCACGTCAACGGTCGTGGCGCCGGGAACCTCGGAGACTCTGGAGTTCAAGTCACCGGATCCGGGCGAGTACGCGTTCGTGTGCACCCTGCATCCGGGGATGGGTGGGACACTCGTGGTCGGGGCCGGGTAGCCGGGATCGTCATCTCGACAGACAAGCGCAACGGTCGAATTTTCGGTACGACTAGATCGTCGCGCTACCTCCGATCCGTAGTCTCGTCGCAGCTGGAGAAGTGATGGCAAGGAGCGTGGCCGAGCATCTCGTCGAGCTCATGGTCCAGGCCGGTATCCAGAACCTTTACGGCATGGTCGGCGATTCGGCCAACCCGGTCGTCGACGCTATCCGTCGAGCCGACGGCAAGCTGACCTTCATCCAAGTTCGAAACGAAGAGGCCGGGGCCTTCGCCGCCGGCGCCGACGCCATGATCACGGGTCGCCCGACCGCGGTGCTCGGGTCGTCTGGGCCCGGGAGCCTGCATCTCCTCAACGGGTTGTATGACTGTGACCGCAACGGCGCACCGGTGTTCGCCATCGTCACCCACATCCCCAGCCCCGAAATCGGAACGGACTACTTCCAGGAAACGCGGCCGGAGTTCATCTTCGCGGACTGCACGCGGTACGTCGGCTACATCACTTCTCCGGCTCAGATGCCGCGGTTGGCCGAGCTCGCCTTGGAGGCGGCGGTCCTGGAGCGCGGTGTCGGGATGGTCATCCTGCCCGGCGACGTCGGCGTCATGGAGGTGGACCGTCCCACCGGTGGTAGGCCGCTGGCGAAGGCCAGGCCGAAGATCCGGCCGATGGATGCTGACCTCGACCGGTTGGCGGAGCTCATTGCGGGGTCCCGCCGGCCGATGATCTTCGGCGGCGAGGGCTGCCGAGACGCCCGCGCTGAAGTGCTGCAGCTTGCGCAGCGGCTTCACGCGCCCGTCGGCTACACCTACCGCGGCAAGGACGTGCTCGAAGCGGACAACCCCAATGCCGTAGGGATGACCGGTCTGCTCGGTTGGGGTGGCGCGTATCAGGCACTAACCGAGTGCGACGTGCTCATCCTGCTCGGGACGGATTTCCCGTACCGCGAGTTCCTGGCGACTGATGCCATGATCGTGCAGATCGACGACGACCCCGCACACCTCGGTCGCCGGGCCAAGGTCGACCAAGGGCTTGTCGGAGACATCGGCGACACGCTGCGGTGCCTGCTGCCGCGTCTGGCTCAGAGCCGTGATCGGGCGTTCCTGGACGCAACGCTCGGGCATCATCGCGACGCGGTCGAGCGTATCCAGACCTATGTCAGCGCGGAGGGCAGCGGCCAGGGCCTGCGCCCGGAGATGGTCGCGACGGCCATCAGCGACCTCGCTGCGGATGATGCGGTCTTCACCAATGACACGGGCATGTGCAATGTCTGGGGAGCGCGCTACCTGCACATGAGGCCGGGTCAGCGACTCCTCGCTTCCTTTCGCCACGGCTCGATGGCCAATGCCCTGCCCCAGGCGATCGGCGCGACGATCGGCTCGCCCGATCGTCAGACGGTCGCCCTGTGTGGCGACGGCGGCTTCGCGATGTTGATGGGCGAGCTCCTCACCCTCGGCAGCCTGGGCCTTCCAGTCAAGGTCATGCTGTTCAACAACTCGACACTGGGCATGGTCCGGATCGAGATGGCGGTTGCCGGCTACATCCCGTTCGGCACGAACGTTCGCAACCCGGACTTTGGCGCGGTCGCGCGCGCTGCAGGGATCCATGGCGAGCGCGTGGAACGCGCCGAGGACGTTCGACCCGCCATCGAGCGCGCATTCGCGCACGACGGGCCGGCGCTGGTCGACTTCGTGACGGACCCACGGGCACTCTCGATGCCGCCGAAGACAACGGCCTCGCAGGTCGCGGGCATGGCGCTTGCGATGACAAAGCTCGTATTCGCCGGCGACAGCGCCGAGGTCGTCGAAACGATCCGGTCGAACGTGCGGAACATCCCGCAAGCACTGTGACCCACCACTCATGGCACCCGCCGACCTTCGCTCCCACCCTCGTGCTCCTCTCTGGACGGTCGGCCATGGAACCCGCACGACCGACGGCCTGGCCGGTCTGGTTCGAGCCGCCGGCGTTGCCACGGTCATCGATGTACGCCGCTACCCCATCGGTCGCCGTCAGCCGCATCTCGCGCGTGCGCGACTCGAAGTCGACCTGCCGCGTCTCGATCTACGCTACGAATGGTGGGGCGAGGCTCTTGGAGGCCGGCGGACAACGCACCCGGCGTCCGTGATACCGAGTCCATGGCGGTCGCCCGGCCTCGCAGCCTACGCCGCGTACATGCTCACAGACGTATTCCGGACCGCCTTGTCCACGCTCGAGGGACGGGCGGAAGCCGGCGAGGCCCTCGCGGTCATGTGTTCCGAGACCCTCTGGTGGCGCTGCCACCGCCGGTTGATCGCCGATGCGCTCGTGTCCGACGGCTTCGCAGTGCGTCATCTGATCGACAAACCGCCGGGTCTCGTTCACCGGATCTCGACGCCCTCGGTCGACAAGCTGGGGATGCCCGAACAGACCGATAGCCGGGCCGCACGGGACCCGGCTGCCGGTGCCTGACGTTCCGGAATTGAGGAGATGGAAATGAGCCGACGACCTCACAGGTCCACCACCACCGGCGGTAGTGATGAGCGCGAGGCGCGGTCGTTGAGCGGTCCGCTTCTGCGGTTCGAGCTCACCGAAGAGGCGGCCAGGCTGCGGACCGAAACGTCATTCCTGGCGAGCGACCGGAACGCCCGGACGCTGGCCAAGACCGGAGCCTTCCGACTGGTCCTGGTCGTGTTTCGCGCGGGCGCGATCTTCGACGAGAACGATCAGCGAGGGAGCGTGGCTCTTCAAGTTCTTGAAGGCCGTGTCGACGTTCGGGTGGGGGACGACACGATCGAGATCGGTGCCGGCGAGATCGCTGTCGTGTCGCCCGATCATCCATGGACGGCAGTTGCCGTGGCGGATGGCCTGCTCTTGATCCACCTGGCGTGGCCGCCCGAGCCAGGGTCGCGCTGAACTGGGCGAAGGACAGACGGTGGACCGTCCAGTTCGGTCACCCGCGCGGCCGGACGAGGAACCTCACCCTCGATTCGTATCTCGGGAGGAAGGACCCCTCATCCGATAACGCAGGAAGAGATGGTCGCCCGATCGTCGGACCGAACTGAGTTCCGCCCACGGCGCGGCCGCGACGTCGAACGCGACGCCCTCGACAAGCGCGAGTCGATCCGCAGCCGCATCGCGACCGGCGACTTGAGGCGCGACGGTCAGGAAGAGCTCATCGAGCAATCCGGCCTTGAGGAGCTCACCGATGAGATGCGGCCCACCCTCGCAGAGGATCAGGCGTGCCCCGGCCGAACGTGCCAGCTCCACGAGCGCGGCGGGGGCGATCCGCCGCTCCGGGCCGGCGATCTCGATCCGGACATGCGGAGCTGGACCGACGGCCAAGAAGCGTTGCGCGCCGGCATGTGTCGTGGCGACGATCACGGGCACGTCGGGAGCGCTCAATCCGGGATGCGCCGGATCGAGTGATCCGCTCGCCGTCGCGACGATCGTCGTCGGCTGATCGCCTGGGACGCGCATCCGCTTTCGCCATGTCGCGTACAGCTCGGCCGATCCGCGATGCACATGCCGAGGTGTCCATTCGTGCGTCGACGCCGCCCGCACAGTGCCGGCCCCAACGAGAACGACGTCGGCCATCGCCCGGAGCATGCCCATCACGAAGCGGTCCGGTTCGGAGAACCCGCTGACCTCGCCGCCGCCTGATCGGCCCTCGGCATCGAACGCGACCACGCCATCGAGCGTCGACACGAAGTTGGCGATGATCGTCGGTCGATCGGGCCGGAGCGCCACGCTGAGGTTGCCGTCGTACCGATCGCGCAGGGTCGTCGGCAGTCGCCCGCCCCTCCGCGGCGCTCCCGATTGGCCCGCCGCAGGCAAGTCATCCCCGACTGGATCCCACAGCCGCTCCAGCATCGCCCCGCCGTACTGCTGGCCGCGACGATCTGGCATCAGGCATCCGCCCTGCGGAGGCCGCTGACATCGAAGAACTCACTGCGCAGCTGGGGGCTCGTGACGTAGACGCCGCGGTACGAGGTCGTCCGGGTCTTGGGGTGCAGCTCCCGGACGCCCCGCATCTGGGTGCATAGGTGGTGGGCCTCGACATAGACCGCAACGCCATGCGGCGCCATCATCCGGTCGAGCTCGTCGGCGATCTGGTAGGTCATCCGTTCCTGCAGACCGAATCGCCGGGTGATGACTCGGACGAGGCGGGTCAGCTTGCTGATGCCGATGATGCCTTCGTGGGCCACATACCCGACGTACACATTCCCGAAGAATGGCAAAGCATGGTGCTCGCACAGGGCAAAGAACGGGATCGGGCCCTCAACGACCTGGGCGACCTCGCAGTTCGCACCTCCGTGACACTCGGTCGGGAATGCCGTGAGGAGTTTCGGATCTCCTTCGTAGCCCGACGTCGTGTCGAACAACGCCCGCAGGAAGCGGTGCGGCGTGGCGCGGGTACCGGGGGTGCTGATGTCGAGGCCGAGAGCCCCGAGGATCTCGGCAAGGTAGCCCTCGTAGCGGAGCCAGTCCTCCTCTGAGACCACTCGTGGCTCGTCCAGCATCGACGGCTCGTCAGGGTCCGGATGGAGGTCCGTGACTCCGAGGTCTCCGTCGAATGCGTCCGGCCGTGCGATGGCGTCTAGAAGCCGATCGGCTGCATCGACCGTCATCAGTGGCCACCATCAGTCAACCCAAACCGGCCCGTCCGACAAAGCTCTCGCAGGAACAGAAGGTTGCTGATCCCCGTGATCGTCCACGGCTGTGCGTGGACTGGCAGGCCGCTCATGAACGCGGTCAGGTTGGAAGCCTCGTCGGGATCGAGACCCCGCGAGACGAGCTGGCGGTAAGTCGATCGTACCGGCTGAGCGGTACCCGATTGGGCGCTCCTGCTCGCGGGTACCGGGTAGGTCACTTGCGCTTGTTGCTCGGTCATGGCTGATGCCTCTTTCGATGAGCCACCATGACGTGTCCACCTGAAGTGCGGGCGGTATCCGCGTGAATGGTCGGTGAACCAATTCGGCACGAAGTCGGACGATCTTCACCAAGCATTCACGCAAATCGGCTGGGTATGCCCCCGAGCCCGGTAGCGTGGCGTGCTGATGAGTTCAGCCACCACCAAACGGAGGAGGGTGGGGGAGACCGATTTCTCGCCCAAGCTCCCGCCTACGGTGATCATCATCCGGAACTGACCCTTATCTGAACCCTTATCCATCCTGTGTCTTGTGTCTCATCGAGCCACAGCTCCGGGACCGAATTCCCGCGGCGACCACGACTCGGCCCGGTCGAGGGGCGAGGATCTGTGCCGTCGGTCAGTCACACCTGGCGCCGTCGGCTTCTTGGCCACCCCGATGCACCTGCCCGCTAGGTCGCTGGAGTCGGCTGGTCCGTCGCGAATCGCGCAGGTGATGGGGTGAGGAATCGGATAGCAACGGGGTCGCGCACTGGCAAAGGTCGAGCTTGCTCAGCGCGCCTCAAACGAGCGCTTGGCGAGGCCAAACCAGAAACCGTCGATGGTGAAGTTCGGTTCGTCCTCGGGACGTCCGGCAGCGCCCAGGGTGACGAAGATCGGCGCGAAATGTTCGATCGTGGGATGGGCATACGGCATGCCCGGCGCCCGCTCGCGAAACGCGAACAGCTCGTCCAGGTCGCCGCGGCTGAGCGCGTCGGCCGCCCAGTGGTCGAACTCGACCGACCAGTCCGGCGCGCCCGGCTTGCCCACGAAGTATTCGTGGATGAACGGTAGGCCGTGGGTCATGAACCCGCTGCCGATGATGAGCACGCCCTCATCGCGGAGCGGCGCCAGGCGTCGGTCCAGAGCGAACAGGTGCTGGGGATCGAGGTCCGGCATGGACATCTGGAGGACCGGGACGTCTGCCTCGGGATACATCGCTCGTAGCGGGACCCAGGCGCCGTGGTCGAGGCCCCGAGTCGGGCGATCGACCACAGGCTCGCTGTCCGGCATCAGGGCACGTACCCGCGCCGCAAGGTCCGGAGCACCGGGGGCGTCATAAGTGAGCTGGTAATAGGCTTCCGGAAAGCCATAGAAGTCGTAGATGAGCGGGACGCGCTCGGTCGCGTTGAGGGCCGTTGGCGCCTGCTGCCAATGGGCGCTCACGATCAGGATCGACTCCGGCCGCGGCAACTTCCGGGCCCAGGCCAACAGTTCGGCCTTCCATAGCTCGTCGTCGAGCAGCATCGGGGCGCCGTGTCCCAGGTCCAGGGCCGGCAGCGGTCGATCGGAAATCGGTCCCTCCACGAGCCCGATTCTACGGCGCGCAGCACCGTGCGTCCTAGCGGGACAAGGCCATCATCGGCGTGTTCGATGAGGGCTGCTTGGGCAATGTAGAACGCGATCATCGACGACGAGCTGCTCAACCCCTGGGCATCTGAAAGAGCGGCTCTCGCAGAGCGCGCTCGTCTCCGGAGGTGGGCCGTGTGTCCGATGCCTACGCTTCCCCGCCGGATCGACGTGTTCGACTACGACAAAGACCACGGCCTGACCGGGCGTCGGCCGTTCGCACAGACTCCTCGCTCGGATGGCCTGACGCTCGATGCGGAAGGCCACCGTCTGGGTCGCGCCGCCCGACGGCAGCAGTGTGCGGCGGTACTCGCCCAAGGCGCGCTCGACGGGGCAATCGAGCTGCCGGTAACGAAGGTGACCGCCTGCACGTTCGGCGGTCTACGCCTCGACGAGCTCTACATCACGACTTCGCGCGAAGGCCTCGAGGCCGGTGACGAGCCGACCCCTGGCCGCTTTTCCGCGCGACGCCCGGCGTCATGGGGGCTCCCGGTTGCGGAGTTCGAGGGCTGAGGACGCCGTAGGTCACCTTCGGCTCGCGAAGCGTGGTTTCATGGGCGCGGGCGATGAGTGCCCGACGAGAGCCAGCTGGTCTCTTTGCCAATCGTGGAGGTGCGGAGTGAAGGTCCTGATCGGCTACGATGGCTCGCCTGGAGCGGAACTGGCCCTGACCCTGGCGGGGTTCCTTCGTTGGCCTGCTCAGTCGACCCTCCGAGTCGTCGCCGTCGTGGACACGACGTACCTGTACGTCGGGCTTCCGCCAGGCGGTGGCCTCAATGCGCCGGAGCTCGACGAACAGATGATGGCCGCCAGTGAGGAGCTCGTCTCCGCCGCAGCCGACAGGCTTCGCGCCGCTGATCGGATCGTCGACGGTGTCGTGCTTCGCGGGCGACCTGCGACGGTGCTCGTCGACGAGGCGACGACGTTCCGTGCCGACCTGGCGTTCGGAGGATCCCGAGGGCGCGGGCCGATCTCGAGCCTCCTGCTCGGCTCCGTGGCTGCCGAAGTCGTCGACCACTCGCCGTGCCCGGTGCTCATTGCCAGGACCGCCTCGATCAGCAGTGTCGTTCTCGCCGTGGATGGCTCCGCCCCGGCGGCGGCAGCCGAGGAACTCATCGCGACATGGTCGATCTTCACGGGCCTGCCGATCAAGGTGGTGAGTGTTGCGGACGTCGTCGAGCCGTGGCATACGGGGATCGCGCCGACGATGTATCGGCAGGTCGTCGAGGCGCATGCCAAGGACCTGGCGGAGGCGCGGTCGGAGCATTCACGGATCGCCGACGAGACCACGGCGAATCTCCGTGCGGCCGGGCGCGAGGCATCAGGGGAGATGCGGTCCGGCGATGCAGCTTCGGAGATCATTGCGACCGCGGAGGCGGTCGGCGCCGACCTGGTGGTCATGGGCTCCCGCGGCCGGACAGGGCTCGCCCGAGTGCTTCTCGGAAGCGTCGCCCGGAACGTCCTGCATGGGAGTGGGGCATCCGTGCTGATCGTCCGCGGCCCCGACCGGGAGCGTCACGACGACTGACGGAGCAGTCTGAGAGTCGTTCGAGGGCCCAGCGCTCGAAGAGGTCGACCTGTGCCTGAGGCCACGCGCCGTCGCAAGGCATAGTGCCCGTTTGGAGGCGGGCGAGGATGGCGTCGGCATGTTGGCTGACGTCGTCGCGGGACCAGAGGTCAAAGGCGAATTCCATCGATCGGCGGTCCGGTTCGCGGAACATGGGCTTGACGTCGGTCTCGAAGCTCAGTGGCTCCTCGGAGCCTGGGTTGATTCCGTTCATTGGATCGACTCCCTATTTGGTGGCATTCGCTGAGCAACCGCCGACCCGGTGACCAAGTAGCGTCGCTACGCGGCCGCGGGTTTCGCGGCGGCCTGGCGAAGCCAGTCATCGAAACGGATCTCGCCCAGGATCGCGCCGTCCCCCGGAACCAGAGTGCGTTCGCTCAGGACAGCGCCGAAGTAGCGCGCCTGGAAGTCAGTCAGCACCACGCGCGGGTCATTGCGGGCCGCCAGGCATCGTCGGATAAGCATGTCGAACGTGAACTGTTCGGGTCCCGCGACTTCGACGATGCCGTTCACCGGTGTGCCCACGGCGACCCGACCCAGAGCCTTCGCCACGTCGTCTGCCGCGATGGGCTGAACCAGCACCGGGGGCAGGCTCATGGTGTTGCCGTACGTGGCATCCTCGGCGATGTTCTTGATGGACTCGAAGAACTGCGTCGCATGGACGATCGAGTACGAGATCGGCGACGCCTTGATCAGCGCTTCCTGCCGAGCTGCACCGGCGCGGCCTGACGCTCGTGTATGGCGGCGCGCATCGCGGCCTCATGGGCGTCCTCGCCGACGCGATGCTCGCGCTGGGTGGCCCCGTCGTCGGTGTGATCCCGCAAGCGCTCGTCGACTTCGAGGTGGCTCACACAGGTCTGACGCAGCAGCATGTCGTCGAGACGATGCATCAGCACAAGGCAATGATGTTCACGCTCGCCGACGCCTTCATCGTCGGCCCGGGCGGCCTCGGCACGCTTGAGGAGGCGTTCGAGACCTTGACGGGGATCCAGCTCGGGTATCACCGGAAGCCCATCGTGTTCCTCGACGTCGATGGGTTCTGGGCGCCGATGGAGCAGTTCCTGGATCATGCCGTCGGGGCGGCGGTCTTGCGCCCACAGGTCCGCGAGCAGTTTCGCACCGCGTTGACCCCGGCCGCCGCACTGGACATGCTCGCCGCGCAAGCAGCGCGAACCGCCTGATCGCCCGGCACCGCCCAAGTCGCGGGCCAGCACAAACGAAGCGCTTGATGTTTAGTCAGGCGCTCCAAGGTGGGCGGGGAGCGTGCGCTCGACAGGAGTTGAGCGCGCAATCCGAATCGCGGATGCTGGATAGACGCTTGGCAGGCTGCGGCCTATTAGGCCATCGGGGCGCTCGACCGCCGCCGGCGCACCGCCTCGATGCTCCGCGATCGCTTCAATTCGCGACGGCATTCCGAGCAGTGTCGCTGGATCGGCGACGTCCGCTCGACGACCTGGTGACACCGAGCGCACTCGAACAACGCAACGTGCAGCCACTCACGCGTGGGTTTCAGCCGAGGAAGCGGGATCTCACCCGTCGCGTTCCCTAGCGAATTCAGTACACGAGCGGCTCCCGCCCGCCGGGCCACCTCCATCGAATGACCCATTCGCGACCCGCAGCGCCCCCACGCGTCGACCGACCCGGGATCCCTGCCTCCTACGGCGCGAGCAGAGCGACCGCCTTCGTCGACTGGGCCCACGTCGAGGAGCGCCTGGCGACCGACCGCGTCTACTGGCTGGGCGGCGGTCGGCTCCGACGGCCGGCCACGGGTCCGCCCCATCGACGCGCTCTACCTCGACGGCGTGATCTACGTCGGCGGCAGCGGCGAGACCCGCTGGGTCCACGACGTCGAGGCCAACCCGGCCGTCTCCCTGCACCTCGACGGGGTGGACGACGTGATCATGATCGAGGGCGACGCCGAGGTCCTGACCCGGATGGACGGCCCGCTCGCCGAGCGCCTGGCCGCGGCGTCGAATGCGAAGTTCCCCGAGTACGGCATGACCGCGGACTTCTACCGCTGCAACGGGGCGATCGCGATCGGCCTGCGGAAGGTCATCGCCTGGACGGACATCACCCGCGACCCGACTCGCTTCCGCTTCGACGGCCGATGATCAGAGGGCAGTGACCTCGTCGCCGACGGAGATCACCCCATCGGTCAGGATGTCGGCGTTGATGCCGCCGCGGTGCACGAGGTCCCGGATGATCCCCGGGCGGGTCCGCTGCTCGAGTGATAGACAGGGCTCGCAGATCTCGACCCCGTAGCACTCGACCTCGCCGACCCGGAAGCGCCGGCCGATCAGCTCGTTGAGCCGCACCCCGCGCACGGTCACCTGCCGGCGGGTGGCCCCCGGCGGCAGGCCGACCTCGTCGACGACCTCCTCCTCGACCAGCGTGAGGGCCTCGCCAGGATCGGCGCCGCCCTGGGCGTGGAAGTGGCGGTCGCCCTCGAGGCCCATGCCCGCCCGTGCCCGGACCGACGGCACCGGCGCGACCGGGCCGCCGTGGTCAGCGCCGAGGTGGATCGCGACGACCTGCACTCTGGGACCTCCTGCTGAGCCCGCGACCGCCCTTGGCGGGCATTCGTCAGGTCAAGGCTAACGCTGCGGCCCATCTTCCGTTAGTACCGTCAGCCGCTGGGAAATCAACGAGTACCTGACGCTGTTCTGAGCGATCACAAGGATGGGTGACCACCCAACACGCGGCCGGCTCGGTCAGCGCCAAGCCGGATACCTTCCCCTTGTTGGGCTACGTGTCACGGTCGGTCGGGACTCGTAGCCGCTCGAATCCGGCGGAGCGCCTAGATTACTGGTCAGGCGAATTGCGTGGCGCTTCGGGTTTGTCGCGCAAGCACCCCTGTCCGGACAGGTCGCACGTCCGACTAGTGATTCGAGCGCGCCCGACAGAAACCCCGACGGCACCGGCGCCCCGGACTCGTCCGGGCCATCTCTCGGCGCCGGACCTGAACCCCTATCTGAACCCTTATGGATCCTGTCTCTTGTGTCTCATGTGTCTCTTGGATGCTACTCGATGAACGCGGCTGAGACGCATGAGACGGTTCACCGGGAATCCGGTATGCGGTACCAACATCAAGAACCCGAATATCTGCCGCTCGCACCGCCCGCGGACCGCTGGTAGGGAGGGCAGATGGCGACATACGTGTTGATCCCCGGCGGTGGCGGCGATCCCTGGGAGTGGCACCGACTCGTACCCGAGCTTGAGGCTCGCCACCACGATGCGCTCGCGGTCCGGTTGCCCGCCGACGACGAAACCGCCGGTTGGTCCGAGTACGCCGACGCGGTCATCGACGCCGTCGGCGATCGCCCTGATCTCATCGTCGTCGCCGAATCGATGGGCGGCTTCACCGCGCCGATCGTCTGCACGCGGCGGCCAGTCGACCTGCTCGTCCTGCTCAACGCGATGATCCCGGTGCCCGGTGAGACCTTTAACGCCTGGTGGTCAAACACTGACTCGGGGGCCGCGCGGCGCGCATATCACGCCAGCATCGGTCTGGAGCCCGCGGATACCGAAGACGACGCGGTCATCTACTACCACGATCTGCCGGCCGAGCTCAGGGCGGCGGCACAAGCGCGGACGTGGCAGGACCAATCGAGTACGCCCCTGGATGAGCCCTGGCCACTGGCCGCCTGGCCCGACACTCCGACCCGAGTCCTGGCGGGCCGCCACGACCGGATGTTTCCGCTCGACTTCCAACGACGGATCGCCCGCGAGCGGCTGGGCCTTGAGGTCGATGAGATCGATGGCGGTCACATGGTCGCGATGAGCCACCCACGCGAGCTGGCCGACCGCCTGGAGGCCGTTCGCCGCGAGGTGCAGCGCGAGCGACGCGATCCAGCACAGTGACTCAGTGGATCCCCGTGGCAGAGGACCCCTTGGTATACTCGGCGGACAGAAATTCCCGACGCCCCCGGACCGCGCCCCGGGGGCGTTCTCGTTTTCCGTAGACTGCCCGGATGTTGCCGACCGAACCGCGCCGCCTGGTCATCATGACCGAAGGCCAGTTCGGGATCCACGACGCGAAGACCGCGATGGGCGTCATCCGCTACGGGCGGGACACCATCGTCGCGATCCTCGACTCCACGATGGCCGGGCGCAACCTGCGCGAGCTCCTCCCGGCCTTCGATATCCCGTTCGTCGGCACGCTCGGCGATGCCCTCGGCGGCCCTGTCCGACCCGACGGCCTGCTCATCGGCATCGCTCCGACCGGTGGCAGGCTCCCGCCGGACTGGCGCGGGGCGATCGTCGAGGCGATCACAGCCGGCCTCGATATCCATTCGGGGCTGCACGATCTCCTCGGTGATGATCCCGAGTTCATCGCCGCGGCCGAGGCGGCCGGCACCCGGCTGATCGACTACCGGCGACCGCCCGACCGGATGGAGACGACCACCGGCCGGCGGCACCTGCCGGGCAAGCGGGTGATCCTGACCGTCGCGACCGATTGCGCGATCGGCAAGATGTCGGTCGCCCTCGAGGTCGTCGCGGCGGCCAGGCGCGACGGGGCCTCGGCCGTCATGGTCCCGACGGGCCAGACCGGGATGATGATCGAGGGCTGGGGCGTGGCCGTCGACCGCGTCATCAGCGACTTCACGAACGGCACCGTCGAGTGGCTCGTCGAGCAGGGCGAGAGCCGCGCCGACTGGGTGTTCGTCGAGGGGCAGGGGTCGATCGACCATCCGGCCTACAGCGCAGTGACCATGGGCCTGATCCACGGGGCGACGCCCCACGCCATGGTCCTCGTCCACAAGCCCGGTCTCGTCGAGCACGACTTCGACCATTTGCCTGAAGCGTCATTCCCGATCGCCGACCTGCCGCCGTTCATCGATCTCCACGAGCGGATCGCCGGGATGGTCGCACCGTCCCGGGTCGTGGCGATCGCGCTCAACACCTCGCTCTACCCGGATGACCGCGAGGCCCGGCTGGTCATCGAGAGGATCGCCGCCGACACCGGATTGCCCGCGGATGACCCGGTCCGCTTCGGGGCCGACCGGCTGTGGCCGGCGATCCGCGATGCCGTGAACGGCCTGCCATGGGTCTGACGCTCACTCACGAGGTCCTGTCGCTGCCACTGCGCGACCCGTTCCGGATCGCCCGCGCGGAGCATGGCGAGGGCACGAGCATCACGACGGTCATCGTCGAGCTGCGCGACGAGCGCGTCCCGGACGTGGTCGGGGTGGGGGAGGGCTATCCCGGGACCTACTACGGCGAGACCCCCGAGACCATGGCGACCGTGATGCCTCTCCTGCTCGACGCGATCGGCGAGCCTGCCCTCGACGAGCGCGGCGTGATCGCCGCGGATCACGCGATGGAGCGCATGATCCGCGGGCACGGAGCCGCTCGCTGCGCGATCGACATCGCCTTGCACGACCTCGTCGCGAAGGTCGCCGGCGTCCCGGTCTATGAACTGCGCGGCCTGTCGGCCGAGGTGCCACCGACCGATTTCACCATCGGCATCGACGACCCGTCGGTCGTCGCCCAGCGGGCCCAGCGCGCGGCCGACTTCCCGGCGCTCAAGATCAAGGTCGGGCGGACCGTCCGACCTGGCCACGCTGCAGGCGGTCCGAGAGGTGTACACGGGCCCGATCCGCGTCGACGCCAACACCGCGTGGACACGCGCGGACGCACAACGTCTGCTGCCGGAGCTCGTCGACCTCGGGGTCGAGCTCATCGAGCAGCCGTTCCCGGCCCGCGCGTACCGCGATCTCGCGTGGCTGCAGGAACGATCGACGCTGCCGATCGTCGCTGACGAGTCGTGCGTGCTACCCGAGGACCTCGAGGCGCTCGACGGTGTCGTCGCGGGCATCAACGTCAAGCTCGCCAAATGCGGTGGGATCGGCCCTGCCTATCGGATGCTCGAGCAGGGCCGGGAGATGGGTTTTCGGACGTTCCTCGGATGCATGGAGGAGACGTCGGTCGGGATCGCGGCGTCGGCGGTCGTCGCCTCGCTCGCGGAATGGATCGACCTCGACGGCAACCTTCTCCTCGCCGACGACCCGTTCGAGGGTCTCCGACTCGCGCCCGACAAGCGCTGGCAGCTGCCCGACCGACCCGGCCTTGGGCTGACGCGCAAGCGCGCCTGACCCGGTCCACGCACGTTCCGTACGGGTGTTCTAGCGCCTATCCACCGTTGTGGACAAGTTCGTGGATGAAGTCGTGGACAAGCCCCCTTCCGGCTCGTCCTACGGACGCCTAGGATGGCCCGACACCCGGTCGCTGCGGACCCCAAGCGGGCGATCGGGACACCAGGAACACCGTCCGGCGAACGGTTTTCGGCACGACCGTCCAGCCTGGGCTGGTTTCGTGGTGCCGTCGTATGCCGAGCGCGCACGCGTCCCATCCGGGCCGCGGGGCGTCCGGCGAAGGGAGGGCCTGCCATCGATGGAACCCCGGTATGCCGCCACGCGAGTCCCCGACCCGGACGCGGCCGACTTCATCCGATTCTGCTACCGGCGCCGACGCGTGGGCTGGCCGGAGCTCTATGACGAGATGTGCGCCGTCGCGGCACGCGGCCTGTTCCGCGGGCTCGGGACCGAGGATCTCGCGGCGCACGGGATCGGATTCAGTCTCTTCGACATGCCGGCCCTGGCCGGCATGGCGTCTGGGATCATCGCCGAGGAACAGGCGCTTCGGCGACCGATGACCGTGGTGATCACCCCACTCGAGCCGGTGGTCGAGGACATCCAGCCAGCCGTGGCCGACGGGGCTGCGGAGCCAAGGGAGCGAGGCGAACGACCCGTCCGGTTCGCCGCGGTGCCCGCCGGGGCGTAACCGGCACCGTACTCATCCGAAACCCCGCCGGGGATCCGGCGGGGTTTCGTCCTGTCAGGCGCGGCTCGGTTCGGGCGCGGATCGTTCAGGCCCTGATCTGGCGCCTCGCCATCTCGCCTTCGATCTGGCGCTCTGCCTCGACGTAGCGGTCGATCTGTTCGCGCAGCTGGTTCGCCTCGGGCGTGTACAGGTGGACCTGCTGCTGAAGGATGTACGACAGCCGGCGGCTGGTCATGCGAACGTGGTCGAGGTTCTTCATGAGGACGAGCGGGTCCATCGTGGCCAGGTCCGACGGGTGGTACATCTGCTGCATGGCGGCATTCTAGGGTCGATGGCCGGTCGCGCGGGCTGGGCCTGCGCCGCCGGTCAGAGCCCGCGCAGCGAGCGTGGCGGCCAGGTCCAGTCGATGTCGAGGGACGCGGCGGCGAGAGCCCGTCGACGGCCGGCCTCCGTCGCCCCGAGGACAAGGATCCGGTCGGTCTTCGTCGCGCGGCCGGCCTCGTCGCCCCACAGCTTGGTCATCTTGCGGACCGCGGCCACGTCGTCGAGAGCGACGCCTGCCAGTCGATAGCCCTCCGGGGCCGCGGCCTGCTCCCAGGCGCGCTCGGCCAGCCCGACGCCGCCTCGGATCCGCCGGCCGCGGTCGGTCTCCACGTCGCCGATCACGAGCACGACGATGGCGTCGTCCGTGAGCACCGACCTGAGATCGGCGAGCACCTCCCGCAGGAATGCCAGGTACGGCTCGCGATGGTGGGCGTCGTCGAGCGTTGCGTCGATCTCCTTGGCGTCGAAGCCGAGGAACCACGTCCGCAGCCAGTTGTAGTAGCCGTACTTGACCACCCGCAGGTACGGCGGAGACGTGACGACCAAGCGGGCGCGATCGGTCCGGCCTCGGGCGCGAAGGGCGGCTCGGACACGTGGTGCGACGTCACGGGCGTCACCAAGGAGCGCGACCCCGTCCACCGACGGACCCGGCTGCCGGAAGAGGCGATCGAGCTTGGAGCTGAGCCCGTCGAACACGTCGCGCCGGGGCGAGGCGAATGCCGTGCGTGCCGCGAACTCGCGGACGTAGCGCGGCGCCATGCTGAACGTGTTGGGCATGAGCTCCGACAGGTAGCTCGCGCTCTTGCCGTGCAGGATGCCGGTGATGGCGGCTGCGAGGAACCGGTCGGTGCGCTCGTCGAATCGAAGGCTCGTCCGGACGTACAGGAGCTGTCCGAGGGTCTCCGGATGGAAGGCCAGCGCGACCTCGACAGGCACGCGCTCGGTGCCGGAAGCCGCGCTGGTCCGCGAGCCGGCCGCGGGGATCGTGGTCGATCCCGGATCGGTCGTCACCCGTGTGGCGAGGGCGGTCCAGTCCTCGGCGTCGGCGTGCCAGCCCAGGCGCAGCTGGGTCAGGCGGGTCATGGCGGCGGCTCGTGTCGCCGGCTCGACCTTGGACGCGGTGAGGAGGTGGGCGAACGGGTTCAGGTCGTTCCCGACGCCGATGCGGCCCTCGGCGCACGCCTGGAGGGGAGTCGTGCCGCGGCCGGAGAACGGATCGAGGACGACGTCACCGGGCCGCGAATAGCGAGCGATGAAGGCGTGCGCCAACGACGCGGGGAAGCTCGCGAGGTACGAGCACATCGGATGGAAGGAGTGGCCCCATAGGCGCTGCTGAGCCTTCCACTCGGGCTCGATCGAGATCGCCGGCAGCGAGACCGGCAGGTCCAGGGCCAGCTGTTGCGCGGCGGTGGGCGTTCGCGCGCGAGTCGGTCCGGCCGTCATGGGCGGATCGGTCCTCTGACACACGCACCGATCCCGGCCGGTGCGATGGGGCGCGGAGTGTAGCACGGGGGCATCGGCGCCTCGTCCTCCCCCGAAGGTCCCAGAACCGCCAGAAAGCGGGTGGGCACACTGCGCCTTCGTGGCGTACGCTAGCACCGGGTCCGAGGATCACGCGGAACCGAGCGATGGTCCCGAACGCCAGGGAGACGGTCTCGGTCGACTCCGTGGCGTCCGGTCGGCGCTCAGCCCCGTCCCCACCGTCCGGCCATCGCCGGCGAAGGGGCCACCTCGGACCCGACAAGCTCGTCGCCCCGGCTCAGTCCGGGCTCGCGGCGGGCTTTCTCTTTTGGTGACCATGCGCCCCATGCGTTAGCTGCGGAATCAGCAGACCCGGATCGCCAGGGGGAAGAGCGAGCCGGGTCTTTCCAGAGGCTATGAAAGTGAACGTCCGTACGGGAATACGTCGGAATACCTATTCGTCGTCCCGTCGCTGCCTCGTCGCTGAGGCTCAATGGCAGCCCTCGGAGCCGATGTCGGTGTAGGTCTTGCCGGCCTCGGGAAGGAACTCCCATGAATAGGAATCGGGCTTGAGGGTGAGCTTCAGGACCCCGAATGTGTCGTCGTCGCCGGTCTCGGTGTTCGGGTGGATCGCCCCCTCCGAGAACTTGTAATGGCTTCGACCGCCGGTCCCGACCACGAATTGGCGGATGCCGCCGGCGGCGTCGAGGCCGCCGTCCGGCGTCATCGGCGCCAGACGTTCGTAGGCATGGTTGTCCCCGCTCAGGACCGCCTCGATACCGGCCGCGTGGAGGGCTTCCCAGAGTGGCTGGACCCGCGGCTCGTTCTCCTTGCGCCCTGAGCTGAAGCGCGGATTGTGGAGGACCGCCAGCGAGCATGCGGTCGGGTGATCGGCCAGCTCCTGGGTCAGCCACGTCGACCTGCGGCGATCCGCGATCGCAACCATCGACCCGGTCGCAGATCGAGTTCAGGACGATGATGCGCCACGCGCCCAGGTCGTAGGCGTACCAGCCCATGCGCGGGTCGCTCGCGGTCGCACCGAGGGGCGCGAGGACGCCGGCAAAGTAGCCGAAGTACCCGGCGGCATCCGGGGTCATGTAGTCGTGACCGCCGAGTGCCGGATGCGTACGGTCGAGGGCCACGCCCCACGTATCGTCGTAGCACCCGAATTGACGGGGAGTGCCCTTGTCGTAGGCGTTGTCGCCGAGGGTCTGGACGGTGGCATCCGGATAGCGCGCGAGGATCTTGGCCGTTGCCGAATCCCCCTCGTGGCTGCACGCTGCGATGTCGCCAGCGGCCAGAAGCACCTGATCCCCGATCGACGTGGGAGTCGGAGTGGGGTTCTGGGTCGTCCCCGAGGCCGTTGGAGGGGTGCCGGTCTGCCCCGAGGTCGCAGGAGAGGGTGACGTCTGACCCGAGGGCGAGACCGCCGCAGGCGCGGGTCCGCAGGCCATGACCACGGCGATCAGGACGACGAGCGACGCGACCGACAGCCGGCCGGCGCGGGCGGACCCGATGAGGGCCCACATCCTCCACCACGATCCCACTGCACCCCCCTGATCGATCCGATGAGCCCTGTACCGGCGACTGTCGCCGGTCTCATCGCCGTCTCGTCGCCCATCCGACGGCTCGTGCCGCCCGATGTTACGTCAGCGGCCTCAGAGGGCCGACGGACTCAGGGGACCGCTGACTCGCGGCGCCGCTGAAGATCGAATGACACGGAGGGCAACGCTCCCCATCCGGCGGGTACCGATCCGGATCGGTCCAGCTCACCGCATCGGCATCCCGGACGTCCGGCGTCCCGCAGGCGACGGTCAGATCCGACCCCAGGTCGACGAGGTGCCAGCGCTCGGGTCCCCGCCGCTTGATCCACTCACCCACCTGCGCCGGTGCTCCCTTCAGGATGATGTGGCGGCGGCGTCCCCCACCGTTCCGCACCGCCGCCACTGGCGTGACCGTATGCGCCGGAAACTCGCGCGGCGGTACCCGGTTGAGGCGACATGATCACAACGGCATAACGGCGCCTCGAAACCTGGTGACAGCTCGCACCGACCCGCGCGGGACGAGTGCCGCGCGACGGGGCTCCTCGCGCCTTTGGGACCGACGATGGACACACCGCGTGCGGCGCCGGTATGCGGGTGCAAGGTCCCCTGGCCGACAATCGAGGTGACGCCGAGGTCAGTCACCGTGCCAACGGCCCTTGTCTTGAACCCGCGCAGCGACATCGCCTTCGTGGCCTTCGCGGAAGCCGTGCTGGCGAATGGCGTGACCGCGCCCGACGCCTTCCAGGAACGCCTCCGCGAGCGGTATCCTCGTGCCGTCGTACGCCAGCGTGAGCTCGCCAGCGAACCGTTCACGATCTGGTACTGCTACCGTGACGGTCGGTGGGTCCAACCGTGACCGACCGAGCAGGGAGGAGGGGCGTGAGTGCCAGACCTGGAAGGCGACCTGCGCGCGACCGCTGAAGACATCGCCGCCGATGCCACCACGCTCAAGGAGATCGAGGAGACGAAGGCCGACCTCGATCCCGCCGATCCGCTCACCCAGAAGCTCTCCCATGAGAGTGAACGCATCGCGCGACGGATCGTGCCAAAGACGGTCGCAGAGCGAGAGATCACAGAGGCGATCGGCGACGGGGAGTCGCCCCAGGGCTGATCCGCTCGAGGCGTCCAAGCCGTTGAGGGGCGGTAAAGTGTGCGCGCCCAGCGGCCCGCCGAGCAGGCGATCCGCGTCCCCGTAGCTCAGTGGACAGAGCAGGCGCCTTCTAAGCGCAAGGTCGCAGGTTCGAATCCTGCCGGGGACGCCACACCGCGTGATGCAGCCAGGGCCGCGTCAATCGAGCGGCGTCTGCTGGATCCTCCGCGGGATGAGTGCCTGGCGCCCGCCGGCCAGGTCGAACACCGAGCGTCGACCCAGACGGGCCAGACCGACCCAGTGCTGCGGCAGCAGGTCGTAGAACGAGATCGACAGGAAGAACGCGACGGTCAGGCCGAGCAGGGCCGAGACGAATGCGACCACGAGGTCCATGGCCGAACGCTACGTCCATCCGGGCGGGATACCAGCGGGCCCTTCGTACTTCGGTGGATGGGAGATGCGGCGGTCCCTCGAGAGCCGAAGCGTTTCGCTCAGGCGGTCGGGACCCCGACGTCTCCCTCGATGATCGGGTCGGCCGGATCCGGCACGGCGAGGCCGGGACCGTCCAGGCCGCCCTCGCCCCGGCCGCCGCCGCGGTCCCCACGGAGACCTTTGCCGGTTGCGACCGCATCGGCATCGATCGAGCCGTCGGCGCGTGCGCGCCCCGACACGCCGATCGCCATGTCGACGGTGATGTCGCCGAGGTCGGCGTTGTCGACACCGGCGACGCGGTACGTCGTGTCGGCGTCGACGTGGATGGTCAGACTGGAGCCGTCACGCCGCCTGATCGTGATCGTGTCGGCCGTCTTGGCCGTGACCGTCCCGACAGCTCGGTCGCCTGCGACCCGGACGTTCAGCGCGGTGATCTGGTTGTCGGCGGTCGTGGTGCCCTGCACACGCACGGCCTGACCGTCCTTGACATCGGCCAGCGTGCCGGTGCCCTGCCCGTACGAGTACGTGGTCGAGCTGTTGACCGTGACGGTCCAGACGGAACCATCGCGCGTCGTCACCTTGAAGCCGGTCGACTGATCGCGCTGGCTGTGCCCTGGACCGTCGGGACGACGACCGCGACGGCGGTGACCGTGTAGCTTCCGTCGGCATTGCGCGTCTGGCTGAACCGGACCTGATCGCCGACCTTGAGGTCGGACACCGCGATGTCCTGGCCGCCCTTGGTGAGGTCGACCGTGTCGCTGATCGTGATGGTTCGGCTCCAGCCATCGGGGGTCCCGAGCGTGACGGCGTTGCCGCTGATCGCCGTGATCGTGATCTCTCCGAACCCGTGTCGCCCGAAGCGGCCCTGGCCGAGCTCGCCGGCATCGCCCAGAGTCGGATCAGTGCCGCCGAGGGCGACGTTCGCGCCTCCGCGCACGGCGTCGCGGCTGGGCGCGTCTGCCGCCATCGAGGTCGCGGCTGCGACGATGGCGAAGACCGCTCCGGCACCGAGCACGAGGCCGATGCGCCGCCTGCTCGGAGCGCCGGTCGTCCCGGTGAACGCGGCGCCGGGGGTCGTGGCGGGCGTGGTCGCGGGCGTGGTCGCGCGCGGCGGGGTGGCCGGATCCGATGCTGTCGCCTCGCGCGGGTCGACTGCCGGATCGGTCTCGTTCGATGTCATCCATGTCTCCTGTGGGTCGGCGCTCGAGGTCGGAGTGGGTCGACGCTTTGCAGGGTCGCCGCCATTCCTGAGTCAGTCCTGAGAATCCGCGCACCGCGATACTTGTTTCGTGAACGACGGACGTGAACGCATCACCGCGCTCATCCCGGCGTATCAGGAAGGGCCGCGCATCGCGGCGGTCGTGGAGGCCGTGGCGCGGCACCTGCCGGTCGTGGTCGTCGACGACGGCTCGACCGACGACACCGCCGAGCGTGCCGAGTCAGCCGGCGCCACGGTCCTCCGCCAGGTTCCCAACGCCGGCAAGGGCGCGGCGCTGCGGGCCGGCTTTCGCGATGCGCTGGCGGCGGGATCGATCGCCGTTGTCACGCTCGACGCCGACGGCCAGCACGACCCCGCCGAGATCCCCGCGTTCCTCGCGGTATTCCGCGAACGCCGGCCCGGGTTGATCGTCGGGCGTCGGGATTTCTCCGAGATGCCGCCGGCACGGCGGGCGTCGAACGTCCTCGGCGGAGTCGCTGTGTCCGTGGCGCTCGGCCGGGACGTGCCCGACAACCAATCCGGCTATCGACTGATCGGCCGCGAGCTCATGGGCGCGATGCTCCCGTCCGAGGAATTGGGCTTCGAGTTCGAGGTCGAGATGATCGCGCGCTGCATCGCGCTCGGCCTGCCGATCGATTGGGTGCCGATCCGCACGATCTATGCGCGGCGAGCCGAGTCATATCCAGCCGTGGCGGCACTTCAGGGAGTTCCTGCGGGTCACGCGCAAGGCGCGGCGGATCGCCCGAGGTGAGAACGGCTGAGGCTCAGATGCCGTCCGCGTCCTCCCGGCGATAGGGCACGTTGACGACGACCGTGTGCGGCCGGCCGAGCAGGATCGATCGAAGTCGCTTCGCCGACTGGTTGTAGAGCAGGCGCTCCCACCAGCTGCGCGCGACGTACTCGGGGATGACCACGAATGTGATGGGTGTCGGGCTTGTCCGGCGGCCACGCCAGGTCGAGAACGTCGAGATACGCGAGCAGCGGACCGGCGAGCGCGCGGTACGGCGACTCGACGACGACGAGGGGCACACCCGGGACCTGTCGCTCGAAGTCCTCGCGCACGCGGCGCGCCTCCTCGGGATCGTCCGAGATGAACACGGCCCGGACATCGTCGTCGATCGAGCGGGCGACGTTGATCGCCTGGACGCTCGCCCGGTCGAGCCCGGGGATCGGGACGACAACGCGTTCCTCGCGCATGGGCGGCCGGACGACCACGTCCGGCTTGACCGCCAGCTCGCGCCGGGATCGGGCGTACTGCCGCGCGATGAACAGCATCATCCCGACGAGCACCGGGACCAGGATGACGACCAGGTACGCGCCGTCCGCGAACTTCTCGAACACGACGATGCCGAGGACGACCGCGGTCAGGACCGCCCCGCCGGCATTGATGGCGAGGCGCCACTGCCAGCCCCGTTCGCGGACGCGCAGCCAGTGGCGGACCATGCCCGACTGGCTGAGCGTGAAGCACAGGAAGACGCCGACCGAATAGAGCGGGATCAGGGAATGGGTGTCGCCACCGAATGCCCACAGCAGCCCGAATGCGACGGCCGCCAACAGCACGATCCCCCACGAGTACGCGAGTCGGTCCCCGCGGAATGCGAACTGGCGGGGCATGTAGCCGTCCTCGGCCAGGATCGCGCCGAGGCGCGGGAACGCGTTGAAGCTCGTGTTCGCGGCCAGGAACAGGATCAATGCCGTCGCCGCCGCGAACACGTATGCCAGCACCGAGCCCTCACCGAAGGCGACCTGGGCGGCGAGTTGCACGACCGACGGCCCGCCCGGCTCGGTCGGTTGCAACCCGAACGCGATGGCGACGACCGTGAGGCCGACGAACAGCACGCCGAGGAGCACGGCCATGATCGTCATCGTGTTCGCGGCGTTCTTCGCCTCCGGCGGCTTGAACGCGGGCACGCCGTTGGCGATCGCTTCGACGCCGGTCAGCGCGACCGAGCCCCCGGCGAATGCCTTGAGAAGTAACAGGATCCCGACCGCCTCGGTCCCGAAGGGCACGGCCGTCGGCTCCGGCGGGATGGGTGCCGCCGACCCGGTGACGATGCGCCAGCCGCCGATCGCCACGATGGCGAGCGCCAGGCCGACGAACAGGTAGGTCGGGACCGCGAAGATGTTGCCGCTCTCGCGGAGTCCGCGCAGGTTCGCGACCGTGATCAGGCCGATGGAGACGAAGGCGATCTCGATCCGGAACTCGTACGCGGCCGGCACGACCGACTGGATCTGGGCGATCGCCGACGCCGTCGACACGGCGACCGTCATGACGTAGTCGATCAGCAGCGACGCGGCGGCGATCAGGCCGAAGATCGGCGCAAGGTTGGTGCGGGCGACGACGTACGCGCCGCCCCCGTTCGGGTACGCGCGGCAGACCTGTCGGTAAGACAGCGCGACGACGGCCAGCAGGACGGCGATGGCGATCGAGACCTGGACCGACAGCAGCATCGCCGCCGCCCCGCCCAGGACGAGGACCCGCAGGATCTCTTCGGTGGCGTAGGCCGACGACGAGATCGCGTCGGAGCTGAAGATGGCGAGAGCCTTCTTCTTGTCGAGGCGCTCCTCGATCTCGGCCTCGCTCGCCAGCGGTCGCCCGAAGACGATGCCGCGCAGCCGCGCCAGGGCCCTGCCGGTCCGGGTTCGCGGCAACGATGCCGCCTCGCGCGCGACGAGCTGGCCCGGGACCCGCGTAGCGGAAATACGGTGCGTGCGGCCGCTCGACCCGCACGCGCCGGTCGCCGGCCTTGCGGCCGGTGAGCGGCCGACGGCCTCCGATCACGGTTGGAAGCGCCGGTCGCGCGAGGGCTGGCTGCGCGGAATCCTGGCTACCTGGTCGCACACGACCGGCCGAACAGATGGCACGTTCGATACGGTGCCACGTCGGGGGCGAGCCAACCAGCCAGTCCGAGCAGGACTGCTCAAGGATCGCTCAATTTGCGGCAGGAATGCCCTAGGCGGCCGGTCCGAATGTCAGGCTCGTCGACTCCCCACGGTCGATCCGGAAATCGATCCCCGCGAGCTGGGCGCGGGCCAGCGCGATCGGCGCGATGGTGTCGGCGTCGTTCAGGCCGACGAGGCGCACGCGCACCGCCACGCCCGACGCCACCATCCCGATCGCCGTATCGACCTCACGAAGGTCGACGTCGAGCGGATCGTCCGCACCGGGCAGGAACGACAGGCCCGCGATATCCATGCTTCAAACGTACGCGGCGGTCCAAGAAGGAGACGGGTCCCGGCCGGTCCGACTCCTCAAACCTCGCTCAACGCCTCGTCGCTGGGTCGCCGATCCGGTAGCCGATCCCCGGTTCCGCCGTGATCAGGCCGTCCGCCCCACCGCTCGGGTCCGCCGCATGGAGTTTGCGCCGCAGCCGCGAGACGTAGACATGCAGGTAATGGGCCTCGTCCGTGTAGGCCGTCCCCCACACCGCGCGCAGCAGCCGGCCCTTCGTCAGCAGACGACCGGGCTGGGCGATCATCACCTTGAGCAGCTCGTACTCACGCGGCGTCAGCTCGACGGGTGTCCCGTTGACCGTCACGCGGCGCGCAGCGACATCGACCGACACAGGCCCCAGCGTCACGACGCCACCCTGATCGGCCGCGGGCCCGGCCGCCCGCCGGAGCACGGCGCCGATGCGGGCCCGCAGCTCGTCCATCCCGAACGGTTTGGTGACGTAGTCATCGGCGCCGGCTTCGAGCGTCGCGACCTTGACCCGCTCGTCAGTCCGCGCCGACAGGATCAGGATCGGCGTGGTGGCATCCCGACGAACGTGGCGGACGACGGTGGCTCCGTCGAGGTCGGGCAGACCGAGGTCCAGCAGGATCAGGTCGGGTCGTTCGGCATCCCAGCGCCGGAGTGCCTCCGCGACGGTCCCGCTGGTCGCCACCCGGAACCCATGGCCTTCGAGATTCCGGGCGACGGCATCGCTCGTGGCCTCATCGTCCTCGACCAGCAGGATGCGCGCCATCGACGTCATCGATCGGGATCCGCAGGAGCCTGGCGGAGCGTGACGATGACCGCCAGACCTCCGATCGACGCGGGTGCCGCCGCGACGTGGCCGCCCATCGATTCGACGAGCCCACGCACCACGCTGAGCCCGATCCCGAGTCCCCGTCGGGACCCCTCCGGTCGCGACGTCGCCCGCTTGAAGCGCTCGAAGAGCGACGACAGCTGCTCGGTCGACACGCCCGGCCCGCCGTCCTCGATGGTGAGGGTCACCGTCGCCTCGTCGCCCGAGGTCGGGGCCGAGGCCGCCGAGATGGTGATGGCGGCGTCGTCGGGGGTGTGGGCCACGACGTTGTCCAGCAGGTTCGTCACGACGAGGTCGAGCAGGACGGCGTCCGCGAGGACCGCCGGCAGGCTGTCCGGGATCGAGATCGTGATGGGGCGGGCACCCAGGCTCGGCCGCATGCGGTCGACAACAGGTTCGACGACCGCCCACAGTTCGTGGGGCTCGAGATCGGGGTGGATCGCACCGGACGCGATGCGGCTCAGGTCGAGCACACCGCCGACGAGACGATCGAGCCGTGTCGCTTCGGCGTCGATCACGAGCGCGGCGGCGCGCGAGGCCTCCTCGCTCCAGGCGACCTCGGGATCGGCCAGTCCGCCGGCCGTCGCACGGATGCTCGCGAGCGGCGTGCGGAGGTCGTGCGAGACCGAGTCGATCAACGCGGTCTTGAGCGCATCGGTCTGGCGGGCGACCTCGAGCTCCGTGCGCGTCTGGCGGAGCTGATCCCGGCGGAGCGAGACCGCGATCTGGTCGGCCGCGAGCGCGAGCACACGGGTCTCGACGCGGTTCGGATCGCCGTGTGCTCGGTCGCGCGACCCGGTGAGCGTCCCGAGCCCCACCGCATCGGCCTCGATGCGGACCCGGTACTGGGGATGGTCGGCCGCCGACGGCCCCGGCCGCCGGTCTCCGGTATGGGTGCGCACCCAGTGCGCCGGCTCCTCGCCTGGCGTACGCACGAGGTTCGACGTGATGCTCGGGGTCGGCGGCGCGGGACCCTCCCCGGTGTCGGCGAGGAGCCGCTCGGCGCTTGTGGGGCCTGCGATGATCCAGACGCGGTCCATGCCCGCCGCGCTACGCACGCGTTCCGCGATCTCCCCGGCGGCGTCGGCGGTCGATGCCGCCGTCGCCAGCGATCGACTGAGGGCGAACAGGGTGTTGGCTTCCTCTGCTCCACGGGCGGCCTCGTCGGCGCGGGCGTGCTGGGTCGCGACGAGCCTCCCGATCGCGAGCGCCACGAACAGGAACAGCACGAGATCGAGCACCTCGCGCGGGTCGGCGACGGCCAGTGACAGGCGTGGGTTCGTGAACAGGAAGTCGTACGTGAGGAACGCGGCGATCGCCGTCGCGACCGCCGGGGCCGTGCCAGCGACGGCGCCCACCGCGACGACGGCCACGAGGTAGACGGCCGACGCGTCGTCGATGCCGACGAGATCGCCCTCGAGCACGGCGACGATGAGCGTCGTGATCGCGAGCGACCCGAGCGCGAGAATGACCACCGCCGCCGTCCCTCGCCAGCTCGGGGTGGCCACAGCGGACCGACGAGACCCGATCGGGATCGATGGCGAGAGGCGCACGCGCTGATGGTAGGCCGAGGGCGAGTCTGGTACTGGCGGGTATCCCAAAGTACGGCTTGGAGCGACCGGCCCCGCACCCCTACTGTCTGGCACGCAGCGGTCACGACCCTACCCCTGAGTACCCCAGGGGACCGGAGCCGCCGAGAAGTGCGCAGAACGAGGCAACCTGACAAATGGCATCGATGGCCGTCAACGAACTGGGACCGATGCTCACCGCGACCGAGGTCGCCGAGATGCTCCACCTGCACGTCAACACGGTGAAGCGCCTGGGAGACCGCGGCGAGCTGCCGTTCTATCGCGTCTGCAAGCGGGGCGATCGCCGCTTCCGCCTCGATGACGTGATGAAGTTCCTGGCCCAGAACCGCTAAGCACCTCCGATCGTCGGTGGCGGTGCGCGCCGCCGGCGCGTCTCGATCTCGTCGCCTTCCTTGAGCGCCCGGTCCCTCCCCGGGCGCTCGTCTCATCCCCGGGGGATATGAAGAGGCCCGCCGGCTCTGCCGGCGGGCCTCTTCTCTATCGCTGACGCGGGCGCGTCAGGGTCTGTTGTCGACGTTGACGAAGGTGCGGCCCATGAGGCCGCTCGGGCCGGTGTGCGACACCGCGCCGAGGAACCAGTCCCCGATGGCGCCGCTGGTGACGCCGGACCAGCCGGCGACCACGGTCCCGACCGTCCCGATCGTCGCAGACGTCGGAGCCGACGTGATCGACAGGCTCCCGCCGCCGGCGGCGGCGGGCACGGCCCAGGTCCACATGTGGTAGTCCGAATCGCCACCTGGCGCGGACCAGCCGTGGACGTAGACCTTCCAGATCCCATTGGCCGGGTTCGGGATGTCGATCAGCTCGTCGGTCCCTCCAGCGGTGCTGGAGGCGACCATGACGTTGCTCGGGTCGAACACGTAGATGTCCAGGTCGGCAGCCGCCTCGGTCGCCTCGGGAGGCATCGCGATGCGGAAGTGTCCGGCGCCGGACAGCGTGAACTCGTGCAGGTTCGCTCCGCCCGTGCCGACGTCAGCCGGCGAGAACGTCTGGTTGGCGTCCTGCTTGACGTTGGCGGTCGTCACGGTCGCGGCGACGAGCCCGTGGGCTGACGCCGCGTACGAGCCGGTGTAACCGAACTTGACCGGGATGTCCACGGACCCGCTCGTGCCTGTGCCCGCGACTTCCTCCGGCGCGTCGAACAACGCACCGCGCACGGCCAGCGGGCTGCGGACCGTGTAGTCGTCGCCCTTCCACGTGAGCGATCCGAAGCGCCACTCGCCGATCGGCGCGCTGACGTTCGTGACCGTCACGGTGAAGCTCTTCGACTCGCCGCGGCGGATGGTGAACGTCGACGGCGAGACCGTCACGGTGTACCCGGCCGGGGCCTGGACGTTCGCCTTGTAGGTCACCTTGGCGTTCCCGTTCGTGACGCTGGTCACGGTCCGGGTGATGGTCTGGCTGCCGGCGACCTCGGAGATGCCGATGGACGGCAGGTTGAGGTCGACGGGTGCGCTCGGCACACCGAGGCCGTCGAGGAAGTCGCAGCCGCCGGCGGTGAAGACCCCCCAGTCCATGCCACAGGTGAAGGCCGCGTATTCGAACAGGCCCGCGTCATAGACGAGCCCGGGCTGCGAGACGGAGCCCTTGCCCCATTTGCCGCCGGGTCGGACATGACCTGCGCCCATATCGAATGGGTCGGCCTGATTGGTCCGGTCGTTGTCGCGGACCTGCTGATGGGCGGTCGTCATGAGGGCGGACTTCGCCGCCGCCGCCGACCATTCCGGGTGGGCCTGCTTCAGGAGCGCGAAGAGGCCGGCCACGTGCGGGCTCGACATCGAGGTCCCCGCGATCGCCTGGAACAATTCGCCCGGCGGTGTGCCCGCGTCCGGGAACGGCGAGTTACCGGCCAGGATCTGGATGCCGGGCGCGGTGACGTCCGGCTTGATGACGTCGGGTGCGACCGCGTTCGGGCCGCGCGACGAGAAGATCGTCATGGTCGGGGCGTTCGGCCACGTCGATGTGCGTGGTTCCCCGCCGGAGCGCGTGTCGATCCGCGCCGTCGGGCTGGTCGTCGATGCGATGTACGCCTTGACCGCCAGGCCCGGCGTGTTGTCGAGGTGGACGGACGGCACCCAGTGGGGGTCCGTGAAGAGATTGTCGACGTCGTCGGTGTTGTACTGGACCATCCCGACGCCACCGGCGTCGAAGACGGCCTGGCTCTTCGCGATCCGGCCGACGACGCCACGGATGCAGAGCACGATCTTCCCGGTCACCACGGCCGGGTCGAGCTTGCCCGGCTCGCAGATGGCGCTGCCGGCGGCAGCCGCATCGACGAGCGGGGTCGTGCCGATACTCGGCGTCAGCGAGGCGCCCTTGTATTGAGCGCCGTTGCCGAGGGTGACCACACCCTCGAAGAAGCGGCTCTGGGTGCTTGCACCGACGCTCGTGACCCACGGCATCGTCGCTGGATTGCCGACCGTCGATGCACCGGGGCCGGAGTTGCCGGCCGACGTGGCGGTGAACACGCCTGCCTCAGCCGCGAACAGGAACGCGACCTCGTCGGCACTTAGGGCAGCCCCGCGCCGCCGCCGATCGAGTAATTGATGACGTCGACGCCGTCGAGGACGGCCTGGTCGATCGCCGCCGCGAGGTCCGATGTGAAGCCGCCGAGGTTGCCGAGGCCCTTGTAGGAGATGACGTGAGCTCGCGGCGCGATGCCCGAGATCGTCGCGACAGGCAGTCCGAACGCGGTCGCGTTGACGCCGGCGTTGCCGGCGGAGGTAGACGCCGTGTGGGTGCCATGGCCGCTGTCGTCGCGCGCGGAATCGAACTCGTCGGCCTCTGCCCCGAGCACGGCGCGATAGGTGGTCAGCATCTGGCGCGCGCCGATCAGCTTGTTGTTGCAGGTGAACGCCGCGTCGTTGGGATTGTGGGCCGTGTTCCCGAACTCGCACGGGAGCGGGCCGGTCGGGGGAGCCGCGTAGCTCCCGTCATCGGCGAAGGACGGGTGCTCAGGCCAGATCCCGGTGTCGATGACACCGACGACCACGCCCTCGCCCGTGAAGCCGCGGTCGTACGCGCCGCTGTCGACGGTCAGGCCCATGAACTCGGGCTGCTGTCGGTCTGCGGTTGGCGCATCACGTCGTCGAGGACGCGCATGACGCCCTTCTGCAGCTTGATCGCGGCGACTTGCGTCGGCGTCAGCAGGGCCGCATAACCGTTGAGCGCGACCGTGTAGTCGTGCAGCTTGTCCTTGGCCGCGACCTTGGCCTGGCTCAGCGACTTGTCGTGGGCCGTGCGCAGGAACGTCTGGTACTTGCGGACGGCGGCGTTGCGCCGATCCAGCTTCTTGCCGGGGGCCGCCTTCGTCGGCGCGAGCCCGGCGACACCGCCGTCGTACGCCGCGACGGGGTTCGCGGCCATGACGACGACGTAGGGTTTGGCGCTTTCCTGCGCCAGGACCGGGGCCGCCGCCGGCATCGCCAGCGCGACGGTCACGATCAATGCAAAGAACCGAAGCAGCCTCGTTCGCCGCATGCTGTCTCCTCCAAGGGGATTCACGTGCGTAGGTCAACGAGAGGTGCGGTCGTGTTGCGCTGGGGGTCACCTCCCTGACCTGATGCGCAGTGCGAACGGTGGGGGTCCATTCTGCGCGCGACATGTCGCCGCGGTACGCTTGGCGGCGAAGGATAGGTCGCCCGATGATGGCGGTTCGACAGGACCGCCGCAAACGTCGACCAGGCGCGGGAACGATGCACGATGGTGTCCACACGCAACGGCTTGAAACGACGTCTTGCCCCGCAGCTGGGATTGCTGCTCCCGATGCTCCTCATGGCGTGCTCCGGACCCGGAGCGTCGGCGCCGGCGTCATCGCCAGCGCCGTCGTCGGTTCTCCCGACGCTCGAACTGGCAACGCCCGAACCATCGAAAGGTCCTTCCGGCATGGATGAGCCACAGGTCTTCACCGGCACGCTCGGTTCGGATGCCATCGAGGGCGGCTGCGTCTATCTCGAGACGCCTGACGGCCGCCGCCTCGAGGTGATCTATCCGGACGGCTGGCGCGTGCGTCGCTCGCCTCTGGCCTTGATCGGCCCGGACGGGACCGAGGTCGCCGGGCCGGGCGACACGATCACGATCCGTGGCGCCGAAGCGCACGACATGGTGTCGATCTGCCAGATGGGCCCGATCGTCCGCGCGGTCGAGGTGCTGCCTGGCTAACGCCGGGCATCGACACGAGCCCTAGTCGCGCGGGATCGCGGCGAGCGATTCCCCGAAGATCTCGACTGCCTCGCTGATCTCGGCCGCGGTCACGTCGAGGGGCGGGATCCAGCGCATGACCTCGTGCTGCGAGCCGCAGGTCAGCACCAGCAGGCCGTTGTCGGCGCAGGCCGCGCTGAGTCGGTCGGGGAGGGAACCATCCGGCTCGCGGGTGGAGCGATCCCGCACGAACTCGACCCCGATCATCATCCCCGGCCCGCGGATGTCACCGATCCGATCGTCCTCGGCGGCGATCCGCTCGAGGCCCGCGCGCAGCTCTTCGCCGCGGGCGGCGGCGTTCTCGACCAGACCTTCGGAACGGATCGTCTCGAGCACCGCGATCCCGGCGGCACAGGCGACCGGGTTGCCGCCGTAGGTCGAGCCGTGTGCGCCACGCCCCCAGCGCTCATGGAGCTCCCGCGAGGCGACGACCGCCGACAGGGGCAGCCCGTTCGCGATGGCCTTCGCCAGGACGACGACGTCCGGCACGACGCCAGCGTGCTCGAACGCCCACATCCGGCCGGTTCGGCCGTAGCCGCACTGGACCTCGTCGGCGATGAGCAGGATCCCGTGTTCGTCGCAGAACGCGCGGAGCTCGCGCAGGAAGGCCGGCGGCGCGGGATTGAAGCCGCCTTCGCCCTGGACCGCTTCGATGAGGATGGACCCGACCGCCGACGGCGGGATCGTCGTCGACGTCAGCGTCCGCAGGTCGGCCATGGCGCGGGCGACCGCAGAGCCCTCGTCACCGCCGAAGTCGCGGTAGACCGCCGGAAAGGTCGACAGGTGGACCGACGGAAGCAGCGGTTCATACCCGACTCGGTAGTTGATGGCGGAGCTCGTGACCGACATCGCGCCGAACGTCCGGCCGTGGAACCCGCCCCGGAACGCGATGATCCCGGGCCGGCCAGTCACGCGCCGCGCCAGCTTCATCGCCGCGTCGATCGCCTCGGACCCGGAGTTGAGGAAGATCGTCGTATCGAGCGGCGCCGGGAAGACCGACGCGAGCTCGTCGGCCAGCCGGGAGATCGGTTCCGTGAAGCCCATCGCCGAGACCGGGCCGATCAGCTTGTCGACCTGGGCGTGGATGGCCGCGGTCACCCGCGGATGGACGTGCCCGAGCGCCGTGACGGCGATGCCATTCGCGAAAGTCGAGGTAGGCGCGACCCTCGGTGTCGAACAGCCGGTGACCCTCGCCATGGCTCCACTCGCGCTGGAAATACCGGCCCAGGACCGGGGTCAGGTGCGGCGCGGGCGTGACGGCGACGTCCATCGGCGGAGTGTAGCGGGCGCATCGGGCGCAAATTGATAGGCGTTCTGGGGACAGCCGCCGCGTACGATGCGTACGCATGGTGGATTTCACCCTCACTGACGAGAACAAGCTCGTCCAGACGGCCGCCCGGGCCTTCGCAGAGGCCGAGATCCTGCCGCACATCCGCGAATGGGACGAGAAGGGCGAAGTCCACCGCGAGGTCTTCGAGAAGATGGCCGAGCAGGGCTTCCTCGGCGCGCCGATCCCGGAGGTGTATGGCGGCGGCGGCATGGACTACATCAGCTTCGCGATCCTGTGCGAGGAGCTGGAACGTGCCGACACCGCGTTCCGCGTCGTCCAGAGCGTCCATGTCGGCCTGAACTCCCTCGCCCTCCTCCAGTGGGGGACCGAGGAGCAGCGGCAGCGCTGGCTGGTGCCCCAGGCGAAGGGCGAGAAGCTCGCGACGTTCGGGCTCACCGAGCCGGGCGTCGGCACAGACGCCGGCAACCTCCAGACGACGGCCCGCCGGGACGGCTCGGCCTATCGACTCAACGGCCAGAAGATCTGGATCAGCCTCGCCGATCTGGCCGACCATTTCCTGGTCTTCGCGACCGTCGACCGGTCGAAGAAGCACAAGGGCGTGACGGCCTTCCTGGTCGAGCGTGGCATGCGCGGTCTCAGCACGGGCACGCTCCACGGGAAGCTCGGCATCCGGGCCGGCAACACCGGATTGATCAATCTCGACGACGTCCCTGTCCCCGAGGAGAACCGTATCGGTGAGGAAGGGGAGGGGTTCCTCGTCGCGATGAGCGCCATCGACCAGGGCCGCTACACCGTGGCCGCTGGGGCAGTCGGGCTTGCCCAGGCATGCGTCGACGCCAGCGTTCGCTACGCTCACGAGCGCAAGACCTTCGGTCAGGAGATCGGCGAACACCAGCTCGTGAAGCAGCTCATCGCCAAGATGGTCGCCGGCACCGAGATCGGCCGATTGCTCGTCTGGCGCGCCGGATGGCTGAAGAATCAGGGTCTCCGGAACACGCGTGAGACCTCGCTCGCCAAGTGGCACGCGACCGAGCACTCGGTCCAGAGTGCGCTCGACGCCATCCAGGTCCACGGTGCCAACGGCTATTCGAACGAGTTCCCGGTCGAGCGCTACCTGCGCAACTCCAAGGCCGCGGTCATCTACGAGGGCACGAGCCAGCTGCATACGCTGATCCAGGCCGACTATGCCATGGGCTACCGCGAAGATCGACCCCTGCGCTGCGAACCCTGGCCGGCGCAGGGCTGGGAACGCATCGCGGCCCGGACCGGCGCATGACAGCGACGGCGGTCCTGCCAGAACCGCCTACCGCTCGATGAGCGCCTGGACCGAGCGAGAGCTCGCGACGCTCGCCGAAGTGGCCGAGACGTTCGTCCGCGGAGACGCTCGACGCCGTGCGCGGCTCACGACCGAGGTCCTCGAGCGGGCCGCCGACCCAGCCCAGGTCCGCCAATTCCATCGCCTGCTGCGGGTCCTGGAGTCACGGTTCACCAACCTGCTCATCGCGCGACGCCCGACGCCGTTCTCCTCGATGTCGCCGGCGGCCCGCGAGCGCTATCTCCTGAAGTGGTCGACCTCGCCGTTCGCGTCGCGGCGCACGGCATTCGCCACGTTGCGCAAGCTCATGACATTCCTCGCCTACGCCGACCCGGGGGCCGACGCCTCCGGCAATCCCCGCCATGACTGTGATCGGCTACGAGCCGGAGCGGCCGCCCGTCACCGCCGACCGCACGCCGATCCGCCCGTTCGCGCTGCCGTTCGACGAGGGCGCGGTCGACGAGCCGATCACCCTCGAGGCCGACGTCGTCGTGGTCGGGTCGGGGGCCGGGGGAGGCGTCGTCGCGGCCGCCCTTGCGGAGGCAGGCCGGTCGGTCGTCGTGCTCGAAGCCGGTCCGTTCGTGGACGAAGCCACGATGCCCCGCGACGAGCTCGACGCGTTCTCGCGCCTGTACCTCAACCATGGGCTGCTGTCGACCTGGGACGCCTCGATCACGATGCTGGCCGGCTCGGGGGTCGGTGGCGGCACGCTGGTCAACTGGATGACCATGATCGAGACACCCGAGGCGGTCCGGGCATCGTGGTCGCGCAACCACGGCATCGACGATATCGGCAACGGCGAGGCCTGGACCGAGGACGTGGGCACGCTCGAGAACGAACTGTCGGTGTCGTCGGTCAGGCGCGTTCCGCCCAAGGACCAGGTCATCGTGCGCGGAGCGGAGCGTCTCAATTGGGAGGCCGCGCCCGCGCGGCGCAACGCCGCCGCCGACTGCGACGACTGCGGCAGTTGCCCGTTCGGCTGCCGGCGTGCCTCCAAGCAGTCCGGCATCCGCGTGCACCTGACCCGTGCGTTCGAGGCGGGCGCCCGGATCGTGCCGCAGGTGCGTGTCACGAAGGTGCTCATCGAGCGGGGTCACGCTCTCGGGGTGGAGGGCAGGGCGCTCGTCCCGGGGACCGAAGCGGCTCCACGCACGCGCCGCCTGATCGTCCGTGCCCGCCAGGTGGTGGTCGCTGCCGGCGCCCTTCGCTCGCCGGCGATCCTGCAGGCCTCGGGCCTGCGTCACCGGGCGATCGGACGGCATCTGCGACTGCACCCGGCGCCGGTCGTGGCCGGTCGGATGACCATGCCCGTGGACATGTGGCTCGGGCCGATGCAGGGGGCTCGATCCCTGGAGTTCCTCTCGGCGGAGCCGGGCCGGAACAGCTACATCATCGAATCCGCGCCCGGGCATCCCGGCCTGCTGGCGCTCGCCCTGCCATGGGACGGGACCGACGCGCACGCCGCGTCGATGCGAGACGCCCGCTACCTCGCTCCGCTCGTCGGGGTCACGCGGGACGGCGGGCGGGGCCAGGTGACGCTGACCCGATCCGGCAGGGTCCGGATCGACTACGAGCTCGACTCCGTCGGTGTCGAAACGCTCCGCCACGCGACGGTACGGATGGCCCGCCTCGCGCGGGCCGGAGGTGCGGGCGAGATCGTCGTCGCAGCAACGCCCGCGATCCGGTTCTATCCGATCCGCGGCTCGACCGGCGCCGACGCGGCCGCATTCGGGCGGTTCGAGGATCGCATCGAGCGCATGGATTTCACCCCGAACCGCGGCTCGGTCTTCTCGGCCCACCAGATGGGCACTGTCAGGATGGGCGACACCGCGCGTGAGCATCCGTGCGATCCGAACGGGCGCGTTCGAAGCAGAGGCCGTCGAGGTCGCATCGTGACGGGCCTGTACGTGGCCGATTCGTCGCTGTTCCCGACTGCCCTCGGGGTCAACCCGATGCTGACCGTGATGGCCTTGGCGCGACGCGTGGCTCGGACGGTCCTGGCGGAATCGTGACTTCGACGGCGGCCACGCGCGGGCCCGCCATGCGGCTGCGCGCCGTGACGATGAGCGCCACCGCGCCGACGATGATCGCCCCGGCGACGAGCGTCCGCGGCCCGATCGGTTCGCCAAGCACGAGCGCTCCGAGGATGACCGCGACGATGGGATTGACATACGCGTAGGTCGCGACAAGGGGGAGCGGCGCCACTCGGAGCATCCAGCCGAACGTCGTGAACGCCAGCAGGCTGCCGATGACCGTGAGGTACAGGAAGGCGGCGAGCGACTCGGTCGACACGGCCGTCGCGTCGAACCGGCCTGGTTCGCCGGTCACGACGGACATCACGGCGAGGACGGCGGATCCGGCCACCATCTGGCTGCCGGTCGCCATAAGCGGATGCTGGGGCAGGACCGCGCGATGGGTGGCATATAGCGAGCCGATCGACCAGGCGATCGGCGACACGATGATGGCTGCCAGGCCGGCCGCATCCAGGGCGTCGCTCGCACCGAGCGCCGTCGGGCCGGCGAGGACCGCGACCCCGACGAACCCGACGACGATGCCGATGCCTGCGATCCGCGGCAGGCGCTCGCCGAGGAAGAGCCGTCCGAGCACGGCGACCCACACCGGCATCAGGGCGATCAGCAGGGCGGCGATGCCGGACGGGATGGTCTGCTCGCCCCACGCGACCATGCCCATCCCGCCGCCGAGCAGGAGTGCCCCGACGATGCTCGTATCGCGCACCTCGCGGCGGCTCGGCAGACGGAACTCGCCGCGTCGCCGCAGTGCCACCCACCCGAGGAGTACGAAGCCGGCGAGTCCGAAGCGGAGCGCCGCCATGAGGAACGGCGGCACCGTGTCGACGGCGACGGCGATCGCGAGGTAGGTCGAGCCCCAGACCGCGTACAGGATCCCCAGGCCGAGCCAGATCGCCCTACGGTCGGGGCCAGTATCGCGCGCGGTTGGCATAGTCCGATGGTCCAAGGCCAGAGCATACGCTGGAAGAGACCGGCGCGTCCCGTCGGTCAGGCGCCGCCGATCAGTCGCCGTCGGTCAGGCGCCGGGTCAGCCGCGGCTCACGCGGCGGCCGCGACGGGGCGGCAGACCTTGCACGGCCGGTAGCCGGCAGCCCCGGCCTCGTCGAGCGAGCGGAACGGTCGCCGGTTCTTCTCCAGCATGTGGCGGCCCGTGCGGCAAGTCGGCCAGCACACGATCCGGGTCGACGCGCAACCGATCAGGCGCTCGCCACGGCGGCCCGCATCCTCCATCGCGTCGGGATCGAGGCCCTCGACGGACAGGATCGTCCGCTTGTTCGCGGGACCCCCGAGCGAGTACTGGCCGATCGACCCGTCCGTCCGGACGACGCGGTGGCAGGGCACGATCAGCGGCACCGGGTTGTGCCCCAGGGCGCTGCCGACCGCACGGACCGCCTTCGGTCGGCCGATCTCCGCGGCGATCCAGCCGTACGGCCGGACCTCGCCGCGTGGGATCTCGAGGGCCTTCCGCCAGACGTCCTGCTCGAACGGGCTGTGCCCGCGCAGGTCGAGCGGGATCCTGACCCGTCGGTCGCCGTCAAGGCGGCGGGTGATGGCGTTGGCCAGCCGCGGTGGCAGGTCGGCCGGGATGGCCCGGCGTCCCGTCGTGGCCAGGTGGCGCGCCTCGAACGTGCCGTTGTCCCCGGCCAGGTCGACCGTCGACACGCCGCGTCCGTTCCACGCGACGATGAGTTGCCCCAGCGGCGAGTCCACATAGCCATACCGATCCGCGAGCCCGACCTCGACCAGGACCGAGGCACGCAACGTCGACGGGGCGGGAAGCATGAGATCGGCGAGGGCCGCCGACTCGATATCGGTGGCGTCGATCTGGCTGGTCATGCGGTCATCTCCTCGAGCTCGCGACGGCTCTCCGCCTCGAGCATGGTGCGTAACAGGGCGATCCCCCGATGGACCTGCGCCTTGACGGTCCCTTCGGGTCGACCGAGCGCGGCTGCCGCCTCGGGATAGGTCATCCCGTCCACGTGGCGCAGCACGACCGCCGACCGGTACGACGTGGGCAGGGCCGTCAGCCGCGCCGCCCACCGATCCCGTTCGGCGTGTCGTTCGGCGATCTCGGCCGGAGCCGTCGCCGCCGGGGCCTCGGGGTCCGGCGGACGCGTTCCGTCGCCATCGATCGAGATCGGGCGCGGGCCACGGGTCGCGCGCCGCGCCCCGACCGATCGACATCGATTGAGGACGATCGTCGTCAGCCAGGGCCGGAGCCGGAGCTCGCGGATCCTGTCCCCGTCGTACGAGGCAAGCGCGCGGTAGGCGCGGACGAGGGCGTCCTGGGCGGCCTCCTCCGCGTCGCCGGCATCCCCGAGCATCCGGGCGGCGATCGTGTAGAGGCGGTCCTGGTGGGCGACGACCAGCGCGTCGAAGGCGCCATCGAGGTCGTCCGCGAGGGCTGTGGTCAGGCGGTCATCGGCGTCCATCACTGGTTAGAACCGAGCCGGCGCCGCAACCGTTGCACGACACCACGGTACCCCCGACGTGCCTCGGCCGACCGTGGCCCCGTGCGACAATCGGCCCATGGGCCACGACGATCGCTTCGACGACCTGATCGCCAGCCTCGGGGGCTTCCATCGCTCCTGGCTCATCTATCTCGGGATCGATCTCGGGCTGTTCGCCCGGATCCGCGCCGCCGGCGCAGGCGGCATCACGCCCGACGCGCTGGCCGACGAGACCGGCACGAAACGCGAGGCCGTGGCTGCCTGGTCGTGGGCGACCGACGCGCACGATCTGACGACCTTCGAGGATGGCCGCCTGACGATCGACGACGACGTCGCCGAGATCCTGCTCGACGACCAGCGCGCCGAGTTCCTGGGCGGCCAGTTCGTCCATGCCGTGGTCGCGTCGATGGACTGGGGCGGCATGGAGGACTTCTTCCGGACCGGGCAGCCGATCCGGGATCGGCCGGACCGCTATCGGGCCGCCATCGAGCGCCTCACCCGCCAGGACATCGCGGTGTTCTTCCAGGAGGTGCTGGCCGCCCTGCCGCAGCTTGTCGCGGAGCTGTCGCATGGCGGCCGCGTCGTGGACATCCACTGCGGCGGCGGCCGGTGGCTCGTCGCCATGGCGCGCCGCTTCCCGGCGCTGGAGCTCATCGGCGTGGAGTTCGAGGCCGATTCGGTCGCGCGGGCGCGCGCGACGATCGAGAGCGAAGGCCTGTCCGACCGCATCGAGATCCGCCAGGCGAAAGCCACGGATCCGGGCCACGTCGGGGAATACGACCTGGCGTACCTCCAGTACGCCCTCCACCAGCTCGACGATGCCCCACGGGTGCTGGCAGCCGCGTGGGCTGCCCTTCGACCGGAGGGTCGCCTGTTGGTCCTCGACTGGCCGCTGCCGTCCGGCCCGGACGAATTCCGGACGAGGCACGGCGAGATCATCGCCGGGGTGCAGCTCGACGAGCTGTACCAGGGCACGGCGCTCGCGACGCGCGATCAGTTCCTGGCCTGGTTCGCGGACGGGGGCGTGCCGGCCCCGGTCACGATCGACCTGCCGTCCGGTGCCGCCGTCTTCCTTGCGGAGCGACCTGCCTGATGCTCGGGGTCAGCTGACCTCGACCTTGCCCGCCATGTTCGAGTGGATCTTGCAGATGATGTCGTACGAGCCTGCGACGTTGAACACGATGGCGCCGGTGTCGCCGTTGTTGAGGTTGGCGGTCGAACAGGTCGTGTCCGACTTGACGGTCGCCGTGTGCGTCGTGCTGTCGTTGTTGGTCCACGCGACGACGTCGCCGACCTTGGCGGTGACAGGGGTGGGATCGAACGCGAAGTTCGCGATCGACGCGGTGACCGTGCCGGCCTCCGTCGATGGCGCACATGCTGTTCCACCGGCGGCCGCGCTCTCCGAGGCCGCGGGTGCCTCGCTCGCGGGTGCCTCGCTGGCGGGTGCCGATGCCGCCGGCGCCGAAGCTGCCGGGGCCGTCGCCGGGGCCGTCGCAGTCGCACCCCCGCCACAGGCGCTCAGGATCAGCAGCATGGCCGAGCCGAGGGCAAGGATCGTCCGGGTCATGTCGACCTCCTCCTCGATGGGGGACCGTCCGTCGTCTCTGGGGGACGCCCCTTGGTACGCCGGCGTCGAGCAGGTGGTTTCATGAGCGTCGGCCCGCTGGACCCCCGGATCGACGCGGCGACAGTTCGCAGGCTACTCCGCCACGAGGCCGAGGTCCATGCCATCCCCGGCCGCTCCCTGCGTGACCTCGGTGACGCTTTGCTGCTGTACGACCCCGTCGAGTCCGAGCCGTTCTGGAACCGCGTCGAGGCCGTCCGCTGGCCGGATGACGCGGCCGCGTTCGATCGCCGCCTGGCCGAGGTGGCGGTGGTGTTCGCATCGATCGCCCGCCAGCCGCACGTGTGGGCATCGCCGCCACACGACGAGCCGGTAGACCTCGTGGCTCGGCTCGCGGCGAACGGCTTCGAGGATGTCGGCGATGGGCTGCTGCTCGTGGCACGCGACGTCGAGCTGGCACGCTCTGCCTTATCCGGGCGGCCGCTGGGAGAGGACATCACGCTGGAACGGCTGAGCGGCGTGAGCGAGATGGGCGCCGATTCGGCCGCCGATGCGATCGCGTCGGTCCTGCTGGGCGCGTTCGAGGTCGGCGACGACCGACGGGCCGGTGTGGTCGCCGAGATCCGGAGTTCGCTCATGGATCAGCGCTTCACCCACTACCTGGTCCGGCGCGACGGGCTGCCGCTCAGCGTGGCCCGGCGCGCGACGTTCGACGGGATCTCGTACCTGTCCTCGATCGGGACCGTCGCATCGGCGCGAGGGCTCGGCCTCGGGCGATTCGTGACCGCGACGGCGATGGTCGATGCTGCGGCGGCGGGCAGCGAATGGATCCACCTCGGGGTCTTCGCCGACAACGTCGCCGCACGGCGCCTGTACGAGACGCTCGGCTTCGTGATGAGCGGCGACCCGGGTCCGGACATGGTCTTCGTCGGGTGAGTCGCGTGATCGGGCGTGGCTGGGCGACCGTCGACCTCGACCGTGCGACGGGTGAGCTGTCCGACCTCCTCCAGCCGGGCACGTCGTTCGAGGAGGCGCCGCGGTCCGTCCTCCTTGGAGCCCGATGCCTCCGAGGTCGGGCTCGCCTTCACGAAGACGCGGCAACCGACTGGATCGTCCTCCTCGAGCCCGATACCGAGGGTCGTCTGGCCGCGTTCCTCGCCCGGTCCGGCGAGGGCTGGGCCGCGACGTGGAGCAGTCCACCGGCCGGTTGGGCGAACCGGCCCGGCACGCCGGGTCCCCTCGGGGAGGAGCGGTTGAGCGGTCGGATCGGGGTCGCCGGCCCGTTCCCGCTGCTGCTGTCGGCCGCTACCATCGACCCATGACCGACGCGAGCCTGACGATCCGACCGGCGACCGCAACCGACGCTGAGGCGATCGCTGCACTGTTCACCGACGAGGGCTATCCGGCCGGCCCGAGCGACATCGTCGAGCGCCTGACGCGGTTCTCGTCCGAGCACTCGCAGGTCGTCGTGGCGGAGCACGAGGGTCTGGTGCTGGGGTTCATCGCGGTGCATGCCCTGCCGCGCTTCGAGCACGACGACCGGATCCTGCGGGTCCTGGCCCTGGTGGTGGATGCGGGCGCTCGGGAACGCGGCGTGGGCCGCAGCCTCATGGCCGAGGCGGAGCGGATCGCCACGGAGCTCGGTGCCGCATTCGTCGAGGTGACGTCGGGCCACCATCGGCCCGATGCCCGGCGGCTGTACGAGTCGATGGGCTACGACGCCTCGATCGCGGCGTATTTCCGGAAGAAGCTCTGACCCACCCTCACGGACGAACGACATCGCGTGTTGATCTCGCTCTGCCACCATTCGCGGTCATGACCGTCACAGCTTCGACCGAACCCGTCATCCGCGTCCGTGGCCTGACCAAGCGCTACGGCGATGTCCAGGCGGTCGATGGCATCGACTTCGACGTCGCCAGGGGCGAGATCTTCGGGTTGCTCGGACCGAACGGGGCAGGCAAGACCACCACGGTCGAGATCCTGGAGGGGCTGCGCGAGCCCGATGGCGGCGAAGTCAGGGTCCTCGACGTCGACGTCACCAAGGGCGCCGACGCGCTCAAGCCAAGGATCGGGGTGAGTCTCCAGACCGCGGCGCTGTACCCGAAGCTCACCGTGACCGAGCTCATCGACCTCTTCCGGAGCTTCTACCCACACTCTCGCCCGACGGACGAGATCATCGACGCGCTCGAGCTCGGCGAGCGGCGCAACGCCCGAAGCGAGGTCCTGTCGGGCGGCCAGCGGCAGCGCCTCGCGGTCGCCCTGGCGCTCGTCAACGAGCCCGAGCTCGTGTTCCTCGATGAGCCCACGACGGGGCTCGACCCGGCAGCCCGGCGCTCTCTGTGGGACATCGTGCGCGGCCTCAAGGCAGGTGGCCGGTCGGTCCTGCTCACGACGCACTACATGGAGGAGGCCGAGATCCTGTGCGACCGTATCGCGATCATGGACCACGGCCGCATCCTCGAGATGGGCGCCGTCGAGGACCTGATCTCCAGGCACTTCCAGGAGCGCACGGTGCGGTTCGATCGGCTCGACGGCCTGGCGCGGGACGAGCTGGCCGCCCTCCCGGCGGTCACCTCCGTGAAGGAGGACGCCGACGAGGTCCTGATCTACACGCGTGATCCGGGCCGCACGGTCGGTGGACTGCTCGACCTCGCCGACGCGCGCGGCGTCGAGCCGCAGAACCTCGCGATCCGGCGGGCCACGCTCGAAGATGTCTTCCTCGAACTGACCGGCCGGGCGTTGCGGGACTGACCGTCGATGGCCGCCCTGTTCGCGCTCACGGTCGCCAACATCCGGAGCTATGTCCGCGATCGCGCGGCGCTGTTCTGGACGCTCGCTTTCCCGCTGATCTTCATCTTCATGTTCGGTTTCATCTTCCAGGAAGGCGGCCAGAGCCGGCTGACATTGGGCTGGGTCGATGAGGACGGGACGCCGGCGGCGGTCGATCTGCGGGCAGGGTTCGACGGTCAGGAAGGCACCGAGCTCCTCGTGGCGTCCAAGGACGAGGCGCTCGCCCAGATGCGTGAGGGCAGCGTCGACGCGGTGATCCTGGTTCCCGCCGGCTACGGGGCGGCGATCGCCGCCGGCGAGGCTGGGACCGGAGGCCCGACGTCGGTCGAGGTGTACACCGACCCGTCCCGTGCGAACCTCGTGGCGTCGGTGTACCAGTCGGTCCAGGCTGTGTTCGGCGCCGTCAATCTCGGCGGCCGACCGCCGCTGGTCGTCCCGCAACCGGAGACGCTCCAGACGGAGAACCTCAACTTCATCAGCTACTTCGTGCCGAGCATGCTCGGCCTTTCCGTGATGCAGGTCGGGATCTTCGCGGCGATCCCACTGGTGGCCGACCGGGTGAAGCTCATCCTCAAGCGTCTGGCGGCGACCCCGCTCCGGCGCTGGCAGCTCGTCGGGTCGAATGTCCTGATGCGCCTGCTGATCGCCCTGACCCAGGCCGTGATCATCGTCGCCGTCGGCGTATTCGTCTTCGGCGTCGAGATCGTCGGGTCGTTCGCTCTGACGGTCCTGTTCATCGCCCTCGGCGCGATGGCGTTCCTGGCGCTCGGCTACGTCATCGCGTCGTTCGCCAAGACCGAGGATTCGGCGAACGGGATGACCAGCGTCGTCCAGTTCCCGATGATGTTCCTGTCCGGGACGTTCTTCCCGCTCGATCAGATGCCCGACTTCCTGCAGGGCGTCGCCCGGGTGATCCCGCTCACGTACCTGTCCGACGCGCTCCGTCAGGTCATGGTCGGCGGGGCGGCGTTCGCGCCCTTGTCGGTGTGTGCCGCCGTCCTGATCGGGTGGCTGGTCGTGTGTTTCGGGATCGCCGCGCGGAAGTTCCGCTGGCAGTAGTCCCGCATCCTCCGTCTCGTCCACACCTCGCCCACAGCGCACGCGCGATGCGACGATTTCGTCGCATCAGAGGTTTGGATCGCCACGTTGACGCACGAAATCCTCGCGGGCGGGCGGTGCGGAGGGCTCGGTCACGCACGATCTGGCCCATGCAGGTCCAGGATGCGCCGATTTCGTCGCATCGGCTGGGGTCATGGGCCCGCGGGTCGCTTGGGATGCGCTGCGAATGCCCTACCAGCGCTCCTCGTGGATGAGCTCGTCGAGCGGCAGCCGGCCGCCGGCGCGGAGCGGACGTGTGAGGTCGGCCGGATCGGCCGGGTAACCGAACGAGAGCAGGAATTCACAATGATGATCGGCCGGGTAGCCGAGCAGGGACCTGCGCGAGATCCTGCTCGTAGACGGTCGCCGGCACGCTGCCGATCCCGAGCTCCCACGCCACGAGCATCATCGAGTCCGCCGCCTGGCCGAGGTCGAACATCACCGAGAGCGGCGCGTCCGTTTGCCCGGGATCCGGCGTGACGAGGGCCACCGCGACGGCCGCTCCCGCCAGGTGACCGGCGTATGGCCCGACTGCAGCCAGCTCCCGGAGGTGCGTCCGATCGCGGCAGACGATGAATGCCCAGCGCTGCTGGTTCTTGGAGCTGTTGGCGCGGCGGCCGGCGTGGAGGATGCGCTGGACGTGCTCGTCATCCAGCGGCCGATCGGCGAAGCGGCGGACGACGCGGTGGGACGTGACGGCATCCCACACTGACATCGGGGGCATCAGCCCAGCCCCGGCTCGTCGGCCGACGCCAGCGCCTCGAGGTCGGGAATCCGCGTCGCCCCGGGCAACGCGACCTGGGCCAGCGTGCGAAAGCCGCCTGGCATCGTGTCGACCGCGGACAGGCGCTCCTCGGCGGCCGGGATACGCTGCGCTGGCGTGGCCGCCGCGATCGCGGCCGCCTCGTCGGGATCGAGCGGGCCGTCCAGCGCACCAGCCAGGAACCGGGCGACACCAGCCCGATATGCGGCGTCCTCGTACAGCCACGAATGCTGCCCGCCCGGGATGACGATGGTCTCGACCGGCTCGGCCGCCGGATCCGTCGCACGCGCGCGACGGGCGGCCGCCGCGAGCCGGGCCATGTGGGCGAACGGCACGACCTGGTCCTCGTCGCCGTGGGCGAGGAGGATCGGCCCGCGATACCGGGCGATCGCATCGGTCGCGCTGATCTCGGTCACGACGTGACCGCGCGGCCGGAGGAACACGCGGGTCGTGAGCCAGGCCAGCGGGTAAGCGATCGGGTCGGGGATCGGCAGGCGGGCCAACCGGAACGTCTGGCGCGTCAGCCGGTATGGATCGGCTGGTGATGAGGTCGCGACAACCGCGGCGACGCGCGGGTCGGCAGCGGCCGCAAGGATCGCGCCGATCGCCCCCATCGAGTGCCCGACCAGCGCGCCGGACGTCACCTCGGGGCGTTCGACGATCGCTCGGAACGCGGCCAGGCCGTCGAGCCCGAACTCGCCGGCACTGACCGGCAGCGCCTCGGCCGGGTTCTCGCCGTGACCGCGGACATCGAACGTCAGGCAGTGGAACCCGGCGGCATGGAGGAAGTGCGCGAGCGGGAGCGTTCGGTCCCGAGCCGACTCCCAGCCGTGGATGAGCACGACGCCTGGCCCAGGCGCCCCATCCCGGGCCGGGATGAACCAGGCCGGCAGGTCGATCCCCTCGGACGGGACCGTCATGCGTTCGAACTGAAGGCCGAGGTCGGCCGGTGTCATCGTCGGCGGGAACCGCCGCGGGTAGCCGGCCCGGGCCCGATACGCGAGCGCGAAACGGTAGGCGAGACCGACCTGGGCGGCGGCGATCGCCGCCGCGACACCTGCTCGAGTCACGACTCCCACGGTCCTAGGGGACGGCACCGCACGGCAGCCTGTCAAGCGTCGAGCCGATCCGGGACGCCGGTACACTGGCTGCGTGGCGAAACGCGACCCTCACGACGTACTCGGTGTCGCCGTCGGGGCGGACCCGACGCGCATCAAAGCCGCATGGCGACGCCTCGCACGCGCCCATCATCCAGACCTGACCGGCGACGACCCTGCCGCGTCCCGGGTCGCGACCCGGAAGATGGCCGAGATCAACGACGCCTATGCCGCCCTGACGCGCGGGACGGCCGACGACCGGGCCGCAAACGGGCCGCCGGCCGACATGGGGACCGACGGGAGGCGCCGCCGTGGGAGTGGTCCACCGCCACCCCGACCGACCCGACCCGTCACCGGCCGGGTCGATACGACCGCCACCTACCGGCCCCGCAACCAGACGACGCCGCGCGAGATGGGCGGCACCTATCCGCCTCGTGGCTCGACGTTGACCGGCCAGCCGCCGCTGCGCGGACAACGGGTCCGCCAGGAGGCCCCGCGCGCGTCGACACCGACCGGGCCCCTCGAGCGCGGGCGGCTGCGCAACTTCAGACGCCCGCGACCACCGCGCCTCGACCGAGCGCTCGCCCACGTCGTCGAGTTCGGCAAGTTCCACGGCCACACGCTCGGGCAGATCGCGGCTTTCGAGCCGTCGTACATCGACTGGGTGGCTGGCACGGTGACCCGGGACCCGGACCTCGTCGCCGCGGCGCGCGTCGTCCAGGCGGACCTGGACACGCGGGGGATCGGGCGGCGCTCCCACCCGCCGACAGCGCGGGCGTCGCGCTCGGCATAGGGTCAGCACCGCCTGTGGCCGGATCCGAACCCAGGAAATGAAGATCGCCCCCCGGCTATCCCGGAGGGCGATCGAGCGATGATCCGCGCCAATCTCTATCAGTCCTGCCAACCCGACGGCCTTACGGGCCTGATGGCCGAAAGATCCGGTTACTCGGCTCGTGACAGGGAGCCGGGATCCCTCCCTCGAACCTCCTCGAGAAAGCGTCCGTTCCCCGTCCGTGACCGACGCCCCAGGTGCTGTCCCCGGTTCGATCGCGGGTCGGCTTGGTGCGAACGTTACGCCCGCGCCATCGTGCAGGGCAATGGCACCCTGGTCCCGAAATCGGCCGGGCGATGGTCGGGCGCATCCGGGCACCATGGGTGGGACGCCCGTACCAGGTGCCTGGGCGCACCGGGCAGCCGCCGCGGCTACCCTTCCGGCGTGACCCACCGACTCCATCGCCGCGGCCCGGCGCTATCCGCCGTCGTCCTGGCCGCCCTGGCGGTGTGCACGCTGGGGGCCTGCGCGACCGCCCCGACCGCGTCCTTCGACCCAACGGGCCCGTGTACGACCGATGGCCGGTCGGCACGCGCGTATCCGGAGCTTGAGGCGCGCGTCCCGACGAGCTACGAGGGACGCGGGCCCGACCAGCTCGACTCCGGGCGCCACTGCACACAGGCGAGCCTCGGGTCCCTGGCTGCGGCAGGCTTCACCGAGGTGCGCTTCGCCGGCGGGACATGGGATTTCGGCGGCAACCGGGCCGCCGCGCTCGTCGTGTTCCAGGCAACCGACCTGACCGCCGATCAGGTCGCCGACTTCTACGCGACCAGCGCTCGTGCGGCGGACCGAACACGCATCACCGCCGAGTCGACGCCGTCGGTCGCGGGCCGCGTCGGCCGTCGCCTCGATACGACGACCGGCAGTCGGACACAGACCGTCGTCGTCTGGCCGTCGGCCGATGCAGGCATCGTCAACATCGTCATCACGAACGACCTGCCGGACCCGAAGATCGACGCGGCCGCCGAGGCGTTCGGCGGGCACTGAACCGCGCGACCCGGTGCTAGAGTCGAGGCCATGACCGACCGCCGCGCCGACTGGGAGCGCGACCGCCTGAAGCCGGCCCTCGACCGCGCGTCGGAGCGCAAGCCGTCCTTCTCGACGATCAGCGATATGCCGATCGAGCGGCTGTACGGGCCGTGGTCACTGCCCAAGGACGCCGAGGACCGCATCGGCATGCCTGGTGAGCCGCCGTTCACCCGCGGCATCCACCCGACCGGCTACCGGAGTCGCCTGTGGACGATGCGGATGTTCGCCGGCTTCGGCTCGGCGGAGGACACGAATGACCGCTTCCGCCAGCTTCTGGCGGCGGGCCAGACCGGGCTGTCGATCGCGTACGACATGCCCACGCTGTACGGCTACGACACCGACGACCCCGAGGCCGAAGGGGAGTTCGGGACGTGCGGGGTCGGGGTCAGCAGCCTGGCCGACATGGAGGTGCTCCTCGCGGACCTGCCGCTCGAGAAGGTCTCGACGTCGATGACGATCAACTCGCCAGCGGCCCCGATCTGGGCGATGTACATCGTCGCCGCCGAGAAGGCCGGCGTGCCGCGCGACCGGCTCGAGGGCACCCTCCAGAACGACATCCTCAAGGAGTTCATCGCCCAGAAGGAGTTCCTGTTCCCGCCCGAGCCGTCGATGCGCCTCGTGACCGACACGATCGAGTTCGGGACCCGCGAGATGCCGCGCTGGAACACGATCTCGATCAGCGGCTACCACATCCGCGAGGCCGGCTCGACGGCCGTCCAGGAGCTGGCGTTCACGATCGCCGACGGGATGGCCTACGTCGAGCACGCCATCGAGCGCGGCCTGCGGGTCGACGACTTCGCGCCGCGCCTGTCGTTCTTCTTCAACTCGCATTCGGACTTCTTCGAGGAGATCGCCAAGTTCCGGGCAAGCCGGCGGATCTGGCACGACCTGATGACGAAGCGCTACAGGGCCGAGAACGAGCGATCTGCGTGGATGCGCTTCCATACCCAGACGGCCGGTGTGTCGTTGACACCGCAGCAGCCCCTCAACAACCTCACACGGGTCGCCCTTCAGGCACTGGCCGGGGTGCTGGGCGGGACGCAATCGCTCCACACCGACGCGTACGACGAGGCGCTCGCCGTCCCCACCGCCGAGGCTGCTCTTCTGGCACTGCGCCAGCAGCAGGTGATCGCCGAGGAAAGCGGCGTCGACGCCACGGTCGACCCGCTCGGCGGATCGTGGTTCGTCGAGGCGCTCACCGACGAGACGGAACGGCAGGTCTGGCGCTACCTCGACGAGATCGATCGGCGCGGCGGCATGGTCGCTGCGATCGGTGAGGGCTATCCCCAGCGCGAGATCGCCGACGCGGCGTATCGCTATCAGCGCGAGTTCGACGCCGGGCAGCGGCGCATCGTCGGGGTCAACGCCTACATCGACGAGACCGAAGAGACGACTGTGCCGGTGCTGGCCGTGCCACCGGGCTCCCTGGAGCGCCAGCTCGCTCGGCTCGAGCGGACGCGGCGGGAGCGCGACGCCGGCGCCGTCGAGGCGGCGTTGCGCGGGTTGCGCGAGGCGGCCTCACGACCGGGCTCGACCGAGACGAACCTCATGCCCCATTTCATCCGTGGAGCCGCGGCATACGCCACGCTGGGCGAGATGTGCGGGGTGCTGCGCGGCGTCTTCGGGGAGTACCGGGAGCCGGTCGCGGTCTAAGGGTTCCGGAAGGGGCGCCGTGCCCGGACGAGGAGCCCGGCCGCTGCGCCGAGCACGATGACCAGCGCCGCGGCCTGACCCGCTCCGAAGACCGCGAGGACGAGGCCGACGAGCCCGCCGACGAGGAGCATGGCCTGGGCGCCGGCCATCGACCGGTCCGGAAGCGTCGGCGTCTCCGGATGCATGGCCCTCCGCTCGCGCTGGTCCCAGTCGTGCCAGCGCGCCGTTCCGACCCTGGCGAGGGCAAAGAACAAGCCGACCGTGACAGCGACGCCCAGCACGACCGGGCCGAGGCTCGCCAGCCGATCCGCGATGTCGCCGAGCGGCAGCCAGTCGAGGACAGCGCCGACGACCGCCCCGATCGCTGTCACGGGACCGGACACGATCTCGTGCCCCGGCACCCTGTCCCACGCCGCCACGAGCAGATCGCCGGCGCGAGTGAGACGCCGGTCGCCGACGGCCTCCAGCAGGATCAGCGCGAGGACCGTGCCGATCGCCGCCACCGAGCATAGCCAGCCCCAGGCCGCCAGCGTCGAGACCCGCTGGCGGCGCCACACGATCCGCCGGGTGCGATCGGTTCGATCGCGGTAGAACCGCGACGCCGAGGCGTCGCCGCGTGCCGCGTCGATGTGGCGGACCAGCGGGATCAGGAACCCCTCCGGGTTCGCCCAGTACGCGCCGTGATCGGTCAGGACGTTCATCTCGTTGGTGACCGGCCGAGACTCGACCATGATCGTGGCGGGCGGCGGTGTCGGCACGGGTTCGCCGGGCAGCGTCACAGGCGCCTGCATGAGCCACGGGACGTCGGTGGAGTCGCCCGTCGCCACGGCGGTGGCCGCGGTAGCGCCGGCTCGCTCGGATGTCGCCGCCACGATCCCGCCGCGGGCCGGCAATGGCCCCGCCGGGGCCGGGTCGTACGAGGCCCAGACGTCGACCCAGCGGAGTCCGGGACGGATCCGCGCGAGGTTGCCCACGAGTCGATGGCCGGGCGTGATCTCCTTGACGCCCGGATCGGCCGCGAGCCGCCACGCGAGACCGAGGCCCTGGCCGAGGGTCACGAGCTTGTCGACCTTGAGCTTCTCGTAGGCCGGGTCCAGCAGCGTCTCGAAGCTGACCAGTGCGCCGCCGGAATGGGCGACGATCACGATCGCGTCGCAGCCGTCGTCGACGAGGCGCTGGATCGAGCGCGCCAGCCTGGCGCGCACGTTCGCCGATTGGACGGGTTCGTCGAGCAGGACCGGCAGGTCGCCGAACCAGTCGATCAGGAAGCTGTCGATCATCTTGCGCGCGGCGAAGTCGCGGACGACCGGGATCGGGATGCGCCGGAGCAGGTCATACCCTGCAAGGACGATGGCGCCGGCGCCGCCGACCAGCCAGCCGACGGGTCGAGCGCCGAATGTCAACGACTGGATCAGGTCCAGACGCTCGGCCAGCCGCCAGTCGAGCGGTGGCCGGCCTGGGCCGATGACGTCCGTCGCCTGGGCGAGCTCGTGGAGGCGCGGCGATCGGTCGCGGTAGCCCGCCGCGATGCCGGAGACGACGGTGCCCATGCGGCGCCGGAGGTAGTCGATCGTCCGGCCCAGGCTCGGAGCCCGCAGGTCGGACGCCCACCACGCCTCGGTGATGACCCAGGTCGTGGACGGGATGTCGCCGTGCGCGGGGACAGCGACCTCGAGGTACGGCGGAGATGCGGCGTTGAAGGAGAACTCGGCGCGCCAGACCGGATCGTCGATCCGATCAGCGCCGGTGGCCGTCGCCGCCCGCCAGTCCGACAGGAGCTCGACGATCGGGGCAGACCAGTCGAGGAACGTCTCGCCTGGTGTCTGGGAGCCGATGCCATGCACGAAGACGATCCCAGTCCGTCGTGCGATGGCGGCAGGGAGCTCGCCGGCGACGACGTGAGGCTTCGAGGGGGCGTGATCGCTCGCCCCGGCGTCGGAGAAGACCGTCGGCTGGTCGTCGCCTCGCCGCTGCATGGCGGCGACTCTAGCACCGGCCCGCCGGTGCTCCGACTACCATGCCGCCATGTACCTCGACGCGATGGAATTCCTCGAAGAGGAACGCGATGGATGGGCGCCGTACGAGGCGCTCTCCGACTTGAGCGACGAGCAGCTGACCGCCGTGGTCGACGGTGCCCACGGCTGGTCCGGGCGCGACCTGATGGCCCACCTGCTCGCCTGGCAGGGCGTCTCGCTCGAAGCCGCAAAGGAACTGGCGGTCAATGAGACGAGCCCAACCATCGCGCGGGTCGATGCCGACTGGGATGCCCGTGGCGGCGATGTCGTGAACGCGGAGATCAGCGAGACCTGGGCGGCGGTGCCGCTCGACGAGCTGCGGGAACGCTTCCGCACCCAGCCCGGCGAGCTGCGTGGGTACTTGACGGTCGTCCCGGAGACACGCTGGGTCAAGCACGCTGATCACCTCAAGTCGTTTCACGACGAGACGATCGCCCACTACGAGGATCACGCAGCGGACTTGCGGGCGATCCTCGCGTCGGCCGGGCGGTGACGCTCGGCGCGGTGACGCCCCGGACGTTCCTCGCGTCGGCCGGGCCGTGACGCTCGGCGGGGTGACGCTCCGCGCGGTCCTCGACGCCGCCGCGGCGGCGACCCCGGACGTGGAGGTCACGACGGAGGAGGATGGCTCGGTGGCGTGGTCCGTTCGAGGGAAGACGTTCGCGATCCTCTCGGCGGACGGCGGCGAGGCATCGTTCCTGCTCGACCCGATCGTCGCCGGCGCCGCGGCCCGGACGCCAGAGGTCACGCGGTCTGCGCGGGGTGCCGGCTGGGTCGCGATCCGACCGCGGGTCGTCGATGGGCACGTCGCCGACCGCGCCGGAGCGTGGTTCCTGTCCGGGCATCGCCGGCTGACCGGTCCGGGCGCCTAAGGCCGGGCGCCTAAGGCCGGGCGCCCCGCGACCCAGGTGCCCCGCGACCCTGAAATACGCGCATCACAACGACTCAATGGCGGATCCGACCGTCGTGCGGGCTTCCGGGGCGGCCTCTCGGGGGGCGACATCATGCGTACCGCGCTTCAGGACCGACCTATTGCATGGTCGTCGGCCCGATCGAGGGCTCGCAGCGGCCATTAGGTCGCCCTGATGCGCGTTGTTCAGGGTCCATGCCCGACGGGCCCAGGCTCCTAGGCGCCGGGCGCATGGAACGACCCCGGTCGGGCGACCGGGGTCGGTATGGGCTTGGGAGGGGAGCCGTCAGTCGGCCGCGGCCACCACGAATTCGGCGAGGCCGAACTGCTGCTCGAGCTGCTCCAGCGGCCGGAATCCGACCACGCCCTGGGGCTGCGAGCCCGGCTTGAAGAAGGCGATCGTCGGGATGCTCATGATGTTGAACGCCTGCGACAGCCGGGGGTTGGCATCGACGTCGACCTTGATCACGTCGACTGCTCCCTCGTACTTCTCAGCGAGCTTCACCATCTCGGGGGCGACCATCTTGCAGGGCCCGCACCACTCGGCCCAGAAGTCGACGACGACCGGTCGCTCCGCCTTGAGCACGAGCTCCTCGAACGTGGCGTCCGTCGCGTGCTTGATCTCGACCATTGATGCGTTCCTTTCTCACTCGCTCTTGGCGAGTGCCCGGGGCCTGTGCCCTAACGGGCGATGTCCTGGATGAGGCGATACGCCTCGAGGACGCGATGGTCCGCGAGACGGTAGAGGATGGTGTTGCCGTCGCGCCGGCTCGTCACGAGGCCGGCCCGGCGGAGCACAGCGAGGTGCTGGCTCATGTTGGGCACCTGGCAGCCGACCCGAGTGCTGAGGTCGCTGACCGAGAGCTCGCCGATGGCGAGCGACTCGAGGACGCACAGGCGTTTCGGGTCTGCGAGCGCTCGACCGACCGCGGCGTACCGCTCGCGATCGAGCTCTGCCGAGACCGGCAGGTAGTCCAACACGGCCTTGACGATATCAGTGTTTGCGCAAACACGCAACTAGGAAGCCCGGACTCGGGGCTGGCAGGCGCACCACAGCGGGGTGCGTCGCGCCTGTAACGCCCCTGTTGCCACGCTCGACAGGTGACCGTCCGAACGGGCGGCAAAGGAGGTCCGGATCATGTGCCTGACGTGTGGCTGCATGGACGCGCATCGCGAGATGGGTGAAGCGAACATCACCTACGAGGACATCAAACGAGCGGCCGACGAGAACGGCACGTCGGTCGAGGAGACGCTGCGAACGTTCGATGCGACCGCCGACAAGGACCGACGCGAGCACCGCCAGGAATATCAGCCGACGGCCGGTTCGGCCTCGTGAAAACAGGGATGGCCGGTCATCGTCAGGCGAAGAACGGCGGCGACGTCAGGACGTAGCGATCGAGACCGTCGACCGGGCCATCGGTGAAGAACAGCATCACGAACGGGTCGACGCGAAACCCGCGACCCAGCAGATGATCGAGCGCCGGCCGCGCGGTCAGCGCGACGTCGAACGTCACCGTCGCGTGTCCGGCTGCAAATGCGGCCGCCTCGCCGTCGGCGATGAGCACCGCCAGGTCCGCCGCCTCGAGCGCGGCATACGGTCCGCCCCACAGCGGTCGCGTCGGGTGATAGCCGTAGCCGACCAATGACGCGCCGCGCCGATAGACCACGCCCGAGCGCTGACTCGCAAGCCAGCGGTGGTCCTCGTCCCGCCGGAACCCGAGCAGACGCCGGTCGACGTCGGCGAGCGCCTCGAGCGGCGGGTCAACGGGATCCACCGGCTCCCGCACCAGGTCGGTTGCCAGCCGCTCATCGCGTGGAGCGCCCTCGAGGCCGATCATCGGCACGCGCGCGTCGAGTCCTGCCCGGAGGTAGCGTGCGATCGCCCGCGGGTCGATCGTCGCCACGATCGCGCGGTGCCGGACGCCCTCGTCGGGGAACGCCCGCTCGAGGAGCCCGCGACCGACCCCGGCCGACTGCGCGTCGGGGAGGACGAAGAACTCGGTCAGCTCCCGCACGCCGTCCCGCACGATCGACCGCGCGTAGCCGACGGCCCGCCCGGTCGCGTCGTCCTCGGCGACCCACCACTGGTCGGCCGTCGCGGCGAGATGCTCGAACATCGGGCGTCGGATCTCGAACGCATTCGGGTCGCCCGAGGTCGAGTTCGCACCGCCCCCTGTGCGCCGGCCGAGGTCGTCCACGGTGACCTCGAAGATGTCGAAACAGGTGCGCGTGTCGGCTGCTGTCCCGGGTCGGTAGCGGGTCATGGATCGAGCCTAGCCCGTGCCATACTCGGCCGCATGCCCGACCCGGTCACGCCCGCGTCCGACGTCGACCTCGAGGTCCCGCTCTCGCAGATCGAAGACGCCGCCGGCAGGCTCGACGGGTATGTCCATCGCACACCGCTGTTGAGCTCGATGACGGCCGCCAGGTGGGTGCACGAAGCCACCGGGACCCGGCTGGCGGACGGTCTCCTGTATCTCAAGCCCGAGCACCTCCAGAAGACCGGCTCATTCAAGGCGCGGGGCATGACGAACCGCATCGCGACCCTGCCGGACGAAGCCCGCCAGCGCGGTGCGATCACCCTGTCGGCCGGGAATGCCGGTCAGGCGTACGCCTGGGCCGGAGCCGCCGCAGGTGTCCCGGTCACGGTCGTCATGCCGGAGGGCGCGGTCCGCTCGAAGGTCGAGGCGTGTCTCGGGTATGGGGCGAGGGTCATCCTCCACGGCACCCACGTCGGTGACACGTTCGCCGAGATGGAGCGGATCCGCGACGCCGAGGGCCTGACCTTCGTCCATCCGTTCGACGATCCGGCCGTGATCGCGGGCAACGGGACGGTCGGGCTCGAGCTCGTCGACGACATGCCGGACGTCGACGTCGTCGTGGTCGGCGTCGGTGGCGGCGGGCTCATCAGTGGCATCGCCTCCGCGGTCAAGGCTCGGCGGCCATCCGCGCGGATCGTCGGCGTCGAGCCGGAGCGATCGAACGCGGTCTCCCTGGCGCTCGAGCGGAACGAGATCGTGACGATCCAGCCGCAGTCCGTCGCGGACGGGCTCGGCGCGCCATTCGCCGGGCGCTGGACGCTGGCGATCACCCGGCGGCTGGTCGACGACATCGTCCTGCTCGACGACGCCACGATCCTGGCCGGTCTCCGGTTCGCGCTGGAGCGGCTCAAGCAGGTCGTCGAACCGGCCGGGGCTGCGGCGCTCGCTGCCGTCCTCGCCGGGAGGGTCCCGCTGCAGGACGGCGAGCGTGTCGCCGTCGTCGTGTCGGGTGGCAACGTCGAGATGAGCCGGCTGGGCGATCTCCTGGCTGCCGCGGGGACGCTGCCCGGAGCGAGCGCCTAGTCGGCCCCGAGGTCATGGAGTCGGTCGTCGTCGATGCCCAGGTGGTGGGCAAGTTCGTGGATGACCGTGATCCGCACCTCCTCGGCCAGCTCGTCGGGGTCGGCGAAGTCGGCTTCGAGCGGCAGTCGGAACAGGGAGATGCGGTTGGGCGCCGCGATCCAGTCGGCGCCGTACTCGGTCCGAGCGACGCCCTCGTAGAGGCCGTAGAGCGTGTCGTCTGGCTCGAGCTCGTTCTCGCGGAGCTGCTCAGGAGTCGGCTCGTCCTCGATGACGATCGCCACCTCGTCGAGCGCAGCCGCGAAGGGCATCGGGATCTCCGCGAGCGCGATCGCGACGAGATCCTCGAAGCGCCGGTGACGTGCGGGCAGACTCGGCGGGCGCAAACGACTGGACCGGGACCCGCGACGGCGCTTGGGCATGGCGCCCGTATCCTAGGGCCGATGGAGGTGCGGCCCACAGACGTCCCCGACCCGGATGCGACGCTCGAGCCCGCGGGCTTCATGGTCGAAGGTGACGGCGGCGACCGCATCCATTTCCTGGACTGGGGCGGTCCGCCCGCCACCCCCACAGCGCCTGGGATCGTGGCCATCCACGGGCTCGGCCAGACGGGCTGGATCTGGGCACCGGTGGCCCGCCGGCTCGCCGGGAGCAGCGGACTCAGACGGTTCGTGACCATGGACCTGCGCGGTCACGGCCTGTCCGACGCGCCGACCGAAGACGGCCGCTACGACCTCGATGTCGAGGGGGGCGACGCCGTCGCCGTCGCCGAGGGCGCGGGACTGCTCGGCGACAGCGAGGCCGATCGGATCGTCCTGGCGGGTCACGGCTTCGGCGCGATCGTGGCTGCGCGGGCGGCCGCCGACCTCGGAGCCGGATGCGCCGGTCTCGTCCTCGTGGACGGCGGCTGGGAGACGCTCGAGGCCACGACCGGCGTCGACGCCGACGAGTTCCTGCGCGGACTCGACGAACCGCCCGAGGTGATGCGCTCGCTCGGGGCCTTTCTGGCGGACCGGAAGGCGTTCGATCCGGGGACCTGGGACGCCGATCAGGAAGGCGCTGCGTTGGCCACGATCGTGGAGACCCATGCCGGTCGGGTCGTCCCGTCGACACGACCGCATGCCACCGAGGCCAGTGTCCGGACGATGTTCGCCTACGACCCGGGATCCACCCTCGCCGCCGTCAGCGCACCGATCGTGGCGTTGATCGCCGCCGGCGACGAGTCCGGATCGCGCGCGCGTCAGCTCGCCGAGGCATCGGCGACGCGCTTGGCATCCGGGCGCGACCCGATCGCGATCTCGTCGTTCGCCCACGACGGTCACAACCTGATGCGCTACCGTCCGCGGGAGGTCGCTGCCGCCATCCTGTCAGTGGCCGGCTGAGCCGATCGCAGGGAGCCCGATGCAGGTCGTCTACAGCGCGCGCCACCTCGCGCACGACATCGACACCGAGACGTTCATGGGCGTCGCGATCCCCGCCAACGAGGTCGCCGAGCGAGGAGAGCGGATCCGATCCGCCCTCGAGGCCGACGGTGGATTCGCGCTCGTCGACCCGACCGTTCATGGTGAATCGCCGATCACGGCCGTCCACGACGAGGGCCTCGTCCGGTTCCTCGAGGTGGCCTGGTCCGAGGTCCGGGCCCAGGCGATCCCGCGCGCCTTCCTGTCGGCCGACACGTATCCGAACGTCGCGATGTTCGAGGGCATGTCGCCCGGCGCGGTCCAGCGACTGGTCCGGGAGCCGCAACACGTCGGCGGACGGGCCGGGTTCTGGGGCCTCGACTCCGCGGCGCCGCTCGTGGCCGGGACCTATGACGCGGCCCGCGCCGCGGTCGATGTCGCGTTGACCGCGATGGATCTCGTCCTCGGCGGCGAGAACGCGGCGTACGGCCTGTGCCGGCCGCCCGGCCACCACGCCGCTCGGTCGATGTACGGCGGTTACTGCTTCTTCAACAACGCGGCGATCGTCGCCCACGCCATCACTGCCGCGACCGGCGACCGGGTCGGGATCCTCGATGTCGACTATCACCATGGGAACGGATCCCAGCAGATCTTCTGGCAGCGGGGCGACGTCCGGTATGTCTCGATCCACGCGGATCCGGAGCGGGCGTACCCGTACTTCCTCGGGCGCGCCGACGAGACCGGTGAAGGCGCGGGTGCCGGTGAGAACCTGAACATCCCGCTCCGGGCGGGCGCCACCAACGCCGACTACCTGGAGGCCACGGACCGGGCGATCGATGCGCTCGCCGGGGCACCCGGCTCGATCGTCGTCGTATCCCTCGGCTTCGATACCTACGGGCTCGACCCGATCGGCGACTTCGCGCTCACCACCGAGGTCTATCACGAGGTCGGCCGGCGCGTCGCGGCGCTCGGTCGCCGCATGGTCATCCTCCAGGAGGGCGGCTATCACCGCCCTTCGCTCGGGGAGAACGCGCGGGCCTGGTTGCGTGGCGCCGAGGGGCGGCCGTTCGACCCATTGCCGTCCACCGGCTTCACCGAGCACGGGACGGTCGGCTGATCCCGGCGCTCGACCAGGCGACGCTCGAACGAGCGGTCGCGGAGCTCGCGCAGCGGGACGCCGACCTGGCCGCCATCGCCGAGCGGTTCGGCCCGCCGCCTTTGTGGGATCGACCTCCAGGTTTCGGGACGCTCGTCCACATCGTGCTCGAGCAGCAGGTATCGCTGGCCTCGGCGCGTGCCGCGTTCGATCGCCTGGTCGCGGTGACCGATCCGTTGACCCCGGAGCGATTCCTGCGCTTGACCGACGGCGAGCTGCTGGCCATCGGGTTCAGCCGCCAGAAGGCACGCTACGGCCGTGCGCTGGCGACCGCGCTCATCGACGGCACGCTCGATCTGGATGGTCTCGCAGCGCTCGACGACGAGAGCGCGCAGCGTTCGCTCGAGGCGATCCCCGGCGTCGGTCGCTGGACGTCCACGATCTACTTGCTCATGGTCCTCGGCCGCCCCGACGTCTGGCCGGCTGGGGACATGGCGCTGGCCACAGCGGTCGCACAGGCGAAGGGCCTCGCCACACGGCCGGGCCCGGACGAACTGGCGATCATCGGCGAGGCGTGGCGGCCATGGCGGTCCGTCGCCGCGCGGCTGTTCTGGCACGACTATCTGGCGCGTCGGCGCACCACTCCCTGACGGTCCGTGCGCGGACGACACGTCCCCGTAACCCACCAAACCCCAGCGAACCGGTCCCTGTCGCACCGAGGCGGGTATCCTCGACGGACGGTCGCGGGGCCCGTCGCTGTAGGCCTCGTCAGGAGGAGACCTATCAGCCGCATCAGCCGGATCGACCCGCTCTATCGCCAGACCGCCGTCGGGATCGGCTTCGGGCTGCTCATCGCGATCGTGCTCGCGAGCACGCTATTTGCGACGGTGCCGCCACCGTCCGGACCCGGCCCGCAGGAGCTGGTCGCGGTCCCGCCGGTCTCGGCATCGCCCGATTCGATCGTGGCGGACCCGACCGCGGCCGGTGCCAGTCCGACGTCATCCACCTCGCCCGGCACCTCACCCGGGACCCTGACGGGCGCCTCGCCGGCGCCGACGCTGCCCGACACCCCTGGCGCACCGGCCGGTGGCCCCGTCGGGCCCGGCGCGAGCGGCACGACGACGCCTGGCGGCGGGACGAGCCCCGGCGGAGCGACGACACCCGGCGACCCGACGACGCCGGCCGGCCCGACCACCCCACCGGCCGCCGCGCCGACTGCCCAGCCGACCGCGCCACCCACGGCCGCGCCGACCGCTCGCCCGACGGCTGCGCCGACGCCGCGACCGACAGCAGCCCCGACGCCGCGCCCGACTGCAGCCCCGACGCCACGCCCGACAGCCGTGCCGACGCCGGTCCCTACCCCCGCGCCGACCCCGACCCCCGAGGCAACGTGCATCATCCAGATTCCGCCGCTGCCCCCGATCTGCCTCCCCTGACGACGAACGCAACGACGCAACGTCCGGCGTACCATCCCGGTCCATGACCAGACCGATCGACCTGCCGCCGAACGTCCGTCGTCTCGTCGATGAGATCGAGTCGGAGATCGGCGAGACAAGCGTCGCGATCGACGACATCACGGGCTCACGAGGCCGCGACCATGCGGGGGAGCCGTCGACGGACAACGGCGCCGTCGAGGCAGCAGTCCGGCGGATCCTCGAGGAGATCGGCGAGGACCCCGACCGCCAGGGCCTCATCGGCACTCCCGAGCGTGTCCACCGCATGTACACCGAGCTGACGGCCGGCTATCACGTCGACCCGGAGCGGCTGATCAACAACGCGATCTTCGATGTCGATTACAGCGAGATGGTGATCGTCAAGGACATCCCGTTCTACTCACTGTGCGAGCACCACCTGCTGCCGTTCTTCGGGTCGGCCGCGGTCGCGTACATCCCGCGGGGCCGGGTGATCGGACTGTCGAAGATCCCGCGCATCGTCGAGATGTATGCGCGCCGTCTCCAGGTCCAGGAACGCCTGACCCAGCAGGTCGCCGAGTTCCTGCAGGACCGCCTGGCACCACAGGGCGTCGGGGTGGTGGTGGAAGCGACCCACCTGTGCGCGGTGATGCGCGGTGTCCGCAAGCCCGGCACGATCATGACGACCTCGTCAGTCCTCGGGCTGTTCCGGACCCGCGACCGGACCCGCGCCGAATTCCTCGATCACCTGGCGCGCCGGCCCCCGCTCGAGGGCTGACCGTGTTGACGAGGCTAAGGTAGGCCCGAAGGCCCTCAATTCCAGGTCCCGACGAGCGATGCGCCGGTCAAGCCTCCCTCAGCCGGTTTCGGTGACCGTGATCTTGCCGGCACCGCCCACGATGTCGATCAGGTAGCGGTCGGCCGCATCGTCGGCGCCCGTGGTCTCCAGGAGCGTGTCGCCCGGCCCATTCAGGCGTTGCTGATCGAAGTCGATGCGGCCGGCGCCGCCGTGGAGCTTGAGCCGGACGGCGACCCCGGTCGGTCGCTCGATCCGGATGTTGTTCGCCCCGCGGGTCAGTCGGATGGGGACCTCGCCCGCTGGCTGGCCAAGGGTCAGCCGGAGCTGATCGACTCCGCCCGTCAGCTCGAACGAGCGAAGGTCGAGCGCCCCGAACTTTGCCTGGAGCTTGCCGGCCCCGCCGACGACCTCGACGTCCCACGGGATGGCGGCGTTGAGCGAGACATCGGCGCGCCGCTCGTTCCAGCCCCACTGCCAGTTGACCGACAATGGGTGGGAGGTCTTGGTCGCCGTCCCGCCCCAGCCCTTGTACTGGATCGTCACGATGCCGTCCCGTAGCCGGACTTGTGGGATCGACCCCTCGAACCGCGCGCGGTACAGGTCGTCGATGTCGGTCGCGCCGCGGAGCAGGAGCTCGTGGGCGCCCGACTTGAACAGGAGGCGTGCCCGGCCCAGCCCCCCGATGGGTGCGGCGTGCTCGGATCCGGCGTCGCCTGCCTCTTCGTGGCTGCTCCGGAGGGCGGTCGCCTCGTCGCGCCGGATCGCCGCCATGCGCGTCAGGAAGTCGTTGATGACGGCCAGCTCGGCTTCGGTGTAGTGATCGATCTCCGACGCGCTCTTATCGCCGACCCGGGCCATGGTCGCTGCGACTGCCGCGATGCGGTCGGGCACGAGCTCGACGATGACGCGCCGCCGATCACTGGGGTCGGGGACACGGCGCACATAGCCGGACTGCTCCAGGCGATCGATGACACGCGTGACCGCGCCGGTGGTCAGGCCCGTCAGGTCGGACAGCTTGCCCGCGGTCGCCGCGCCGCTGTCGATGAGCACCTCGAGGGCCTCGATGTCGGACTCGGACAGGCCGAACCGGAGGGCCACTGTGTGGCCGAACAGCGACCCCTGAAGGTTGACACGGCGCAGGGAGCGGAGGACGGAATCGATCGAATCGCGATCCATGATTGACAACATCTCCTCGCTTGGGTGATTATCTGCACGGTGCAGATAGTGCCCGAAGATGCTGAACGGCGCAACTGTCTACGAGACAGCATACGCCGCGAGCGAGGAGAACGAACGATGGCCCAGTCCCGTCCGACCAGTGGCACGATGATCGCCACCAACGACCTGGTTCGAACATTCCGCAGCCGCAAAAGCGTGGTCGAGGCCGTTCGCGGCGTCGACCTCGAGGTCGGCGTCGGAGAGATCTTCGGCTTCCTCGGCCCCAATGGGGCAGGCAAGACCACGACCCTCCGGATGCTGGCCACCCTGCTCTCGCCGACCTCCGGCGAGGCGGTGATCGCCGGCGCCGATCTGCGCCTCGAGCCGCGGGCGGTCCGCGAGCGGATCGGCTATGTCCCGCAGGGCGGCTCGACCGATCCGGCCGAGACCGGTCGCGGCGAGCTCGTCATCCAGGGCCGCCTCTACGGCATGGACAAGACGAGCGCGCAGCGACGCGCAGCCGAGATCCTCGCGACGCTCGATCTCGAGGCGGCAGCCGACCGGGCGATCGCCACGTACTCGGGCGGCATGAAGCGCAGGCTCGACGTCGGGCTCGGTATCGTCCATCGGCCGTCCGTCCTGTTCCTTGACGAGCCGACGACGGGCCTCGACCCGCAGGCACGAGCCCGGATGTGGGACGAGATCCGCGGGCTGCGCGACGCAGGCACCACCGTGTTCCTCACGACCCACTACCTCGAGGAGGCCGACGCCCTCGCCGACCGACTGGCGATCATCGACCACGGTCGCATCGTGGCCGAGGGCACCGCCGACGAGCTCAAGCGCGAGATCTCCGGCGACGTCATCACGATCGGCGTCGATGGCGCGGTGGAGCACGTCCTCGAGGCGGTGCGCGCCCAGCCCTTCGTCCGCGAGGCCAGCGCCGATGACGAGCTCGTGCGGCTCTACGTCGACCAGGGCGACGTCGCGGTCCCGAACCTGATCCGCGTGCTCGACGGCGCCGGGCTGCGCGCCCAGTCGCTCACGCTGGCCCGCCCCAGCCTCGACGACGTGTTCCTCCGGCAGACCGGCCGGTCGCTTCGCGAGGAACCGGCTTCAGCCGCCTGAGAAGGCCCGAAACCCACCACCATCGAAGGGAGACTGACCGTGAAGGTCCTGCGTGATACCTGGCTCATGTACCGCCGCTCGCTCATCCTGACCCTGCGCCAGCCGGTGTGGGTCATCATGGGCCTGTTCCAGCCCATCCTCTATCTGGTCCTGTTCGCGCCGCTGTCTGGATGGCGCCACCTCCTCGGCCGGCGCGCCCGGCAACGCGTTCAACTGGTTCGTCCCGGGCCTGCTCATCCTCACCGGCTTCTTCGCCGCGGCCTTCGCTGGCTTCGGCCTGGTCGCCGAGATCCGCTACGGCGTCGTCGAGCGGATGCGAGTCACCCCGATGAGCCGCTTCGCGATGCTGGCCGGTCGGTCGCTCCGCGACGTGACGATCCTGCTCGCCCAGGCGGTGTTGCTGATCCTGGTCGCCATCCCGTTCGGCCTGCAGATCGACGCCGTCGGGGCGGCGCTGACCCTCGGCATCGTTGCGCTGGTCGGGCTGACCTTCTCATTGCTCTCGTACACCCTCGCCCTCGTCTTCAAGAGTGAAGACGCGTTGGCGCCCGTGGCGCAGGCAGTCTCGCTGCCGCTGCTCCTGCTGTCTGGGATCATGCTGCCGATGGCGCTCGCGCCGGACTGGCTGCAGACGCTCTCGACGCTCAACCCGCTGACTCATGCGGTCGACGCGGCGCGAGCCCTGTTCAACGGCCTGTGGGACGACCCGCAGATCGTCGTCGGCTCGGTGGTCATGACGACCCTGGCCGTGATCTCGCTGGTGGTCGCCTCGAGGGCGTTCGCGCGAACGACCGCTTGACGCTGGGCTGATGGGCCGGCGAGGTGCGGCGGTGACTACAATCCCGCCATGCCCGACCGGCCCATCAAGGTCCTCATCGCCAAGCCCGGCCTGGACGGCCATGATCGCGGCGCCAAGGTCCTCGCCCGCGGCCTCCGCGACGAGGGGTTCGAGGTCGTCTACACGGGCCTCCGCCAGACACCCGAGATGGTCGCGACGGCCGCGCTCCAGGAGGATGTCGATGTCGTCGGGCTGTCGATCCTGTCCGGCGCGCACATGACGCTCGTCCCGCGGATCACGAAGCTGCTCAAGGAATCAGGTCTGGAGGACGTCCTGGTCACGGTCGGCGGCATCATCCCGGACGTCGACGTGCAGCCATTGCGCGACGCCGGCGTGGCCGCGGTCTTCGGTCCGGGGACGACCATCGCGGCAGTCGCCGAGTTCCTGCGCGCCAACGCGCGACCGCGCGACTAGGGTGGGGGAGTCCCCGACTCCCCGGGCCGCGGTCGGGGCCGACGAGCTGGCCGACGCCGCCATGGGTGGCGATCGCCGGGCGCTGGCCCGTGTGTTGACCGCCGTCGAAAACCGCTCGCCTCTCGCCGAGGGTGCCCTGCGACGGATGTACCCGCGCGCCGGGCGGGCTCACCTCGTCGGCATCACCGGTCCGCCGGGGTCGGGCAAGTCGACGCTGGTGGCCGCGCTCATCGGGGAGGTGAGAGCCGCCGGTCGCGCGGTGGCAGTCGTGGCCGTGGACCCCTCGTCGCCGATCACCGGTGGCGCACTGCTCGGCGATCGCGTGCGCATGCAGGCCTACGCCGGCGACCCGGACGTGTTCATCCGCTCGATGGCCTCCCGCGGGCATGCCGGCGGCCTTGCCTCGACGACGACTGCGGCGGCTGCCGTGCTCGACGCGTCCGGCTTCGACCTCGTGCTGATCGAGACCGTCGGGACCGGCCAGAGCGAGGTCGAGGTCGCAGCCGCAGCCGATACGACCGTGGTCCTCGAGGCGCCCGAGATGGGTGACGAGGTCCAGGCGATCAAGGCAGGCTTGCTCGAGGTGGCCGATCTCGTCGTCGTGAACAAGGGCGACAAGCCGGGGGCGCTGCGGACCGCTTCGCAGCTCCGGGCGATGCTCGTCCCGACCGTCGGGCGCGGCGATCCGTCCGATCGCCCGTCCCCGAAGCGGCCGGAGGTGCTGGTGACGACCGCGTCGACGGGTCAGGGCGTGCCCGAGCTCCTCGCCGCGCTCGACCGGCACCGCTCGACCGGACACGACGGGTTGACCGCCGCTTCCCGCCGCGACCGCGCGCTGGCGCAGATCCGCGGCGTCCTCGCCGACCGCCTGTCGGACCGGCTGCGCGAGCCCGAGCTGGCGCCGCTCGCCGCGTCGCTCGTCGACGAGGTCGCCGAGCACCGGCTGGATCCGTACGCCGCCGCAGACCGGTTGCTCGAGGCGATCGCCAGGAACGCTCGGTGACGGACACGCGGGCCGTAGAGCCGCCACCGCTCCTCACCCCGACCTTCATCGCACTGTTCGTTTCCGCGCTCGCGTTCTTCGGGGCGGGTGGCATCGTGCTCCCCGTGGCGACCCGGTTCGCCAACGGTCCGCTCGACGCGAGCGGTCTCGGCGTCGGGGTCGGGATCGGTGCGTTCTCGATCGCAGCACTCGCGTTCCGACCGGTGGTCGGCTGGGCATCGGATCGCTTCGGGCGACGGCCGTTGCTGCTGGTCGGTGGGCTCGTCACGGTCGGGGCGTTCGCAGCGCATCTGTTCGCCACGACCTTGCCGGCGTTCATCCTCGTGAGGTCCGTCTATGGCATCGGCGAGGCTCTCTTCTTCGTCGCCGCTATCGCCGCCGTCAGCGACCTCGCGCCCGAGGAGCGGCGCGGCGAGGCGATCAACGTCGCCTCGTTGTCGGTGTACCTCGGGCTCGCGATCGGGCCGTTCCTCGGGGAAACGCTGCTTGCCGCGGCCGGGTTCAACGTGGTGTGGATCGTCGCCGCGGCCACCGCCGGGGTTGCTACGGGTCTCGCGCTGCTCGTCCCCGAGACAGCGCCGGCGGTCCTGGCCGCGGCCGCCCACGGTGAACGCCCGCCGCGCGGCCGCTTGTTCCACCCAGCTGGCATCCTGCCCGGCTTCCTGATCCTGACCGGCGCATGGGGGATGGCCGGCTTCCTGACGTTCGTCCCGTTGCACGCCAGCCGCGTTGGGCTCGACGGGGCCGGCATCCCGCTGGCGATGTACGCGTTCATCGTCGTCGCGCTTCGGATCGTGTTCGTGAAGTTACCCGACCAGGTCGGGGCGGCGCGCCTGTCCGGCGGAGCGCTCGTGGTCGGAGCGGTCGGGCTGCTATTGGTCGGGACGCTGCCCGGCGCCGTCGGGCTGTTCTTCGGGACCGCGGTGTTCGCGGCAGGGATCGCGTTCATGTTCCCGGCCCTGATCACGCTGGCGGTCGGTCGTGTCGACGAGTCCGAACGGGGTTCGGTGGTCGGGACCGCGAGCGCCTTCCTGGATCTCAGCTTCGGACTCGCGCCGGCGCTGCTCGGTATCGTCGTTGATGCGAGCGGTTATCCCGCGGTGTTCGTGCTTTCGGCCGCGGTTTCGATGATCGGTGCCGGCATCCTCGCGCTCCGTCGTCGGTCGCTTGTCGCGCAGCCGGCCGGGCCAGCCTGATGCGGCGCTACGCTAGCGGCCGATGACGATCGAGCGAGTATTCGTCGCGGGCGCCGGGCTGATGGGCCATGGCATCGCCCAGGTCCATGCCGCGATCGGGAAGCAGGTCACGCTCTACGAACCGGACGCCGCGCGCGCCGAAGCCGGTCGTGAGCGGATCGCCGGCAACCTTCAGCGAGCGGTCGACAAGGGTCGGCTGGACGCTGCCGACCGCGACGCCACGCTGGCCCGGATCGAGCCGACCGACGACGTCTCGGGTGTCGCTGCAGCCGACCTCGTCATCGAGGCCGTGTTCGAGGATCTCGGCGTCAAATCCGCGCTCTGGCGCGAGCTCGACGGGCTCGCGCAGCCCGGCGCGATCTTCGCCTCGAACACGAGCTCGATCGCCATCCGCCGGCTGGCCGAGTCGGTGTCGACCGAGCGCCGACCGCGCTTCGTCGGGATGCATTTCTTCAGCCCGGTGCCGGTCATGCCCCTCGTCGAGCTCATCCGCTCGTCCGACACGTCGGACGAGACCGTCGAGGCGATCCGGCAGTTGTCGGGCCAGCTCGGCAAGCAGGTCATCGTGTCGGCCGACCGGCCGGGCTTCATCGTGAATCGCATCCTGATGCCGTTCCTGGCCGAGTCGATGCGGGCACTCGAGCAGGGCGTCGGGACGGCCGAGGACATCGATGCGGGTGCGCGGATCGGCCTGAACCACCCGATGGGGCCGCTCGAGCTGGCCGATTTCATCGGACTCGACGTGTGTCTCGGGATCATGCGCGTCCTCGAGGACGGGCTCGGGCTGGAGCACCTGCGGCCACCAAGCGTCCTGGTCGAATTGGTCAATGCCGGTCACCTCGGGCAGAAGACCGGGCGCGGCTTCTACACGTATCCGCGCGAGAGATCATGACTGCGACCGTCGTACCCGCGCTCAGTGACGAGGAGCGGCTGCTCCAGTCGACGGCTCGCGACTTCGCCGTGCGTGAGGTCGCGCCCGGGGCGATCGAGCGCGACGAGGCCGAGCGCTACGACCGGGCGCTGTTCACAGCGATGGGCACGCTCGGGTTGACCGCGGCTCCGTTCCCGTCAGACGTCGGTGGTGCCGGCTTCTCGTATCGCGCCTGGACGCTCGTCATGGAGGAGATGGGGGCGGCGGACATGGCCATGGCCGTGTCGCTGTCGGTGCACATCCTGTCGCAGTACCCGGTCGTGACCTGGGGCACTGATGAGCAGAAGGCCCGTTGGCTGCCGGCGATGCAGTCGGGCGAGGCGCTCGGCGCGTTCGCGTTGACCGAGCCGCATGCCGGGTCGGACGCGTCCGCGATCAGGACGCGGGCAGAACGGGTGAGCGACGGCGCAGGCTATCGACTGACTGGGACCAAGATCTGGATCTCCAACGCACCCGAAGCCGAGCGCTATCTGGTCTTCGCGACGGTCGACCCGGAGGCCGGATCGGCTGGGATCACGGCGTTCCTGGTCGAGAAAGGGATGCCCGGCTTCAGGTTCGGGGCGCACGAGCGGAAGATGGGGATCCGGGCATGTCCGGCCGCCGAGCTCGTGTTCGAGGGGTGCGAGGTGCCTTCGGCCAACCGGCTGGGCGACGAGGGCGACGGCTACCGGATCGCGCTATCCGCGCTCGGCGAGGGTCGGATCTCGATCGCGGCGGCGTGTGTGGGGTTGGCTCGCGCCGGGCTCGAGGCGGCGGCGCGGTACCTCGGGGAGCGGAAGGCCTTCGGCGCGCCACTGGCCGAGCAGCAGGGGCTGCGCTTCATGCTGGCCGAGATGGCCCGGGACGTGGCGGGGGCGCGGGCACTCACCAGAGAGGCGGCTGCGGCCAAGGATCGCGGCGAGCCGCTGGCCGAGGTGTCGTCGCTGGCCAAATGGACCGCCTCGGACGCCGCGATGCGGGTCGCGACCGATGCGGTCCAGCTGTTCGGCGCGAGTGGGTACTCGCGCGAGACAGGCATCGAGCGCCTGATGCGCGACGCCAAGGGTGCCCAGATCTACGAGGGCACGAACCAGATCCACCGCGAGATCGTGGCGGGCGAGGTCCTGAGGCGCGCCGGGAGCGGCTGAGCCCGCAGCCAGTCGGTCAGCGGTTCTGCCAGAGGGCGACCTCGTTGCCCCTCGAGGTCGCGGACGACGACGACGTAGCGGCCCTGGCCCTGGACGTCCGTTTCGCGCACTCGGGACCAGCCTACGCGGCTCGGCTGGACTCAGCCGGGCTGAGCCAGTGCCGGGCAGCGGCTCGGCCGGGCCCAAGCCGCCTCAAGGTGGCCATCGGTGTACTCGATGCACCTACGGCACCTCCCCAGACCGTCTCGGTGCGAAGAACGGTGCATCTCGGTCAGTCGTCGTGCGTGCCACGCTTCGGTCGTCGTTTGACGACCCGGCGGATCGGGCCGGAGGTCGACCCAAGGTGCATCCCACGCACCGATGGCATGAAACTCATCGCGTCGACCGGACCCTCTGGGCTGCGCAGCCACGCTCGCATCGTGCGACCGTCGACGGGGAGCTTTGCGCGGAGGACGGTCCGCGTGGTCGACGAGGGCCCGTCGGTTCGATCTCCCGGCGTCGCGATGACCACCCACGTGGCCACCGCCGCCGGCCACCATCCCCGGTCGCGGGCGATGTCGATGGCGAGTCGTCGCTTCCGGTCGAGTGTCCCGAGCATCTCATGACGTCGACGATCTCGGTCTTCAGCTCGATGACGAGGAGGATCCGTCGGCCCGGGTGCCAGGCGAGGACATCGATGATGCCGCGCTCGCCGTAGATCGAGAACGACACCTCTGGCTCGACGATCCAACCTTCGGTAGATCGCGAAAAAGCCCGGCCATCCGCCTCGTGCATCGCTGGCATGGCGGGCGCCGAGCAGTCGCGGAAGGTCGCCGCCGTGCCACCGCACGAACACTGTCGACGCTGGCATCGAGCGCTGCCGCCACACGCTCGGCAGCTTGCCGACCGGAACGGTTGCGACGCCGGCCCTGCTCGATCCGGCAGACGACCATCGGCGAAACCCGGCACGTCCGGCCAGGTCTGACCTGCCGCCATCCCTTCCGGGTCCGGATCGCGCGGAGCGCGGCACCGATCCGCTGATCATCCACCAGGGCAGCATGGAGACACGCCCTTATCTGCGGCTTACTCCGGGGTCTCGGCGTATCCTCGGAACATGCACGACTCGAACGGGCAGACCTTCATCGTCAGCGCCGCGCGAACGCCGATCGGCAAGTTCGCCGGGGCGCTGTCGGCCGTGCCCGCGACGACGCTCGGCGGCGTCGCGATCCGGGCTGCCGTCGAGCGGGCCGGGCCTCGATCCTGCGACCGTCGCAGATCGATGACGTGCTCATGGGCCAGGTGCTGCAGGCCGGCTCCGGCCAGGCGCCGGCACGGCAGGCGGCCCTCAAGGCAGGCCTGCCCGACACGACCAGCGCCACGACGATCAACCGCGTCTGCGGCTCGGGCTTGAAGTCGATCATGCTCGCCGCCGCGGAGATCCGAGCCGGCGACGCCGAGATCGTGGTCGCGGGCGGCATGGAATCGATGAACGGGGCGCCCTACCTCCTGCCGGGCGCGCGTTTCGGGCTTCGGCTCGGCAACGCCGAATTGATCGATTCGACCGTCGCCGACGGGCTGTGGTGCTCGATCGAGGACTGCCACATGGGCACCCACGCCGAACGGGTCGCCATCAAGGACCACGTGAGCCGCGAGGACCAGGACGCCTTTGCGCTCGCCAGCCACCAGAAGGCGATCGCGGCCATCGATGCCGGCCGCTTCGAGGCCGAGCTGGCGCCAGTCACCATCACCGACGCCAAGGGTCGCGAGACCGTCGTCACCGAGGACGAGAACCCGCGCCGCGACACGAGTGCCGAGGCGCTGGCCAGGCTCAAGCCGGCGTTCGCGCTGCCCGACGGCGAGGACCGCGGCGATGCCACGACCGGCACCGTGACGGCCGGCAATGCCCCGGGCATCACCGATGGCGCCGCGGCCACGGTCGTCGCGAGTGAGCGGGCGGTCGAGCGCCTCGGATTGAAGCCTCTGGCCCGGATCGTCGGCTACGCCCAGGCCGAAGTCGCGCCGAAATGGCTGTTCCTTGCCCCGGTCGAGGGCGTCAAGCGCCTGCTCGACCGCATCGAGCTGCCGATCGAGGCGTTCGACCTGATCGAGATCAACGAGGCGTTCGCTGCCCAGACGCTGGCGGACGGCCGTGAGCTCGGCTTCGACTGGGACAAGGTCAACGTCAACGGTGGTGCGATCGCCCTCGGTCACCCGATCGGTGCGAGCGGTGCCCGGATCGTTGCGACGCTGCTCCACGAGCTCCAGCGGCGAGAGGGCCGGTACGGCCTCGCGACCCTGTGCCTCGGCGGCGGAGGGTCCGTCGCGATGGCGGTGGAGCGGGTCTGACCCTGTGACCGCGGGGGGACAGCCGTGGACCGTGCGCGTCGCCGCATGGAGCGCACGGCATCGGTGGCCGGTCGTCCTGCTCTGGTTCGTCCTGACGATCGGGCTCTTCGTCGCCAGCCTGACGATGGGCGGGACCCTCACAGCGGACGCGGTCGACGACGATAGCGAGGAGCAGTCGACCTACGAGGCGGCGCGCGCGTACGACCTCTTCGGCGCGTCGGGGACGCAGGACACGACCCACCAGACGCTGTTCGTCATAGGCGATCCGGAACGAACGCTGGACGATGCAGCCTTCGCCGCAGATATCGATGACATCCTCGCGCGGATGGCGGCCCACACGACCGACATCGATGGCTCGCCCGCGCCGACCTTCGAGGAGATCGTCGATCCGCGGCTCGCACCGCCCGAGGCCGGCCTCGTCTCGCCAGACCGATCGACCGTCCGGATCGCGGCCGCGGTCCCGGGAGATGGAGAGGCGCTCGAAGCGCGACTCGAGTCGATGCGTGGCTTCCTCGATGAGACGCGGGTCGCGCATCCGGGCCTGCGGATCCACTCGCTCGACGGCACGTTGGCCAACGACGACATCCAGGAGCTCGTCAACGGCGGCCTCGACGCATCGCTGCGCCTCACGATCCCGCTGACATTCCTCATCCTGCTCGTCGCCTTCGGCGCGGCCATCGCCGCGATCGTGCCGCTCGTCCTGGCCGTGACCGCGCTGCTGGCCGCGTTCGGCGTCCTGGGCATCTACAGCCAGACCATCGATCCGGTCAGTCCGTATGCGAGCCAGCTCATCGTGCTGATCGGCCTGGCGGTCGCCGTCGACTATTCGCTGTTCATGATCACGCGCTTTCGAACCGAGCGACGACACGGACGCGCCAAACCGGACGCCATCCGGGTCGCGTCGGCCACGGCCGGTCGGGCGGTGTTCTTCTCGGGGCTGGCGGTCATGTTCTCGATCGCGGGGTTGTTCCTGCTCGACGACATCCTCTTCCAGTCGATGGCCATCGGGACGATCGCGGTGGTGTTGATCGCGGTCATCGGCTCGCTCACCTTCCTGCCGGCCACCCTGGCCATCCTCGGCGACGGGGTCGACCGGCTGCGCATCCCGATCCTCGGACGCGATCGGCCAGAGGGCAGCGGCATGTGGGCGACCGTCGTGCGGGCGGTCATGCGCCGGCCGGTGATCGCCTTCGTGCTTTCCGCCGGGCTGCTCCTGGCGATGGCCGTCCCCGCCCTCCGACTGCATCTAGGCCAGAGCGACTTCGCCTCGTTCCCGGACTCCATCGATGCTGTCCAGGGCGTGAACCTTCTCGACGAGAAGTGGCCGGAAGGGTCGACGCTGGCCCTCCAGGTCGTAGTGACCCAGGCGGACCAGCCGGCGACGCAGGAGGCCATCGAGTCGCTGCAGGCGCGACTCATCGAGGTCGACGGCCTGAGCGGACCGGCCGAGACGCAACCCTCGGTGGACGGGACGGTGGCGCTGGTGTCGGTGGTCATGGCCGGTGGCCAGAACGACCTGCGTAACCGGGAGATCGTCCGCGAGGTGCGCGAGACGATCGTGCCGGAAGTATTCGGCGGCATGGATGGCGTCGAGGCGCTCGTCACCGGACGCGCCGCATTCACCTCCGACGTCGTCGACTTCTACAGCGACGGCATGCCCCAGGTCATCGGCTTCGTGTTGGCGCTGTCGTTCGTGCTGCTGCTCGTGGCGTTCCGCTCGATCGTCATCCCGATCAAGGCGATCCTGCTCAACCTGCTATCGACCGGCGCGGCGTTCGGGCTCCTCGTCCTCGTCTTCCAGGACGGTCATGGCTCGGACCTGCTCGGCTTCAAGCCCGGCCCGATCGAGGCGTTCGTGCCGGTCTTCATCTTCACGATCCTGTTCGGCCTCTCGATGGACTATCACGTCTTCATCCTCACCCGGATCAAGGAGGCCCGTGATCACGGGATGTCGTCGAACGAGGCGGTCGCGCGCGGCATCGCCATCACGTCAGGGACGATCACCAGCGCGGCGGCGATCATGGTCACCGTCTTCGCCGTCTTCGTGACGCTGGAGCTGGTGATCATCAAGCAGCTCGGATTCGGGCTGGCGGTCGCGGTCCTGATCGACGCGACGATCGTCCGGAGCGTGCTGCTGCCGGCCACGATGCGCCTCCTCGGCGAATGGAACTGGTGGCTGCCGCCGTTCCTGCGCTGGCTGCCGGAGGTCACGATCGAGGGCGACGTCGACGAGCCCGCGGCCGAGCCGGTGGCGACAGCCGTACACTCGGCGACATGACCGAGAGCACCGCCCTCGCCTCCGCCGACGTCGGTTCGACCGATACGCCGACGTTCCGGCACTTCATCGCCGGCGAGTGGATGGACTCCGTCGGTGGCGGGACGTTCGAGAGCCGTAATCCGGCCGATCGGCGGGACGTCATCGGACGCTTCCAGCAGGGCACAGCGGCCGATGTCGCGATGGCCACCAAGGCGGCCGAGACCGCGCTCCCGATGTGGCGCCGCACGCCTGCGCCGAAGCGTGGCGAGATCCTGTACGCCTTCGGGGCGCTCATGGCCGACCACAAGGAGCGGCTCGCCCGCGCCATGACCCGCGAGATGGGCAAGGTCATCGCGGAGGCCCGCGGCGACGTCCAGGAAGGCATCGACATCGCATTCCTGATGGCCGGCGAGGGCCGTCGGATGCACGGCGACACGGTCCCGTCGGAGCTGCCCGACAAGTGGGCGATGTCGATCCGTCAACCGATCGGGGTCGCCGGGATCATCACGCCCTGGAACTTCCCGATGGCGATCCCGTGCTGGAAGATCATGCCGGCCCTCGTGACCGGCAACACCGTTGTGTTCAAGCCAGCCAGCGATACGCCCCACTGCGCCACGCTGCTCGTCGAGCTGATGGCGGAGGCCGGTGTCCCGCCGGGCGTGGTCAACCTCGTGACCGGCACCGGCGGCGAGGTCGGGGACGCGATCGTCAGTTCGCCGGACGTCGGCGTGATCTCCTTCACGGGGTCGTCGGCGACGGGCAAGTCGATCGCCGCGACCGCCGCGCAGCGGCTCAAGAGGCTCTCCCTGGAGATGGGCGGCAAGAACGGCGTGGTCGTCCTGGCCGATGCTGATCTCGACCTCGCGACCGACGGGATCCTGTGGAGCGCGTTCGGCACGACCGGTCAGCGCTGCACGGCAGCGTCACGGGTCATCGTCGAGCGCCCGGTGGTCGAGGCCCTGCTGCAACGCCTCGAGAAGCGCGCGCGTGCCCTCCGTCTCGGCGATGGCCTGCACGAGGGGACCGACGTCGGTCCACTCATCAACGGCGGCGCGGTCGACAAGGTCGCGGGCTACGTCGACATCGGTCGCACCGAGGGTGATCTGGTCACCGGCGGGGCCCGCGCTTCCGACGGCGACCTCGAGCACGGCAACTTCTTCGAACCGACGATCTTCGCCGGGGTCGGGCCGATGGATCGCATCGGCCAGGAGGAGATCTTCGGGCCGGTCCTGTCCATCATCCCGGTCGACGACTACGGTGCCGCGATGCTCGCCCTGAACCAGACCCGGTATGGCCTCTCGTCGAGCATCTTCACGCGCGACGTGAACACGGCCTTCCGTGCGATGCGCGACTTCGAGACCGGCATCGTGTACGTCAATGCCGGCACGACCGGCGCCGAGGTCCATCTGCCGTTCGGCGGCTGGAAGGAGACGGGCAACGGCCACCGCGAGGCCGGTCACGTCGCGCTCGACACGTTCACCGAGTGGAAGTCGATCTATGTCGACTTCAGCGGCCGATTGCAGCGCGCCCAGATCGACAACCAGACCGCGGGCTGACGTCGGGGTGGGTCGATCGCGGCGGAGCGCCGGCGTGCTGCTCTATCGGCGCTCTCCCGACGAGGGTGTCGAGGTCCTGCTCGCGCACCCGGGCGGGCCGATCTGGGCCACGCGCGACGAAGGTGTGTGGACGATCCCGAAGGGCGAGATCGAGGACGGCGAGGATCCGTGGGATGTCGCCCGGCGGGAATTCGAGGAGGAGACCGGGCATCCGGTCCCTGACGGCTCACCGATCGACCTCGGCGAGATCACCCAGAAGGGCGGCAAGGTCGTCGTCGCGTGGGCGCTCGAAGGCGACCTCGATCCGGCGGCCGCGCACAGCAACACGTTCCCGTTCCAGTGGCCGCCGAAGTCCGGCCGTTACATCACGATCCCGGAGATCGACCGCGTCGAGTGGTTCGCGCCCGACCGTGGGCGCTCGAAGGTCAAGGACACCCAGATCCCCTTCATCGACCGGCTGCTCGCCGTCCTCGGAGGGGGCTAGCGGTCAGCCGTCCTTGATGCCGAGGCCGCGGGAGACGATCCGGTCGACCTTGGCGGCCATGATCAGATCGTTGGCGGTGATTCCACCGATCGCGTCGGTCTGCCAGGTGACCACGAGTCGGCCCCACGCGACCTCCATCGCGGGGTGATGTCCCTGCGTCTCGGCGAGCAGCGCGATCCGCGTCGCAAGTGCGAATGCTCCGCCGAAGCCGCTGAACCGGAACGTCCGGACGATGCGGTCGGCCCGCACCTCCCAGGCGGGGTCCAGCCCGGCCGCGAGTCGTGCTGCTTCCTCGGACGGCAGCGCCGGCGTCGAGTCATCGACGGAGGACGTTGACTGGCTGGCCAGGGTGGCGGGATCGAGCTCGATTGGCATGGGCCGAAGTCTAGGCACTATCCTCAGGGCAGGGCATGGCACGCATACGGTCTGCGGAAACGGCGCAGCTCCGGCGGGCGATCCGGGCAGGCGCCTTCCTGCTCGCGGTCGCCATGCCGTCGTCCGCGCTGGCCGGGGAGGGTCCGGCGCTGGCTGTCACCCGGGTGCCGGATCCGCCTGTCAGCACTCCGCAGTTGGCGGCATCAGCCGATGACAGGCTCGGCGATGCGCTGCTGCTGGACGAGATCGGGGCGGGACTGCCGTCGGACGGCGTCGCCGCCGCGCCGAGCGGCGATGTCGACGCGGTGCTCCGCGCCCAGGCCGACACCTCGAGCCGGGCGTTCGCGCCCGCCGCGGTCCCGGCCTTCGCCACGCTCGGCTACATCCAGCGGCCCGTGCCCCTTGCGTCGCATCCGTACACGCTCGCCGCCCCGATACCGCTCGTCGATCCGGCCACGCACGATGGCGCGGGCGTGCGGATGGTCAGGATCGGTTCGACCCTGTTCGATCACCCCGTCGCGCAGGCGTCCTACGGCCTGGCCAATCTGTCGAGCTACGACCTGACCGGCGACGACCGGTACCTCGACCGCGCCATCGCCCAGGCGACGCGCCTGGTCGACACGAAGATCGTGTCGCGCGACGCCTGGTACTTCCCGTTCCCGTTCGACTTCGCGCTCCATGGCCGAGCGGCTGAGACCCTCCGGGCGCCGTGGTACAGCGCCATGGCCCAGGGGATGGGCGTCAGCCTGTTCGTCGGCCTGTTCCAGCGCACGAACGACGACGCGTGGTCGACGGCGGCCGCGGGCGCCGTCGCCAGCTTCCGGAACCCGCCAGAGGCCGGCTTGCCGTGGGTCATGCACGTCGATGGCGACGGCTACGTCTGGCTGGAGGAGTATCCGGTCGAGCCGCACTCGCGGTCCGACTTCACGTTCAACGGCCACGTCTTCGCGACGTTCGGGCTGTACGACTACGCGATGCTCACCGGGGACCCGCTGAGCATCCTCCTGTTCGACGGCGCTGCGACCACGACGCGCCGATACGGTCTGGCGCTGGCACCCGAGGGTTTTCGGTCCCGCAGCTGGCTGAGCGCGTACTGCCTGCGCCACGGGGTGCTGGACGCCAAGTACCACGCCATCGTCACGCAGCAGCTCATCGGCGTCCATTCGCTGACGGCCGATCCGTTGTTCGCGCGCGTGTCCAATTCCTATCGCGCCGACTATCCGGCGAACCAAGCGTCGCGCGTGCGCTTCGCGGCAGGGACCTGGACGGGCTACGTCTTCGACAGCCAGGGCCGGATCGTGAAGCGGCGGACGGTCGGCTTCAGCCGGACATCGACGGCGCCCTCTGATCGATACGCGCGGATCAAGGGCCGCGGGTTGTACTACCGCATCACGGCCGGTTCGCTCAAGGGCTACTGGGTAGCCGAGCGGGCTGGCTTGGTCCATGCCACCGGCCAGTACGCGGCGGCGCGTTACTACCCCGAACGTCGCGCCGGGTTCCGCACGGGAACGACCGTCGGCTACCGGTTCAATTCGGCCGGTCAGCGGTCCACCTCGCGGCGTATCTCACTGAGTGCCTCGAGCAGCGCGCCATTCGATCAGACCGCGATGTTCGGTGGCCGGCGCTACGCCCACATCACGGCCGGAAGGCTGGCGGGCTACTGGGTCCTCACGTCGGCGGTGACGCTGTCCTGAGGAGGCGCCGACATTCCGATAGCCCGCTCAGCCGGAGCCGTCCTGCACGACGATGTCGCCGGAGGTCAACGGGAAGGGACCACCCGGGATGAACCGGTTCTGGCACCAGCCTTCCATCGTCGTCAGCGTCTCACCGGGATTGCTCAGCCACAGGATGGCCTTGTCGCCGCGGCCGTTCGGCCCGCCGTCATGGAGATGCAGGAACGCGGCGCGGTCGGTGCTGCCATCGGTGGCGGTCGTCGCCGGCCCCGCCAGCCACGCGTCCGATCCCGAGATCACGAGACAGGTGATCGGACCTCCGTATGAATCCCCTGCGGGCGTCGCGGGGATCGTGCGCGACCACTCGCCCGCCGGCTCTCCTTGGTCGAAATGCGCGGAGACCGCGTCGCGACGCCTGACCGGCTCGCCGTACGTATAGGCTCCGGCGACGAAGCGCGCCGGTCCTGGAGATGCGGACGGCGGGACCGAGGCGGTCGACGGGGAGGGTAGGGTCGAGGCGATCGACGGGGATGGCTCGACCGATGGCACTGGGGTCGGCGATGCCGCGGTCGCGACCGCGGGTGGTGATGGCGAAGCCGCGAGTCTTCCGCCCGCGATCAGAGGGACGGCGATCGTTGCGAGCAGGAGCGTCGCGGCAAGTGCCAGGAGGATGCGCCAGTCAAACCGGCGGGCACCGGACGCCTCGTCGAGGACGCGCTGCCGGACGCGTGGCGACACCGAGACTTCTCCGAGTTGGCCTCGCAACAGGATGTCATCCCGTCGCATCGCCGCCGCGACCGAGCGGCAGCTCGGACAGGTGGCGAGGTGCCGCTCCAGCTCCGCTTCCTCCGCGGCGGGCAGGACCTCCCTGATCTGCTTTGCCGCGAGGAGCAGGAACGTCTCGTGATCCATCATCGCGGTGCTTCCCCGGACCCTGACAGGACCTCCCGAAGTCGGATCCGGGCGCGACAGATGTAGGTTGACGTCGCGTTGGCGGTTCGACCGATCGCCTCACCGATCTCAGTGGATGAGAACCCGGCCGCCGCCATCAAGAGGGCCACTCGAGCGTCCGGCGGCAGCTCCGCGAGCCCGTTTCGGAGGCGGGCGCTTTCATCGGAACGGATGGCGTGGTCCTCAGGCGAAACGCCCATGGTGAGGTCGACGAGCGAGGCGTTCCTGCGGACCGCCACCGTCTGGCGCCGTCCCCGGCTGACGATCAAATTCGCACAGACTCGGTGGAGCCAGCCCCCGACGTTGTCAGGAACGTCGCCCTGTCGAACCTGCCGGACGAAGCGAAGGAACGTCTCCTGGACCAGGTCGTCGGCGGCGTCCTCATCGCGGACCGCGGCGAGTGCGAAGGCCTTCAGGCGTGCCGCATGCGCATCGAAGGCCTCTTCCACTATCGGGCCGACTGCCGATCGAGCTGGCGCCATACGCGTCGTCGCGACATCGCTGGTCACGACCGGGCTGTCCGTTGGTTCGACATCCGGTCCTTTGACGTTTTCGTCGTCGATGTCTTTCATGAGGCGGCGCCGTCTCGACCGATCATCGCGCACGTTCCTCTGGAACAGACGGGAATCGTACCCCTGGTCCGTCGGTGCTCCGGGAAGGTGCGGTATCATCGCCGACCCGTGGGCCCGTAGCTCAATGGCAGAGCAGCTGACTCTTAATCAGCCCCGTCCTAGCGGTGCACGCGGGACCGGGGCCGATTTGTGTCCAGTTATCGGCTGTCCGGAATACGCTCTCGGGAGGTGCGGCATGGAGACCTGGAATGCTCTGGAGTGGGTCGCGGGAATCGTCGGCCGGCTCCCAGAGTCGATGGTCAGGGGTCTGCCGATGGCTTCGAAGCGTGAGGACAGCACGAACGGCTTGATCGTGCGGTACTCAGCTGCCGACGGCACGTACCTCGGGCGCTTAGTCGTGGCCGGATCGATGGCCCACCTGGACCCGTCGGAGCCCGAGGGCGGCTACTACGACGTCGTGTTCGAGGCTGCCGACGGCCAGTTCCACCGTCCGGATGATCGGATCTCAGGTACGACGGAGGTGCTGATCTAGGCCCCCCAGGTTCGACCAGAACGTGACCGCTGGCCCCGGGCGGCCCGGACCAACTGGCCGCTGACGGGGATCGAAGGTCCGGGACCGGAGCCGGGGTGGTGTCAGCCCACGCTGGCTCTGTCCGCCCGAAGAAAACCGGCGAGGAACTCGGGTTGGATGGTCAGCGCTGTACCCGCGGATGCGGCGGCACGCCGCAGCATCTCGAGCGCCTCGTCGCTCGGCGTTCCATAGACCTCCCATCCCCGAGGCTCGACGAACTCGTACGCGGCGCGCGACCGGTCGTCCGAGCCCTCGATGTGGCAGTCCATCGAATCGGCATCCGAGAATGCGTGGAGGAAGCTGACGGTGTGCCCAGCTGCGTCCAGATATGAGAGGTAGACGAGCGTCCCGGGCTTCGACGCCTTGATGTCTGCGGACACCGCGTGCGCCAGGTCCTTCACTTGATCGAGGTTGCCCTCCTTGATCGAGAAGCGGCTGATGAACACGATCGGCTCAGGCATCCCTGTCCCTCCTCAGTGCCCCGGTCGGCCCGGACGGGCTGGCCGGCGAGGGAATGCCGGGATCGCGAGTCCAGGACGCCCATTACAGACCTAACCCCGCGGGCGGGCGAAGCGGCTGATCCGGGGAGTCGACCCCGACATGACCGACGCTCGGCAGCAACAGGGCGAGCACGAGCAACGTGGCCAGCAGGACGGCCATCGCCGCCGACGGCAGACCGCTGTGTGGTGCCGATCGGTATGACTTCGGGGACATCGGGTGGATGAGTCGATCATCCATGGCTGGCACCTCTCAACGCTGAGGCGACGCTACCCCTGAACCCGCGACTATGTCGAGGTCACCGGCGACGAGGTCCCTGTCGTTTGACCGACACGCGACGGTCCGCCGCCCCAGAGTCGTCACCGGTCTCCTGACCTGCGACCCGGAGATAAGCAGCCTCGTCAGTGGCCAAGCGAACACGACGGGTTGCCAACGTCCAAGCGGCCATTGGACCGGCAGATCGCGGCGCTTTTAGCACCGGTCGGCCCGGACGACCTGGCAGCGCGAGAAAGGGGCCCTCAGGATGCCGGCAACTGTCGAATCACCTCAGCGACCCATGCCTCATCGTCGGCGATGAGACCGTACAAGGCCCACGCACCAAGGTAGGCGTACGGCTTCCCGCGATGACCTTTGTCTTGGTGGACCATCTGATGATGGCCCACTAGCACCGCTTTGTCGGCGACGATGGCGTCCTGCCAGTTCCCGCCCTGGCTGGCATCGACGTGCATTACCTCCATTGCGAGCGCGGTCGCGGGCGAGGGCAAGGCCCCAGCCCTAGTCGCTCCGAAGCGCATGGCCCAGACGATGTATGGCGGATCGCGCGTATCCTCGCGACCCGCGACTGCCATGGCTATCAGATCTGGCGACAGCCCGGCATCCTCGAGTTCAGGACTGAGGGCGGACCGGAGGCGACCACCACCGAGCCTGTCGAGCTTGTTCCAGAAGCCATCGCCGGAAACTGACCACGTGACCAACGTCTGGCTGGCCACGTTCGTCGGCAACGTCGCTTCAAGATCGGGGGCGTCGTGCGGGAAGCTCGGTCGGTTACCTGCGAGCTTGCTGAGCCAGCCCATCGCACGGAAGCGTAATGGTCGGCGGCCGTCGCCTCAAGCACTCGAGCGGAAACGAACTGGGTGCCGGGGATGGCCTGCGCTCGCGATCCCCGGCCCATGTGGTGCACGGCCAACAAGCCGAGGACCTACGACCAGACAACGCTCCATCCGCATACTCTGCCGAGAGCTGGGACTCGGAGAAGGAGCGTACTCTTCGGCATGGCATCGAAGGACGATCCGCTATTCCAGTTCGAGCTTCCCGACGGATGGGTTGGCGGGTACGGGCCTACCGCCTTCGTCGATGCTCTTGTCGATCACGCCCGGGCCAACCCCGACGAAAAGGATCGGGCGTACGAGCTGATCGGTACCGCGGCAGGCGCGGAGGAACACCTGTTCATGGCCGGTGCGGTCCGCGGGCCAGCGGCAGGCCTGTCCGTTACCGCCGACGCGATGCAGCCGGGACGTGTGCTGTCCCTCGACGATGAGCTTGACGCATGGGTCGAGGGCAATCTGGAAGTCCTGGCGACTGACGACGGCGTCGCCGGTGATCCGATGATGTCGACCGTCGAACAGCCGTACGCCGGACGGGAGCTTCGCTGGAGTCAAAGCTTCGAGGGGGGACCGCCGATGGCGGCCATCTCGTACTGCTACGCGACTGCCGGTCGTGTGTGGACGCTCAGGTTCGATCAGTTCGATCCGGAGATTGGATCGGCACCCGCACTCGAAGACAACTTCCGAGCGATCGCCATGTCGTTCCGCGTGATCCGAACCCGGGACCGTGGTGGATGCCTGAGACGGAAGAGCCACGTCGGCGAGCGGTCCCGCGCGCCCGAGCATTCGGAGTCGGGTTCGTACTGGGACTCGTCGTAACCGTACCGGCCATCTTCTTTGCCTTGATATCGCCGGTCGGAGAGGCGGTCCTCGGGATACTCACTCCGGGATCGCTCCTGCTCAGACCGATAGCGGATGCGATGGCGAGCTGGCCGGGGCTCCTGAATGTCGCCCTCGTGGCGGTCGCAAATGGGCTGCTATATGGACTGGCGGCGACGGCCCTGGTCAGCGTCGTGAGCGCCGTCCGGCGGTGACGGGGCGTAGGTCAATCTAGCCTTCCTCGCCCGCAGAAGCCGGTGAGCGTTGCTGCGTGCGAGGCCGTGGTCTGGCCCGGACCGACTGGCCGCTGACGCGGATCGAAGGTCCGGGACCGGAGCCGGAGTCGGCCTGAGCCTCGAGCGTGGGTCGGCGTATTGGCAGGTGGGCTGGGACTGGATCGCCGACCAACGGGAGCATCGGGTGAGGCCGCCGCGGTCGTCTTCAGCCCGGTCACGGGAGGATCCGGACGAGACCGACTGGTTCTGGGATGCCCTTGAGCACAACCTGTCCGGCATCCTCCAAGATCAACCCGGTGCCGGTCAACGACTCCGCAGCGGCCGCCGTGATGAGCATCTCGCCGGCCACGCCGTGGGCCGCGATCCTCGCCGCCAGGTTGACCGTGTGTCCGTACACATCGCCGTCGCGGACGACGAATCGCCCGGAGGCGATCCCGGAGTGTGCCGGCAACAGACCGTGCGCCCTGATCGCCGCCATCAACTCGCGAACGGCGACAACGGCATCATGGGCGTTGTTGAAGCGCAGCATCACGCCGTCGCCAAGCAGCTTCACGACCCGACCGCCGTGCGCCGCCGCCGCAGCCTGCGCGAGGCCCTGCAGGGTGGTGGCATCCTGCGCGGCGAGTTCATCGCCCGCCCTTGCGGTGCGCTCCGTAAATCCGCTCAAGTCCACGAACGCGATCGCAGGCGGATCGACCTGGCGGGCGGGCATTCGACCGGCTCGTTCCAGCGAATGCTGGGTGTAGTCGACGATCCGTTCGAAGACCTCATGCTCCTGGTGCCTCTCCCTAAGCCAGGTGAGGAGCTTGTTCATCGTGTCCGCCTGGAGGATGGACGGTGCGATCGCGTCCTCGGTCGACAGCCCGCGCCTGAGCCGTTGCGGCGGTGAGCCTCCGAACTCGTCGATCAGGTCGGTCGTTCCGGCGATCATGTTCCGCATGCCCTCGCCGGTGATCCGGGCAGCACGCAGGAGCAACTCCGGTCGTTCATCGACCATCGACCAAACCGTGAGGAACGCCGTCAGTGCCGCCTCCTCGTGGTCGCGCATCGCCGTCTCCGGTGGCGGCACACCCAGGCCGAAGGCAACATACAGATCCGGCAGCAGCGCCCCGTGCTCACCCAAGGTTGCTGCAAACTCGGCGAACGTACGGCCCGTGGCCTGCGGGACGATCCCTAGCCGCGGGATCTCACTGAAGGGCATGTTGCCCGTATCGATCTCGTGCACGATGTCCGCGACGGTGATCCCGCCCGAGGCGAGCGCATGCGCGAGCCGTACTCTCGGGACGTCCTCGGGCTCATGCGTCCCGTCGCGGTGGCGCTTGATCGCTCCCGCCGCGACCAGCTCGTCGATGAGCTCGACAGGTGCGCTCGCTTCGAACGCGAGCTGGACTGGGGTGAGGCGCCCGCCCGGAGCCTGGGCCACCTGATTCTCGCACTCGCGGAGTGTCCCACGCCCACGCCGGCTGTACCGGACTGCAGGAGCCGATAGCCGACCTCGCCCGAGTGACTATGCCGCTGCGCCGAACCGGACGCGACCTCGTGAGTCTTTGCCGGCCAGCTCCGCCACGAGGGCGAGTAGGGCGGTCGCGTAGTCGTCGGTCCCGCCCGACGGAGCGGCGATGCGCGGACGTCCCGACGGCAGCAGGTGCTGCTCCAGGCTGATCAGCTCGCGGACCAGGTCGGCGTGATCGAGCAGGGTCAGCGTGCCGCCCTGGAGGTGCCGCCTCGTGACGGCCACCGCGTCGACCTTCGACTCGTTGGTCCACGGGCGCTCGGGCAAGCCGACGCGTGAGCGTCAGGCCCGCGCGGCGATGACGCCAGCAAGGTAGGTCGCGTCCTCGTCGATGCCGCAAATAGGCCGGAGCGGGCCAAGTGAAGCCAATCGAGACCAAGCACGTATAAGCCGTCGACGTCCGTCACGCCTCGCCGCGATGGATCGCGGCAACGTCTCGAGGCATCCCACGGTCGGCCAGGAATGCGTCGAATTGGGCTGTCGCCTCGAGGTATGACTTGATCGTCATGGGCGACTTGTTGGCCGCGCGGAGGTGGCGTGCGAACGAGGTCGCGTTGGCCGCGACGTCGCCCTCTGCGCTACCATTCACGCCGCTGGTCGGTGCTTGTTGCATCGCCTGGACCCCTTGATTGGGGTTTGAACAGAGTCCAATCGTCGGTTGTTCGAACGGTGCAGTCAGGCCCGACCAGTAATCGGCTCTAAATGAGCACGATACCGTGGGCCCGTAGCTCAATGGCAGAGCAGCTGACTCTTAATCAGCGGGTTGAAGGTTCAAGTCCTTCCGGGCTCACCACGAAACTGAACGTGAAACGGCCCCCGGACGCTGGTCCGAGGGCCGTTCTGATTCGCGCCTGGTGCAGGTGATCTAGATCGTGGCGGGGCGAGGGGCATGACGGGCCGTCATCCGCCCCACGGTGGCGAGCGCCAGACTCATGTCTCTCGCATCCAAGGCGAGACCGAGTGCACGGGGGTACACACGATGACGTCGGTCGACTCCGTTGATCCCACCTTCCTCCGAACCACCGGTTCCCGGCTGAGATCCACCTGGGCCGTCGCGGCCGCTGTGACGATCCTGCTGGCCGTACCCCTAGCGGTGGCGTCCCAAGTACTACTCGGGGGGAACGCCCCCCAAGTCGTCGTTCACGTTGTTCTGACCATCGGGATGCTGCTCTTCGTCAGGGCCATCTTTGACTTCGGGCTTCCCCGTTGGATCAACGTCATCGGAGCCCTCTCCGCGGCCTTGTTTGCCGTGATCTTCCTCCTGCAGGCAGTCAGCAGCCTCGTTCCCCAAAACGCCGCCCTGGACGACGTCGCCTACGGTCTCCTCGGGATCTGGCCCGAACGTGTACTCGCGCTCGGCATCTACGCCTGGTTCTTCGGTCTCCTGCTGCTGGGCACCGAGGGGAGGACACGGCTCATCGGGTGGGCCATCGTTCCGATCGTGACGGCATACCACCTCATCGGCGCGGCTGGCGACATCCTCGCGTTCAGTGTCCCGAGTCTCGGCGTGATCAGCCTCCTGCTCCCGTTTGTGTGGCTCCTGATCGAAGGCGCCAAACGAAGCGCGCCGGAAGCCTTGGGAGCATCAAGACCGCAGAACGCCTAGGCCTCGATGGCCCCACGCCTTCGGTGACTCGTCATCCAGGCAGCTTCCGCCCCCTTCGCTGCCCAGCGATCCGCGTCCAGCCGGCCTCCCAATAGGCTGCGCCACGCTCGAGACCGTCCTGCGCCGCGACGGCCTCCCACGCCGCGATTCAGGCGTTCCGCTCCTATGGGTAGCGCCACATGTCACATGGGCTCGGACTGAACGGGCGCTAGCTCGTCGGGAGGTCGACGACCTCGTGTGTCGCCTGGGTGTACGGGCGATCGGCCACAAGCACGAACAAGCGGACGCGGCCGGCGATCTCCGCCCCGACCCGCCGGAAGACGGCGAGCCGCTCAGCGTCTGTTCCGTCCGCCGCGGAGGGGTCATCGAAGCTCCAGTGATCCGTCCGGCTGGCGCCGGGAAATACCGGGCAGGTGTGGCGAGCGTTCTCGCACACGGTGATGACCCAGTGCCAGGGCTGGCCGAGGAACTCGTCGACGCTCTTGGTGTGGTGTCCGCTGATGTCGATGCCCATCTCCGCCATCACCTCGATGGCCTCCGGGCGAACGTCCGTGATCTCGATCCCGGAGCTGGCGACGTCGTAGCGTTCCCCGGCCCACGCTCGGAGCATCCCTTCCGCCATCTGCGACCGCGCCGCGTTGTCGGTGCTGACGAAGAGGACCCGTTGCTTCTCCACAGCGCGCAGCTTACACGGAGGTCCACGGCGCGACACGTGGGCCGATTTTGGTCGCGCCGGCAGGTCGAGGAGGCGATCAAACCGATGCGCACGACGTATTCCCGCGCACCGCAATGTTTCCGGCGATATCTCCCCAAGGCTGTCATAACCCCGGCTCCGGTCCCGGGACCTTCGATCCCGCTTCGGCGGCTAGTCGGTCCGGGCCGACCGGGGCCACGCCGAGAGAGTCAGAAATTCGGGCTAGGTCGGGGTCGCAGGGCCAGCGCCTGTAAGAAACCGCTGATAAGCCGCAGCTAAGCGGCCGTCGTCGCTACGCTGCTCGGTCGCGGTATCGCCAACGCCGCTCGCCCACCTCGGGTTGCGGTCGTGAGAGTCGCAGCATCCAGACCCACGCGAGGAGCGAAACCACCGGAGCGGCCAGGACGAGCAACTGGATCAAGGGAGGCACATGGCCCGACATCGGATTAGAGCCCCACGGCCAGGCGTCGATGGAGAAATAGCCCGTCAGGATCACCACCATGAGGCCGATCAGGAGCTCGGTCTGGATTGCGAAGCGCGCGCGATCCAGGCGTCGCTGACGTTCTTCGTACGTCATGAAGGCAACCTACGCCCTGGCGTCAAGATGCTGGGGGAACAGGTCTCGGGCCGTCCGTGCCGCAGCTATGTCTCAGGCAACGACCGACAGTTGAGGCTGTCCGTCACCAGGTCGTCTGATCAGCGCAGGTCACGCGGCCGGTGCCGGCAGACCATCGCGTGTCGCGTGAACGACAGGAACCTCGTCGGCGGTGAGGTCGACCCGCCTCGGGTTCAAGAGTAGCGTCGCCTCAGCGCCTGGAGGTGGGCAGCCATGGATGATCGACTCATTCACCCGATGTTTCCGAAGCCATCTCGATCGGCACCGCACAGAGGTCCGTCGACGGCGGCGATCGCCGTCCTGCTGGCCGCGTTGCTGGGGCTCGCCCTGTTACTCCCGAGCGTCGGTAGCGTTGGCATCGACTCCCAGGATCAGCCGCTTCGCCCGCCGGCTGGATTCGGTCTGTAGGGAGTGGCCGAGAGTCAAGTCGAGTCCACGTTCACCGATGGTGCGGCGAGCCGCGTCGATGCGTTCGGGGGTCGACCGGCGGGACATAAGTCTGGGCTAACGGGCGATAGGTACGCTGTCAGGTAAGTGAACGGCGCAGCATCCGGCGGTCACGACCGACCCGAGCCCGTGGCCGGCACCCTCGCGGCCGCCGCCGGGATGACCCCCCTCGTCGGGCTGCTCATCACCGTGATGGGCCTCGGCCACCTTTATGGGGTGATCGTGACCGCCACGGGACGGGGCTACGTCTACGACTTCCGGCTCGCAGCACTGTTGCTCGTCGGGATCGCGCTCGCCTTCGGGGGTGCGTTATGTCTCTCGGCGGTGCGTGGTCTCGCCCGGCGTCAACGAACTGCCTGGGGCCGCGCATTGATCGGCACGCTCTTGCTGATCCTCGTCCTGGTGCCGCTCATCCCGATGCAACCGGATATGGCACCGGGGCTGTCGGCCCTTGCCGCGGTGAACCTCATGGTGCTGCTATTAGCTCGGCGCGGGCTGGAAGGCGTCTGACGCCGCCGCCTTGGCGTGCGACGGCTAACCGTCGTGTAACGGGCCACGGACTTTCTGAGTCCGATACCGCATACCACTTTTTGCGCGAAAACGCCGTCGTGACACCCCAAGCGTAGTGTCCGTCTGGCCGGGGAGCGATGCTGGGGGAACGCAGGAGGCCGACATTGGTCCGCAGACTACTGCTCGCGCTCACGATGGGCGCCCTGTCAACCGGAGTCCTCGCGCCGGTCGCGGCGGCGGGTGCGCCGGAGCGTTTCACCGAGTCCTTCGAAGGCACGAACTTCGCCCCCGCAGGTGAGCTCTGCGATTTCGACTACTTGCAGACCTTCTCGGGGACGGACGAAGTCACGATCTTCGGCGACCGCGTGCAAGTGCACGAGACGCTCACGGTCGCGCATACGAACGTCGACACGAACTACACGCTGACGGAGAACGACAGGCTCTTCTTCACGTTCAGGGCTGACTCGGAGAAGGATGTCGGGATCTTCTGGCATCTGCGTGACGCGGACGGAAAGATGGTCGTCGTCCAGGCTGGGCAACTCCGCTTTGACGAAACCGGCCTGATCAAGTTCACGCCCAACCTCAACCCGGACTTCGCCGACGTGGTCTGCCATGCGCTTGGAGGGAACCCCGCCTAGCCGAATCTGGCGGCTCACCACCATCCACGCACGAAATGACCCCCGACGGGTGTCCGTCGGGGGTCATCAATTCGGGGCGGCGCCCCCAAGCACGCCCCTCGGGATGGCTAGTTGAGTACGACCCAGGCCACGAACGTCCTCGAGCTGACCGCTCGGTTGAGGTAGATCCGCATCTTTCCCGCGATCGGGTAGTTGGGTCTGACGGTCGTGACGAACACGCCGGGTCGGTAGCTCATGAGGTTTGCGAAGCAGAGCGGCGTGCCCTCGAGGCCGTGGAATGGCAGGTCTCGGGGCCGGAAGTCGATGTCGACGGAGCTCCTCCCGGCAAGGACCGTCGCGCGGCCGCTGCGGTTGAACTTGGCCTTGCCCCGCACCGAGAGAGCGGTCCCATTGTCGTTGCCCACAAGGGTCAGGACAGCGGCGCCCGAGAACCCACCGACATCCGCCTGGATGGACGTCTCGGAGAGGGCGATGTTGTCCGCCCCGAGGACGACGTCGCCGTCGGTCCCGGCCCGCACGGGGGCCGTCTGGTCGATCGCCGACACGACCGTGGCGGCCGCGGCCCCGGCCGCTGCGGTGAGGAGGCTACGGCGGCTCCGCGAGAGTGCGGTATCGGCAGACATGCTCGGATCCTCGTGACGGCTGACAGCGCGGGTCCCCGACGAGCTCGGTCAGCGGTTCAGCTTTATGACGCGCTGCCCTCGAGGTCATTGCAGGACCCATCCGATGCGTGTCAGCGCATCAACCACCGCAACCGCGAGTACATGGCGGGCGCCAAGGCCGCCGCGTATGTGTTGGTCAGGTGATGCGCGTCGCGATAACGGAGGATTCGGTTCGACGTCACGGGCCAGCAGCGTGTCGGCTGGCAGATCCAGTCGGACATGTCGGTCGCCCGCACCCATGCGTAGCGTGCGTCGACCGCCGTCTCCGCCTGCCAGTGCAGCGCCTCGAGCGAACTCGAACGGAGGCCCGAACAGGGTTGGGTCCAGCCAAACTTCGCCACCAGGCAGGACGGGACGAGGAACCTGAAGCTCGGTGTGTCCCGCAGGATCACGACCCGGCGCACCTGTCCGGCGACGCGATCGACCGTGCGTCGATAGCCGGCTTCCCATTCCATGCGCTCCGCGTCCGGATCGGTGATGACGGCCCAGTTCGCGCGCCGGAGCAGGGTCGATCGCGACGAACCGCTCATCACGAGCAGGTCGACCCGAGGCAGGTTGCGGACCTTGGTCAGGACGTTCCGTCGCCACGTGTCGCAGGCCGCATATCGGGACGAGCCGCTGCTGATCGTGACATCGGCGGCCGGGCACGCCGTCTTGCTCATCCAGACGACACGCCAGCCACCCCGCCGCGCGGCGCCGTCGATCGCCGCCCACCACTGGGCGATGACCGAGTCGCCGATCACCACCACGACCTTCGTGCCGTCACGCCGGCCGTATGTGCAATGGGTCGGGCTGGTGGTCGCGCGAGCGACGTGGCAGCCGTCCCGATAGACGCGGCCCAGGTCGGATGGCGCTGCGGAGGTCCGTGGCTGCAGTGTCGAGAGGGAGACGCGGCTCGGGTCGTCGGCCGGGTCCGGCACAGCGGCTGAGACGGGTCGCACGCTCAGGGGCAGAAGACCCGACAAGACGAGGAGGCCGGCGATGCCGAGTCGGACCGGCGGCGGGATGCGACGCTCGGCGACCATCGACACGAGCCTACACCCCTGATCCAGAACCGCCGACCGGATATGACCGTACCTCCCCGTAGAGCTCGGACCCCACGCCCGAGACGGAAGGAGGAGACGGATGCGCAAGCTGCTCTTCGTCATCGCCGGAGGCGGGCTGGCCCTGGCTCTGGCGGCGCCGGTCGTGGTCGGCGATTCCGACCAGGCGTTCACGGCCTCCCTCAATGGCTATCTGGAGGTGCCGTCGATCTCGACCACCGCACGTGGCTCGTTCCGGGCCGAGGTCGTCGGGTCGACCATCAAGTATCGACTGGTCTTCCGTGACCTCTCGACGCCGTCGCTGTTCTCGCACATCCATTTCGCCCGGCCCGACGTGAACGGCGGGATCTCCGCCTTCCTGTGCGGTGGCGGCGGGAAGCCGGCATGTCCGACCACGGCCGGGACGGTGACGGGAACGATCGTGGCTGCCGATGTCATCGGTCCGACCGACAAGGGCATCCTGGCGGGCGAGTTCGCCGAGCTGCTCCGGGCGATGCGCAACGGCGCGACGTACGTCAACGTCCACAGCGAGGCGTGGCCGAGCGGCGAGATCCGCGGCAACATCCGCCGCGACTGACCCTTCACTCGACACCCCCGCACACGACGGCCGGGTCGCCCTCCGGGGCACCCGGCCGTCCCACGTTCCGTACACTCGGCGCCATGACACAGAAGGTGATCCTGGACGTCGATACGGGCACGGACGACGCCGTCGCCCTCATGCTCGCCGCGCTCCACCCGGACCTGGAGTTGCTCGCAGCGACGACGGTCAACGGGAATGTGCCGGTCGACTACTGCACGGAGAACTCGCTCCGGGTGTTCGACCACATCGGGGTGCCGGTGCCGGTCTACGAGGGCGTGAGCCGGCCGATCGAGCGGGCCGATTTCCCCATCCCGCGCGGGGACATCCAGAGCTCGAACGCCGTGCACGGCGGCTACCTCGACATCCCGCCGTCGAGCTCCACGAAGCAATCGACTGGCGCGGTCGACTTCCTGATCGAGACGTATCTTGCGGCGACCGACGAGATCATCCTCGTCCCGGTCGGGCCGCTGTCCAATGTCGCCACGGCCCTTCGACGCGAGCCACGCTTGAAGGACCGCATCCCCGCTCTCGTGATCATGGGCGGGGCGAACCGCTACGGGAACGTGACCCCGCGCGCGGAGTTCAACGTCTGGGCCGACCCGGAAGCTGCCCGGACCGTCATCACCAGCGGCATCCGCACGATCACGCTCGTGCCGCTCGATGCGACCCACCAGGCCCTCGTCTCGCTCGACGACTGTGCCGCGCTCCGGGCGCTCGGCACGCCCGCCGGCGACGCGGCGGCCACGTTCACCGAGCGCCGGATCCAGGGGTACGACACGACCCAGCCGATGAAGCGTCCGCATGCGGCCCCGGTCCACGACGCGCTCGCGGTCGCGGCGATCGTCGACCCGGCGGTGATAACGACCCACCATCTGCACGTCGACGTCGAGACCAAGGGCGAGCTGACGATCGGCGAGACCGTCGTGGACACGAATTTCCGCAGCCGTCAGGAACCGAACGTCCATGTGGCTCTCGACGCCGACGAGCGCAGATTCGTCTCGCTCCTCCTCGAGACGTTCGCCCGCAAGCCGCCTGTCGACTGACCGACACCGGCGCACACTGACGACACAACCACCGCGGTCGCACGTCATGCCAGCCATGGAAACACCGAACCGGCTTCCACGACCGACCGTCCTGCTCGTCGCGGCGCTCGTGGCCGCCTGCGCCAGCCCGACGCCCTCGAGCCCGCCCGCGAGTGCCGTCCCGCCCACCACCGCCGGTCCGACAGCGTCGCCGACGATCCAGCCATCGGTTTCGCCGTCGTCGCTGCCCGCTATCCGTGTCGAGCGCGCCGCACCGATGCTCCGCGCGCGCACCGGTTTCGACTCGGTCGTCCTCGGCGACGGGTCCGTACTGGCGGTCGGTGACGATTTCGCATGCTTCCCGGGACCGGCGCTGGAAGGCAGCGAGCGCGCCGAGCGTTACGACCCGGCGACCGACACGTGGACCGAGGCCGAGAGCCTGAACAAGCCCAGGAAGACCTTTGCGACCGTCCGCCTCGCCGATGGTCGTGCCCTCGTCATCGGCGGCCTCGATCCCGAGGAAGCCAGCTATTCGAGCACGAAGATCTTCGATCCTGCGACAGGCTCGTGGACGGACGGCCCGCTCCTCGATGTCGCGCGCAACGATCCGGCGGCCGCGACGCTCACCGAGGGCGAGGTCATCGTCGCCAGTCCGTCGTTCGCGGGTGAGACCAGCGGCACGACGACGATCGAGATGCTCGATCCCGGAGCTGACGCATGGTCGAACCAGAAGGCGGTCCGGGGCCTGACGGTGCTGACCCTGAGCGCGCTCTCCGATGGACGGGTGATGGCAGTCGCGAGCGGCGGCGGGCTCGCGATCCTGATCTTCGACCCGGCCGGCGACAGGTCCTGGCAGTCGATCGATCCACCGACGGTCGTGCGCCAGCAGCGGATCGTGCCGCTCGAAGGCGGCGATGTCCTGGCGTTCGGGTACCAGGATCTCGCGATCGGGCGGAGCCCGTCGGTCCGGGTCGAGCGGCTGGACGCCTCGACGAACACGTGGTCCGAGGTCGCGCCGATGTCGACGCCCCGTGAGGGCGCGATGATCGCGACGCTCGCCGACGGCCGGGTCCTCGTGGCAGGTGGCGCGACCACCACCGAGATCGAGCCGGAGGCGCGCGCGCTCGCCACGACCGAGATCTACGACCCCGCCGCCGATTCGTGGACCGCGGGCCCCGACCTGCTCGAGCCCCGCAAGGACGGGCACGCCCTGCTCCTGCCCGATGGCAGCGTGCTGATCCACGGCGGCGATGCCGACTTCAACGTCGACGGCGACGTCCCGTGGTGCCCGGATCCGATGACAACGACCGAACGGGTCTACCTTGGGCCCTGACCTAGTGGAGAGGGGACGCCAGATGACGCAGGAAGCGGCAGGCTATGTCGCCGCCGGATGGCTCGGTCCTCGTCTACGGCGGCCACGGGCCCTGGTCCCCGCCGCCATCGCCCGACACCGGATCCACGGAATGTGCGCCCCCGATCGCCGAAACCGAGCGCCTGTACGTGGTGCCGTAGTACCCTGACGCCGTCCTTGGATGGCCGGTCCTGTGAGGCCGGCGTACCGGTCCCGTGAGGCCGGCGAAGGAGGCATCGATGTCTGCGCACGCCCTCGCCCACCACGCCTGTCCGGCGGGTGGGTCGTTCGTTATCTGGGCCGCCGTCGAGTGATCGCTCCACCACCGCCCCGGGCCAGCTCGGTCGTGGATCCGAGGATCGGTGACCTCGGGCCGGCCGTCCTGGCACTGGAGGACGGAACGGTTTTCCCGGGCGTGGCGTTCGGGGCGCCGATCGCGGCGGGCGGCGATCTCGTCGTCAACACGAGCCAGACCGGCTACCAGGAAGTCTGCACCGACCCGTCGTACGCCGGCCAGGTCGTCGTGATGACCTATCCGCTCATCGGCAACTACGGTCGGTTGGCCGACGACGACCAGTCCACGAAGCCGTGGCTGCGGGCGCTCGTCGTCGCCAACGCCACTGCGGCCGTGATGGAGGACGCCCGTCAGCTCGCGGCGCTCCTCCGCGGCCACGGCATCCCGGCGATCGCGGGTGTCGATACCCGTGCGCTCGCCCGCCACCTGCGCGCCAACGGCAGCCTGCGCGGGATCGTCACGGCACCGAGCGAGGTGGACGCCGCAGTTGCCGTTCGCGCGGCGCGGGCCGTGCCGCGCTGGGAGGACCAGGATTTCGTGGGCCAGGTCTCGCCGGCCGCCATCACCGAGTACGGCTCGGCGGACGATGGCGGTCCCCTCATCGGCATCGTCGATCTCGGCCTCAAGTCGAACATCGTCCGCGCGATGCGTCATCGGGGCGCGCGCGCCCGGGTATTCCCGCATACGGCCGATGCGTCGGACGTGCTCTCGTCCGACATCGACGGGATCATCCTGTCGCCCGGCCCTGGGGATCCGGCGCGGCTCGCAGCGCAGGTGGCGCTGGCACGGGCAGTCATCGACGATGGTCGGCCGCTGCTCGGGATCTGTCTCGGACACCAGATCGTGGGGCGGGCTGCGGGCGCGGACACCCGGCGCCTGCGCTTCGGGCATCACGGGGCGAACCATCCGGTCCAGGACACCGACCTGGGGCTCGTCCAGGTGACCGCGCAGAACCACGAGGTCCAGGTGGTCGGCGACTCGCTCCCGGCGACGTCGGGCTTCCACGTGAGTCAGGTCAACCTCAACGACCGCTCGGTCGAGGGCCTTCGCCACCGCGAGAAGCCGATCGAGACCGTCCAGTACCACCCTGAGGGTGCCCCCGGACCGCTCGACGCACTGGCCGTGTTCGATCGGTTCGTGCGCTGTGCGAGGCGGGCTGAGGCGGCTGAGGATGGGGCGTTGAGATTGCTTCGCGGGGTGCTTTCATGCCAGATCGTCGTGCCATGACGCTTGGCGAGGTACGGGGCTCTCGAGGACCGAGGCCTCAACTCGCGGCCGGTTTGTGCGTGGATCGTCCGCTCGCATGGCCTCCGGCGCCCGAATCGAGCCTTCGGGCGCCAATCCCGCCCAAGCGTCACCCGGTGGCGATATGGCACGAAATGGGGCCGGCGCCCGGCGTAGCAGGCCATCCGGACGCAGTCGTCGCGCGGAGCTCTGCGTGACGGCCGCGGCTACGAGCCCGAAGCCGGCCTCGGTGCTGATCCTCGGCAGCGGGCCGGTCGTCATCGGACAGGCCGCCGAGTTCGACTACGCGGGGACCCAGGCCTGTCGCGCGCTGCGCGCAGAGGGCGTCCGCACCATCCTGGTCAACTCGAACCCGGCCACGATCATGACCGACCCCCAGGTCGCCGACGTCATCTACCTCGAGCCGCTGACGGTCGAGGCGGTCGAGGCGGTCATCGCCCGCGAGCGACCCGATGGCGTGCTCGCCGGTCTGGGCGGACAGACCGCTCTCAACCTGGCCATGGCGCTGGCGGAAGCCGGTGTCTTCGAGCGCTACGACGTCCGGCTCCTCGGGACGCCGCTCGAGGCCATCCGCATGGCCGAGGACCGCGAGGCGTTCCGCGACCTGCTCGAGCGGATCGGCCAGCCGTATGCACCGTCGTGGATCGTCGAGACGCCCGAGGACGTCGAAACGGCCTTGCGGGAGATCGGGCTCCCGGCGATCGTCCGACCGGCGTTCACGCTCGGCGGGACCGGTGGCGGCATCGTCGAGACCGAGGCGGCCTACCGCGAGCGCGTCCGCGCGGGCCTGCGCGCCAGCCCGATCGGCCAGGTGATGGTCGAGAGATGCCTCGTCGGCTGGCAGGAGATCGAGTACGAGGTGATGCGCGACGCCGACGACACGTGTATCGCCGTGTGCTCGATGGAGAACGTCGACCCGCTCGGCGTCCACACGGGCGATTCGATCGTCGTCGCGCCGGTCCAGACGCTGACCGACGCCGTCCACCAGCGACTCCGAAGCGCGGCGCTCGCGATCATCCGGGCGCTCGGCGTCGAGGGCGGCTGCAACGTCCAGTTCGCGCTCTCGCCCGACTCGACCGAGTACGCGGTGATCGAGGTCAACCCGCGCGTCTCGCGCTCCAGCGCGCTGGCGAGCAAGGCCACCGGCTACCCGATCGCCCGGGTCGCGGCGCAGATCGCGGTCGGGCGGCGGCTGGCCGAGATCCCGAATGTCGTGACCGGCACGACGGTGGCCGCGTTCGAGCCGGCGCTCGACTACCTGGTGGTCAAGTTGCCGCGCTTCCCGTTCGACAAGTTCCCGACCGCCGACCGAACACTCGGCAGCCAGATGAAGGCCACGGGCGAGGTGATGGCGATCGACCGCACGTTCGGCTCGGCTCTGAACAAGGCGCTCCGCGGCCTGGAGCAGGCCGGAGCCGGGCCGCTGGCCGAGGATCCGTCGTGGACGCCCGCGTTCGACTACCTCGCGGCGGTGTATGCCGACGACGACGCCGAGGACCAGCCGATCCGCTGGATCGACGAGGCCGGTCAGGCGTGCGAGTCGACCCGCCACGCGCAGAGGACCGCCGCTCCGATCGTGCTGCGGCGCTTCCTCGAGCCCTCCGACTCGCGGCTCTGGCGCCTGCTCGGGCTGCTGCGACGAGGTGTCCCGGAGTCCGTGGTGGGCGAGGCGACGGGCATCTCGGCGTGGTTCCTCGCCGAGATGGGCCGCAACGTCGCGCTCGAACGGGAGGTCGCCGTCGCGGGTTCGCGCCTGGCCGACCCCGGGGACGCCGGAGCCGCCGAGCTGCTGGCCACCGCGAAGCGCGCCGGGTTCGGCGACAAGGAGCTCGCCGGACTGGCCGGCACGAGCGCGGAGGCGCTGCGGGACGCCCGCCTGGCCCTCGGCATCGTGCCGGGCTACGCCATGGTCGACACGTGCGCCGCCGAGTTCGCGGCCGAGACCCCGTACTTCTACTCGACCTACGCTGCCGCGGGATCGACGCCGGAGGCGCCGCCGGTCGACCGGCCCGCGGCCCTGGTCATCGGCAGCGGCCCGGTCCGGATCGGGCAGGGGATCGAGTTCGACTACTGCGCGGTGCAGGCGGCCGACACGCTCCGACGCAACGGCTGGCAGGCGGTGATGATCAACTCGAACCCGGAGACCGTGTCGACCGACTTCGACGCCTCGTCGCGCCTCTATTTCGAGCCGCTCGACCCGGAGAGCGTGCGAAGCGTCATCGATGCGGAGGGCGGGATCCCGGCCATGGTCGCGTTCGGTGGCCAGACCCCGCTCAACCTCGCCGCGCCGCTGGCCGCCGGTGGCGTCGAGCTGCTCGGCTCCGATCTCGAGGCGATCGACCAGGCCGAGGAACGCGTGCGCTTCGCGGCGCTGCTCGACCGCCTCGGCATCCCCCAGCCCGAGGGCGGGATGGCGCACAGCATCGAGGAAGCGCTGACCCTGGCCGAGCGGATCGGCTTCCCGGTCATCGTCCGGCCGTCGTTCGTGATCGGCGGGCTGGCGATCGACTTCTGCTACTCCACCGAGGACCTCGAGCGGCAGCTCGCGCTCGCCACGATCGTCGACCCGGATCGGCCCGTCCGCATCGATCGCTATCTCGAGGGCGTCGAGGTCGATGTCGATGCCATCAGCGACGGCGAGCGGGTGCTCATCCCCGGATTGCTCGAGCATGTCGAGCGGGCGGGTGTGCACTCCGGCGACAGTGTCGGCGTCTTCCCGCCGCAGTTCGTCAGCGAGGGCGACCAGGACCTCATCGTCGCGACGATGGAACGGGTCGTGCTCGCCCTGGGCGCGACGGGGCTCGTCAACGCCCAGTTCATCGTGCGCGACGACGGGGTGTATCTGATCGAGGTCAACCCGCGGGCGTCGCGCACCGTGCCCTTCATGTCGAAGGTGACCGGCGTCCCGATGGTCGAGCTGGCCGTCCGGATCGCGCTCGGCGCGACGCTCCCGGATCTCGGTTGGGACGGCGGGCTGCTGCCGGCCCCGCCGTTCGTGGCCGTCAAGGCGCCGGCGTTCTCGACTGCGAAGCTGCGAGGGGTCGACCCATCGGTCGGTCCCGGCATGCAGTCGACCGGCGAGGTGATCGGGCTGCACGAGGACCCGCGCGTCGCGCTCGCGAAGGCCCTGCTCGGGGCGGCGCTCGTGCCGCCTCGACCCGGTGAGGCGGGAGCGCTCGCACTGTTGTCCATCGCCGATCGCGACAAGGCGCAGCTGGAGCGGCTCGCCGCCGGCCTGGCGAGGGCCGGGTATCGGCTCGCTGCGACACCGGGCACACGCCGCCGGCTTGCGGCGGTCGGTTATGACGCCCGTCCGGTGGCCAAGCTCGGCGAAGCGCCCGACGAATCGATCGGCGAGGTGCCGATCCTGGAGCTGATCGCGAGCGGCGACGTGCGGCTGGTGGTCAACACCCCGACGCCGCGTTCGGGCGCGGTCCGCGACGCGGCGGAGATCCGACACGCGGCCACTGGCGAGGGGATCTTGTGCCTGACCGCCATCGAGACCGCGGTCGCCGCCGCGGAAGCGCTGGATCCTGAGGTCGCCGAGCGGCTCTCCAGCGTCCGTCCGCTCGGAGAGTGGGTGCCGGAACCGGGTCAGCCGCGGCTGGTCGCGACCGCCTGAACCGCGCCGGTCTCCGGTGGCGTCACGACGATCGCCTGACCAAGCGACCAGAGCGTCAGCGTCGTCAGGGCGACCATGACGATCGCGAGCGGGATCTGGCGGATGGTGAGCGGTCGGCCCTCGAGACCGGCCGGCGCCTCAAGCGCCGCGACCACGTGCCCGCCCCACGCCCCGAGCATGTGGCCGCCGACCACGGCCGCGAGTTGCAGGGTCCAGACGAGACCAGGCGCCAGCCACGCCCCGGTCGGCACGAAAAAGGCGGTCCCGATCAGGTCCCAGCCCCTCTGGAATGGGTCGGATACGGCGATGACGATCCGCTGTCCGTCGATCGCCAGGTAGGTCACGTAGTGCGCGATGAGGTAGCCGACGGAGATCGGGAGCAGGCCCGCCCCGGTCGCCGAGACCCCGACGAACCGGGTCACGGCCAGGGCGGCGACCACGACGATCCCCAGGAATGCGGCGAGCAGAAGGGTCTGGATCGGCAAAGCGGGGAACCCGAACGCCTCGTACCAGATCTGCGTCTGCGACAGGCCGTCGAAGAGGATCGAGCCAACTGCCAAGGCGATCAGCACCACGTCGGCCAGCGTCCAGCCGGGCTCCAGGAGCCCGCTCGCGAACGAACGTCGACGCACGCGCCCCGTCTCATCGACCAGCGCGTACGGAGCCAGCCGGCCGAGCAGGCGGAACCAGACCGTGAAGACCTCGGCGTTCGATCGCCACGTGTCGCGCCCGTACTGGGCCATCATCGCCAGCGTCAGGGCGGTGTAGCCGACGAGCACGATGAACAGCACCTGGGGACCCGCCTCGAGCACGAGCTCGAGCCAGACGACGACCCCGAAGCCGACGACCGCCGGCCAGCGACCGAGCCTCGCCGGGTAGTCGGCCAGGTCCCACGGCCGCACGCCGAGCCGTCGGACGACCCACGCGCCCATGTCGAACAAGGTCGAGAACGGGTCCAGCCACTGCCAGATCGGCCCGACCAGGGCAGAGATCGCGGCCACACCGACCCAGCCATAGACCCACAGGAACAGCGTCGCGACCTCGGCGCTGCTGGTCCCCCCGGCGATCCCCTGGGCGACGATCCACAGCCAGCCGATCAGGCCCACGGCCCGCAGGAAGCAGTCGGAGCGGGGCAGGGGGGAGATGGCCGCGGTCCGCTCGTATCGGGCCGTTCGGCACGCACGTCGCGCACGAGCACGAACACGAAGGACAGCGCGACCGTCGCTGCGGCCCCGGCAAGGTAGACAGCGAGCGGAAGCCGGCTCGTGTAGGTCGGGTTGAGCGAGTGGGCCGCAACCCCGACAGGGGCAGCCAGCGCGACCAGCGAGCCGCCGACCACCGCGCCGACGAGGGCCCGGGCGCGTCGCATCGTCAGCGGCCGGCTCGGCTGCGGTTGAGCAGGAACCCGGCCAGGACGAGCACCAGGGCGAGGGCCGCGACGATCGGTAGCAGTACGTCAGTGGTCGACGACGCCGGCCCGCCGGGTTCGCCGGACGGGGTCGGGCTCGGGCTCGCGGACAGTGCGGCGGATGGGCTCGCCTCCGGCGTCGGCGAGCTCGTCGCCGGCGCGGACGTCCCGGCCGTCGGGCTCGGTGTCGGAGCCGGTGTAGCCGCGATCTCCACGGTGAACGTCCATTCGACCCGCTCGATGTCGCCGTCTTCAGCTGAGATCGCCGTCGACTTGACGGTGTACGTGCCGTTGCTGAACGGGACGTCCGGCCGCGCCAGCATCCGTCGGCCGTCACGCGGGTCGACCCCGCCGCTCGCGACGGTCGCGCCGCTGCCATCGACCACATTGAGACTGCTGGCGGACGTCAGGTCCTGTGAGTATCGGCCGCTCACGACCGTCACGGGTCCCGTCACCGTCGACCCGTCCGCGGGGATGGCCCGGACCAGCTCGGCATGTGCGAGCGCGGTGGCAGGGAAGGCGGCCAGGACGGCGGCGGCTGCCGCGACCAGGATGAGGCGCCTGGCGCCGATACGTGACGGCATGCCCGGAGCATACGGAACATCCATCGAGCGGGTCGCCGACACGAGGGTCCGCCGGGGATCCCCGCCGGATGGCCGCCGGGTGCCCGACCGGCCCCGACCGATCCGACGGGGTACGATCGACTGCACTCCACCGACCACCGACTCTACCAGGAGCCCTGCGTGCCGACCACCCCCGTCCCGACCGTGACCTTCAGCGACGAGCGCCTCGCGAACGGGCTCCGACTGATCGTCGCGGAAGACCATCTCGCCCCGGTCGTGGCGATCAACGTGTGGTACGACGTCGGATCGAAGCACGAGCAGCCCGGCAAGACGGGATTCGCCCACCTCTTCGAGCACGTGATGTTCCAGGGCTCGAAACACGTCGCCAAGGCTGAGCACATCGCGCTCATCCAGGCTGCCGGCGGCACGATGAACGGGACGACCTGGCTCGACCGGACCAACTACTTCGAGACGCTGCCCTCCCACGAGCTCGATCTCGGCCTGTGGCTCGAAGCCGACCGGATGGCCACGCTGCTCGATGCGCTCAGCCAGGAGAACCTCGACAACCAGCGCGAGGTCGTCAAGAACGAGAAGCGCTGGTCGTACGACAACCGGCCGTACGGGTCGTGGCAGGAGAAGCTGCAGGCGCACCTCTTCCCGCCGGAGCATCCGTACCACCACTCGACGATCGGCTCGATGGCGGATCTCGACGCCGCGTCGCTGGACGATGTGAAGGCCTTCTTCCGCACCTACTACGCCCCGAATAACGCCGTGCTGTCGGTCGTCGGGGACGTCGACACCGCCGCGGTCCGAGCAAGTGCCGAGCGCTACTTCGGTGAGATCCCGGCGAACCCGTCGATCCCGCCGCTGGGCGACCTGTCGTTGCCGCCGACGCTCGGTCACGAGGTCCGCGAGATCGTCCACGATCGCGTGCCGCTGCCGCGGATCTACTTTGGCTTCCGCGCGCCGATCTATGGCGACCCGCGCCTCGACGCGCTCGAGGTGGCCGGCCAGATCCTGGCCGGCGGCAAGGGCAGCCGTCTGCACCGCCGCCTGGTCCGCGAGGAGCGGATCGCCCAGGATGTGGCGCTGTTCGCGCTGGGCTTCATCGGCGGTGCCTCGGTGTCGGCGGGCTGGGCGACGGTCCGTCCCGGCATCTCCGTCGATCGCGTGGAGCGCGCCTTCCACGAGGAGCTGGAGCGACTGGCCGTGGAACCGGTGAGCCAGGATGAGCTGGCTCGTGCGTTCGCGCTGATCGAGGCCGACGAGCTGGGTGCCCTGCAGCGCGTCGAGGAACGGGCCGATCGGCTGTCGATGTACGCGACCCTGTTCGACAAGCCCGCGCTCATCAACGAGATGCTGGGCCGGTACCTCGCGGTCACGCCCGAAGCGATCCTCGAGGTGGCGGCGGCGACATTCCGCCCGGACAACAGGCTCGTCCTGACGTACCTGCCCGAGACGCCGTCCGCGGACAGCGAGGCGAACGCCGCCGACGAGCGCGAGACCGCCAACGAGGAGGTCGCGGCATGACGGCCGAGAGCCCGGAACGGGACGGCGTGGTCCTCGCCCAACGGCCGGCGCCGGGCACGCCCCGTCCATACGACTTCCCCGAGGTGACACGCACGCAACTCGACAATGGGCTGACGGTCATGATCGCCGACCTCCCGGGCCGGCCGCTGGTCAGTGCCTCGATCTTGATCCCGATCGGCGCGTCGGATGAGCCGGCCGACGAGGCCGGCGCGGCTGTCCTCGCTGCGCGCGCATTGACGGAGGGCACGGAGCAGTACGACGCAGTCGGGCTGACCGAGGCATCGGAGCGGCTGGGCGCGTCCATCCATGCCGAGGCGGGCTGGGATGCGACCAGTGTCGGGGTCGACGTCCCGTCGACGAGGCTGGAGCCGGCATTGGAGTTGCTGGCCGAGGTCCTCCTCCGGCCGACCTTCCCGGCGAGCGAGGTCGAACGCCTGCGAGACGAGCGGCTGAACGACCTGCTGCAGGCGCAGGCCGATCCGCGGCGGCGTGCCGATGAGACATTCATCGGCACGATCTACGCGCCGGCCTCGCCGTACCATCGGCCGTCCGCCGGGACGAAGGAGACCGTCGAGGGCCTCGACGACGCTGCGGCCCGCCGCGCGTACGAGCGGATCCTCGACCCGTCGCGCGCCACGCTCGTGGTCGGAGGCGACCTCGGCGGCCAGGACGTCGTCGAGCTCGCACGCCGGCTGTTCGGCGAGTGGTCGCGTCATGACAGCGCCGCCGATCCGGGTCCGGTCGACGACCAGGGCGCCGGGAGCGGCCGGCTGGTCCGTGTCGTCCATCGACCGGGGAGCGTCCAGACCGAGATCCGCATCGGCCACCCCGGTCTGCCTCGACGGGTCCCCGATTATCACGCCGTGTCCGTGATGAGCGCGATCCTCGGCGGGCTGTTCAATTCGCGGCTGAACATGCAGCTCCGCGAGGCCAAGGGCTACACGTACGGCGCGGGCGCCGGGTTCGATATGCGCCGGGGCGCTGGTCCCTTCACGGCCCGGGCGGCCGTGAACACCGAGGTCACGGTGCCTGCGGTGATCGACACGCTCGCGGAGCTCGAGCGCATGCGTGACAGCCGCGTCGAAGACAGGGAGCTCGCGGCCGCCCGCGACTTCCTCGTCGGCGTCTTTCCGCTCCGCTTCGAGACGCCCGGTGCGGTCGTCGGGGCCGTCGCGGGCCTGGCGGTCCACGGGCTCCCGCTCGAGGAGTTGACCGACTACCGCGCGCGTGTCGAGGCGGTGGACATCGACGCGGTCGAGGCGGCCGCGCGCGCACACCTCGTGGTCGACCGGGCGGCGATCGTCCTGGTCGGCGACGTCGACGCGTTCGGCGCGGATCTCGAGGCGGCCGGGCTCGGACGGCTCGTGATCGATCGGGACGAGCCCGCCGGCGCCCAGTTGGCGCCCGAGCCGGAGGTCGCCGCCGCGGTCGGACCGACCGACGAGGGCGAGGAGACCGGGCCTACCGCCGGCGCCGAAGACCCCGACCTGCCGGGCTCCGACGAACCGGCCGCTGCCGATGTGACGACAAGGACCGGACGCCGGCGCCTTGCGCGACGCCCGCGGGCGACTACGCTCGTGATCACGGATCGGGGAGATCGGCGGTCGCGGCCAGGTCGGGCAAGAGGTCGCGCCGCTGGGCCTGCGGCCGATCGGCTCGGGCAGCGGCTCGGGGGCACTGTCGAGCCGACCTGAGGATCGCGGCAGCACCGGCTCGATGGGGAGGCCGCGCACCGCTCAACGCCCGGCTCGTTGCCCTTAAACACCGCGAAACGCCGATCCGGCCTGTTACCTGCTAGACGAAAGGTGTTCTGAAAGGTCAGGCTGCGACGCTCCAGCCCTGGTCCTTTCGTCCGGGGCGATAGGTACCAATCTCCTATCGGGGATCCATCACGGTGTCACAAGCGTCCGCGCGGCCCTCCGCCCTCCTGGCCACGTCCCGCAAGCATGCAGGGCAATCGATCGTCGAATTCGCGCTCGTGCTGCCGCTCATGTTCATCCTGCTCCTCGCCATCGTCGACCTCGCGCGGGTCTATACGACGATGATGAGCGTGGAGTCGGCCGCCCGCGAGGCTGCCGATTACGGGACGACGCTGGGAGCCGGCAAATGGCAGGACGGGCCCAAGAGGCCGCCACCGTAGCGGAGATGGAGCGCCGTGCCTGCGTTTCCGCGAGCGATCTGCCCGGACTATGCCGACCCGGACGACGATCCCCAGACGGGCGGGTGCACCAACCCGAATTCACCTACTGCATCATCCCGTCGACCGGCGGGACCTGCGGGTCCGTTCGACCCGACGGCGACCTGCGAGGACCCACTGCGCTCCCCGCCGTGCATCGTGACCGTGACGCTGACACATGACTTCCATCTGCTCGCACCGCTCAATTTCGAGTTCATGGGCGTCGAATACGGTTTCCCATCGACGCTGACGTTCGTGCGTGACAGCACCTTCGCCATGACAGACATCGACGTGGCGCCGGGACCATGAACCGGAAGCCCATCGCATCCACTCGCGCCGCGCGCCGCGTGGCCAGGCGATGGTCGAGTTCGCGTTGGTCGCCCCGATCTTCTTCCTGCTGCTTGTTCGCGATCATCGAGGCAGGTCGGTTCATCTTCTATTACGAGACGCTGAGCAATGCCACGCGCGAGGGCGCCCGGTACGCGATCGTCAACGGCGCCAACGTCGATCCCTTCGGCTGTCCGACCGGACCGCCGGCATCGGCTCGCCAGCCTGCGACCCGCCGGGCGCAGACGTCGTAGCTCGGGTCCGCCAGGCCGCCATCGGCATGCCTGGCAGCGGTATCTCGGTCGACCGATGTTGGTGGTACACGGCGTGCGACTTTGGAACCCACGGGGATGGGGACAACGCACGCGGCGCCACGGTCACGGTCGCAGCCAGTTACACGTACTCGAGCCTGATCCCGCTCGTACCGCTTCCTCCCATCACCGTTACCGCGGAGTCCAGCCTTGTCATCAACAACTAGCCGCCCCGTCGATCAGTCGCGATCCGGCGAGCGCGGCCAGATCCTCGTCCCTGCTCTTCGCGGGCGGACTTGTCGCGCTGCTCCTGGTCGCAGCCCTTGCGTTCGACGTCGGCATGATGCTCGTGGAGCGGCGCGACGAGCAGAACGCGGCTGACGCCGCCGCGCTCGCCGGCGCTCGGCACGTCCTCACCGACGCGGTCGCGGCCGAGGCGGCAGCGCGACACATCGCGAGATCGAACGGTTTCGATGACGCCGCGACCGAACGAGGTCGTTAACGTCTACATCCCGCGATCCACGGCCGCTTCGCGGGACTGCCGAATTTCATCGAGGTCCAGATCGAGGCGACCCGGCCGTCGATCTTCGGCGGCGTGATCGGGAAGGCGAACTGGCCGATCGGCGCCTTCGCCGTCGCGACCAACGGCCAGAACCTGACGTTCCCGTTCTCGATGCTTGCCCTCAACGAGACCGCCTGCAAGGCCATCGCCGTCTCCGGTGGCGGCGTCGTCGAGGCGCACGAGAACATCCAGTCGAACTCGAATGGCACGGACTGCCCGGGGACCCCGTCGGGTTCAGCCGAACGGGTGGCAGCACGATCAATGTCGTCGCACCCACCGCCACGTGTCGGGTCGCCGGAGAGATGCAGGACGCAGGCAGCAGCGGCACGATGACGTGCACGAATCGCCGAGAACTCATTCGCGCTGCCCGACCCGCTCCGCAACCTGCCCGCCCCCGCCAAACCTGCGCTCGCGCCCGCCGATGCAGTTCGTATGCCCGGGTACGTCGCCCCGGCGCACGCGCCGAAGCACTGCCCCGGTCGAACCGACAGCTTCGCACCGAACGAGGCCTGCCCGAGCACGTGCGTGCTGGGAGTCCGAACGGGCGGCTACTCGGACGATCCGTGGATCCTCTATCCGGGGCTGTATCCCGGGGGGCTGAAGGTCGACAAGCGAGCACGACCGCCTACCTCATGCCGGGCATCTACTGGATCGGTGGCGGCGGCGTCGACATCGGCGGCGACGGGTCCATCGTGTCGATCGCCGTGGGACCGACGCGTCGACGAATCCGTCGCGACGGCGACGTGGCGCTGGCGGCGTCATGCTCTACAACTCCAAGTTCCCCGCGGCGCGCCGGCGGCCCGTTCATCCTCAACACGAATGCCGCGAAGATGAAGCTCGCTGCCGCTGAACTTCCGACGGGCAATCCCGATGCCATCTACAACCACATCATGATCTTCCAGGATCGGACGGTGACGACGTCCGGTGACGCTCAACGGCTCGGCATCCGTCGCGGCACGATGGTCGATGGGCATCGTCTACGTGCCGGGCGCCCAGGTGAAGCTCAACGGGAACGGCGGCACGCTGATCATCGACCAGATCATCGCCGATACGTTCGATATCAAGGGCAATGGCGGGACGATCAAGGTGCTGCGAGGCGACGGCGTCGACGCGAATCGTCACCGCCGCAGGTCTCGTCGACTGACCCGAGACGTCGGCCTGGTCGAGTAGCCTGACTGCGTGATCGTCGTCATCGGATCGCTGCGGCTGCGCGGGTCCGGGCCGGACGCGGACGCGGCCGGTCTTGCGGCCTCGATCGCCGCCGCGGCTGCAGCCGAGGGTGCTCGGGTCGAGCTCATCGGCAAGCTCGGGGACGACCCTGCGGGTGACGCAGTCCTCCTGGCACTCGCGCGGTATGGCGTCGGCCATGTCGCGCTGCTCCGTGATCCAGGGCGCCGGACGACGACCAGCGCGGCGGCATTCGACGAACGGATCGACGTGGATGCGAGCGAGGCGCTCACGGCCGACGTGGGCGCCGCCCAACCAGCCGATGCCGGAGATCACCGACTCTCGAGGCGGCGGATGCCGGGCTCGCCTTGCGCTACCTGCCAGAGATCTCGGTGATCGTGGCCGTCCACCTGGCGCCGGATGTCCTGGCCGAGGCCGCTGCGGCCGCGGGTTGGGCCGAGACATCGCTGGTGGTGGTCGTGCCCGCCGATGGCGGGCCACCTGACGGCCTGCCCACAGGTGCCGTCACCCTGGCTGCCGCCGACGGCGACGAGTCGGCGGTCGGCGGGGCGATCGGGCGCTTCGCAGCCGCACTCGACCGCGGCGATCCGGCCGATGCCGCCTACGACGCGCTGGTCGCTGCGGGGCGTGGCTAGATCCCGAGCGTGCCCTCGGCCGGCGCTGCCGCGGCGGCCACCAGCGGCTCGATCAGCTCCGGGCCGTCACGGCGGACGTCGTTCACGTACCGGTTGACCGGGTAGATCCTCATCGCGACCGCATCGCTCGGCTCGAGCATCGCGAGCAGCTCGTCGGGATCGACCGCCGGCCCCGCTCGACCGTCGGTCAGCCAGCGATCCCATGAGCCCTCGCCCAGCACGACCGGCATCCGGTCGTGGAGATCGGCCAGCGCGTCGTTCGGCGTGGTCGTGACGATCGTGAACGTCCGGCGGACCTCGTCGATCGACGGGTCGTGCCAGCCCGCCCACAGGCCCGCGAGGGCAAGCGGCAGGCCGTCCTCGCGCACGACGCGGTAGGGCTGGCGGACGGTGCCCTCGCGCTTCCACTCGTAGAACGAGTCGACCGGCACGATGCAACGCCGCCGCCGGAACGCCTCGCGAAAGGCCGGGCTCGATGTGATCGTCTCGGCTCGCGCGTTGAACATCCGCGAGCCACCCTTGAGGTCCGTGGACCAATGCGGCACGAGGCCCCACCGGTAGGCCGTGATCGCCCTCCGATCCTCGCGCTGCACGACGACGAAGGCGTCGTCGGTGGGAGCCACGTTGTAGCGCGCGCCCAGTTCGTCGGCGAGCGGTTCGGCGGCAAAGATCTCGGCGAACTCCGACGCAGGCCGCTCCTGCGTGAACCGTCCGCACATGCGGGCAAGTCTAGTATCGTCGGGCCGATGGACGACGCCCGGCCACCTGCCTCGCCCGACCCGTCACGGCAGGGCCGCCTGTCCCCCGCGGACGCCGCCGCGCTGCTGGCGGAGGGCGACAGACTCCTCGTTGCGGGCGACTATCCGGAGGCTGCCGTCAGATACGGGCGCGTGGTCGGTTTCGACGACGCGACGGTCACGGCCGCGGCACTGCTCGGGCTCGGCGAGGCTCGATTCAGGCTGGGCGAGGACGCCGCAGCCCTGGCGTCCTGGAAGGCCGTCCTGCAGGTCGGGGAGACGCCGTCGTCGTACCCGGCCTGGCGGAACATCGCGGCCGCCAACGTCCGCGAAGGGGATCTCCAGGGGGCGATCAGCGCCTACCGCCAGGCCGAACGGCGGGCGCCCGCCGCCGACCGTCCCGAGATCGCGAACCGACTCGGCTGGCTGACCAAGGAGACCGGCGACGTCAACGGGGCGCGGCGATACTTCGCCCGCGGTCGTGGCGATACGCAGGTCCTGTCCGTGACGACCGTCTTGATCGCGGCGACCGTCATCGTCTCGCTGTCGGCGATCCTGTCGGCCGAGGGTCAGTTCCTGTACGAAGCCTTCCAGCTCGACAAGCAGGCAGTGGCGGCCGGCGAGTACTGGCGGCTGTTCACGGTGACGCTGCTGCACGGCAGCCCTGACCCAGGGTTCTTCGCCCCCTCGCTGCTGCACCTGTTCTTCAACATGTATGCCCTGTACCTCGCCGGGCCGATCGTCGAGCGCTGGTATGGGTCGCTTCGCTTTCTGATCTTCTACCTGGTGTGCGCGGCCGGCGGATCCGTCGCGAGCTTCGCGTTCGGCGGCAATCTCCCGTCAGTCGGCGCCTCAGGCGCCATCTTCGGGCTGTTCGGGCTGCTCCTCGGCGCGAACCGCTTCCACCTGCCGGTCGATCGGCAGAGCCGGGCGCTGGTCCGACAGCTCGGGATGCTGATCGTCCTGAACATCCTGTTCGGCTTGGCTGTCCCGGGCATCGACAACGCCGCCCACCTGGGTGGTCTCGTGACCGGCCTGTGGCTCGGCGCGACGATCCCGCCGACTCACGTCGAGACGATGGGGTCGTACTGGCAGCAGGCGAAGGGTGCGACTGGGGCGCATGTCGCGCGTGTCCCTGTCGCCGTCCCGATCCTCGCGATCGGCGCGGTCGTGGTCGTCGTGGTCGCGGGGCTGATGTTCGGGACGTCGATCCGGCTGGCCTAGGCCGCCGGGTCCGAAAGGCGATGTTCGCGACGCTCCTCGGTCCGCTCCCTCGGCCGCCCCTCCCGGGGGACGCGTCTCCCGAGGAGGTCCTCGACGCGTGCCTGGCGCTGCAGGTGGAGCACGGACTCGAGCCGCTGACCGACGGCGGCTGGCCGCTGTCGGCGTCCGAGGCAATCGCGTCGTGGGTCGCCACCGCGGAGCGTGCCGGTGGTGGTCTCGTCAAGGCCGTGCTGGACGGCCCGGTCTCGGCGGGTCGTGGCGTCGCCGACGTCCGGCGGGACCTGCTGGCCCTCGCCGATGCCGGGTGCCGCTGGATCGAGATCCATGAGCCCGCCGCGACATCGATCGGGGACAACGCCGATGCCCGGTCGCGGTTCGCTGCCGCTCATCGCGACCTGACCGCCGATCTCGGACCGGACGTGCACCTGACGTTGGCCATCACCGGCGGTAGCGCCGACACGGCCGGCATCGAGACGGTCCTGGCCGGCGCCTACGCGAGCCTGGCCCTGGACCTGATCGACGGGCCGGACAACTGGCGACTGGTCGTCGAGACTCCCGGTGAGCTGGGGATCATCTGCGGTGCGTTGTCGGCACACCGTGGCGGCGACGACGGGCCGGAGCACCAGCTGTTCGCGGCGCGGTACGCGGCGTCGACCGGCGGGCGCGGCATGGCCCGGGTGGGGCTCGCGACGTCGGGCCCGCTCGCCGAGCTGACGTGGGACGAGGCGGCGACCAAGGTCCGCCGACTCGGGGAAGCGGCGCGGCTCGTGACTGCGTCACCCGTCGAGCGCCGTGAGGCGCTCGATCCGCGGGCGGTCGATATCCGCTCCGCCGCGCTCGGCCGGGTCGAGGACCCGCGACACGGGAAGGAACGGCGCGAACACGATGAGTCCTGACGACTGGCGGACACCGATCCTCGCCACCGGCAGAAGGGCATTCGCGTTTCCCCGTTCCGACTTGATTCCCCACCCTGACGGTGGGACCATCGCAGTCCCTCCCACCGACGCGAGGAGCGAGTCGGTGAGAGGCCCGAGTGCTCCAGCCGACAACGCATCCGTGACCGCGCCGCGACCCCCATCCGGCCGCGCCGCCGGTCGTCGTCGAAGGAGGTCCGGCCCGTGGGCGAACACATCTCCCTGACCGTCAACGGAGCACGACGGGAGCTCGATGTCGAGCCGAGACGCCTGCTCGTCCAGGCGATCCGCGAGGACCTCGACCTGACCGGGACCCACGTCGGCTGCGACACCAGCCAGTGCGGCGCGTGCACCATCCATCTTGACGGCAAGGCCGTGAAGTCCTGCACGGTGCTCGCCGTCCAGGCAGACGGTGCCACCGTCACCACCATCGAAGGGATGGCGAACGGCGAGACCCTCCATCCGCTCCAGACCGCCTTCTGGGAGAAGCACGGCCTGCAGTGCGGGTTCTGCACCCCTGGGATGATCATGGCTGCGGCCGACCTGCTGGCTCGCAACAGCGATCCGTCCGAGGACGAGATCCGCCACGCCATCGAGGGCAACATCTGCCGCTGTACCGGTTACCACAACATCGTGGCAGCGGTCCGTGCCGCCGCCGCCGCCATGCGCGAGGGGGCCGCCGCCCCCGTCACCGCTTAGGCCGGGAGACGAACGATGACCGACGTACTCGACGCCCCGGCGACCACCCCGCTCGGCCAGCCGATCAAGCGCACGGAGGACCCACGCTTCATCACCGGCGAAGGCCGCTACCTCGACGACATCAAGCTGCAGTCGATGACCCACCTGGCCATCCTGCGCAGCCCGTACGCGCACGCCAACATCCGCTCGATCGACACGAGCGCGGCCAAGTCGATGCCCGGCGTGCTCGCCGTCTTCGTCGGCGCCGACATCCCGTACAACCCGCTGCCGATGGCCTGGCCGGCCGGGGGCAGTGCCGGGATCACCAACAACATCAACACGCCGCGCGTGCTGGCCACCGACTCGGTCAAGTGGACCGGCGAGGGTGTCGCGGCCGTCGTGGCCGAGACGCCCGAGCAGGCGCTCGATGCCCTCGAGGCGATCGACGTCGATTGGGAGCCATTGCCCGCCGTCGTCGACTCCGAGGCGGCCATCAAGGACGGCGCCCCGCAACTCCACGAGAACGCCCCGAACAACATCGTGTTCGAGTGGTCGGTCGGCGACAAGGACGGCACCGCCGCGGCCATCGAAGGCGCCGAGGTCGTCGTCAAGCAGCGCCTCGTCAACCAGCGGCTCATCCCGAATCCGATGGAGACCCGGGGCGACATCGGCTGGTACAACCCAGGCACCGATGAGTACACGGTCTGGATGTCGAGCCAGACGCCGCACATCCAGCGGCTGCTCCTGGCGGCGTTCGTGACCGGCATCCCGGAGCACAAGATCCGCTGCATCAGCCCCGACGTCGGCGGTGCCTTCGGCACCAAGATCTTCACCTATGCAGACATGCCGCTCGTGATGTTCGCGAGCAAGGCGATCGGCGGCCGGCCCGTCAAATGGGTCGAGGGCCGCCGCGAGAACTACCAGTCGACCATCCACGGTCGCGACCACATCACGTACGTCGAGATCGCCGGCAAGCGTGACGGCGAGGTCACCGGCGTCCGCGTCAAGACCTACGCCAACCTCGGCGGCCGTCTCTCGACGATCGGCCCGGGCATCCCCACGACCCTCTACGCCCGCGTCCTGTCGGGCTGCTACAAGATCCCGAACGTCTACGCCGAGGTGACCGGCGTCTACACGAACACCGTGTTCGTCGACGCCTACCGCGGAGCCGGCCGGCCCGAGGCGACCTACGTCATCGAGCGGGCGATGGACCTGTTCGCGGCGGAGATCGGCATGGATCGGGCCGAGGTGCGCCGTCGCAACTTCATCCCGAAGGACCAGTTCCCGTACGAGAACCCGTCGGGTCTCGGCACGGCCAGTGGCGGCGCCAAGATCTACATCGACTCCGGCGACTATGAGCCAGCCATGGACAAGGCCCTGGGCATGGTCGATTACGCGGCGCTCCCTGCGCAGAAGGCCGATGCACGAGACCGCGGCAAGCTCCTCGGCGTCGGGCTAAGCACCTACATCGAGGTGTGCGGCGTCGCCCCGTCCAAGTGGATCGGTGCGGTCGGCGAGGGCTGGGGTGCGGCGATGTGGGAATCGGCCAACATCCGCGTCCACCTCACCGGCAAGGTCGTCGTCACGGTCGGCACGCAGCCGCAGGGCCAGGGCCACGAGACGACGTACGCCCAGGTCGTCGCCGCGGAGCTCGGCGTGCCGATGGAGGACGTCATCGTCCAGCACTCGGACACACTGGGCACGCCGTTCGGCTACGGGTCGTACGGCAGCCGCACGTCGTCGGTCGGCATGACCGCGGCGATCAAGGCTGCGGACAAGATCAAGGACAAAGCGCGTCGCTACGCGGCTCACATGCTGGAGGCGTCGCCGGACGATATCGAGATCGACGGCGCCGAATACCGGGTCAAGGGCTCGCCCGACCGCAAGAAGACGTTCCAGGAGATCGCGTTCGCGCTCGACCTCGCGTTCGACGCGCCCGAGGGCATGGAGCCCTATCTCGACGAGACGGCCTACTACGACACCCCGAACTGCACGTGGCCGTTCGGGACGCACATCGCGACCGTCGAGATCGACGAGGAGACCGGCGTGGTCGATCTTGTCCGCTACGTTGCCGTTGACGACGTCGGCAACAAGATCAACCCGATGATCGTCGACGGCCAGCTCCACGGCGGCATCGCCCAGGGCGTCGGCCAGGCGCTCTGGGAGGGCGCCGTCTACAGCGATGACGGTCAGCTGCTGACCGGCTCGATGATGGACTACGCGCTGCCGAAGGCTGCGATGCTCCCGAACTTCGAGCTCGATCAGACCGTCACCCCGTCGCCCGTCAACCCGCTCGGCGTCAAGGGCGTCGGCGAGGCCGGCGCGATCGCCTCGACGGCGGCGGTGGCCAACGCCGTGATCGACGCCCTGAGCGCCTATGGCATCCGCCACCTCGACATGCCGTACACGCCGCAGAAGCTGTGGTCGGCGATCCAGTCGGCGAAGGGAGGCCAGGCATGATCCCGGCGGCATTCGACTACCGGCGGGCCACCTCGATCGACGACGCCCTCGCCGCCCTGGCCGGCGGTGACGCCAAGGTCATCGCCGGCGGGATGAGCCTGCTGCCGTTGATGAAGCTGCGGCTCGCGCAGCCGTCGATGCTGGTCGATATCGGCCGTCTGGAGGAGCTGAGGGGCTCGGCGGCGACCGCGGATGGTGGCTGGGAAGTCGGTGCGCTGACGACGTACACCGAGGCGCTCGAGGCGACCAAGCTCGATTTCACCCGCGAATGCATCCTCGGCATCGGCGATGTCCAGGTCCGCAACCGGGGCACGGTCGGTGGCTCGATCAGCCACGCCGACCCGGCGTCCGACCTGCCGGCGCTCTTGCTGGCTCTCGACTACTCGGCCGTGCTGCGGTCGACGCGGGGCGACCGGACCGTGCCGCTCGACGGGTTCTTCGAAGGTGCCTTCCAGACCGGCATCGCACCGGACGAGATCCTGGTCAAGGTCGTCCGGGGGCCGCTGGCCGCGGGCGCCAAGGGCTCGTACCTGAAGATGGCGCATCCGGCGTCCGGCTATTCGATCGTCGGCGTGTGTGCCGTCGTCGCGTCGTCCGGTGGTGCGGTGTCGCATGCGCGCATCGGGATCACCGGCGTCGGCGAGGTGGCCTATCGGGCGAAGGCGGTCGAGTCGGCGCTGATGGGCAGCGACGGATCGCCGAGCGCGGTCGCCGCGGCCGCCGCCCATGCCGCGGACGGGCAGACCGTCAACAGCGACATCTATGCCGATCGCGACTATCGATCGAAGATGGCGGAGGTCTATACCCGCCGCGCGATCGAAGCCGCACTCGGTCGCTAGCGCGCGTTCGTCAGCGTCCCGGCGTTGCGCGTCGAGCGGGTCATCCCGGGTCGACGCGTCCCGGGACGGCTGGCCGGCGCCGTCCTGGCCCGCGACCTGACCGTCGGTGGCCAGCGCTGGTCGAAGGGACGCCGGCTGAGCTGCCGACGACCTCCTGGCACTCGCCGCCGAGGAGCCCGGTCCGCCGGTGACCGTGCTCGTCGCCGACGGCAACGAGCTGCACGAGGACGAGGCCGCGCTGCGCCTTGCCAAGGCGATCGCGGGGCCGGGCCTCGAGGTCCGCGGTCCGAACCAGAGTCGCCTTGATCTGGTCGCCGCGGCCGACGGCGTCGTCACCGTGCGGGTCGGCGAGCTCGAGCGCGTCAACCGGCTCGATCCTTTGGAGGTGTTCACGGTCTATGACGGTCAGGTCGTCGAGCGCGGCGACCTCGTGGCGAGCGTGAAGGTGGCGCCGCACCTGGTGGATGCGGCCGTGGTCGAGGCCGGCGCGCGCATCGCCGGGTTCGGCAGCCAGCCGATCGTGTGGGTCGCGCCGTTCGTGGCCCGACGGGTGGGCATCGTCGTGAAGGAGTCGATCCGCGCGACGGCCAGGGAGCGGTTCGAGGCGTCTGTCCGGGCGAAGGTCGAAGGTCTCGGGTCGGAGATCATCGACATCGTGTACGTCGAGGACGACGCCGACGCGGTCGAGACCGCGGTCGGGCGGTTCACGCGGGGCGCCGACACCGCCGATCTCGTGCTGACCGCCGGATCCGCCAGCACTGATCCGGAGGACGCCTTCTTCGTGGCGATCGCCGCGCTGGGCGGGCGGGTGGTCCGGCGCGGCGTGCCGTCGCATCCCGGATCGATGTTGTGGCTGGCACGGGTGGGCGGCACCTCGATCCTGGGGCTGCCGACGTGCGGGGCGTATTCGAAGGCGACCGCGGCGGACCTGCTGCTGCCACGGTTGCTTGCCGGGGAACCCGCGTCCGAAGCGACCGTCGCGAAGCTCGGCCACGGCGGCATCCTCACGCGCGACCAGCGGTTCCGTTTCCCGCGCTACGCGCGCGAGCTGGACGCACCGGAAGGGTAGGGAGGACACCGATGGGAGAGGCGGACATCGCCGCTGCGATCAGCCGCGCCCGTGCGCATCTGACGGCGAACCCGACCGAAGCGCGGTACCGCGACGGCGCGGCGACCGCGTCGATCGAGGATGGGCTGCGGGTGCGGGTCTCCGGCGCTGACGGCGCGTCGATCGTGACCGACATGGTCACGGGCATCGGTGGCGGCGGATCGGCGCCCAGTCCTGGCTGGATGTTTCGGGCCGCCTACGCGTCGTGCGTCGCGACGCTCATCGCGATGCGTGCCGCCGAGGAGGGGTGGACGCTTGGGGCGCTCGAGGTCTCGGTCGACTCCGAGTCTGACGACCGAGGGATCCTGGCCATCGACGCCGGTGTTCCGGCGGGTCCGCTGAGTGTCCGCGTGGCGGTGACCGCCTCAGCCGAAGCCGCGGACAGTGCTGCGGTCCGGACAGCGATCGAGCAGGCAGTCCAGCGTTGTCCCGTCCACGATGCGGTCACGCGGGAGGTGCCCGTGGAAGTCGACGTTCGGGTGACGTGACTCAATTCCACCACGCGGTCACGTCACCCAGCGATCCCGCTGGCCATCAAGGGGGCGTCGCCCGGACAGGCAAGCTGGTTAGAGATGCCGGTCGGACGTCAGTAGTTGGGTTCCAGGCCCAGGGCCTTTCGCAGGATCTCCGCTTTGTCTGCCGCAGCGTCGGCCGCATCGTTGGCGGCCGCTGACAGGGAGATGGACTCCGCGACGCTACTGGCACGCGACGCCGCACGTGCTCGCTGCTGGAACGCGGTGTCGGCCTTGATGAGCGTCGTCGCGGCGGTCTGGACCTCAGGCGGGAAGGCGATCTCCTTGACGCCTTCCAGGAATGTCGCGTCCGCCTCGGCGATCAATGCCCAATAGCGCTGGTGGTCCTTCAGTGACGCCCGAGGGTCGTAGAGCTCGTCGGCCCGGTCGATCGCCGCGTTGTAGGGCTCCGCGATGGCGGAATACGCCGCAGCGGCCTGTTCGAGCGTGAGGGATACGCCCTGGGAACCTGAAGGCACCACACTCGCTGTCACCGAGGGCGTCACTTGAGCCCGAGGGGCGGGAACGCACCCCAGCACGAGGAGCGCCAAGAAGACCACCGCACGTAGGCGGGCCATCAGACCCTCTGAGCGTTGGTCGCGCGGTGGCTGGATAGCGTCACTGGGCCGCAGCGTGGATCTCCTCGTAGGCGCGGCTGACGATCTCAGCCGCCTCGATCGTACGGCGGTCGCTCAACGGGTTGCCGGCCCGGCCGCGCCAGCGCTCGACACCGGCGAGAGCAGCGGCACGGACCTCCTCCGGGGACGCGCCGGCCGCCAGTCCGACCCGCTCGGCATCCAGCCCCGATCCCCACAGCCGAGACGACCTCATCCCGCTCAGCCGCGTCGAGCTCGAGATGACCGGCGAGCACGAGATGCTGCAGTCGAAGCAGCGCCAGTGCGCCCGACGACGCCTCCAATCGATCGATCGCCTCGGTGACGTTCGCGGAGCCCGCAACGCCGTCCCGTCCAAGCGTCGTCCCGATCGCCCGGAGCGCGACCAGCGCGGACCTCGCCTTCAGCAGGGCCGCCCGTTCGCCGTAGGCCTCGGCGAGGACCCGCTGCAAGGCGCGGATCCCGGAGTGCTCCAGCAACGCCTCCGACAATGCGGTCGCACTGCGCACATCCCCGTCTGCGATCAGTCGGACCGCCAGGCGAACCCCATACAGCCCGAGCCGGGCCAGCAAGTCCTCGCGGATCTCCTCGCCCAGCGGGTTGCGCTCCGGGTCGCGGAAGCGCTCGACTGACGTCAGCAAGTGATCCCGCACGTCGGGCTCGAGCCGGACGAGCGCGCGCAGCCAGTCGAACTGTTCCTGGCGCAGCGTCGCGCCCGTCTCGGCGAGCAGGCCCGCGACGGGGAGCACGCCCGACGCGAGCTCGCGAACGCGGGGATCGGTCGCATACCGTTCCGCGATCGACCGCGCCGAATCGAGCGCGTCCGGGCGCGCGGCGCCGATCTCGTCGGCGCGCGACAGCACGACGACCGCGTTGACCGGCGACGCCTGCGCGATCGAGTGGTCCATGAACGCCTCGAGGAAGCGCGCGTCGCCGTGATGCAGATGGCGCATCAGGTAGACGACGGCATCCGCCTCGGCCGGGCTGTCGACGCCCGCGTCGAGCAACGACGCGGTCGTGCGCATCGACGCCCGCTCGTCGGTCGAGCCGAGCCCCGGCGTATCGATCAGTGTCATCGACTCGAGCTTGGCCGACGGCCAGCCGACCTCGATGCGTTCGATGTCTTCGACCTCGTGCGGCCCGAGGTCGATCAGCAGCTCGCCGTCCTGTCGCTTGAACTCGAGATCGGCGTGGCCCTCGGGCCGCAAGTCGGCGGTCACCCGATACCCGAGCCCGTGCCGGTACCACGTCACGATCCGGGTGCACTCCCCGGCGTCGGTGGCCGCGAGGCGCTCACCGACCAACGCGTTCAGCAGAGTCGACTTGCCGGCCTTCACGCGACCGGCGATCGCGACGCGGAGCGGTTCATCGAGGCGTCGAACGACGGCATCGACGGCCGCGGCCTGATCGGTCTCCCGGGCGACTGCCCGGGCCAGCTCGGCGATCGCGCGGACCTCGGTCGCGAGATCGGTCATCCGCGTCCGCCTACGACGGGAGGTCGAAACAGTTGCCGGTGTTCTGGATGACCGAGTGGTCGTGCCGCGCGACGAGGACGCACATCTGCGACGCGCCCGACGGGCGATCGCTGACCTTGTAACGGTCGAACGGCACCGGACCGTCGTACAGGATCCAGTTGCTGGACTTGGCGGGTGTCCCGGCCTGAGTCGGCGGGATCGTGTCGAAGAAGAAGTGGATGTGGCGGTCCAGGACGTCAGGCGAGAAGTTGAAGACGTCGTAGTCGACGAGATATGTGCCGTTGCTGATCGTGATGCCCGTGATCCGGGCCTGGCGACCGCCCGGGGTCGGGGTCGGCGTCGGCACGGGGGTCGGCGTCGGCGCAGCGGTCACGACCGGGCTCGGGGATGGCGTCACGGCGAGGGACGGTGAGGCGGTCGGGATCGTCGCGACGGACGGTGCCGGGGACGGCGTGGCGGAGGCTCCGCCGAACATGCCGGACGAGGCCGCGACGGCGACCGCCCCGACCAGCGCGACCGCGGCGATCGCCAGGCCGATGGGCAAGTTGTTCCGTGGGCCACGGCCGTCGGACGGCGGGGTCGGAGCACCTGAGCTACCCGCGCCGGACGCGGGCGTGTCGGGTGGAGGCGGTGCCACGACGTCCGGTGGCGGCGGCTCGGCGAGCGCGCCGGCGACGGCCGCGGCGCCAGGGACCGCGACGGCCGCGACGGCCGCGACCGCAGCTACCGGCACCCCGCCAACCTCCGTCGGCTCTGTCGCGACCCGCTGCCGCTCCGCCACGAACGCCGCGCCCAGGGCCATGGTGTGCTTCGGGTGTGCATCGACCGCGACCGGCCGCCCGGTCGCCTCGCGCACCATCTCCGCGACGAGCGGGATCCGCGACGTGCCACCGACGAGCAGGATCCGATCCACGTCCCCGAACCCAAAGCCGGCGCTGCGGGTCGCCCGGCCGAGCGCCTCGATCGTCTCGCGGATCCGGGGACGGATCATGTCCTCGAACTCCGCGCGCGTCAGGCGCATCTCCGTCTGCAGGCCCGGCAGGAAGATCGGGATCGTCGCGTCGGTGTCCGACGACAGGGCCTCCTTGGCGCGGCGGCACTCGTCGCGGAGCCGGGCGATGGCGGCCATCGTCGCCGGATCGTTCGCATCGATCTGGACGCCCTGTGCGCCGGCGTGCTCGATCGCCCGCCGGAACAACGCCTCGTCGAAGTCGATGCCGCCGAGCCGCTCCAACCCTTCGGGCTGGCCGAGGAGCTCGAAGCCGTCGTCGGTCTTGCGCAGGATCGTCGCGTCGAACGTCCCGCCGCCGAAGTCGTAGACCGCGACGACCGAGCCGGACGGCACCCGCTCCTGGCGCGCATAGTCGAGCGCGGCCGCCTCGGGTTCCGTCAGGAGCGTGACCTGGCCGATGTCGGCCTGGCGGACGGCCTGCTGGAGCAGATCGAGCTTGTACGGCCCGTAGCTGGCCGGGTGGCAGAGGGCGATCGCCGCGGGCGGCTCCCCGAACTGTTGGCTGACCTGTCCGACGATCGAGCGCAGGAGGTGGGCGAGCAACGCCTCGGCCCCGTACGGGGTCCCGCCGAGGATGATCGGCGTCGGGTCGCCCAGGCGGCGCTTGAACTCGCGCCCCGTGCGCGTCGGTTCGGCGAGGGCTCGCCGCTCGGCGGCTTCGCCGGTCAGCACCTCGCCGTCGGCACGCAGGAGCACGATCGACGGGATCGTCGCTGCCCGTTCGCCGAGCTGGAAGATCTCGAGTCGATCGCCGCGCGCGACCGCGGCCGCGGAGTACGTGGTTCCGAGGTCGATCCCGACCGAGTAGGCCATCACTCCCCTCGAACGCTGGCAGGGCTCCCGAGTCTAGCGCGCGGGGCGTCGCGTGGGACGACCATTGGACGTCGAGGCCGCCGTCGCGCGGTGCACGGGACACGTTCAGCGCGACGCCGTTCGGTACACTCGCGGGCCGGAAGGAGGGACAGACGCCGATGCCGGCTGGGGTCATGGTCGCGCCCGCGACGGAGCAGCTCGATGCTGTTGTCGGCGACGTCCGCACGATCGCTCGAAACCTCGATCGGGACGATCTTGCCGACCGGCTCGACGACATCCGGCGCCGGGCCGCGCGGACGGACACCGTCGTCTGTGTCGTCGGCGAGTTCAAGAAGGGCAAGAGCGCCCTGATCAACGCGCTGCTCGGCAGTGCCGTGTGTCCCGTCGACGACGATCTCGCCACTGCCGCCGTCACGGTCGTCCGCTACGGTGAGACGCCGAGCGCCACCGTCCACCGCCGCGAGGGTGGCGAATCGATCGTCGAGCCGATCGAACCGGCCGCGGTTCCCGACTGGGCGCAGGAGCCGGTCGGCCGCGACCGTCGCCCCCAGGTCGACCTCGTCGAGGTGCGCATCCCGAACCCGCTTCTCGAGGGCGGTCTGACGCTCGTCGACACGCCGGGTGTCGGTGGCCTGAACGCCGGCCATGCCGCAGCCACGCTCGCCTTCCTCCCGTCGGCCGATGCCCTCGTGTTCGTGACCGATGCATCTGCCGAGCTGTCTGGCCCGGAGCTCGAGTTCCTGGCGAGCGCACGGGGTGCCGGCCCGCCGGTGCTCGTCGCCGTCACCAAGATCGACATCTACCCGGAGTGGCGCCGGATCATCGACATCGATACCGGCCATCTGCAGGCGATCGGCTTCGCCGAACGGCCCTTCGGGTTGAGCGCGGCGCTTCGTGCCCGGGCCGATGAGCGGGATGACGAGAGTGGCTATGGGGCATTCTCGGAGGCCCTCCGTGGCGACGTCGTCGAGCGCGCCCGCGTCGCGAGCTTGGGCGCGGCAGTCGGCGACCTCCGCTGGGTCCTCGGGCAGCTGCGGGAGCCCCTCGTCGCCGAGCGAACGGCACTCGAACACCCGGAGCAGGCTGCTGCGATCGCCGCGGACCTCGCTGCCGTGCGCGAGCGGCTTGCGGCGTTGCGCCGCGCGGACGCCGCATGGTCGACCCGGCTCGACGATGAGTTCGGCACCGTGCGCACGCGTGTCGCGTTCGGTTTCCAGCGCGACATGCGGACGATCCTTCGAGACGCGCAGGCCGAGATCGAGGGCACGGATCCATCCGGGACGTGGCCGGAACTGAGCGCCATCATCCAGGATCGCATCGCGACCGCTGTCCGGGCCGCGTTCCGTGGCGCGACGACCGGTGCAGCCGATGTCCAGGCCACCATCGCCGACCTCCTGGCCGACGAGGAGCGCGGGTCGACCGACGCCGCGCCCTCGATCGCGTTCGATGTCGGCGAGTTCTGGCGCGGTGACCCGGAGTTCGAGGGTCGGACGAAGTCGCGTCTGGGAGCCGGCTACGGCGTCGTGACCGGCGCCAAGGCCGGCGTCGAGCTGCTCGGTCTCGTCGGCACGCTGCTCGGTGCCGCGATCGTCGGGCCGGCCGTGCTCGGCGTCGCCGCGCTGTACGGCGGCAAGGAGGTCCTGGACGAGCGCCGCCGCCGTCTCACCGACCGCCGCCAGCAGGCGCGGAGCTTCCTCGCCGACCTCGTCGAGGAGATCGCCTTCCAGGTCGAGGGTCGGCTGACCACCGTCCTCGACGAGATGCAGCGCCAGATGCGGGCGCGCTTCACCGACCGGATCGGTGAGCTGCATCGGACCGTCGGGGCGAGTGCCACCGCCCTGGAGCGTGCAGCGAAACGCGAGGTCGCGACTCGGCGCGCGCGCCAGGAGGAAGTCGACGCCACCGTCGCCGAGATCGACAGGCTCCACATGCAGGCCCGCCAGTTGCGGCCGGTGGTCTGACCCGAGGCGCCCGGCCCCGTCGACGGCCGCTCCGTGTAGCATCCTCGGACGATGACCGACCTTCCCGGGGACCGCGACGACCGCCCGGCCGGCACGCGATCGATCGACGCGCTGACCGAGGAGTTCCGCAGCCGCGACTACATCACGGACCGCTCGCTGGCGACCGCCGTGTTCCTCGCATTGGAGCTCGGCCGCCCGCTGTTGCTCGAGGGAGAGGCCGGCGTCGGCAAGACGGAGCTCGCCAAGGTCCTCGCGGCGTCGCTCGGGGCGCGTCTGATCCGGCTGCAGTGTTACGAAGGCCTCGACGTCAACACGGCCGTCTACGAATGGAACTACCCGCGCCAGATGCTCGAGATCCGGCTGCTCGAGGCGCGCGGCCAGGCCGAGCACGCCAGCGCCCACGACATCTTCGGGTCGGACTTCCTGATCCGGCGACCGCTGCTGCAGGCTCTCGAGAGCGACGACGGGGTCGCGCCCGTCCTCTTGATCGACGAGATCGACCGGGCCGACGAGGAGTTCGAGGCGTACCTGCTCGAGATCCTGTCCGACTTCCAGGTGACGGTGCCGGAGATCGGCACGATCCGTGCCGAGAGGCCGCCGCGCGTGATCCTCGACGTCGAATCGGACGCGCGAGGTCCACGACGCGCTCAAGCGCCGCTGCCTCTACCACTGGATCGACTATCCGACGGCCCAGAAGGAGTACGAGATCGTACTTGCGCGCGTTCCGGAGTCGCCGGAGCGCCTGGCGCGCGAGGTCGTCGGTTTCGTGCATCGGCTGCGTGAGGCCGATCTGACCAAGGTCCCGGGCATCGCCGAGACGCTCGACTGGGCAGCCGCCCTGCTGTCGCTCGGCGCCCGTGAGCTCCGTCCCGACCTGGTCGACGAGACGCTCGGTGTCGTCCTCAAGTACGAAGAGGACATCCGCCAGGTGCGGGGCGAGCAGGCTGCCCGGATGCTCACGGAGATCGCCGCCCGGGGCTAGCGACAGTAGCCAGGAGACCGAACGCCCGATGACCTTCCCGGTCCAGGTCGGACCGTCGACGATCACGATCAACCGCGACGACCGCGTCCTCGTCTCCCAGCCCGACGCGCGGGTCCTCGGCGAGGCAGACGGCTTCTTCACCCGCGACACCCGTTTCATCTCGGGCTACGACCTGTGGATCAACGGGCGACGGCCGATCCTTCTGGCGTCGGGGCCCATCCAGTTCTTCTCGTCGCGGTTCGAGTTCACGAACGAGGCCTCGGTCGATGCGGATGGCCCGATCGAACGCCAATCGCTCGCGCTGCGGATCGACCGGACCGTCGCGGATGCGGTCCACGAGGACATCGACCTCACGAACTATTCACGCCGCCCCGTGCGGCTGACGATCGAGGTCGCGATCCTGTCGGACTTCGCCGACATCTTCGACGTGAAGGCGGGGCGGATCCTCCGGCGCGGTGAGGTCAACTCGCGCTGGTTCCGCTCCCGCGGCGAGCTCCGCACGACCTACGTGAACCGCGATTTCCGTCGGGACCTCGTCGTCGCGGTGGAGCGCGCAGGGTCGACGCCACAGTTCGCCAATGGCCGCCTGGTCTTCGTGGCCAAGCTGCCTCCGAAAGGGACGTGGCACACCTGTCTGAAGTGGCTGCCGGTGACCGGCGCGCACCGCCGGCTCGTCACGCTGGCGTGCAACGCCGTCGATGCGCCGCTGCGCAAGATCGGTCGGACCACGCTGCCGAACGTCGCCATCCAGACGCCGAACCAGGTCGTCGATCGCGCCTGGGACCAGGCCGTGCGCGATCTCGAGTCGTTGCGCCTCGAGGACCCGACATTCGAGCGTGGCGTGTTCATCCCGGCGGCCGGGGTGCCGTGGTTCGTCACGCTGTTCGGACGTGACTCGCTGATCGTGTCGATGCAGGGGATCTCCGGCTTCCCGGAGTTCGCGGCCGGCGCCCTGCGACGCCTGTCGGGGCTGCAGGCCACGAGCGACGACCCGGAACGCGACATGGAGCCCGGCAAGATCCCGCATGAGATCCGGCACGGCGAGTTGGCCCAGCTCGGGATCCTGCCGTTCCAGCCGTACTACGGGACGCACGATGCGACGAGCCTCTTCGTCATCGTCCTGTCCTACCTGTACCACTGGCTGGGTGACGAGAGCATCCTGCGCCGGTTCCTCCCGAATGCGGAAGCGGCGATGGCCTGGATCGACCGCTACGGGGACCGTGACGGCGACGGTTTCCAGGAGTACAAGACGCGGTCGACGCATGGCTTCTACAACCAGGGCTGGAAGGATGCGGGCGACGCCATCGTCGAGGCGGACGGCACATTGGCGCCACTCCCGATCGCAACCTGCGAGCTGCAGGGCTACGTGTTCGACGCGAAGAACCGGATGGCGCATGTGTACGACGTCCTCGATCGGCCGAAGGACGCGCGCCGGCTCCGCCGCCAGGCACAGCTCCTGTACGAGCGGGTGAACGAGAAGCTCTGGTGGGAGGAGGAGGGCACGTACTACCTCGGTCTCAACGGCCGCAAGGAACCGATCCGGAGCGTCGCCTCGAACGCGGGCCACCTCCTCCAATCGGGCATCGTCCCGCCGGAGCGCGCCGGTCGCGTCGTGAAACGCCTGATGGCCGACGACATGTGGTCGGGCTGGGGCGTCCGGACGCTGTCGTCCGCACCACCCGGCGTACAACCCGTTCTCCTATCAGACAGGCTCTGTGTGGCCGCACGACAACGCGTCGATCGCCGGCGGGTTCCGCCGCTACGGGTACGCGGCCGAGGCGGCCCAGGTCGCGAAAGGCATCTTCGACGCCGCGGAACGGCTGGTCGGCCATCGTCTGCCTGAACTGTTCTCGGGCCTGCCGCGGGTGCCGGCCAGCTTCCCGGTGCCGTACCTCGGCGCGAACGTCCCGCAGGCATGGGCGGCCGGATCGGTCTTCCGGTTCGTGGCGATCCTGTGCGGGCTCCACGCGACCGTCGACGACGACGGGTCCAAGCTCTACGTCAACCCGGCACTCCCGGACTGGCTGCCCGAGATCACGATCCAGAACCTGCGGTTCGGGACCGGCTCGATGGCGATCCATTTCGCCGACGGCGACGCCGAGGTGCTCTCGAACACGTCCGGCTACCGCGTCGTGCACGGACCTGCGCCCGGGCCATTCGGCAGTCGCGGCGCGGTCGTGGCAGAGTCACCGCATGCAGGCGCCTGACGATCCAGCTGTCGTCAAGGCCCCGTGGGGCCCCGAGGTCGACGGTCGGCGCCTGCTGAACGAGGCGGTCGGCTTCGGACGCGCGCTGCGCACAGCCGGCCTCCACATCGACCTCGGTGCCGCGGTCGACTTCGCGCGGGCCCTGCCGCTCGTCGACATCGGCTCGCGCGAGCAGGTCCGAGCCGCGGGCGAGACCGTGTTCGTCCGCCGCCGCGACGACCGCGAGGCATATGACATCGTCTTCGACCGCTGGTGGCGTGCCCGCGGCCGTCGCCCCGGCGACTTCCAGGCACCGGCCCTCCAGCGCCCGGATGGCACCGAGTCGGAGGGCGACGACCCGACCGGCGAGGCCAAGCCCGAGCCGGGCGACGAGCGAACCTCGACGCGCCCCGACGAATGGGGCGTGCCGATCCCGACGGCCGGCGACGACGATGACGAGGTCGGCGACGACATCGACGGTGTCGTGGTCGCACCCGACGCCTACTCGCGGGGCGAGATGCTGAAGCACCGCGAGTTCGACCGCATGACGCCCGCCGAGCTGCGCGATGCGGAACGTCTCGTCGACGAGCTGGTCCCGCGGCTGGAGCAACGCCGGACGCGGCGGTACGAGCTGCACTCGCACGGCCGCCGGCTCGCCCCACGGGCGATGTTCCGCCGCAACCTCGGGACCGGCGGCCAGCTCATGTCGTGGGTCTGGCGCCGGCCGGTGAAGGAACCCCGCTCGCTCGTGGTGCTGTGCGACATCTCGGGCTCGATGGAGCGCCACTCGCGACTGCTCCTCCGCTTCATCCAGGCGTTGTCCGCATCGAGCGAGGTCCGCGCCGAATTGTTCGTGTTCGGGACCCGCCTGACGCGCGTGACGCGCCTGCTCCGCGACAAGGATCGCGATCGGGCGCTGGCGCGGGTCAGCGACGCCGTGAACGACTGGGCGGGCGGCACCCGCATCGGAGAGAGCTTCCGGATGTTCAACCAGAAATGGGCGCGCCGCTCGCTGCGCTCGAGCGGCGTGGTGATCGTCGTGTCCGACGGCTGGGACCGGGGCGATCCGAACCTCGTGGCGACCGAGACGGCCCGTCTGCGGCGGAACTGCCATCGGCTCGTGTGGCTGAACCCGCTGGCCGGCACGCCCGGCTACCAGCCGCTGGCCGGCGGCATGCGTGCGGCGTTCCCGTACATCGACGACTTCCTGCCCGCCGGCACCGTCGCGTCGCTCGAGCGGCTCGGCGAGATCCTCGGCGGCGTCCGCTCCGCCGACACGCGGCAGGGCGCCGAGGCGGCGGCCCACGCGGCACTCCCCGGTGTGACCGACCTCGCCGGAGTCGCTCCACCGACCGTCGTCGGCGGCACGCCGACCGACCCCACAACAGCGAGGCCGATCCGATGAAAGAGCTGCTCGAGACGCTATCCGGCTGGCGGGGCGAAGGTATCGACGCGGGCCGGGCCGTCGTCGTTCGCACGTTCGGATCGGCGCCGCGGCCGGAGGGTGCGTCGCTGCTGTACGCCTCGGACGGTCGCATCGCGGGGTCGGTGAGCGGCGGCTGTGTCGAGGGTGCGGCCGCGGAACAGATCGAGCATGCCCGTGCGACGGGCAACGCCCGCGTCATCCGCTACGGCATCAGCGACGAGCAGGCGTGGGACGTGGGGCTCGCGTGCGGGGGCACGATCGATGTGCTGGTGCAGCCTGCGGTGCCCGCCGCGGCCGTCGAGGCGGCCACGGCATCACTCGGTGCGGGCGGCCATGGTGCCGCCGTCGTCACGCCGCTCCCCGCCGACTCGCCGCCGGCCGAAGGCGGTCCGCACGAGCCGGGGGAGGGGGCTGCGCCGGAGTCGCCCCTGGTGGTCCACGAGGATGGTCGGCTGGAGGGCACGCTCGGCGATCCGGCGCTCGATGGAGTCGCTCGTCGAGGGCGCGCTCGAGGCGCTGCGCCGCGGCCAGTCGCGCACGATGGAGCTCGGTGGCCGATCGCTGTTCGTCGAGGCGTTCCCGGTCCGGCCACGGCTCGTGGTGGTCGGCGCGGTCGAGGTGGCCCGCTCGCTGGTCCGGCTGGCGAAGGAGCTCGGGTTCGAGACCGTGGTCATCGACGGCCGGGCGTCGTTCGCGACTCCCGAACGCTTCCCTGACGTCGACCGGCTCGTCGTCGGTTGGCCGGACGAGGTCGCCGACGACATCGGCCTCGGACCGAACGACGCGGTGGCAGTGCTCACCCACGACGTGAAGTTCGACGAGCCGGCGATCGTCGAGGCGCTCCGGCGTGGGTGCCGGTATGTGGGAGCGGTCGGCTCGCGCAAGACCCAGGCTGATCGTCGCCAGCGCCTGCGCGATGCCGGCGTGAGCGATGAGGCTCTCGCCGAGCTGCGCGGCCCTGTCGGGCTCGACCTCGGCGGTCGGCAGCCGGCGGAGACCGCTCTCGCGATCCTCGCCGAGGTCGTCGCGGAGCGGTATGGCGGGTCCGGGCGGCCGATGCGCGACCGTGCCGCTGAAGGACCCGCGGCAACGCGCGTGGCCAGCGAGGGCACGCCGGTCACGGCCGGCTGACGGAGGGCGGCGATGAGAGGCGATCGGGTCGAGGTCGTGGTCGATACCGGCGGGACCGTGCAGACATTCGAGATCGTGGCCACGCGCGCAGGCCGGCGGATCGAGGTGACGACGGCACGCGGCGTCGTCGAGGTCACCGAGGTGACCCGTGGCGGCACGCCGGTCCGCACCGGCCGGTTCATGGCGAGCCGGCTCATCGCGCTCGTCGAGCATCCCGCCCGCGAGGGCGATACGACCGTCGAGGTCGTCACTCGCCGGCGCATCGGCGCGAAGGAACCCGGTGGCCGTCGCGCGCGGACTGCCGAGAAGACGCCCGGCCTGTTCGATCCGAGCGCGGCCGACCCGGACGGCGCGGCCGGCTCGGACGTCGAGGCCGCCGCCGAGGGCTAGGACGTCGCAGACGCGGAGGGCGCGGGCGCGGCGCGACCACTTGCGTCCGATGCACACTACGACCGCGGATGGCAGCGTCCGTGCCGGATCCATGCGCCAGGTGCACGCCGCAGCGCCCGGCGTGCCGGTTTCATGCACCGACCGCAAGAATTTGACGTCTATGACCGAGCGCGGAGCAGTTCGGTGACAACGTGCATCGGACGCAAGCCGCTCAATGTCGGATGACCGAGCCCGGACACGACGTCCGGCTGCCCGGTTGACGCATAGGCGAGCATCGGACGATGCGGGACGTGAAAGCCGGCACGGATCGGGTTACCGCGGTCGTCCTTGCGGCCGGCGCCGGGTCCCGCTTCGGCGGCGGCAAGCTTCTGGCGCCGCTCGAGGGCCGGCCGATCCTCCAGCACGTGATCGACCGGCTGGCCGCGTCCGGGCTGGACGACGTCGTGGTCGTCCTGGGCGACGACGCGGCCGATGTCGAGCGGACCATCGACTGGCACGGCGCCCGCCGGATCCGCAACCCCGACCCGTCGCGCGGCCTGTCGAGCTCGCTGCAGCACGGCATCGAGGCGCTCGCGCCGGGCGTGGATGCCGCATTGATCGTCCTCGCCGATCAGCCGCGCCTGCCACCGCGCGCGATCCGCGCGCTCCTCGACGTCGAGGTCGACGCGGCGCGACCGATCGTCGTCCCCGTCTATGGCGGCGACACCGGCCGCAACCCGGTCCTCATCGGGCGGGCGGCATTCGGACTGGTTGCCGACGCCACCGGCGACCGCGGCCTGGGCCCGCTTATCGACGCGAATCCTGATCTCGTCCAGGAGATCGCCATCCGGGTCGAGGGCGGCAATCCCGATGTCGACACGCGCGCCGACCTGATCGGATTGCTGGAGAGTGCATGGGCCGCGCGCGTCCGGGCGAACTGCGGAGCAGGTCGATCGCTTCCGCGAAGTCCCCGACGGCGCTGACTTCTACGCGCCGGTCACGGGCCTGTTCCGAGCGGACCCCCGCCGCACGGACGAACCAGTGTTGGACGCCCTGCTCCGGCTGATCGAGCCGGGCGAGACCTGGATCGACATCGGCGCGGGCGCCGGTCGGTATGCCCTGCCGATCGCGCTGGCCCTGGCGTCTTCGGGCGGCCGCGTCATCGCGCTCGACGCGTCGCACGGGATGCTCGATGCGTTGCTGGACCTCCAGACCGAGCATGGCGTGGCCGATGTCGAGGTCATCGAGGGTCGCTGGCCCCCGACCGACGGGTCGTCACTCGACCGATATCGCGGCGGACGTCGCCCTGATCGCGCACGTCGGCTACGACATCGAGGCGATCGGGCCGTTCGTTCGGGCGATGGAATCGGTCGCGCGCCGCCTGTGCGTCGCGGTCCTGATGGAGCGCCAGCCATCGTCGATCGCCGATGCGTGCTGGCCGCCGGTCCACGGCGAGGCGCGCGTCGCGCTGCCGGCCCTGCCTGACTTCGTGGAGATGCTGGAAGCGCGTGGGCGGCGGCCCGCGGTCGAGATGCTCCAGCGTGAGCCTCGGCTGTTCGCGTCACGCGACGAGCTCGCGGGCTTCCTGCGCCGGCAGTTATGGATCGAGCCCGGCGGTGAGGCCGACGAACGATTCCAGGCCGCCCTCGACGATCTCGTCGTGGTCGACGCGGACGGCGGCGTCGGATTGCGCGGGCAGCAGCCTCTGCCGATCGGGATCGTGACGTGGGATCCCCGCGGCGAGGCGGCATGACGAGCGCAACGGCGCCGGACGGGCGGCCGATGGTCGGCCCCTTCGATCGGGCGGGCTGGCGGGACTGGCTCAGCGCCAATCACGCGGCGACCAAGGGCGTGTACCTCGTCTCGTGGCGGCGTGCGACCGGCCGTACCAGCGTGTCGTACGAGGAGGCCGTCGAGGAGGCGTTGTGCGTCGGGTGGATCGACTCGTCTGGCCGGGTGCTCGATGACGAGCGTTCCATCCAGTGGTTCGCGCCGCGGAGGGCACGGAGCGCCTGGGCGCGCTCGAACAAGGAGCGTGTCGCGCGTCTGACGGCTGCCGGGCTGATGCTCCCGGCCGGGATGGCTGCCATCGAGGAGGCGAAGCGATCGGGCATGTGGACCCTGCTCGACGACGTCGAGAAGCTGGTCGTCCCGGACGATCTCGCAACCGCGCTCGGGGATCGCCCGCCAGCTCGTGCGCATTGGGACGCGTTCCCGCCCAGCGCGCGACGGGCGATGCTCCAGTGGGTCGTCGAGGCGAGGCGGCCGGAGACGCGGGCCGGGCGGATCGAACGGATCGCCGAGGAGGCCGAGCGCGACGAGCGCGCCTACCCGCCCAGTTAGGTCGCTCGCGCTTCGCCGTCCAGTGCCTGGAGGATCCGTTCGCCGCGGGTCATCGTGGCGACCCGGGCCCCTTCGAGGATCAGCTCCCGACACAGAGCTGCCGGGATCGGGTCGCCCTCGAGGAACGTCAGCCAGCGGACCTGCTTGGTGATGCCGACGCCGACGAGCAGCCCGTGTGGGTCGCGCATCGCCCAGCCGTGCTCGAACCCGAGATGGACGTGCTCGATCTCCGGTGCGACGTAGGCGAAGTAGACGGCCTTGCGCCCGACCGGCAGGTCGTAGCCGATGAGCCGCCAGCCGGGCCGTACTCGCTCGATGGCCTCCGGGATCGTCGCCTTGACGATCTCCCGGAGCTGGTTCGCGATCGACTGCATCGGGGGAGGGAAGTCCTCGAGCAGTGCCTCGGGCGGCATTGGATCCATCGCACGGATGATGCCGGATACTGCGGGACGTGATGGCTCGACGCGCCCTCGCGCTGACCGCCGCCGGATGGATCGCCCTGCTGGCGTGGCCGTCGAGTGCCGCCGCGTGCAGTCCGCCGTTCGAACGGCCGACGATCAGAGCGCTGGGCCCGGCGCAGCTCGTGGTCGTGGGTACCGTCGGCGAGCGCGTCCCCGGCGGCCGCCTCTTCCACGTCGAGCGATGGTTCAACGGGGGCGAGCCCGAGACGCCGATCGTGATCGGTTTCAAGGAAGGCGAGCCGGTCGGCGATTGCAGCTATCCGGTCTCGAGCGGCGAACGCAAGATCATCGCGCCATCCCGCGAGCCGGACGGCAGCCTGTACGCGGATCTCGCCACGCTCCAGGCCGACCCGGCGTCCGAGGAGGGGCGGCGCTACATCGACGAGTCGACGACCCTGTTCGGCCCAGGAGTCGTTCCCGAGCCGGCCGGGGGCCCTCGGCCCCGGACGCTGCGGTCTCCGGGCCGTTTCAGGTCATCGCTCTCGCTGCGCTCGTGGCAGCGGTCGCGGGAGTACTGATCGTGGCGTTTCGGCGAGCTTGACGACGCCCTTGCCGCTCCGCTGACACCACTGGTCACCCGACCCTGAAGAACGCGGATGGGAGCGACCTAATGGCGCGTCTTCCCGCTCTCCGACCAAAGGAAGGCGCGTTCGATCGACGTACGGTCCGCCCGGATGCGCGTTATCACGTCTACTCCGTCTACATCAAGGCACCAGCGGACCGCATCTGGCGCGCGATCACCGACGGCGACGAGACCGTCCGCTACTACTACGGGACCAGAGTCAGTTCGACTTGGGAGGTCGGCGCGCCGATCACCTACACGTACCCGGACGGCAGCGTCGCCGCCGACGGATCCGTGCTCGAGATCGAGCCCGGCCGGCGGGTCGTGATGTCGTTCCACCCACGCTGGGACCCTGACATCGAGGCGGCCGGTCCGATAAGGATGACCTGGGCCATCGAGCCCGGGGAGGGCGATGACAAGCCGTCGCGCCTGGTCGTGACCTCGGCGATGGTGCCTGGGTCGAAGACTGAGCGCGAGTTCAGCGGCGGGGTCGTGTACATCGTGTCCGGTCTCAAGACCGCGATCGAGACGGGCGCCTCGATGGCCGTGGCCTAGGCGGCCACCTCCGCAACGTCCCCCGCCCCGCGCCTGGAACCTCCCCATGTTACGAACACAGCGTGAGCACGCGAACCAGCTGAGGATCGAGCCGTTCCCGCGCTGTTTGGAACGTCGTAGGGGTTCCATATAGCACCGGAAGCGCCATGACAGCTCGCTCAGGCGCTCGACGGAACTTCGGGATGTTCCATGCGGCTATCGATCAGCGGTTGAGGCGCCGGACGGCCCGCCGTTTGCATCTGGAACATCCCCATATTCCAATCAGCGGCCGAGCGAACGAGGAAGGCCCAGTTTCGGGCCTTCCTTCGCTGTTGGAACCTCAAGATGTTCCAAACGACGTCTGGATTGGGCTGCGAGCCTGGCTCCTTCGCCGGATGGAACATCGTGATGCTCCACGCCGGGTCCAATGGGCGCATCCCCGTTGGGCGGTGGCGAAACCGGGCCCCGGACCGTTGACGGTCCAACGACCCGGCCCGATACTCGCTCGCAACATCGCCGCATCGCGGACCACCGCGTCGAGGAGGACGCGACGGCCTCCGCGTCACCGCCATCGGACACGCTCGAGGCCTGTCCGGGCCGGACAAGGGCAGGCCCCACCAGCCCCCGCGGAGAGCGGGGAGGAGGGACGCTGCGCGATGATCCCCGGTCAGTTCGACTATGCGCGTCCGGGCAACCTGGACGAAGCGCTGGCGATCCTCCGAGACCGCGAAGGCGAGGCCAAGCTCCTATCGGGCGGCTACAGCCTGATCCCCCTCATCAAGCTCCGGCTCGCCCAGCCGGCTCTTCTTGTCGACATGCGCGACCTGACCGGACTCGACGGGATCGTCGAGACCGACGACGAGCTCCGGATCGGGGCTCGCGCGACCCATCGCCAGATCCACGAGCACCCGGTGATGGACCGCTACCCCATGATGCGCGAGGTCGCGGGCGGCATCGGCGACCCACAGGTCCGCAACTGGGGCACGATCGGCGGCTCCGTCGCCCACGCCGACCCGGCCAGTGACTGGCCGGCCGTCCTGCTCGCACGGCATGCCCATATCGTCTGCAGGAGTGCCGGTGGGGAGCGCACGATCCGGGCTCGCGACTTCTTCATCGACACGTTCCAGACCGCGATCGAGCCGACCGAAGTGCTCACCGAGATACGCATGAGCTCCCGCCCGAAGGGTGGCGGGGGTGCCTACAAGAAGCTCGAGCGGCGGGTCGGCGATTTTGCCACCGTCGGTGTCGCGACCGCGCTGGTCCTCGATTCCAGCGGTCGAATCGACACAGTGGGGATCGGGGTGACGGGCGTCTCGCCCTCCCCGTACGCCGCGCTCGACGCCGAGGACATCCTTGAGGGCCAGGTGCCCGCCGAGGACCTCCTGCGTCGCGCGGGCGATGCGGCCGCCGCGCAAGCCCAACCTGCACCCGATGTCCGCGGGCCCGTCGACTACAAGCGCGCCATGGTCGCCGAGATGACGGTCCGGGCCCTCCGGACCGCCGTCGAACGCGGCATGTCGGACGCATAACGCGAGGACACGATGACGACCCAGCACATCACCGTCACGGTCAACGGCGAGGCCCACGAGGCCGACGTCGAGGCTCGCCTCCTCCTCGTCCATCTCCTCCGGGACACCTTCGGGCTGACCGGTACGCATATCGGCTGCGACACGAGCAATTGCGGCGCCTGCACCGTCCACATCGACGGCCTCAGCGCCAAATCCTGCACGATGCTCGCGATCCAGGCTGACGGTCGTGAGATCAAGACCATCGAGGGCATGGCCGACGGCGCCAACCTCCACCCGCTCCAGCAGGCGTTCTGGGACCAGCACGGCCTCCAATGCGGGTTCTGTACGCCGGGGATGATCATGCAGGCCGCCTGGCTGCTCGGCAGGAACCCCGACCCGAGCGAGGAGGAGATCCGCGAGGGGATCAGCGGCAACCTGTGCCGCTGCACCGGCTACGTGAACATCGTGAAGGCGATCCAGCAGGCCTCAGGGCAGCTGAGCGCCGACGAGTCGGCGCCAGTCGTGGCCGCCGAGACCACCGAAGGCCAGGCCGTGTCGGCCGAACCGGCTGCGGCCGGTTGAGCGGGGAGCGACAGCTATGACGATGACGGAACCCCGCACGACCCCCGAAGTCGGGGGCATGGGCCATTCGGTCAAGCGCAAGGAGGATCCCCGCTTCATCCGGGGCGCCGGCGAATACATCGACGACGTCAACCTGCCGGGTCAGCTCTGGCTCGACATCGCGCGCTCGCCGTATGCGCACGCCACGATCAAGAGCATCGACTCCAGCGAGGCCCTCAAGGTCCCGGGCGTGCTGGCGGTGATCACCGGCAAGGACCTCGAGGGCTACAAGCTCCACTGGATGCCGACGCTGGCCGGCGACATGCAGATGGTGCTCCCGACCGACACCGTGATGTACCAGAGCCAGGAGGTCGCAGCGGTCATCGCCACGTCCCGCTACGCCGCGGCCGACGGCGTCGCCGCAGTGCTGGTCGACTACGAGCCGCTGCCGGTCGTGGTCGACCCGAAGAAGGCACTCGAGGCTGACGCCTTCGTCCTTCGGCCCGACCGCGGTGAGGACAAGCAGAACAACCACATCTGGCACTGGGAGTCCGGCGACGCCAAGAAGGCCGATGCGGCCATCGCCGCCGCCGACGTCACGGTCAGCGAGGACATCTACATCCCGCGCATCCACGTGGCGTCGATCGAGACGTGCGGCTGCGTCGCGGACTGGGACCCTGTCCGCCAGCAGCTCACCTTGCACATGACCAGCCAGGCGCCGCATGCGATCAGGACGGTCCTGGCGCTCGTGGCAGCGGGCGCTGGGCTACCGATCCTCGAACAGAACATCCGGGTGAAGACGCACGACATCGGCGGCGGATTCGGCGGCAAGGTGCCGGTGTACCCGGGCTACGTCCTCGCGGTCGCCGCCTCGTTCCTGATCGGCAAGCCCGTCAAGTGGATCGAGGACCGTTCGGAGAATCTCCAGGCCGACTCGTTCGCCCGCGACTACCACATCCATGCGGAGATGGGCGCGACCAAGGACGGTCGCATCACCGGCCTCAAGGTCAAGACCATCGCGGATCATGGCTACTCGGACGCAGCCGCCGACCCGAGCAAGTTCCCGGCGGGGTTGTTCAACGTGATCACCGGCTCGTACGACTTCGACGACGCGTTCGTCGAGGTCGACGGCGTCTACACGAACAAGCCGCCCGGCGGCGTCGCCTACCGCTGCTCGTTCCGCGTCACCGAGGCCGTCCATGCGATCGAGCGGATGGTCGACATCCTTGCCCACGAGATCGGCAAGGACCCAGCCCAACTGCGGATGGAGAACTTCATCCGCAAGGACCAGTTCCCGTACAAGACACCGACCGGCTGGGAGTACGACTCGGGCGATTACGCGCCGGCGCTCCAGAAGGCCATGGACATGATCGATTACGCCGGCCTCCGGAAGGAGCAGGCCGAGAAGCGCGACCGCGGTGAGCTGATGGGCATCGGCATCAGCTCCTTCACCGAGATCGTGGGTGCCGGCCCATCGCACGACTTCGACATCCTCGGGCTGAAGATGTTCGACTCGTGCGAGATCCGGGTCCACCCGACCGGCAAGGTCCTCGCCCGGATCGGCGTCCAGACCCAGGGGCAGGGCCACGAGACGACGTTCGCCCAGATCATCGCCGAGGAGTTGGGCTTCCCGGTCAGCGACATCAAGATCGAGTACGGCGACACCGATACGGCGCCGTACGGCCTGGGCACCTACGCCTCGCGGTCAACACCCGTCGCCGGCGCAGCGACGGCCATGGCGTCGCGCAAGATCCGCGACAAGGCGCGCAAGCTCGCCGCCCATCTGCTCGAGGCGTCCGAGGACGATCTCGAATGGGAGCCCGGCAAGTTCAGCGTCAAGGGTTCGCCCGACCGCTTCACGACCATCCAGGACATCGCCTTCGCTGCGTACACCAACCATCCGGCCGGCATGGAGGCCGGACTGGAGGCGGTCGACTATTACGATCCGCCGAACCTGACGTTCCCGTTCGGGAGCTACATCTGCGTCGTCGACATCGACAAGGGCACGGGGCAGGTCAAGATCCGCCGGTTCGTCGCGGTCGACGACTGCGGCAACATCATCAATCCGATGATCGTCGATGGGCAGATCCACGGCGGCCTGACGATGGGCTTCGCGCCGGCCTTGTACGAGGAGATCACGTACGACGAGCTCGGCAACAATATGGCCGGCACGTTCATGGACTATCTCCTCCCGACCGCCGTCGAGACCCCCGCCTGGGAGCTGGAGAAGACCGTGACGCCGTCGCCGCACCACCCGATCGGCGCCAAGGGCGTGGGGGAATCGGCCACGGTCGGCGCCCCGCCGGCCATCGCGAACGCTGTCGTCGACGCGCTGTGGCACCTTGGGGTCCGCAACATCGACATCCCTATCACGCCTCAGAAGGTGTGGGCGATCCTGCACGAGAAAGGCGTGAGCTGACGTCGATCTTCGCCCGCGCTGCGGAACTGGAAGGATCCGGCCGACCTTTCGCGGTCGCCACGGTGGTGGCGGTCCGGCGCCCGACCTCGGCGCGCCCGGGCGCGAGTGGCATCGTCCACCCGGACGGGACCATCGAGGGATGGGTCGGCGGGAGCTGCGCACAGCCCGTCGTCGTTCGCGAGGCCCTTCGCGCGATCGGCGATGGCCAGCCGCGGCTGCTCCGGCTGTCCCGCGACGCTCCGGGTGAAGGCCGCCGCGCCGATGGCGTCATCGAGCTCGTCATGACCTGTCATTCGGGGGGCACGCTGGAGATCTACGTGGAACCGCATCTGCCGGCAGCACACCTCTGGGTCGTCGGGACCACACCCATCGCCGGGGCGCTGGCCACGCTCGGGTCGGCCGCCGGCTGGCAGGTGACCCTTATCGACCCGATCGCCGATGCCGACGCGTTTCCCGGGCTGCGCGTCCACCGCTCTGCCGACATCCGCGGCCTCGATCCAGAGGTCGCACCCTACGTGGTCGTGGCCAGCCAGGGGATCTGGGATGAGGAGGCCGTCGGACTTGCGCTGACGCGCGAGTCCGCGTACGTCGGCCTCGTGGCGTCCCCGACCCGGTCGAGCGTCGTCCGCGAATGGCTCCGCGAGGAGACATCGGTCGGCGAGGAGCGGATCGCGGCGCTTCGAGCGCCGGCCGGCCTCGATATCGGTGCCGAGACCCCCGAGGAAGTCGCCTTGTCGATCCTTGCCGAGCTCGTCCAGGTCCGCCGCGGTCGCGCCGATTTCGTCGCATCCCCGGGTCCAGCCACGGTCGCCGGCGGATTGCCGGAATCGATCACGCTGGAGCCTGTCGTCGACGACATCGTGCTGGTCGACCCCGTCTGCGGGATGACCGTCGAGGCCGCCCATGCGCGGCATTTGGCCGAGCACGAGGGTATCGTCTACGCGTTCTGCTCGATCGGGTGCAGGACCCGATTCATCCGTGAGCCGGCGACGTACCTCGATGCGAGCGAATACTCCCCGATGCACGACTGACCGACCACTCCACGGGAGGATCCGATGCATTTCGAGGGCACCGTCCAGATCGCCGCACCCCGGGACCGCGTCTGGGCATTCGTCATGGACCCGAACCAGGTCGGCCAGTGCGGTCCGGGTGTCGAGTCGATCGAGGTCATCGACGACACGCATTTCAAGGCCACGGCCAAGGTCGGCATCGGGTTCATCAGCTCGCGCTTCGTGGTGAACATGGAGTTCGCCGAGGTGACCCCACCCGACGCGGCGACGATCAAGGCTCATGGTCAGGCGCCAGGCAGCGCCGTCGACGCGACGGCGCTGATGCGGTTGTCAGACGGTGATGCCGGTGGCACGAAGATGGATTGGTCCGCCGACGTCAACATCTCAGGGACGCTCGCGAGCGTCGGCGCCCGCCTGATCGAGGGCACGGCGAACAAGATGATCGGGCAGACGTTCGACTGTATGAAGTCGAAGCTCGAAGGCGGGAGCTGACGACCTCGCCCCGCGATCGCCCTCTGTGGCGATGTCCGCGGACCTAGTGGCGCAGGAGCGCCGGCGTATCCCCATCGCGGCTGACGACGCAGCGGGATCGCCGGGCCATCGCCAGCTCCACGCTCCGCTCGCAGTAGCACGTGGCAGCGGGGTAGCCGTCCCCGCGCAATCGACGCTGGATCTCGACCGGGGCGTCGGAGTGATCGAGGCTCATCCCGACCGTTGCCAGGTCTTCAGCGGCCCGCTCGTACGCGCGGACGAACTCCCGGTCGTCCCACGGGACCAACTTGACCGAATGCTGTGCCGACATGGCCTTGACCTCCGGTCCCATCCTACGCCCGTCGAACGCGGATGCCACACTCGCGCCCATGGAGCATCTCCACCGGGTCGTCGGCCCTGTCGCGACGAACCTGCACGTGCTCGCCGACCCGCGGACGCGCGAAGCGATCGCGATCGATACCGCCATACCGTCGCTCGCCTGGATCGCCGACGAGCTCGCGCAGCGGGATTGGTCACTCAGGCTGATCGTGTCGACGCACGGCCACTGGGACCACATCGGTGACAACGCGGCGGTTGCCGCGCACACCGGCGCCGAGATCGCGGTCCACCCGCTCGATCGCACCCGGCTCACCGACCCACGACCACTGGCGGCGCCGTTCGAGATCCCGCCATCTGTGCCGGCCGTCGAGCTCGCCGAGGGGGGCGAGGTCAGGTTCGGGGCGATCCGCCTCCAGGTCATGCATACGCCTGGCCACACCGAAGGGTCGGTCTGCCTGTACGACCCGGATCAGGGGCTCCTGTTCAGCGGCGACACCTTGTTCCAGGGCGGTTGGGGCCGCGTCGACCTACCCGGTGGCGACTCGTCGGCGATGGTTGCCTCCCTCGGCCGGTTGCTGACGCTCGATGACCCCGTTAGCGTTTTCCCGGGGCATGGCGACTCGACGACGATCGGCCGGGAACGACCCTGGCTGGAGCTCGTCCGCGACTCCGGACGTCTGATCGCCTAGATCAGGTCGTCGGTCGAGGTCACGACCGTGACCGGTACACGGACCGAGTCCCGCAGCCTGCTCGGGACGTCCTCACCGAGCCAACGTGACAAGCCCTTCGGGAGCGTCGAGACGACCACCTCGTCGACCTCGCGACCGCGGAGCGCATCCCGCACCGCCATCACAGGGTCCCGATCACCGACCTCGCCGTCGGACTCGGCGCCCATCTCCCGCAGCTTTGCGAGCACCTCGTCGAGCCGGGTCTGGGCGACCTTGCGGGATGCCTGCTCGTCCCAGGTGAGGCGCCCGCCGACCGGGCTGAGCGGCACGACCACGTAGGTACGCACCGGTCCGTCGGCGAGCCTTGCCGTGATCGCGTCTGTCAGCGACCGGCTCGTCAGCGTCTGGTTGGCCACGATCAGGTAGGAGCGCATGACCGGATCCTCCAACGCGTCCCGTCATGATGCCACGGGCCCGCCGGTCACTCCGGCGCCGACTACTGCGCCAGGTGTCGGTCGACGCTGTCATCAGCCCATGTCGCCGTACTTGGCATGCATCTGCCGCGCGACCGCCTTGTGGATCGACTTCCATTTCTTCGTCTCGGCCGCGCGGGCGCGAGCATCGCCCTTGCGCTCCGCATGCGCCAGCTCGCGCTCGAGCTTCCGATGGCTGGCGAGCCGGTCGTTGCTCAGCCGGCCGTCGTCGACGGCGGCGCGGACCGCACAGCCGGGCTCCCCCTCGTGACGGCAGTCGCTGAAGCGGCACGTAGAAGCCAGATCTGCGATGTCGTCGAAGGCCACATCGACCCCCACATCCGCGCCGGCCACCTCGAGCGAGCGGATCCCGGGCGTGTCGATGAGCAATGCACCACCCGGTAGCGCGAACAGCTCCCGATGTGTCGTCGTGTGGCGGCCACGCGAGTCATCGTCGCGGACGGCCGCGGTAGCTTGACGCTGCTCGCCGAGGAGGGTGTTGAGCAGTGTCGACTTGCCGACGCCCGACGAACCCAGCACGACCGCGGTGTGGCCCGGCTGAAGGAATGGCGACAGGTCGGCGACGTGGTCCCCGGTCAGCGCCGAGAGCACGACGATCGGGACCGCGGGTGCGATCGATTCGACCTCGAGCAGCCGTTGGTCCAGGTCGATGGCGACGTCGGCCTTGTTGAGCACGACGACCGGACGCACGCCGCTCGACCAGGCGACGGCCAGGTAGCGCTCGAGGCGGCGCAGGTTGAAATCGTGATCAAGCCCGGCGACCAGGAATGCCACATCGACGTTGGCGGCCAGCACCTGCTCATCGGCGAGGTGGCCCGCCGACCGCCGGCTCGCGTCGGCCGCGCTGCGGACGAACGCGGACCGGCGGGGGAGGACGGCGGTGATGATCGCGGGCTCGTCCGTGCGAGTCGCGGTCGGATCGTTCGCGAGCGTCACCCAGTCACCGACTGCCGGAAAGTCCGACGGGGCCAGGGCTTCGAAGCGGAACCGGCCGGACACGATCGCCGGACGATCGGAGCCATCCGGCGCGCGCACGATCGACGTCTCCTTGTGGACGGCGACGACTCGGGCCGTGACGGCCTCGTTCGCGACGGATGGCGCTTCGCTCATGGCTCAGCCGACTCGCTTCAGCTTGCCGGTGCGCTTCGCGTACCGCTCCGCACGACCGAATGCCCACAGCCCGAACGGGATGAGCACGACGCCGGCCACGATCAGCGGCCAGATGTCGTGGGTCAACTCGGAGAGCGGCGTGCCGTTCACGAGGCCTTCCCGCACGCCATCGAGGACGTAGGTCGCCGGCGACAGATGCGAGAGGACCTGCATCCATGCCGGCAGGATGTCGATCGAGTAGTACACGCCGCTGACGAGCAGCAGGCAGGACTGCAGCACGAACGTCATCTGCGCGCCACGTTCGACGTACAGCAGCGGCAGGATCGCGGCGATCATGCCGATCCCGACGAAGCTGAACGAGCCGAGCAGCATGAACGTGAGGGCCGTGACCGGGTCCGCATTCGAGAAGTCGAGCTGCGGGAAGAACAGCACGAGCGCGACGAAGATCACGGCCGTGTGGATGAAGCCGTAGACCATCGCGTACAGGACGGACCCGAGCAACTGCGACCAGCGCCGGATCGGGGCCATGAAGGTGTATTCGAGGGTGCCTTCCCAGCGCTCGATCGAGATGGTCTCGGCGATCCAGCTGAACACGACGGACAGGTAGTTCCAGAAGATCGCTCCCACCATCAGGTTCAGCAGCAGCGTCGGGTCGCCCTGGTCGGCACCGATGAGCGAGATCGACAGCGCGCCCGCGACGGAATAGACCAGGAAGGCGACTTCCCAGCCCCAGTAGCGGCGAGTCAGAAAGAAGTTGCGCTCGACGAAGGCGTATGAGGCCTTCAGCTCATGGGCGACGATGGTCACGAGAGGATCTCCTCGAGGTTCGGGGAGCCGGCCCGATCCCTAGCGGGACCGAGCCAGCTCCAGTGCGGGGTCCGCAGCGATCCGCTCGCCCATCGCGATGACGCGACGACCGATCGATCGGCGGATGGATGGGCGGCTGGGCTGGATCTGGCGCGCACGCGCCCTCTCCGCGATCAGCTGCTCCTGGCGCTCACGCGCCAGCTCCAATGCGATCTGGTTGAAGTTCATGGGTTTCTCACCTCCTTTCGGCATCTATTCGTCGTCGTCCGGCTCGGCGTCCTCCTCGACGTCGTCGTCGAGGGAGCGGCCGGTGTATGTCATGAACACGTCTTCGAGGGTGCTCGGCCGGCCGAGGCGGTCGGCGGTGATCGCCTTGAGCCCGTCGGGCGTGTCCTCGGCGACGACACGACCGTCGTTGAGGACCGTGATCCGCGCGCACAGGCGCTCTGCCTCGGCGAGGTCGTGGGTCGTCAGGACGATCGTCGCGTCGTGGGTGGTGTTGATCTCCTCGATGAAGGACTGGACGTCGAGCTTGCTGCGCGGGTCGAGACCGGTCGTCGGCTCGTCCAGCAGCAGGAGGGTCGGGCTCGTCAGCAGCGCCCGCGCGATCGCGACCTTCTGCTGCATGCCTCGACTCATCTGCTCGACCGGCCGGCCGACCCGCTTCTCGCTGATGCCCAGCCGGCCCAGGATCGAGATGGCGTCGCGCTTCGCGGCGCCCCCGTCGAGCCCGTACAGCCGGGCAGCGAACAGCAGGTTCTCCATGGGGCTGAGCTTCTTGAAGAAGGCGGCGTCGACGCTGACCCGGTTGATCACGCGCTTCACTGCCATCTCCTCGCGTTCGATGTCGTGGCCGAAGACCTCGACGCGACCGCTATCGAGCGTGAGCAGCCCGCTGATCAGACGGATGAGGGTCGACTTGCCCGAGCCGTTCGCCCCGAGGATCCCCTGCACGTCGCCACGCTCGAGGCGCATCGACAGGTTCGAGATCGCGGCCACGGGCTTGCGCTTGCGGCCGACGACGAACGACTTGCTGACACCCTCGAGGAGCAGCGCGGGGACCGCCGCGGTCGCCGTCGAAGCGACCGGAGCGGTGCGGGTGGTCGTCTTCAGTTGATCGGTCAAGATGGCGGTCACTGGTGGACTCCAGGTACGGGGGCGGGGTGGACATAGAACGAGCCGCGGGCCTCGTCCGACCTTCGTCGGGTGGGCCTCGCGGCTCGTGATGCGGGTCCTGGGTCTGCCGCCCGGTCGGCCGGGAGGGCAGTGGAGAGCATCAAAAAAGCCGGGGGCCCGATCTGGCCCACGGCTCTTGCTCTTCCGGAAGGCGGTCCTGCCGCCTGCGGCTAGCTCGAGATGGGCACAGATCTCCCGTCATCGACGGCGCCGATAGGCGCGGTCATGCGTCGGAAGAGGTGCGTCATGGACATATTCCGAGCCGCCTCCGCTAGGGGATAGATGGGTGGGCGCTCCAGGCCCGGGGGGCAGTCTACGGGTCGGGGCGACGTCGCGTCAAGGTGGTCAGACGACGATGAGCCGCCTGCGACGGATGACGTAGAGCTGCCGTCTTGACGCCCGCGTGACGATGAGCGCGAGAGGCGAGTCAGAGAGGACCCAGATGACTGGCGGGCGTTCCGACCGGCCCGGCGAGCCCACGGTATTGGAGGATTCTGGGACGGCCCAGGTCCTTCTGTTCGTGGGCTGGATACCGCCACTCGTCGCCGCGCTGATCGGTGGTGTGATCGTCGGGCTGAGGACGGGGAGCCTCGGCGCACTCGTGGTCGTGGTGATCGGTGGGACCCTTGCGGGCTACATCGTCTCCCTGATCATCCTCTTCACGGTAGGTCACAGCCTTGAGCAGCGCCGGGTGAGCTCGTGGGTGGCTAACGCGTTCGTCGTCCTTGTGGTGGTCATCGGCGTCGCCGCCGCGATCGCGGTCGCTGTATCTGTCGGCAGCGAACGAAACTGACCCTGAGCGGTCATTGATCTCGCCGTGGGCGAATGGCGCGCCGGACGATCGGTCGAGGCGGGCCGCCTGGCGTGGGACGGCGGTCGACGACCTTGAACCCGGCCCGCTCGAACATCGCCAGAGTGCCGCGAAACACGTTGGCTGACGGGATGCGCTCACCTGGGTCGACCTCGACCGGGTAGGCCTCCAACATCGTCGCGCCGTGGTCGCGAGCGTAGTCGATGCCGGCACGAAGCAGTGTTCGAGCCACGCCGCGGCCGCGCGAGCGGCGCCCGACAACGAAGCAGACGATCGACCAGACCGGCTTGTCGTCGATGGGCTTGAGGACGGTCGAGTGGGCCAGTCGCTCGTAGTCCTCGCGTGGGCCGATGCTGATCCAGCCGACGGCCTCCTCGCCGTCGTACGCCACCAGGCCAGGCGCGCGGCCCTCCTTCCCGTTCTCGAGGGCGGCGGTCTCCATCACCTGGCGATGGCGCGCCTTGCCGCCGCTCGAGAAGTCGAAGCCACGGATCCGGAAGTACGCGCACCAGCACCACTTGGGGTCGCCGCCCTGCTCGAAGAGCGCGGCGAGGTCGGGGAGACGATGCGGGGTGAGGGGCCGGATGTCGAGGGCCATGCTAGCGATCGTACGTGCTGAGGTGGCCGCAGGCCGTCATGAATCCGGGTTGGCCGTGGCTCTCAGGCCAAGCGTTGGGTCACCTGGTGACCATTCAGGGGCCTGGGTTGCCGTCCCGTTCGTTGGTTGGGTCACATGGTGACCACGAGGGCAACAATGCCGCGCGCAATGGCCCTCGAAGCCGTGCACGGATCCAACACGTTTGACGCTCCTCGGACCCGGCCGTACGCTCCGCCCGTGGCCGAGACCTCGCCGGGGCGGGGCCGGTGGACCGTCCGCCACGTCCCACCGACGCCGCGCTCGATCGTCGAGCTGATTCGTGCCGGCACGCTCGATGCGGAGCTGGCGGCGACCCTCTGGGTCCTGATCGAAAGCCGCGTCCCGCTGGTCGTCGCGGCACGGGCCCAGGGTGCGGGCAAGACCACGCTCCTCGACGCCCTGATGTCCTTCCTGCCGCCGGGCGTCCGAACCATGGAGCTCGCGGGTGCCATGGAGACGTTCGACTGGCTCCCGCAGGCGCCTGAACTGGGTTGGCGCAGCCCGCACACCCCGGAGGCGATCGCCGCGCGGGTCACAGGCCGCCGACCTCCAGTGATCGTGCCCGACAACACGGTCCTCCTCATCCCGGAGCTGTCCGACCACCTGCCGTCGTACACCTGGGGCGCCGAGGCACGCATCGCGATCCGGGCGGTGGCGATCGGCTACGGGCTGGCCGCGACGATCCACGCCGACTCGCTCGAGGAGGTCTTCGGCGAGCTCCGCCGCCCGCCGGTGAGCCTCGGCGACGACGAGCTGTCGCGGCTCGGCATCGTGCTCGTCCTGCGCCCGGTCGGGGACGGGCTGCGCCGGGTGGTTGCCGCCCACTACGTCCGCCCCGTCGCCCGCGATGAGCACGGGCACGTCCAGCGGCTCGGGCCGGCCGTGCTGGCCACCTGGGACCCCAACGGCGACCGGTTCGAGCACTTCGGCTGGGGCATCATCCCCGAGCTCGCGCGGCGGGTCGAGCGGCGCCCCGGGGACTTCGAGATGGATGTCGATCGTCGCCGCGACTACCTCGCTGGTCTCGCCGAGGCCGGCATCGTCGACGTCGAGGCGGTCCGCGCCGCCATCGAAGGCTTCCGAGCCACGACCGTCGATCCGTCCAGCGTCCTCGCCACGAACTGAGGTCCCAGCGATGCCGACCCCCGCGCGTCCCGCCACGATCGCCGAGCTGCGGGCCGCCGGTTGGCGCTCGCGGACCGTCAAGGAGGAGCTCCGCGCGAACCTCCTCGACCGCCTGGGCTCCGGTGACGACGTGCTGCCCGGGATCGTCGGCTACGAAGACTCGGTCGTCCCCGCGATCGAGAACGCGATCCTGGCCGGGCACGATCTTGTCTTCCTCGGCGAACGCGGCCAGGCGAAGACGCGGATGGCGCGGCTTCTCGTCGGGCTGCTCGACGAATGGCTGCCGGTCGTCCGCGGCGGCGACCTCAACGACGACCCGTACGCCCCGGTATCACCCGCGGCCCGCGGGATCCTCGAGCGCGACGGCGACGACGCCGCCATCGACTGGCTGCCACGCGACCGGCGCTACGCCGAGAAGCTGGCGACGCCCGATATCACGATCGCCGACCTCATCGGCGAGGTCGATCCGATCAAGGTCGCGGAGGGTCGCTACCTGTCCGACGAGCTGACGCTCCATTACGGGCTGATCCCGCGCGCGAACCGGGGCATCGTCGCGATCAACGAGCTGCCCGACCTCGCCGAGCGGATCCAGGTAGGGCTGCTGAACGTGCTCGAGGAGCGCGACGTCCAGATCCGCGGCTTCATCGTGCGGTTGCCGCTGGACCTGTATGTCGTGGCGAGCGCAAACCCCGAGGACTACACGTCGCGCGGCCGGATCATCACGCCGCTCAAGGACCGGCTCGGATCGCAGATCCGGACGCACTACCCACGCTCCCTCGACGACGAGCTGTCGATCGTGGCGCAGGAGAAGCATCGCTTCGCGGTGGACGACACGGATCGCGATCGTGCAGCCCCGACGGTGGTCGTGCCGCCGTTCATGGAGGAGGTCGTCGCCGAGATCACCCACCTCGCCCGCCGCTCCCCGGAGATCAGCCAGCGCTCGGGCGTGTCGGTGCGGGTCTCGGTCGCGAATATGGAAGTCCTCGAGGCAGCGGCCCTCAAGCGCGCCGTTCGTCTCGGCGAAGCCGTCGGGGCGCCGCGCGTCTCGGATCTCGGCGCGGTGGTCGCCTCGACCGTCGGCAAGGTGGAGCTCGAATCGGTCGGCGACGAGGCGCCCGAGGAGCGTGTCGTGGAGCGCCTCATCACCAAGGCCCTCTACGCGACGTTCAACCGGCGCGTCACCCTCGACGACCTCGATCCGATCGTCGAGGCGTTCGAGGACGGCTTCATCGTCGAGACGGGTGAGCGGACGCCATCGCGTGAGTACGTCGCGTGGCTGCGCGAGGTGCCCGGGATGGATGACGCTGTCGCGGGTCTCGGCACGTTCGACGTCACCGATGGGGCCGAGGAGCCCGCGGTCGTCGCGTCGGCGGTCGAGTTCCTGCTCGAAGGTCTCCACCTTGCCCGCCGGCTGAACAAGGAGCGCATCGCGGGCGGGACGGTCTACCACCGATGACGGACCCGCGGATGCGCCTCGTCCCGTTCTCGATCGCGATCGCTGACCGTCGGTCAACGTTTCTGTGGGGACCCGTCGCGCGCGCTGACCGTGGGTCAACGTTTCCGTCAGGAACGGCGGGCAACCACGTCCCAGCCCCGTCCTTGCTGACTGTCGGTCACCACCGGGCCGCGATGTCGGCACAACTAAGCCCAGTCAGGGCGTTTCGCCCCAAATCGTTGACCGTGGGTCAGCAGGCCCGCCGGGCCTGCCCATGACCGCCTACTCGCCCGACCCGCGCGACCTCGCCGGGCGCGTCCCCACGCCACCGACCGCCGACGCGACGCTCGCCGGTCGCGCGCGGTACTCGCGGTGGGACGGCACGCAGCGCCTGCCCGACCTCGAGGCCGACGAGATACTCAAGGCACTGTCCGACGACGTCATGGCGGAGGGCGACCTCGCCGAAGCGCTGCGCCGGCTCATGGACCGCGGCTGGCGGAGCGGCGATCCGACCCGCCCTGATCTGCCCGGCCTCCAGGACCTCATGGAACGCCTTGCACGGCGACGCGAGGAGCTCCGCGAGCGCTACGACCTCGGCGACGTGCTCGGCGACATCCGGCGCGAGCTCGAGGAGATCGTGGCCGACGAGCGAGCGGGCGTGGAGCGGCGCCTGGAGCGGGCCGCGGAAGACGCGCCCGATGCGGACACCGCGCGCGTGGCGCAAGACCTCGCCGCTCGGCGCCTCGACCGCCTCGATGCTCTCCCGGCCGACCTCGGCGAGCGGATCCGCGACCTGCGCGAGTACGACTTCCTCGAGCAAGACGCACGCCAGCGCTTCGACGAGCTCGTCGAACGTCTGAGCAAGCAGGTCCTCGACCAGTTCGCGCAGGGGATGAGTGACGCCATCCGGTCGATGACGCCCGAGGACCTCAGCGCGAATCGCGAGATGGTCCGCGACCTCAACGACCTCATCCGCCAGCGGATCGGTGGGCAGGACCCGGACGTCCGCGACTTCCTCGCGAAGCACGGGCGGTTCTTCCCGGGCGCCCAGAGCTTCGACGACATCATCGACCAGCTGGCCCAGCGGATGGCGGCGATGCAGTCGCTGATGCGATCGCTCAGCCCGGAGCAGCGCGCCGAGCTCGAATCGATGATGGAAGCTCTGTTGCGCGACGACCGCCTCTTGATCGATCTCGCGCAGCTCGCCTCGAACCTCGACCTGTTGCTCCCCGGCGGGCTCGGCGATCGCGTGCGGTTCAGCGGGGACGAGTCGCTGTCGCTCGATGGCGCCCTGTCCCAGATCGCCCGGATGCAGGCCATGGAGCGCCTCGAGGACTCGCTGATGGACGTGGAAGCGCCCGGTGATCTCGCCTCGATCGACCGCGACGAGGTCCGCGAGCTCATGGGCGACGACGCGGCTCGCGACCTCGACGCCCTCGACGACCTCGCCCGGCGCCTGGAGGAAGCCGGCTACCTGACGCGCGACGGCGAGCGGCTCGAGCTGACCCCGCGCGGGACGCGGAAGATCGGCCAGCAGGTCCTCGACGACCTGTTCGCACGCCTGCAGCGCGACGCGTTCGGCGGTCACCGCATCGATCGGCAGGGGCGTGGCGGTGAACGTGAGGAGACCACGAAGCCCTACGAGTTCGGCGACCCGTTCCATCTCGACCTGCGCGGCACGTTGTCCAACGCCATGGTCCGCGATGAGAATGCGCCGGCGGCGCGAGCCGCCCGCGGCGAGCGCGGCGTCACGCTGACACCGGACGATTTCGAGGTCTATCGCAGCGAGCAGCTCACCAGGACGGCGACCGTCCTGCTCGTGGACATGAGTCGGTCGATGCTGCTGCGCGGCTGTTTTTTGGCGGCCAAGAAGGTGGCGGTCGCGCTCGACACGCTGATCCGGACCCAGTACCCGCGCGATCACCTGTCGGTCATCGGCTTCGCGTACTACGCGCGGGAGATCCGTCCGGGCGCCCTGGCCGAGCTGACCTGGCACGGCTACGAGTACGGCACCAACCTCCAGCACGGGCTGATGCTCGCCCGCCGGATCCTCGCGCGGCAGGCCGCTTCGAACCGCGAGATCGTGGTGATCACGGACGGTGAGCCCACCGCCCACTTCGAAGGCGGCCAGGTCGAGTTCAGCTACCCGCCGACCCGGCGCACCATCAGCGAGACCCTCCGCGAGGTGCAGCGCTGCACGAAGGAGGGCATCACGATCAACACGTTCATGCTCGAGCGGTCGCGCGCCCTGGCCGAGTTCGTCGCCCACATGACGAAGCTCAACCGGGGTCGGGCGTTCTACGCGACGCCCGAGCGACTCGGTGAGTACGTGCTGGTCGACTTCGTCGGACGCCGCTCGAAGCGGGTGTCGTAGGGCGTATCCTCCGCGAGGACGCGGGCCAGGGGTTGATCGCTAGGGAGGGTGGTCGTGGACCTCACGACGTTGTTCCCGTGGGTGCTGTTCCTGCACGTGCTCGGCGCGATCGTGGCCTTCGGGCCGACATTCGCGTTCGCGATCATCGGCGCGATGGGCGGCGCGGAGCCGCAACACGCGAACTTCGCGACGCGGATCTCCGCAAGGATCTCGGATCGGCTCGTCTTGCCGCTGGCCATCTTCCAGGGGATCACCGGCGTGCTGCTGATCCTGATCAGTCAGCGGGATCTGCTGGCGGAACCCTGGCTGCTGCTCGGGATCGTTCTGTACGCGATCGGCCTCGGCTACTCGCTGTTCGTCCAGCGACGAGACGTCGCGCGCATCATCGAGCTGACGTCCGCTCCGCCGCCTCCCGGTGCGACCGGTCCACCGCCGGGGCTACCGGAGGTCGTGGCCCGGGTCCAGCGGGCGGGCATGATCCTCGGCATCAACCTGGTCGTGATCGTCTTCCTGATGGTGGTGAAGCCCTCGTTCTGACGTCGGATCAAGGCCCGTCAGGGGAGCACGATCTCACTGCGATCTTCGACGTGGCGATCCTCACCTGTCGCACACCAGACGAGGCCTACCGGGCGGCTTCCATGGGCGCTGGGATCGCGCCGAGCTGCTGCATCATTCCCAGTGCGTCCCAATTGACCCATTCTTGGATGAGTAGGTTGCCTCGGACCTCCCAGACGCTGACACCCGAGATGGTGAACGATTTTCCCGTCGCGGGCATGCCATTGAACTCGCCACGTTGCGTCCCACGCATCGTCACACGAGACACGACCTTGTCCCCTTCGGCGATCTGCTCCTCCACTTCCGCGTGTAGGTCAGGAAATGCACTACGCAAGCTGGTAATGAGGCTCTTGAGACCGGACATGCCGAGAGGAGCGGGTTCTATCACGCCGCGTATGACCGCGAACTGCGGATGGCATTCGGCGCAGATCGCATCGAGCGCGCCCATGTCACCACGGCTTATGACTTCGTCAAACCAACGACGGACGACCGCTTTGTTGTCGTCAGTGCTCATCGGACCTCCAAGCGCTACGGGGCTGCCATCTTAGTGGAACCACCAGCCGCCAAATCCCCCAGCCGGCAGGCTAGGATGAGAACGTCGACCACACCGCGGCTTGACTCACTGGAGCGGCGGAGTGGTGTCCGATTGATGCTTGTGTGCAGCCACCTCGATCAGATGCATGACGTCACGCCATCGGCGGATGGATGCGAAGACTGCCTCCTGATCGGCGCGTGGTGGGTCCATCTCCGAATGTGCCTGACGTGCGGCCATGTCGGTTGCTGCGACTCGTCTCCCCACCGGCACGCCTCGGCACATGCCAATGGGACTGGGCACCCGATCGTCCGTCCACTCGAGCCTGGCGAAGATTGGGCGTGGTGCTTCATCGATGAGGTCACGATCGAGCCGCGTCAACCATGAGTGAGTGAAACGCAAGGTGGTCGTCATCCTCGATCAGGAAACCGTGGACACAACCCGCGTGTCACGGCACGACCGGTACCATGGGTGGACCCAACGAGCGCTCAGGAGACCGCCCACCGATGCCGCACGTCGCGACGAGCCCGCAGGACCTGATCGAGAAGATCCACCCCGCGGCCCACCTCGACGAGGACCGCCTGGTCATCGACGACGAGCGCGCGTTCCGTGATGGCACCATCCGCGATCTCGCATGGACGGCCGCGTTCTCGACCGATGAGTCCACGACCGAGGCCGCCCAGTGGCTGGTCTGGGAGGCGAGCCAGGAGCTGGGCGCCCACTCGGCGAGCATCCAGGAGCTGTACGCGGCACGTGGTCGGGGCGAGGTATCGGGCTTCACGGTCCCCGCGATCAACCTGCGAGCGCAGACCTTCGACATGGCGCGCACCGTGTTCGATGCCGCCCAGAGCGCCGACGTCGGCGCGGTCATCCTCGAGATCGCCCGCAGCGAGCAGACGTACACCTTCCAGCGGCCGATCGATTTTGCGACGTCGGTCCTCGCCGGCGCTGTTGCCGCGAACTGGCGGGCGCCGGTGTTCATCCAGGGCGACCACTACCAGTTCAACGCCAAAAAGTACACCGCCGATCCGGAGGGGATGGCCGAGGAGATCCGGCGTGCCTGCCGTCTGGCCATCGACGCCGGCTACCGGAACATCGACATCGATTCCTCGACCCTCGTTGACCTGTCGAAGCCGACCGTCGACGAGCAGCAGCGCGAGAACTACCTCCGCGCGGCCGAGCTGACCGCGTTGATCCGCTCGCTCGAGAGCGACGGGGTCACGATCAGTGTCGGTGGCGAGATCGGCGAGGTCGGCCACAAGAACTCGACGGTCGAGGAGTTGCGCGCTTACCTGGACGGGTACGCCGGCGAGCTGGCGGAACGGGCACGCGGCGCGAAGGGCATCTCCAAGGTCAGCGTCCAGACCGGGACGAGCCACGGTGGGGTGCCACTGCCCGGCGGCGGCGTCGCTGAAGTGAAGCTCGATTTCGAGGTGCTGCGCGAGCTCGGCGAGGTCGCCCGGTCGTATGGGCTGGCCGGCGCGGTCCAGCACGGTGCGTCGACGCTGCCCGACGAGCTGTTCCACCGATTCCCGGCGGTCGAGACGGCCGAGATCCACCTGGCGACCGGCTTCCAGAACGCGCTCTACGAGCACCCCGCGTTCCCCGCCGAGCTCCACAGGAAGATCGAGGCGTGGGTATTCGAGAACGCGGCCGATGAACGCAAGCCCGAGCAGACCGACCAGCAGTTCGTGTATACGACCCGCAAGAAGGCCATCGGGCCGTTCAAGCGCGAACTGTGGGATCTGCAGGCGAAGGACGAGATCCTTGCCGCCCAGCGCCGCAAGTTCTCGTTCCTGTTCACGGAGCTGGGCGTCAACGGGTCGCGCGAGATGGTCACGGCGTACGTCCGGCCGGTCGAACTCCACCGGCTCATGCCGGGATCGCTCAAGGAGGTCGCTGCGGCCGGACTGGGGAGCAGCACGATGACCGTCGTGGTCGACGCGGGCGACCGGGCCCGGCAAGACGCTCGGCGGGACGACCTGGCCGAAAAGCTCGTCGGCGCCGTGCTCGCATCGCTCGAACTCCAGGCTGTGTACCTCGGTGACCGGCTCGGCCTGTACCGTGAGCTGCAGCGAGGGTGGCTCGGCGACCGCCCCCGAGCTCGCCGCGCGCGCCGGGATCCATCCGCGCTACGCCCGGGAGTGGCTCGAGCAGCAGGCGGTCGGTGGCATCCTCGACGTCGACGATGTCGTAGCCGCTCCGGACGAGCGGCGGTACTCGCTGCCAGCGGGCCACGCCGAGGTCCTGGTCGACCCTGAGGGTCTCTGGCTCGTGGCGCCGCTGTCGCGATTCGCCGTCGGCACCGCCAAGACGATGCCCAAGTTGCTCGACGCGTACCGCACGGGCGCCGGCGTCGACTGGGCCGATTACGGCCCCGACGTCGTCGAAGCCCAGGAGGGCATCAACCGGCCCCAGTTCCATCACCTCGTCGGCGATTGGATCGACGCCCTGCCCGATATCGCCGCTCGGCTTCGGAGCGGGCACGGCCGTGTCGCCGACGTCGCATGCGGCACGGGCTGGTCCTCGATCTCGATCGCCCGGCATTTCCCGGACATCGAAGTCGACGGCATCGACATCGACGAAGGCTCGATCGCGCGTGCGAAGGCGCACGCGGCCGAGGCAGGAGTCGACGGCCGAGTGTCGTTCCTGTTCGCCGACGCGGCCGATGCGGACGGCGCGGGGCGCTACGACCTCGTGACGATCTTCGAGGCGGTCCACGACATGGCCCGACCTGCCGAGGTGCTGGCGACCGCGAAGCGCCTGCTCGCACCGGGTGGCGCGGTGCTGATCGCGGATGAGCGCGTCGCGGAGACGTTCACGGCACCGGGCGACGAGACCGAGCGACTGTTCTACGCCTACAGCGTGGTGTCCTGCCTCGCCAACGGCCTGGTCGATCAGCCGTCCGTCGGGACGGGGACCGTGCTTCGGCCTGTCCGCGCTCGAGGCGATCGCACGCGAGGCCGGCTTCAGCGGGTTCACGATCCTGCCGACCGAGCACGCGAGTTTCCGCTTCTACCGCCTCGATCCGTAGGGCCGCCGGCACCGGGTCCGGACGTCCGAACCGGGCGTTGACTCCGAGCAACCCAGTGCTATCCTCGCGCGCACGGATCGACCGGTAGGGAGCCGCGTAGACCGAGACTCCGCGTCCTCGCGCCCACTCCCAGAGGTCAGTCCCGCGCCCCCAGCGCAGTGGTAGAGGAGGGAATCGTGGCGGGAACCGTCGACTCCCAGGAAGTCGCCGCGCGCGACGACGCGCAACTTCGCGCACTCGGGATCAAACCCGAACTCCGGCGCACCCTTGGGTTCCTCTCGAATTTCGCGATCGCGTTCAGCTTCATCAGCGTCTCGACCGGGTCGTTCGGGAACTTCGGTGTCGGTCTCGGCCTTGGCGGGTCCGGCCGCCATCTTCTGGTCGTGGGTCCTGGTCGTCACGGGTCAGTTCATCGTCTGCCTCGGCTTTGCCGAGTTGGCCAGCCATTTCCCGGTGGCTGGGTCCATCTATCAGTGGTCAAAACGCCTGTCGAATCGGACCTTGGGCTGGTTCACCGGCTGGTTCTATTTCTGGGCGCAAGTCGTCACGGTCAGCGCCGTGGCGGTCATCGTCGGCTACGTGATCGCCGGGTTCAGCCGGCGGGGGGCAGGAGTTCCTCGACTCACCGTCGACCCCTCGGGTATCGCCAACGATGCTCACCTTCATCGCCCGTGACCACTTTGGTCATCACGACCATCATCAACGCGTTCGGCGTCAGGCTGCTGTCGATCCTCAACAACATCGGCGTCGCCACCGAGATCCTGGGCATGGTCGTCTTCGCGCTGATCTTGCTGTTCTTTGCCAATCAACCAGTCCCCATCTCGATCCTCTTCGACACGGGAGGGACGGAGGCCGCGACCGGCGGAAGCTATCTACCGGCATTCGCGCTGGGCCTGTTCATGTCGATCTTCATCCTGTACGGGTTCGACACGGCGGGAACCTTCGGCGAGGAGACGATCGACGCCTCTCGCCAGGCCCCGCGCGGCGTCATCTAGCTCGGTCCTGATCTCCGGAGCCGTCGGCCTGATCTTCCTCATCGCCGTTCATCCTCGCGATGCCGAACATGCAGGAGTCGATCGCGGAGGGCCTGGCTGGCGGGTTCCCGATCGCAACGATCGATCACCGCGAGCCTGACCGCCGAGCTTTTCGCCGGCATCACCGTCGGCGAGCTCTATTTGCTTCGTCATCCTCGCGTCCGTGTTTGTCTGCACGCTGGCGATCCAGGGTGCCGCGACGCGGATGATGTTCTCGATGAGCCGCGACCGGCATCTGCCGCTCGGGAGCGTTTGGGGGCACGTCAACCGCACGTTCAAGACCCCGGCGAATGCGGCGATCGCGGTCGGCGTACTCGCGGCCCTTCCGATCCTCGTCATCGGGCCGATCGGTGGTTTCGTCCTGTCGATCTGCGCGACCGGGTCTGATCTACCTGAGCTACTTCCTGTGCAACCTGGGCGTCGCGCTCGCGCGGAGCAGAGGCTGGCCACGCGAGAAGGCGTGGTTCAACCTTGGTCGATGGGGCATGCCACTCAACATCCTCGCCCTCGATCTACGGCGGCGTGATGATCCTGAACATCGCGCTCTGGCACGACCCGGGCCTATTCGGCGACTTCGGCGGCGACGGCCGGACGTATTGGAACCCTTTCATCAACTCCTTCCTCAATGGTTCGGCAACCGCTCGAAGGGCTGCCGGCCTGGCCGCTGTACGAGACGGTGGTCGGGACGTTGCTCATCCTCGGAGCGGTCTACTACGCAGTCGCGGTCCGCGGCCGCAAGGCCGACGTCGAGACGGCTGATGCGATCACCGGCGAGGCGACCATCGGCTGAGCGAACGTCCCGGGAGGAGGAGATGCGGCGCGGCGAGCGATCGCCGCGCCGCTACCTTTTCCGCTGATGGCGACGAGGCAAGGGACTGCCCATGACCGATGACGATGATGAGGTCCTGCGCGGCGACACTCCGCGATCAGCTTGTCGGCGCGATGCAGCGTATCCCGGAGCTGGCCGGTCGCGAGCTGATCCTGACGTGCTCTAAGCGGCGGCATCACGAACCGCAACTTCCTCGTCACGATCCCCGGCGAATCCGACCGCTACGTCATCCGCCTTGCCGGCAACGACACGCATCTCCTCGGCATCAGCCGGGAGGTCGAGCACGCGGCGACGGTCGCGGCCGCGGGCGTGGGCGTCGGGCCGGAGGTCACCGCCTTCATCCGACCGGAGGGCTACCTCGTCACGCGCTTCATCGAGGGCTCACCGGTCAGTTTCGAGCAGGTCCGCGAGCGCGTCGACGCTGGCGCGCATCGCCGATTCGCTGCGCCGCATCCACCAGGGTCCGGCCATCCCCGGGCTGTTCGTGCCGCTCCGGATCGTGGAGGCGTATCGCGCGCTGGCGATGGCCCGTGGCGTGCCGATCCCGCCCGAGTACGAGCTCGCCGCCGCTGTCGGGCGCCGCATCGAGCTCGCCTGCCTGGCCGACCCGGTCGAGCTGCGGCCCTGCCACAACGACCTCCTGAACGCGAACTTCATCGACGACGGCACCCGCATCCGTATCGTCGATTGGGAGTACGCGGGGATGGGCGATCCCTATTTCGATCTCGGCAACTTCAGCATCAACCACGAGCTCACGCCCGATGACGACGCCTATCTGCTGACAGCCTACGAGGGCGCCGACTACGGCAACCACCTGGCGCGCCTCTCGCTGATGCGCGTCGTCTCCGATTTCCGCGAGGCCATGTGGGGCGTCCTCCAGCAGGGGATCAGCACCCTCGATGTCGACTTCGTCGCCTATGCCGGCGAGCATTTCGATCGACTCCTGTCGAATGCCTCGACGCCGGCGTTCGAGCGTGCGCTGCGCGAGACCGCGGGCGACTGACTCGGCTTCAGTCCAGGTCGCCAGACTCCATGATCGCCTTGAGGCGCCGATGCGAAGCATCGTCGCAGTCGGGCGTCTCACGTCGTCGCGACCGTTCAGCCGCCCATGCCTAGCCGGTACGCTTCGATGATGGAACACGCCCGGGCGGTGATCATCGGCGGCGGCGTCGGGGGCACGTCCATCGCCTATCACCTGGCGGACCGCGGTTGGCGCGACATCGTGCTCGTCGAGCGGGCTGAGCTGACGAGCGGCTCCACCTTCCACAGCGCCGGATTGGTCGGCCAGCTGCGCGGGTCGGTGACGCTCACCAAGATGATGATGTACGGCTCCGACCTGTACAGGCGCCTCAACGACGAGACGGGCACGGACCCGTCGTGGCACGAGGTCGGCTCCATCCGGCTGGCGTCGTCGACGGAGCGCATGCACGAGCTCGAGCGCCAGGCAGGGTGGGCGAAGACGTTCGGGCTGCCGATGGAGCTGATCGACGCGCAGGAGGCTCAGGATCGTTTCCCGTTGATGTCGATCGATGGCGTGCTCGGTGGCGTCTGGCTGCCGACGGATGGCTGGCTCGATCCGTCCGGGCTGGCCCAGGCGCTCGCGGCCGGTGCGCGACAGCGCGGGGCCACCATCCGGACGCAGACACGGGTCGTCGGCATCGGCGTCGAGCGTGCGCGGGTCACACGCGTGACCGTCGAGCACAAGGGCGAGCGCTCCGACATCGAGACCGATGTCGTCGTCAACGCGGCCGGCATGTTCGCGCCCGAGATCGGGCGGATGGTCGGCGTGACCGTGCCGATCATCCCGATGGCGCACCAGTACCTCTTCACGGAGCCGCTCGAGGGCGTGACCCCGGGCCTGCCGCAGTTGCGCGACCCGGACAACCTCGTGTATTTCCGCGAGGAGGTCGGCGGCCTGTGCATGGGTGGCTACGAGCGCGATCCGGCGCCGTGGTCGATCGACGGCGTGCCACCCGACTTCAACGGCAAGCTGCTCGCCCCCGACATGCCGCGCTTCGAGCCGATCATGGAGGGCGCGATCCGGCGCGTGCCGGCGATGGAGGAGGCGAGGGTCAGCCGCGTGATCAATGGGCCCGAGGCCTTCACGCCGGACAACGAGTTCATCCTCGGCGAATCCGATGTCCGCGGTTTCTGGGTCGCGGCCGGGTTCTGTGCGCACGGGATCGCCGGCGCAGGCGGCATCGGGCGGCAGATGGCGAGCTGGATCGTCGATGGCGAGCCCGAGCTCGACCTCTGGAAGATGGACATCCGCCGTTTCGGGGCGGCGTACCGGTCGCAGGCCTACACGCTGGCGCGGTCGATCGAGAATTACGCGACCTACTACGACATCCACTACCCGAACGAGGAACGGCAGGCCGGTCGGCCGTTGCGGACGTCGCCGACCTATGACGACCTCACCAGCCTGGGCGCGGTGTTCGGCGAGAAGTCGGGGTGGGAGCGGCCGAACTGGTTCGAGTCCAACGCCGACGACCCGCGCTTCGGTGGCCGTGATGGGCTCGAGGCGCTCCGGCCACGGGGGTGGGCGGGACACCACTGGTCACCGGCGATCGCTGCCGAGGCGCTGGCGACCAGACGCGCCGCCGCGCTCTTCGACGAGACGTCGTTCGCCAAGCTCGAGATCGCGGGGCCGGGCGCGTGCACGTTCCTCCAACGGGTCGCGGGCAACGACATCGACCGGCCGGTGGGGTCGATCGTCTACACACAGCTGCTCGATCGTCGTGGTGGGATCCAGGCCGATCTGACCGCGACGCGCCTGGCCGACGACCGGTTCATGCTCGTGACAGGTACTGCATACGGCAACCATGACGCGGGCTGGCTCAGGTCGAATCTGCCCGACGACGGCTCGGTGGAGATACGCGACATGACGTCGTCCCGCGTCTGCTTCGGCCTGTGGGGCCCGCGGGCACGCGACATCCTCGCGCCGTTGACGCGCGACGACATGTCGGACGCCGGCTTCCCGTACCTCACCGCGCGGGAGATCGGCGTCGGGTCGGTGCCGCTTCTGGCAATGCGGGTCACCTACGTCGGCGAGCTCGGCTGGGAGCTGTACGCCCCGACCGAGTACGGCCGGGCGCTCTGGTCTGCCCTGTGGGAGGCCGGGCGCGGGCACGGGCTGGTCGCCGGTGGGTACCGGGCGATCGAGGCGCTCCGACTGGAGAAGGGCTATCGCGTCTGGTCGAGCGACATCACACCCGACGAGAACCCGTTCGAGGCCGGTCTCGGCTTCGCCGTTTCACTCGACAAGTCCGAGCCATCCCTCGCGCACGACGCGCTGGTGGAGGCGAAGGCCCACGGGCCACGCAAGCGGCTGCGCTGTCTCGTCCTCGACGACCCGCTCGACGTCTGCCTCGGCAACGAGCCCGTCCGGGTCGATGGCGAGATCGTCGGACGGGTGACGAGCGGCGGTCAGGGTTTCGCGGTCGAGAAGTCGATCGCGTACGCGTACCTGCCGCCCGACCGGGGGATCGGCACGCGCGGGGAGGTCGAGCTGTTCGGCCGATGGGTCGGGTTCGAGGTCGCGCGCGAGCCGCTGTACGACCCCGACAACGCGAGGATCCGCTCGTGAGCACGATCGAGGAGCGGCGCGCGTGGGTTGACCTGGGCCTCGCGATCGCCGACGAGGCCGACGCGATCGCTCTGCGCCATTTCCGGCGCGATCTCGAGATCAGCACGAAGCCGGATCGCACCCTCGTCACACAGGCCGACACCGCGATCGAACGCATGATCCGCGAAAGGATCCTGGCCGCCCATCCGGACCATGGGCTGGTGGGCGAGGAATACGGGGTGGAGGCGCCCGATGCGCGGGTCCGGTGGTACATCGACCCGATCGACGGCACGCACAACTTCGTCCGCGGTGTGCCGCTGTTCGGGATGCTGCTGGGCGTCGAGGAGGACGGCGAGCTCCAGGCCGGGGTGATCTCTGCGCCGGCTCTCGGGGAGCGCTGGTACGCCTGGCGAGGCGGCGGAGCCTGGGCCGTGCGGGCGGCGTCGGGCGAAGGACCGCGACGCATCCGGGTGTCCACCGTCGCCGTGCTCGAGGACGCCCAGCTCCTGTACGGGAGTGCCCGCGACATCCGGCGGTCCGGGCGAGCCCCCGGGTTCGAGTCGCTCCTCGAGGACGTGTGGCGAGAGCGTGGGTTCGGCGATTTCTGGGGATACGCACTCGTCGCGGAGGGCGCAGCCGAGGGCATGGTCGAGGTCGACCTGTCGACGTGGGATGCGGCGGCTCCGGCGATCGTCGTCGAGGAGGCCGGTGGGCGCTGGACGGACCTGGACGGGGCCCGTCGGATCGACACGCGCACCTTTCTGGTGAGTAACGGCGTCCTACACGATGAACTGCGCGAAAGGCTGCTCCGCACCGGCTGATCGGAGGCCTGGCAGCCCGGCCTCCTTGTCGAGGATCAGCGCGACGAGCGCCTTTAAGCGCCTGCGGCAGCCAACGACTCGTCGAGGATCGCCAACGCCTGCTCCACCTCATCAGCCGTGGTGACGAGCGGCGGGATGATGCGGATGACGTTCACGTAGGTCCCGGCGGTCAGCACGATCAGGTTGCGCGCCAGCGCCTCTGCCTGGATGCGCTTCGTGAGGTCGGGGTCGGGGACGCGCCCGTCGCCGTCGTCGGGCTTGACGAGCTCGATGGCCACCATCAGGCCCAGGCCGCGGGCGTCGCCGATGCCCCGATAGCGCTCCTTGAGCGTACGCAGGCCGGTCAGGAGCTGAGCGCCGCGCACGCCGGCATTTGCCACGAGACCCTCGTCCTCGATGACATCGAGCGTGGCATTTGCTGCCGCGCACGACACGACGTTGCCGCCGTACGTGCCGCCGTGGCTGCCGGGCTTCCAGCGGGTCATCAGCTCCTGCCGGGCAAGGATCCCGGACAACGGCAGGCCCGAGGCGATGCCCTTCGCCATGACGAGGATGTCCGGTTCCACGTCGTAGTGCATCACTGCGAACATCTGCCCCGTCCGCCCGAAGCCCGTCTGCACCTCATCCGCGATCAGCAGAATCCCGTTCTGGCGGGTCAGCTCCCGGAGCCGCGGCAGGAAGTCGGGCGGCGGGACGATGTAGCCGCCTTCACCCAGGACCGGCTCGATGATGATCGCGGCCACCTGGTCGGGATAGATGAACTGGTGGAACGTCAGGTCGAGCTGCTCCTCCCAGTCGCAGGTGCACGCCGACGGATCGTGCGGACCGCCGGGCGCGCGGTAGCAGTACGGATAGGCGGTGTGATACACGCTGCCCGGGAGGGGCTCGAACGCTCCCCGATACACGTCCTTGGCCGTCGTCAGCGCCATCGTCTGGGCGGTCCGGCCGTGGTAGCCGTAGCGGAACGCGATGATCGCCGGGCGCCCGGTGGCGACCCGCGCCAGCTTGACGGACGCCTCGATCGCTTCCGCGCCCGAGTTGGACAGGAATGCCTGGTACGGTCCGCCGGGGAGGAGGTTCGGGAGACGGTCGTACAGTCGCAGGCCCGGCTCGTGGTACAGGATGTTCTGCTGGCCGTGGAGCAGCTTCTGGGCCTGGGCGGCGATCGCTGCCGCGACCCGCGGATGGGCGTGCCCGGTGTTCGTCACCCCGATGCCCGAGGAGTAATCGAGGTACCGCTCGCCGTCGCGGGTGATGAGCCATGAGCCTTCGCCGCGGTCGATGTCGAGGTTCGTGATCCGCCCCCAGACGGCCGGAACCACGGTGTGGTCGGGCAGGGTGGCGCGCGCCTCGGTCGTCATGCCCGGCCCGCCGCGTAGTCGCGCGCCGCCACTCGGCGCTGCCAGACGGTGGTCAGCAGAACGAGCCCGACGGCCGTGACGAAGATGATCGTGCCGATGACGTTGACCTGGACCGGGATGCCGCGCAGCTGCGATCCGTAGATGAACAGCGGGAACGTCTCGGTCTGGCCGGAGGTGAACGCCGTGATGACGTAGTCGTCGATCGACAGGCTGAAGGCGAGCAGTGCTGCGGCGATGACCCCGGGCAGGATCAGCGGGAAGGTGACCTTCCAGAACGTCGTCCATTCGTTCGCGCCGAGGTCCATCGCAGCCTCCTCGAGGTGACGCGGGAAGTTCGCCAATCGTGCCTTCACGGTCACGACGACAAAGCTGATGTTGAACATGATGTGCGCGATCAGGATGGTCCGGATGTTGAGCGGGAACACGAGCCCCTCCGGGATCGGCAGCTGGACGGACGCGACGAACGTCGTCAGCAGTGAGGCGCCGAGGACGATCTCGGGCGTCGACATCGGCAGGAAGATGAGGATGTTCGTCGCCGCCCGGCCGTGGAACGTGTAGCGCGACAGCGCAAGACCGATCATCGTCCCCAGCGTCGTCGCGACGAGGGTCGACACGAACGCGATGACAAGGCTGTTCCGCACGGCGTCCGCCAGACCGGGGCGGCCGAGCGGATTGAGCCACGCGTCGAGCGAGAACTCGCGCCAGTTCAGGTTCGAGCGGCCGGTGGGATCGTTGAAGCTGAACAGGATCATGACCGCGACCGGCAGGATCAGGTAGGCCGTGACGCCGACCACGTAGATCGGCAGCAGCCAGCGGTCGACCAGGCGCCCGAGTCGTGCGGCCGGCGCACGTCGCGTGGCGGTCACGGCGGTCGCCGTGGTGCTGGATGTCGCCGCCATCAGACCGACGCCCCCGTGAGCTCCTCGGTACCGATCAGCCGGGCGTAGATGAAGAGCCCGATCAGGATCGCGAGCATCAGGACGAACGACAGCGCCGACGCGGTCGGGTAGTCGGTCACTTCGAGATAGCGCGCCTGGATGACGTTGCCGATCATCAGCGACCGGGGGTTGCCGAGCAGCTCCGCGTTGATGAAGTCACCGACGGCCGGGATGAACGTCAGCAGCGATCCCGCGAAGATCCCGGGCAGCGAGAGCGGCAGGGTGACGCGGATGAACGCCTGGCCGATCAGGAACGTGCCCACGATGGCGCCGACGATCGCGCCCGGTATTCCGATCGTGAGCGGCCCGTAGTCCATGACCGCCCCGACGACGAGACCCAGCACGCCACCGATGAGCAGCCCGACGACCGTGCCCTGGGGCCGCCACGGACCTGCGTAGAGGTCTTCGGCGGCCTCGATGAGGCGCTTGTCGATCCTCTCGAGCGCCACGTAGAGCGGCAGCGTCATGAACGGCAGGAAGTTGTACGTGATCCCCGCGACGACGGCCGCCGGCGTCGCGAGCAGCCGGAACTCCTCCGACAGCAACCCGAGCTCCTTGAGCGGCCCGAGGAGCAGACCGTTGTCGGCGAGGATGATCTTCCAGGAGATCGTGCGCAGCAGGAAGCTCGTGAAGAACGGCGCGATCACCAGGAACAGCAACAGGTTCTTGTATGCCCCGCCGCGAAAAGCGATCGCATACGCCAGCGGGAAACCAAGCGCGAATGCGAGGGCCGTCGCCAGCCCGCCATACACGATCGATCGGGCGAGCCATGGCCAGTACTCACCGATCGCCTCGGGATAGATACCCCAGTTCCAGGTCTGTGAGAAGCCGTCATCCAGGTTTCCCGTCCAGAGCGAGACGAGGAACATCTGGAACGCCGGGTAGACGTAGAACACCACGAGCCACAACAGGCCCGGCAGGAGGAGCGCGTAGGGCGCGATCGCGCGGAGGCGCAGCGCGCGACGCATCGGCGGCTAGAGGCCCATGGCCTTCGTAAACGCCTCGGCCCAGGCGCCCTCCTCGTCCGCGGTCGTCGCCCGGAACTGATGCAGCCGGGCGACATAATCCTCGGGCGGGAAGATCAGCGGGTTGTTGGCGATCTCGGGATCAAGGCCGACCATGACCTCCTTCGCGCCCGCGACCGGGCAGACGTAGTTGACGTACGCCTCGACCGTCGCGGCATTGGTGGGGTCGTAGTAGAAATCGATCCAGCGCTCGGCCTGCGGCTTGTTCGGCGAGCCCTTGGGGATGACCATGTTGTCCGTCCACAGCATCCCGCCTTCCTTGGGCAACGCCCACTGGAAGTCCTGATCCGGTTTCTGGTCGGGGACAAGCAGGGTGAGCACGTCGCCGGACCAGGCCATCGCCAGGATGACGCCCCCGCCGGCCATGTCCTCGACGTACGAGTTGCCGGTCACCTGGCGCACGATCCCGGCCTTCACGGCTTTGTCGACCTCGGCGAGGGCCGCGTCGAACTGCTCCTGCGTCAGAGTCGCGGGATCGCTGCCCAACCTGATCGCCGACAACCCGATGGAGTCGCGCATCTCGGACAGGTAGGTCAGCTTGCCCTTGAACTGGTCCGTGAACAGGACCTCGATCGAATCGAGGTCGCCGGTCTTGTTCTTGTCGAAGCCGAGTCCGGTCATGCCCGACTGCCATGGCGCGGCGAGGTTCGTGTCAGGATCGAACGAACGGCCCTTGTAGTTCTCGGCAAGGTTCGCCACGAAGTTCGGCGTCACCGACGTGTCGATCGTCTCGAGCCAGTCGAGCCTGGCCAGGCGGGCGACCATCCAGTCGGTGACGACCACGATGTCCCACTCGGTCGGCAGACCGGCCTCGAGTGGCGCCTGCAGGTCGCTCGCGAAGAACGTCTCGTTGTCGTCGACGGCGCCGTCCGCGTACTGGACGGTGATGCCGCTCTCGGTCTGGAACTTCTCGATGGTCGGGAACGACGAAGCGTCGTCGGTGACATCGATATAACCGATCCAGTTCGCGAACCTGAGCGTGCCGCTATTAGCCGGCGTCGCGCCGGCGCCGGCACTGGCGCTCGCGCTGGCGCCGGCCGATGCGCTGGCAGATGCCGTCGCGGACGCGGCGCCGCTGCCGGCCGGGGGCGTGCCGCAGGCGGCCAGGAACGCGGCCGTGCCGGCGAGGGCGCTGCCCTGCAGGAATTGGCGGCGTGTCAGATCCCCGGGGAGTGGCGTGCCGGTGTCGGTCATCGATGCTCTCCTCTTCAAGCCGTCGCGGCTCTTCAGGCCGTCGCGGCCTTGGCGGCCTCGGCGGTGGCAGTGGCCTCGGTGGTACCTGCCGCCGCGGCTGGTTCCGCGACGACGAAGCTATGGTCGGGTGACCAGGTCAGCAGGACCTCCTCGCCGGGGGCCCACAGTTCGGCGCGGGTGGCGCGTTCGACGTTCTGCTCGTAGACGGTCAGGCGGGCGCCACCTCGCGCCTCGACCTGGTACTGCGTGCTCACGCCCAGATAGGAGGCATCGCGGACGACGCCGCGGAGCTGGTTGTGGCCGGCGGGGGTCGGGTCGATCTCGGCCGGTTCGCGCAGGCGGATCTTCTCGGGCCGAACGCCGATGCTGACGTCGACCTTGCCGTCGACGAGCGCGCTCGGCGCGCGAACCCTCGAATTCGTCGGCCAGCTGCACGGTCGCGTACTGGCCGTCCGTGCCCTGGACCGCGCCTGGCAGGAGGTTGCTGATGCCGAGGAAGCCGGCGACGAAGCGGGTCGTCGGGCGCTCGTAGAGGCTCTCGGGGTCGCCGAGCTGTTCGTAGCGGCCCTTGTTCATCACCGCGATGCGATCGGACATCGTCATCGCCTCTTCCTGGTCGTGGGTCACGTAGATGAACGTGATCCCGACCTCCTGCTGGATGCGCTTGAGCTCGACCTGCATCTGCTTGCGCAACTTGAGGTCGAGCGCGCCGAGCGGTTCGTCGAGCAGCAGGACGCCGGGCTTGTTGATGAGAGCCCGCGCGAGTGCGACGCGCTGCGCCTGGCCGCCGCTGATCTGGGTGGGCTTGCGCCGCTCGTAGCCGGGCAGCTCCACGAGCGCCAGCATCTCGGCGACCCGGCTCTTGACCTCCTGGTCCTTCACGCCCTTGCGGCGGAGTCCGAATGCGACGTTCTCGTAGATCGTCAGGTGCGGGAAGAGCGCGTAGTTCTGGAAGACGGTGTTGACGTTGCGCTTGAACGGCGGCAGCCAGGTGACGTCCTCGCCCTGGAGCTCGATGAGACCGGATGTGGGCTCCTCGAAGCCGCCGATCATCCGCAGGGTCGTGGTCTTGCCACAGCCCGACGGCCCGAGGAGGCTGAAGAACTCACCGTCCTGGACCTCGAGATCGATGTGGTCGACGGCGACCGTCTCGCCGAATCGCTTGACCACATCCACGAGCCTGACGTCGACGGGCACGTTCGTTCGCACTCCTGGCGTGGGGGCCGCGTCGGGGCCGCACGGTCCAAGCGGGGTCGGTCGTCTCCTCGCGGCTCGGCGCTCCTCCGCGGCGCTCCTCCCGCGCGAAGCCGGTCCTGGCCCTCGCCCGATGCCCTGACAGGCGGACCGGGAGCCCGGATGTGGCCGAGGATATGGTCGGATCGCTCAGGGTGTCAAGGACGCGGGAAACGAGGGTTCGCGCTCGGGAGTCGGTGCGAGATTCGTGGCGCGGTGGGCCGGTGGGTGCGGGGTTCGCAGGGTCGGGTGGTTTCGTGCCCTCGAGCCGCGGGCGCGGAACCTCCAGGAACCGCCAAGCGTTCATCCCGGAACCGCCAGCACCTCACCTCCCCGGAACCGCCAAGCGTTTCTCTAGGAACCGCCAGCACCTCACCTCCCCGGAACCGCCACCGTTCCGGATGACGGCTGAATGCCGCCGAAGAAGCGATCTGACGTCGCATGGGTGCGCGGGGCGTGCCATTCGACGTCGGAACGAGTGCTCCGACGCTACTTGGAACGCTCGCGGGTCCAGTCAGAGGATCACGATCGCGTCACCGTCGGGAAGCCTCCCGTCCCTCAGGGCCAGGAGCGCCGCTCGGGTCCCGACGGGGAAGCGCTCGCGCAGTTCCGGATGGTGCTCGAGGACACTCCGATTGTGTCTGGTGTCGGCGATGAGCAAGATCGCACGCTCGACGCCCATGTCTCGTTGCTTGGCACCGACACGGCGCTCGAGGGCCTGGAGGTCGTTGAGACGCGTTTCAGCCTCGACGATCGCGCCATCGGGCGGCCGATCCAGCACGATATCCGCGCTCCGCTGGTCGCCCGGGATCGGTATCGGCACTTCCGTGCGCCATCCGAGCTGTGGCGACACGCGCGGCCGAAATCGACCGATGAGAGCCAGGTGCGCCTCGTCACGCACCGGCGACGCGCTCGGATAAAAGCTGATCCGCATCTCGAGACCGAGCACGGCAGCGACGACCGCCAGCCGATCTATCGAGATGCGCCGTATCTCGCCTCGCTCCATCCGGCCGATCGCCGTGTGCGAAAGCCCGCACAGTGCACCGAGCTTCCGTTGAGACAGGCCCGCGGCGACACGTCCCGAGCGAAGCTCGTCGCCCGCTCGGATGCGCTCGCGCCGGGCCAGCCGGCCGCCGCGCTCGCGCGCCCTTTCGTAAGACCCCATATCCGGGATCGTGGTGGGCGGGGCTCATCTGGCGCTTGTGCGCGACTTATGTCGGGATAACCTCGCCTAGGGTTCAGCTGGAACCTCGCCCAGGTTCCCCTGGGACTCGCCCAAGGTTCCCCTGGAACATGCAGCGGTCCAAGTGACCGCGGAACGAGCTCGTAACCGCGATCCCCCGCCAGTCGGGACGTGCCGCGTTCCAAATGATGCTGGAAGCCTCGCTCCGGCGTCGGTTGGAACGCTGCCGGACCCAGGGCCGCGCTGAGTGGTACCGGAGGGCGGCGCCGAGCGAATCGCAGGCCGGCGCTGAGCGAATCGCAAGGCACGAATCGTCCGAAACTCCCGCGCGGCCTCTGCCCGCAGGCAGGGTACGATGTATTCCGACACTTCCCGTGACAGAACGAGGCCGACCGTCGCATGACCACGATCACCGAAGGAGCCGTCCTCGAGGCACTTCGCGCCGTTCAGGAGCCGGAGCTCGGGCGCGACATCGTGACCCTCGAGATGGTCAAGTCGATCGCGATCGAAGACTCCCGGGTCGCATTCACGATCGAGCTCACGACGCCCGCATGCCCCCTGAAGGACGAGATCGAACAGAACGCGCGCTCGGTCCTGACCGATATCGGCGCGAGCGACATCCAGATCACATGGGGGGCGATGGTCCGACGCGCCTCACCGCGTCAGGCCGAGCAGCTCGTGCCGGGCGTCAAGAACATCGTCGCAGTGGCGTCGGGCAAGGGCGGCGTCGGTAAATCGACCGTCAGCGTCAACCTCGCGGTCGCGCTCGCGCAGGCCGGGGCCACGGTCGGCCTCCTCGATGCCGACATCACCGGCCCCAACATCCCGCAGATGCTCGGCGTGGAGGGCCAGCCCAAGGCCAGCCCGAACAACAAGATCACGCCGCTCGAGCGCTACGGCGTCAAGACGATCTCGATCCAGTTCTTCGTGCCCGAGGGCCAACCCATCGTGTGGCGCGGCCCGCTCGTGGGCGGCGCGATCCAGCAGTTCCTCCGCGACGTCGAATGGGGTGACCTCGACTACCTGGTCATCGACCTGCCACCTGGCACGTCGGACGCCCAGCTGACGCTCGCCCAGGCCGTGCCGATCTCCGGCGCGGTGCTGGTCACGACCCCGCAAGAGGTCAGCCTGAGCGACGTCACCAAGGCGCTTGCGATGTTCCAGCGCATGAACGTGCCCGTCCTGGGCGTCGTCGAGAACATGACCGCCTTCGCTTGTCCGCATTGCGGCGAGCTCACCGAGATCTTCGGTCGGGGCGGCGGGGAGCGCTTCGCGGCGCAGCATGGCATCGACTACCTTGGCGGCGTGCCGCTCGATATCACGGTCCGCCAAGGTGGCGACGTCGGCGTCCCTGCAGTCGCCCAGCGGGAGCCCGGTCCCGCCGCCCGCGCGCTGACGCTGGTGGCGCAGACCGTCGCCGCTCGGATGAGCGTGCGCGCCGCGACGGCCGAGGCCCGGCCGCTCGTCACCATATCCTGAGGGGCCGAGGCTGACGGGATGCGTTGTCCGTCGTGCGGGGTCGCGGCAGGGGACGATGCACGGTACTGCGCGCAATGCGGGAATGCGCTCGAGCGATCGGACGCCCTGGCCGGTGGTCGCGAAGAGGCGACGGGACGGACCACACCAGGAGCGCCGGGCACGCTAAGCCCGCTCTCGACGACATCGGGCGATCGACGGATCGTCACCGCCCTCTTCGCCGACCTCGTCGACTACGTCCGCATGCTCGCCGAGCACGATCCCGAAGTGGTGCGGGCGCGCGTGACGGTGGCGCTCGGCCACGATGGCTGCGGCCGTCGAGCGCTTCGAGGGGACGCGCGAGAAGTTCATCGGCGATGCGCTATTCGCCGTCTTCGGCTGGCCGCGGGCACACGACGATGACGCGGTCCGTGCCGTCGCTGGCCGCCCTCGCGATCCGCACCGGGCTGCAGGACCTCGGCATGGGCGGTGAGCCGATGGAGGTCCGGATCGGTCTGGCGACCGGCGAGGTCGTGGCCGCCGCGGCGGCGCCCCTGGACGGCGACCTGCGTCTGACGGGCGAGGCCATCACGACCGCCGCGCGGATCCAGTCGATGGCTCGACCAGGCGAGATCCTGCTCGACGATGCCACCAGACAGGCCGCGCGGGGCAGGCTCGCCACCGAAACGCGTGGAGAGGTCGTCCTCCGCGGCCAGTCGACCGCCGTCGAGCTGCACGCACTACGGGGCGAGGCTGGTATGAGCGCGTGGCTGCCGTATCACGCCGCGTCGCCCGGCCCGCTCGTCGGGCGTGGCGAGGAGCTCGCGACGATCGCGGCTGCGCTCGAACGGACGCAGCGGACGGGCCATGGTGTCGCACTCGTCATCGAGGGCGAGGCCGGGATGGGCAAGACACGCCTGCTGACGGCCGTCGAGGCCGCTGCCCGCGATGTGGGCTTTGCATGGACGTGGACCGAGAACGTGTCCTACGGCCGCGGCGAACCGTACCGCTGGGCTCGCCTGTTCGCCCAGGTCATCGCCGACGAGCACGGCGTCGATTCCGGCTCGCTCGTGCGTCGCTTCATCTTCACCGACGACCTTTCGCCCGAGACCGTTCGGCGCTTCGGCGGGTCGATCGCTGCGATCGCCCGCGACGCCTCGTTCTCCGGCTGGGAGGCTGAATCCGCCGACGTGCCCGCGGACCCGGCCGTGGTGACCGCGACGTTGGCCGAGGTCGCCGCGCGCTACGTCGATCGGCTGTTCGAATCGACAGGACCCCGCGTGGTCGTCATCGACGACCTGCACTGGCTCGATCCATCGAGCGACGGGCTGGTCGAACTCGTGGTCGAGCGATCGAACGACTACCCGGTCCTCATCCTCGCGGCCACCCGACCCGGGCCACTCCCTGGCTGGGCGACACGCGACTCGACCACCCGGGTGCGGCTTCACGGCCTGGCCGAACCCGATACCGCCCGGCTGGCCACCCTCGTCGCTCGGGCAGCGGTCGATGCTGAAGGAGTCCGCAGCATCCACGAACGGACAGGCGGTAATCCCGCTCTTCGTGGGCGAGACCGTTCGCGCCTTCCTCCAGGACGGCACGCTCCAATGGCGGGACGGCCGGGTGGCGATGATCGGGATCGGTGGGTCGCGTATCCCGGTCACCCTTCGGGCGGTGCTGGGCGCGCGTATCGATGCGATGCCATCTGCCGCTCGCGAAGCGCTCGGCGTCGCATCGATCATCGGGATCACGTTTCGGCCATCCCTCGTCGAGGAGTTGCTCGACCATCCGCTTGAGCAGGGAACGTTCGATCTGCTCGCCGAGAGCGCGCTGATCGCGCCGATCGATGACGACCATTGGCGTTTCGCACATGCGCTCATCCACGACGCGGCGTACGCAGGGCTCCTGGCCAGCCGGCGACGGACGCTGCACGCTCGACTGGCAGATCGACTCGAGCGTCGCGCAGGCGTGCCGGCAACGGGTCAGATCGCTGCCCACCGCGTCGCCGCGGGCGACGGGCCGCGAGCGATCCCGCTGCTGCGCGAGGCGGGCGAGAGCGCGCTCGCGCTGGGTGCCGTCGCCGAGGCGGCGGCCTACTGGCACCAGGCGGCCGACCTGGCAGCGACCGACGACCCGGACGGTGCCGCGCAGGATCGGCTGCGGGCGGCCGAGGCCGTCGAAGCATCGACTGCGCTCCGCGACGCGACGGCAACGTCGCAGGCCGCCTCCCCGTCGTCCGCGGCCCCGTCGGCCGCCGGTCCCGCGCCGATCTAGCGCCTTCTGACCAGCTGTCCGGCCCGTATCTAGCCGGCGGCGCCCTTGAGATCGACGCGACGCGACGCGGATCCCCGTGACGGGGTGTCCCGTGTCCGACCACGGACATCGTTCGGCGGGCGGACCGTGATCGTCAGCCCGTCGACCGCGGTCCTGACCCATGGCCCGGCCGCTGCGCACATCGCGTCCATCTCGGGCTTGCGTGCCGGACCGTAATGGACGAGGACGGCCGATCGCACCTGGGCACGTCGCGCGAGCTCGATCGCCTCTTCGGGCGTCAGGTGGCCCCGCTCGGGGTCGTCGTGGGCGGCGAGGCCCAGGGCGCTCTCGACGAGCAGCAGATCGGCACCGCGGACGCCGTCCTCGACCGATGCGGACGGACCGGTGTCGCCGGTATAGGCCAGGCGCGTCCCGTCAGGTGCCTCGACGACCACTCCCCAGGCCGGGACGTAGTGGCGCCCCTGGACGAACCGCAGCCGGAGCTCCCCGACCTGGAGCACCTGGGCCGGGTCGTATTCGACGGCCGCGAATGCGGCATCGAAGAACCCGACCCGTTCACTCACGGCGTTCGCGAGCGCGTCGAGGCGCGGTCGACCTCCGGGCGGCAGGTAGATCGGCAGCGGCACGGGCGACGGTTCGCCCCACGGATACAGATAGCGCAGCCCGACGATGTCGAGGTAGTGGTCGGCGTGCATGTGGCCGATCACGATCGCGGCGAGGTCGTGCGGATCGAGCACCTTCTGCAGGTTCCGTATCACGCCCTGACCGCAATCGAGCAGGATCGCGGTCGATCCCCACTCGACCAGGAATCCGGCAGTCGGCGTGGCCGGGTGTGGGGCTGCGGTGCTGCAGCCGAGCACGGTCAAACGGAGGCGATCACCGAGCGTGTTCCTCATGGCGGCATGCTAGAAGGCCGCGTTGCAGGGGTGTGTCGCTATTCGGACACGTTTACCATCGGCCGCATGCTGGTAGGACGTCCGGTCCTTGAGGCGCTGGCCACGATCCCGTTCTTTGCGGGTCTCGATCCCGCCGCCCTCGAACGGGTCGCGGCCGGGATGCGTTCGCGTCGGTTCAAACGCGGCGAGGTGATCTTCCACATCGGCGATCCGGGTGACGCGCTGTTCGTGATGGTCGATGGCGAGGTGAAGATCTCGCTGCCCTCGGAGACCGGCGAGGAGGCGTTCCTGGCGACCCTGGGCAAAGGCGACGTGTTCGGCGAGTTGGCCCTGCTCGATGGAGCGCCGCGATCGGCGACCGCCACGGCGATCAGCGCCACCGAGACCGTCGTGTTGCCACGTGACCGCTTCCGCGAGCTCATCGCGACCGAAGCCGGCGTGCGCGACGCGCTCCTCGCCTCGATCGCCGGGGAGCTGCGACGCCTCACGACCCACGTGGAGGAGCTCCATTTCCTGGATATCACCGGACGGCTTGCGGCGCGGCTGGTCCGCCTGGCCCAGGAAGGCGGGACGAGGCTGCCCGACGGCGGCATCCGGCTGCGTACGAACCTGACCCAGGGCGACCTTGCGGCGATGGTCGGCTGCACCCGCCAGAGCGTGAACAAGCTGCTCGGACAGTTCACTGATGACGGCTTGATCCGCCTCGAGCGCGAGGGGATCGTCATAACCAACGCCGAGGGCCTGACGGCGACGTCGCGACGCTGACGCGCTGGTACCGACTGCCGCCGCTCCCGTGAACGCAGTCAGGACTCCTCGCGCAACGCCTCGAATAGCGTCGCCGCCGCGATCAGGGCGGCCTGGCTCCGGCCCATGGCGCCTCCGAGGTACGTCGTGCGGGTCTGCCGGCGCTCGCGTTCGAGCGTCACGACCGCGACGCTGACCGCGAGCTCGCTGCCACGCGGGCGGGCACGGACCGACATGCCGATGTCGGCCTGGCCCGCGGCCCGGACCCGCCTGGCCCGATCCAGTAGCCCGCCTCCGTCCTCCTCACCCGCACGCGCACCAGTACCCGGGCGCCACGCCTCACTGGGGTGCGCCTCGACGATCGCGAGCCACGGGACATCACCGAACAGCGCCGCGACCTGCCCACCCGTCCCGGTCTCGTCGACCGCGAGGCGCCAGTCGAGCGCGCCCAGCCGCATCCCGATCGCATCGGCCCAGGTGGTGTCTCCCTCGGCCCAGATGTAGTCGCCGAGGCGCTCACGGACGACAGCCGCGGCCTCCTCCACGCGGATCTCGGCGCTCGCCCCCTCGGCGTCGGGCCCCGCGGCGCTCACTCGGACATCGACGGCTTCGAGGCGCGCGTATGTGGCGATCTCCGGGTCGGAGCGTCGCAGGAGATCCTCGCCGAGGATCTCGGCCACCGTCGACTCGCCGATCCCGGTCAACCGGAACGTCCTGATGGCGGCCTCCGACCCGAGACCGCGCGCCCGAAGCCGAGGAAGGACCTCATCCGACCACATCGGACGCATCTCGCGAGGCGGACCCGGCAGCGCGACCGCGACGCCACCGTCCGGCCGGCTGACGAGCCAGCCCGGGGCCGAGCCATTCGGGTTGGGGAGCGGCTCGCACGATGGGATGCGCCACGCCTGCTTGAGATTGCTCTCGGGGAACGGCATGCCCCGGCGCTCCCAGCGGGCACGCAGCCAGGCCTCGATCTCGGGATCGACGGTGACCGTCTCACCGAGGGCGCCTGCGATCGATTCGCGGGTCAGGTCATCGGGGGTCGGGCCGAGGCCGCCCGTGCTGACGACGAGATCGTCACGTTCGAAGGCCGCGACGAATGCCTCCGTGACGACATCGAGGCGATCGGGGAGTAGCCTCCATCCGGCGCACGGAGACGCCCTCTTGCGTAAGCGCACGAGCAAGCTCGCCCGCGTTCGTGTCGCGGGTCTCACCGACCAGCAGCTCGGAGCCGATGCTGAGGATCGACGCCGTTCGAAGGGGGCGGACGGAGGCCGACGTCGACATCGATGCAGCGTAACGGTCCCGCGATGCCTCGACCCGTCGGGGGCGGTCGACTGCGAGCCGGGCACTGCTATCATCCCGGGACCGACCCGGTCTCGCGCGTGACCGCCCGATCCCCGAGCTGGAGCTAGCATCCTGGACGCCCAACCGCCGCCCCGGTCGGTACCGCCCCGGGGCCTGCGCTCATCGATCGTGTCGATGCGCGATTCCGCGCTTCGACTGGTCAAGGCGCACATCGATCTTGCGAGGGCAGAAGCCGCCGCGATCGCCGGCGAGGCGCAGAAGGTCGCCGCGCTCATCGGGATCGCGGTCGGCATCGTCCTGTTCGCGATCATCCTGGCGGTCATCGGCATGTCGCTCTTCCTGGGCGAATGGATCCTCGGCTCGCTCGGCTGGGGCGTGCTGCACGGCGTTCTGCTGTTCGTGGCGATCGCGATCGCCTCCGTCCTCCTCGCCTTGGGCGTGAGCGGGGGGCGGATCGCCGGGGCCTTCGCGATCGCGGTCGTGAGCGGCGTCGTCATCGGCGTGGTGATGGCACTCGGCCTGCCGAACCAGGCCTACACCTCGATCGGTGGATCGGCACTCCCGGGGATCGAGCCGGGCGTGCGTCCGCTGCTCGTCGGCGTGCTCATCGTGGGCGGCCTCGGCCTGTTGGTCGGGCTCATCGCCGCGTTCCGTGGCGGCGGGGCGGGAGCCGCCATCGGCGGGCTCCTCGTCGGCGTCGTGATCGGCGCCATCTCGGCGGTGGATTCCGGGCCGCAGGTCGGCGCCGGGATCGGCATCGCCGTGGGTTACCTCGTGTGGATCGGCCTGATGGTCCTTGATGTGTCGCGATCCGGCATCGACATCGAGGCCTTCACGGCGCGCTTCTATCCGACCCAGACCATCGAGACAAGCAAGGAGACGCTCGAGTGGCTGAAGAGCAAGATGCCGCCCGGGACCGGGTCCTAACGGCGCGAGCGGCCCTCGACCAGGAGCTGACGACGCTCCAGGGGTCGGTGCGCGCCGCGGTCGACATCCCCGCGAAGGTTCGCCAGAGCCCCGTGAAGGTCGTCGCGGTCGCGGCTGGGATCGGTTTCGTGCTGCTGCGCGGGCCCCAGCGGCTGTGGTCCGCCTTCCGGCAAGCGGTGTTCGGGCGGCGAGCGCCGATGCCCGAGCGCATGCTGCCCGACGAGATCGAGAAGACCCTCGCCAAGATGGGTGACGACGGCGAGAAGGTGCGCGGAACGCTCGAGCGGGATTTCGCCGAGTACGTGAAGAAAGCTCAGAAGAGGCGCGGGATCGGCCTCATTCCCATCGTTGTGCTCGCCTTCGCTCGGCCGATGCTTGCCCTTGCCGGCCGGCGCCTGACGGAATACCTGTTCTCGCAGAACCCGGAGGGCACCGGCACCCGGTTCGACGAGCTGCGAGCGAAGGCCGCCTTGAAGGCCGAGGAGGCCAGGGTCCAGGCAGGCGCCAAGGTCGACGAGGCGGCGGCGACGGCAGAGCGGGCCGCCGACCCGGCCTAGGAACGCATGGGCGAAGGCGCGACGAGAGTCCGCCGTCGGGCCAGGATCACCGACCAGGGTCTGATCCGGGCGTGCCCCCGGGCGCCGCGGCTAGCGTGCCCGGCGTCTCGGCCATGTCGCGGATGCCTCGGCTAGACTGGGCGCGCGGGCGAGTGGCGGAATGGCAGACGCGCCGGCCTTAGGAGCCGGTGCCGCGTGAGCGGCGTAGAGGTTCGACCCCTCTCTCGCCTACCACCAGAGCCGGGATCGGACAGTGCACGGCGTGGGCCGGGCGCTTCCGTCCGTGATTCCCGCGCGCTCTCGGCCGTGATCCCGGCGCGCTCCGGACCGTGAGGCAGCCCGAGGACGGGACGGCAGGCCGAGCCTCCCGAACCGCGTCCCGGACCGTCCCTGAGCCCCGCCCTATACTCCCCATCGATGCAGATCACCCGTACTCCCGCCCCCAAGTCGACCGTCCAGCTCCAGATCGAGCTGCCCCCGGATCGACTCGACCGTGCCCTCGACGCGGCCGTCCGCGCCCTCGCGCGCCGGACCCGGATCCCCGGCTTCCGCCCGGGCAAGGCGCCGCGCCCCGTCCTGGAGCGCCACCTCGGTCCCGGCGTCGTCATGGACGAGGCCGTCGATCACCTCATGCAGGACGCCTATCGCGAGGCGATCATCAAGGAGGACATCCTCCCGCTGACGAACGCCGACGTCGAAGTCGTCCAGGCCGAGGAGGGCAAGCCGCTGATCTTCAAGGCGACCGTGCCGGTTCGGCCGGAAGTGAAGCTCGGCGACTACAGGGCCTTCAACTTCAAGCCCGAGGTCGAGACGATCGACGACGCCCGGGTCGACCAGGTCGTCGAGGAGCTGCGCGACCAGAACGCGACGCTGGCAGCTGTCGAGGACCGTGGCGCGAAGGACGGCGACTACGCGGTCATCTCGTTCGTCGGCACCCGCGACGGCCAGCCCTTCGATGGCGGGACGTCCGAGCGGATGCCGCTCATCCTCGGGCAGGAGCGCCTGATCCCGGGCTTCGAGACCAACCTGATCGGGCTCAAGGTCGGTGACACGACCGAATTCGACATCACATTCCCGGACGATTACCCGGAGCCGGAGATGGCCGGCAAGGCGGCCCACTTCAGCGTTGAGCTCAAGGAGCTCCGCGAGAAGATCCTGCCGGACCTCGACGAGGACTTCCTGGCCAGCCTCGGGAGCTTCGAGTCGATCGACGCGCTCAAGACCGATGTCAAGGCACGGCTCGAGGCCAATGCCATCGACCGCGCCCGTCACCAGTTCGCCGACCGGATCATCGAATACGCAGTCGCCAACGCGACCGTCGAGCTGCCCGAAGTGCTGATCGACCAGGAGGTCGAGGTCATGCACGACGAGTTCAAGGGCTCGCTCGCGCGCCAGGGCATCAGCGAGGAGGCCTATCTCAAGGCGGTCGACAAGTCCGCCGACGACCTCCATGCCGAGTTCCGGCCGAATGCCGAGCGACGGGCCAAGACCCTGCTCGTCCTCTCGAAGATCGCCGATACCGAGAACCTCACGGTGCCCGACGCCGACGTCGAGGCCGAGGTCGCCCAGGGACGGGAGCGCTACGCTGGCGACGCGCGCCTCCAGGAATACTTCGAGTCAGAGCGCGGCCGCGCGTTCATCCGGAGCACCCTGCGCCGGAGCCGTGTGGTGGAGCGACTCATCGACGAGTGGCTGGCGGCTCACCCCGACCATCAGCCCCTCCCACACCTCGAGGACGCGCCGGGGTCGGCGGTCGCCGACGGCCAGGCCCAGGCCAACGCGGCGGTCGGGGCGACCGACCCAGGCACCGTCCTCGACAGCCGAGACAGCACACCGGTCGATGAGCCCGCCACGGCGGGCTGAGCGACCGCATCCGCAAGCAGCCACACGGAATCACCCAGGAGATCCCAGATGCTCGTCCCCATGGTCATCGAATCCTCCAGCCGAGGAGAGCGCGCCTACGACATCTACTCGCGCCTGTTGCGCGAGCGGATCATCTTCCTGGGCGACGCGATCGAAGACCACCTCGCCAACCTCGTCATCGCACAGCTGCTGTTCCTCGATTCCGAGGACCCTGAGAAGGACATCAGCCTGTACATCAACTCGCCCGGCGGCGTCGTGAACTCCGGTCTCGCGATCTACGACACCATGCAGTACCTGCGCGCGCCGGTCAGCACGATCTGCCTCGGCATGGCGGCCTCGATGGCGGCGGTCCTGCTGGCGGCCGGTACCAAGGGCAAGCGCTACGCCCTGCCGAACAGCCGGATCATGATCCACCAGGGGTCCGGCGGGTTCCGCGGCAACGCTCCCGACGCGCTGATCCAGATGAAGGAATGGGAATTCCTGGTCAACCGGAACATCGAGATCCTCGCCCGGCACACGAGCCAGCCTGTCGATAAGGTGCGGCAGGACACCAACCGGGACTACTTCATGGCTCCCGAGGATGCGAAGGACTATGGCATCATCGATGCGGTGTACTCGGAGCAGTGGGATTCACTGACCGCCCAGCACCACGACGAGAAGGCCGCGGAAGCGGCCGTCGAGGCTGGCGAGGCCGAGGAAGCACCGCAGCCGAAGCGCTCGAAGGGCGACTCGGCAGGATAGGGACAAGGACAAGGACAACGAACACGTGACGTCGACCAGCGGCAGCAAGGGACCCAAGGTCCCGTATCGCTGCTCTTTCTGCGGCAAGAGCCAGGAACAGGTCCGCAAGCTCATCGCGGGCCAGGGCGTCTATATCTGCGACGAGTGCATCAACCTCTGTCAGGAGATCATCGAAGAGGAGATGCTCGAGACGCCGCGCCCCAAGCAGGCCACGTCGAAGCTCCCCAACCCGCATCAGATCAAGGATGCCCTCGACCAGTACGTCATCAGCCAGGATCGTGCCAAGAAGGTCCTATCGGTCGCGGTCTACAACCACTACAAGCGGGTGAATGCCGGGCACCAGGTCGACGACGTCGAGCTCCAGAAGTCCAACGTCCTTCTCGTCGGGCCGACCGGCAGCGGCAAGACCCTGCTCGCCCAGACGCTGGCGCGCGTCCTCGACGTCCCGTTCTGCATCGCCGACGCGACATCGCTGACCGAGGCCGGCTACGTCGGTGAGGATGTCGAGAACATCCTGCTGCGGCTGATCCAGGCGGCCGACTTCGATGTCGCCCGGGCGCAGCGCGGGATCATCTACATCGACGAGATCGACAAGATCGCGCGCAAGGCCGACAACCCCTCGATCACCCGGGACGTCTCCGGCGAGGGCGTGCAGCAGGCGCTCCTCAAGATCCTCGAGGGCACCATCGCCAACGTCCCGCCGCAGGGCGGCCGGAAGCACCCGCACCAGGACTTCATCCAGATCGACACGACGAACGTGCTGTTCATCTGCGGTGGCGCATTCGACGGGCTCGAGAAGATCGTCGAGGAACGGGTCGGGCGGCGCGCCATCGGCTTCGGGGCGGACGGGGCGATGACCCCCGCAGACCGCGGCCGGATCCTCGAGAAGCTCATGCCCGAGGACCTGCTGAAGTTCGGGCTCATCCCCGAGTTCATCGGCCGGCTGCCGGTCATGGTCACGCTCACCGCGCTGACCGCGGAGGACCTGGTTCGCGTCCTGACCGAGCCGCGCAACGCCGTCACGCGGCAGTTCCAGAAGTTCCTCGCCCTCGACAAGGTCGAGCTCGCGTTCACGCCGGGGGCGCTGAAGGCCGCGGCCGAGGTCGCGCTCGATCGGAAGACCGGCGCACGCGCGTTGCGATCGATCGTCGAGGAGTCGCTCCTCGAGGTGATGTACGACATCCCGGAGCGGACCGAGGTGCGCAAGTGCATCATCACCGAGGAGACCATCCGCAGCGGGCGGTTGCCGCTCCTGCTGACGAAGACGGACGTCGACGAGGGCGTCGACGAGACGAACTACGAGGAATGGTTGGCCGAGCGCGGCGAGAGCGCCTGAGGGATACCCCGGGAGGCCCCGGCCGACTCTGCGTCAGCCGGTCCGGGTCGAGGGCGGTCGATGCTTTCGCAGGAAGGTCGGTAGTTCGAGGTTGTCGTCCGCGATCGGGGCGCGCCGCTCCACGCGCGGGTGGTTCGCCCGTGACGGCCTGACGCGCTGACGGCACCTGGGCGTGCGGGGTCACGCGCTCGGCCTGCCGTCGGAGGCGTCCCGTCAGGGTCGGCGGCGACACGGGTTCCGCGGCACGGTGGCCGTCGAGGCCCGTGGCGATGAGCGTGATCATGACCTCGCCGTCGGCGACGTCGCCGACGCTCGCCCCGAAGATCACGTTGGCGCGGCTGTCGGCCGTCGACCTGATCTCGTCGGCCGCCCGCCGGACCTCGCGCAGCTTCAGGTCGGCGGGCCCGGACACGTGGAACAGGATGCCGCGGGCGCCTTGGATACTGGCCTCGAGGAGCGGGCTCGAGATGGCCTGACGGGCGGCGTCCACGGCGCGGTCCTCGCCGCTCCCGCGGCCCAGGCCGATCAGGGCCGGTCCCGCGTCGCGCATGATCGCGCGCACATCGGCGAAGTCGAGGTTGATGAGGCCGGGCGCCGTGAGCAGGTCGACGATGCCCTGGACGGCATGGAGCAGCACGCCATCGACGACGCTGAACGCCTCGAGGGCCGACGCGTCCTCCTGGACGACCTCGCTGACCCGGTCGTTGGAGACCGTGATCAGGGCGTCCACCTCGGACGCCAGCCGAGCGGCCGCCTCATCGGCGATCTCGCGACGCTGTGCGCCCTCGAAGTCGAATGGCTTCGTGACGACTGCGATGGTCAGCGCGCCCTGCTCTCGCGCCTTGGCCGCCACGATCGGGGCGGCCCCCGAGCCGGTGCCGCCACCCAGGCCGGCCGTCACGAACACGAGATCGGCCGACGCGAGCGCCGCGGCCGATCTTCTCGGCGTCCTCCTCCGCAGACTTCCTGCCCACGTCGGGATCGCCTCCGGAGCCGAGCCCGTTGGTGATCGCGTCGCCGATCCTGATGCGGGTCGGGGCGAGGGATTCGCGGAGAGCCTGGGCGTCGGTGTTGCACACGACGAAGTCCACGCCCGGGATCCCGGCATCGACCATCCGGTCGACGGCGTTGCCGCCGCCCCCGCCGACGCCCACGACGAGGATCCCGCGCGTCTCCGGGTGGCGTCTGCGCCGGAACAAGCCGGGGATCGAGAGCGCGATCGCGGGCGACGAGAAGTCCGGCGAGGACGAGGATGACCAGCTGGACGAGGGTCTGGGCCGACGGGTCCACGCCCCGAGTCTAGCCACGCGTCGCAAGTCCCACAGCACGACAGACGTCCTGCGGCACATGGTCCCTTCGTCGCCTTCGACGTCGTCCGGACCCGGCCCGAGCCCGTGCTACACTCGCCGCCGTCACGGCGGTGACAGGAGAGGAGTAGCGTCGGGACGGCCCCGAGCGAGCGCGGGACGGTGGGAGCCGCGCGGTACGGGCCGACGTGAAAGTCGCTCCCGAGCCATGACGGCTGACGCCCGATACCGCGTCGAGAGGGCACCGGGTCTGCGCCGCGCGATGAGCGCGTCCGCACCGGGCGCCGAACCAGCAGGTGGTACCACGACCCGTTCGTCCGCTGGACGAGCGGGGTTTCTGTTTTCGAGACGAACGAGGCATGCGATGACCGACACGGCCGAGCCCGAGACGGCCGAGCCCGCAGCTCCCGAAGGCCTATCGACCGACGGACGTCGAGGGGCCGGTCTACGAGCGCTGGCTGGCCGCGGACGTCTTCGCCCCGGATGGCGCCGGCTCGACGGCCGACCCCGCGCTGCCCCCATTCACGATCATCCAGCCACCGCCCAACGTGACGGGTTCGCTCCACCTGGGCCATGCCCAGCGGACGGCGGTGGAGGACCTGATGGTCCGGCACGCCCGCATGCGCGGGCACCCGACGCTGTTCCTGCCCGGTCTCGACCACGCCAGCATCGCTGCCCAGTTCGTCCTCGACGGGATCCTCGCGAAGGAGGGCGAGAGCCGGCAGACCCTCGGCCGCGAGCGCTACCTCGAGCGGATGCGCGAGTTCTCCGAGTCGACCAAGCCGATCATGCTCGGCCAGCAGCGACGCGTCGGGGCGTCAGCCGACTGGGGGCGGCTGCGCTACACGATGGATGAGGTCTCGGCGAAGGCCGTCCGGGTCGCCTTCGAGCGGTTGTACCGCGACGGGCTCGCCTACCGCACCGAGGCCATGGTGAATTGGTGCCCGGGCTGTCGGACCAGCGTCAGCGACCTCGAGGTGGTGTCGTCACCGGAGACCGGGACCCTCTGGTCGATCCGCTATCACCTCATCGACGAGTCGACCGGGGAACCCGATCCGGACGAGACGATCACCGTGGCGACCACGCGCCCCGAGACGATCCTCGGCGACGTCGCGGTGGCCGTCCATCCCGAGGACGATCGCTATCGGGCCCTGGTCGGACGCCGGGCCCGGATCCCGTTCGTCGAGCGCGACGTGCCGATCATCGCGGACGACGTCGTCGACCGCGCGTTCGGCACTGGCGCGGTGAAGATCACGCCGGCCCATGACCCGGACGACTACGCGACAGGCAAGCGTCACGGGCTGCCTGCGCCGACGATCCTCGCCGACGACGCGACCATCACGAACACGGGGACGCATTTCGACGGCCTCGATCGCTACGAGGCCCGCCGCCGGATCGTGGCCGAGCTCGCGGAGAACGGCGATCTCGCCGATGAGCGCCCGCACGAGATGGTCCTCGGCCGCTGCCAGCGCAGCAACGACGTCCTCGAGCCGCGGCTCAAGACGCAGTGGTTCATCCGCACCGGGCCGCTCGCGACCCGAGCGCTTGACGCGACCCGGTCCGGGCGCACGCGGATCGTGCCCGATCGGTTCGAGAAGACCTGGGAACACTGGCTGACCAACATCCGCGACTGGAACGTGTCGCGCCAGCTGTGGTGGGGCCACCGCATCCCGGCGTGGTACTGCCCGGACGGGCACGTCACGGTCTCGTCCGATCCGGATGGCCCGGCGAGCTGTGAGGTCTGCGGCCGGCCCGCAGCGGAGCTCCAGCAGGACCCGGACATCTTCGACACGTGGTTCAGCTCCGGCCTATGGCCGTTCTCGACCCTGGGCTGGCCGGACGACACGCCGGACTTCCGGACCTACTACCCCACGTCGGTCATGGAGACCGGCTACGACATCATCTTCTTCTGGGTCGCCCGGATGATGATGCTCGGCCTGCACCTGACCGACCGGGAGCCATTCCACACGATCTATCTCTCGGGCCTGATCCGCGACCCGGAAGGCCAGAAGATGTCGAAGACGAAGGGCAACGTCGTCGATCCGCTCGGGGTCATCGACGAGACCGGCGCCGATGCCCTCCGGTTCGCCGTCATCCATGGCACGGCGCCCGGCCAGGATCAGCGGTTCGGCAGAACCAAGCTCGAGAACGCGCGCAACTTCGCCAACAAGCTGTGGAATGCGACGCGCTTCGTCATCGGCGCCCGCCCCGAGACCATCCCGTCGGGGGCCGAGCGACGCCTGCCGTCGGAAACCGACCTGGGGCCCGCCGAGCGCTGGATCCTGTCGCGCGCCAGCGCGACTGTCGAGGCGGTCGACGCCGCCATGGCCGACTGCGCCTTCGGGGAGGTCACGCGGCTCCTCTACGACGCGATCTGGAACGAGTTCTGCGACTGGGGCGTGGAGCTCGCGAAAGTCCGCCTCGCCGACGGATCGTCGACAGCCGCGGAGCGCGAGGCCACATGGTGGGCGCTGGTCGAGGGGCTCGACACATACCTGCGCCTGCTCCACCCGGTGATGCCGTTCGTCACGGAGGCGCTGTGGGGGTCGATTCCGCACCGCGCGAGCGATCCGGACCTGCTGATCGTCGCGCGCTGGCCGGCGCCGACCGGTCGCGACGATCGGCTCGAGCGGGAGGTCGACGCGATCCTCGAGCTCGTCCGTGGCCTGCGGAATGCACGCGCCGAGGCGCAGGTGGCGGCCGGGACATGGCTCGCGACCGAGGTCGTCGTGCCCCAGGCGCTGGGCGCGACGTTCGAGGCGCTGCGCCCCGCGATCGAGCGGCTCGCGCGCGCCCGGCCGCTCGAGCGGCGACTGACGCGCGAGGGGCTCGGGGAGGGAAGGGCATCGACGGACGGTGCCCTGACCGTCATCGCGGGCGAGCTCGAGGCGCTCGCCCACCGCCCGGACACCGCATCCGATCCGGCGGCCCGCGACCTGGAGCGGGCACGGCTCCAGCGCGAGCTGGACGACGCGCGCGGCTGGCTCGACGCCGCGCGCGCACGCCTGGCCAACGACGCGTTCGTGAGCAAGGCGCCGCCGGCGGTCGTCGACGGTGCGCGGGCGCGTGAAGCGGAGCTCGCCGATCAGGTCGCGCGTCTGGAGGATCGACTGCGCGATCGGTGACGGAGGGTCGCAACGACCGGCAGGTGGTCGGAGGCATCGCCGGCCCGCTCGTCCACGTGGCAGTCCTCGACGTCCAGGTCGCGCGTCAGGACGTGGTCGATCGGCCACGGGCCGCACGAGCGGCGGCGCGGATCGCCCGGTGGGATGCCGGCAGCCGCGAAGGCGTCGTCGAGCGACGCCGTCAATGACTTGAGCTCCGGGGCGTCGATCGGGGCGTTGAGGTCGCCCAGCACGACGACCGCCGCCCGCGTATCACCCGCGAGGCGTGCCAGCTCGTCGGACTGGCCTCGTCGCTGGGCGGTGCCGGCGTACGTGAGGTGCGTTGCCAGGACGTCGATCGCGTGACCGTCGTGGTCGATCCGTGCACCGACGACACAGCGCGGCTCCCGCGCGCCGTATGGCGCGTCGGCGAAGGTGACCCCGGCCAGCGGCAGGTCGCTTCCGGGTGGCTCGACCAGCGCGTCATCGGCGCCGAGCGGGAGGTCGTGCGCGAAACCGGCACGGACGGGGTCGCGCGTCAGGATCGCGTTGCCCCACGTCGCGCTGCCGACGGCTCGGCCGGTCTCGGGCTCGACGAGCGCGAAAGCGTGGACCGCGGCATAGCGGACGGCGCGACCGGTCAGCCGGCCGAGCTCGGTCGGTTGGTCGACGACCTCGCCGTCGACGTCGAAGAAGGCGACCTCCTGGAGGCCGACGACGCCCGCATCGAGCGCGTCGATGATCCGGGCGATGCGCTCGAGCCGATCGATCTTGACGTGCCGCCACCAGGCGGGCGGGAAGGGTTCACCCGGGCCGATGGCGGCCCGGATGTTCCACGTCGCGACGCGAAGCGCCGGCGGATCGCCGATCGCTCCGCCGCCCTACTTGACCGAGCCCGCCAGCAGGCCCTGGACGAAGTACCTCTGGAGGCTGAAGAACACGAGGAGCGGGACGGCCATGAGGATGAACGCCCCGGCGGCCAGCAGGTGCCATTCCGTGCCGTACTGGCTGAGCAGGTTCTGGATGGCCTTCGTCATGGGCCACATGTCGCCACGCTGGACGAACACCAAGGCCATGAGCAGGTCGTTCCAGACCCACAGGAACTGGAAGATCCCATACGCGGCGATGGCCGGCACCGACAGCGGGACTACGATCTGGCGGAAGATCCCGATCGTCGACGACCCATCGATGCGAGCCGCCTCGATCAGGTCTTTCGGCAGGGTGATAAAGAAGTTACGTAACAGGAAGATCCCGAACGGCAGGGCGAACGCGGTATGCGCGAGCCAGATCGCGCCAAAGCTGTTGAGCAACCCGGTCGGGGCGAACAGCTTGAGCAACGGGATGAACGCGACCTGGACCGGGATCATCAGCAACGCGACGACGAGCAGGAACAGCCCGTCGCGGAAGGGGAAGTTCAGCCACGAGAACGCGTAGGCGGCCATCGAGGCCAGCGTCAACGGGATCAACGTCGACGGCACCGCGATGAGGAACGTGTTGACGAACGCTTCCAGCATCCCCTGGGAGGTCAGCACCTCCTGGTAGTTGGCCAGCGTGAAGCGGAACTGCAGGAAGCTCTCCCACCAGCCCGTCACCTGGATGTCGCTGCGCGGCCGGAACGACGTGACGAGCAGACCGACGGTCGGTGCCAACCAGAGCAGGGCGATCAGGCCCAGGGCGATATGGACGGGGGTCTTGTTGAGGAAGCGGACGAGGCGCTCCGTGACGGTGCGCTCGCGCGCGGCGGCTCGGGGCTCGGCGACAGCAGTCATCTACACGACCCTCGAGCTACGGAAGCGCCGGACGTTGTACGCCATGATCGGGATGAGCAGGATCAGCATGATCACCGCGATCGCGGCGCCGCGGCCGAACTGACCGCCCGGGAGCGCCTCCTGGTACATCGTGAACGCGATCACGCGGCTCGCCGTTCCGGGGCCGCCATTGGTGAGCACGTAGATCAGGTCGAACAACTTGATGACGTTGACCAGCAGCGTCACCGCGAGGACCGAGATCGGCAGGCTGACCATCGGCAGGATGACGCGGAAGAAGATCTGCCGCTCGTTCGCGCCGTCGGTCCGCGCCGCCTCGAGGACCTCGCTCGGGATGCTCTTGAGCGCCGCCGACAGGATCACGGTGGCGAAGCCGACCGACCCCCAGATGCCCGCGATGATGAGCGCCGCGTTGACGAGTGACGGGTTGCCCAGCCACGAGATCCCGCGCTCGGTGAAGGGGTCGAGGATCGCGTTGAGCAGGCCGATATTCGGGTCCGGGGCGTAGACGAAGTTCCAGATGATCGCGAGCGCCGTCGCGGCGATCGCCATCGGCAGGAAGACCACGGCCTTGATGATCGACTCGTATCGGACCCGCGAGGCGAGGACGGCCACGATGAGGCCCAGGAAGATCACCCCGCTCGTGTAGAAGATCGCCCAGAGCACGTTGTTCCAGACCGCCCCCGACGGCGGGAACGTGCTCAGGTTGATGAAGCTCTTGTCGTTCAGGAGGCCGATGTAGTGGGTCAGGCCCACCCATTCGTTGAACTCGCCGCGGCGTCCGCGGTTGAAGCTCAGCGCGATCGTGTAGATCGTCGGATAGATCAGGAAGATCGCCATCAGGATGGCGGTTGGTCCGAGAAAGAGCAGGGCCGTGCCGTCGTATCGACGTCCGGCCACCTTGGGTGGCGGCGGTGCCTTCATCGCCGTCGGAAGCCCCCCAGGATCCACACCACCTGGCGCGACTACGGCCATGAACTCCCTCCTTTCGAGAACAGCGACGCGGGCGGCCGTGAGGGCCGCCCGCGTCGGACTACCGATCTAGACCGACCTCACGATCACTCGGCGTCCCAGGCGGCCTTGACGCGCGTCTGGAAATCCGCCCAATCGATGGTGGTGCCTGGCACGATGGCACGTTGCAGCAACGCGCCGAGGCCCTCGCCGGCGATCCCGGCGGGCAGGAGATCGGCACCGTCGTACCGGATCTCGGTCGCCTTCTGGAGTGATTCAGCCTCACGCACGACGAGGTCGTTCGGGTACGCACTCGTCTCGACACCCGTGTGGGGCGACACGATGGCGCCCGTGGCCGCCCAGACCGCGTTGGCCTCGGGCGTGACGACGTACTGCATGAACTGCTTGGCTCCCTCGCTGTCGGTGAGGGCACCGACGACGTCGCCACCGAAGGTCGTGACGTCATCCGTGTTGCCCAGGGTCGGGAATGGGAACCAGTCGATGGTCTCTCCGATGACGAGGTCCGTGTTGGTCTGAGTGGTGGCGATGCCACCGACGAAACCGCCTTCGTAGAAGACGCCCGCCTCGGGCTCAGGCTTGAAGACCTGGGCGATCGCGTCCGTCCAGGCACGTCCCACGGCAGCATCGATGCCACCGACGACGTACTTGTCGTTGATGACCTCGAGCATCGTGTCGACGTCCTTCTGGACCGATGGATCGGCCCAGTCGCCCTCGGCGCTGAACAGCTTGTCGTATGCGGCGACGCCGGCCTGACGGATATAGATGTTCTCGAACCAGTCGGTCAGGTTCCAGTCGTCCTTGGCACCCAGCGCCATCGCACCGGGCTTGTCGACCAGGGAGTCGAGCGTCGTCTTGAACTCATCCCACGTGGCGGGATTCGCCGTGACGCCGGCCGTCTTGAAGACATCGGGCCGATACCACATCGTGCCCTTGTTGTTGTACTTGGCCGGGACCGCGTAGACGTCGCCGTCCACGGTACCCGCGGCCAGGAATCCGGCCGGGTAGCTGCTGCTCAGGGCCGCGGTGTCCACGCCGAGATCGGCGACCTTCTTGAGTGAGCCGTCCTTGGCGAAGCGTCGCAGGAAGCCGATGCCCGGAATGATCGCGATGTCCGGCGGGTTGCCGCCGGTGATGCGCGACTGCAGGGTCGTGGAATACGTCTGCCGGTCGGCCTCGTAGTTGACGCCCCACCCGGTCTTGGCCGTGAAGTCCTCGAGGACGGCCTTGAAGGCCGCTTCCTCGCTGCCGCCCCACAGCGACAGCACATTGAGCGTGCCTGCCGAGCCACTCGTGACCGGCCCGCCACTCGCGCCTGACGCGGGTGCGCCGTCCGACGCCGGGGCAGCCGGCGAACCGCCGCCGCCGCCGCACGCGGCCGCGGAGAGCGCAGCCACAAGCAACAGCGCCGGGAAACGTAGGGATCTGGTCATCGACTCCTCCTCAGAGCGAAACCGTATGCCCGCCGACGTGCGGGCGTTCAAACCAACCCCGCGAGTGGTCGTGCGAGCACGATCAGTCGCGACTCCTCCGCCGGTGTCGACCAGCCGACCGACGTCCCGTTACGCATCCGCTGACGTCGACCCTGTCTGTATCGCGACCGGTTCTCCCGCCGCCCACCCAAAGAGGTGCGGATCGGTCGGAAGTGCGCACGAGCCTAGAGTCCGTCCGAACGTTCTGTCAACGTTGCGGGCGCCTTGCACTCGGGTGCTGCCCGGTTCATGTGGCCCCCCGCGGCCAGCTTGCCCATCGACGCTCAGCGCCTGAGCAGCTGGACGGTCCGAATCTCCCACGGGCCCAGGGTCAACGCGAGGCCCTCGACGGTCAACGGCAGGTACGCGCCTGGACGGCCGAGCAGGTCCGCCTCCCGCGCAGCGGCCAGCGGGATCCTGATCGTCGCCGTGGTGGCTGCGGCGGACTCATTCACGATGCGCAGCTCCAGCTGCTCCTCCCGTCGTCGCAGCGAGCTCAGGACAACCCTGTCGCCTTCGATGCTGAGGCCTGGCACCGGGGCCGGATCCTCGCCGCTCGAACCTGTCCCGCGAATGACCGCGAACGGGTGGCGGTACTGCTCTGCCGCGACACGTGTGCCGGCGGTCGTCCACGAGCCCGCGTGCGGGAGCACGGCGAAGGCGAACGTGCGTTGCCCAGGAAGCTGGGCGGCCGGCACCGAGACCTCGGGACCCGCCGGGTCCTCGCGATACGGGTTCGCGTTGCGGCTGATCAGGCCGAACGACCGCAGGAGCGTCAGGGCCAGCTCGCGACCGTCGACGACCTCGTATTCGGTGACCTGGTCGAGCAGCACGCTGCATCCGTCGACGCTGACGAACCCGACTGCCGGGAAAGTGGGGACCGGCACTTCGCCGTGCCCGCCCTCCGGGTCCAGGCCCCGTTCGACGACGGCGAACTGGCCTTCGGCCGCCGACCCGTTGACCTGTGTCGGCAGGGGGATGTGCCACCGGACGCGGTGATCGCGCGAGCCGTTCTCGAATTCGATCCGCACGCGGACGAAGGGCTCATCGGCGCGCAACTCGAAGATGGTCGTGACCTCGGTCGCGACCGTCCGGTCCGACCGCCCGGACCCGTCCGCGGTCAGGTCGCGCGGCCAGGCGTAGCTCCGGAGGACGACGATCTCGCCGCGCAGCGGACCGTACGCGTCGGGGCGGATGTCGATGGACTCCGGCTGCTCGACCAGCCGGTCGTCCTGCGGGGGACCGTAGTTGTAGCTATCCCCGGCATCGCCGCCATCCACGACGCGGCCGACGCCTTCGAGGACGGTTCCGCCGCCCGCCACTCGCACGGTGCCGTCGTCCGCGACCACGAGCTCGACCAGCCCGTTCGCCATGCGGCGGTCCGTGACCTCGACCGGGTTCGGGATCGACTCATGCGTGTCACCGCCCTCGTGGTGATTGGCCGGGGCATACCCGAGCGCGGGTGCGGGCAGACGGGCGAGCACGCGTCGCCGCTTCGCGACCTCCAGCGTCACCTCCCAGATCGTCTCGGGTCGCTCGGCTGCCGCGGTCGTGAGCTCGGCAACCAGCTCCTCGACGTCGAGCTCGAGCGGCTCGGGCACCCGGTCGAGATGCACCACGATGCGCGGCGGATCCGTGGACGGGTCCACTTCGGTGCCGTTGATGAAGCGCCCGAGCAGCTCGCGGCCGTGCCGGCGACGGCGCATGAACTCGCCGACCCCCGATCCTGGGACCCGGAACACGCCGTGGACAGCACCCTCCCGCGACAGCTCCTGGGTCGGCAGGATGCGATCCCCGACGCGCAGGGCCACCGACGACCAGCCTGCGGGCACCGCGAGGTCGAGTTCGACGATGTCGTGCCGATCGACCGGGGAGGGGTTGACGACCGCCCAGCCATCCTCGGGCACCGAGGAAGCGATCCGGCGCGTGACCGACCCGACCAGCCCGGACGCGATCTGCTCCGCCTCTGCGTACCGACCGATGACCTGGGCGACGACCGCGTCGTGCGAGCAGCCGCAGATCGAGTCATGGGCGGAGTTGTCGATGAGGCGCCGCCAGGCCAGCTCGAGCAGGCGTCCCGGCCAGGTCCCGCCGTGTAGCGCGCTCAGCGGCTCCGCGTAGCGCTCGAGGACGCGCTCGGCGCGCGCGGCCGCGGCCTTGAGGTCGACGCGGGCGGAGACGACGTTCATGAGCATGTTGGCGCGGGCACCGGACCGCAGCTCGCCCACCCAGGTCGGGAGGTCACCGTCCGGGCCGGGATGTCGTTCGCGGTCGCGTTCCATGTAGTCGCCCAGCGTTGCCAGCCGGACCTCGACGTCGCCGTCCGCGGCATTCACGAGATCGACGAGGTCCGCGAGCTGGGCGGATGGCACTGCGTGGTCGGTCCCGTACATCGCGAGCAGGGAGCGGTCGCCGTAGGACCCGGCATGCAGGCGGCGGTACTCGCCGAGCTTCGGGCCGAAGCGGTCCGGCACGTCGAACAGGTAGGCGCCGTTGCCGTAGCCGCCGACGAGGTACTCGGTCTCGACCGACGATCCATCGGGCGAGCGCCATGTGAAGGAATGCCGGTCGATGGCCGCCGGGACGCCGCGCCAGACGGCCGCCCGGTCGATACCGGCCCGGCGCAGGATCTGCGGCATCTGGGCGATGTGCCCGAACATGTCCGGCAGGTAGCCGACCCGCATCGCCCCGCCGAGCCCCTCCGCACGCGCCCACCCGAGCTCGAGGTTGCGCACGATCGTCTCGCCCGACACGAGGAACTCGTCGAGCAGGATCTGCCACGGCCCGATAGCCAGCCGCCCCTCGGCGATGAGCTGGCGGATGACGGGCTCGGCCTCGGGCCGCACCTCGAGGTAGTCGTCCACGGTCGCGGCTTGACCGTCGAGTGTGAACCGGAGACGCGGGTCGGCAGACATCCGTTCGAGCAGCTGGTCGATGAGGTCGACCAGCCGCATCCGGAACACCTGGAAGGGCTCGTACCACTCGCGATCCCAGTGTGTATGCGGGACGAGGTGGACGACGGCCCGTTCAGTCGTCACGCAGCTTCGCCCCCGATCGCGACGCCGAGCCGCGCGCCCATCGCGGCGATGGCCCGCTGGCACGTGACGATGTCGGCTCGTCCCGCGGCCACGCCTGCGGCCGGCTCGCGGCCATCGACCACCAGGTCGTGGAAGGCCAGCAGCTCCTGCTCGAACGCCTCGTCGGTCGACGTCCAGACCTCGTCCCGCCGGCCACCGACCTCCGTCGTCGTGATGCGAAGCACGGTCGGCCGATGGAGCAGGTACGGCGACGGGAAGGCGAGCTCGAGCGTGGCCGCCTCGTAGACCACGCGGACCTCCTCCCGGTAGGCCGGGTAGTCGGGGAGAAAGTGCCAGCGGACCGAAACGCGGCCGTCCGATGGCAGGGACCCCGTCAGCTCGACCGAGGGCGGCCATGCGCCGTCCGGCCATGTCCACGTGCCGTCGATCGCGGTCGGGTCGCCGGCGAACGCCCGTATCAGCGCGAGCTCGTGGACGATGCTGCCCAGGAGAATGTCGGTATAGAGCCGTCCGAAGGCTGCGGCGCCGGCGTCGCCCAGGGCGTCGCCTCGGAGGCGGTCGGTGGCTGCGGTGAATGCTGCGCGGGTCGCCTCGGGCACGTCGGTCGGGGCGGGGAGCAGCCGGGCGTGCGCCAGCTGCGCCTCGGATGTCGGATGCAGGACGGTGACCTCGATCGCGCGGGGCGCGCCGAAGCCGCGCTCCTCCGCAACCCGTCGCGCGTGTACCACCGCCGGGTCGTACAGCTTCATGTAGCCGACCTGCAGACGGCGCGCCGGATCGGCCGCGAGCCGATCGGCGATGTCATCCGCCTCCGCGAGCGTGAACGCGAGCGGCTTCTCGGCGAACACCGCGAGGCCGGCCTGGAGCCCGGCAGTCACCGCGGCAGCGTGGGAACCAGAGGTCAGGACGAGCAGCCCGTCCAGGTGTGGCGCCATCGCGATCTCCTCGACCGTGCCGAATTGCCGGTCGGCTGCGACCTGGTATCGGTCGCCGATGGCCGCGGTGAGCGTCGGCGAGAGGTCGGCGATCGCGCCGATCTCGAACGTGTCACGCAATCGCTCGACGAGCGGGAGATGGACGGCCTGGGCCACCGCCCCGAGCCCGGCGATCCCGAGGCGGACGCGGCGGGAGGGTGAGCCGGCCTCGGGCTGGGACGTCATGAGCGCCGAGTATATCGAGGGGCCCGTGCCGTAGGCTTTCCGCCATGACGCAAGAGTCCGGCGCACGCGACCGTGGCCCGGCCCCCGTCACCGGTGCT